>NZ_VFRP01000099.1 GCF_006385685.1 Amaricoccus solimangrovi | reverse complement strand
CGCCATCACATGTTGGGGTAATTCGGCCCGTCTCCGCCCTGGGGCGTGGTCCAGTTGATGTTCTGCGCGGGATCCTTGATGTCGCAGGTCTTGCAGTGGACGCAGTTCTGGAAGTTGATCTGGAACCTGGGCTTGCCGTGCTCGTCGCGCAGCACCTCGTAGACGCCGGCCGGACAGTAGCGCTGCGCCGGCTCGTCGTAGCGGGGCAGGTTCAGTTCGATCGGCACCCAGGGATCCTTCAGCGTCAGGTGGCAGGGCTGCTCCTCGGCGTGGTTGGTGAAGGAGAAGGAGACGTTGGTCAGCCGGTCGAAGGAGAGCACGCCGTCGGGCTTCGGGTAGTCGATCTTCTCGAACCGCTCCGCCCGGCCGGTGGCCTTGGCGTCGGTCTTGCCGTGCTTCATCGTGCCGAAGAGCGAGAAGTTGCCGAAGAGCGAATTCCACCACATGTCGAAGCCGCCGAAGGTCAGCGAGGCGGCGAGCCCGTGGCGCGACCAGATCGGCTTCACATTGCGGACGGGCTTCAGATCCTTCGCGATCGGCCCGGACATCACGTCGTCGGAATAGGCGGTGAGCTCGTCGCCCGACCGGCCCGCCGCGATCGCGGCCTGCGCCGCCTCGGCCGCCGCCTTGCCCGAGAGCATCGCGTTGTGGTTGCCCTTGATGCGCGGCACGTTCACGAAGCCCGCCGAGCAGCCGATCAGCGCGCCGCCCGGGAAGGTCAGCTTCGGGATCGACTGCCAGCCGCCCTCGCTGATCGCGCGCGCGCCATAGGCGACGCGCTTGCCGCCCGCCAGCACCTCCGCGATCATCGGATGGTGCTTGAAGCGCTGGAATTCCATGTAGGGATAGAGGTGCGGGTTCTCGTAGTTGAGATGCACCACGAAGCCGATCAGCACCTGGTTGTTCTCGGCGTGGTACATGAACGAGCCGCCGCCCGCGTTTCCGCCGAGCGGCCAGCCCATCGTGTGCGTGACCTGGCCGAGGCGGTGGTTCTCCGGCCTGACCTCCCAGATCTCCTTCATGCCGAGCCCGTATTTCTGCGGCTCGCGGCCCTCGGAGAGGCCGTATTTCGCGATCACCTGCTTCGAGAGCGAGCCGCGCACGCCCTCGCCGAGCAGCACGTACTTGCCGAGCAGTTCCATCCCCGGCTCGTAGTTCGGCCCCGGCGTCCGGTCCGCCTCGAGGCCGAATTCGCCCGCGACCACGCCCGCGACGCGCTCGCCGTCGAAGACCAGCGCGCTCGCCGCCATGCCGGGAAAGATCTCGACGCCGAGTTCCTCGGCCTGCTCCGCCATCCAGCGGCAGACATTGGCCATCGAGACGATGTAGTTGCCGTGGTTCTTCATGAAGCCCGGCATCGGCCAGTTCGGGATTTTCATCCGCCCGCCCTTCCCGAGCAGGTAGAACCGGTCGTCGCTGACCTCGGTCGTG
>NZ_VFRP01000098.1 GCF_006385685.1 Amaricoccus solimangrovi | reverse complement strand
GCCCGACAGCCTTAACTTCGATGCCGGTTTCTGGCGCCGCGCGGTGGAGAGCGTCGAGACGCCCGACGCCTATACCGCCGTCCTGCATCTCAAGGAACAGAACGTCGGGCTGATCTACCGGCTGGCCGTACCGTTCAACGGTCAGGTGATGCTGAGCGCCAAGGCCGCGACCGCCGATCCGTCCATGGGTGTCGGCACCGGGCCGTGGAAGATGGTCGAGTTTCGCCCCGGCGAATTCATCCGCTTCGAGGCGGTGCCGAACCACTGGCGTCAGTCTCCGGCCTACAAGGAACTCATCATCCGCCAGGTGCCCGAGGAATCGACGCGGAGGTCGATGATCATGGCTGGGCAGACCGATCTCGCCCCCGTCACGCCCGCCAGCGCGCGGAGCCTGCGGAGCAGCGGCGCGCAGGTCCTGTCGGATCCGCGCAGCTACGTTCTCGCCGTGTCGCCGCTCGGCGTCCTCCTTCCGGAGCGCGAGACCTTCGACGCCTCGATCCCCTGGGTCGCCGACCCGGCGGATCCCGTGGCCTGGGAGCGCGCGCTCAAGGTCCGGATGGCGATGGATCTCGCCATCGACCGGCAGCTGATCTGCGACACCCTGCTCGGCGGCGAGGCGGTGCCGGCGGCCGACCGGACCTCGAACGAAAGCTGGTCGCGCTGGGATCCCTCCTGGACGGCGACTCCCTACGACCCGGACCGGGCCAAGGCGCTGCTGGCCGAAGCCGGCTATCCGGACGGCTTCGAATTCCCGATGATGCTGTTCGAGGAGAACGACCGGCCGGGCCTGACCGTCATGGGACAGGCGGTGGCCCAGTTCTGGCAGGCGATCGGACTGCGACCGAAGCTGACCAACGTGGACTACTCGACCCAGGTTCGGCCGGCCACCCGGGACCGCGGGCTGGCGGGAACCGTGATCGTGAAGGCGAACCCGGCCTACGAGGAGCCGGTGCTCGGCTATGTCGGCGCCTTCTGGAGCAAGGCGGAAAGCATCCTCTACGCGGAGTATGCTCCTCTCGACGAGCTGATCGAGAAGTCGCTGGCCACCAGCGACGTCGATCAGCGCCTCGATGTGGAGGTGGAGATGGTGGAGATGGTGCGCGACAACCATTTCGTCTTCCCGATAGCCTGGGTCAACGGTCTCTGGGGCGCTTCGGCCAGCATAGGGGAATTTCCGAGGATCTCCGGCGTCTTCGGGATGTACAACCTCGAGTACGTCACACCTGCCCTCTAGCAGCCGCTCTCGATCAGCCACGGAAATCGCCGCCTTGCGGACATCCAGCCCCATGAACGTGCTATTCCGTATGTGGTCTCTCTCCCCATTCCTGAGACTCGGCGCCAATCCCCCTAGCGCAACCCTCGGAGAAGAATGACGCGGGAGGCCGCCGCCGTGCTGCCGGTGAAGGCCCTTGTCACCTACATCGACTCCGGGGCGACGAGTCTCAGAACCGCCCGCGTCCGCC
>NZ_VFRP01000097.1 GCF_006385685.1 Amaricoccus solimangrovi | reverse complement strand
CTAGTATCGATATTGGATACCCAATGTTTGGTGCATAATAACTATGTGCATGCATAGCCGAATTTCTAGGGGAACAGTTTCTATAAAGACAAGAGCTTTTGCAGCAAAACCTTTCCTAACATTGGGTAGTGAAACTCAACCGCTAGTATGGTTCTGCTGCCCCTTCTGGTTTCAGAATGGGCGTGGGAGCCCGCATAGAAGAGTGAACTGGCTGGGCAGCAGGCAGGGCTTTTGTGCTTAACCCAAAGAACAAAGCGTATGAAAAAGCGAGCCTCAGTTAAAGGAAGCACAGTCAACATGCCGCTGGTCAACCCGAATGCGGCAGGCATTGACGTAGGAGACACTATTCATGCCGTCGCCGTGCCCGAGGGAAGGGACGAGACACCGGTCAGGTCCTTTGGGGCGATGACCTGCGATTTGGAGGCCATCGCCAACTGGCTGCATGAGTGTAGGGTGGACACGGTGGCCATGGAGAGCACAGGGGTGTATTGGAAGCCCCTGTTCAGCCTGCTCATCCAGCGGGGCTTCGAGGTGTACCTGGTGAACGCTAGGCAGGTAAAGAACGTGAGCGGCAGGAAAAACGATGAGGATGACGCGCGCTGGATACAGAAGCTGCACAGCTGCGGGCTGCTCAAGAGCAGCTACCTGCCTGATGACGAGCAGGAGGCCCTGCGCACGCTGGTGCGCCACCGCAGGACACTGATGCAGGATAGGGGCAGGTGCGTGCTGAGGATGCAAAAGGCCTTGGAGGTGATGAACGTCAAGCTGCACACCCTCATCCGGGACATCACCGGCAAGACGGGCACGCGCATCATAGAAACCATACTGTGGGGGGAGCGGACACCGGAGTGCTTCCTGGCCTGTATTGAGAGCAACATCAGGGCCGACAGGGACATTCTCCTCAAGTCCCTGCAGGGCAACTGGCGAGAAGAGCAGCTCTACCTGCTGGAGGACTGCTACACGAGCTACCAGTACTACACCGGGCGCATCGCCTGCTGTGATGCCGCCATTGAGCGGCAGCTGCAGCGTTACCGAGGAGATTCTCTCGGAGACAGGCACGGACATGGGAAAGTGGGAGACGGCTAAGCACTTTGTCTCGTGGCTGAACCTTTGCCCCAACAACAAGGTGTCAGGCGGGAAGCTTATCAGCAGCACCGTGATGAAAAAGAAGCCTAATCCTGCCAGTCAGGCATTCCGCAACGCCGCCAATGCCGTGCAGCGGAGCGACAACTGGCTCGGCGACTACTTCCGCCGCATGAAAGCCAGAGGCGGGAACCGATATGCCATAGTTGCAACAGCTAACAAGATTGCCACCATCTATTACAAAATGGTATCTTGTCAGCAAGAGTTTAAACCTGTGGAACTGACTTCATACCAGCAGAAGTACAAGCAGGCAAAGATTGTTTACCTGGAGCGAAAGCTCTCTAAACTTAAAAAAGAAGCTGCTTAAGAGAAGTTATATAGAAGTTAG
>NZ_VFRP01000096.1 GCF_006385685.1 Amaricoccus solimangrovi | reverse complement strand
CCGTCGCGGACCGAGATCGGCAGGGTCCGGCCCTGCTCGCGGAACCGGGCGATCGCGGCCGGCAGCACCGTGGCGCGGGAGAGCGGCATCGCGCCGACGACGATGCGCCCGGCCTCGCGGCCGAGCGTCTCGGCGACATCCGCCTCGGCCTGCGCGAGTTCCGCGAAGGCGAGCCGCGCCGCCCGCGCCAGCGCCTGCGCCGCGCGGGTCGCGATCATGCCGTAGGAGGTGCGCTCGAAGAGCGCCCGCCCCGCCTCCTGTTCGAGCCCTGTTATCGCGCGGTGCACGGTCGGCTGGGCGATGCCGAGCCGGCGCGCGGCCAAGGTGAAGTTCTCCGCCTCGCGCACCGCGATCAGCGCGCGCAGCTGCGCCGCCGTCGCGGTCAGCCGCAGCCGGGGCGCGAGATCCGCGAGGGCCGCGTCGATGAAGCCGAAGGCCCGCCGCGCGCGCCCGGCCAGCACCTCGCCGGCCGGCGTCGCATGGAGCCCGCCGGGCGTGCGCTGGAAGAGCGCCGTCTCCGCCTCGCGTTCGAGCTTCGCGATCGCCTGGGTCACGGCGGGCTGCGAGACCAGCGCCGCCTCCGCCGCCCGGGTGATCGAGCCCGAGTCCGCCACGGCGAGGAAGACCCGCAGATGACGGAGGTTGACGGTCATGCGAGCCGGGAGAGGACGCGGTCGGCGCGCCCGGCGAGATCCGCCGCGCCGCCGTCGAGCCCGAGCGCGCCGATCTCGTCCTGCCACGCGGCGGTCGCGCGAGCGAGCCGGTCGGGCAGGCCGAGCCCGCGCAGCGTCGCCGCGACCTCGCGCATCTCCGCCGCGCGCCGGATGCCGTGCACCATCATCCGCTCGAGATTGTAGGCGCCGCGCCGGGTCCAGTCCATCCCGGGATCGGAAGCGTCGAGCGAGGCGAGCACGGCCGCGTCCACCCCGGCCCGCCGCGCCGCGAGGAAGCATTCCGCCGTCAGCGCCTCGATCCCCTTCACCATGACCGAGCGCAGCATCTTGATCGTCGAGGCGTCGCCGACCCGATCGCCCGCGACCTCCGGCCGCATCCCGAGCACCCGGAGCGCGGCCGCCGCCGCTTCGGCCTCGGCCCCGGCGAGCAGGACCGGGGTCAGGTGCCGCCTCGGGTGGACCGGCGCCATGATCGCCATATCGACATAGGCCCCGCCCGACGCCTCGATCACCGCCGCCGCCGCGCGTTTGGTGTCGGGCGCGCAGGAATTGCCGTCGAGCCAGAGCGTGCCAGGCGCCAGCGCGCCGGCCGCCGCCTCGGTCGCCGCCAGCGCCTGATCGGCGGTGACGAGGCAGAGCACCAGAGCGGCGCCGGCAAGCGCCTCCGCCGGGCTCTCGCAAGGGATCACCCCGGCCACGCCACTGCGCGCGGCGACGGGCCCGGCCTTCGGCGGATCGAGCAGCTTCACGTCGAAGGCTCGCGCCGGGCCGGGCCGCGCGGCGCCCCAGCCGGTCACGAAGGCCTCCGCCGCCTCGCCGAAGCCGATCAGGGCGATCCCGCCCGC
>NZ_VFRP01000095.1 GCF_006385685.1 Amaricoccus solimangrovi | reverse complement strand
GCGACGGTGACGGCCTGATCGGGGAAAATGCTGTCCCATGCGCTGAAGGGCTGGTTGGCGGCGATGGCGAGGCTCCTGGTCTCGTAGCGCCGGGCGATGAGCTCGAAGAGGACGGAGGTTTCGGCCTGGTCCTTCCGGGCGTAGCCGATGTCGTCGAGGATGATGAGATCGAAGCGGTCGAGCTTGGCGAGGGCGGTCTCGAGGGCGAGGTCGCGGCGGGCGGCCCGCGGCTTCCGCGCGAGATCGGTGGTGCGAGTGTGGAGGACGCGCCGGCCCGCCTCGACGAGCGCGTGGCCGATGGCGCGGAGCACGTGCGACTTGCCCGCGCCGTTCGTCGGGGCATCCGTCCCCGGACGGCTGCCTGATCCTCCTCACTGCCGATGACGATGAGATTGGCACCGGTCTCGATCCAGTCGCCGGCGGCGAGCGCCTCGACACGGGCGCGGGGAACGCGGGGGATCGCCTTGAAGTCGAAGGTGGCCCACGTCTTGCCGCCCGGGAGACGGGCTTCGAGCAGGTGGCGGCGGATGCGGCGGGTTTCGCGCTCGGCGATCTCGAGCTCGGCCGGGGCGGCGAGGAAGCTGGCGGCGGGCCGTTCGCGGGCTCTCTCGAACCGGTGGCGTTCGCCCGCTCACCCTTGTCGGCGCGTTCCGCCAGGGCTGGCCAGTGCCGGTGGAAGCGCGGCGGGCGCGGCGCGGTGAGCATGACCGGCGGCGCATGGACGCCGATGGGACGCGCGGGGACGGTGAGCTCGGTCATGCGCGCCCCTCCAGCAGAGCGTCGAAGCTGGCGCGAGCCGGGTGAGCGCGACCGGCACGTCCGGCGGCGAGGATCGACGGGAAGGCTCGAGGCGGGCCTTCAATCTCCGCGCCTCCGGCAAACGACCAGCGTCGAGATCCTCGGCGATCCGCGAAGGCCAAGCTCGCCCTCGCAGCCATCCTCGTGGGCGAGCCAGAGCGGGTCGACCATACGGCGGCAGGCATGGCGCCCGGACAGCGCTTCCGAGAGAGCGGTCCAGGCGGCCGCGTGCTCGGAGCGGGGAAAGAGGCCGTCGCGATAAACCGAGGCGGCGAGGGGGCGGCTCGTAGAAGATGTTGTGGACCATGAAGCCGCCGGTCCGGGTGACGCGGGCGACGATCTCGGTGAAGTCCGTGGCGCGCCTCGCCGGCGGTGGCCGCGGAGCGGCGGCTTCGAGGCGGATGGCGTCGTCCCGGCGACGGTCGCGGCGGGTGACGAGCTGATCGACGAAGCGCCGCCAGGCGGCGATGTCGCCGAAGTCGCGCGAGCCGCGCAGGATCAGCGCCTGGTCGAGCGCGGTCTCGAGGTGGCCGTGGTGGGATTCCACCGCTCCGTTCTCGTGCGCTTCTCCCGGATCGCGCGGCTCGCGAGCATCCCGTAGTGGGCGCGGAATGCGTCGTAGCGGCGGGTCACATCCTCCGCCGCCTCGGCGTCCAGGTTGCGATAGGCGGCGGAGAAGCTGTCGGCGCGGTGCTCGCGCGACACGCCGCCGAGATTCCAGAG
>NZ_VFRP01000094.1 GCF_006385685.1 Amaricoccus solimangrovi | reverse complement strand
CGCGATGCCGCTCTCCCGCGCCACGGTGCTGCCGGCCGCGATCGCCCGGTTCCGCGAGCAGGGCCGGACCCTGCCGATCTCGGTCCGCGACGGACCCTATGACGAACTGCTGGGAGGCCTCCGGCGCGGCGAGATCGATTTCCTGATCGGCGCGCTGCGCGACCCCGCGCCGATCGGCGACGTCGAGCAGCGCGCGCTCTTTCACGACAGCCTCGTCCTCGTCGCCGGGCGCGATCATCCGCTGCTCGGCGCCGAGCGGATCACGCCCGAGGATCTCGCGCGCTACCCCTGGGTCGTGGCGCGGGAGGGCACGCCGGCGCGGACGCAGTTCGACCGGCTCTTCGCCGGCGGCCCCGCGCCCGCGAGCATCGTGGAATCGGGCTCGGTCATGCTGATGCGCGAACTGCTCGCCGAGAGCGACCACCTCGGCTGCGTCTCGCGGCTGCAGGCGCGGGGCGAGACCGACCGGGGGCTGATGACGGTGCTCCCCTTCGAGATGGCCGGCACCTCGCGGCCGATCGGGATCACCCTGCGCGCGGGCTGGGTGCCGACCCGGGCGCAGCGCCTGTTCCTTGAACTCCTCAGGCCATGACAGGGCCGTGATAGCCATAACTTATGCCGCCGCACGCTTTTCTAAATGGTTTCGGCGCCCGGCGGCCGGCAGAAGTGCGCTGGAGGCCGCGCCCACCCGCGCAGGAAACTCGCCCAGAACAACAACGGGAGGAACCGAATGTCCATCTTCAAGACCCTCGCCCCGGTGGAGGAGCTGAAGTTTGCCAATCTGATGGCGCCGACGCACGCTTGCGTCGCCGGACTCTTCGAGCCCTTCGCCGCCAGGATGGCGGAACCCTCCGATGACGACGCGACGGTCAAGGTCGACAACGGCGGTGAACCCGGCGTGGAGCCCTCCATCCGGCATTCGCGCGTTGTCGGCGGCGACGCCGAGAGCGTCGACACGCTCAAGGCCGACTGAGCGATGGCGCGCGGCACCACGCCGGGCTGGTCGAGACGCTTCGACCGGGCCACCCTCGTCCTCGCCACCGCGGCCGGGCTCGGGCTTCTCTTCATGGTCGCGACCATCGCGGCGGCGGTGATCATGCGCTACGTCGCCGGGACGCCGCTCCTTGGCGTCAACGAGGTGGTACAGCTCACCGCCGTCGCCGTCGCGATGCTGGCGCTGCCCTATTGCACGGACGAACGCGCCCATGTCCGGGTCGATGTGCTCGACAATGCGATCGGGCCGCGCGGTCGGTGGTTCGGCGATGTGCTGTCGCGCCTGCTCTCGGGCTTCGTGCTTTCCGTGCTGGTCTGGCGCGCGGGCCTCAAGGCGCTCGATGCCTGGGAATACGGCGACACGACAAACATGCTCGGCCTGCCGATCTGGCCGTTCTACGGGCTGATCTCGCTCGGGATCGCGCTCTGCGTGCTGGTGCTGGCCGAGCAGCTGCTGCTGATCCTCGTCACTCGGAGGGAACTCGAATGAGCCCCGTCTCCGTCGGCCTCCTCGGCATCGCCGGGCTCTTCGCGCTGATGATCCTGCGCACGCCCGTCGCCTTCGCCATGCTCGTCGTCGGCTTCCTCGGCCTCTGGGTGCTTG
>NZ_VFRP01000093.1 GCF_006385685.1 Amaricoccus solimangrovi | reverse complement strand
TTCAGAGCAGCTTCTTGAGGTTGACGCCGGGATCTGCGAGCGCCTCGGGATCCGGCTTCGCGCGTTTCGCGATCATCATCTCGGCGAGGCGGATGTCCTTCGCGACCGCGTTGCCCCGGCCGATGCCCGAGGCCGCGAGCAGGCGCCCGTCGGCGGCGAGGTGGAAGATCACGAAGGCGCCGTCCTTGCCCTCGCGCCTCACATGGCTCACGGCGCCATCGGCCAGACCCGCGATCTGCAGCGTCATGTCGTACTGGTCCGACCAGAACCAGGGCACGATCGAGATCGGCTCGCCGCCGCCGAGGAGGTTGCGCGCGGCGAGGCTTCCCAGTTCCTGCGCCCCGCGCCAGCTTTCGAGCCGGACCCGCCGTCCGTCATAGAGCGGAAGCGGGAAGGAGCAGCAGTCGCCGGCGGCGAAGATGCCCGGATCGGACGTGGCGAGCGTCGCATCGACGGCGATGCCGTTCTCGATCTCGAGCCCCGCCTCGGCCGCGAGTTCGACATTCGGCGTCGCGCCGATGCCGACCACGATCAGGTCCGCCGGAATCTCGGTC
Source organism: Amaricoccus solimangrovi (assembly GCF_006385685.1). Classification (GTDB taxonomy): domain Bacteria; phylum Pseudomonadota; class Alphaproteobacteria; order Rhodobacterales; family Rhodobacteraceae; genus Amaricoccus; species Amaricoccus solimangrovi. The sequence continues at coordinate 1,079 of NZ_VFRP01000093.1, read as the reverse complement.
CCGTCGGCGAGCGTCACCCCGTCCGCGCCGATCGCCGCGATCCTGGCCTCGGTGAGGATGCGCGCGCCCTCCGCCGTGTGCCGGTCCTGGATGACCTGGGCGACCTCGGCCGGCACCGCGCGCGAGAGCAGGCGGGGCAGCGCCTCGATCACCGTGACCTCGGCGCCGAGCTTGCGCGCGGAGGCCGCGAGTTCGAGCCCGATGAAGCCCCCGCCGATGACGACGAGCCGCTTGCCCGGGCCAAGCTCGCCCCGGATGCGCGCGGCGTCGTCGAGCGTGCGCAGCGTCGCGACGCGCGGCCCCTCGGCGCCCGGGAGCGGCCGGGGCCGCGCGCCGGTCGCCAGCAGCAGCCGCTCGTAGGGAAGTTCGGAACCGTCGTCGCAGATGACCACGCTCCGGCCACGGTCGAGCGCATGCGCGCGGACCGAGCGGCGGAAGGTGATGCCCGCCTCCTCCAGCCGCTCGGCGCCGCCGATCCCCTTCGGGACCGGCGTCTCGGCCAGGATCGCGTCCTTGGAGAGCGGCGGCCGCTCGTAGGGATCGTGCCGCTCGGCGTCGAGCAGCGTCACCGGGCCGTCATAACCCGCCTCGCGCAGCGCGAGCGCGGCGCGCGCGCCGCATTCGCCTGCGCCGACGATGACCATGCCCGCCATCTCAGAGCTCGATCAGGACGTCGCCGTCCTCGACCTTGACCTTGTAGGTCTTGAGATTGACGCAGACCGGCGCGCCGAGCGCCTCGCCGTCGCGGTAGTCGAAGCGCCCGTTGTGCTTCGGGCACTCGATCACGTAGTCCATCACCAGCCCGTCCGCGAGATGGATCTTCTCGTGGGTGCAGAGCCCGTCGGTGGCGAAGAACTCGCCGTCGGGAGAGTGATAGATCGCGAAGGTGCGGCCGTCGTGGTCGAAGCGGGCGACGTCTTCCTCGTCGATCTCGTCGGTCGAGCAGGCGCGGATCCAGGGCATTCGGTTTTCCTCCGGGTTGGCTTTTTCTGGCTGTTTCCCGGGCGCGGGCTCCGCTCAGGCGGCGCCGAGCGCCTCGGCGTGGAAGTCCTCGCGATAGGGCTTCGCCGTCGCGGGAA
>NZ_VFRP01000092.1 GCF_006385685.1 Amaricoccus solimangrovi | reverse complement strand
CACATCCTCCGCCGCCTCGGCGTCCAGGTTGCGATAGGCGGCGGAGAAGCTGTCGGCGCGGTGCTCGCGCGACACGCCGCCGAGATTCCAGAGCGCGTGTCTCGGAGGTTCTCGGCGAGCGCGGTGAAGCTTTCGCCGCCCAGCACGGTGAGCCGGCGAGGCGCCACGGGTTCGAGCCCGCCGGCGAACGACGTGCTCCCAGCCGCTGTAGGCCAGAACGAAGTGAAAGAGCCGGTGCGGGAACGGCGCGCCGGCGATCGTGACGCCGATCTCGTTCGTCGGGCGGTCCTTCCACTGGAAGGCCCGCTGCCCCTCCTCACCGTCGGTGAAGTCGGACAACGCCATGCGGCCCGGCTCCGGGACCTGACGGAAGATGACGTCGCGCGGTGCTCCGTGCAGGGCGCGCCAATCCCGCACACGCCGCTCCAGCGTCCGACGAACCCGGTCATCGGGGAAGGAGTCGGGATCGATCATCTGGAGATGCCGCGGCGGCGTCACCGCCAGCGTGGCCGGATCGCGCTCCAGGATCGGCAGCGGCGGCGGCTCCCAGACGGCGGCGAGCGGATCGGGCACGGCGCGGCCGCGCTCGGGTTGACGCTGGGACGGCAGGCAGGGGTCGGCGTCGATCCGGCGTCCGGTACGCTTGGCTCGAACCCGGCCCGGGCGGCGGCCACGCGCTGGCTATGGCGAAGTCGATCTTGCATGTAGAGTCTCACTTGCTGGTCGGTGACGAGTCTGCCCGGCACGATCGGATCTCCGTTTGGACGCAGAGATCTCCGTCGTACCGGCCCGCGACGGCCAGCACCCACGCCCATCTCCCCAGAAAGACGAGCGCGCCGCTGTCCCTCAGCCTACGGCCAAGGGACAGCGGCCAACAAGCTTGTCGATGCCAGACAGGATGGTTGTCGCCGATCAGCGAAGATGTGCCGAAGCCAGGGACAGGCATGGCGGATGGATTTCAGAAGGCCCTGCGCGAGGCTCGGTAGCCTGACAGGCCCACAGTTGAAGGAGTTGTGGACGGCGCTGCGCTCGCTCGACGTTCGGATGCAGGCGATCGGCGCGATCGAGAAGCGCCCGGAGGGCGCTGTCGCCTGCCCGCATCGCAATCACGACAGGAGCACGCGTTGGGGCTCGACACGGACCGGCGTCCAGCGGATGCGTTGCCCGTCACGCAGGCGGACCTTTTCTTCATCGACCGGCACGGCCGTTGCGCGCATCCATTCGCCGGGCCGCTTTCATCAGGTGGTCGCCGACATGTTCTGCGACCATCCCCGGTCGTGTCGTGGACTGGGCAGGGCGCTCGGTCTCGACAAGATGACCATCTGGCGGTGGCGCCAGAAGATCATCCGCGCCCTCGGCGGTTCGGGCACCTCCAACCTCGGCGGCGTGGTCGAAGCGGACGAGAAATTCTTCCGGGAATCCCGCAAGGGCTCGCGCGAGTGGGTCAGGCATCAGCGCGATCCGATCCATCATCCGAAGCCGGATCGGATGCGCTGGGTGGACTGCAAACGCATGGGAACGAAACTGGATCTCGAAGTATCAGATCCCTGTCCTCACGATGGCGGATCGCGCGGGCGCCAGGCGCGCGGATCTATTGCCCGATCACAATGCGCCGCCGCTGATGGCAGTGCTCGCACGATGCTTGCGCGGCGACGCGGTCCTCCGCGGCGACCGTGACCCGGCCTAGGTGTTTAGTCCCAGCATGTCCTGGCGTATGTTTGTCGTCGCCAGAGAGGGATGCGCTATGGGCCAGGTTCTTCACGGGAGCGCCAAGACGACGT
>NZ_VFRP01000091.1 GCF_006385685.1 Amaricoccus solimangrovi | reverse complement strand
CACCACTGTACAAGCGGGTCTCGCATACAGCGGTTCGTTAAGTTGTGGAGCTACTTTCTTGTAGTAGTCGAGCATTGTTTCGTATCCCCTTCGTACTAGTCGTTTCACCGTTACCGTCGTGATCAGGATGGGACTTTGAGCCACGGCCCAGCCTCCTTTCCTGGTCCTGCTCCAGGCGTACGCCTGCCACTTTGGAACGCCCAGTCGGATCAGGTTTTTCCTTTTCCGTTCCGGACGTTTCCAGTCATGCCAGATGCAGTGCCGGAGTCTGTTGCGTATCCAGCTGTCGATGTCTTTGAGCTTGCCCTGTATACTTGCCATACGGAAGTAGTGGACCCAGCCTCGCTGCGCCTCTTTCAGTTCCCGGATACGCTGCTCAAAAGAGCAGGGAGTGGTTTTGCGGGTGATAGCTTTGAGCTTCTGCTTCAACCTGTTCCATCCCTTCCTTGCCACTACCAGCTGGTATTTGCCCTTATCGCCTTTCCTGTAGGTGGGCACGAAGCCGTGACCCAGTATTTGAAAGTTCACAGGTCGTCTGATGCCTGACTTCTCCCTGTTGATGGGTAGCCTTAACCTGTTCCTGAGGAACAGGAACACAGCGTTGCCTACCTTTCGGGCTGTCTCTTCACTTTTGGTGTAGACGCTGAAGTCGTCGGCATAGCGCACGTAGCGCAGCCCCTGCCGCTCCAGCTCCTTGTCCAGCTCATGGAGCAGAACATTAGAAAGCAGCGGTGAGAGCGGGCTACCCTGTGGCACACCTTTCCGGCGCTTGACCAGTCTCCCCTTCATAAGGATGGGAGCCCTGAGCCATTTTCGGACAAGGCGCAGGGTAAGGGGGCATTTTACCTTCCGGTAAAGCAGTTGCAGCAGCAGGCAGTGGTCCACCTCGTCAAAGAAGTTCTGCAGGTCGATGTCCACGATATGCTGATAGCCCTCGTGGATGTATCGGTGCGCCTGTTGCACGGCCTGGAGGGCGTTGCGGTTGGGGCGGAAGCCGTAGCTGTGCCCGGTGAACTCCAGCTCAAAGAGCGGGCTTAGCACCTGGTTCACGGCCTGTTGCAGCACCCGGTCGGTGACGGTGGGAATGCCCAGCAGGCGTTTCTTGCCGTTACTCTTGGGTATCTCTACCCCCAGGATGGGAGAAGGCAGGTACCTGCCGTTGCAGATGGCGGTGGCGATGGCGTCCCTGTTTTCTTTCAGGTGCTGGGCCAGCTGATCCACCCGCATACCGTCCACGCCGGCCGAACCTTTGTTGGCCAGCACGTGCCTGTATGCCTTGAGCATGTTGCCCCGGTGGAGTACCTTCTCTATCATCTTTACTACCTTACTTGTAATCTCTTCTCCCGCTTAAGGCAGGGCTGGCCGGGCCTCCCTGCCTAATTTGGGAAAACTTAACGTTTGGTCCTTGAGTAGCTTGTGAGGCCTCCGGGGGCTTCCCGGCTCGTTTCCACTACCTACTATGACCTCTGCTGACTTCTCCCTGTGTTCACGGCACCGGGAGACCTCCCCAGGTAAGAGCACATTCCTTCCTCCGATTCCTGCTGCATCTACACAGAGCCGTTAGTTGGCCAGGGGCATTGCAAAGGTGTGCTTGCTTACCCACGGCTCCCTGCCTCTTATGCAGTTTCTGTTCGTCAGTACCGGATTTTGCAGTCTCGCTTTCTTCACTGCACGCCTCACGACGAACCAGCTTGCGGCTTGCTAACAGGCTTCACCAACTCGCCTGTAAGGGACTTTCACCCTCTGGAATAATTTGATACCTTTAGTATCAAGTGCCCATACTGGGCGCACAC
>NZ_VFRP01000090.1 GCF_006385685.1 Amaricoccus solimangrovi | reverse complement strand
AGCCGAGATAGTCGCTGCGCGGGCCGCGCCGCGCGCCGCCGAAACAGTCGAGCTGGCAGAAGATCGCCTCCGGATTGATCCGGGCGAGGCTCTGGGCGTCGAGGCCGAGGCTCTTCACCTGGCGGTCGGTGGCGTTCCACACCACGACGTCGGCCGAGCGCAGCAGCCGCTCGAAGATCTCGCGGCCCTCGGGCGACTTCAGCTCGGCGAGGACGGATTTCTTGCCGCGCATGTGGGTCATGCCGAAGATCACCGTGTTCCAGCAGTCGTAGAGCGGCTGGGCCGGATCGACCTTGATCACCTCGGCGCCGAAGCGGGCGAGGTAGGAGACGCCGTGGGGACCGGCGATGACGTTGCAGAGGTCGAGGACGCGCACCCCCTCGAGCCAGCCCTTTCCCGCGCCGGTCGCGGCCAGGGCCGGCAGGCGCGTCGGATGCGCCCGGAGCGCCGCCAGCGCCTCCTCGAAGCCGACGCCGCGGCGCGGCGCCGGGGTGAGCATCGCCGCGCCGCTCTCCTCCAGCCAGGCCATCGGGCCCGGCTGGATCATCCGGCCGTATTCGGGATCGTCGACCTCGACGACGAGCCCGGCCGCCTCGGCGTGATCGTCGCTCAGCCATTCCCGCAGCCAGCGCTGCGGCGTTCCCGGGAACAGCCCCTCGCCGAAGATCCGCTCCCATTCCTCGGCGGCGCGGGTCAGGAACACCTCCTTCATCCGGGCGGCGATCTTGTCGGCCCAGAACTTCGGCAGCGGATAAACCCCGAGCGAGACGTCCGAGGACCACTCGCTGACCGGCAGATAGGTGTCAGGTTCCTCCCTGAGCCCGGCGGCGACCATCTCGTCATAAAGGCCGAGGGTCCGGAGGCAGCGCTTGGCGTGGTTGCGGTGGCTCGGGCAGACGACGTAGAAGGTCCGCCCGTCCTTGCACTCGTAGCTGCGATAGAACGGGTCGAGGAACTCCTGCAGCTCGGAATAGGAGACGTTCATCGGCAGGCCGTTCGCGCGCCGCCGCTCGATCTCCTGCTCGCGCTGGGTCTTGTAGCGGGCGGGATAGTCCTCGACGAGGAGCGAGTTGTAGGTGAGCCCCTCCATCACCGCGCTCGCGAGCGGCACCTCGATGCCGTCGCCGAGGCCGGTGCGCTCGCGTGCCTGGAGCGCGAGGACCGTGGCCGAGACCGCGAGCATGGTGCCGTAGGCCGAGGCGAGCGGCAGCGGCGAGAAGCAGGGATTGATTCCCATCAGCACCCGGTTCAGGCCCATGTCGGTGAAGACACCCGACGCGGCGGCGATGACCGACTCGAAGGCTCGCCACTCCCGGCGAAGTTCGTCATTCGAGGCGAAGCCGGGGATCGAGATGGTGATGAGTTCGGGCCGGGCCGCGCGCAGCGCCGCCGGATCGAGCCCGAGGCGCGCCATGACGCCGGGGCGGAAGTTCTCGACCAGGATGTCGGCCTCGTCGATCAGCCCCCGCGCCTCCGCCAGCCCCTCGGGGGACTTGAGGTCGAGCCGCAGGGTGAGCTTGTTCCGGTTCAGCGTCGCATTCGCCGGGCTCTCCCAGAGCGGCCCGGACGGGGGATCGACGTGGACGACCGTGGCGCCGAAGTCGGCGAGGATCATCGCGACCGCCGGGCCGGCGATGTACTGCCCGAAGTCGATCACCTTGACGCCGTGAAGAGGAAGGCTCGCGCGCTGCATGATGTGGTTCTCTTCGAATGAAAGGTCAGCCGCGCGGCCGTCGCGCGCCGGCGCGGCGCCGCGCTTCGTCCTACTGAAATCTCGTGTCACGCGGCCCTCCCGTGCCATCCGCCAAGG
>NZ_VFRP01000009.1 GCF_006385685.1 Amaricoccus solimangrovi | reverse complement strand
CCCCTTCATGCACCGCCATCTCCCGCTCGAGGAGATCCCGCGCAAGGTGCGCGAACTCGGCTACGACTGGATCGAGCTCTCCCCGCGCGGCGACTTCCTCGAGTGGTTCAAGGCGCCCCGCGTCTTCCCCGACCGGATCAAGGCGGTGAAGCAGGCGCTCAGGGCGGAGAACGTCGGCATCGCCTCGCTCTTGCCGATGTACCGCTGGGCCTCGAACGACGAGACCGAGCGCCAGGCGGCCGTGCGGCACTGGAAGCGCGCGATCGAGATCGCCGTCGAGCTCGAAGTCGACACGATGAACTCGGAATTCGGCCGGGGGCCGCATCCCGACAAGGGCTCCTGCTACTGCTGCCACACCGGCTCGATGATCGAGGCCTGCGAGGATGCGTGGTGGCGCTCGATGGAGGAGCTGGTGCCGATCTTCGAGCGCGAGGGGATCAACCTCCACGTCGAGCCGCATCCCGAGGACTGGTGCGAGACGATCCAGCCCGCGCTCGACATCATCCGCACGGTCAATTCCAGCCGTGTGAAATTCCTCTACTGCGCGCCGCACACCTTCTACTTCGGCGACGACACCGTGGCGATGCTGCGCGAGAGCGCCGACGTGCTCGCCCATGTCCATGTCGGCGACACGTTCAACCACAAGGCCAGCTCGGGCCTGCGCTACATCGTGAACCCGCCGGGTTCGACGGCGCGCGTGCACCAGCATCTCAACATCGGCCAGGGCGAGGTGCCCTGGGACGACTTCTTCGGCACGCTCCACGAGATCGGCTTCGACGGCGTCATGACCGCCTGCGTCTTCGCCTGGGAGGAGAAGGCCGACGAGTCCGGCAGGTTCATGCGCTCGGAAATGCAGCGCTACATCGACAAGTTCTGGGGGAAGAAATGAGCCTCAAGGTTGGAGTCGTCGGGACGGGGATGATCGGTCTGGATCACATCCGCCGTCTCACCCAGGTGCTCTCCGGCGTCGAGGTGGTCGGCGTGACCGACATCGACCTCGACCGCGCCAAGTCCGCCGCGCCGAAAGGGGCGAAGGTCTTCGAGACGCCCGAGGCGCTGATCGCCGATCCGGGCGTCGAGGCGGTTGTGATCTGTTCCTGGGGCGGCGCGCACGAGGCGCAGCTTCTGGCCGCGATCGCCGCCGGCAAGCCGGTATTCTGCGAGAAGCCGCTCGTCACCTCCGAGGCCGCCGCGCTCCGGGTCATGGACGCCGAGGTGGCCTTCGGCCGCCGTCTCGTGCAGGTCGGCTTCATGCGCCGCTTCGATGCCGATTACCGCCGGCTGAAGGCGGTGATCGACGGCGGCACCCTCGGCGCGCCGCTGCTCTATCACTCGACGCACCGCAACGCCTCGGTACCGGAGGCCTGGAGCTCGGAACTGCCGCTCAACGACACGCTGGTGCATGACGCGGACATCTCGCGCTGGCTGCTCGGCGACGAGGTGACGGGCGTCGAGGTGCGCGTGCCGCGCCGCAACCGCCGCCGCGACGACCTGCGCGACCCGGTGGTGGTGCTGCTCCACATGGGTTCGGGCGCGCTGGTCGATGTCGAGATCTCGGTCAACATCGGCTACGGCTACGACATAAGGGGCGAGGTGAGCTGCGAGGACGGCGTGGCCTCGCTGCCGAACCGGCCCGCGACGGTGGTCTCCGACAAGCACGGCATCCGCCAGGCGATTCCCGAGGACTGGCGCGAGCGCTTCATCGAGGCCTACGACCAGGAGTTCCGCGAGTGGATCGTCGCGGCGGGCGAGGGCACGGCGACGGGTCCGAGCACCTGGGACGGCTACGCGGCGACCCTGGTCGCCGACGCGGCGCTCCGCGCGGTCGAGAGCGGCGGGCTCGAGAAGATCGCGATGCGCGACAAGCCGGCGCTCTACGGCGCGCGGGTCGCGGTCGCGGCCTGAGATCAGGACGGCGGGACCGGGTCGCAGGCGATCCGCCCCGCGCATTTCACCCCTCGCGGGAACGGACATATGAAACTCTCCATCTGCACCGATGTGATGGGCGACCTCGCCTTCACGGACATGCTCGACAAATGCGTGAAGCTCGGCGTCGAGGGCATCGAGATGACCGGCGGCGGCTGGTCGAAGGGCCCGCATTTCCGCGCCGACGCGCTCCTCGCCGACAAGGGCAAGCTGAAGGCGGCGCTTAAGGAGATCGAGGCGCGCGGGCTCGAGATCGCCGCCCTGAACTGCTCCGCGAACCCGCTCGATCCCGGCCCGATGGGCGCCCGCCACGCCCGGGAAATGGAGGACACGATCCGGCTCGCGGGTGAGATCGGCGTCAAGACCGTCGTCACGATGTCCGGCCTGCCGGCCGCGGCGCCGGGCGACACGGTACCGAACTGGCTCGTCTATACGAAGAGCTGGCCCGACGAGATGCCGGAGCGCGACCGCTACCAGTGGGAGGACTGCGCGATCCCGTTCTGGGAGAAGATGGTCTCGCTCGCGAAGGAGGTCGGCGTCGAGAAATATGCGCTCGAGAACTTTTCCGCCATGCTGGTCTGGAACCCGGAGACGCTGTTCCGGCTGCGCGACGCCGTCGATCCGATGATCGGAATGAACCTCGATCCCTCGCACCTGATCTGGATGGGCGCGGACCCGATCGCCGCGGCCCGCGCGCTCGGCCCGGCGATCCACCATTGCCACGGCAAGGACACGAGGATCGAGCGCGGCCCCGCCGACGTGAACGGCCTGCTGGAGCTCAAGGAGGTGACCGACGTCGCCAACCGGAGCTGGAACTACGTCGCCGTCGGCGCCGGCCGCGATCTTCAGTGGTGGAAGGAGTTCTTCTCCGTGGTCCGCATGGTCGGCTACAACGGCTGGGTGAGCCTCGAGATGGAGGATTTCACCATGTCGACCGAGGCGGGCATCCAGTCCTCGATCGACGCCCTTCAGGCCACGATCAGCCGCTGAGGAGGAAAGATGCGTATCGGACTTGTGGGCTACGGCACGGGCGGGCGGCATTTCCACGCCCCGTTCATCGCCGCCGCCGAGGGCGTGGAACTCGCGGGCGTGGTCGCCCGCGCGCCCGCGACGATTGCGAAGGTGGAGGCCGATCTGCTGGGCACGCCGGTCTACCCGAGCCTCGCCGCGATGATCGCCGCGGGCGGCATCGACGCGGTGACGATCACCACCCCGCCCCAGACCCGGCGCGACCTGGTGCTCGAGGCGATCGCCGCCGGTCTCCACGTGATCGCGGACAAGCCCTTCGCCCCCTCGGCGGAGGTGGCGCGGGAACTGGACGCGGCGGCGAAGGCCGGGGGCGTCGTGCTCGGCGTCTACCACAACCGCCGCTACGATTCCGATCTCCGGACGCTGCGCAAGGTGATCGCGGACGGCCGGATCGGGAAGGTCTGGCGCATCCATTCGCGCATGGAGCAGGACGATCCGGCGACGCTCGAGGCGGGGCCGACCGGCGGCCTGCTGCGCGATCTCGGCAGCCATGTCGTCGACCAGATGCTCTTCCTGCTCGGCCCGGTGACCTCGGTCGACGCGCAGCTCGACATCGCGGACCTGCCCGAGGGGCCGACGGACGCGGGGTTCACCATCACGCTGCGCCACGCCGGCGGCGCGCATTCCCATCTTTCGGCGAGCAAGCTCAACCGGATCGACGCGAAGGAATACCGCGCCTATGGCGACGCCGGCACCTATCTCTCGTCGAGCACCGACGTCCAGGCCCAGGCGATCTTCGCCGGGCTCCGGCCCGCGGCCGATCCCGCCGGCTGGGGCTACGAGCCCGAGGCGAACCGGGGCACGCTGCTGACCGGCGCCGGCGCCGAGCGCGTGCCGTCGGAGCAGGGCCGCTATCACGACTACTACGCGGCCTTCGCCCGCGCGGTGCGCGACGGCGGGCCGCCGCCGGTGACGGCGGAGGAGGCGACGGCGGTCCTCGCCGTGCTCGACGCCGCGCGGAGGAGCGCGCTCGAGGGCCGCTCGGTCGAGATCACGCCCGGCTGAGGCGCCGGGGCGGTTCAGCGTTCCCCGGACTTGGGACGATGCCCGCCCTCAGCCCGCGACGAGGTCGCGCGCGAGCGCGTTGTGCCGGGCGACGAGGTGCCGGAGGTCGAGCGTGGCGAGCCGTCCCTCGCGCACCACGACCCGGCCGTTCACGACCGTGAAGGCCGCGCCGGGGCCGTGGCAGAAGACCAGCGCCGCCACCGGATCGTGACCGGCGCCCGCGTAGGCGATGCCGCGGAGGTCGAAGGCGGCGAGATCCGCCGCCATGCCCGGGCCGATCGCGCCGATGTCGTCGCGGTTCAGCACCCGCGCCCCGCCCCGCGTCGCGAGCGCGAGCGCCTCGCGCGCGCCGAGCGCCGCCGGGCCGGAGCGGACCCGCTGCGCGAGCAGCGCCTGTCTGACCTCGCCCAGCATGTGCGATCCGTCGTTCGAGGCCGAGCCGTCGACGCCGAGGCCCACGGGGACGCCCGCGTCGAGCATCCGCCGGACCGGCGCGATCCCCGAGGCGAGGCGCATGTTCGAACAGGGGCAATGCGCGACCCCCGTCCCGGTGCGGGCGAAGGCGGCGATGCCGGGTGCGTCGAGCTTCACGCAATGCGCGTGCCAGACATCGGGGCCGAGCCAGCCGAGATCCTCGGCGTATTCGGCCGGCGTCCGCCCGAAGACCTCGCGGCTGTAGGCGATGTCGTTGTCGTTCTCCGCGAGATGGGTATGGAGCGAGACGCCGCGATCGCGCGCCAGCGCCGCGCTCTCGCGCATCAGATCGGTCGAGACCGAGAAGGGCGAGCAGGGCGCGAGCACGACGCGCAGCATCGAGAACCGCGCCGGGTCGTGATAGGCGTCGATCAGCCGCTCGCTGTCGCGCAGGATGGCCGCCTCTTCCTCGACGCAGGCGTCGGGCGGCAGGCCGCCCTTGCTCTCGCCGACGCTCATCGAGCCGCGGGCGGCGTGAAAGCGCATGCCGATCTCGCGCGCCGCCGCGATCGAATCGTCGAGCCGGCAGCCGTTGGGATAGATGTAGAGATGATCCGAACTGGTGGTACAGCCCGAGAGCAGCAGCTCCGCCATCGCCGTCTGGGTCGAGACCGCCACCATCTCGGGCGTGAGCCGCGCCCAGATCGGATAGAGGCTCCGCAGCCAGCCGAAGAGCTCCGCGTCCTGGGCCGCCGGCACCACCCGCGTCAGCGTCTGGTACATGTGGTGATGCGTGTTGACGAGCCCCGGGATCAGGACATGGCCGGAGAGGTCGATCACCTCGTCCGCCACCCGAGGCAGCGCCGCGGCCGGTCCCGCGGCGACGATCCGGTTCCCCGCGACCAGCACCGAACCGTTCGCGATCTCGCGCCGCTCCTCGTCCATCGTCACGACCACCTCGGCGTCGCGCAGCAGCAGGGTGCGTTCCCGTTCCATGGGTTACCTCGATCTCGCGTCGCATCGCGCTCGCCCGCGGGGAGCCTAGCCCGCGGCGCGGGCGGGAGACAATCGCCGCCGCGGGACCGGCTCCGGGCGGCGGCGCGGACCCGCCGCCGTTTCCGCGCCCCGGGAAACGGATTTGCGACGATCGCCGCCCTTGCCAGCGCGGCGCGCGTCGGCCATGACTCGGGCCCGAAACCTGCCCGGAGACACCGATGGCCCTGAAAGTCGCGGTCCAGATGGATCCGATCGACAAGATCAACATCAACGCCGACTCGACCTTCCGGATCATGGAGGAGGCGCGGGCGCGCGGGCACACGCTCTTCTACTACACGCCCGACCGGCTCGTCTTCGACGAGGGCCGCGTCCAGGCGCATGGCTGGCCCGTCACGGTGCGGCGCGAGGAGGGGGCGCATTTCGACCTCGGCCCCGAGACGACGATCGACCTCGCGGAATGGGACGTGGTCTGGCTCCGGCAGGATCCGCCCTTCGACATGGCCTATCTGACGACGACCTTCCTGCTCGAACGCGTCCGGGACACGACGCTGGTGGTCAATGACCCGTTCTGGGTGCGCAACTATCCGGAGAAGCTGCTGGTCCTCGATTTCCCCGACCTGACGCCGCCGACCATGGTCGCGCGCGACATCGGCGCGCTGCGCGCCTTCAAGGGGCGCCATGGCGACATCATCCTGAAGCCCCTCTATGGCAATGGCGGCGCGGGGGTCTTCCGGCTCGATCCGAACGACCGCAACTTCGGCGCGCTCTACGAACTCTTCGCCTCGCTGAACCGCGAGCCGCTGATCGCGCAGAAGTTCCTGCCGGCGGTCAGCGCGGGCGACAAGCGCGTCATCCTCGTCGATGGCGAGCCCGTCGGCGCGATCAACCGCGTGCCACAGGAGGGCGAGACCCGCTCGAACATGCATGTGGGCGGTACGCCGATGAAGGTCGCGCTGACCGAACGCGACCGCGAGATCTGCGCCCGGATCGGGCCGCTGCTGCGCGAGAAGGGCCAGATCTTCGTCGGCATCGACGTGATCGGCGAATGGCTGACCGAGATCAACGTGACCTCGCCGACCGGCCTCCAGGAGCTCGAGCGTTTCGACGGCGCCAATGTCGCGGCGACGCTCTGGGAAGCGATCGAGCGCCGCCGCGGCTGAGGCGCCGGAGCGGCGATGTCCTGGCAACTGTCCGCGGTCGAGCTCTGGCTCCGCTTCGTCGAGAAGCCCTATCTCGCCTGGGAACATGATTTCGGCCGCGCGCGCCAGCGGCTGGAGCGGGCCGCCTCCCGCCTCCGCCCGCCCCCGGGGGCGCGGCTGACCTGCCGGCCGCTCGGCGGCCTGCCGGCCGCGCGGGTGGAGGGGCCGTCGCGGGCGACGCTGCTCTGGCTGCACGGGGGCGCCTATTGCCTCGGCTCGCCCCGCACCCACGCGGCCATGGTCGCGCATCTCGCGCGGCGGATCGGCGGATCGGCGGTCCTGCCCGCCTATCGGCTCGCGCCCGAACATCCCTTCCCGGCGGCGGTCGAGGACGCGGCCGCCGCCTATCGCGCGCTTCTCGCCGAGGGGGTGGACCCCGGGACGCTGGTGCTCGGCGGCGACAGCGCGGGCGGCGGGCTCGTATTCGCGCTGCTCGGCCAACTCGGCGCGCTCGGGCTGCCGGCCCCGGCCTGCGTGCTCGCCTTCTCGCCCTGGGTCGATCTCACCCTGGCGCGGCCGAGCCTGACCGAACTCGCGAGCCGGGAGTCGCTGCTGCCGGTGAGCCGGGTGACGGAGATCCGCGACCTCTACCTCGCCGGCGCCGATCCGCGCGATCCGCGCGCCTCGCCGCTCTTCGCCGATCTCGCGGGCGCGCCGCCGACGCTGATCCAGGCGAGCGAGGCCGAGATCCTGCGCGACGATGCCCGGGCGCTCGCCGAGGCGCTCGTCCGGCAGGGCGTGGATGCGAGGCTCGAACTCTGGCCCGACACGCCGCATGGCTGGCAGCTCTATCAGGAACATGTGCCGGAAGCCGATCACGCGCTCCACCGCGCCGCGGCCTTCGTCCGGCGCCGGCTCGGTCAGCCGAGCCGGTAGCCCGCCGCCTCCGCGACATGGCGCCGGAGCACCGGGACGCTCGCCTCGAGATCGGCGATGGTCCGCGCGACGCGCAGCACCCGGTGGTAGGCGCGGGCGCTGAGATGGAACCGTGTCGCGATCTCGCGCAGCAGGCTCGCCGCCGCCGGTTCCGGCGCGGCGATCGCCGCCAGAAGCTCGCCCTCGGCGTCGGCGTTCACGATCGCGCCGGGGACGGCCTCGAACCGGGCGCGCTGGACCGCCCGCGCCGCCGCGACCCGGGCCGCGACCGCCGCGCTGGCCTCCCCCGCGGGTGGGGCGGCGAGGTCGTCGATAGAGACCGCCGGCACCTCCACCCGCAGATCGAACCGGTCGAGCAGCGGGCCGGAGATCCGGCCCATGTAGTCCGCGCCGCAATCGGGCGCGCGCGGGCAGGCGCGCGCGGGATCCGCGAGATGGCCGCAGCGGCAGGGATTGGCGGCGGCGACGAGCAGGAAGCGGCAGGGATAGCGCACATGGGCGTTCGCCCGCGCGACGACCACCTCGCCGGTCTCGATCGGCTGGCGCAGCGTCTCGAGCACGGGGCGCGGAAATTCCGGCCTTATGTATCAAGCGCACCATGCCCTAAGATAGCCTCAAGCGTTTGACACTGCTAGACTATTCGCATGTCGAACATGCCAAAGCCCGACCGCCCGAACACCCTCGCTGGCCTCGTCGCCAAGCACTACGAGCTTCGCGCCATGCGGGACCGATACGAGGCGCAGATAAAGAAGCTCACGGTGGACATAGACCACCTGGACGCGGCGATCCGGCTCTTCGACGGGACGGCGGATCACAAGGCCCCGGGCGAGTACGTCATCGCGCACAAGGCGAAGAAGGGCAGCGTCACGCGCTTCGTGATGGCGCGGTTCCGCGAGGCCAGCGGCCCGCTCACCTCGCGCGACATAACCATGGCGTGGTGCGCCGACAGGGGCCTCACGGCGGACGAGGAAACCTACGCCGTCCTTCGGAAGCGCATCGGCGCCTGCATCAAGCAGTGCGCCATACGCGGACTCATAGAGGCGCGGGGGTGGTCAGAGGATCACGGGCCGGATGGGCCGTATAAGCTTTGGGTGCTGGCGGGGGAGCGGTGAGCCTGCCTGCTTCCACCCAAACGGGTTCCGGAAGGTGCGGCAAGAAGGGAAGCGATGGCGATGCGAGCCAACCTACTGGGGCAAGCCAAAGTGCGAGGCATGGGTGTATTCAGCCAATCAACGCCTCATAAAATCTATGCGTCGTGACGCTTGAAAGTGCACATTCGATATTTTAGAAGAGTCAATAAATATAAGATCGGTATTATAGTGCTTAGAGCCAACTTTTTCTCGGTTCTTTATATCAGCTTTGCAGGCGTCGCCATCCACGATAAGGTTCACAGTGTATGCCGCCCGGAGAACAACATGGTCTACAGTGTTTCTATCGTTTAAACTCACCTCAATTGGTATGCCCTGATACATGATGCGCGTCTTTCCATCTCCATCGGAAGTAAGCACAGCACATGTAACTATGGCATTGCTTTTGTGCAATGAAAGATCCGCTAGCCTCCCGTACATCAATCTGCCAAGAGTTGGAACAAAAGTTGACATCCACTGAGTAATTCTTGCCAAAATATAAGACGTTGCCAATATAAACAGAAATGCCAGCACACCCTCAACGGGGTAACCGAAAAAGTATTCTATTATTGGGCTACCAGATCTATCTCCATAATGTTGCGCTAATACCCGTTCACCATCATAAGTGATCAACGGGACTGGTACTATTTTAGCTCCTTGAGGGAGCAAGTTGTACAGCACGTACACAGCAAGTACAAAAACATATACTGCCGATGAGTAAAATAATATAGAAACAGTCGAATGAATTGTTCCAGATGCAAAGATCGGCCGGGTTACGACAGATCTATGGTATATTAGGCTCCGGTATATCAGTCCCGGTATTAACAGTAGGAATATCGTTAGCGTGCTCGTCGTTAGCGACACCTAAGCCGCTTCACATTTTACAATTTCATCGATCTTCTCCAAGATTTTCTTGCTCGACAAACTCTCCCCAGCAGGGGTCTCGGAGGCAACCCCTTCTATCGCCTGCTGGACAACCCAAGAGTCTCCGCTTGCCCTGCTCAAAAATAGCTCGATCAACTCGTCTCGCTCTTTGAAGCCACGGATCATCTGATCTACTCCCCAAGCGCCTGCCGTCGCGCTAACGCGAATCACCTCGCCAGCCACCTCTTTGGGTGGCCTAGACGAATCTTTCGACGTTTCCCATGTTTGTTCTTAGGCGGCAGCCGATTCCATCGTACTTTCCACATTCAATTGCGTCAACGCCAACGCTTGCCGCTTCGTTCCGACCTTCGTGCCACGCAACTTTGTCCGAAGAGTCTGAGCGATGCGTAAATGGTGTAGAATGGGCTTTCTTTTCAAGCCGCCCGCTGCCAATAGCCCTTCCACGCCCGGCTGACCGGCGCGGCCATCGCATTGGCAACCACGCGCTGAACCAGCGCCCGGCTGCCGTCACGGCGGTGATCCTCGATCCAAGCGGCGTGGGCGGCGTACTGGTGAAGGTAGCCCGCCGAGACGAAATGGTGCTGCCCTTCGACCATGCGGCGCAGCCGGGAGAAGTAGCTTTCGACCCAGTTGGTGTGCTCGCCGTCGCCCGCGCTGTATTCCACGGAATGGTTGACGCGCCCACCCTTGGCGAAAACCGCGTCGAGCACGTCCCAATGCGAACCCTCGTCCGCGTAGAGCGCGGCGTCGCGATCCACGATGCGGAGCGCGTGCTTGACGCCCTCGGCCTCTTCCTTGCCGATGAAGGTCACGGTGCGGCCCTCGCGCTCGCGCAGGGCGATCACGACGCGGCGGCGGTCCGAGCGGTTCTCCTTGAGACGACGGTCCTTCCGGTCTTCCTTGCGATTCTCCGGGCGGACCACGCCGCCGAAATAGGCGCCATCGATCTCGACTTCGCCGTCAAGCTCGGCGCCGTGGACTTCGCGCGCCAGCGCCTCGCGGAGCTTGTGCGCCATCACCCAGGCCGTCTTGTACTGAACGTCCATCGTCCGCGAGAACTGCACCGCCGACATGCCCTTGGCGTTGGTCACGAAGATGCAGATCGCGGCGAGCAGGTCCACGAAGGAGAGCTTGCGGCTCGCGAAGATGGTCCCGGACGTGACGCTGAACTGATGCCCGCAGCCCTTGCACTTGAACTTGCGGCGGGTGGCGATGGTGTAGGTATCGCAGCAGCCGCAGCGCGGGCAGATCGCCTCGCCGTCCGTCTCGGGCCAGCGCAGCTTGCGGAAGGTGGCGTAGGCCGCGTCCTCGCCAGCCGCGTAAATCTCCTTGAGGGAGAGGGTGCGGGCTTTCGCGGAGAGGAGGAAGTGCTGTGCCATGATACCGTATCCGATAACTTAATATCGAATATAGTATATAGACATACTGTACGCAAGGGGTTATCTATCGCATACGATATGTTTTTATCGGAGGATAGGATGCCCGAACACACGGATTGGGAACTGCTCGCGGCCAACACCCTCAAGGCCGAGCTGAAACGAAAGGGCGTGACTTACGCCAAGCTAGTCGAGATGCTCGCGGCCATTGGAATCAGCGAGAAGGAGGCGAACGTCGCAAACAAGCTCTCGCGAGGGAAGTTCAGCGCGGCGTTCATGTTTCAATGCCTATCCGCGATTGGCTGCTCATCGCTGCGGTTGGAGCCCTAGCCGCTGGTGCCGCGCTAGCCCAGGAACCACAAGGGCCGACCGTAGAAGGCCCACCCATACAGGAACAGCCAAGCGGGGGCGCAAATGGCGCTGAGCGCGAGATACCGCGACCTCCGATCCCGGTAATCATCGTCGAAAGCCCGGAAGATGCCGAGAACCGAAGGGACCGCGAAGCCAAAGCCGACCAGCATGAGGCCGATGATCTGAAGGCCCAGCAAAAGGCTGCTGACGCTGCTGAGCGTAGCGCTGCAACCGCTGATCGGCAAATGATACCGACATGGCTCCAACTCGGGATCGCCACTCTCGGGACCGGGCTGCTGATCTGGACGCTTTGCGAGACGCGCCGGGCGATCAGCGTTTCCAGAAAAATCGGCCAAGCTCAGGTCAGAGCCTACCTCACTGTTGCGGACAGCGAGATCATTCCGCCCGACAAATCGGCCATTTTCGAGCATCTGAACGGGGTCAAGGCGCGCGTCGTATTTCACAACTCTGGGCAGAGCCCCGCCCTCAACGTCAGATTTCGCCGCAAGGAGCGGACCATTGGCGCTCGCATTGAGGATTTCGACAGGGGGATAGAAGATGAGGAGTTCAGTTATATCGGCGCCCTTGGGGCTGGCGCTAAGTTCGTGTACAGCGTGGACAATGTTACCGAGCAAGACGAATACAGGTGTCTCATTTCTGGCGATGCCCACTCGTTCTTTTTCGGAGAAATATTCTATCGGGATGTTTTCGGAGGATGGTGGCTCGCAAGGTACTCCCTGAGAGTGGAGGCATTTGGGACCGAGCGCGCTGGGGCGTTCCCATATGGGCAGGGAAACAAGCTCGTCCGACTTCGCAAGGGTGAATACCCAAGCGAATGGGACGCACAAGCATAGCGCCCTAATCACGCCCGCCCCCCTTTGGTGCGCTTGATACATAAGGCCGGGAAATTCGGGGAACTCGTCGAGAAACAGCACGCCGTGGTGGGCGAGGCTGATCTCGCCCGGCTTCGCGCCGCGCCCGCCCCCGGCGATCGCGGCGACCGAGGCGGTGTGATGGGGCTCGCGGAACGGCCGGACGCGGCTGATCCCGCCTTCGTCGAGCAGCCCGGCGACGGAATGGATCATCGAGGTCTCCAGCGCCTCCGACGGCTCCATCGGCGGCAGGATCCCGGGCAGGCGGGCGGCGAGCATCGACTTGCCGCTGCCGGGCGGCCCGACCATCAGCAGGTGATGGCGTCCGGCGGCGGCGATCTCGAGCGCGCGCTTCGCCTTCTCCTGTCCCCGCACGTCGCCGAGATCCCGCGCCTCGGTCGTTCCCGCGACGAGGCCCGGCTCCGCCGGCGCCAGCGCCGTCTTGCCGGTCATGTGGTTGACGAGCGCGAGCAGCGTGCGCGGCGCGATCACCTGCGTCGCCCCGACCCAGGCGGCCTCCGCGCCCCGGCTCGCCGGGCAGATCAGGCTCCGGTCGACCTCGGCCGCCGCGAGCGCCGCCGGCAGCGCGCCGGTGACGGCGATGAGCCCACCGTCGAGCGCGAGTTCGCCCAGCGCGACCGCGCCCGCCACCGCGTCGCGCGGCACCGCGTCCATCTCGGCGAGCAGCGCGAGCGCGATCGGCAGATCGAAATGCGAGCCTTCCTTCGGCAGGTCGGCGGGGGAGAGATTGACGGTGATCCGCTTCGCGGGCAGCGCGAGCCCCATCGCGACCATCGCCGCGCGGACCCGTTCCTTCGCCTCCGAGACGGACTTGTCCGGCAGGCCCACCAGATTGAACGCGGGCAGGCCGGCGGCGATCGCGCATTGCACCTCGACCAGCCGGGCCTCCAGCCCCTGAAATGCCACCGTATAGGCGCAGGCGACCATGACGCTCCCCCGGATCCTCGCGCCAGCGATGGCGGAAAGCGGTTGCGGGGCCGTTAACGGGAGGAGGCGCCGGCTCACGTTTTCGCGCGCGCGAGATTTCTTCGCGGGGGCATTTGGGAGCGACACGCGCCCGCGCGGTGAAAACGTTTTTGAAATCAGTCCTCTACCGGAGGATCGCTCGCCGCCGCGCCATTCTCGCGCGCGCGTGGGCCGAGGAAATCCGAATTACAGGTGATCCAAATCGCCCCTTCGCGCGTAGTGGAATGTGTAAGGGTCGAGAGTGAGCCCCCGGGGCCGCATTCTCCCCGCTTCCGGAGGAGGACCGCATATGGCTCTGGACGACATCGGACTTCGAACCGTCACCAAGCGCGCCATGGGCGCGGAGATGCTCGACGCGGACACCGAACTGGCCCTCGCCCGCGCCTGGCGCGACGAGGGGGACGAACGTTCGCTGCACCGGCTCGTCAACGCCTACATGCGGCTCGCGATCTCGATGGCCGCGAAGTACCGGCGCTACGGCGCGCCGATGCCCGACCTCATCCAGGAGGCGGGCGTCGGGCTCATGAAGGCCGCGGAGAAGTTCGATCCGGACCGGGGCGTGCGCTTCTCGACCTACGCGGTCTGGTGGATCAAGGCCTCGATCCAGGATTACGTGATGCGCAACTGGTCGATGGTGCGGACCGGCTCCACCTCGTCGCAGAAGGCGCTCTTCTTCAATCTCCGCCGCGTCCGCGCCAAGCTGGAGCGGGAGGCGAGCGCGGTGGGCGACGTGCTCGACAGCCAGCGCCTGCGCGAGATGATCGCGGAGGAGGTCGGCGTACCGCTGCGCGACGTCGAGATGATGGATGCGCGGCTCTCCGGCGCCGATTTCTCGCTCAACGCCCAGCAGGCGGGCGAGGAGGGGCGCGAATGGGTCGAGACACTCGAGGACGAGGCGCCGCGGGCCGAGGAGACGGTGACGCGGGACGCCGATCTCGCGCGCGTGCGCGGCTGGCTCGCCGAGGCGCTGGGCGCGCTCAACGCGCGGGAGCGGATGATCATCGTCGAACGCAAGCTGCGCGACGAGCCCCGCACCCTCGAAAGCCTCGGCCAGGAACTCGGCCTCTCGAAGGAACGCATCCGCCAGCTCGAGGCGCAGGCGCTCGGAAAGCTCCGCAAACGCCTTGAAAGCGTGAGCGGTTCGGCGGCGGAGACGCTCGCGACGGCGTGACGGGCGGGCGGCGAAAGCGCGTGACGCGGTGGCGGGGGCGTGACATAGTCGGTTCCCGTCGCCGTAGCCTGTTTCCGTGTCCTTGGGGGGTGATGATGCGGTTTGGCCTCCGCGCCATTTCTCTGCTCATCGCGGGTGCCCAGCTTCCGGGCGCGGCCTTCGCCTCGACCGTCCCCGAATTCGTCGACCTTGCCCGCGACGCCGATATCGTCGTGCTGGGCGAGGTGCATGACAATCCGGCGCATCACGTCAACCAGGCCGAGATCGTCGCCGCGCTCAGGCCGGCCGCGCTCGTCTTCGAGATGATCCCGCAGGCGGACGAGGAAAAGGTGAACGAGTTGCGCGCGACCGGGGCGGGGCGGGCCGCCATCGCCGCCGCGCTGGAATGGGATCAGGGCGGCTGGCCCGACTTCGCCTATTACTGGCGCATCCTGACCGCCGCGCCGCGCGCCCAGGTCTTCGGCGCGGAGCAGCCGCGCGCCGACGTGCGCCGGGCCACTCTCGAGGGCGCGGCCGGCGTCTTCGGCCCCGACGCGTCGAATTACGGGCTCGACCAGCCGCTGCCGCCCGCCGAGCAGCGATTGCGCGAAGCCGAGCAGGCCAAGGCGCATTGCGATCTTCTTCCGCCCGAGCGGCTGCCGGGAATGGTGGAGGCGCAGCGTTTCCGCGACGCGGGCCTCGCCGACGCGGCGATCTGGGCGCGCACGATGACGGGGGGCGGGCAGGTCGTCGTGATCGCGGGCAGCGGACATGCCGACAAGCTCCGGGGCATGCCCGCGCTGCTGAGCTACGCCCAGCCGGGGCTCCGCGTCGTGACGCTCGGCCAGTTCGAGGCGGATCCGGAGAACGCCGGCGATTACGACGCGTTGATCCTCGCCCCCGCGCCGGCGCGCGAGGATCCCTGCGCGGGTCTCGGCGCGGCTCCGGAAAAGCCGGCGCCCTGAACGTTCCCGGCCCTTCTCCCCGGCTTGCGGCGGGGGCCGGAGCCAACTACGGTCCGCGCGCGGGGTTCAGCCAACCCCCCGCGCCCGAGGTGTGAAACATGGCCGGACGCGGCATTCTCCTGATCGTGGGCGGCGGCATCGCCGCCTACAAGAGTCTCGAACTCGTCCGCCTCGCCCGCAAGGCGGGACTCCGCGTGGTTCCGGTCCTGACACGGGCCGGTTCGGAATTCGTGACGCCGCTCTCGCTCTCCGCGCTCGCCGAGAGCGCCGCGCATACCGAACTCTTCGATCTGACCGCCGAGGCGGAGATGGGCCATATCGAACTCTCCCGCGCCGCCGACCTCGTCGTGGTCGCGCCCGCCACGGCCGATCTGATGGCGAAATGCGCGGGTGGGATGGCCGACGATCTCGCGAGCACGCTCCTGCTCGCGACGGACAAGCGGGTGCTGATGGCGCCCGCGATGAACGTGCGGATGTGGCTCCACCCCGCGACGGAGCGCAATCTCGCGACGCTGCGGGACGACGGCGTGCTCTTCGTCGGCCCGGACGAGGGCGCGATGGCCTGCGGCGAGTTCGGGCCGGGCCGCATGGCCGAGCCGCCCGCCATCCTCGCGGCGATCGAGACGGCGCTCGCCGGGGAGGGGCCGCTCGCCGGGCGCCACGCGGTCGTGACCTCCGGCCCGACGCATGAGCCGATCGACCCGGTGCGCTATATCGCCAACCGCTCCTCGGGCCGGCAGGGCAGCGCGATCGCCGCCGCCCTCGTCCGGCGCGGCGCGCGGGTGACCTTCGTCACCGGCCCCGCCGAGGCGCCGCGGCCCAATGGCGCCGAGGTGATCGAGGTGGAGACTGCGGCGGAGATGCGCGACGCCGTTCTCGGCACGCTTCCGGCCGAGATCGCGATCTTCGCCGCCGCCGTCGCCGACTGGCACGTCAGGACGCCGAGCGCCTCGAAGGTGAAGAAGGCCGCGGACGGCGCCCCGCCCGTCTTCGAACTGGGCGAGAATCCCGACATCCTGCGGACCGTCGCCGGTCTCGCCGCCGGCCGGCCCGGGCTCGTGATCGGCTTCGCGGCCGAGACCGACGACGTGCTCGCCAATGCGACGGCGAAGCGGCTCCGCAAGGGCTGCGACTGGCTGGTCGCGAACGACGTCGCCCCGGCCTCGGGCATCATGGGCGGCACCGAGAACGCGGTGACGCTGATCACCGAGGCGGGGGCCGAGACCTGGCCCCGGATGAGCAAGGAGGCGACGGCCGAGGCGCTGGTCGACCGGATCGCGGAGGCGCTGGCATGAGCGCGGTCGAGGTCGCCCTCCTGGTCCTGCCCGGCCGCGATCCCGCGCTGCCGCTCCCGGCCTATGCGACGGCGGAGGCTGCGGGGATGGACGTCCAGGCCAATCTCGCCCCGCCCGACCGCGCGGCGGGGCTGGTGCTCGCGCCCGGGGAGCGCGCGCTCGTTCCCACCGGCCTCGCGCTCGGCATTCCCCCGGGTTTCGAGGCGCAGATGCGCCCCCGTTCCGGGCTGGCGCTCCGCGAGGGGCTGACGCTTCTGAACAGTCCCGGCACGATCGACGCCGATTATCGCGGCGAGGTCGGGATCATCCTCGTCAACCATGGCTCCGCCCCGATCACGATCGCCCACGGCGCGCGCGTCGCGCAGATGGTCTTCGCGCCGGTGACCCGCGCGGCGCTGATCCCCGTCGCGAGCCTCGAGGGCACGGCGCGCGGCGCCGGCGGCTTCGGCTCGACGGGCGTGCAGGGCGCGCCGGGGGAAGGGCCATGCTGAGGCTCTCGCGCAAGACCGCGCTCGCGCTCGAGGCGGTGCTCGACATCGCCTACAACGCCCGGCCCGATCCGGTGCAGTCGCGCGACATCACCGCCCGCCAGGGCATCCCGCAGCGCTATCTCGAACAGGTGCTGCAGCGCCTCGTCCGCGAGGGGGTGCTGCGCGGCGTGCGCGGCCCGCGCGGCGGCTATACGCTGGCGCGGGAGCGGCGGCGGGTGACGCTCGGCGACGTGGTGCGCGTGGTCCAGTCGCTCGAAGGCGACGACGAGCCGACGCCCTCCACCGCCGCGCTGGGCGAGCAGGTGATCGCGCCGCTCTGGGACGGGATCGAGGCGGAGATCCTGCGCCGGTTCGATGCGATCACGATGGAGGATCTCTGCCGCCAGGCGCGCGGCCAGGGCATTCCGCGCGCCGACGGCACGCTGCCGGATTTCTCGATCTGAGGCGCCGGCGATGCAGGATTCCCCGATGGCTCGCCCCGCGCGTGGCCGGGTCTATTCCGACATCACCGAGACGGTCGGCGCCACGCCACTGGTGCGGCTCGCCCGGATCGCGGCGGCGCGGGGCGCGCGGGCGGAGATCCTCGGCAAGCTCGAATTCTTCAACCCGACCCATTCGGTCAAGGACCGGATCGGCGTCGCCATGCTCGACGCGCTGGCGGCGCAGGGCGTGCTCGCGCCGGGCGGCACGGTGGTGGAGGCAACGTCGGGCAATACCGGCATCGGCCTCGCCTTCGCCTGCGCGGCGCGCGGCTACCGCCTCGTGCTGGTGATGCCCGAGAGCATGTCGCTCGAACGGCGCAAGATGCTCGGCCTGCTCGGCGCGCGGCTGGAGCTCACGCCGGCCGAGCTCGGCATGCGGGGCGCGCTGGAACGGGCGGAGGCGATCCTGCGCGAGACGCCGGGCGCGGTCGCGCCGCGCCAGTTCGAGAATCCGGCCAATCCGGCGATCCACGCCGCGACCACGGCGGAGGAGATCTGGGCCGATACCGGCGGCGCGCTCGACGTCTTCGTCGCGGGGGTGGGCACGGGCGGCACGCTGACCGGCGTGGGCCGGATGCTGCGCGCGCGCGCGCCGGGCGTCGAGATCGTCGCGGTGGAGCCCGAGGACAGCCCGGTGCTCTCCGGCGGCGAGCCCGGGCGGCACCGGATCCAGGGCATCGGCGCGGGCTTCGTGCCGGAGACGCTCGACCCGGCGCTGATCGACCGGGTGCTGACAATCGGCAACGAGACCGCGCTCGAGACCGCGCGCGAACTCGCCACGCTCGAGGGCATTCCCGCCGGCATCTCCTCGGGCGCCGCGGTCGCCGCCGCGCTCGAGATCGCGGAGGCGCCCACGATGGCGGGCAAGCGGATCGTCACCGTCCTGCCGAGCTTCGCGGAGCGCTATCTGTCGACGGCGCTCTTCGACGGGATCTGACCGGTGTCGGGCACGCTCGCCGTCCTCGCGCTCCTGCTCGCGCTCTCGGCGCTCGGCTGCGCGCGGCTGGTGGGCGCCGGGCGGCCGGTCTTCGCGGGCATTCTCGTCTGGGGGCTCGTCCTCGTCGGGCTCAGCCAGACGCTGCCGGGGGCCGATCCCGCGCGCCTCGCCTTCCGGCTCGGCTGGGCCGGGGCGATCGCGGCGCCGGTCCTCGGCTATGCCCTGCTGATCCGCGCGCTGCGGCGGCGCGCGCGTGGCACACCGCCGCCGGAGGCGGCCAGGACAGGAGGATCCGGGATGACTCCGGACGAGTTGACGCGCTATGCCCGCCACATCGTGCTGCGCGAGATCGGCGGGCCGGGGCAGGCGCGGCTCCGCGCGGCCCGGGTCGCGGTGGTCGGGGCTGGCGGCCTCGGCGATCCGGCGCTTCTCTATCTCGCCGCGGCCGGGGCGGGCGCGCTCACCGTGATCGACGACGACGCGGTGGCGCTCTCGAACCTGCAGCGCCAGATCCTCTTCGGCACCCCCGACATCGGCGCGCCGAAGGCCGAGGCCGCGCGCGCCGCGCTCACCCGGCTGAACCCCGACGTCGCGGTCGAGGCCCGGACGGTCCGGCTCGACGCGGAGAACGCGCCCGCGCTGCTTGCCGGGGCCACGCTGGTGATCGACGGGTCCGACAATTTCGCCACGCGCTACGCGGTCAACGCCGCCTGCGTCGCGCTCGGCATCCCGCTCCTGTCCGCGGCGATGAGCCAGTGGGAGGGGCAGGTCGCGCTCTTCGACCCGGCGCGGGGCGGGCCATGCTACCGCTGCCTCTTCCCCGAGCCGCCGGCCGAGGGGCTCGCGCCCTCCTGCGCCGAGGCGGGCGTCATCGGCCCGCTGCCCGGCGTGCTCGGCGCGCTGCTCGCGCTCGAGGCGGTGAAGCATCTCGCCGGCGCCGGGCGGGGCTTGCGCGGCCGGCTTCTGCTCTTCGACGGCCTGCGCGCCGAGACGCGCCAGCTGCGCGTGAGCGCGCGGGCCGATTGCCCGGACTGTGGCGGCCGCGGCGCGTGAGGTGACGCGCCACGCCGCGTTTCCGGCCCGGGAAGGTCAGCCCCGGGTCGGCAGGAAGCCCGAGGCCTCGGTCTTGTGGCCCGGCCGCACCCGTCCACCGCTGATGATCCGGAAGAATTCCGGCGTCCGGCGCTGCAGCGCATTCCCCAGCGCGACGAGCAGTCCGATCGTCAGGAACACCGTCACGAAGTAGAGGATGATCTGTCCCGTCTCGGTATCCGTCGCGACCAGGGTGGCGAGGGCGATCTTGAGGAACAGGATCGGGGGATAGTGGGCGCAGTGGATGAAGAAGGCCATGTAGGAATTGCGCTCCACCCATTCCGCGAAGGCGCCGTTCAGCACGAGGGAGGACGCGTTCCAGACCGCGAGCGCGCCGAGGACCCGCATCGCGGCGGTGGCGATGTCGAGGTCGATCCCGGTGGAATGGCCGAGGTAGTAGGGCGCCACCGTCCGCGCCATCGCCACCGCGAGGAAGAGCACGAAGACCGGGACGATCGCCGGCTTAGGCAGATCCGGCTTCAGCCCGTGCATCGCGCAAGCCGCGCCGAAGCAGAAGAACACCACCACGTCGAGCCGGTGAAAGATCCAGAAATGGAAGTCGAGGATCCAGAGCGGCACGAGGATGGCGATCGTGATCCAGGGCAGGCGTCCGATCAGGATCCAGATCAGCGGGCTGAATATCACGGTCAGGATCAGGTCGTGGACGAACCAGAGCTGGAACGCCAGCGGCGTCCGGCTGTAGCCGAGGATCACGTCGGCGATCACGTGAAGGTGGCTGCGGTAGGTGGTGCTGAATTCGTCGCCGAACAGGCCCGGGACGACGTAGATATGCACCAGGTAACCCACGACCGCGAAGAACGAGCTCCAGAGCAGGAAGGGCAGCGCGAGCGAGGTCGCGCGCCGGCGCAGCTTGCGCGCGAACTGGGGTGGCTTGTCGCGGGTGGCGCCCTGGAAGAACAGATAGCCGGAGATCGCGCTCATCGCCGGGACGGCGGTGAAGCCGATGTAGAGGATGAACGAGATCATGATCGAGGCGACCGGCAGATCCTGGCCGGTATAGCCGATATAGGGCGAGATGTCGGAGCCATAGACCCCGCCATAGTGAAGGAAGACGAGGGCGAGGACCAGGACGAGGCGCAGATACGATATGCGCTTCCTGTCCAGCTCGGTCATGGCCGAGGCACGCTCCGGAACGGGCCGGGATCGCTCCTGGCCATGAAATGGCGCGGTCGCTCCCGGGGAGCTTGTCGCAATACTGTCGGACAACGGTGAAATCCTTCTGGAACCGGTTTCGACGGCCAGCCCGGCCACGCGCGTGGCTCGGCCGCTCCTCGGGGGGGCGGCGGTGCGAGGGAGCTGGCAGTGAAGGTGAGAGGTTTCAGAAGGTCGCGCGGGGAGGTCCGGCGCGTGGGGTGGGTGTCAGTCCGGAGCGCAGCCACCCGTCGGGCAGGAGGCTGCTTTCGATCACCGGAAAGAGTGGCGTCCCGGCCATCTCGCTGGACGGGATGGCCTGGGCGACGCCGCCGCAGCAATGCGGCTTCGAACCGTCGCACTGCTTGCTCGCCGCCGTGCCATCGGCCTCGGCGGTGGCGTGATGATGCGGGGTACCGGCCGATTCATGGGCCTCGGCGCGCGGCGCCAGGGTCATCAGGCAGACGAATCCGAGCAGCACGACCGCGCAGAGCAAAACGATCCGCGGAGTGAGATGCCGTCTCATCGCTGTGGACACCCCGAATCTACCCTTTCCGGACTGTGCACGCAGGTTGGGCGCCGATCAAGGCGGAGACGGCTGACGGCCCGATCACGCTCCGGAGAGCGGGGGTGACGGCCGCGTGATCGGGGCGCCGCGGAGAAGGCGGCGCGGAAGCGTCCTGGCGCGATCGGCCGTCCGCCGCCCGCTACCTTTCGCCAATCTCTCCCCCCTTCAAAATCCCGCGGATTCGTCCTACATTCAAACCCGGCGGCTTCTGGCCTTCCCGTGAAGGGCCTACATCCTGGTGGCCGTAAATATTCTTGAGGGAGCCGGCTCTGTGACTGGTCCTGGCCTATCGCATCTGGCACCCACCTGGTTAGCCAGGCTCTCAAGGATTAGACGCCCCCACGGTCGCGCCGGTTCCGCCACACCGATCCTTCCCGCCCCGGCCCCTTCGTGAGCGACCTCGAACGGCGAAAGGCCAAGGCCCGTAGCGACGGCTACGCGGCGCGGGCCAGGGCGCACGCGGCCGGATTCGGCGCGGCGCGTCAGGCGGCGGGGCATGCGCTGCGCGTGCTCGCCGGCGCGCCGGCGGCGCGGGTCGTGGCCGGCTACCTGCCGATCCGGACCGAGATCGACCCCCGCCCCGGGATGCTCGCGCTGCACGGGCTCGGCTACACCGTCTGCGTTCCGGTGATCGAGGCCCCGGCCCATCCGCTGCTCTTTCGCGTCTGGAAGCCCGAGGTGGCGCTGGTGCCCGGCCCCTTCAAGGTGCTCATTCCCGCCGAGGGCGACTGGATCGAGCCCGACGCGCTGCTGGTGCCGCTCATCGCCTTCGACGACGAAGGCCACCGGCTCGGCTATGGCGGCGGCTTCTACGACCGGACGCTGCACGCGCTGCGCGCGCACCGTGTGGTGCGCGCCTACGGCTTCGCCTACGAGGGCCAGCATGTGCCCGAGGTGCCGCGCGGCCTCACCGACGCGCCGCTCGACGCGGTGGTCACCGAGACCGGGGCGCGCCTGCCCGCCGCGCGGTGAACCTGACGAGGCTGGACCTCGGCCCGCATCGGGCTTAGAGCGGGCGTCATG
The DNA here is from genome assembly GCF_006385685.1 of Amaricoccus solimangrovi. GTDB lineage: Bacteria > Pseudomonadota > Alphaproteobacteria > Rhodobacterales > Rhodobacteraceae > Amaricoccus > Amaricoccus solimangrovi. The sequence goes on along the minus strand of NZ_VFRP01000009.1, from coordinate 136,795 downwards.
AAACTGCTTTTTCTCGGCGACGTGATGGGGCGGACGGGGCGCGCGGCGGTGGCGGCGCGGCTCCCCGGGTTGCGCCGGGACTGGAAGCTCGACTTCGTCGTGGTCAATGGCGAGAACGCCTCCGGCGGAATGGGGCTGAGCGCGGCCCATGCCCAGGGCCTCTTCGACGCCGGGGCCGATTGCGTGACCCTCGGCGATCATGCCTTCGACCAGCGCGACATGCTCGCGCATATCGAACAGGACCAGCGGATCCTGCGGCCGGTCAACTACGCCAAGGGGGCGCCGGGCAAGGGCGCGCGGCTCTTCGACGCGCCGGGCGGGCGGAAGGTCTTCGTCGCGCAGATCCTCGGCCAGGTCTTCATGCGCCGCCCCTTCGACGACCCGTTCTCCGCGATCGACGCCGTGCTCCGGACCGCGCCGCTCGGCGGGCTCGCGAACGCCGTCATCGTCGACGTCCACGCCGAGGCGACCTCGGAGAAGATGGCGCTCGGCCACTGGTGCGACGGGCGGGCGAGCCTCGTCGTCGGCACCCATACCCATGTGCCGACGGCGGACACCACCATCCTCGCCAAGGGCACCGCCTATCAGTCCGACGCCGGGATGTGCGGCGATTACGACAGCGTGATCGGCATGGACAAGCTCGAGCCGATCAGCCGCTTCGTCACCGGCATGACCAAGTCGCGCTTCGAGCCGGCCAAGGGCGAGGCGACGCTCTCCGGCGTCTATGTCGAGACCGACGACCGGACGGGCCGCGCGCTCCGCGTCTCCCCCGTCCGTCTCGGCGGGCGTCTCGCCCCGGCGCTGCCCGAGGGCGTGGCCGCCACGCCCTGATCCGATGGCCCGCCGGGCGATTCCGCCGGTCGCGATCCTGGTCGCGGCGGGGGCGGGCTGGGGGCTCACCGTTCCGCTCCTGCGCGTCGCCGCGGGCGCGGGCCATCCGCCGCTCGCGCTGCTCCTGTGGCAGAACCTGATGATGGCCGGACTCGCCGGGCTGCTGCTCCGGCTCTGGCGCCGGCCCTGGCCCCGCCTGAGGGGCAACGCCCCCGCGCTGCTCGCCGTCTCGATCCTCGGCACGGTGCTGCCCGGCTATTTCACCTTCCTGACCGCGGGCGAGCTCCCCGCCTCCGCGCGGGCGATCATCATCGCGATGGTCCCGATCTTCGCGCTGCCGATCGCCCTCGGCCTCGGCGCCGAGCGGTTCGAGCCGCGGCGTCTCGCCGGCCTGCTGCTCGGGCTCGGGGCGATCGGCCTGCTGGTGCTGCCCGGCGCGACGCGCGGGCCGCTGCCCCCGCTCTATGTCCTGCTCGCGACGGTGGCGCCGCTGAGCTACGCGGTCGAATCGAACGTGCTCTCCGCCCGGCCCGCGGATCTCGAGCCGCTCGGCCTGCTCTTCGGGGCGAGCCTTCTCAGCGCCGCGCTGACGCTGCCGCTCGCCTGGGCGGCGGACGCGCTCGTGGCGCCGGCCGCCTTCGGCCCGGCCGAGCAGGCGCTGCTCGCGATCGTGCCGATCAATCTCGCCGCCTACGCCGCCTATGTCTGGCTCGCCGCGCGCGGCGGCGCGGTCTTCGCCGCGCAGGTCGGCTATGTCGTCACGCTCGCGGGCGTGTTCTGGGGCATGGTTCTGCTCGGAGAGCGCCCAGGTCCGGCGATCTGGCTCTCGCTGGGGTTGATGATGGCCGGAATCGCGCTGGTGCGGCCCCGGCACGAGGGCGTGAAAGACGCTTGAACCGCAGGCCCGCCATGGGCCATTGTGCGCCGGCCCCGCGCAGGGGCGGTACGCGTGGCGTTCTCCGGTTTCAGCGGTAGCGAGTCAGATCCCTTGATCGAATTTTTCACGCAGGGCAACGGACCCGCGATTGTAACCCTGCTCGTCCTTCTCGGCATGCTGGTCGTCTTCATCCTCGAGGTCTATCCGCCCGAGGTGACGGCGATGTGCGGCGCGGCGGTTCTTGTGCTGCTGGGCTACGTCCCGCAGAAGGGCGTGCTCGAGGCCTTCTCCAATCCCGCGCCCTGGACGATCGCGGCGATGTTCATCGTCTCGGGCGGCATGGTGCGGACCGGGCTCATCAACGAGCTCACGCGCGTCGTCACCCGCCACGCCGCCGGCAGCCGGATCCTCGTCCTGGTGGCGGTCGGGGTCTTCGTCGCCGTGGCCTCCGCCTTCACCAACAACACGCCGCTCGTCGCGCTGATGATCCCGGTGACGGTGCAGCTCGCGCATGCGATGTCGCTCTCGCCCTCCAGGCTGCTGATCCCGCTCTCCTATGTCACCGTGCTCGGCGGGATGATCACGATGATCGGCACCTCGACCAACATTCTCGTCGACGGTGTCGCGCGCAAGGCGGGCATGGCGCCGTTCTCGCTCTTCGAGATCGCCCCGCTCGGAATCGTGGTGTTTCTCGCGGGATTCACGACGCTCTGGATCCTCGTGCCGCGGTTCCTGCCCGACCGCGACTCGATGGCCGACCTGCTCGGCAACCGGAAGCGGATGAAGTTCTTCACCGATGTCGTCGTGCCCGAGGGCTCGCCGCTGATCGGCCAGCAGGTCATGTCGGTCGCGATTTTCAAGCGCGAGGGCATGCGGGTGATCGACGTGCTGCGCGGCGACGAATCGCTGCGGCGCGACTTCCCCGAGGTGGCGCTCGCCGAGGGCGACAGGGTCGTGCTCCGCACCGAGATGCAGGAACTTCTGGGGCTGAAGGATTCGGATCAGGTGGCGCTGGTCGATCGGGTGGGATCGAAACGGACCACGACGGTGGAGGCGCTGATCTCGCCGGATTGCAAGCTCGTCGGCCGCTCGCTCGGCAGCCTCCGGCTGCGCCGCCGCTACGGCGTCTATCCGCTCGCGATGCACCGGCGCAACCAGAACATCGGCCGCCAGCTCGACGAGGTGGTGGTACGCGTCGGCGACACGCTGCTGCTCGAGGGCGCGCCCGAGGACATCCGGCGCCTCGCGCAGGATGTCGACCTCATCGATCTCAGCGAGACCACCGAGAAGCCGTTCCGCCGCGGCCGCGCGCCGCTCGTGCTCGGCGTGCTGACCGCGATCGTCGCGATCTCGGCCTTCGAGATCCTGCCGATCCAGATCGTCGCGATGCTCGGCGTCGTCGTGCTGCTCGCGACCCGCACGATCGAGCCGGAGGAGGCCTACAGCACCGTGAGCGCCTCGCTGCTCGCGCTCATCTTCGCGATGCTGATCGTCGGCGAGGCGCTGGACGCGTCGGGGGCGGTGCAGATGCTCGTCGACTGGGTCTCGCCGCATCTCGCCGACATGCCGCCGGTCGTCGTGCTGCTGGTGCTCTACTTCATGACGCAGATCCTGACCGAGCTTCTCTCGAACAACGCCGTCGCCGTGGTGGTGACGCCGATCGCGATCGCGCTCGCCCACCGGCTCGGCCTCGATCCGCGGCCCTTCGCGGTCGCGGTCATGTTCGCGGCGACCCTCGCCTTCGCGACCCCGATCGGCTACCAGACCAACACGATGGTCTACGGGCCGGGCGGCTACAAGTTCTCCGACTACATGCGGATCGGCATCCCGCTCAACATCATCACCGGGATCACCGCCTGCCTCGTGATCCCGCTGTTCTGGCCGCTCGTCGCGGGCTGAGCCGGCGTCATCGAAGCGTCACCGGGGCATCAAGCCTCCGTCACGCTGGCTTCCTATTCCTCCGCGCCATCCAGCAACGGAGAATACGATGACCCGAACCCGCCTCGCCCTGACCCGCCGCCGCCTTCTCGCGACCGGGAGCGCGGGCCTTGTCCTCTCCGGCCTCGGGATGCCGGCCTTCTCGCAGGCGGCCCGGCGGCCGGTCTTCACCCACGGTGTCCAGTCGGGCGACGTCGACGCCGCCTCGGGCATGATCTGGACCCGGGTGGACCGTCCGGCGCGGGTGATGATGGAATGGGCGACGACGGAGAGCTTCGCCGATCCCGTCCGGCTCGCACCGGTCGACGCGCTGCCCGACAGCGATCTCGCGGTGAAGCGGCTGCTCGGGGGGCTGCCCGCCGATCAGGAGATCTTCTACCGGATGGTCGCGGCGGATCTCGCGGACATCAATCTCGTCTCCGAGCCGATCACCGGGCGGTTCCGGACCGCGCCGGGCTCGCGCCGCTCGGTCCGCTTCGCCTGGTCGGGCGACACCGCCGGGCAGGGCTGGGGCATCGACGAGACGGGGATGAAGACCTACGCCACCATCGCCACGCACCGGCCCGACTTCTTCCTGCATTCGGGCGACACGATCTACGCCGACGGGCCGATGGAGGACAGCGTCGACCTCGGCGACGGCCAGACCTGGAAGAACGTCGTCATGGTCGATGCGAAGCGCAAGGTCGCCGAGACGCTTCAGGAGTACCGCGACCAGTGGAAGTACAACATGCTGGACGAGCATGTGCGCGCGCTGAGCGCCGAGGTGCCGACCTTCTACCAGTGGGACGACCACGAGGTGCTGAACAACTGGTCCTCCTCGAAGGATCTGAGCGCGGACGAGCGTTACGCGGAAAAGTCGATCGCGCTCCTCTCCGCCCGCGCCGCCCGCGCCTTCCACGAGATGACGCCGATCCGCTACGCGCCGGCCGAGCCGGGCCGGGTCTATCGCAAGATCGCCTACGGTCCGCTGCTCGACGTGTTCTTCCTCGACATGCGCTCCTACCGGGGCCCGAACGGCCCGGACATGGAGAGTGAGCTCACCGACGCGGCGCGGATCCTCGGCGCGGCGCAGGTCGACTGGCTGAAGCGCGCGCTCGCGGATTCGACCGCGACCTGGAAGGTGATCGCCGCCGACATGCCGCTCGGCCTCATCGTCTGGAACGACGGCAAGAACAAAGTCGGCGCCGAGGCGGTGGCGAACGGGGACAACGGCCCGACGGCCGGGCGGGAACTCGAGATCGCGGACCTTCTGCGCTACATCCGCGCGGCCGGGATCACCAACACGGTCTGGCTGACGGCGGATGTGCACTACACCGCGGCGCATTACTACAACCCCGAGAAGGCCCGGTTCCAGGATTTCGCGCCGTTCTGGGAATTCGTCTCCGGCCCGCTCCACGCCGGCACCTTCGGCCCGAACGCGCTCGACATGACCTTCGGGCCGGAACTGCGCTTCGTGAAGGCGCCGGCGGAGGGGCAGGCGAACCTGCCGCCCTCGGCCGGCCTCCAGTTCTTCGGTCTCGTCGACATCGACGGCGACACGGAGCAGATGACGGTGCGCCTGATGGACCGCGACGACACCGAGCTCTGGTCGGTCACGCTCGATCCGGCGCGCGGCGCCTGAGCCTTTTCGCGTCGACGGCCGCCCGGGCTTGAATCCGGGCGGCGCGCTGGATAAGACGCCTGCCAGCAATCTGTCACGCGAAGCATTGATCCGGAGCCTGCCATGGCCGGCCATTCGAAATGGGCGAATATCCAGCATCGCAAGGGGCGGCAGGACGCCGTCCGCTCGAAGCTGTTCTCGAAGCTCTCCAAGGAAATCACCGTCGCCGCCAAGATGGGTGACCCGGACCCGGACAAGAATCCGCGCCTGCGTCTCGCGGTGAAGGAAGCCAAGTCCAACTCGATGCCCAAGGACAACATCGACCGGGCGATCAAGAAGGCCGTCGGCGGCGAGGGCGAGAACTACAAGGAGATCCGCTACGAGGGCTATGGCCCGAACGGCGTGGCGATCATCGTCGAGGCGATGACCGACAACCTCAACCGGACCGCCTCCAACGTGCGCTCGACCTTCACCAAGCGCGGCGGCAATCTCGGCGAGACCGGCTCGGTCAGCTTCATGTTCGACCGGATGGGCCAGATCGTCTACGGCGCGGATCTCGACGCCGACAAGGTGATGGAAGCCGCGATCGAGGCCGGGGCCGAGGATGTCGAATCCTCGGAGGACGGCCACGTGATCTGGTGCGCGGTCGGCGATCTCAACGACGTCTCGACCGCGCTCGAGGCGGCGCTGGGCGAGGCCGAATCGACCAAGCTCGTCTGGCGGCCGCAGACCACGACCGAACTCGATCTCGAGGCGGCGCAGAGCCTCATGAAGCTCATCGAGGCGCTCGAGGACGACGACGACGTGCAGTCGGTCACCGCGAATTTCGAGATCTCCGACGAGGTGATGGCCCAGCTCTGAGGGGCCACCGATACCCTTGGGTTGTTGCCCCGGGGCCGCGCCCGCGCTAGACCCGACTCTGGCCGCGCCATCCGGGCTTCCGTCCGGGCCGAGGGCGCGGGCAGGGAGGTCGGCGCATGAATCCCTCGGATCCCGAGACCCCGAACGGCGCGACCGATCCGGCCACCGGCGAGGGTCGGACTCCGGCGCCCCGGCGGTCCCGCCGCGCCGCGCCACCGCCCGCGACCGGCGCGCGGGAGAAGGTGGTGGTGGAAGGGGTGCCGATCGCCTTCCGTCGGCTGGGCCGCGGTCCCGCCGTCGCGCTCATCCATGGCGCGAGCGCCAACCTCAACGACATGACCTTCCGGCTCGCCCCCGCGCTCGCGGCGCGGCACACGGTGATCGCCTTCGACCGCCCCGGCCATGGCGAGAGCGGCTGGCCCGCGCGGGGCGGCGAAAGCCTCGCGGTCCAGGCCCGGCTGCTGCGCGGCGCGCTGGAGCGGGTCGGACTCACCCGCGCCTATCTCATCGGCCACAGCTATGGCGGGGCGGTCGCGCTCGCCTGGGCGCTCGACGCGCCGCGCAGCGTCGCGGGGCTCCTCCTCGTCGCGGCGCCCTCGCATGGCTGGCGCGGGAGCAACGGCCTCGCGAACACGCTGATCGACCTGCCGGTGGCGGGCCCCATCCTGGCCCGCGCCCTGCGCCATCTGGTTCCGGAGCGGCTGGTGAACCGGCTCGTCGCCGGGGCCTTCGCCCCGCAGGCCGCGCCCGAGGGATATGCGCGCCATCTCGATTCCGCGCTGGTGCTCCGGCCCGAGACGCTGCGTCGCAACGCGCGCCAGCTCGCCGCCCTGCGCCGCGCGCTGGAGCCGATGGTTCCCCGCTATCCGGGCCTCGTCCCGCCGCTCGAGATCGTCCATGGCGACGCCGACCCCCGGGTGAGCCTCGGCGCGCATGCGCAGCGCCTCGCCGCGGCGGTGCCGGGCGCGCGGCTGACCCGGCTCGCGGGGATCGGCCACATGCCGCATCAGGTCGCCCTGCCGGAGACGCTGGGCGCCTTCGCCCGGCTCCGCGCCCGGGCCTGAGCCCTCCCGCGGCGGGATCGGCGTCCCGCGTTCTCGCGCCCGCTTCACAAGGTCGCGGCACCTCGGTATTCTCGCCCGCCGAACGGGGAGACCGATGACCGCCCAGCCTTTCCATCGCCTTCCCCGGAGGATGGCGCGCTCCCCGCGCCGCCGGGTCGCGAGGCCGACGTGATCCCCGTGCTTCCGGCGCTCCTCGGCCTGCCCGTGCTCGATTCCGACCTGCTCGTGTCGCTCGGCGTGGCGCTGGCGCTCGTCTTCGGCTCCTCCTTCGTTTCGGTCTGGCTCTACGGACGGTTCGCCAAACGGGCGCGCGGCCTGCCGTCGAGCGCGCTGCCCGTCGCGGGGCCGCCGACCGCGACCGACCGTTGCGTCGCGCCGCTGACCGAGGCGCGGCCGGGAGAAACCGGCGTCATGGTCCTCGCCGACAATCGGGAGGCCTTCGCCGCGCGGGCGCTGTCGGCGCGGGCGGCGGGCCGCTCGATCGACATGATGTACTATCTCTGGCGCGGCGACCTGACCGGGAACCTGCTCGCGCGCGAGCTTCTCGCCGCCGCCGACCGCGGCGCGCGGGTGCGCCTGCTGCTCGACGACATCAACACCCGCGGCCTCGATCCGGACTATCTCGCGCTGAGCGGCCATCCCCGGATCGAGGTCCGGCTCTTCAACCCGGCCAAGAACCGCGGCGCCTCGCTGCGCCGGGGCGCCGAGATGCTGCTCCGGATGGTGACCGTCACGCGGCGGATGCACAACAAGGCCTGGATCGTGGACGGTCGGCTCGCGATCGTCGGCGGGCGCAACATCGGCGACACCTATTTCGACGCCGCCGAGGATTTCAACTCGGCCGACATGGACGCGGTGCTGCTCGGCCCGGCGGTGGAGGAGGTGTCGGAGATCTTCGACACCTACTGGAACAGCCCGCTGACGCTGCCGATCCGCTCGCTGCTGCGCGACGTCGAGGCCAATCTGCGCGGATTGCGCCGCCGCCTGGGCGAGCTGGAGCGCGATCCGCTGGCCGAGACCTATCTCGAGAACGCGGTCCGCCACCCCCGGCTCTCCGGCTTCCTCGGGAGCGCGCGGCCGATCCACTGGACGGCCGGCGCCCGCGTCGTCTCCGATCCGCCGGGCAAGACGCAGCGGCTCGACCAGCCGGAGTGGCTCATCCACACGCTCGGCACCGCGATCGGCCAGGCGTCGCGGGATCTGCGTGTCACCACCGCCTATTTCGTGCCGGGCGAGGCGGGTGTGCACGCGCTCTCGGCGCTGGCGAAACAGGGGATACGGGTCGCGATCCTGACGAATTCGCTCGCCTCGACCAATCAGGTGAGCGTCCATGGCGGATATTCGGTGGCGCGGGCGCCGCTCCTGCGCGCGGGGGTCCGGCTGTTCGAACTGCGCCCCCTCGATCCGGACCGCGTCCGCTCCTCGCTCTACCGCTCCGCGCGGGCCTCGCTGCACACGAAGAACTTCACCGTGGACGGAGAGGCGGGGTTCATCGGCTCGTTCAACTTCGACCTGCGCTCGGCCTATCTCAACACCGAGATGGGCCTCCTCTTCGCCGATCGCGCCATCGCGGCCGAGCTCGACCGCGAATTCGCGCGCCAGACGGCCGGGGACAAGAGCTTCGAGGTCTATCTCGACGGTTCCGCGACGCGCTGGCACGAGGAAGGCCGCGTGCTGACCGAGGAACCTCTCGCGAGTCGGACGCGGCGCCTGATCGCGGGCATCGTCCGGCATCTGCCGATCAAGTCTCAGCTTTGAGGCGACCGGTCTCCGGATCGCGACAATCGGCGCTTCCGGCGGGAAAGCCGCCGCTCCCGCGCGGCGGGCGAAGATCGACATTTGCGCCCGATTAGCCGAATTTCAGAGTTTGCAAGGAGTTGTGACTCGGTTAGGCATTGGCTCGGCGGGAAATTGCCGTCATCTTGTCGCAATCGGGACAACGGTCCGAGTCCAGGGGTGCTGTATGAGTTTGGGTTGGACGGCGCGCGCGCTGGCCATTTGTTGTCTGTCGCTGCTGTCTCTCGCCGCGAACTGGGAACCGCCCCTCGGCCTGGCGGCTTCCCATTCCTGGGCGCGCGGTATCGAGACGACCCCGGATCCGGACACGGTCCGGCCGAGCGGCGCACCGACTCAGGCCGCCAACGAGAAGGGACTCGGGCCGTCGCAGACCGCGCCGCCGGGATCCTCGGCCGCGGTCATCCAGCTCGCGAACGCCACGGGGGCCGAGGCGCCGGAGACCGGGCTCGGCGTCGAACTGCCGGCGAGCTACGGCGGCGAGGTGCCTTGCGTCGATTGCGAGGCGCTGAGCTATCAGCTCAATCTCTGGCCCGACCACGTGTTCGACCTGCGCCGGAAATGGCTGCCCGACGGACGCACCCAGGACGCGCTCGGCCGCTGGTGGATCGATACCTCGGTCGGCCGCCTGATCCTCTGGGACGGCGAGGACAAGATGGAATTCGCGGTCCTGCCGGGCCGGCTGCGCCTGATCGACCGCGACGGCGTGCCGGACGCCGCGCCCGAAAGCTACGACCTGACCGGCGAATCGGGCACGACGCCGCTTTCGATCCGCGTGTCGGTGCGGGGGATGGTCAGCTTCCTCGCCGATCGCGCCCAGATCACCGAATGCCTGACCGGCCGCGTCTATCCCCTGTCCACGACGAAGGAATTCCCGACGCTCGAAGCCGCCTATCTCGCCGCCGGCGTGGCCCAGGGCACGCCGCTGATGGCGAGCCTGCAGGGAAGGGTGCTGCAGGAGGGCGACGAGGAGGATGGCGAGAAGGGGCCGCTCGTCATCGTGAACCGCTTCACCGGCGTCTGGCCGGAGGAAACCTGCGAACAGGCGATGAGCAGCCGAAGCCTCACCAACACCTATTGGCGCATCGTCCGGCTCGGCAAGACCGAGATCGAACCGGCCGCGCATCTGTCGGAGCCGCATCTGGTCCTGAAGGAGGGCGAGAACCGCTTCGTGGCCACGGTCGGCTGCAACGAGATCTCCGGCGGGTTCGAGCGCAACGGGGACAAGCTGAACTTCAAGGCGCCCGCGACGACCCTGAAGGGATGCCAGCCGCCGCTCGCGGACTGGGAGCGGATGCTCGCGGAGGCGCTTGCGAATGCCCGCGGCTGGCGGGTGAACGGCGAGGCGCTGGAACTGCTCGATTCCGCCGGGATGCAGATCGCCCTGTTCCAGGCCGAGGCGATCCCCTGAGCCTTCAGGCCGGGAAGAATTCCTCCGGGCTCCGCGTTTCCGGCAGCGCCCGGATCCGGTCGCGCCAGGCATCCATCGCCGCGCTCGGCGCCACGCCCGCGGCCTCGGCCCACTGGACATAGCCCCAGATCGCGCAATCGCCGATCCCCGGCGCCGCGCCGTGGAAGAACGGCCCCGCGCCGAGCAGCCGGTCGAACCGGTCCCGGTCGGCCGCGTAGCGCTCGCGGAGCCAGTCGATCGCCCCGGGCGGGAAGCCCGCGCCGTCGACGCGCCGCGCCTCCCTCAGCTGCGGCAGGCACATGCCGATCCGGTTCGCCTCCCACATCAGCAGTTCGGCGCCCCGCCGCATCCCCTCGGCGGTCTCCCCGCCCAGGCGGCGCGAGCGCGCCGCGATCTCGAGCAGGATGGCACCGGACTGGACCAGCGTCACCCCGTCGATCATCAGGAGCGGAACCTCCGCGAAGGGGCTCGCGGCGAGGAAGGCGGCCGGCCGGGTCGCGGGCGGCGCCCAGATGTCGATCCGGACCGTCCGATGCGCGACGCCCGCCAGCGCCAGGGCCAGCGCGACCTTGCAGGCATGGCCCGAGTCGGGATGGCCGTAAAGGACGACGCCGGCGGCGCTCACATCGGCACCGGAAAGCGGCGATGGATCGCGGCGATGCCGGCCAGCACCGCCTCCGGCAGCGTGAGCTCCGCCGCCGCGATGTCGGTCTCGAGCTGTTCGAGCGTCGTGGCGCCGAGGATCACCGAGCCCATGAACGGGCGCGAGGCGCAGAAGGCGAGCGCCATCCGGGCCGGATCGAGCCCGTGTTCGCGCGCGAGGCCGACATATTCCTCCGCCACCGGTTCCGAGAATTTCGAGATCCGGCCACCGAGATTGTTCCGGTTGACCGCCTCGCGCGAACCGTCGGGCCGGGCGCCGCCGGCGTATTTGCCGGTCAGGAGCCCGGCCGCGAGCGGCGAATAGGCGAGCAGGCCGACGTTTTCGTGATGCGAGAGCTCGGCCAGATCGAGATCGTAGAGTCGGCACATCAGGTTGTATTCGTTCTGCACCGAGACCACGCGGGGCAGGTTCTCCCGCTCGGCGAGCTTCAGGAAGGTCGCCGTCCCCCAGGCAGATTCGTTCGAGAGGCCGAAGTGGCGCAGCTTGCCCTCGTCGCGGAGCTCCCGGATCGTTCTCAGGATCGCGAGCATGTCCTCTTCCACGCCCCCGCCCTGCGTCTCGGGGGCGAAGTTCCAGTGCTTGCGGAAATGGTAGGAGCCGCGGTTGGGCCAGTGCAGCTGGTAGAGGTCGACGTGATCGGTCCCGAGCCGGCGGAGGCTTCCCTCGAGCGCCTGGCGCAGCGCCGCGGGCGAGATCGGCGCGCCGCCGCGATCGATGACCGAACTGCCCTCGCCGGTGATCTTGGTCGCGATCGCGAGCCTGTCGCGCCCGCCGCTGGCACTGAGCCAGCGGCCGATGATCCGCTCGGTCTCGCCCACGGTCTCGGCGCGGAGCGGGGTGGTCGGATACATCTCGGCGGTGTCGATGAGATTGATCCCGCGTTCGAGCGCGAGGTCGATCTGCGAGAAGGCTTCCTCGGGCGTGTTCTGGCTGCCCCAGGTCATCGTGCCGAGGCAGAATTCCGAAACGTTGAGACCGTCGCGGCCGAGATCGCGATACTTCACTGCGTCACCTTTTCCATGGTTCGCGCCCTCCATGCGTCACTTGCCGCGCCGCCGCAAGCCGGGCCGGGCCATGGAGGGGGCGCGGGCGCGGATTTCGCGCTAAGCTTCGCGAAAATGGGAGGATTCGCATGCGCATTCGCTCGGCGTGTCTCGCTCTCGCCCTGGCCGGGGCTCCGCTGAGCCACGCCCTCGCCGGAGATGCGAGTTTCGACTGCGGCGCGGCCGCCTCGGCGGCGGAGAAGGGGATCTGCGCCAGCCCCGGCCTCGCCACGCTGGACGGCGTGCTCGGCGGGATCTACGACCGTGCCGAGGCGGCGCCGGGCGCCCCGGCCTCGCTCGCCGCCGATCAGAAGGCCTGGCTGACCGCGCGGGATGATTGCTGGTCAGCGGGCGCGCCGGAGCTTTGCGCGAAGCAGGCATACGTGCGGCGGATCGCGGCGCTGGTGCGCGCGGTTCCGGCCGCGCGGGGCGACGCGCCGGTGGTCGGCCCCGTCGGGATCAGCTGCGAGACGATCGCCGATCCGCTCGCCGCCGTCTTCGTCAACACCGAGCCGGGCTATCTCTCGCTCGCCTGGGGCGACATGGATCTCGTGCTCGACCAGACCGCCAGCGGCTCGGGCGCGCGCTATTCGGACGAGGACAACGGCGGGCATTACGTCTTCTGGGAAAAGGGCGGCGAGGCGACCTTCGAGGGGCCGGCGCTGATGGCGCCGGCGCCCTGCGCGCTGGGGAAATAGGCGCTACCGCCCGCGCGCCTCGGGGATCAGCCCCCGGGGCGCGAAGCGCAGCGTCACGAGCAGGATCAGCCCCATCAGCAGCGGCCGGAAATGCGGCGCGGCGGCGCGCAGGTGGCTGTCCCACCAGCCGCCGGGGCTCGCCAGCGCGGCGAGATGCGCGGTGAGCCAGTTGCCGATCGGCTCGGCCACGACCCAGACGTACCAGATCAGGAAGCCGCCCAGCACCGCGCCCCAGTTGTTGCCGGAGCCGCCGACGATCACCATCACCCAGATCAGGAAGGTGTAGCGCAGCGGGTTGTAGCTCGCCGGCGTGAACTGGCCGTCGAGCGTCACGAGCATCGCGCCCGCGATCCCGACCACCGCCGAGCCGAGCACGAAGACGCGCAGGTGGCGCCGCGTCACGTCCTTGCCCATCGCCTCCGCCGCGTCGCGGTTGTCGCGGATCGCGCGCATCATCCGGCCCCAGGGAGAGCGGAGCGCCCGTTCCGAGAGCCAGAGCAGGATCGCGAGCACGATGGCGAAGAGCACCGCGTACCAGAGCCGCGAGACCACCGCCGCCGTCATCACCGGGTCCGAGCCGAAGCGCGCGGCGAGGTCGATCACCCAGGGCTGCTGTTGCAGCACGATCTCGTCGGGGACCGGGCGCGGGATGCCGGTCACGTTCTTCACGCCGCGGGTCAGCCAGTTCTCGTTCTTCAGCACCGCGAGGATGATCTCGGCGATGCCGAGCGTCGCGATCGCGAGATAGTCGGAGCGCAGGCCGAGCGCGACCTTGCCGACGAGCCAGGCCGCCCCGGCCGCGAAGAGCCCGCCGACCGGCCAGGCGATCAGGATCGGCAGCCCCAGCCCGCCCATGTAACCCTGCGCCCCGGTCGCGCTTCCGATCGCGGCGGAGGCCGGGTCGAGGAAACGCCGCATTGCGAGATAGCCGAGGAAGGCCAGCACGAGCGTCGCGGGCGTCCGGATGAGGTCCGGCAGCCGGGGCCGCAGGAAGAGGATCAGCGCGGCGGTGGCGAGCACCGTCAGGATCGCGAGCCCGAGGTCGAGCCCGCCCGCCGCGAGCGCGCCCGCGACCGGCGGCATCGCGACGAGCACGCCCGCCACGCCCCCGAGCGCGGCGAAGCCCATCACGCCCGCGTTGAAGAGCCCGGCGTAGCCCCACTGGATGTTCGCCCCGAGCGACATGATCGCCGAGATGAGCGAGAGCTGCAGGATCGCCAGCGCCACCGTCCAGCTCTGCAGCAGGCCGACGAGAAGGATCAGCGCCGCCATGACGGCGTAGAGGGCGAGGACGCGCGCGGCTCCGGTCATACCACCTTGCCCCTGAAGATCCCGGTCGGCCGGACGAGCAGCACGATCACGAGGATGACGAAGGAAACCGCGAACTTGTAGTCGGTGCCGAGCAGCTGGACGAGGCCCTCCGGCGCCATGCCCTCCGGCAGGAGATAGGTCAGCACGCCCTTGTAGGCGTAGGTGAGCGTGACCTCGGAGAAGGCGACGACGAAGCCGCCCACGACCGCGCCGACCGGCTGGCCGATCCCGCCCACGATCGCCGAGGCGAAGATCGGCAGCAGGAGCTGGAAGTAGACGAAGGGATTGAACGACTTGTCGAGCCCGTAGAGCACGCCCGCGAGCGTCGCGAGACAGGCCGCGAGCACCCAGGTCACCCGCACCACATGGCCGGGGCTGATCCCGGAGAGGAGCGCGAGATCCTCGTTGTCGGAATAGGCGCGCATCGACTTGCCGGTGCGGGTGCGGTTGAGGAACCAGAAGACGAAGGCGACCGCGAGCGCCATCACCACCACGGTCAGCACCTGCGAGGTGCGGAGCGCGAGGCCTTCCCTGAGCCCGGTCATCGCGCGGAAGTCGGGCACGCGGATCACGAAGCGCGCGCCATCCTCGAACCGCTGGTCGCCGACGCCGATGAAGAAGCGCGTGATCGCGTTGTAGACGAACATCACCCCGACCGAGGCGATCACGAAGATCACCGGATCCGCCCGCCGGTGACGGTAGAAGGCGAAGACCCAGCGGTCGGTCAGGAGCGCGAGCGCCGTCGCGCCGATCATCCCGACCGGCAGCGCGAGCAGCGCGGTCGGCAGCGGCGCGATGCCGATGCCGAGCGCCTGGAGGCCCCAGGTGACCATGATCGTCAGCATCGTGCCGAAGGCCATCAGGTCGCCATGGGCGAAGTTCGAGAAGCGCAGCACCGTGTAGATCAGCGTGACCCCGAGCGCGCCGAGCGCGAGCTGCGCGCCATAGGTCGTCGCCGGGATCACGACGAAATTGGTGAAGAGCACCAGGGCGTTCAGAAAATTCTCCATCAGCCCCCCAGGAAGGTCCTGCGCACTTCCGGATCGGCGAGCAGCGCCTCTCCGGTGTCGGTGTAGCGGTTGCGGCCCTGGACCAGCACATAGCCCTTGTCGGCGATGTTGAGCGCCTGGCGCGCGTTCTGCTCGACCATCAGGATCGAGATGCCGGTGCGCGCGATCTCGATGATCTTGTCGAAAAGCTCGTCCATCACGATCGGCGAGACCCCCGCCGTCGGCTCGTCGAGCATCAGGAGCTTCGGCCGCGTCATCAGCGCCCGGCCGACGGCGACCTGCTGGCGCTGGCCGCCGGAAAGTTCGCCCGCCGCCTGCGCGCGCTTCTCGTAGAGGATCGGGAAGAGCGAGAAGACCTGCTCCATCGTCTCGGAATAGTCGTCCTCGCGGATGAAGGCGCCCATCTCCAGGTTCTCCGCGACCGACATCGAGGCGAAGACGTTGTTGACCTGGGGCACGAAGCCCATGCCGCGGCGGACGCGCTCCTGCGGGGAGAGGGCGGTGATCGGCTCGCCGTCGAGCCGGACCTCGCCCTCGCGCAGGCGCAGCATGCCGAAGATCGCCTTCATCGCGGTGGACTTGCCGGCGCCGTTCGGTCCCACGATCACCGCGATCTCGCCGCGCTCCACCGCGATGGCGCAGCCGTGCAGGATGTCGGTCGCGCCGTAGCCGCCGGTCATCGCCCGGGCGCTCAGGAAGCTCATGCCGGCGCTCCCGGCTTGTTGCGCAGGCCGCGGCCGAGATAGGCCTCGATCACCGCCTCGTCGGCGCGCACGACGTCGGGCGGTCCCTCCGCCAGCACCTTGCCCTCGGCCATCACGATCACCGGGTCGCAGAGGCGGGCGATGAAATCCATGTCGTGCTCGATCAGGCAGAAGGTATAGCCGCGCTCGCGGTTGAGCCGGACAATCGCATCGCCGATGGTCCGGAGCAGCGTCCGGTTCACCCCCGCGCCGACCTCGTCGAGAAAGACGATCTTCGCATCGACCATCATCGTGCGGCCGAGTTCCAGCAGCTTCTTCTGCCCGCCGGAGAGGTTGCCCGCGTATTCCTCCGCGACATGGCCGATCTCGAGGAAGTCGATCACCTCGTCGGCGCGCTCCCGCACCATCGCCTCGCGGGCGCGGACCGCGCCGGGGCGGAACCAGGCGTTCCAGAGCGTCTCGCCCGGCTGGCCGGGCGGGACCATCATCAGGTTCTCGCGGACCGTCAGCGTGCCGAATTCATGCGCGGTCTGGAAGGTCCGGAGCAGCCCCTTGTGGAAGAGTTCGTGCGGCGGAAGGCCGGTGATGTCCTCCCCGTCGAGCCGCACGGTGCCGGAGGTCGGGGCGAAATGCCCGGCGATCACGTTGAACAGCGTCGATTTCCCGGCGCCGTTCGGGCCGATCAGGCCGGTGATCGAGCTCTTCGCGATCCGGATCGAGGCGCCATCCACCGCATGGATGCCGCCGAAATGCATCCGGAGGTCGTCGACCTCGACCATCGCCGGGGAGGCCGGCACGGGAGCCTACCGGTAGCCGAGGGTGACGGGCGCGTCGTCCTTGATCTCGTAGACGCGGTAGGAGCCGCGCGCCTCGCCCGGTCCGATCAGTTCCACGCCGGTCGCGCCCTGATAGTCGATGTCCTGACCCTGGGCGATGAGGTCGAGCGCCTTGGCGAGCTCGCCCGCGTAGATCTTCTCGCCGGGCGCGTTCGCGACGTCGAGCATGTGGTCGCGGATGCCGGTCCGGTCCGCCGAGCCCGCCGCCGCCATCGAGAGCGCGATCAGCGCGGCGGCGTCGTAGCTCTCGGGCACGTAGGTGCCGGTCGGGTCCATGTCATGCGCCTTGGCGAGCGTCGCGAAGATGTCCGCCGCCTCGCCCTCGACGCCCGGCAGCGTGCCGATCACCTTGCCGTTGATCTCCGACCCCACCGCGTCGATCAGGCTCTGCCCGTACATGCCGTCGCCGAAGTAGAAGTGCTCGAAGGCGCCGGTGTCGAGCGCGGCCTGCACGATGCCGCGGCCGCCCTGGTCGACGTAGCCGAGCACCATCAGCGTGTCGGCGCCCGAGGCCTGGAGCGCGGCGACCTCGGCCGAGTAGTCGCCCTTGCCGTCGTCATGCGCCGCCGAGATCGCGACCTTGCCGCCCTTCGCCTCGAAGGCGGCCTGGAAGCTGTCGGCGAGCCCCTTGCCATAGTCGTTGTTGGTATGGGTGACCGCCACCTCCGTCACGCCGCTCTCCGAGACGAGATCCGCGAGCACCTCGCCCTGCCGCGCGTCCGAGGGCGCGGTGCGGAAGAAATAGCCGTTGTCCTCGAGGCTCGAGAGCGCGGGGGAGGTCGCGGAGGGCGAGACCATCACGACGCCCTTCGGCACCGCCACGTTGGTCGCGATCGCGGTGGTGACGCCGGAACAGTCCGCGCCCATGATCGCGACGACGTTCTGGCCCGTCACCAGGCCCTCGGCGGCGGTGGTGGCGGCGGCGGCGTCGATGCAGGTCGAATCCGCGCGCACCGGATTGAGCGTGATCCCGCCCGGCAGCTTGCCCGAATCGGAGGCCTCCTTCAGCGCCATCTCCGCGCTCGCCGCCATGGCCGGCGTGATCGACTCGAGCGGGCCGGTGAAGCCGAGGATGACGCCGATGTTGACCGGCTCGGCGGCGGCCGCGGAGGCGAGGCCGGCGGAGACCGCGGTCGCGAGCAGAATGCGCTTCATGAGAGCTCCTTGATCCGTCATGGAACGGCCCCCGACCGGGCGGATCCCCGCCGGCGAGGCTGTGAAAGGCAGTTTCGCCACAATAGCCGCGGATTCGCGCCGGGCAAGCGGCCAGGGGCGCGATGTCAGACGACGCCCTCGCTGATCAGCCGCCGGGCGATGGCGCGGAAGGCCTCCGCCTCCGGGCTCTCGGGATGGGCGGCGACGGCCGGCACCCCCGAATCGCCCGCCTGCCGGATCGCGATGTCGAGCGGCACCTCGCCGAGGAAGGGCAGGCCGAGCCGCGCCGCCTCCGCCTTCGCGCCGCCATGGCCGAAGATATGCGCCTCGTGGCCGCAGTTCGGGCAGATGTAGCTCGACATGTTCTCGACGAGGCCGATCACGGGCACCTTGGTCTTGTCGAACATGTCGAGCGCCTTGCGCGCGTCGAGCAGCGCGATGTCCTGCGGCGTGGAGACGAGGATGGCGCCGGTCAGCTCGTATTTCTGGCTCAGCGTCAGCTGCACGTCACCGGTACCGGGCGGCAGGTCGACGATCAGCGCGTCGAGTTCGCCCCAAGCGACCTGGCCCATCAGCTGCTGCAGCGCGCCCATCAGCATCGGCCCGCGCCAGACCACCGCCTCGCCCTCGCGCAGCATCAGGCCGATCGACATGATGGTGACGCCGTGATTGTGGAGCGGCAGGATCGTCTTGCCGTCCGGCGAGCGCGGGCGTCCCGAGACGCCCATCATCCGGGGCTGGCTCGGCCCGTAGATGTCGGCGTCGAGCAGGCCGATCGCGCGCCCCTCCGCGGCGAGCGCCACGGCGAGATTGGCGGCGACGGTTGATTTCCCCACGCCACCCTTGCCGGAGGCGACGGCGATGACGCGGCGCACGCCCGGCACCGCCCGCGGCCCGGCCTGGGGCGTCGGGTGACGGCCGATCTTGAGGTCGGGCGGGGGCGGTGCCTTCGGCGCGGGACCATGCGCGGTCAGGAGCGCGGAGACCGAACGCACCCCGGGCAGCGCCTCGACCGCCGCCTGGGCCGCCGCCCGCGTGGGTTCGAGCGCCGCGCCCTGCGCGGGATCCACCTCGAGAATGAAACTGACCCGGCCGTCGTCGACCGTCACCGCGCGCAGCACATCCGCCTCGACGATGCTCTTGCCGGAACCGGGCATCGGCACGGCGCCGAGGGCGGAGAGGACGTCGTCTTTTGTCACGGGCATCACGCTTGCTTTCATCTCTATTCCCGGCTCGCGCCGGCGCTTCGCGCGGAAGATCGCTCCGCCCCGCGGCGGAGACAAGGGCGGTTCGGCGGGAGAGCGGCGCGGTCGCGCGAGCGATTTTCATGAATGTTCGTTTGCCGGCTCATGCGCCATCGGCGCGAAAGCGCCCCGGGAATAACCACGTGATCGCGGGAACCGGCGGAATATCGCCGGTTAATGCTTTGTTGAACAAGGCGTTAAGAGGCATGCACCCATTGCATGGCGGCCTTCCAGGAATGGCGATTGCGCGAAAGGCGCAATCGTTTATTTTGCATTGCAACAACACGGGAACGCTCAAAAGCGAAAGACGACGAAAGACGGCGGACACAAGCAAGGCGCGTGTCGGCCACCGGATCGGAGCTTTCGCGGAACCAGGACGCCGGAGCCCCGACGGGCGGCGTCGAGCAGCAACAGAACCCCGGCGGAGAGGGCTCCCCGGGACCAGACGAAGGACAGACGAACATGGCGCAGGTCATCAACTTCCCCTCGGCCACCACCACCAGCGGCTTCGGCCACGGCCTCTTCTCCGCGATTGCCAGGGCGGTCGCCGACTACCGGCTCTTTCTGCGCACGCTGACCGAGCTGCGCGCGCTCAACGACCGCGAACTGCGCGATCTCGGCATCTCCCGCTACTCGATCCGCGAGATCGCCTACGACAGCGTCTACGGCCGCTGATCCCAAATTTCCGGGCGCGGCCCCGCGCGGCGCCCCTTTCAGTTTCCTCCCAAACTGAGCCGGACTTCGGTCCGGCTCTTTTTTTGCGTTCGGGCCAGGATGTCGGGAAAAGGGCGCCGGCCGGTCAGAACGGGATGTCGTCCGCGGCCACGACGAAACGCGCGACGATGTTCTTCGATCCGGCCTTCTCGAAGTCGATGGCAAGCTTGTCGCCTTCCACCCGCCGCACCACGCCATAGCCGAATTTCTGGTGGAACACCCGGTCGCCCGCCGCGAAGGCGGGCACGGCGGTCGCGTCGATCACCATGTCGCGCGCCTCCCGCGGCTGGGAGACCGGCCGCGACTCGGCCCGGGCGCGCATCCGCTTCCAGCCGGGCGAATCGTATACATCCGCCTCCGCCGCGCGGTCGGCGAGCGTGCTCATCGGCGCGGGCGAGGCGGCGCCGTAGCCGCCGCCGTAGAGGCCGGGCGGGGTCAGCACCTCGACATGCGCGGCCGGCAGTTCGTCGATGAAGCGCGAGGGCAGGGCGGATTGCCACTGGTTGTAGACCCGCCGGTTCGCCGCGAAGCTGATCGTGCAGAAGCGCCGCGCGCGGGTGATGCCGACATAGGCGAGCCGGCGCTCCTCCTCGAGCCCCTTCAGCCCGCTCTCGTCCATCGCCCGCTGCGACGGGAAGAGTCCGTCCTCCCACCCCGGCAGGAAGACGCAGGGAAATTCCAGCCCCTTCGCCGCGTGCAGCGTCATGATCGAGACCTTCCGCGCCCCCTCGTCCTGCTCGTTGTCCATCACGAGGCTGACATGTTCGAGGAAGCCCTGAAGGTTCTCGAACTCCCCGAGCCCCTTCACCAGCTCCTTGAGGTTCTCGAGCCGGCCGGCGGCGTCGGGCGATTTCTCGGCCTGCCACATCTGGGTGTAGCCCGATTCCTCCAGGATCGCCTCGGCGAGCCCGACATGATCCTCTCCCTCCCGGGCGAGCGCGTGCCAGCGGTCGAAATCCGCGACCAGCGCGCCGAGCTGGCCGCAGGCGCGCGCCGAGAGCCCGCGTTCGGCGGCGAGCGCGCGCGCCGCCTCCAGCAGGCTGATCCCGTTCTCGCGGGCGACGCGGTTGATCTCCTGCACCGCCTTGTCGCCGAGGCCGCGTTTCGGCACGTTCACGATCCGCTCGAAGGCGAGGCCGTCGTCGGGCGAGACCGCGACGCGGAAATAGGCCATCGCGTCGCGGATCTCCTGCCGCTCGTAGAAGCGCGGGCCGCCGATCACGCGGTAGGGCAGGCCGATCGTCAGGAAGCGGTCCTCGAAGGCGCGCATCTGATGCGTGGCGCGCACGAGAATCGCGATTGCATCCGCCGGTACCGGCTCGGCCCCCCGGGTGCCGCGGGTGAAGGCCTCGATCTCCTCGCCGATCCAGCGCGCCTCCTCCTCTCCGTCCCAATGCCCGATCAGCCGGAGCTTCTCGCCCTTCGCGACGTCGGTCCAGAGCGTCTTGCCGAGCCGGCTCTCGTTCGCGGCGATGACGCCCGAGGCGGCGGCGAGGATATGGGGCGTGGAGCGGTAGTTGCGTTCGAGCCGGATCACCTTCGCGCCCGGGAAATCCTTCTCGAAGCGCAGGATGTTCTCCACCTCGGCGCCGCGCCAGCCGTAGATCGACTGGTCGTCGTCGCCGACGCAGCAGATGTTGCGATGCCGTCCGGCGAGAAGCCGCAGCCAGAGATACTGCGCGACGTTCGTGTCTTGGTATTCGTCGACGAGGATGTAGCGGAACCAGGACTGGTAGCGGTCGAGCACGTCCGGGTGGTTCTGGAAGATCCCCACCACATGCAGCAGCAGGTCGCCGAAATCGCAGGCGTTGAGCGTGCGCAGCCGCTCCTGATAGGCGGCGTAGAGCTCCGTGCCCCGGTGCGCGTAGGCGCTCGCCTCCGAACTCGGCACCCGCTCCGGCGTCAGCGCGCGGTTCTTCCAGCCGTCGATCAGGCTCGCCAGCATCCGGGGGGGCCAGCGCTTCTCGTCGATCCGCTCCGCCTGGACGATCTGGCGCATGAGGCGGATCTGGTCGTCGGTGTCGAGGATGGTGAAGTTCGACTTCAGCCCGACCAGTTCCGCGTGCCGGCGCAGGATCTTCACCGAGAGCGAATGGAAGGTGCCGAGCCAGGGCATCCCCTCCACCACCGCGCCGACGAGCCCGCCGACGCGGTGGCGCATCTCGCGCGCGGCCTTGTTGGTGAAGGTGACGGCCAGCACCTCGTTCGGCCGCGCCCGTCCGGTCGCGATCAGATGCGCGATCCGCGTGGTGAGCGCGCGCGTCTTGCCCGTGCCCGCGCCCGCGAGCACCAGAACCGGCCCCTCCAGCGTCTCGACGGCCGCCCGCTGTTCCTCGTTCAGCCCGTCGAGATAGGGGGTCGGCCGCGCGGCCGCGGCGCGCGCGGACAGGGGCCGCGTCTCCGCCGCCTCGAACGCTTCCGCCTCGTCGATCCAGTCACCGTTCATTTCGGGCAAATTAAGGATGAATCGCGGGGAAGGGAAGGGCGTTCCCGCTTTGTTCGGAGATCGGCCGGCGATCGCTCAGTCCCGGACCCATTCGGTCTCCGGAATGCCCTGCAGCGCGAGCAGCGCGGTCAGGTCGGAATGCTCGATCCGCGCGTCGGCCGCCTCCGCCAGCGCGGGTTTCGCGCGATAGGCGACGCCGAGCCCGGCGGCGGTGACCATGTCGAGATCGTTCGCTCCGTCGCCGACGGCGATCGCGCCCTCCGGTCCGAAATCCGCCGACAGCCGCGCCAGCGCGGCGCGCTTCGCTTCCCGCCCGAGAATCGGGTCGGCGACCTCGCCGGTCAGCACCCCGTCCTCGGTCAGCAGCGTGTTGGCCTGGTTGTAGGCGAAGCCCGCCGCCCGGGCGACGCGTTCGGAGAAGAAGGTGAAGCCACCCGAGACGAGCGCGGTCTCCGCGCCGAGCGCGGCCATGGTCCGCGCGAGCACCCGCGCGCCCGGATTGAGCCGCACCCGCGCCTCGTAGCATTGCCCGAGCGTGCCGGCGGGCAGTCCGCGCAGCAGCGCCACGCGGGCGCGCAGCGCCGCCTCGAAATCGAGTTCGCCCCGCATCGCCCGTTCGGTGATCTCGGCCACCATCGGCTTCACGCCGGCGAAATCCGCGAGTTCGTCGATGCATTCCACGTCGATGATCGTGGAATCCATGTCCGCGATCAGCAGCCGCTTGCGGCGGTTCGCGGACGGGACGAGGTTGGCGTCGATCCCGATCCGCGCGGCGAATTCGCCCATCGCTCCCGGCGCCGGGCGCCGCGCGAGGTCGAGTTCGACCGCGCCCGCCGCGAGGCGCCGGGTCTCGCCCGCCGCGCCCCCGGCGCCGTTCACGGTTTCCGCCATCAGGTCGATGGCGGCGTCGGGCAGGTCCGCCGCCGCCGTCAGGACCAGGACATGCTCCACGCTCACGCCCGCTCAGCCCGCCGCGCGCTGCGCCTGGAGGCGGTTGTGCAGTTCCTGCGCCACGAGGAAGGCGAGTTCCAGCGACTGGCTCGCGTTCAGCCTCGGATCGCAGGCGGTGTGGTAGCGGTCGCGCAGGTTCTCGTCGCGGACCGCGCGCACGCCGCCGGTGCATTCGGTCACGTCCTGCCCGGTCATCTCGAAATGCACGCCGCCGGGATAGGTGCCCTCGGCCGCGTGGATCGCGAAGAATTCCCGCACCTCGCGCAGCACCCGCTCGAAGGGCCGGGTCTTGTAGCCCGACTCCGACTTCACCGTGTTGCCGTGCATCGGATCGCAGGACCAGACCACCTTGCGGCCCTCGCGCTCGACCGCGCGGATGAGGCGCGGCAGATGCTCGCCGACCTGGCCCGCGCCGAAGCGCGCGATCAGTGTCAGCCGCCCGGCCTCGTTCGCCGGGTTCAGCCGGTCGATCAGCCGCAGCAGGTCGCTTTCCGAGATCGACGGGCCGCATTTCAGCCCGAGCGGGTTCTGCACGCCGCGGCAGAACTCGACATGCGCGCCGTCCGGCTGGCGGGTGCGGTCGCCGATCCAGATCATGTGGCCCGAACCCGCGACCGGGATGCCCGTCGTCGAGTCGATGCGGCAGAGCGCCTCCTCGTATTCGAGCAGCAGCGCCTCGTGGCTGGTGTAGTAGTCGACGCGGTGCAGCGTGTCGGCGGTCTCCGGGCTCACGCCCGCCGCCTGCATGAAGTCGAGCGCGTCCGAGATCCGGTTCGCGAGCTTGTGGTACTGCTCGTAGCCGGGCTGGCCGGCGGTGAAGTCGAGCGTCCAGGAGTGCACGCGGGTGATGTCGGCGTAGCCGCCCTGGCTGAAGGCGCGCAGGAGGTTCAGCGTGCCCGCGGCCTGGGTATAGGCGCGCAGCATGCGGTTCGGATCGGGGATCCGCGCCGCGGCGGTGAACTCGAAATCGTTGATGATGTCGCCGCGGTAGCTCGGCAGTTCCACGCCGCCCACCGACTCCATCGGCGCCGAGCGCGGCTTGGCGAACTGCCCCGCCATGCGGCCGATCTTCACCACCGGGCATTTCGCCCCGAAGGTGAGGACCACGGCCATCTGCAGCATCACCTTGAACGTGTCGCGGATGATGTCGGCCTTGAACGCGCCGAAGCTCTCCGCGCAATCGCCGCCCTGGAGCAGGAAGGCGCGCCCCTCGGCGACCTCGGCGAGCTGCGCGCGCAGCTTCCGGGTCTCGCCGGCGAAGACGAGCGGAGGATAGGAGGCGAGCTCGCGCTCCACCGCGTGAAGCGCGGCGGCGTCGGGGTAGTCGGGCATCTGTACCCGCGGCTTCGAGCGCCAGTCGGATCGGGTCCAGTCAGCACACATGGTCTTCGCTCCCGGGGTCGTGGGCGGAAAATTGCGCGCTGCATAGACCAGCCACGCGGCTTTTACCATCCCCCCGCCGCGGGAGCCACGATGCCCCTTGACCGCGAGGCCCGGTGCGAGACACTAGACGTTCGGCACGATCGCCCTTCCACGCCAGGAACGAGTCCCAGCCGATGGCAGACAGCCGCCCGGAGCCCTTCGTCTTTCTGCTGGTGCCGCGGTTCACCATGATCGCCTTCGCGAGCGCGGTCGAGCCGCTCAGGCTCGCGAACAAGATGGCCGGCCGCCCGCTCTACCAGTGGCGCACGCTGAGCGAGGAGGGCGGGCTCGCGGCGGCCTCGAACGGGATCCGGATCCAGACCGACGGGGGACTCGGCGAACTCACGCGCGACACGACGCTGATCGTGATCGGCGGCTCCGACGTCAAGGAAAGCGTCACCAGGCCGATCCTGACCTGGCTCCGGCGCGAGAGCCGGCGGGTCGCCGCGATCGGCGCCGTCTGCACCGGCGCGCAGGTCCTGGCCGAGGCCGGGCTGCTCGACGGGCGGCGCTGCACGATCCACTGGGAGAACCGGGTCGGGTTCGACGAGGATTTCCCCGAGATCGACGTGACGCCGAATGTCTACGTGATCGACCAGAACCGCTACACCGCCGCGGGCGGGGTCGCCTCGACCGATCTGATGCTGAAGCTGATCGCGCGCAAGCACGGGACGGAGCTTGCCAATCTCGTCGCCGACCAGATGATCCATACCGAGATCCGCTCCGACCGCGACGAGCAGCGGCTGTCGATCCCGACGCGGATCGGCATCCGGCACCCGAAGCTCTCGACCGTCATGCACCGGATGGAAACCCATATCGAGGAGCCGATCTCCCCCGCCGATCTGGCCGAGGAGGTCGGCATGTCGACGCGGCAGCTCGAACGGCTGTTCCGCCGCTACCTCAACCGCAGCCCGAAGCGGTACTACATGGAGCTGCGGCTGAAGAAGGCGCGCAACCTGCTGATGCAGACCGAGATGAGCGTGATCAACGTGGCGCTGGCCTGCGGCTTCGCCTCGCCGTCGCATTTCTCCAAATGCTACCGCGCCTTCTACCAGACGACGCCCTATCGGGAGCGGGGCACGCTCGAGATCCTCGAATAGCGCGCCCGGGTCAGCTACCGGGCGCCGGCACCATCCGCCAGACCGCGCCGTCGCTCTCGGCGATGAACCAGATCGCGCCGTCGGGCGCCTCGCGGATGTCGCGGATCCGGGCGAATTCGCCCTGGAACATCCGTTCGAGTTCGTCCCGGCCATCGGGCGACAGCCGCGAGATGAAGTCGTACTTGAGCGAGCCGGCGAAGAGGTCGCCCTTCCATTCCGGCCAGAGTTCGCCGGAATAGACCATGAGCCCGGAGGGGGCGATCGAGGGCGTCCAGACGTGAAGCGGCGCCTCCATCCCGGGCGCCCCGGTGCCCCGGCCGATCGCGCCGCCGCCGTATTCCTCGCCGAAGGTGACGACGGGCCAGCCGTAGTTCCGGCCCGGCGCGATCCGGTTCACCTCGTCCCCGCCCTGGGGTCCGTGCTCGGTCTCCCAGAGCGCGCCGTCGGGCCCCATCGCGATGCCCTGCGGGTTGCGGTGCCCGAAGGACCAGATCTCGGCGCGGGCATCGGCGCGGCCGGAGAAGGGATTGCGCGCGGCCGGGGCGCCGTCGCGGCGGATCCGGACGATCTTGCCCCGGTCGTTGTCGAGATACTGCGCCGTCTCGCGCTCGTGGCGCTCGCCGAGCGTCAGGAAGAGCGTGCCGTCCGGCGCCTCGACCACGCGGCCGCCGAAATGGGCGCCGCCCTTCGCCGGCGGCTCCTGGCGGAAGATCACCTCCACGTCGTCGAGCGCCGCGGTCCGCTGGTCAAGCTTCGCCACGGCGAGCGAGGTGGCGGCGCCGGCGCCGCGCCATTCGGCGAAGGTGAGGAAGATCTCGTGACTGAAGGCGTAGTCGCGCGCCACCACGACATCGAGCAGCCCGCCCTGGCCCCTGGCCCAGACCTCCGGCACGCCCGAGACGGGCCGCGCCGCGCCGCCCTCGATCAGCAGCAGCCGGCCGTCGCGCTCGGTGACGAGCCAGGCGTTGCCGGGCAGGAAGGCGAGGGACCAGGGCGTCGAGAGCCCGCTTGCCATGCGCGAGACCTCGACGGCGCCCGCCGAGGTCTCGTAGCGCTCGGCGGCCGCGGGTCCCGGGCCGCAGGCCAGGATCGCGAGCGCCAGACCGGCCGGGACAAGTCGCATCGTGCTCTCCGGATGGTTTCCATCGGGAGAGTAGCGCCCCGCCGCCCGGATGGCAGCCGGATTCGCGCATTCGTGACATCATGCCGCCAGGCCTCAGGCCGGGGGCGCCTTCGCGATCCGCTCGGTGAGCGGCGCGGCCGGCGCGCGCGCCTCGGGCAGGACCGAGCGCACGCAGTCCTGGAAGGCGGCGAGGCTCGGGATCGGCTTCGCGAGGCAGGCCGCCGCCCCGGCGGCGCGCGCGGCCGGCTGCCAGGCCGCGGGATCCTGCCCGCTCGTCGCGATCAGCGCGCGCAGCGGCGCCGCCGCCGCGGCGAGGTGGCGGATCAGCCCGAGCCCGTCGCCATCGGGCAGGCCGATGTCGACGATGACCACGTTCGGCCGGTAGATCGCGAGGTGGCGCCCGGCCGCCGCGAGGCTGTCCGCCCGGCGCAGCCGCGCGCCGCTCTCCGCGGCCATGAGCCGGACGGCTTCCGAGGCGCCGCGGCTGTCCTCGACGAGCAGGATGGTCACGCCGAAGAGGCGGTGACGGCGGCGGGTGGCGGGGGGCTTGCTGGCATCGCTGAGCGGCGGGGTCATCTCGGCTCCGAAGGATTGGGGGCACGGAGCCTTCGGCGCCATCCCCGTTGCGCGGCCCGCGGGCCGCCTCGGAGACCAGATTTCGCCATGCAAGCTTACCCGCCGGTTAAGCACCCCGGCGGGGATTTCCGGATCAGGCGATGTCGAGGACGATCCGGCCCTCGATCTCGCCCTTGCGCATCTTCGCGAAGACGTCGTTGATGTCGTCGAGCTTCGCGTGGTGGATCGTCGCCCTCACCTGCCCCCGCGCCGCGAAATCGATCGATTCCTGCAGGTCGAGCCGCGTGCCGACGATCGAGCCGCGCACGGTGATTCCGTTCAGCACCATGCCGAAGATGTCGATCGGAAAGTCGCCGGGCGGCAGGCCGTTGAGCGAGACGGTGCCGCCCCGGTCCACCATGTTCACCGCCTGCTCGAAGGCCTTCGGGCTGACCGCCGTCACGAGCACGCCCTGCGCGCCGCCGCCGGTCTCGCGCTTGATCACCGCCGCCGGATCCTCCTCCATCGCATTGACGGTGAGCGTCGCGCCGAGCTTGCGGGCAAGTTCGAGCTTGTCCTCGGCGATGTCGACCGCCGCGACGTTGAGCCCCATGGCCTTCGCGTACTGCACCGCCATGTGGCCGAGCCCGCCCACGCCCGAGATCACCACCCAGTCCCCGGGCTTCGTGTCCGTGACCTTGAGCCCCTTGTAGACCGTGACCCCGGCGCAGAGCACGGGCGCGAGTTCCGCGAAGGGGATGTTCGAGGGCAGATGGCCCACGTAGTCGGGATCCGCCACCACGTATTCGGCGAATCCGCCGTTGACGGAATAGCCGGTGTTCTTCTGCTCGAGGCAGAGCGTCTCCCAGCCGCCGAGGCAGTGCCGGCAATGGCCGCAGGCGGTGTAGAGCCAGGGCACGCCGACCCGGTCGCCCTCGCGGACGTGTTTCACGCCCCCGCCGACGGCGGAGACGAAGCCGACGCCTTCGTGGCCGGGAATGAACGGAGGATTGGGCTTCACCGGCCAGTCGCCCTCGGCGGCGTGCAGATCGGTGTGGCAGACGCCCGAGGCCTGGATCGCGACCTGGATCTCGCCCTCGCCGGGCTCGGGAACCGGCACCTCGTCGATGGTGAGCGGCGCGCCGAATTCGCGCACCACCGCCGCCTTCATGGTTTTCGCCATGGCAGTCTCCTCCGGATCGGTCCGCTTCCCGCGCGCGCCGCGGAAAGCCTCCGCCGGCCGCCTAGCCCGGCGGCGCGACGGCGCAGATGGTCGAGCGGGTCAGGAAACGCCGCTCCCGGCCGTTGTCGAGGGAGAACATGCCCCCCCGGCCGGGCACGACGTCGATGATGAGGTCGGTATGGGCCCAGGCGGCCGCCTGCGGGCCGCTGATGTAGAAGGGCGCGCCGCCGATATGGCCGAGCAGCACGTCGGTCTCGCCGATCAGGAATTCCCCCTTCGGGTAGCACATCGGCGAGGAGCCGTCGCAGCAGCCGCCGGACTGGTGAAACAGGACCGGGCCATGGTCGGCCTCGATCTCGGCGAGCAGTTCGAGCGCCGCGGGGGTCGCGCTGACCTTGCCGGGCGCCGGGGCATCCTCGGGTTCCGTCATTGCCTCCTCCCCTGAATAAAAGGCCGGGGGCTGGCCCGAAGGCCAGTCCCCGGAGTCGCTCAGGGAGATCAGAAGAAGCCGAGTTTCTTCGGCGAGTAGCTGACGAGGAGGTTCTTCGTCTGCTGGTAGTGGTCGAGCATCATCTTGTGGGTCTCGCGCCCGATGCCCGACTGCTTGTAGCCGCCGAAGGCCGCGTGGGCCGGATAGGCGTGGTAGCAGTTGGTCCAGACGCGGCCCGCCTTGATGCCCCGGCCGAAGCGATAGGCGCGGTTGCCGTCGCGCGTCCACACGCCCGAGCCGAGGCCATAGAGCGTGTCGTTGGCGATCTCGAGCGCCTCTTCCTCGGTCTTGAAGGTCGTGACCGAGACGACGGGCCCGAAGATCTCCTCCTGGAAGACCCGCATCTTGTTGTGGCCCTTGAACACCGTGGGCTTCACGTAATAGCCCCCGGCGAGGTCGCCGCCGAGTTCGTTGCGTTCGCCGCCCGTCAGCACCTCCGCGCCTTCCTGCCGGCCGATGTCCATGTAGGAGAGGATCTTCTCGAGCTGCTCGGAGGAGGCCTGCGCGCCGATCATCGTCGAGGGGTCGAGCGGGTCGCCCTGCTTGATCGCCTCGACGCGCTTGACGGCCCGCTCCATGAAGCGCTCGTAGACAGACTCCTGGATCAGCGCGCGGCTCGGGCAGGTGCAGACCTCGCCCTGGTTCAGCGCGAACATCGTGAAGCCTTCGAGCGCCTTGTCGAAGAAGTCGTCATCCTCGGCCGCCACGTCGGCGAAGAAGATGTTCGGGGACTTGCCGCCGAGTTCGAGCGTGACCGGGATCAGGTTCTGGCTCGCATACTGCATGATGAGCCGGCCGGTCGTGGTCTCGCCGGTGAAGGCGATCTTGGCGATCCGGGGGCTCGAGGCGAGCGGCTTGCCGGCCTCGAGGCCGAAGCCGTTCACGATGTTGAGCACGCCCGCGGGCAGCAGGTCGCCGATGATCTCGGCCCAGAGCAGGATCGAGGCCGGGGTCTGCTCGGCGGGCTTCAGCACCACGCAGTTGCCGGCGGCGAGCGCCGGGGCGAGCTTCCAGCAGGCCATGAGCAGCGGGAAGTTCCACGGGATGATCTGGCCCACGACGCCGAGCGGCTCGTGGAAGTGATAGGCGATCGTGTCGTGGTCGATCTCCGAGAGCGAGCCTTCCTGGGAGCGGAGGCAGCCCGCGAAGTAGCGGAAGTGGTCGACGGCGAGCGGCAGGTCGGCCGCCATCGTCTCGCGGATCGGCTTGCCGTTGTCCCAGGTCTCGGCGGTGGCGAGAAGCTCGAGGTTCTCCTCCATCCGGTCGGCGATCTTCAGAAGAATGCCGGCGCGCTCCGCCGCCGGGGTCCGGCCCCAGGCGTCCTTGGCGGCGTGGGCGGCGTCGAGCGCCTTCTCGATGTCCTGCGCGCTGGAGCGCGCGATCGAGGTGATGACCTGGCCGTTGATCGGAGAGGTGTTGTCGAAATAGCGGCCTTCGACGGGCTCGACCCAGTCGCCGCCGATGAAGTTCCCGTAGCGCGTCTTGAACGGCGCCTTGCGGGTGGCGATCGCGTCCTGAACGGTCATGTCGGTTGTTCTCCTCCGTGGATGTGGCGGGTGTCGCCCGCCCTTGTGATTGATCCGAGGCTGATACCGCGAGGCCTCCCGGTCAATCGCGACTTGGGGCGATGACGGAGGGTTTACGCCAAAGTGGCATTGGACAAAGGTGCCCGTCCCGGTATCTTCTGACGCACCAAGCAACAAGAAAGTCACGCCTGTCGCGAAATGCGACACTTCAGGGAAGGGACCGGCTTTCATGGGCCGTGCAAGCGAATCAGTGATCGACCAGGCGCGGAACCAGTATTTCGGGGAAGGCCGGCTGCCGTCGGACCAGCTCGGCCACGCGGTGCTGCGCTCCTGGATCCGCTGTTCGGACATGGGCCTGCGGGAACGCGTCGCGCCCTCGCCCGATCCGCTGTCCTCCGGCGACCTGCGCCACCTCCACGATCGGCACGCGCGCTTCTGCCGCCTCTGCCGGCCCGAACTCGAGATGCTGGGGGCGGAGGCGCGCGACACCGGCAGCGTGGTGATCCTGACCGACGCGGCCGGGATGATCCTCGACACGCTCGGCGACACCGCCTTCGCCGGCCGCGCGGCGCGCGTCGCGCTCCGCCCGGGCGTCGACTGGAGCGAGGCCAGCACGGGGACGAACGCGATCGGCGTCGCGCTCGCCGAGCGGCGGCCGGTCGCCGTGCATGGCGGGGAGCATTTCTTCGCCGACCACCAGCTTCTGAGTTGCTCGGCGACGCCGATCATGGACCCGCGCGGGGCGATCATGGGCGTGCTCGACATCTCCGGCTCCTCGGGCGTCTCGCATACCCACGCGCTCGGCCTCGTGCGCATGGCGGTGAGCCAGATCGAGCACCGGCTGCTGCGCCAGCGTTTCGACGGCTGCCGCGTCCTGCGCTTCCACGGCGACCCGGGGATGCTCGGCACGGTCCGCGAAGGCGCGCTGATCTTCCGCGAGGAGACCCTGGTGGCGGGGAACCGTCGCGGCCTCGCGCTGGCCGGGCTCGGCTGGGACGCGCTCGACCGGACGCGCTTCGAGCAGATCTTCGCGCTGCCGGCCGGCGCCGCCCGGTCGGCCACCACGCTGCGCGGGCCGAAGGGCGAGACCTTCGTCTGCGAATGGCGCGACGCGGAGACCGGCGCGCCGACGCTGCTCGCCGAGCCGGAGGCGCCGGCGCCGCGGGAGACGACGCTGCACGACGCGGAGACCGACCTCATCCTGCGCACGCTGCGCGACTGCGGCGGCAATGTCAGCGAGGCGGCCCGGCGCCTCGGCATCCACCGCAGCACGATCCACCGCCGCGTCGCCGCGACCGGCCGTCCTCATCCGCTGCAATAGGGCCGAGGTCCCGGAGCGGGAGCCTCAGAAGGCGACGTTCCGCGCGATCAGCCGGCGCATGATCGGCTCGGAGGCGAGCACCGCGTAGCGTTCGCCGGGGGTGAGCGCGTCGGGTTCCGCGCCGTCGGAGAGCCGCAGCCAGCCCGCCGCCAGCGTCGCGTCCGCCTCGCCCGGGCGGCGCGCGGTCGGCGCGTCGAGCCAGGCGAGATGCCGCTCGAGCGCGGCCTTGTCGGCGAGCAGCGCGGCGATGGTGGCGGGCGGCGCGCAGCGTTCGCGCATCTCCTCCGCGATCGCCTCCGCCGCCACCGAGATCGCCGGCGGATGCTCCTCCTCCGGCGTCACCAGCAGCTTCGCGCGCCGCCGGAGCCAGCCGCCGACCACGCCGCTCGAGACGAAGCCCGCGAGCGGGATCGCGATGATCATGCCGGTGAGCGCGGGGCTCATCCAGGCCAGCAGCGACCAGGAGATGAGCCCGGCGAGCACGGCGAGAACGACGCCCACGAACATGTGCCGGTGGTGGAAGCTCCAGAGCACGCGCCAGGGGATGCGCTCCGCGTCGCGCGCCTGGGCGCGCCAGCCGCTGTCCGCGCCGGTCAGGATCTCCACCACCGAGCGGGTCTGCGCCAGCATCATCACCGGCGCGATCAGCGCCGAGACGATGTTCTCGACGAAGAAGCCGACGACGGCGCGGATCCGCAGCCCGCGCGCCGCCCGCTCGCCGAGGAAGGCGACGAGGCCGAGCAGCTTTGGCAGGAACAGGACCAGCATGCAGAGCCCGAACAGCATCATCGCGCGCCGGGCGTCGATCTGCGGCCAGGTCGGGAACAGCGACCAGCCCTCGGGGAAGTAGTTCGGCGGCACGAGATTGGCATGGAGCGCGAGCAGCATGCCGGTCAGCAGGAACAGGAACCAGAGCGGCGAGGCGAGGTAGGACATGACGCCCATCGCCAGATGCAGCCGGCTGAGCGGGTGGAAGCCCGCGGTATTGATGAGCGCGAGATGCTGCAGGTTGCCCTGGCACCAGCGCCGGTCGCGCGCGACGAGTTCCATCAGGTTCGGCGGCGCCTGTTCGTAGCTGCCGCCGAGATCGTCGGCCATGACGATCGACCAGCCGGCGCGGCGCATCATCGCCGCCTCGACGAAATCGTGGCTCATCACCATGCCGCCGAAGGGCTTTCGCCCCGGCAGGATCGGCAGGCCGGCGGCGGAGGCGAAGGCCTCGGTCCGGATGATCGCGTTGTGGCCCCAGTAGTTGCCCGCGTTGCCGAACCAGACCCCGAGACCGCGTGCGAGCAGGGGGCCGTAGACGCGCGCGGCGAACTGCTGCGCGCGGGCGAGCACGGTCCGGCCGTTGATGAGCCGGGGCACGGTCTGGATCAGCCCGGCCTCGTCGTCGGCCTCGATCCGGTGGGCGAGTTCGATGATCGTCGCCGCGTCCATCAGGCTGTCGGCGTCGAAGACCACGAAATATTCGTAGGCCCCGCCCCAGCGCTCGACCCAGTCGCTGAGATTGCCGACCTTGCGCTCCCGGTTGCGCAGGCGGTGGCGGTAGAAGAGATGCCGCGCGATCACCGGATCGCGCCGCGCCTCGGCGATCATCGCCTCCTCCGCCAGCCAGACTTCGTCCTTGTTCGTGTCGCTGAGCACGAAGAGGTCGAAGGTCTCGCCCTCGCCCTGTTCGGCGAGCGCGCGCAGCGTGGCGCAGGCCGTGCCGACGAAGCTCGCCGTGTCCTCGTTGTAGACCGGCAGCAGCAGCGCGATCCGGTGCCGGAGCGGCGCCTTCGCGGCCGGCCGCGGCCCCGGCGTCGAGAGCAGGCCCAGCAGCGTCGAGACGGCGCCGAAGGAGATCCAGCAGATGTTGATGACGAAGAGGCCGAGCATCACCATCTCGATCGCGACCAGCTGGCCGACCGAGAGCACGAGATACATCTCGTGCGTCATCCAGGCGGTGAGCGCCAGCGTGCCGCCGAAGAGCGAGAGCCGGGCGAGCAGGACGCTCCAGTCGAAACGGGGCTTCACCGCGCGTTTCGACCGGTCGAAGGACCGCAGGTCCTGGATCGGCATCTCGCGCGGCGCGGGCGGAGGCAGCGGTGGCGCGTCCTCGCCGGACGCGAGGGTGGCCTCGGCTACTCGGTCCATCGGTAGACCCAGACCTCGCCGCCCGGCGCGCCCTGGCGCAGCAGGTCGAGCCGCAGGTCCACGGCCTCGTTGCCCTGCGGATCGAGCTCGAAGGCGACGCGGATGCCGCCGATCTCGGGATTGTCCATCACGACGACGTTGCGCACCGCCCCGGCCGAGGCCGAGATGTTGGCGGTGAAATCCGTGGCGGGGGCGCCGACCGAGACGCCCGGCGTGGAGAAGTCGACGACGAAGCGGCGCCGGCCCTCCTGCTCGCCCTGGCCGCTCAGCGTGCGGGTGACGCGCAGCAGGCTGGTCGCCGGCGCGTCCCAGCCCCAGGTGAGGCGATAGGTGAAGGAGGTCTCGCTGCCCGCGGAGAGCGGCTGTTCGGGCCGCCAGAAGGCCACCATGTTGTCGTGGATCTCGACCACGTTCGGGATCTCGACCAGCATCACATGGCCCTTGCCCCAGTCGCCGATCGGCTCGACCCAGAGGCTCGGGCGCTTGTGGTAGAGCGCCTCCAGATCCTCGTATTCCGAGAAGCGCTTCTCGCGCTGGATCAGCCCGAAGCCGCGGGGGCCGTTGTCGGAGAAGGAGCTGATCTGCAGCAGCCTCGGATTGTGCAGCGGCCGCCAGATCCGCTCGCCGCCGCCGTTCCACATCGCGAGCCCGTCGCTGTCGTGGATGCCGGGGCGGAAGTCGTCGTAGCCGTCGCGCTCCTTCGCGTCGTAGAGGAACATCGAGGTGAGCGGCGCGAGGCCGAGCGTCTTGATGTCGACCCGGGCGAAGATCGTCGCCTCCACGTCCATCACCGTCTCGTCGCCGGGGCGGATCGTGAAGCGGAACGCGCCCGAGGCGCTCGGCCCGTCGAGCAGCGCGTGCACGACCATGCGCCCGTCGCCCGGCCGCTCGAGCCAGAAGGTGCGGAAGAACGGGAATTCCTCGCCCGCCGGATCCGCGGTGCCGATCGAGAGGCCCCGCGCCGAGAGGCCGAAGACCTGGCCGCGCGCGATCGCGCGGAAGTAGCTCGCCCCGGCGAAGACCAGGAACTCGTCCATGTAGTCGGGCGAGTTCAGCGGCGTCCGGCCGCGGAAGCCGCTGAACTCGAGCGGCGTGTCCTCCGCCGGCGGATCGATTCCCTGATAGGTGAAGAGGTCGGTGCTGAACGGGATCTTCGTCGCCTTGCCGTTCTCGACCGTGTAGATCTCGACCGGGATCCGGTAGATGAAGCCGGGGTGCAGCAGGTCGACGGCGAAGCCGCTCGGCGGGTTGGTGAAGAGGCGCCGCTCCTCCTTGAAGCGGATCTTCTGGTAGTCGGAATAGGAAAGCTGCAGCAGCGCGTCCGGCACGGCGGGGCCGGGCTGCTCGAAGGGCTTGGCCGCGAGCGCCCGGGCGGCGTCGACGACGTCGCTCCGGCTGAAGGGGGTCGCGTCCTGGGCGAAGGCGGCCGCGCCCCGGAACAGCGCTCCGACCGAGAGAGCGCCCGCGGTACCGAGAAAGCTTCGACGGTTCATGTAATTGATGTACCTCGCCCCAACCCTATGACGCGGACGCCACGAAAGCCAGTCCCGTTGCCCGGGCCAGCGCGAGTCGCGGGCGCGATTGCTCCCGACACCCGCGCGCCGATCCCCCGAACAGCGTTTTCCACATGATTGTCTCTGTGCCCAGAAACATCGGCGTTAGCAATTGGGAACACGCCGATCCCCCGTGATCCGTTCCGGGCAGCCGCCGATTCGGCGCCTTATGCTCGGGAGGCGGCAGAGTCGCGCGATCCGGGCGCCTCAGAGTTGAAAACTGTCGGCCCATGGTCCGTGATGGGTTCCGGCCCGGTCCAGCCGAGCGAAACCGTGCAGGCCGAAGAAATCGCGCTGCCCCTGCAACAGGTTCGCGGTGCCGCGCGCGGTCCGCATCGTGTCGAAATAGGCGAGCGCCGCGCCGAGCGCGGGCGCGGCGATGCCCGAGAGCGCCGCGCGGGCGACGACGGCGCGCAGCCCGCCGTGGTTCTCCGCCATGCGCGAGGCGAAGCTCGGCGCGAACATGAGATTCGTGAGGCCCGAGACCGCGAGCGCCTGCGCCATGTCGTCGAGCATCGCGGAGCGGATGATGCAGCCCTCCCGCCAGACCTTCGCGATCGCATCGAGCGGCAGGTTCCAGCCGAATTCGCGCGAGGCGTCGGCGAGCAGCCCGAATCCCTGCGCGTAGCAGGCGATCTTGCCCGCGAGCAGCGCCTGGCCGAGTTCGTCGATCAGCCCGCCGGTCTCGGCGATCCCGCGCGGCGCGGGGCCGAAGATCGCCTCGCCGCTCTTGCGCTCATCGAGCCGGGCGGAGAGGTTGCGCGCGCCCACCGCCGCCTCGATCGCCGAGGCGGGGGCGCCGAGCATCAGCGCCTCGATCGCGGTCCAGCGCCCGGTGCCCTTCTGCCCGGCGGTGTCGAGGATCACGTCGAGCAGCGGCTGGTGCGTCTCGGGGTCGATCGTGCGCGCGACGATGCCGGAGATCTCGATCAGGTAGCTCCGCAGCGGCCCCTCGTTCCAGCGGTCGAAGACATCGGCGATCTCGGTCGCCTCCATCCCCATGCCGTCGCGCAGCACGCCGTAGACCTCGGCGATCATCTGCATGTCGGCGTATTCGATGCCGTTGTGCACGGTCTTGACGAAATGGCCGGCGCCGTCCTCGCCCATCCAGGTGGCGCAGGGCTCGCCCTCGTGCTTCGCCGCGATCGCCTCGAGGATCGGGGCCACGCGGTCCCAGGCCTCGCGCGGGCCGCCGCCCATGATCGAGGGGCCGTGCCGCGCGCCTTCCTCGCCGCCCGAGACGCCCATGCCGAGGAAGAGCTCGCCCTTCTCCGCGGCCTCGGCCGAGCGGCGGCGGGTCTCGCGGAAATCCGCGTTGCCCGCGTCGATGATGAGATCCTCGGGCGCGAGCAGCGGGCGGAGCGCCGCGATCATCTCGTCGACCGGCCGGCCGGCCGGGACCATCAGGATGATCGCGCGCGGGCGCGCGAGCGCGGCGACGAAGCCCTCGAGCGTCTCGCAGGGCGTGATCCGGGGCGCGAGTTCGCCGGCCTCCGCCGCGAAATGCTCCGTGACCTCCCTGGTGCGGTTGAAGACCGCGATGCCGTAGCCCTTCTCCGCGATGTTCAGCGCCAGTGCCCGGCCCATCGTGCCGAGCCCGAGAAGACCGATGTCCGAGCTCATCCTACCCCCAAGCCATGAAAGCGCCGGGCCGGGCCCGTGCCCGCGCGCCGGCTCGCCATGAAGATGGCGTGATCACGTTCGCGGGGGACGCAATCACCTGCGGCCCGCCGGGTCAAGTCCGGCGGGCGCGTTCAGGCGGCGCGGGCGAAACGGTCGCGCAGCTTCAGCGTCAGCAGCACCATGACGAGCATCAGCGTCGCGCCATTGGCGAGGATCACCGGCACCTGGCCGGTGCCGAGCCCGTAGACGAACCAGAGCGCCACCCCCGTCGAGAGCGCGAGCAGCATCCCGAGGTTCAGATCCGCGGTCGAACGGCTGCGCCAGGTCTGGATGACCTGGGGCAGGAAGGCCATGGTGGTCAGGAACGCGGCGACAAGACCGGTCACGTCGAAGATGCCAGGCATCGTGGTAATCCGAACAGGAGGGCGAAAACGGACCGAATATAGAGAGAGGCCGCCGCGCTGAGACGCGTGGATTTTCGCATGCCTGCCATGCGTTCGACGCATCGCCGTCCATCCCGCCGCAAGGGTCGCGCTTGCGCCGCGCCGCCACGCCTGCTCCCTTGTCGCGGCCGCGCGGCGAGGCGCCGGGCGGGGGAGGATCGGGCATGGACATCCGTCAGCTGCGCTACCTGATCGCGCTCGCGCGCGAGAAGCATTTCACCCGCGCCGCGGAGGCGAGCCATGTCACCCAGCCCACGCTCTCAGGCCGGATCCGCCAGCTCGAGGAGGAACTCGGCGTGCCGATCGTGCTGCGCGGCCAGCGCTACCACGGGCTGACGCCGGAGGGCGAGCGGGTGCTGAGCTGGGCGAAGAAGATCGTCGAGGATTTCGACGGGATGCGCCGCGATCTCTCGATGCTCTCCGACGAGCCGGAGGGGCGGGTGACGCTCGGCGTCATTCCCTCGGCCATGCCCTGCCTGCCGGCGCTGACCCAGGCGACGCGGCTGCGCCATCCCCGCGTCGGATTCGAGATCCTGTCGCGCACCTCGCGCCAGATCGCGCGCGAACTCGAGGATTTCACCATCGACGCCGGGATCACCTATCTCGACAGCGAGCCGCTCGGGATCGGCGCGACCCGGCCGCTTTATACCGAGCACTACCGGCTCTTCGTGACCGCCGATTCGCCGCTCGCCCGCCGGGCCGAGGTGACCTGGGCCGAGGCGTCCGCCCTCCCGCTCTGCGCGCTGACGCCGGACATGCAGAACCGCCGCATCCTCGACGACGCCTTCGCCGAGGCGGGGCAGGCGCCGCGCCCCATGGTCGAGAGCAACTCCACGGTCGCGCTCTGCGCCCATGTCGCCCATGGCGGCTACGCGGCGATCCTGCCCGAACATTTCCTCGCCGTCCTCGGCGGCGGCGCGGGGCGGATCCGCGCGATTCCGCTGGTCGCGCCCGTCGTCTCGCGCACCATCGGACTGGTCGCGCTGGAGCGCGATCCGCCGCCGCCGCTGCTCGCGGCGTTGCTCGACGCGGCGAAATCCTTCGGCACCTTCGCCGGCTTCGCGCTCGATCCCCCGCGTATCCGCTGAGGCTTCATCGGGAACTCCGATCAATACCCTGCGACTTCATAGGCTGCGTCTATCAAGCCATAGAGTCACCCGATTTGCATCTGGTATGCCGCGAGCGCATAGTGGCCCTGCAAGCCGCGCCGCGCACAAGGCGCGGGCAGGAGGAAACAGGACCGATGCTCGATGAAACCGACCCGCGGGTAACCGCCGCGGCGGAAATCTGCGCTAGCCACGCCTACGACCCCGCGGAGCTGATCGAGATTCTTCACGAGCTCCAGGATCGCGAAGGCTACATCGCCGAGGAGACGCTTCCGGCGATCGCGCAACTGCTCAACATCAGCCGGGCCGAGGTGCACGGCGTCGTCTCGTTCTACCACGACTTCCGCCGCGAACCGGCGGGCAAGGTGGTGGTGAAGATCTGCCGCGCCGAATCCTGCCAGTCGATGGGCGCGAGCAAGCTGATCGCCCGGATCTGCGAGCGCTACAATACCGACCTTGGCACGACCTCGCGCGCGGGCGTCACGATCGAGCAGGTCTTCTGCCTCGGGCTCTGCGCGCAGTCGCCGGCGGCGATGCTGAACGGCCGGTTCATCGGCCATGCCACCGAGGAAGGCCTCGACACCGCGATCGTGGAGGCGCTGTCATGATCAGGATCTGGATCCCCGCCGACACCGCCGCGCTCGCCGCCGGCGCCGACGAGACGGCCGCCGCCTTCGAGGAGGCGGCCCAGGCCCGCGGCGTCGAGATCGACATCGCCCGCAACGGCTCCCGCGGCATGCTCTGGCTCGAGCCGCTGGTCGAAGCCGGGATGAACCACGACCGGATCGCCTTCGGTCCGGTGCGCGCCGCCGACGCGGCCTCGGTCCTGGATGCGATCCTCGACGGCAAGGAGCACCCGCTCGGCCACGGCCGGACGGTCGAGATGCCGTGGCTCGCGCATCAGGAGCGGCTGACCTTCGCCCGCGTCGGCGTGATCGACCCGCTCGATCTGGCGGACTACGAGGCGCACGCGGGCCTCACCGGGTTGCGCAAGGCGCTGACGATGGAGCCGGCGGCGATCTGCGCCGAGGTGCTCGAGTCCGGCCTGCGCGGCCGGGGCGGCGCGGGCTTCCCCGCCGGCATCAAGTGGAAGACGGTGCTCGACCAGAAGGCCGAGCGGAAATACGTCGCCTGCAACGCCGACGAGGGCGACAGCGGCACCTTCGCCGACCGGATGCTGATGGAGGGCGACCCGCTCCTGATGGTCGAGGCGATGACCATCGCGGGCATCGCGACCGGCGCGACCGAGGGCTACATCTACATCCGCTCCGAATATCCCCGCGCGATCGCCCAGATGAAGGCGGCGATCGCGGTGATGGAAGGGGCGGGCTGGCTCGGCGAGAACATCCAGGGCTCGGGCCACTCCTTCCGGATGAAGGTCCGCCGCGGCGCCGGCGCCTATATCTGCGGCGAGGAAAGCTCGATGCTCCAGAGCATCGAGGGCAAGCGCGGCACGGTCCGCGTCAAGCCGCCGATCCCGGCCATCTCCGGCCTCTTCGGCCAGCCCACCGTCATCAACAACGTGCTGACGCTCGCCTCCGTGCCGCTCATCATCGACCGGGGCGCGGCCTTCTACAAGAACTACGGCGTCGGCCGCTCGCACGGGACGCAGCCCTTCCAGCTCGCCGGCAACATCAAGCGCGGCGGCCTGGTCGAGAAGGCCTTCGGCATCACGA
This sequence comes from Amaricoccus solimangrovi, assembly GCF_006385685.1. Lineage (GTDB taxonomy): Bacteria > Pseudomonadota > Alphaproteobacteria > Rhodobacterales > Rhodobacteraceae > Amaricoccus > Amaricoccus solimangrovi. Next base: position 96,383 of record NZ_VFRP01000009.1, on the reverse strand, counting down.
TCCGCGAGCTGATCGAGGGTTTCGGCGGCGGCACCGCCTCGGGCCGGCCGTTCCGGACCGCGCAGATCGGCGGCCCGCTCGGCGCCTATGTCTCCGAGGACATGCTCGACCTGCCGATGGATTACGAGGCGATGGCGACGCATCAGGCGATGGTCGGCCACGGCGGCGTCGTCGTCTTCGACGACACCGTGGACATGGCCGAGATGGCCCGCTTCGCCTTCGAGTTCTGCGAGGAGGAAAGCTGCGGCAAGTGCACGCCCTGCCGCATCGGGGCGATCCGCGGCAAGGAAACCGTGGAAAAGATTCTCAGGGGCGAGAACGTCGCGAAGAATATCGCGTTGATAGACGACCTCTGCGAACTGATGCGCGACGGCTCGCTCTGCGCGATGGGGGGGCTCACCCCCATGCCCGTCCTGTCGGCGATCCGCCTGTTCCCCGAGGATTTCGACCGCGCCACCCCGGTGGCGGCGGAGTGAGGTAGACCATGACGATCCACCAGGACATCCCGCAGATCCTCCGGAACCTCCGCGCGCCGGGCATCGGCTCCGAGGTCGACCGCGGCACGCCCGCGCGCGAGGGGGCGCCGGTCACGCTCACGATCGACGGCGTGCCCGTCACCGTGCCCGAGGGCACCTCGGTCATGCGCGCGGCCTCGCTCGTCGACCGGCCGATCCCGAAGCTCTGCGCCAGCGACAACATGGAGGCCTGGGGCTCCTGCCGCATGTGCCTCGTCGAGATCGAGGGGGTGAAGGGCACCCCCGCCTCCTGCACCACGCCGGTGCGCGAGGGGATGGTCGTCCACACCCAGAACGAGCGGCTGGAGCGGCTCCGCCGCGGCGTGATGGAGCTCTACATCTCCGACCACCCGCTCGACTGCCTGACCTGCCCGACCAACGGCGACTGCGAACTGCAGGACATGGCCGGCGTCTCGGGCCTGCGCGAAGTGCGCTACGGCATGAAGGGCGAGAACCATTTCGAGGACGGCCACAAGGCGCCGATCGACGTCTCGAACCCCTATTTCCAGTACGACGCGTCGAAATGCATCGTCTGCTCGCGCTGCGTGCGGGCCTGCGAGGAGGTGCAGGGCACCTTCGCGCTCACGATCGAGGGCCGGGGCTTCGGCAGCCGCGTCTCGGCCGGCACCGCGGCCGATGACTTCTTCTCCTCGGACTGCGTCTCCTGCGGCGCCTGCGTCCAGGCCTGCCCGACCGCGACGCTGGTCGAGAAGTCCCAGGTCGAACACGGCATCCCGACGCGCGAGGTCATCACCACCTGCGCCTACTGCGGCGTCGGCTGCTCCTTCAAGGCCGAGCTTCAGGGCGAGACCATCGTCCGGATGACGCCCTGGAAGAACGGCGGCGCGAACGAGGGCCATTCCTGCGTCAAGGGCCGCTTCGCCTTCGGCTACGCCACCCACCAGGACCGCCAGCTCTCGCCGATGATCCGCGACAAGATCACTGATCCGTGGAGGAAGGTGAGCTTCGACGAGGCGATCGAATTCGCCGCGAGGCGCTTCAAGGACATCCAGGCGAAGCACGGCCGCGATTCGATCGGCGGCATCACCTCTTCCCGCTGCACCAACGAGGAAGTCTACGTGGTGCAGAAGATGATCCGCGCGGCCTTCGGTAACAACAACGTCGATACCTGCGCCCGCGTCTGCCATTCCCCGACCGGCTACGGCCTCAAGATGACCTTCGGCACCTCGGCCGGCACGCAGGACTTCAAATCGGTCGACAAAGCCGACGTGATCCTGCTGATCGGCGCGAACCCGACCGACGCGCATCCCGTCTTCGGCAGCCGGATGAAGAAGCGGCTCCGCGCCGGCGCGAAGATCATCGTCGCCGACCCGCGCCGGATCGACCTCGTGCGCTCGCCCCACATCAAGGCCGCGCATCACGTCCAGCTGCGCCCCGGCACCAACGTCGCCTTCATGAACGCGCTCGCGCATGTGATCGTGACCGAGGGGCTGGTGAACGAGACCTTCGTCGCCGAACGCTGCGAGGCGGCGGATTTCGAGCGCTGGCGCGCCTTCGTCGCCGAGGAGCGCAACAGCCCCGAGGCGCTCGCCGAGACCATCGGCACCTCGGCCGAGATCCTGCGCGAGGCCGCCCGGCTCTACGCCACCGGCGGCAATTCGGCGATCTACTACGGCCTCGGCGTGACCGAGCACAGCCAGGGCTCGACCATGGTCATGGCCATGGCGAACCTCGCGATGGCGACCGGCAACATCGGCCGGGACGGCGTCGGCGTGAACCCGCTGCGCGGCCAGAACAACGTGCAGGGCTCCTGCGACATGGGCAGCTTCCCGCACGAACTGCCGGGCTACCGCCATGTCGCGGACGACGTGACGCGCCACCTCTTCGAGGAGGACTGGGGCGTGAAGCTGCTCGGCGAGCCGGGCCTGCGGATCCCGAACATGTTCGCCGCCGCGATCGACGGCACCTACCGCGGCATGTTCGTCCAGGGCGAGGACATCGCCCAGTCCGATCCGAACACCGCGCATGTGCAGGCGGCGCTCGCCGCGCTCGACTGCCTCGTCGTGCAGGACCTGTTCCTGAACGAGACGGCGGCCTACGCCCATGTCTTCCTGCCCGGCACCTCCTTCCTCGAGAAGGACGGCACCTTCACCAATGCCGAACGCCGCATCAACCGCGTGCGCCCGGCGATGAAGGAGAAGCAGGGCATGTCCGAGCACGAGATGGTCTGCCGGCTCTCGACCGCGATGGGCTATCCGATGCACTACGACAGCGCGGCCGAGATCATGGACGAGATCGCGCGGCTGACGCCCTCCTTCGCGGGCGTGAGCTTCGCAAAGCTCGACGAGATGGGCTCGCTGCAGTGGCCGGTCAACGCGGAGTATCCGGACGGCGCGCCGATCATGCACATGGACCGTTTCGTCCGCGGCCATGGCCGGTTCATGGTCACCGAATACGTGCCCACGACCGAGCGGACCAACCGCTACTATCCGCTGATCCTGACCACCGGCCGGATCCTCAGCCAGTACAACGTCGGCGCGCAGACGCGGCGGACCGAGAACAGCCAATGGCATCCGGAGGACGTGATCGAGATCCATCCGCACGACGCGGAGGAGCGCGGGATCGAGACCGGCGACATGGTGAGCGTCGGCAGCCGGATCGGCGCGACGACGCTCCGGGCGCGGGTGTCGGACCGGGTGCCGCAGGGCGTGGTGCACACGACCTTCCACCACCCGCTCTCGGGCGCGAACGTGATCACGACCGACAATTCCGACTGGGCGACCAACTGCCCCGAGTACAAGGTGACGGCGGTGCAGCTGACCCGCTCGAACCAGCCCTCGGAATGGCAGGAGGAGCGTGAGGAACTCGGCCGCACCAACTTCCGCGTGACGCTGACCGCCGCGGAGTGATCACATGAGGATCCGCCGCCTCGACACGGGACCGCTCGACGTCTCGCCCGTGGCGGCGGGTCGCCTGCTCACGCCGGAGGGGGAGCGCCGCGCCTTCTGGCAGATCGCGGAGGAAATGCCCGTCGCGATCCTGCTGAACGGCGAGACCTTCGCCGTGATGATGATGACCCCGGCCGATATCGAGGATTTCGCGGTCGGCTTCGCGCTGACCGAGGGGATCGTCGAGGCGGCGGAGGATATCGAAAGCCTCCGGATCGCCGAGGCGGCGGACGGGATGATCTGCAATCTGACCCTCGATCCCGCCCGGATCGAGAAGGTGGAGGGCCGCCGCCGCACGCTCGCGGGCCGCGCCGGCTGCGGCATCTGCGGCGCGCAGAGCCTCGAGGCGGTGCTGCCGGCGCCGCGCCGGGTGGCGCGGACCGCCTTGCCCGGCGCGGAGGCGCTCTTCGCCGCTTTCGACGGGCTGCCCGCGCGCCAGGTGATGAAACAGGTCAACAAGACCACCCACGCCGCCGCCTTCTGCGACCGCGGCGGCGCGGTGGAGCTGGTCCGCGAGGACATCGGCCGCCACAACGCGCTCGACAAGCTCGCGGGCGCCCTGGCGCGCGACGGCCGCGACGCGTCCCGGGGCTTCGTCCTGCTCTCGAGCCGCGTCAGCGTCGAGATGGTCCAGAAGGCCGCGGCGATCGGCGCGCCGCTCGTCGCCGCCGTCTCCGCGCCCTCGGCGCTGGCGCTGCGCGTCGCCGCCCGCGCCGGGATCGTGCTCGCCTGCCGCGCCGGGCGCGACATCATGCTTTTCGACGACACGGCGCTGACCGCGCCCCTGAAGGAAGACTAGAGCCATGAGCGACTCGACCGCCGAGATCATCCGGATGGCGAACCAGATCGCCGATTTCTTCCGCCCCTATCCGGCGGCGGAGGCGGAGGAAGGCGTGGAACTGCACATCCGCGACTTCTGGGACCCGCGCATGCGCCGCGAACTCGCCCATGTCCTCGAGCAGGACGGCGAGGGGCTGAGCGACCTCGCCCGCGCCGGCGCGATCCGCGTATTCCGGACGCCGGAACCCGGCACCGTGCCCGCGCCCGGCTGCGACGCGGGCTGAGGCTTCGCGCTACGCGCGGGGCCGGCGCCGCCGCGAGGCCTTCACCGGCGCTTCCTCGACGAACCGGACGCTCCGTCCGGGAAGCGTCACGGCGGGCTCGACCCAGGCGAAACCCTCGCGCGGGGGCAGGGCGAAGACCATCTCGTCGTGGCCGCGATTGAACAGCACGGCGAGCCGGCCCGGGCGGGTCGCGCCCGGGGTCGTCGGCCCGAGGATCATCGTCACCGCCGGCGCCTCGGGATGCTCCCAGTGGCCCGCGTGCATCTCCACCCCGTCCGGCGCGAGCCAGACCACGTCCGGCACCCCGTCCGGCGCGGCCTTCCCGGTCAGGAAGCGCGGATCCGACAGCCGGGGATGGGCGCGCCGGATCCGCGCGAGTTCCCCGCACCAAGCCTCCAGCGCGCGGTCGCGCCCCCGCCAGTCGAGCCAGGTGATCGCATTATCCTGCGCGTAGGCGTTGTTGTTGCCGTGCTGGCTGCGCCCGAATTCGTCCCCCGCCGTCAGCATGATCGTGCCCCGGGCCGCGAACAGCGTCGCGAGCAGCGCGCGGAGGTCGCGCTCGCGCGCGGCGAGGATCGCGGTGTCGCGCGTCGGGCCCTCGGCGCCGTTGTTCCAGCTGTGGTTGTCGTTGTGCCCGTCGCGGTTCTCCTCGCCATTCGCGTCGTTGTGCTTGTGCGCGTAGGCGGTGAGATCGGCGAGGCTGAAGCCGTCATGCGCGGCGATGAAGTTCACGACGCGGGTGTGGGTGCCGGAGAAGGCATCGCTCGATCCGGCGAGCGCCGTCGCGAAGGGGCCGAGCATGTGGTTGTCGCCGCGCCAGAAGCGGCGCACCCGGTCGCGGAAGGTGTCGCTCCATTCGAGGAACGGCTCCGGGAAGCGCCCGAGCTGGTAGCCGCCCGGCCCGATGTCCCAGGGCTCCGCGATCAGCACCCGGTCGGAGAGCAGCGGATCCGCCGCGATCTCGCGCAGGAGCCTCGCGTTCGGATCGAACCCCTCCATCGAGCGGCCGAGGATGGGCGCGAGGTCGAAGCGGAATCCGTCCACCCCCGCGGCGCGCACGAAATGCCGCAGCGTGTCGAGCACGAGGCGACGCATGGCCGGCCGTTCGCAGGCGAGCGTGTTGCCGCAGCCGGTGTCGTTGATGAGCTGGCCCTGTGGGCCGGTCCGGAAATAGGCGCGCGCGTCGAGGCCGCGCAGCGACAGCGTCGGGCCGAAGGCGTCGCTCTCCCCGGTATGGTTGAAGACGAGGTCGAGGATCACGCCGATCCCGGCCTTGCGGAGCGCGGCGACCGTCCCGCGCAGTTCCGCGACGCCGCCGGGACAGAGCCGGGGGTCGAGCGCCATCATGGCCACCGGGTTGTAGCCCCAGGCGTTCGAGAGGCCGAGCGGCCCGAGATGGCGTTCGTCGATCCAGGCGGTGATGGGCATCAGTTCGACCGCGTCGACGCCGATCGCCTTGAGATGCGCGATCACCGCCGGATGCGCCAGCGCCGCGACCGTGCCCCGTTGCGCCTCCGGAACTTCCGGATGCAGCATCGTGAAGCCGCGCACCGAGAGTTCGTAGATCAGCCCGCCGGGCCTGAACACCGGCGCGGCCCGGCGGACCGCCCGGCCGGGGGCGGGCACGATCGCCTTCGGCATCAGCTCCGCGGTATCGACCTTCGCCGCCCGCGGGCTCGCGAGCAGCGGGTCGTAGCCGAAGGGCCGGTCGAGCTCCACGGCGTAGGGATCGACCAGCAGCTTGGCCGGGTCGAACCAGAAGCCCGAGGCGGGATCGTGCGGCCCGTCCGCGCGCAGCCCGTAGCGCGCGCCCGGGCCGACCTTCGGCACCACGGCGGAATGGATCCCGTCCGCGTTGCGCGTCATCGCCACCCGATCCACCTCCGCCCCGGTGTCGGGATCGAATATGCATATGCTTATTCGATCCGCAGAGCCGGACCAGACGGTGAAGCGGGTGCCGTTCCGCAGCGGCTCCGCGCCGAAGCGGACGCCGGCGGGCAGCTCCATCGCGGCGCTCAGGTGATCACGTCCGGCTCGGAACGGCCGGTCCTCGTCGAGATGTCCGCCACCTCCTCGGCCGCCGCGATCAGATCGGAGAGCGCGGCCTGCGTCTCCTCGCCGAGCTTCGCCGGGTCGTCCTCGTAGCGCTCGATATAGACGCGCAGCGTCGCGCCCGAGGTGCCGGTGCCCGAGAGGCGGAAGACGACGCGGCTGCCACCCTCGAACATCACACGAATGCCCTGTTTCGAACTCACCGAGCCGTCGACCGGATCGTGATAGGCGAAATCATCCGCCGCCGCGACCCTGAGCCCGGCGATCTCGGTTCCCGGCAGGTCGGCGAGCTTCGCGCGGAGCGCGTCCATCAGCCCGTTGGCGGCCTCCGAGTCGATCCCCTCGTAATCGTGGCGGGCGTAGTAGTTGCGCCCGAACTCCTTCCAGTGGGCCTCGGCGATCGCTTTGGCGGATTCCCCGCGGACCGCGAGGATGTTGAGCCAGAGCAGCACCGCCCAGAGCCCGTCCTTCTCGCGCACATGGTTCGAGCCGGTGCCCGCGCTCTCCTCGCCGCAGATCGTCGCCATCCCGGCGTCGAGCAGGTTGCCGAAGAACTTCCAGCCGGTCGGCGTCTCGTAGAGGCCGATCCCGAACTTTTCCGCCACCCGGTCCGCCGCGCCGCTGGTCGGCATCGAGCGCGCGATCCCGGCGAGGCCGGCCGCGTAGCCGGGCGCGAGATGGGCGTTGGCGGCCAGCATCGCGAGCGAATCCGAGGGGGAGATGAAGATGCCCTTGCCGATGATCAGGTTGCGGTCGCCGTCGCCATCGGAGGCGGCGCCGAAATCGGGCGCCTCCGCGCTCATCATCAGGTCGTGGAGCTCCTTCGCATGGACGAGGTTCGGATCCGGGTGATGCCCGCCAAAATCGGGCAGCGGCGTCGCGTTCTTCACCGTGCCCGGCGCGGCGCCGAGACGGTTCTCGAGGATCTCCTTCGCATAGGGCCCGGTCACCGCCGACATCGAATCCATCGACATGGTGAAGCCGTTCGCGAACATCGCCTTGAGCGCCGGGAAGTCGAAGAGCGATTCCATGAGTTCGGCGTAATCGGCCACCGGGTCGATCACCTCGACCGTCATGCCGCCGAGGTCGAAGCTTCCCTCCGTGTCCAGGTCGAGGTCCGGCGCGTCGAGGATCCGGTATTCGGTGATCTCCTTCGTGCGCGCGAAGATCTGGTCGGTGAGCTTCTCCGGCGCCGGGCCGCCGTTGCCCGCGTTGTACTTGATCCCGAAATCCTCGTTCGGCCCGCCGGGATTGTGGCTCGCCGAGAGGATGATGCCGCCGAAGGCGCCGTACTTGCGGATGATGTTGGAGGCCGCCGGCGTCGAGAGGATGCCGCCCCGGCCGACCATCGCCTTGCCGAAGCCCGCGGCCGCGGCCATCCGGAGCGCGATCTGGATCACCTCGCGGTTGAAGTACCGGCCGTCGCCGCCGATCACCAGCGTCTCGCCTTCGAAGCCCTCCAGACTGTCGAAGATCGACTGGATGAAGTTCTGGACGTAGTTCGGCCGCTGGAAATGCGGAACCTTCTTGCGCAGCCCCGAGGTGCCCGGCTTCTGGTCGTCATAGGCGGTGGTGGCGACGGTCTTGATCATGCGTGGTGTCCTGAGGCTACCGGGATAAGAGACTTGTAGAGATCGGCGTAGAGCGCGGCGCTGCGGTCCCAGGAGACGTCGGAGCGCATGCCGTTGACGCGCAGCCCGTCCCAGGTGCCCGGCTGCCGGAACAGGCGGACCGCCTGCCTGATCGCGTGGCGCAGGCCGGCCGCGTCCACCGGCAGGAACTGCACGCCCGTCGCGACGCCCGCGTTGAGCGCCGCGGTATTTGCGTCGATCACCGTGTCGGCGAGCCCGCCGGTGCGCGCGACGATCGGCACCGCGCCATAGCGCAGCCCGTAGAGCTGCGTGAGGCCGCAGGGCTCGAACCGCGACGGAATGAGGATGCCGTCCGCGCCGCCCTGCATCGTGTGGGCGAGCTGCTCGTCATAGCCTATGACGACGCCGACCCGGCCCGCGTGCCGGGCGGCGGCGCCCGCGAAGGCGTTTTCGAGCGCCGGATCGCCCGTGCCGAGCACGGCGAGCTTCGCCCCCTCGGCGACCAGATCGCCGGTCGTCTCGGCGAGGAGGTCGATGCCCTTCTGGTGCGTCAGCCGGCTGATCACGACGAAGAGCGGCTCGTCGTCGTGATCGAGGCGGAACCGCTCCTCCAGCGCGCGGCGGTTCGCCCGGCGGCCTTCGAGATCGTCGGCGGAGAAGGTCGCGGGCAGGATCGGATCGGTCGCCGGGTCCCAGACCCCGGTGTCGATCCCGTTGACGATGCCGCGCAGGACCGGCGCGCGGGCGTTGATGAGCCCGTCGAGCCCCATGCCGAAGGCGGGGGTTCGGATCTCCTCGGCATAGGTCGGACTTACCGTGGTGATCGCGCTCGCATTGGCGAGCCCGGCCTTCAGGAAGCCGACGCCGCCATGGTATTCGACGCCGTCGAGCGCCATCGCATGCGGCGGCAGGTAGAGCCCGCCGAGCACGGCGGCGGAGAATTGTCCCTGGAAGGCGATGTTGTGGATCGTCATCACCGAGGGGCAGGAGATGCCGGAATAGCGCAGATAGGCCGGGACCAGCCCGGCCTGCCAGTCGTGCGCGTGAACGACATCGGGGCGGAACCCCTCGATGATGCCGGCGCAGATGTCCGCGCCGGCCCGCGACAGCGCCCCGAAGCGGTGCCAGTTGTCGCCGTGGTCGATCCCGGCGGCGTCGACATAGGGGCCGCCGGAACGGTGATAGAGGCTCGGCGCGTCGATCAGGATGAGGTCGAGCCCGTCGAGCCGGGCGGAGACGAGGCGCGCGGGCACGCCGAGCAGGGCGTCGTATTCGAAGACGACCTGGCTCCGCGCGCCCTCGAGCCGGGCCATCACCGGGCCATAGCCCGGCATCAGCACCCGCGTCTCGATGCCCCGGCGGGCGAGGGCGGGCGGCAGCGCGCCCGCCACGTCGGCGAGGCCGCCGGTCTTGATCAGCGGATAGACCTCGGAGGCGACGGAGAGGATCTTCATGGCACTCTCGGGCGGTCAGCCGAGCTTGTCGAGCATCGGCTGGGTGATCAGGCAGACGCCGTTGTCGGTGCGGCGGAAGCGGCGGGCATCGAGCTCCGGATCCTCGCCGACGACCAGACCCTCGGGGATGGAGACGCGGCTGTCCACCACCACCTTGCGAAGCCGCGCGCCTCGGCCGATGTCGCATTCGGGCAGGATCACCGCCTCGTCGAGGCTGACGAAGGAATGCGCCCGCGTGCCGGTGAAGAGCAGGCTGCGCCGGATCGAGGCGCCCGAGACGATGCAGTCGCCGGCGACGAGCGAGCTTACCGCCGAGCCGCGGCGGCCCTCGACGTCATGGACGAATTTCGCGGGCGGCGTGATCTCGGCATAGGTCCAGATCGGCCAGTTCCGCTCGTAGAGGTCGAGTTCGGGGATCACGTCGGTGAGGTCGATATTCGCCTCCCAATAGGCGTCGACGGTCCCCACGTCGCGCCAGTAGGCGGTCGCCTCCATGCTCGAGCGGACGCAGGAGCTCGAGAAGCGGTGGGCGACGGCTTTCCCGTTCGCGACGACGTAGGGGATGATGTCCTTGCCGAAGTCGCGGCTCGAATTCGGATCGGCGGCGTCGCGGCGCAGCAGGTCCATCAGGAATCTGGTGTGGAAGACGTAGATCCCCATCGAGGCGAGCGCGAGGTCCGGCTGGCCCGGGATGCCCGGCGGGTCGGCGGGCTTCTCGACGAAGGCGGTCACGATGTCCTTCTCGTCGACATGCATCACGCCGAAGCCGGTCGCCTCCATCCGCGGCACTTCGAGGCAGCCGATGGTGACGTCCGCGCCCGAGTCCACATGCTCGCGCAGCATCACCTCGTAATCCATCTTGTAGATGTGATCGCCCGCGAGGATGACCATGAATTCGGGGTGGTAGTCCTCGATGATGTCGATGTTCTGGAAGACGGCGTCGGCTGTGCCCTCGTACCACTGCGTCTCGGAGACGCGCTGGGAGGCGGGGAGGATGTCGAAACTCTCGTTCCGCTCGGTCCGCAGGAAGTTCCAGCCGCGCTGCAGGTGGCGGATCAGGCTGTGCGCCTTGTACTGCGTCGCGACCCCCATGCGCCTGATGCCGGAATTGAGCGCGTTCGACAGCGCGAAGTCGATGATCCGGGCCTTGCCGCCGAAATAGACCGCGGGTTTGGCGCGGCGGTCGGTCAGCTCCTTCAGGCGGCTGCCGCGTCCGCCCGCCAGCACATAGGCCATCGCGTCCCTGGCCAGCGGCTGCGTCTTCTTTTCCACCATCATCCCCCGTCCTTCCCTTATTCCTCCGCCGCGTCCGGCACGTGTTCGAGCCACGTGACCGAAAGCGGCGGCAGCACGATATGGGCGCCGACGCCGGCCGCGTCGGCCGCGGCCGTGACCGCGCCCATGTTGCCCTTTCCCGACCCGCCGTAGACGGCCGCGTCGGTGTTCATGATCTCGCGCCAGCGCCCCTCCTTCGGGAAGGGCACACGGTAGTGGTCGTGTGTCGCGGGCGTGAGGTTGCAGATCACCGCGACCGGGTTCTCCTCCGGCGCCATGCGCGTCCAGGCGTAGACCGAGTTGGCCGCGTCGTCGGCGATGAGCCAGGCGAATCCCTCGCCCTCGCAGTCGCGCGCATGGAGCGCCGGCCTGTCGCGATAGAGCCGGTTCAGGTCGCGCACCAGCGTCCGGACGCCCGCGTGCTCGGCGAGGTCGAGCTGCCACCAGTCGAGCCCCCGGGACTCCGCCCATTCCGCCCCCTGGCCGAATTCCTGGCCCATGAAGAGCAGCTTCTTGCCGGGATAGGCCCACATATAGGCGAGATAGGCGCGCAAATTCGCGAATTTCTGCCAGGTGTCGCCCGGCATCTTGCCGAGCAGGCTGCCCTTCCCGTGCACCACCTCGTCATGGCTGATCGGCAGCACGTAGTTCTCGGAATAGGCGTAGAGCATGCCGAAGGTCAGGTCGTTGTGGTGGAAGCTCCGGTAGATCGGGTCGCGCTGGAAGTACTGGAGCGAGTCGTGCATGAAACCCATGTTCCACTTGAACCCGAAGCCGAGCCCGCCCTCGTGGACCGGCGCGGAGACCTTCGGCCAGCTCGTGCTCTCCTCGGCGATGGTGATCGTGCCCGGGTGGCTGCCGTAGACGGCGGCGTTGGTGGCGCGCAGGAATTCCACCGCCTCCAGATTCTCGCGCCCGCCGTGGCGGTTCGGGATCCATTCTCCCTGCCCGCGTGAATAGTCGAGGTAGAGCATCGATGCGACGGCGTCCACGCGCAGCCCGTCGATGTGGAACACTTCCGACCAGTAGAGCGCGTTGTTGACGAGGTAGTTCATCACCTCGAGCCGGCCGAAATTGTAGATCGCGGTGTTCCAGTCGGGATGGAAGCCCTGCCGCGGGTCGGCATGCTCGTAGAGCGCGGTGCCGTCGAAATGCGCGAGCCCGTGCGCGTCGGTCGGGAAATGCGCGGGCACCCAGTCGATGATCACCCCGATCCCCGCCCGGTGCGCGCCGTCGACGAAGCGCGCGAGCCCCTCGGGCGGGCCGAAGCGGGCGGTCGGCGCGTAGAGGCCGGTGGTCTGATAGCCCCAGGACGGGTCGTAGGGATGTTCGCTGACCGGCAGGAACTCGATGTGGGTGAAGCCCATCTCGACCACGTAGGGGATGAGCTGGTCGGCGAGTTCGTCCCAGCTCAGGAAGGAGCCGTCCTCCTTGCGCTTCCACGATCCCGGATGCACCTCGTAGATCGAGATCGGTTGGCGGCGCGGATCGACCTTCGCCCAGAAGTCGCGATGCGCCGCGTCGCCCCAGTCGTGGTCGAGCCAGGGCGCGACGACCGAGGCGGTGGCCGGGCGCAGTTCCGCCGCGCGGGCGAAGGGATCGGCCTTCAGCGGCTGCGGCGTCCCGTCGGGGCCGATGATCTCGTATTTGTAGGGCTCGCCGCAATGGACGCCGGGCAGGAAGATCTCCCAGATGCCGGTGTCGCGGCGGTGGCGCATCACGTGGCGCCGACCGTCCCAGGCGTTGAACGGGCCGACCACGCTCACCCGCTTCGCATTCGGCGCCCAGACCGCGAAATGCACGCCCTCCGCGCCCTCGTGGCTGATCGGATGCGCGCCCATCTTGTCGAAGAGCCGCAGGTGGCTGCCCTCGCGGATGTAGTAGTCGTCCATCGGCCCCAGCACGGGGCCGAAGGAATAGGGGTCGGTGACGCTCCATTCGCCCCCGGCGTTGCGCGCGCGGTAGCGCAGCGGCTGGCGGTCGGGGATGGTGAGAAAACCCTCGAAATACCCCGCCGGGTGCACCCGCTCCAGCGTGCCCGCGGGCTCGCCGTCGAGCGTGCTGGCCTCGAGCGTCTCGGCTCCCTCGACGAAGGCGCGCGCGAAGACCCGCCTTCCAGTCCTGTGCGGCCCCAGCACGGCGAAGGGATCGCCGTGCCGGCCCTCGACCACCGCCTCGATCTCTCCGGGGGGAAGGCCGGGCGGGGCCTTCGCCTTCCGTCCCGATCCGGCGCGCGCTGTCGGCTTGTCCACGATAGACGTCCCTCCATCGTGGCCGGCACGACGCGCCGGCCACCCTTTCTAGATATCGACCTTCCAGATGTCGGCGGCGTATTCCCGGATCGTCCGGTCCGAGGAGAACCAGGCCATCCGCGCCGTGTTCAGGATCGATTTCTCCCACCAGAGCGCGCTGTCGTTCCAGATCGCGTCCACGCGCCGCTGCGCCGCCGCGTAGGAGTCGAAATCCGCCGCGCACATGAACCAGTCGTGTTCGTAGAGCCCGCCGATCAGCCCCTTGTAGCGGTCGGGATCGTCGGGCGAGAACACGCCCGAGGAGATCGCGGTCAGCGCCTGGCTGAGTTCGGGCGAACGCTCGATGATCTCGCGGGGATTGTATCCGTCGGCGCGTTTCGCCGCGACCTCGGCCGCGGTCAGGCCGAAGATGACGATGTTGTCGATGCCGACCTGCTCGCTGATCTCGACATTCGCCCCGTCCATCGTGCCGATGGTGAGCGCGCCGTTGAGCGCGAACTTCATGTTGCCGGTGCCCGAGGCCTCCATGCCGGCGGTCGAGATCTGCTCGCTGAGATTGGCGGCGGGAACCAGTACCTCGGCCAGACTCACGTTGTAGTTCGGCACGAACACGACCTTCAGCACCTCCCGCACTGAGGGATTGGCATTGATGACCCGCGCCACGTCGTTCGCCAGCTTGATGATGAGCTTGGCATTATAGTAGGTCGGCGCCGCCTTCCCCGCGAAGAACTTAACGCGCGGCACCCAGTCGTGTTCCGGATGGGAGCGGATCTGGTCGTAGAGCGCCACGGTCTCGATGATGTTCAGCAGCTGGCGCTTGTATTCGTGGATGCGCTTGATCTGGATGTCGAAGAGCGATTCCGGATTGACTTTCACCCCCATCCGCTCGCGCACCAGCGCGGCGAGCCGCTCCTTGTTCGCGAGCTTCACGGCGGCGAAGCGCTTCTGGAATTCCGCGTCCTTCGCGTATTTCTCGATGCTCCGGATCTTCTCGATGTCGTCCATGAATTCGTCGCCGATCGTCTCGCGGAGCAGGGCGAAGAGACCGGGGTTGCACTGCATCAGCCAGCGGCGGGGCGTGATGCCGTTCGTCTTGTTGTTGATCCGCGTCGGGAACATCTTGTGGAGATCGGCGAAGACCGTCTCCTTCATGAGTTCGGTATGGAGCGCGGAGACGCCGTTGATCGAATGCGCGCCCGCGAAGGCGAGGTTGCCCATCCGGACCCGCCGCTCGCCGTGCTCGTCGATCAGGCTGATGTTGCGGATCTGGCTGTCGTCCATCCGCAGTTCGGAGCGGGCCTGGCGCAGCAGGCGGGCGTTGATCTCGTAGAGGAGCTGCATGTGGCGCGGCAGCATCCGCTCGAAGAGCGGCACCGGCCAGCTTTCGAGCGCCTCGGGCAGAAGGGTGTGGTTGGTGTAGCTGATCGTCTGCTGCGTGATCGCCCAGGCGCGGGTGAAGGTCATCCCGTGCTCGTCGATCAGAAGCCGCATCAGCTCCAGCACGCAGACCGCCGGGTGGGTGTCGTTGAGCTGCACCGAGACCTTCTCGCCGAGATTCTCCAGATTCTCGTATTGCTGCAGGTGGCGGCGGATGATGTCCTTGAGCGAGGCGGCGGAGAAGAAATACTCCTGCCGGAGCCGGAGTTCCTGGCCCGCGGGCGAGGTATCGGCGGGATAGAGCACGCGGGTCAGCGCGTCGGCCCGGTTGCTCTCGGCGAGCGAGCCGAAATGGTCGCCGGCGTTGAAGGCGTCGAGCCGGATCGGGTCGAGCGGCTCGGCCTTCCACAGGCGCAGCGTGTTCACCCGCGCGGCGCGCCAGCCGACGATCGGCGTGTCATAGGCGGTCGCGATCACCCGCTCCGCCGGGATCCAGACGAATTTCTCCTCCGAACCGTCCGCCTCGTGGAATTCGACGCGGCCGCCGAAGCCGATCTCGTAGGCCGCCTCGCGCCGGTCGAATTCCCAGGGGTTGCCGTGTTCGAGCCAGGTCTCGGGCAGTTCGACCTGGAAGCCGTCGGCGATCTTCTGGCGGAACAGGCCGTGGCGGTAGCGGATGCCGTAGCCGTAGGCGGGCAGGCCGACGGTCGCCATGCTCTCCATGAAACAGGCGGCGAGACGGCCGAGGCCGCCGTTGCCGAGCGCGGCGTCGGCCTCGAGCTCGGCGATCAGGTCGAGATCGACCTTCAGGATCCTCAGCGCGTCGCGCATCGGTTCGAGCAGGCCGAGATTGCCGACCGCGTCGCGCATCAGCCGGCCGATCAGGAATTCGAGGCTGAGGTAATAGACGCGCTTGGTGCCGGCGGCGTAGGTGTCGCTCGTCGTCTCCATCCAGCGCTCGATCGCGCGGTCGCGGATCACGAGGATCGCCGCCTCGAGCCAGTCATAGGGCTTGGCGGCGCGGGAATTCTTGCCGATGCGGTACATCAGCCGTTCGACGATCTCGTTGGCGAGATCCTCGGGGTCGGTCGAGCGGGTTCGTGACAGCGGGAGGGATTGCTGCGGCTGGTTCATACGTCTGTCCCTGATGGCCTCGAAGGCCGTTTGATCCTGTCAGCCATCGCGGTGCTTCGCGCACCGTCTTTCCATGCGAGCGCTTTCCCCCCGGCGGTCCGCCGCCTGAGTCGGAGTATGTTCATGTTCGGGCGCGGATCAAGCGCCCTGAAAATGCCCGGCGCCCGCGCGGAAATCCGCGCGGGCGCCGGGGGAAACGGGTCCGGGAGGGGAGTGTCAGGCGTCGAGCGAGGCCACGCCGCCATGCGCCGCCGACCATTCGAGCGGCGCGGCGAGGAAGTCGCCGACCTCGCCCAGCGTGCGCTCGTCGAAGAGTTCGCGCACCCGCGCCTCCGCCAGCACGTCGCGCCAGGTGGCGACGTTGTGCAGCGTCACGCCCTTGGCCTTCATTCCCGTCCGGCCCTCGGGGAAGATGTCGTAGTAGAAGAGCGCGATCCCGTGCTCGACCACGCCGCCGGCCGCGCGGATCGCCTCGATGAAGCTCATCAGGCTGCCGCCGGCGGTGGTCAGGTCCTCGATCACGAGGACGCGCGCGCCCTCGGGCAGATCGCCCTCGATCCGCGCGCCCTTGCCGTGGCCCTTCGGCTTCTTGCGCACGTAGATCATCGGCAGGCCGAGCCGGTCGGCGAGGAGCGCCGCGAGCGGGATGCCCGCCGTCTCGCCGCCCGCGACCACGTCGAACTGCTCGAACCCGGCCTGGCGCAGGATCGTCGCCGCGGCGAAGTCGATCACCGCGCTCCGGATCCGGGGGTAGGAGAGCAGCTTGCGGCAGTCGATATAGACCGGGCTCGCCATGCCGGAGGAGAGCCGGTAGGGCTGGACCGCGTTGAAATGCACCGCCCGGATCTCCCAGAGCATCCGCGCGAAGAGCCGCGCCATCTCCTGCTCGGTCGGGAAGGTATTCGCGAACAAGGGCCGGTCCTTTCGAGACTGTCAGGCGCGCACGCGCCAGTGGAGGGGAATGCCGGGATCGAAGACGATGACCGGCCCGGCGCCGGTCTCGAGCGCGGCCGGGGCGGGCAGGGGGTCCTCGGAGCGGGCCAGCGTGATCCGGTCCGCGTTCGGCGCGCGGCGGTACCAGGCCGGGCCGTGCAGCGAGGCGAAGCCCTCGAGCCGGTCGAGCGCGCCCTCGGTCTCGAAGACCTGCGCGAGCCAGGGCATCGCGTTCGGCGCCGTGAAGACGCCGGCCGCGCAGCAGTCGCATTCCTTGCGGTCCTTCGCATGCGGCGCGCTGTCGGTGCCGAGGAAGAAGCGCGGATCGCCGCCGGTCGCGGCCGCGACCAGGGCCGCGCGGTGGCGTTCGCGCTTGATGATCGGCAGGCAGTAGAAATGCGGCCGCATGCCGCCGACGAGCAGGTGGTTGCGGTTCAGGATCAGGTGGTGGACCGTGAGCGAGCCCGCGAGGTTCCGCTCCGCGCCGAGGATGAAGTCGATCCCGTCCTTCGTCGTCACATGCTCGAGCGTGACCCGGAGTTCCGGCAGGCGCTCCCGGAGCGGCGCCAGTACCCGCTCGATGAACACGGCCTCGCGGTCGAAGATGTCGATCTCCGGATCCGTCACCTCGCCATGGACGCAGAGCGGCAGGCCGATCTCGGCCATGCGCTCGAGCACGGGCATGACCTTTCCGATGTCGCGCACGCCGCTCGCGGAATTGGTCGTGGCGCCGGCGGGGTAGAGCTTCACCGCCGTGACGAGGCCCGAGGCCGCGGCCGCCGCGACATCCGCCGGGTCGGTCGACTCGGTCAGATAGAGCGTCATCAGCGGCTCGAACGCCTGCCCCTCGGGCAGGGCGGCGAGGATGCGCGCGCGATAGGCGGCCGCGTCCTTGGCCGTCACGACGGGCGGGACGAGGTTCGGCATGACGATCGCGCGGGCGAAATCGCGCGAGGCGGGCAGCACGCCCGCGAGCATCGCGCCGTCGCGCAGATGCAGGTGCCAGTCGTCGGGCCGGGTGAGGGTGATCTCGGTCATGCGCCGCGGTGTCCGGGTCGGAAAGGGTCCGTTCCGCCATAGCGGGACACCCGGGCGCGGGCAAGACCCCCGGGTGCCGACCGTGGGGCGCCGACCGTGGGGCGCCGACCGTGGGGCGCCGACCGGGGGGCGCCGACCGGGGCGCCGCGCTCAGCCCCGCGCGCCGAAGAGCACGCGCTGCGCCGCGCGGTCGGTCGTGAGGTCGGCGCGCTTCTCGGCCGCGAGCGCGACGCCGGCCTGGACGGCGGGACGCGCGCCGACGCGGGCGAGCCAGGCCGACATGTTGGGGAAGGCGCCGAGATCCTGCCGCTGCTTCTCCCAGCCGCGCGCCCAGGGCCAGATCGCCATGTCGGCGATCGAATAGGGCCCCGCCACGTAGTCGCGGTCCGCGAGCCGCTTGTCGAGCACGCCGTAGAGCCGGGCGACCTCGCGCCGGTAGCGCTCCTTCGCATAGGGCAGGTCGTTCGGCGGATCCATCGCGGGCGCGTAGTTCAGGAAGTGATGCGCCTGGCCGGCCATCGGCCCGACCCCGCCCATCTGCCACATCAGCCACTTGTCGATCTCGACCCGCTCGCGCTCGCTCTCGCCGTAGAAGCGGCCGGTCTTGCGGCCGAGATACTGCAGGATCGCGCCCGACTCGAAGATCGCGATCGGCTGGCCGTCCGGCCCCTCGGGATCGACGATCGCGGGCATCCGGTTGTTCGGCGCGATGCGCAGGAAGTCGGGATCGAACTGCTCGCCGGCGCCGATGTTGACGAGCCTGAGGTCGAAGGGCAGGTCCATCTCGCAGAGCGCGATCGAGATCTTGTGCCCGTTCGGCGTCGGCCAGTAGTAAAGCTCGATCGGTGCGACCATCATACCCTCCTTGAACGGTGCCTCGGCGGCGAAGGTGCGTCGGCCGGCGGGCAAGTCAAGGCGCCGGCCTTGACCCGGCGCGCCGCCTCGGCTAGTCGCCGGGGTCCCGAACGGCGCCGGTGAGCCCGGCGAGGAGGCGATCATGACAGAGTGGAGCCCGCGCACGAAACTGGTGCACGGCGGCGTGCGCCGCAGCCAGTACGGCGAGACGGCCGAGGCGATCTATCTCACCCAGGGTTTCGTCTATCCCGACGCGGAAACGGCGGAGAGCCGGTTCATCGCCTCGGGCGAGGACGAGTTCATCTATGCACGCTACGGCAACCCGACGACGCGGATGTTCGAGGACCGGATCGCCGCGCTCGAAGGCGCCGAGGCGGGCTTCGCCACCGCCTCGGGCATGGCGGCGGTCCACGCGGCGCTCGCCTGCCAGCTCAAGGCGGGGGATCACATCGTCTCCGCCCGCGCGCTCTTCGGCTCCTGCCTCTACATCGCCGAGACGCTGCTGCCCCGCTTCGGCGTCGAGGTGACCTTCGTGGACGGCACCGATCTCGACCAGTGGCGCGCGGCGGTCCGTCCGGAGACGAAGCTCGTCTTCTTCGAGGCGATGTCGAACCCGACGCTCGAGGTGATCGACGTCGCGGGCGTCGCCGAGATCGCGCACGCGGCCGGCGCGATGGTCGTCGTCGACAATGTCTTCGTGACCCCGATCTTCCAGCGCAGCCTCGCGCTGGGCGCCGACGTCGTGGTCTATTCCGCGACCAAGCATATCGACGGCCAGGGCCGCTGCCTCGGCGGCGTCGTGCTCGGCACGAAGGACTTCATCCGCGGGCCGTTCGAGACCTTCGTCAAGCATACCGGCGGCGCGCTCAGCCCGTTCAACGCGTGGGTGATGCTGAAGGGGCTCGAGACGCTCGACCTGCGCTGCCGCGAGCAGGCGGCGAACGCCGCGCGCATCGCCGCGGCGCTGCCCGGAACGCCGGGCCTCGTCCGGCTCATCTATCCGGGGCTCGACGATCATCCGCAGGCCGATCTGGCGCGGCGGCAGATGGAGACCGGCGGCACGATGCTGGCGCTCGAGATCGAAGGCGGCAAGGCGGGCGCGTTCCGCTTCCTCGACGCGCTCCGGATCCTGCTGATCTCGAACAACCTCGGCGATGCCAAGAGCCTCGTCACCCATCCGGCCACCACGACGCACCAGCGCCTGACGCCGGAACAGCGCGCCGCGCTCGGGATCTCGGACGGGCTCGTCAGGGTCTCGGTCGGGCTCGAGGACGCGGACGACCTGATCGCCGACATCCGGCAGGCGCTCGCCCGCGTCTGAGGCCGCCAATGCGGCGCGCCGTCGCCGGCGGTCGCCGGAATGTCGCGCCGGGACGGCAGGTCTCGGCGCGGGATTGCCATTTAGCATGGGCCGCGCCACTTCGCGCTTGGGCGGAGGCCGGGGGTTCCCTATATATCCCCGGGACTGGAGAGGGTTGAGAGCATGGACGGGCCGACCGCGATCAACGAGCATCAGCCGACCGAGGCGGAGGCGCGGGCCGCCGCGCGGCTCCTGATGCGCTGGGCGGGCCGCGCCGGCGAGGCGGGCCCCGGAGAGGTCGCGGAACTCGTCGCCCGCGCCGCGCCCTATCCCGACCTCTCGCGCGAATTCGAGGCCGGGTTCCGCCCCGACGCCGCCTATCTCGCGGACATGCCCGACCTGCAGAACGGCCCCGCCGCGCTCATCAGGGGCGCGCGCGTGCCGATCCAGCACGTCGGCATCTCGAACTTCCGCCTGCCGATCCGCTACCGCGTGCGCGAGGGCGGCGAGGTGCAGCTCGAGACCTCGGTGACCGGCTCCGTCTCGCTGGAGGCGGATCGCAAGGGCATCAACATGAGCCGGATCATGCGCTCCTTCTACCAGCACGCCGAGAAGCATTTCTCGGCCGAGGTGATCCAGGGCGTGCTCGATTCCTACGTCGTCGATCTCGATTCCTTCGACGCGCGCATCCAGATGCGATTCCGCTATCCGATGCTGCGCCGCTCGCTGCGCTCGGGGCTCGAGGGCTACCAGTATTACGACGTCGCGCTCGAGGTGGTGCGCCACGGGCGCGACACCCGGCGGATCATGCATCTCGACTACGTCTATTCCTCGACCTGCCCCTGCTCGCTGGAACTGTCCGAACACGCGCGCGAGACGCGGGGACGCATCGCGGTCCCGCATGCGCAGCGTTCGGTCGCGCGGGTCTCGGTCGAACTCGTGGGGACCGAGCGGCTGTGGTTCGAGGATCTCGTGGACCTCTGCGCCCGCGCGATCCCGACCGAGACTCAGGTCATGGTGAAGCGCGAGGACGAGCAGGCCTTCGCCGAGCTCTCGGGTGCCAATCCGATCTTCGTCGAGGACGCGGTGCGCGTGCTCTGCGCCCAGATCGAGGCCGAGGCGCGGATCGGGGATTTCCGCGTGGTCGCGAGCCATCAGGAATCGCTGCATTCGCACGACGCGGTCTCGATCCTGACGCGCGGCGAGACCTTCCGCCAGTCGAGCTACGATCCGAGGCTCTTCGACACGCTCTATCACGTCGGCTGAGGGCGGCGCGGCCACAGTCCGCGCCCGCCGCGCGCCCGCGCCCGCGGCGGGGTTGACAGCCGCGGGGCGCGCCTCCATCGATCACGAATGCTCGACCTTCGGCCAGTGGGATACGTGATCGGCTGGCTCGTCGCCGCGCTCGGGGGTGTCATGGCCATCCCGGCGGTCTTCGACCTGATCGACGGCGACCCGAATTTCCGCGCCTTCCTCGCCGCGATGGTCATCACCACGAGCTGCGGCGTCGCCGTCGCGCTCGCCTGCGCCGACAGCTGGCGCTCGGATCTCGACCTGCGCCAGGGCTTCCTGCTGACCACCGGCTCCTGGGTGAGCTTCGTGCTCTTCGGCATGCTGCCCTTCGTCCTCGGCCAGCCGGCGCTGAGCTTCACCGACGCCGCCTTCGAGACCACCTCGGCGCTCACGACGACGGGCGCGACCGTGATGAGCGGCCTCGCGGACATGCCGCGCGGCGTGCTGCTCTGGCGCTCGCTCCTGAACTGGGTGGGCGGCATCGGCATCGTGCTGATGGCGCTCATCCTGCTGCCGCTTCTCAACATCGGCGGCATGCAGATCCTGAAGACCGGCGATTTCAACACGCTCGGCAAGATCATGCCCCGGGCGAAGGAGATCGTGATCTCCTGCGGCGCGGTCTATCTCGTCTTCACGCTGGTCTGCGCGCTCGGCTATTCCTGGGGCGGGCTCTCGGGTTTCGACGCGCTGCTCCACGCGATGGCCACGCTGGCGACGGGGGGGATGGGCAACTACGACACCTCCTTCGGCGGGTTCAGCGCGACGACGCAATACGTGGGCACCGTCTTCATGCTGCTCGGCGCGATGTCCTTCATCCGCTTCGTGCAGTTCGCCCGGGGCGACGTCCGCTCGCTTTTCGGCGACTCGCAGATCCGCTATTTCCTCGGCATCTATCTCGCGCTCTGCGCCGGGCTGGTCGTGGCGCGGCTGCTGCATGGCGACGCGCTGAGCGAGAAGATGCTGCGCGAGGTGCTCTTCAACATGGCCTCGATCATCTCGACCACCGGGTTCGCGAGCACGGACTACACGCTCTGGGGGCCGATGGCGCAGGCGCTCTTCTTCTGCGCGATGATGATCTGCGGCTGTTCCGGCTCGACCACCGGCGGGCCGAAGGTCTTCCGCTACCAGCTGCTGCTCGCCGGCATCAACGCCGAGATCCGCCGGCTGCACAGCCGCAGCGTCGTGGTGACGCCGCGCTACCAGGGGCAGGTCATCTCCGAGGAGGTCATGGGGTCGGTCATGGCCTTCTTCATGCTCTTCTTCCTGACGCTTGGCATGGGGGCGGTCCTGCTCGTGCTGATCGGGCTCGACCCGGTCAGCGCCATATCGGGCGCGGCGACCACGCTCTCGAACGTGGGGCCGGGGCTCGGGCCGGTGATCGGCCCCTCGGGCAATTTCGCCGCGCTCCCCGATCCCGCGATCTGGGTGCTGACCTTCCTGATGCTGGTCGGCCGGCTCGAACTCATGGCGGTCTACGTGCTCTTCATGCCGAGCTACTGGCGCGCCTGAGGCCCGTCGGCGCGGGCGCCGCGCATTGACCGGGCGGAGGCGGGTGCTTAAGGAAGCACCGCACCTTGCCCCGGACGCCGAGCCCCGCGAATGAAGACCGAATCCATGTCGAACGCCCGCCCGCGCAGCTTCCAGGAGATCATCCTGCGGCTCCAGTCCTACTGGGCGGCCAGGGGCTGCGCGATCCTGCAGCCCTACGACATGGAAGTGGGCGCGGGCACCTTCCACCCGGCGACGACCTTGCGCGCGCTCGGCTCCCGCCCCTGGGCCGCGGCCTATGTCCAGCCCTCGCGCCGGCCGACCGACGGGCGCTACGGCGAGAACCCGAACCGGCTGCAGCACTATTACCAGTACCAGGTGCTGATCAAGCCGAGCCCGCCCGACCTGCAGGAGCTCTATCTCGGCTCGCTCGACGCGATCGGGATCGACACGGCGCTCCACGACATCCGCTTCGTCGAGGATGACTGGGAGAGCCCGACGCTCGGTGCCTGGGGCCTCGGCTGGGAGGTCTGGTGCGACGGGATGGAGGTGAGCCAGTTCACCTATTTCCAGCAGGTCGGCGGCCATGACTGCCACCCGGTCTCGGGCGAGCTCACCTACGGGCTGGAGCGGCTCGCGATGTACGTGCTCGGCGTCGACCACGTGATGGAGATGCCGTTCAACGATCCGGGAGCGCCGATCCCGCTCACCTATGGCGACGTGTTCCGCCAGACCGAGCAGGAATATTCGCGCTGGAACTTCGACGTGGCCGATACCGCGATGCTGCTCGGCCATTTCGAGGACGCGGAGCGGGAGTGCCGGCGCATCCTCGACGCGCCGCGCGCGGACAGGGCGGGGCGGGAGATCGTGATGGCGCATCCGGCCTACGACCAGTGCATCAAGGCGAGCCACCTCTTCAACCTGCTCGACGCGCGCGGCGTGATCTCGGTCACCGAGCGGCAGGCCTATATCGGCCGGGTCCGCGCGCTCGCCAAGGCCTGCGCCGACGCCTTCGTCACCACGGAGGCCGGCGGGTCGACCGGGGCGGCATGAACGGCAAGCGCCTCGTCCAGGGCTTCCTCGTCTTTCTCGCGATCTTCGCGGCCGCGCTGATCTATACCCAGTTCTTCGCCTATTACACGCGGGAGAGGGGGGTGGAGACGCTGCGCCTCGCGGGGGCGGAGGTGCCGGTCTCCGATTACGACGGGATCGATTCCGCCTCCTCGCCGCTGAAGCTGCGCGGCTGCTTCCGGATTGATCCGGCGGCGGTGGCGGCGCTGCCGCCGGCCGCGGATGCGACGCCGCTGACGCCGCCCTTCTGGTTCCGCTGCTTCGACGCGGGGGCGCTGACGGAGGATCTCGCCTCCGGGGCCGCGACGGCCCGCGTGGTGACGCGCGACGATCCGAAGGGGTTCGACGAGATGATCGCCGTCTACCCCGACGGGCGCGGCTATCTCTGGCGCCAGCTCAACGCCGCCTTCCGGGACGAATAGATGGCCCAGATCCAGTTCCCCGACTTCATGGCGATCACCGTCGGCCTCGTCGTCTATCTGCTGGGCGAGTCGATCAACAACCGCGTCCGGCCGCTGCGCGAGCTCAACATTCCCGACCCGGTGACCGGGGGGCTCGTCTTCGCGGCGCTGACCTGGGGGCTCTACCGCGCAGGCGTCGCGGAGATCGGCTTCGACACGCATACCCGCGACCTGCTGCTCCTGATGTTCTTCACCGGGATCGGCCTCAACGCCCGGCTCTCCGACCTGCTGCGGGGCGGGCGGCCGCTCGCGATCCTGATCGGGATCACCGCCGTGCTCCTCCTCGTCCAGATGGCGGTCGGCGGGCTCGGCGCCTGGATCGCCGGGCTGCCGATGGGGATGGGCGCGGTGCTCGGCTCCACCGCGCTCCTCGGCGGGCACGGCACGGTGATCGCCTGGACGCCCGAGCTGCAGGCCCGCGGGCTCGAGGCGGCGCCGGAGGTCGGCATCGCGATGGCGACGCTCGCCCTCGTGGTCGCGAGCATCATCGGCGGCCCGATGGCCGGCGCCCTCATCCGGCGGTTCGGCCTCGCCTCGACCGAGATCGAGGCCGGCAGCGTCGGCCTCGCGGAGGGCTACGCGACGGGCGAGATCACGCGCAACGCGCTGATGCGCACGCTGCTCTGGATCTTCATCTGCATGATCCTCGGCTTCTTCGTCCAGCGCGCGATCGCGGAATTCGGATTGAACCTGCCGCTCTTCGTGCCCTGCCTGCTGACGGGCATGCTCGTCGGCAACCTGATCCCGCTCGTGCCCTTCATCAAGCCGGTCTCCCACACGCCGACGCTCTCGCTGGTCTCGGAATTCGCGCTCGGCGTCTTTCTCGCCGTCTCGCTGATGTCGCTCCGGCTCTGGCAGCTGGGCGGCTACGCGGGCACGATCCTCGCCGTGCTGACGGTCCAGACGCTGATCGCGGTGCTGGCCGCCATCCTGCTCGCCTTCCGCTTCCTCGGGCGCGACTACCAGGCGGCGGTGATCTCATCCGGTTACGCGAGCTTCGTCATCGGCGCGACGCCGACCGCGATCGCGACGATGACCGCCGTCACCAAGCGCCACGGCCCCTGCCAGGCGGCCTTCATCGTGATCCCGCTGCTCTCGGCGCTCTTCGTCGACATCGCCAACGCCCTCGTCACACAGGGCTATCTCAATCTCCTCTCACCCTGAGCCAGCCCATGCCCGATCTTCTGCTCGAACTCTTCTCCGAGGAAATCCCGGCGCGCATGCAGGGCAAGGCCGCGGACGACCTGAAGCGCCTCGTCACCGACGGGCTGGTGGAGCGCGGCCTCACCTACGCCCACGCCGCCGCCTTCGCGACTCCGAGGCGGCTCACGCTGGCGATCGAAGGGCTCTCCGAACGCTCGGCCCTGCGCCGCGAGGAGCGCAAGGGGCCGAGGCTCGACGCGCCCGCCAAGGCGCGCGAGGGCTTTCTGCGCGCGATCGGCGCGTCCGAGGCCGAGGCGGCGGCGCTCGCCGCGAAGCCGGTCTCGGAAATCGCCATCCCGGGCGTGCGCGTCGTGGCGCGGCCGGAGAAGAAGTCCGAGGTGCTCTTCGCCCTCATCGAGCGTCCGGGCCGCGAGGCGGCGGAGATCGTCGCCGAGACGGTCGAGGCGGTGATCCGCGCCTTCCCCTGGCCGAAGTCGATGCGCTGGGGCGCGGGAAGCCTGCGCTGGGTGCGCCCGCTCCGCTCGATCCTCTGCCTGCTCACCACCGAGGCGGGGGCCGAGGTCGTGCCCTTCGGGATCGACGGCATCCCCGCGGGCAACCTCGCCCGCGGCCACCGCTTCATGGCGCCCGACGCCTTCGCCGTCTCCTCCTTCGAGGATTACGAGGCGAAGCTCGCGCGCGCCTTCGTGATCCTCGATCCGAAGGACCGGGCGGAGAGGATCTGGCATGAGGCGACGCAGCTCGCCTTCGCGCAAGGCCTGGAGGTGATCGAGGACAAGGGGCTGCTCGCGGAGATCGCCGGGCTCGTCGAATGGCCCGTGGTGCTGATGGGCCGGATCGCGGAACCCTTCCTGCACCTGCCGCCCGAGGTGCTCTCGACCTCGATGAAGGAGCACCAGAAGTTCCTCTCGGTCCGCGATCCCGGCACGGGGCGCGTCACCGGCTACGTCGTCGTGGCGAACCGCGAGACGGCGGACGACGGCGCGGCGATCCTCGCGGGCAATGCCAAGGTGCTCGCCGCCCGGCTTTCCGACGCCGTGTTCTTCTGGGAGAACGACCTCCGGACGCCGCTCGACGCGATGACCGGGAAGCTCGGCGCGGTGACCTTCCACAACAGGCTCGGCACGCAGGGCGCGCGCATCGCCCGGATCGCCGCGCTCGCGCGCGAGATCGCGCCGCTGGTGAAGGCCGATCCGGACCTCGCGGAGCGGGCGGCGAAGCTCGCCAAGGCCGATCTGGCGAGCCAGATGGTCTACGAATTCCCCGAGCTTCAGGGGGTGATGGGCAAGTACTACGCCGAGAAGGCAGGCGAGGACGGCGCCGTGGCCCTCGCCGCCGAGCAGCACTATTCGCCGCTCGGCCCCTCGGATTTCGTCCCCTCCGAGCCGGTGCCGGTCGCGGTCGCGCTCGCGGACAAGCTCGACACGCTGACCGGCTTCTGGGCGATCGACGAGAAGCCCACCGGCTCGAAGGATCCCTTCGCGCTCCGCCGCGCGGCGCTGGGCGTGATCCGTCTCCTGCTCGAGAACGGCATCCGGCTGCCGCTGACCCGTGTCCTGCTCGATCCGGTCCGCCGGAACCGCGCGGCGATGGTCGCCGCGGGCGCGGTTCCCGCCGAGGATGTCCCCGACCTGTCGAACGACCGCGTGGAACGGGAATGCGCCCTCGTGCTCGCGGAGGATCTCCTCTCCTTCTTCGCGGATCGCCTCAAGGTCTACCTTCGCGATCAGGGCATCCGGCACGACGTGATCGACGCGGCCTACCAGCTCGGCGGGCAGGACGACCTGACGCTGCTCGTCGCGCGCGTTCGGGCGCTTTCGGATTTCCTCGCGACCCGGGAGGCGGCGAACCTGCTCCAGGGCTACAGGCGCGCGGTCAACATCCTCGAGGCGGAGGAGAAGAAGGACGGCGTCGAATATTCGCTCGCCCCCGAGCCGAAGCTCGCGGAGACGCATGAGGAAGGCGCGCTCTTCGACGCGCTCGACGAGGCGGAGGCGGCGATCGGCCCGGCGCTCGGGCGGGAGAATTTCGAGGCGGCGATGAGCGCGCTCGCGGGTCTGCGCGCGCCGATCGACGACTTCTTCGAGACGACGGTGGTCAACGCGCCCTCCGCGATCATCCGGCGGAACCGGCTCTGCCTGCTGAACCGGATCCGGGCGGTGATGAATCAGGTGGCGATTTTTTCGGCAGTCGAAGGCTGACCGCGACCAAAGTTCGAGAGCCGCCGCCGCGGCGGCTTCGCGGATCCCGGGCGGCGAAAACCGCGCGGGATCAGATGGTTCCTGCAATGTCCTGACGCGGGCCGCGAAGGCGGCCCCGGGGAATGCGACACTTACGTTTCACTTTGCCGGCCGGGCAAACCGGACTATGCTGCGGTGCAATGAAACCGCAGGAGATCATACAGTTCGCCCCCGACGCCGTGGTCGGTCTCGACCGGGACGGGGCGGTGCGTGCCGAGGTGCACGGATCGCGCGCGCACATGCTCGCGCGGCTGACGACGCTCGGCCTGCCGGTGCCGCCGGGCGTGGCGCTCTCCTTCGACTGCGTGCGCCATCTCGCCGAGGGCGGCCCGATGCCGAAGCTGCCGCCCCGCTCCGCGCCCGACCGGCTGCTCTGCCTCCGGCCGAGCCCGCGCGACCGCGCCTGGGGCGGGCCGAGCGCGACGCTCAACATCGGGATCACCGCGCGCGACATCGCGGCGGTCGAGGCCGCGATCGGCGTGGTGGAGGCGCGGGAACTCTATGCCCGGCTGATCTCGACCTACGCGCTGATGGTCCATGGCGTCGATCCCGAGGGATTCGAGGCGCTCGCGCACCGAATCCTCGGCCCGGGTCCGCGCCAGCCGGAGGCGATGCGTGCGACGACCGAGGCGATGCTGCGCCTCTACGCCGAGGAGACCGACGAGGAATTTCCCGACGACGCGGCCGACCAGCTCGAGGGGATCGCGCGGGCGATGGCGCTGGACTGGGACCGGGCCTCGGCGCGGATCCTGCGCCAGGCCAAGGGCGGCCCGGCCGAGGGCGGGCTGGGGCTCATCGTTCAGGAACTCGCGCTCGGCGTGGCGCCGGGGGTGAGCGGGGCGGGCCACATCCAGATCGTCGATCCCCGCACCGGCGCGCCCTCGGTCGACGGGGCCTTCCTGCCGGGCAAGCAGCGCGCGGTGACGCGCCCGGGCTCGCGGCGGACCGGCGTCCTGCTCGCCCGCGGCCGGCGCGAGGGCTGCGACCAGCCCGCGCTGGAGGAGATGTGCCCCGAGGCGCTGGAGGCGCTGCGCGGCTATGCCGGGCAGGCCGCGCAGGGGCTCGGCGACGCGGTCCAGCTCTATTTCATCCTCGAGAACGGCGCGGTCTCGGTCGTGGACGCGGTGCCCGCGCGGCGCGGCGCGCGCGCCTCGGTCCGGATCGCGGTCGATCTCGCGAACCGGGGCGCTATCACGCGCGAGCAGGCGCTGCTCCGGGTCGAGCCGCGCAACCTGATCGAGCATCTGCATCCGCAGATCGACGCCTCCGCGGCGCGCGACGTCTGGGGCGGCGGCCTCGCCGCGAGCCCGGGCGCGGCGACCGGCTACATGGTCTTCACCTCGGAGGCGGCGATGCAGGCCGCCGCGCAGGGCGAGGACACGATCCTCGTCCGGCTCGAGACCGGGCCGGAGGACGTGCGGGGCATGCACGCGGCGAAGGGCGTGCTGACGATCCGGGGCGGGATGACCAGCCACGCGGCGGTGCTCGCCCGCGGGCTCGGCCTGCCGGCGGTCGTCGGCGCGAGCGATCTCCGGCTCGATCTCGAAGGCCGCCGCCTCGTCACCCCCGACGCGCGGGTGCTGCACGAGGGGGCGCTGATCACGATCGACGGCACGCGGGGCGAGGTGCTGGCGGGCGCCCCCCGGATGGTGGCGCCCGATCTCGGCGGCGCGCTCGCCGAACTGCTCGACTGGGCGGACGCGGCGCGCGATCTCGGCGTGCGGGCCAATGCCGACACGCCCGCCGATTCCCGCGTCGCGCGGGATTTCCGCTGCGACGGCCTCGGGCTCTGCCGGACCGAGCACATGTTCTTCGATCCCGCCCGCCTCACGGTGATGCGCGAGATGATCCTCGCCGACACGCCCGAGGAGCGGCGCGCGGCGCTCGATCTGCTGCTGCCGATGCAGCGGGCGGATTTCGAGGAGATATTCTCGATCATGCGCGGGATGCCGGTGACGATCCGGCTGCTCGACCCGCCGCTCAACGAGTTCCTGCCGCATGACGAGGACGAGATGGAGCATCTCGCCTCGGCGATGGGGATCCCAGCGGGCCAGGTGAAGGCGCGCGCCCGCGAACTCGCGGAGGTGAACCCGATGCTCGGCATGCGGGGCGTCCGGCTGGGCGTGGCGCTGCCGGAGATCTACGAGATGCAGGCCCGCGCGATCTTCGAGGCGGCGATCGCGGTCAACCGCGACGCGCGCGACCCGGTGGTGCCCGAGGTGATGATCCCGCTCGTCTCCGCCTATCGCGAGGTCGAGCTCGTCAAGCACCGGATCGACGCCGTGGCCCGCGCGGTCGAGGAGGAGCAGGGCGAGAAGCTCGACTTCTCGCTCGGCGTCATGGTCGAGACGCCGCGCGCGGCGCTGCGCGCCGGCGATCTGGCGGAGGTGAGCGAATTCCTCTCCTTCGGTACCAACGACCTGACCCAGATGACCTACGGCCTCAGCCGCGACGACGCCGGCCGGTTCATGCGCGACTATGTCCGGGAAGGCGTCTTTCCGGAGGATCCGTTCCACACGCTCGACATCGAGGGGGTGGGCGAACTCATGCTGATCGCCGCGCGCCGCGGCCGGGCGCGCAACCCGAACCTCAAGCTCGGCCTCTGCGGCGAGCATGGTGGCGATCCCGCCTCGGTGCGCTTCTGCCGGCTCGCCGGCTTCGACTATGTCTCCTGCTCGCCCTTCCGCGTGCCGATCGCCCGGCTCGCCGCGGCGCAGGCGACGATCCTCGTGGGCAAGGCCGGGGCGGAGGCCGTCGCTTCCGCATGAGCACGCCGCCCCGGGATCTCGCCGCCCTGCGCGCGGGCGGCAAGGCGGCGCTGGCCCGCTGCCTCTCGATGCTCGAGACCGATCCCGCGCATCCCGCCCTCGTCGGCCTGCTCGACGCGGCCTTCACCGGGCCGGGCGGGCTCGTGCTCGGCCTGACCGGGCCGCCGGGCGTGGGCAAGTCCACCCTCACCAATGCGATGATCGCGCGCCTGCGCGCGCGGGGCGAGCGGGTCGGGGTGATCGCGGTCGATCCTTCCTCGCGCCGGACCGGGGGCGCGCTGCTCGGGGACCGCGCGCGCATCGAGACCGACCCCGAGGATACCGGCGTCTTCGTGCGCTCGATGGCGGCGCGCAGGCGCCTCGGCGGCCTCGCCGATCTCACCTATCCCGCGGCGGTGCTGATGCGCGCGCTCTTCGACTGGGTGATCATCGAGACCGTGGGCGTCGGCCAGTCGGAGACGGAGATCGTCGATTGCGCCGATCTCGTCGTGTTCTGCGCCCAGCCGGGATCGGGCGACGCGCTGCAGTTCATGAAGGCGGGCGTGATGGAGATGCCCGACGTCGTGCTCGTCACCAAGGGCGACATGGGCGCGCCCGCGCGCCGCGCGGCGGCGGATGTGCGCGGCGCGCTGTCGCTCGCGGCCGAGGATCGCCCGCCCGCCGCCGTCGCGATCCTCTCCGCGGTGACCGGGGAGGGGATCGGGGAGGCGCTCGATCTCATCGCCGCCCGCGCGCCCGATCCGGCGGAGGGCGCGGCGCGCCATCGCGCGCGGGCGCGGGCCTGGGCCGAATCGCGCCTCGCC
Organism: Amaricoccus solimangrovi; assembly: GCF_006385685.1. GTDB lineage: Bacteria > Pseudomonadota > Alphaproteobacteria > Rhodobacterales > Rhodobacteraceae > Amaricoccus > Amaricoccus solimangrovi. The sequence continues at coordinate 65,345 of NZ_VFRP01000009.1, read as the reverse complement.
GAATCGTTCGGGAGCGTCGGCCTCGCCGCGCTGGCGCCGCTGATCGACCGTTACGCGACGCCGTTCTCGGCGGTTTCCGCGCTCGGCGACTCGGCTCGCACGGCGGTTCAGGCGAGTCTCGAAAACATCTGAATCCCCGATCCTTTCACCCGAAAACGTTAATGTCTCCGCCGCGCGCGTTCGGCGGCTTTTCGCTCATCTCCCGCAAACATTTGGACTTTTCGGCCCCTCGCCGGTTTGTAGGGCATGACGAGCAGTTAACGCGCAAGCTGACCGAGCCCGAGTCTCGGCCCAAGATACGGAAGCCCCATGAACGGCCTGCACAGCCCCGCCTCCGGGCGGCTCCCAATGGTTTTTGCCATCGCCGCCAGCCTCCTCGGAACCGTTTTCGCACCGATCGCCGCGCGCGCCGAGACGCCCGCGCCGGTGCCGACCGCGGCGGTCGCGCAGGTGCTGGGGCAGGAGCGGGCCCGGCTCGCCGGGACGGGGCGGCTCGCGGAACTCGCTAAGGGCCGGGCCACCAGCGTCACGCCGGTCATCGGTACCCGCAACGTCGATCCCGGCTCGGCCCGCGCGCTCGCCGGCGCGGCGGGCAAGAGCACGCTGACCTTCGCCGCGCTCGACGCGCTGCCGGAAACCACGGGCGGCGCGGACTGGAAGTGCCTCTCGGAGGCGATCTATTTCGAATCGCGCGGCGAGCCGCTCGCGGGCCAGATCGCGGTCGCGGAGGTGATCCTGAACCGCGTGGACAGCCCGTCCTATCCCAAGAACGTCTGCGGCGTGACCCATCAGGGCGTCGGCACCGCCGGCCGCTCCTGCCAGTTCTCCTATGCCTGCGACGGCCGGGCCGACACGATGAAGAGCGCGCTGCCGCGCGAAAGGGCCGAGAAGCTCGCCACGCTGATGCTCGCGGGGCGGGAGCGTACCGTCACCGACGGCGCCACGCATTTCCACGCGGCGCGCGTGCGGCCGTCCTGGGCCCGGGTGATGACCCGTACCGCGCGGATCGGGCACCACAGCTTCTACCGCTGAGCCCCGCCGCTCAGCCCGCGAAGGCCTGCGCCATGTAGACGTCGCCGCATCCCGCGCCCGTCGGATCGACGCCGAGGCCGGCGCCGACGCGCGTGTAGCGGGGCGAGAGCAGCGAGGCGCGGTGGCCGGGCGAGGCGAGCCAGCGCGCGACGACTTCCTGGGCGAGACTGGCGTAGCTGTGGATCGGCACCGGCGCGCCGGTATCGCCATAGGTGAAGGCGCAGCCCTGCGACCGCCGCGAGATGGGGCGGCCGAGCAGCCGGTAGAGCTTGCCGAGCGCGATGTTCTCGGCGGCGCGGGTGTAGGGGATGCCGAGCGCGCGCAGCCTGTCGCGATAGGTGACGGCGCCCGGGATCGGCAGCCGATGGCTGAGCGTGCGCAGCGCCTCCATGTTTCCGGCCTGGTTCGACGCGGCGAGCGCCAGCGCCGGGTCGGCGCGGAGCGGCGGGATGCCCCGCGCCTCGCGCGCCGCGTTGGAATAGAGCAGCACCGCCTCGGCGAAGCGGGCCTGATCGGGCGCCGACCAGCTGACCGGCGCGAGCAGGTCGTCCGGCGGGATCCGGGTCTCGGTCGCGCCCGCCATCCCCGCGAGCAGGGCGAGGACCGGGATCAGGCCCCATGATGCCGCGCGCGTCGTTCCCATGTCGTTCCCCATGCTCGCTCCCATGTCGCGCAGAGCCTACACCTCGTTTCGTATCCGCCAAGTTCACGCTTTCAACCGGGGGCGCCCGCCGCTAACACATCGGGGCCGGAAGAGATGCGAGGCAGTGCCGTGGGCGATACCCTTTCCGAGACCGCGCTCGCCTTCGCCCCGCCCGAGGCGCGGGCCAGGGCGACGGCCGCGGGCCAGCCGTGCGACCGGATCTCGGTCCGCGACGACGTGCGCGCGGTCGAGATCGGCGCCTTCGGCGCGGAGCGCGGCGTCACCCAGCGGCTGCGCTTCAACGTCGTGCTCGAGGTCGCGCCGCATGACGCGGCGGCGGGCGACGACGTGGACCGGGTGATCTCCTACGACACGATCACCGACGCGATCACCGCGGAACTGGCGCGGGAGCGGTTGAACCTGCTCGAGACGCTGGCGGAGCGGATCGCGGACCGCTGCCTCGCCGATCCCCGGGCACTCCGCGCCTTCGTCCGGGTCGAGAAGCTCGACCGGGGCTCGGGCGCGCTCGGAGTCGAGATCGTGCGCGCCCGCGCGGCGGCGGAGCCGGTGGCCGAGGCGCGCGCGGCGACGGCGGCGCGGGTGGTCTATCTTCCCCCGGAGGTCATGGGTGGCCCGGAGGGGCCGGACTGGATCGCCGCGCTCGGCGCCCATCCGGGGCCGCTCGTCCTCTGCCTCGGCCCGGCGCTTCCCGAGCCCGCCGCCACCTCCGAGGCCGGGCTCCGCGCGGGGCTTCTCTCGATCGACCAGGCCGCCTGGCGCCTCGCCGAGCGCGCGCCCGGCCTCGCCGTCGTCGGCTCGCGCACCGAACTCGACTGGGCGCTCGCCCGGGGCAAGGGGGCGATCTGGGCGCCGGTCAAGATGGTGCTCGACGCCCGCGCCCGGCCCGGGGCGGATGCGAGCGCGCCGGAGCGCCTCGCCGCCTGGCTCGCGGCCGAACTCGGCGCGCCCCTCGCCCTGGCCGGCGACGGCCCCGCGGCGGAGGGCGCGATCCGCCTGCGGCATCCCGCCGATCTCGCCCCTTCTCCTTCCTCCTGACTTCGGAACCGCGATGGCCCGTCTCATTTTCGATCTCGATGGCACGCTCGTCGACTCCCTGCCCGCGATGCTCGCGAGCGCCAACCGGATGCTCACGGAATTCGGCCGCGCGCCGGTCAGCCCCGAGACCTGTTCGGATTTCGTCGGCCGGGGCGTGCGCGTCCTCGTCACGCGGCTGCTCGAACATACCGGCGGCCTGCCTGGCGGCGACGTGGAGCCCGCGCTGGCGCGCTATCATGCGATCTACGGCGCGGATCCGGTGACCGGGACCACGGTCTATCCGGGCGCGCGCCGGGCGCTGATGGCGCTGGCGGCGGCGGGCCACGGGCTCGCGGTCTGCACGCAGAAGCCGAGCGGGCCGGCGCGCGACATCCTGACCAGCCTCGCGCTGATGCCGCCGGTCTCGGGCCTGACCTGCGGCGACAGTCTCGACGTGCTGAAGCCCGATCCCCGGATGTTCGCCCATGCCGCGGAGCAGCTTCCGCCGGGGGAGGCGGTCGTGATCGGCGACGGCCTGGCCGACGCGCAGCTGGCCGCGGCCGCCGGCGTGCCCTTCCTGCTGCGCATGGGCGGGTATGGTGAGCAGCCGAGGTCGGACGTGCCCGTGGCGGGCCGGTTCACGCATTTCGACGAACTGCCGGAACTCGTCGCCCGGGTCGCGTCCGCGCGGGTGGTCTCGTGACCGCGATCTTCCACCGGCCGATCCCGCTCACCGGCGCGCCCTGGCCGGCCGACGCGCTGCCGCTCGCGGGCGGGCCGCTCTTCTTCTCGATGGTGGCCGAGCACCGCCCCGGCCATCCGGTCCGGCTGGTCCCGGTCTCGGAACTCGGCGCTCCGGTTCGCGCGCGGCTCAGCGCGCCCCGCGCGCCGCTCCTCGGCCTTTCGCTCGACCGGCCGCGGATCATGGGCGTGCTGAACGTCACCCCGGACAGCTTCTCCGACGGCGGGCGCTTCCTCGCGCGCGCCGACGCGGTGGCACGCGCCCGGGCGCTCATCGCGGCGGGGGCGGACATCCTCGACATCGGCGGCGAGTCGACCCGGCCCGGCGCCGAGACCGTGAGCGTGGCCGACGAGATCGCCCGCGTGGTGCCGGTGATCGAGGCGCTGCGCGAGGAGGGGATCGCGGCGCCGATCTCGATCGACACGCGCAAGGCCGAGGTCGCCCGCGCCGCGATCACCGCCGGGGCGGATCTGCTCAACGACGTCTCCGCGCTGGAATACGATCCCGCGAGCCTCGATCTCGTCGCCGGGACCGGCGTCTCGGTCTGCCTGATGCATGCGAAGGGCGATCCGCGCACGATGCAGGAGGCGCCGGCCTACGATGACGTGCTCGCCGAGGTCCACGCCTATCTCGCGGCGCGCGTCGAGGCCTGCCTCGCCGCCGGCGTCCCGCGCGCGCGGATCCTCGTCGATCCCGGGATCGGCTTCGGCAAGACCGCCGCGCACAATCTCGCGCTGATCGACGGGCTCGCGGCCTTCCACGATCTCGGCTGCGCCGTGCTGCTCGGCGTCTCGCGCAAGCGTTTCATCGGCGCGATCGGCCATGCGCCGAGCCCCGCCGACCGGATGCCGGGCTCGATCGCCGCGGCGCTGCAGGGCTTGCGCCGCGGCGCCCAGGTGCTACGAGTTCATGATGTCGCCGAAACCCGGCAGGCCGCCCTGCTCTGGACGGCGATCGAGGAAGGCGGCGCGGGCGGCTAGGCGAGAGACCGGGGCGAGAGAGATGGCGCGCAAGTTCTTCGGCACGGACGGGGTCCGGGGCCGCGCGAACGACGAACCGATGACGGCGGAGATGGCGCTGCGTCTCGGCCAGGCGGCCGGGCGGTTCTTCCGGACCGGATCGCACGCGCATCGCGCGGTGATCGGCAAGGATACGCGCCGCTCCGGCTACATGATCGAGAACGCGCTCACCGCCGGCTTCACCTCCGTCGGCATGGACGTCTTCCTCGTCGGCCCGGTCCCGACCCCCGCCGTCGGCTATCTCGCGCATTCGATGCGGGCCGATCTCGGCGTGATGATCTCGGCCTCGCACAACCCGTTCCAGGACAACGGCATCAAGTTCTTCGGCCCCGACGGGTTCAAGCTCTCCGACGAGGACGAGGAGGCGATCGAGGCGCTGCTCGACGGCGCGCCCGATCTGGCGGAGCCCTCGGCGATCGGCCGGGCGACCCGGATCGACGACGGCCGCGGCCGCTACATGGAATTCGCCAAGACGACCTTCCCCCGCGGCCTCCGGCTCGACGGGTTGAAGATCGTCGTCGATTGCGCGAACGGCGCCGCCTATCGCACCGCGCCGGAGGTGCTCTGGGAACTCGGCGCCGAGGTCGTGCCGCTCGCGGTCTCGCCGAACGGGTTCAACATCAACAAGGACTGCGGCTCCACCCACCCGGGTCTCGCGGCGGAGGCGGTGGTCGCCCATGGCGCCGATCTCGGCATCAGCCTCGACGGCGACGCCGACCGGGTGATGATCATCGACGAGAGCGGCGCCGTCGCCGACGGCGACCAGATCATGGCGCTGATCGCCGACCGCTGGGCGGCGGCGGGGCGGCTCGCCCGGGGCACGCTGGTCGCGACCGTCATGTCGAACCTCGGGCTCGAGCGGCATCTTGCCGGGCAGGGGCTGCGGCTCCTGCGCACCGCGGTCGGCGACCGCTACGTGGTCGAGGCGATGCGCGCGGGCGGCTACAATCTCGGTGGCGAGCAGTCGGGCCATATCGTGATGACCGACTACGTGACGACCGGCGACGGGCTGATCGCCGCGCTCCAGTTCCTCGGCGCGATGGTCGAGACCGGGCGGCGGGCGAGCGAACTCGCCCGGGTCTTCCGCGCCTATCCGCAGACGCTGCGCAACGTGCGCTACGCCAAGGGCGCCGCGCCGCTCGAGGCGGCGAGCGTCAAGGCCGCGATCGCCGCCGGCGAGGCGCGCATGAACGGCCAGGGCCGGCTGCTGATCCGCAAGTCGGGCACCGAGCCGCTGGTGCGCATCATGGGCGAATGCGAGGATCCGGGCCTGCTGAGCGAGGTGCTCGGCGAGATCGAGGCCGAGGTCGTCAAGTTCGCCTGAGCGCGGATCCCCGCCCGCGGACAATTGTCTGGAACCCTATTCCTCTCCCGTGGTTTAACTGCGACTGCCGAGCGCGGTATTCGGCCAAGTAAACGACGCCGGAACCGCGCGAGGCCTAGCATCGGAGAGGGAGCCTGAGAATGAAACGCACTGCCAACAAGCTCGTCGCGATGGGGCTGCTGCTCGCGGCGCCGCTGGTGACCGTCGCCTGCGCCGCGCCGCCGACGGACGTGTCCGCGATCGAGAAGGAGGTGCAGACCGATCTCGCCCAGATCGGCATCAACGGCGTCGATACCTCGACCCTCACCGTGAAGCAGCTTCAGGAGATCAAGCTCATCGCCGGCCAGCAGACCGACCGGCAGTCGAAGCAGAACCAGATCAACGCGCTTCTCGGGCGCGCGCCGGGGTCGCAGGCGGGCTGAGCCGCCGGATCCGCGAAGAGCTACCCGGGGCGGCCATCGGCCGCCCCTTTCCTTTGCTTTTCCAGAACGCGGGCTTGTGTTCCGCCCCGAAACGATCTATGGGGCGCTCCATTCAATCCACAGGCGGGGGCGCGGCGCCCCGGGGGAGACATCCCCGGGCGTCCACCGGTTGGGCCGAGAGGCTCTTCTCCCCGCCGAGGCGAAACCGGAAAGGTAAGGACTTCAGATGGCTCTTCCCGAGTTCACTCTGCGCCAGCTGCTCGAAGCGGGCGTTCACTTCGGCCACCAGACCCACCGCTGGAACCCGCGCATGGCGCCGTACATCTACGGCGACCGCAACGGGATCCACGTGATCGACCTCACGCAGACCGTGCCGCTGCTCGACCAGGCGCTGCAAGCCGTGCGCGACTCCGTCGCCAAGGGCGGCCGCGTCCTCTTCGTCGGCACCAAGCGTCAGGCGCAGAAGGCCGTCGCCGACGCCGCCGAGCGTTCGGCCCAGTACTACATGAACCACCGCTGGCTCGGTGGCACGCTCACCAACTGGAAGACCGTCTCGAATTCGATCTCGCGGCTGAAGGCGATCGACGAGAAGCTCGAGTCGGGCGCGAGCGGCCTCACGAAGAAGGAGCGGCTGAACCTCGAGCGCGAGCAGGACAAGCTGCAGAAGTCGCTCGGCGGCATCCGCGAGATGGGCGGCGTGCCGGACCTCATCTTCGTGATCGACACGAACAAGGAGGATCTCGCGATCCTCGAGGCGAAGAAGCTCGGCATCCCGGTCATCGCGGTGCTCGACTCGAACTCCTCGCCGGACGGCATCGACTATCCGATCCCGGGCAACGACGACGCGGCCCGCGCGATCGCGCTCTACTGCGACCTGATCGCCCGCGCGGCGCTCGACGGCATGTCGGCCCAGATGGGCGCGGCGGGCATCGACATCGGCGCGATGGAAGAGGCGCCGGTCGAGGAATTCGCCGAGGAGCCGCACCCGGCCGAGGCGTAAGCCGTCATGTGACTGTCGCGGCGCGGGGCTAGCCTCCGCCGCCGCGAATTCAGTGGCGCCGGCGTCCCGCCGGCGTCCTTATCAATTGAGGAGAGCGATGATGACGATCACCGCGACGATGGTGAAGGAACTCCGCGACGCTTCGGGCGCGGGGATGATGGACGCCAAGAAGGCGCTGACCGAGACCGCGGGCGACATGGAAGCCGCCATCGACTGGCTGCGTACCAAGGGCCTCGCCAAGGCGGCCAAGAAGTCCGGCCGGACCGCGGCCGAGGGCCTCGTCGGCGTCGCGGTCAAGGGTGGCGTCGGCGTGATCGTCGAGGTCAATTCCGAGACCGATTTCGTCGCGCGCAACTCCGACTTCCAGGCGACCGTCCGCGCGATCGCCGAGGTCGCGACCGAGGTTTCCGACATCGAGGCGCTGAAGGGCGCGAAGCTCGGCGACAAGACCGTCGAGGAAACCGTGACCGAGAAGATCGCCACCATCGGCGAGAACCTCCACATGCGCCGCATGGTCGCCGTCGAGGGCGATTCCGTCGCCTCCTACGTGCATAACGCCGTGGCCGACGGGCTGGGCAAGATCGGTGTCGTCGTCGCGCTCAAGGGCGCGGACAACGGCGTCGGCAAGCAGATCGCGATGCACATCGCCGCCACCTCGCCGGCCTCGCTCTCCGAGACGGATCTCGATCCGGCGCTGGTCGAGCGCGAGAAGGCGGTGCTGACCGAGCAGGCCCGCGAGAGCGGCAAGCCCGACGCGGTGATCGAGAAGATGATCGTCGGCCGGATGAACAAGTTCTTCGAGGAAGTCACGCTTCTGAAGCAGAAGTTCGTGATGAACCCCGACATCACCGTAGGTCAGGCGGCGAAGGACGCGGGCGTGGAGATTGTCGAATTCGCGCGTCTCGCCGTCGGCGAGGGCATCGAGAAGGAAGCCGAGGATTTCGCCGCCGAAGTGGCGAAGACCGCCGGCCGCTGAGGCGGGCGGGGCGCCCCTCGGGGCGCCCGCCACCGGCTCTCCCAAAGAAAAACCCCGCGAGGTCTCTCGCGGGGTTTTTTCGTGTCCGGGCCGGCTTCCGGTGTCAGGCACTCGCGACGGGCGCGGGGACGTCGACGAGTTCGAGAAGCCGGGCCGCTTCCTCGGCGCAGGGCGCGAGGCCGGCGGGATTCTCGCCCGGGAAGAAGCGCGCGCGCAGCGCGGTCGGCATCGGCCGGGGCAGGAAGATCGAGACCTTCGGCCCGATCCGCGCGCTCTCCGCCGCGAAGGAGCGCAGGAGCGCCTCCGCCGCCGCCTTCGCCGCGCCATAGGCGCCGTGGTTCGGCTGGCCGGCCCGGTCGTCGGTCACATGGATGAAATGCCCCGCCGGCGCTGCGCGCAGGAGCGGCGTCAGCATGGTGACGAGCCGCTCGGTCGCGCGCAGGTTCACCTCGATCGACTGGTCGAAATCCTTGTCCGCGATGAAGGGCGCGGGCGCGAGCGGCGGCGCGTTCGCGGCGCAATGCACCGCGAGATCGAGATGGCCCCAGCGCTCGTGCACCGCGAGGCAGAGCCGGGCCAGCCCCTGGAAATCCGTCAGCGACAGCGGCACCAGCGTGGGCGAGGGGCCGCCCTCGGCCTCGATCGCATCGGCGAGCTCCTCGAGCCCGCCGACGGTGCGCGCCACCGCGACGACGCGGAAGCCCCGGGCGCCGAGCGCGCGGCCCACGGCGTAGCCGAGCCCCCGGCTCGCGCCGGTGACGAGCGCGACGGGCGCGTCGCTCACGCCACGACCTTGAGCTTGAAGCCGGTGTCGATCATGTCGGAGGGGCGCACCGGATACTCGCCGGAGAAGCAGGCGTCGCAGAACCGCGGCGCGCGCGGGTCGCGGCCCTCCTCGGCGCCGCAGGCGCGGTAGAGACCGTCGAGCGAGACGAACTTCAGGCTGTCGACGCCGATGAACTCGCGGATTTCCTCCTCGCTCATCCGCGCGGCGATGAGCTTCGAGCGGTCGGGCGTGTCGACGCCGTAGAAGCAGGGCCACATCGTCGGCGGCGAGGCGATGCGAAAATGCACCTCGGCCGCGCCCGCGTCCATGATCATGTCGCGGATCTTCTGGCTCGTCGTGCCGCGCACCACGGAATCGTCGACCAGCACCACGCGCTTGCCCTGGACGATGGCGCGGTTGACGTTGAGCTTCAGCCGCACGCCCATGTTGCGGATCTGCTCGGTCGGCTCGATGAAGGTGCGGCCCATGTACTGGTTGCGGATGATCCCCATCGCGTAGGGGATGCCCGACTGCTGGGAGAAGCCGATCGCCGCAGGCGTGCCGCTGTCGGGGACCGGGCAGACGAGATCGGCCTCCACCGGGGCCTCCTTCGCCAGTTCCTCGCCGATGCGGCGGCGCGTCTCGTAGACCGACTGGCCGCCGATCACGCTGTCGGGCCGCGAGAAGTAGACGTATTCGAAGACGCAGAACCGCGGCTTCACCCGCTGGAACGGGAAGAAGCTCTCCACCCCCTCCTCGGTGCAGATCACCATCTCGCCGGGCTCGACCTCGCGCTCGAAGGTCGCGCCGATGATGTCGAGCGCGCAGGTCTCGGAGGCGAGCACCCAGCCGGTCTCGCCGACCCGGCCGAGCATCAGCGGCCGCACGCCGAGCGCGTCGCGCACGCCGATGAGCTTTGAGCGCGTCATGGCGACGACCGAGAAGGCGCCCTCGACCCGGCGGAGCGCGTCCTTGATCCGCTCGGGGATCGTCTTCTGGATCGAGCGCGCCATCAGGTGGATGATGCATTCGGTATCCGAGCCCGACTGGAAGATCGAGCCGTGCCGGATCAGCTCCTCGCGCAGCGCGACCGCGTTGGTGAGGTTGCCGTTATGCGCGATGGCGCAGCCGCCCATCGCGAATTCGGCGAAGAGCGGCTGCACGTCGCGGATCGCCGTCGTGCCCTTCGACCCGGCGGTCGAGTAGCGCACATGGCCGATGGCGAGGCTGCCCGGCAGCGTCTCCATCAGCGAGGCCTTGGTGAAATTGTCGCGCACGTAGCCGAAGCGGCGGGCTTCGGAGAAGCCGGCCGCCTGGTCGTAGGACACGATTCCACCCGCCTCCTGGCCGCGATGCTGCAGCGCATGCAGGCCGAGGGCGACGAAATTCGCGGCGTCCTGGACGCCGGTCACGCCGAAGATGCCGCATTCCTCATGCAGCTCGTCGTCGTCGAAGGGATGAGACAACACTATTGGCACACCGCTCTGAGTCTCGGGGATCGGGGCCTATATAGGGCGGTGTCGCGGGAATGTCACCCGCGCCTTCGGCTCATGTGGCCGGCTGGGCACAGTTCTGGGTCAACAGTTCGTAGCGCCCGACGACCCAGGAGAGCGCGGCCGGCGCGTCCTCGGTCAGCCGCTTCTGCGTCGAATCGAGCACGGCGCGGCTCCGGCTGTCGTCGACCATCGCGACGCCCCCCGCGCCCAGCACCTGATCGTAGACGACGAGCGCGATGATCACGAGCAGCACGCCCCGCGCGACCCCGAAGAGCAGGCCGAGCCCCTGGTCGATCGGCCCGAGCGCGGAATTGTGCACCACGCCGGCGAGGAGCGGCGTGAAGAAGGAGACGATGATGAGCGCGACCGCGAAGACCGCCGCGAAGCCCGCGAGCAGGCCGAGCTCGCAATTCGTGCCCAGAATGTCGCGCAGCACCGGAATTTCGCGCATCAGCGGGTCCACGGCCGGGGCGAAGGCGAAGGCCGCGATCGCCGCCGCCACCCAGCCCGCGATCGACAGCATCTCGCGCATCAGGCCGCGCGCATAGGCGAGGACGGCGGAGATGATGATGACCGCGAGCACGGCGCCGTCGACAAGAGTGAAACCGTCCATGCTGATCCTAGCCGTCCCCAGTCGTCTCGCGAGCAGGTCCGGAGCGCGTTCCGGACCCGAAACACTTCTCTATGAACCCGGCGAGGTTCGCAACCATGTGAATGGCAAGGCCGCTCGAGGCGGGCAGCTTCGAGCCTTCCGGCGCGTAGGCCTGGCCGAAGCCGAGCTTCGCCGCCTCCCGCAGCCGCGCCTCGCCCTGCGCGATCGGGCGAAGCGCGCCCGAGAGGCTGATCTCGCCGAAGATCACCGCGTCCGCGGGCAGGGCGGTGTCCTCGCGCGCCGAGACGAGCGCGGCCGCGACGGCGAGATCGGCGGCGGGTTCCGAGATCCTGAGGCCGCCCGCGACGTTGAGATAGACGTCGAGCCCCGCGAAGCCGATGCCGCAGCGCGATTCGAGTACCGCGAGCACCGTGGCGAGCCGGCCGGAATCCCAGCCCACGACGCTGCGCCTCGGCGTGCCGAGCGCGGAGGGGGCGACGAGCGCCTGCACCTCGACGAGCAGCGGCCGCGTGCCCTCGATCCCGGCGAAGACGACCGAGCCCGGCGAGGGCGTGCCGCGTTCGGAGAGGAAGAGCGCCGAGGGGTTGGTCACCTCCGCGAGCCCCGCGCCCGTCATCTCGAAGACGCCGATCTCGTCGGCCGGGCCGAAGCGGTTCTTGACCGAGCGGAGCAGGCGGAACTGGTGCCCGCGCTCGCCCTCGAAATAGAGCACGGTATCGACCATGTGCTCGACCACGCGCGGGCCCGCGATCTGGCCGTCCTTGGTCACATGGCCGACGAGGATCACCGCCGTGCCCCGCCGCTTGGCGAAGGTGACGAGTTCATGCGCCGCGGCGCGGACCTGGGCGACGGAGCCCGGCGCGCTCTCGACGTGATCGGCCCACATGGTCTGGATCGAATCGATGATCGCGACGGCGGGCCGCTCGGCCTCCAGCGTGGTCAGGATGTCGCGCAGGTTCGTCTCCGCCGCGAGCCGGATCGGTGCCTCGGTGAGGCCGAGCCGCGCCGCGCGCATCCGGATCTGCGCCGAGGCCTCCTCGCCGGAGACATAGATCGGCGCGGAGCCGCCCGCGCGGGCGAAGGCCGCGGCCGCCTGCAGGAGCAGCGTCGACTTGCCGATGCCGGGATCCCCGCCGACGAGGATGGCCGAGGCGGGCACCAGCCCGCCGCCGAGCACCCGGTCGAGCTCGGCGATCCCCGAGAGCGTCCGGGGCGGCTCCGGCTCGGCATGGGAGAGATCGGAGAGCGCGACGCGCCTGCCGCGCGCGCTTCCGAGCGATTTCGCCGGGCCGGACGAGAGCCCCGCGTCCTCGACGATCGAGTTCCACGCGCCGCAGGCATCGCAGCGCCCGGCCCATTTCGCATGGGTCGCGCCGCATTCGAGGCAGGCGTAGCGGGGACCGCGGGCGGCCATCAGCGGATCGCGGCGATCGGCCCGGTCGCCCGCCCGTGGATGAACTGGTCGAGGTAGGGATCCGTCGCGGTGTCCATGTCGGCGACCGGCCCGTGCCAGCGCACCAGCCCGTCATGGAGCATCGCCACGTCGTCCGCGACCGTGCGCACCGTCGTCATGTCATGGGTGATCGTCACCGCCGTCGCGCCCATCTCTGTCACGAGTTCGCGGATCAGGTCGTTGATCACGCCGGCCATGATCGGATCGAGCCCCGCCGTCGGCTCGTCGAAGAAGATCACATGCGGATCGGTCGCGATCGCGCGGGCGAGGCCGACGCGCTTCTGCATCCCGCCCGAGAGCTCGGCCGGGAACAGGTCCGCCGTCTCCGCGCCGAGGCCGACGCGGGCGAGTTTGGCGATCGCGCGCTCCCGCGCCTCCTTCTTCGAGAGCGAGAAGGGCTTGCGGCGCAGCCGGAAGGCGACGTTCTGCCAGACGGTGAGGCTGTCGAAGAGCGCGCCGCCCTGGAAGAGCATGCCGAAGTCGTTGAGGAAGGCCTCGCTGTCCACCTCGGCGAGCGGCGCGCCGTCGATCAGCACCTGGCCCTTCTCCGGCTTCAGGATGCCGAGCATGCATTTGAGCGTCACCGACTTGCCCGTGCCCGAGCCCCCGATGATGACGAGGCTCTCGCCGGGCATCACGTCGAGGTTCACGCCCGCGAGCACGCGTTTCGGCCCGAAGGACTTGTGCACGTCGACGAGCTGGAGCTTCGGCGTCTGGCTGGGATCGGGCATCAGAAGAAGGCCTGCGTCAGCGCGTAATTCGCGGCGAGGATCAGGATCGAGGAGGAGACGACCGCGTTCGTCGTCGCCTGGCCGACGCCGAGCGCGCCGCGGCCGGAGTTGTAGCCGTGGTAGCAGCCCATCAGCCCGAGGATGAAGCCGAAGGTGCCGGCCTTCACCAGCGAGGAGACGACGCTGACCGTGTCGATATAGTCGAGGGTGTTCTTGATATAGGCGCCCGGATTGAAGCCGAAGGTGCCGACCGCGATCAGATAGCCGCCCATGATCCCGATCACGTTCGCCACCGCGACGAGGAGCGGCAGCGCGACGAGCGAGGCGAGCACGCGCGGCAGCACGAGATACTTGAGCGGGTCGGTCGAGAGCGTGGTCAGCGCGTCGATCTGCTCGGTCACGCGCATCGTGCCGATCTCGGCCGCGATGGCCGAGGAGATGCGGCCCGCGACCATGAGCCCGGCGAGCACCGGCCCGAGCTCGCGCACGATGCCGATCGCGACCACCGAGGGAACGAGCTGCTCGCTCGCGACCTGCCCGCCGCCCGCCTTGATCTGCAGCGCGAGCGCGGCGCCGGTGAAGAGCGCGGTCATGCCGACGACCGGAAGCGAGAAATAGCCGATGGTCAGCATCTGCTTGCCGAACTCGCCCGGGTAGTAGGGCGGACGCACCGCGTGCGACAGCGTCTCCAGCGTGAAGAGCGCCACCCGCCCGGTCGCGGTCAGGAGCGCGAGGACGGACCGGCCGATGGAGGCCAGGAAGCCGATGACGAAGGTGGCGAGATTCATGCGGGGTCCAATCGGGAGGCCGCGCCCTTGTAGACGCGTTCGTAGCGGTCGCCAAGGCTGGTCAGGATCTCGTAGCCGATCGTGCCGGCGGCGCGGGCGAGATCGTCGACGCCCTGGTGCGCGTTGAGGATCTCGAGCTCGGCCGGCACCTCGGCGAGGTCGGTGACGTCGACCGTCAGCAGGTCCATCGAGACCCGGCCGATCAGCGGGCAGGCGGTCTCGCCCGCGTAGAGCGCGACCCCGCCCGAGGCGATCGCGCGGAGAAGGCCGTCGGCGTAGCCGCCGGAGACGGTCGCGACCACCGAGGGGCGCTCGGCGGTCCAGGCGGCGCCGTAGCCGACCGGCTCGCCCGGCGCGACCGCGCGGGTCTGGATCACCGGCAGCGCCAGCCGGACCACCGGCAGGGCGGCGGCGAAGGGCAAGCCGCCGAAGAGCCCGATCCCCGGCCGGACGAGGTCGAAATGCCAGGCGGGGCCGAGCAGCGTGCCGGGCGTCGCCGCGAGGCTGCGCGGCACGCCCGGAAAGAGGGCGGAGCCTTCGGTGAAACGGTCGAGCTGGACGGCGTTGCACGGATGGCCCGGCACGTCGGCGCAGGCGAGATGGCTCATCACCAGATCGGGGCGCAGCGCGCGCAGCCGCCCGGCGCAGGCGGTGAGCTCGGCGGGGGCGAAGCCGAGGCGCCGCATCCCGCTGTCGATCTGGAGGGCGCAGCGGGCGCCGGGAAGCTCCGCCTCGAATTCGGCGAGCTGCGCGGGGCTGTTGAGGCAGGGCGTGAGCGTCGCCTCGCGGCAGAGCGCCGCGTCGCCCGGCATCAGCCCGCCCAGCACGCGGATCGACGGCCCCGGCCCGAGCGCCGCGCGGAGCGCCGCGCCTTCCTCGGCGAGCGCGACGAAGAAGGACCGCGCCCCGGCTGCGGCCAGCGCCGGGCCGACGCGGTCCGCGCCGAGCCCGTAGGCGTCGGCCTTCAAGACGGCGGCGGTCTCGACCCGGGGCCCGGCGATCGAGGCGAGGGCGCGCCAGTTCGACGCGATCGCGTCGAGGTCGATGGTCAGACGGGCGCGCGCCAAGGTGGAACCTCCTCTTTCGCGGATGCGAACACTGGGACCGATGCCGCGCCGGGGGTCAAGCCCCGACCCGCGGAGCGGGACGCCGGAGCGGGCGCCACACCTCCGGAAACATTCGCGAAAAACCGACGGCGGGACGCGGAATCTTGAGCGAGGCGGCTTTCTGTCCGGGGCGATGTCCGTGTAAATGGCCGCGGGCTTGCGCGGTCGGCGAGGAGAAGGTGATGAGCGAGGACGAGAAGAAGATCCCGACGCCCGACGACGCGGAAGAGTCG
Source organism: Amaricoccus solimangrovi (assembly GCF_006385685.1). Lineage (GTDB taxonomy): Bacteria > Pseudomonadota > Alphaproteobacteria > Rhodobacterales > Rhodobacteraceae > Amaricoccus > Amaricoccus solimangrovi. The sequence continues at coordinate 49,966 of NZ_VFRP01000009.1, read as the reverse complement.
CGCGCCCGCCCGTCCGGGGCGCCGGAGGGGGACCGGACGCCCGAGGAGGCCGAGGCCGGGGACCGCGCCGCGGCGCGCGCCGAACGCGCCGCCGCCGAGGAAGCCGCACGCGCCGAGAGGGCGGCCGCGGAGGAAGCCGCGCGCGCCGAGGAGGCGGCGCGGCTCGAAGCCGAGATCCTGGCCGAGATCGAGGGCGACAAGCTTACCCGGCGCAAGGTCGAGGCGGTGCTGGAGGCGGTCGAGGCGGAGGACCGGCCCCGGCTCGAGGAACTGCTCGAACCGCTGCACGCCGCGGACATCGCCGACCTGCTCGAACAGATCAACCGGGGCGAGCGGCGCGACCTGATCAAGCTCTGGGGCGACGGGTTCGACGGCGCGGTGCTCTCCGAACTCGACGAGGGCGTGCGCGACGAGATCCTCGAGGAACTGCCCGATCCGGTGCTGAAGGCCGCGGCGCAGGAACTCGAGACCGACGACGTCGTCGACCTCGCCGAGGATCTCGACGAGCCGCAGCGCGAACGCCTGCTCGGCGCGCTCGACCTCGCCGACCGCGTCGCGGTCGAACGCTCGCTCGCCACCTACGAGGATTATTCCGCCGGCCGCCTGATGCAGCGCGAGGTCGTGCTCGCGCCCGAGCACTGGCGCGTCGGCGAGGCGATCGACTTCCTGCGCGGCGAGGATGAGCTCCCCGAGAGCTTCTACGACATCATCATCGTCAACCCGCAGTTGCGCCCGACCGGCCTCGTCGGCCTCGGCCGGCTGATGGCCGCGCCCCGCGCCGCGCGGCTCGCCGATCTGATGAGCGAGGATTTCCGTACCTTCCAGGTCGACCAGACCCAGGAGGAGGTCGCGCGCGAGTTCAACAAGTACCATCTGATCTCGGCCCCGGTGGTGGATGCCGACGGCCGCCTCGCCGGGGTGGTCACGATCGACGATGCGATGGGCGTGCTCGAGGAGGAGACCGAGGAGGACTACCGCCTGCTCGCCGGCGTCGGCGACGAGGGGCTGAACGACAGCGTGAGCGAGATTGCGCGGAGCCGCTTCATCTGGCTCACCGTCAACCTCGGCACCGCCATCCTCGCCTCCGCCGTGATCTCGGTCTTCACCGGCGTGATCGAATCGGTGGTCGCGCTCGCCGTGCTGATGCCGATCGTGGCCTCGATGGGCGGCAACGCCGGGACGCAGACGCTGACGGTGGCCGTGCGCGCGCTCGCCACGCGCAATCTCACCGCCTCGAACATGCCGCGCGTGATCGGGCGCGAGGCGGTGGTGGGTCTGCTAAACGGTCTGGGCTTCGCGCTGATGATCGGGACGATGAGCGGGCTCTTCTATCAGGACGCCCGGCTCGGCGCGGTCATCGCCTTCGCGATGGTCGGGAACATGGTGATGGCGGCGCTCGCGGGCGTGCTGATCCCGATCGGGCTGGAACGGGCCGGCGCCGATCCGGCGCTGGCCTCCGGTACCTTCGTGACGACGATCACCGACGTCTTCGGCTTCTTCGCCTTTCTCGGCCTGGCGACGCTCTTCCTGACCTGAGCGCCGCCGGCCCGAATATCACATGCTGCGCTGGGTCTCGGTGGCCTGGTCCGAAATCGCGCTCCCGCCGGACTGGATGTCCTCGCCCGCCCCCTTCATCGTGTTGCAGGCGGAAAGCCCGAGGACGAGGCCGAGAGCCAGGATGGAACCGGTGATACGCATTTGAAAACCTCTTCTTCGCGTTGTCCGCTTCCAACGCGGCGGCGGGGAAAGGGTTTCACCTCCCGCGCCGCCCCCGGGTCCGCGGCCTCAGCCGAAGTCGATGTCCGAGCCCGCCTGATAGGGTTTCACGAGGTTCGAGAACCGCGTGAACGCCCCCTCGAAGGCGAGCCGCACCGTGCCGACCGGCCCGTGGCGCTGCTTGCCGATGATGCATTCGGCCTTGCCGTGCAGATCGCCCATCTTGGTCTGCCATTCGGCGTATTTCGGATCGTTCTGCGGCGGCTCCAGCCGCTCGTGGTAGTATTCCTCGCGGAAGACGAACATCACCACGTCCGCGTCCTGCTCGATCGAGCCCGACTCGCGCAGGTCCGAGAGCTGCGGCCGCTTGTCCTCGCGGCTCTCGACCTGCCGCGAGAGCTGGGAGAGCGCGATCACGGGAACGTTCAGTTCCTTCGCAATCGCCTTCAGACCCTGCGTGATCTCGGAGACCTCCTGCACGCGTCCCTCCGAGCGCGACGAGGCGGGGCGGGCGAGCTGGAGATAGTCGATGAAGAGCGCGTCGAGCCCGTGCTGGCGCTTCAGCCGCCGAGCGCGGGCGGCGATGGTCGAGATCGGCAGCGCCGGCGTGTCGTCGATGAAGAGCGGGCAGTTCTCGAGTTCGCGCGCCGCCTGGATGAAGCGGCGCATCTCCTCCTCGGTCATGTCGCCGCGGCGGATCTGGTCCGAGGGCACCCGGCTCGCCTCCGACAGGATGCGCGCGGCGAGCTGTTCGGAGGACATCTCGAGCGAGTAGAAGCCGACGACGCCGCCCTCGACCGCGCCTTCGCTGCCATCGGGCCGGATGCCGCGCTTGTAGGAGCGCGCGATGTTGTAGGCGATGTTGGTCGCGAGCGCGGTCTTGCCCATCGAGGGGCGGCCGGCGAGGATCAGCAGGTCGGAAGTGTGCAGGCCGCCCAGCCACTTGTCGAGATCGGCGAGGCCGGTCGAGATGCCGGCGAGTCCGCCGTCGCGCAGGTAGGCGGCGTTGGCGACGTTCACCGCCTCCGTCACCGCGCGGCGGAAGGTGACGAAGCCCTTGTCGACCTTGCCCTGCTCGCCGAGCTGGTAGAGTTCCTGCTCGGCGGCGACGATCTGGTCGCGCGGCTCGCTGTCGACCTCCATCCGCATCGCCTTCTCGGCGATGCCTTGGCCGATCAGGATCAGCTCCCGCCGGATCGCGAGATCGTAGATGAGCTGCGCGTAGTCCCGCGCCGCGAAAAGCGAGATCGCCGCGCCCGCGAGGCGGACGAGATAGGCGGGACCGCCGAGTTCCGCGAGGCCCGCGTCCTCCTCGAAGAAGGCCTTCAGCGTCACCGGGGTCGCGAGCGCGTTCTTCTTGATCCGCTCGCCCGCCACCTCATAGATCCGCGCATGCACCGGATCGAAGAAATGGTCCGCGCGCAGAATCGCGGACACCCGGTCAAAGACGTCGTTGTTGACCAGAAGGGCGCCCAGAAGCGCCTGTTCCGCCTCGACATTATGCGGAAGCGTGCTGCCCGAAAGCTCCTCGGGCGCGGTCGGTCCATCGGCCATCTGCTCTCTCCTCGAAGCGGTCGTTATAGCCCGGTTGCTCGCCGGCGCCGCCTGTTAATCGCGGGGATAACGGGGATGACCGGGTGGCGGCAAGTGCTGGCCGCGGGCCGCGGCCTCGGCCATAGTGGCGGAAAACCCGGCGGCGCGGCCGGGAACGACAGGGGGGAGATGCGATGGACGGGATCACGTCGGGGAAGGAACTCGATTCCTCCGAGATGGGCATGCTCGCGCATATCTACCGGGGCGAGGTCTACCGCAGCACGATCTGGCGCACCCGGCTCGACCAGACGACGAACTGGGCGGTGGTGACGACGGGCCTCGCGCTGTCGCTCACCTTCTCGGGGCCCGGCGCCTCCCCGCTGCCGCTCATCCTGGTCGGGCTGCTCGTGATGGTCTTCCTGCTCTTCGAGGCGCGGCGCTACCGCTATTTCAACGTCTGGCGCGCGCGCTGCCGCCTGCTGGAGACGGATGTCTGCGGTCCGCTGCTGCGCGGCGAGGGGGTGCGGCTCGACGGGCGCTGGAACACGCTGCTCGCCCATGACTACGAGCATCCGGATTTCCACATCAGCTATCTCCGCGCGATCGGGCGGAGGCTGCGCAAGAACTACGGCTACATCCTCGCGGTGCAGGCGGTCGCCTATTACGGCAAGCTCGCGATCCATCCGATCTCGGTGCCGAACTGGGACGTCTTCTTCATCCGCGCGGCGATCGGCCCGCTCCCGGGCGTGGCCGTGGTGCTGGCGGGGCTGGTGTTCCACGGCACCTGGATCGTCATCGCCATCCTGACCGCCCGGCAGGACCGGCGGGCCTGGAGGGCACGCCGGTCGCCGGCCGTGGGATGAGGGTTTCCCTCCGGGACCGCCTCAGAGCCCGGCGAAGATGTCGGCGACCCGAACGCGGACCCCCGGCGGATCGAGCGCGATCTCCCCGTCGCGCAGGATACGCGCCGTGATCGTCCCGTCCTCTTCCCGGCGGTGATGGGTGACGCCGCGCCCCTCGGTGTCGACGATCAGATAGTGCCGCGCGCTCGGCAGGGAGAAATACCGCGCGAGCTTCAGCCCGGTATCGACGCCGCGGCTCGACGGCGACACCACCTCGACCAGGATGACCGGATCGTCGATCTCGGTCGCGTCGCCCGGCGCGGGCGGGCCGCAGCGGACCAGCGCGTCGGGCTCGTAGACGGTATCGGCGTCGATCCGGACCGTCACGCCGTCCGGCATCGCCTCGCAGGGCAGGCCGCGCGCGGCGAGGGCGGCGCGGAGGGCGAGCCAGATCTGGGCCTTCGCGCGTGCGTGGTTCACCCGCTCGGGCGCCATCGCGAAGATCCTGCCGTGATGGAGTTCGTAGCGGCCCGAGGGCTGTTCGAGCGCCCAGGCGATGAACTCGTCGGCGGTGAATCTCTCTGGCCGCGGCTCTTCCATCGGGGTTTCCTGAAGCTGTCGGTGTCGCATGCTACCATCTCCGCCGGTCGCGCGCGAGTTTCGCCGCGGCGGGGCCGAGGAAACGTGAACGCCAAGAAAAAAGCCCCGCCGGGCGGCGGGGCTTTTCCTGTTCCGAAGCTCGGAGCGGACGCTCAGCGATCGTCGTCGCCGGGCTCGACCGCGCCGCCGATGTCGTCGAAGAGCTCCTGGATGTCGAATTCGGCCTCGGCGTCCGCCTCGGCCTGGAGTTCCTGGATGCTCTTGCCGGAGGCCTGCATCTCGGCTTCCTCGGCGCTGCGCGCGACGTTCACGGTGATCGCCGCCGTCACCTCGGGGTGCAGGTGCACCTCGATCTCGTGCAGGCCGAGATCCTTGATCGGCTGGTTCAGCACCACCTGGCGCTTGTCGAGCGAGAACCCGCCCTCGGTCGCGGCGTCCGCGATGTCGCGGGTCGTGACCGAGCCGTAGAGCGCGCCGCCGTCGGAGGCGGAGCGAATCACGACGAAGCTCTGGCCGTCGAGTCGGCCCGCGACCTTCTCGGCCTCGCCCTTCGCCTCGAGGTTGCGGGCCTCGAGCTGCGCGCGCTCGTTCTCGAAGCGCTTCAGGTTCGCTTCCGTGGCGCGGAGCGCCTTGCCCTGCGGCAGCAGGAAGTTGCGGGCGTAGCCCTGCTTGACGTTCACCACCTCGCCCATCTGGCCGAGCTTGGCGACGCGTTCGAGAAGTACGACTTCCATCTCCGTCTCCTTACTTCACGGCGTAGGGCAGGAGCGCGACGAAGCGGGCGCGCTTGATCGCGCGGGCGAGCTCGCGCTGCTTCTTCGAGGAGACGGCGGTGATGCGCGAGGGCACGATCTTGCCGCGTTCGGAGATGTAGCGCTGCAGCAGCTTCACGTCCTTGTAGTCGATCTTCGGCGCATTGGCACCCGAGAAGGGGCAGGACTTGCGACGACGGAAAAACGGTCTGTTCGCCATGGGTTGACCCTCCTCAGTTGCTGCCGCTGTTGCTGTCGTCGTCGCGGCGCGGACGGCGGCCGCGGTCGCGCTCGTCGCGCTGGTTCTTCGACTGGATCACCGCCGAGGGGCCTTCCTCGTGGGCCTCGACCTTCACGGTCAGGACGCGCATCACGTCCTCGTGGAGGCGCATCAGGCGCTCCATTTCCTGCACCGCGCCCGAGGGGGCGTCGGACTTCAGGAAGGCGTAGTGCCCCTTGCGGTTCTTGTTGATCTTGTAGGCCATCGTCTTGAGGCCCCAGTATTCCTGACCGACGACCGAGCCGCCGTTGTCCTTCAGGACCTGGCCGAAATGCTCGATGAGCCCTTCGGCCTGCGCGTTGGAGAGATCCTGACGCGCGATGAAGACATGCTCGTAGAGAGACATGCGTGCCACCTTTTCCAAGCGGGCTTCAAAATGGAACCAACACCCTCCGGGTCCATACGAGAGGCCGCGCGACGCAATCCTTGGAGGGATGCGGGCCTATGTCAGATCGGGGGGCAAAAGGCAAGACTCGGACTGCGCGGTGCCTCGGGGTCAGCCGTTGCGATATGTATATGCATATCCGTTGAGCGCCGGGGCGCCGCCGAGATGGGCGTAGAGGACACGCGAGCCCGCGGGGAAGAAGCCCTTCCGGGTGAGGTCGATCAGCCCCTGCATCGATTTCCCCTCGTAGACCGGATCGGTGATCATCGCCTCGGTCCGGGCGGCGAGGCGGATCGCCGCGTTCGTCTCGGCCGAGGGCACGCCATAGGCGGGAGAGGCGTAGTCGGGGTTGATATGGATGTCGCCCTCGGTGATCTCCTGGCCGAGGTCGACCAGTTCCGCGGTGTTCCGGGCGATCTCCGCGACCTGGGCGCGGGTCTGGTCCGGCGTGCCGGAGCCGTCGATACCGATCACGCGATCGGCGCGGCCGTCGGCCTTGAAGCCGACGATCATGCCGGCCTGGGTCGAGCCGGTGACGACGCAGACGATGACATAGTCGAAGGCGAAGCCGAGCGCCTTCTCCTGTTCGCGCACCTCCTCGGCGAAACCGACGTAGCCGAGGCCGCCGAGGCGGTGGACCGAGGCGCCGGCGGGGATGCCGTAGGGCTTGCCGCCCTCGGCGCGGACCTCCTCCATCGCATCCTCCCAGCTCTTCCGGATGCCGATGTCGAATCCGTCGTCGATCACCCGGCTGTCGGCGCCCATCAGGCGGGTCATCAGGATGTTGCCGACGCGGTCATAGACCGCGTCCTCGTGCGGGACCCAGCTTTCCTGGACGAGCCGGCATTTCAGGCCGAGCTTCGCGGCGACGGCCGCGACCATGCGGGTGTGGTTCGACTGCACGCCGCCGATCGAGACGAGCGTGTCGGCGCCCGAGGCGAGGATGTCGGGCACGATGTATTCGAGCTTGCGGAGCTTGTTGCCGCCCAGGGCGAGGCCGGAGTTGCAATCCTCGCGCTTGGCATAGATCTCGACCGCGCCGCCGAGGGCTTCGGTGAGGCGCGGCAGGTGCTCGATCGGGGTCGGGCCGAAGGTGAGGGGATAGCGGTCGAATTCGGCGAGGCGCATGGGCGGGCTCCGTTCTGGATGGGTCGGAGGGGAGCTAGCACGAGCGGGGCGAGGGGTGCTTTCAAACTTCGGCCCACGGTTGGCAGACAGGCTCGTCTGGAGGCTGGAAGAGGAAGATATGTTTCGGATAGAGGCTACGGAATGGAAGATTCTCTCACACCCGGTCTCGACCGAATCGACCTTCGCATCCTGCGGCTCCTGCGCGAGGACGGGCGCATGGCGAACGCGGAGCTCGCGGAGCGGGTGAACGTCAGTCCCGCGACCTGCCACCGGCGGGTGCGGCGGCTGGTCGAGGCCGGGGTGATCCGGGCTTTCCGGGCCGAGATCGCGCCGGAGGCGGTCGGGCTCGGCACCGCGGTGCTGGTGGGCGTGGTGCTCGACCGCTCGACGCCGGAGAGTTTCGCGGCCTTCGAGGCGGCGGTGCTGACGCTGCCGATGGTGCTCGACTGCCATCTGGTCGCGGGGGATTTCGACTATCTGCTGAGGATCCGGGTCCGCGACATGGCCGATTTCAACAAGCTCCACGCCGAGGCGCTGATCGCGCTGCCGGGCGTGCGGCAGACGCGGACCTTCTTCGTGATGAAGGAGGTGAAGGAGGGGGGCGGGCTCGCGTTTTGACGGCGAGGGATGGACGAGGAGCGGCCGGCGGGGGGGAGGCGGGGAGGACGGCGGACCGAGGTCCGCCCTACGCGGGGTGGCGAACCGGCGGGCGGGCGGCGGGGAAGGCGGACCGAGGTCCGCCCTACGGGGTGGACGGTGGGGCGGGCGGGCGCTAGTCAGGCGGAAAACATGGGGGACCGCTATGAAACGGGCGTTCGTCTTTCCTGGGCAGGGCGCCCAGGTGATCGGCATGGGCAGGGATCTCGCGGAAGCCTATCCGGCCGCGGCTGCGGTGTTCGAGGAGGTCGACGCCGCGCTGGGCGAGAAGCTCTCGGCGCTGATCTGGGAGGGCGACATCGCCGAGCTCACGCTGACCGCGAACGCGCAGCCGGCGCTGATGGCGACCTCGCTCGCCGCCTTCCGGGCGATGGAGGCGGAGGGTTTCGGGATCGAACGCGCCGCCTTCGTCGCGGGCCATTCGCTCGGCGAATATTCGGCGCTGGCGGCGGCGGGGGCGCTCAGCGTGACCGACGCGGCGCGGCTGCTCCGGCTGCGCGGCCGGGCGATGCAGGAGGCGGTGCCGGTCGGCGTCGGCGCGATGGCCGCGCTGCTCGGGCTCGATCTCGCGGGGGCCGAGGCGGTGGCGGCGGAGGCCGCGCAGGGCGAGGTCTGCGCGGCGGCCAATGACAACGATCCGGCGCAGGTGGTGGTTTCCGGCGACAAGGCCGCGGTCGAGCGGGCCGTGGAGATCGCCAAGGCGAAGGGCGCCAAGCGCGCGCTGCTCCTGCCGGTGAGCGCGCCGTTCCATTGCGCGCTGATGGCGCCGGCGGCCGAGGTGATGAAGGACGCGCTGGCGGAGACGGAGATCAGCGCGCCGGCGGTGCCGGTGGTCGCGAATGTCCGCGCCGGGGCGGTGAGCGATCCGGAGGAGATCCGGCGGCTCCTGGTCGAGCAGGTCACGGGCCGGGTGCGCTGGCGCGAGAGCGTGCTCTACATGGCCGGCGAGGGCGTCGGCGAGATGATCGAGATCGGCGCGGGCAAGGCGCTGTCGGGGATGATCCGGCGGATCTCGAAGGAGGTCGCGGTGCGCGCGGTGAACGGGCCGGCCGACGTGGCGGCGCTGGCCGCGGTCGAAGCCTGAGGGGAGAGAGCATGTTCGACTTGACGGGAAAGACGGCGCTGGTGACGGGCGCCTCGGGCGGGATCGGCGGCGCGGTGGCGAAGGCGCTGGCGGGCCAGGGCGCGAAACTCGCGCTCTCGGGCACGCGGGTCGCGCCGCTCGAGGCGCTCGCGGGCGAGATCGGGGAGGCGGCGGTGCTGCCCTGCGATCTCTCCGACGCGGAGGCGGTCGAGGCGCTGCCGAAACGGGCGGCCGAGGCGCTGGGCGGCGTCGATATCCTGATCAACAACGCCGGCGTCACGCGCGACCAGCTTTTCATGCGCATGTCCGACGAGGACTGGGCGCGCGTGATCGCGGTCAACCTCACCAGCGTGATGCGGCTCTCGCGCGGCGTGCTGAGGGGCATGATGAAGGCGCGCTGGGGGCGGATCGTCAACATCAGCTCGGTCGTCGGCGTCACCGGCAATCCCGGCCAGGCCAATTACGCGGCGAGCAAGGCCGGCGTGATCGGCATGTCGAAGAGCCTCGCCCAGGAGGTCGCGAGCCGGGGGGTGACGGTGAATTGCGTGGCGCCCGGCTTCATCGCCACGGCGATGACGGACGCGCTGAACGAGGAGCAGCGCGGGCGGATCCTCGGCGGCATCCCGGCCGGACGGATGGGGAGCGCGGAGGAGATCGCGGCGGCGGTGGTCTATCTCGCCTCGGCCGAGGCGGCTTACGTGACGGGGCAGACCTTGCACGTAAATGGTGGAATGGCCATGATTTAGGCACCGTTCGGCGGCGCCGGGGGCCGCCCGCATTAGCGTTTGCGGCGGCTCACGGTTATGCTATAGCGCGCGACGAGGTTTACGCGACCTTCGGACCGGCGCGAAGCGGCGGATCGGGCCGGGGATCGGAAACGGACGGCAAGAATCCCGGACCGGGATCCAAAGAGGAAGAGACAATGAGCGATATCGCAGAGCGCGTCAAAAAGATCGTCGTGGAACATCTGAGCGTGGACGAGTCGAAGGTTACCGACAATGCCTCGTTCATCGACGACCTGGGCGCGGACAGCCTCGACACGGTCGAGCTCGTGATGGCGTTCGAGGAAGAATTCGGCATCGAGATCCCGGACGACGCGGCCGAGACGATCCAGACCTACGGCGACGCGGTCAAGTTCATCACCGCGAATTCCTGATCGATCGTTCCGGTTCGGAGCGACGGCGTCCGGGGAACTTCCCGGGCGCCGTTTTCGTATGAGCGGGTGGGCTTGTCGCTCCGCGGGCTTCGGGATAAACGGTCGCGAAACGGGAAGAGGGCGCGAAAATGACGAAGCGGCGCGTGGTTATCACCGGTCTTGGCCTGGTCACGCCCCTGGCCTGCGGGGTGGAGGAGACGTGGAAGCGGCTCGTCGCGGGCCAGTCCGGCGCGGGCAAGATCACGCGGTTCGACGCGAGCCATCTCGCCTGCGACATCGCCTGCGAGGTTCCCCGCGGCGACGGGACCGGGGGAACGTTCAACGCCGACGACTGGATGGCGCCGAAGGAGCAGCGCAAGGTCGACGATTTCATCCTGTTCGCGATGGCGGCCGCCCAGCAGGCGATCGAGGACTCCGGCTGGATGCCCGAGGACGAGGCGGAGCGCGAGCGGACCGGGGTCATCATCGGCTCGGGGATCGGCGGGCTCGACAACATCGCCCAGACCGCGATCACGCTGAAGGAGAAGGGGCCCAGGCGCGTCTCGCCCTTCTTCATTCCGGGCAGCCTCATCAATCTCTGCTCGGGCCAGGTCTCGATCAGGTACGGGTTCAAGGGACCGAACCATTCGGTGGTGACGGCCTGTTCGACCGGCGCGCATGCGATCGGCGACGGGGCGCGGATGATCGGGTACGGCGACGCCGACGTGATGATCGCGGGCGGCGCCGAGGCTGCGATCTGCGAGATCGGCATCGCGGGTTTCGCGGCCTGCAAGGCGCTCTCGACCGGGTTCAACGACACGCCCGAGAAGGCGAGCCGGCCCTATGACAGGGATCGCGACGGTTTCGTGATGGGCGAGGGCGCGGGGATCGTCGTCCTCGAGGAATACGAGCATGCGAAGGCGCGGGGCGCGAAGATCTACGCCGAGGTGATCGGCTACGGCCTGTCGGGCGACGCCTATCACATCACCTCGCCGGCGCCCGACGGCAACGGCGGCTACCGCGCGATGGCGGCGGCGCTCAGGGATGCCGGGATCGCGCCGGCGGATGTCGACTACGTGAACGCGCATGGCACCTCGACGCCGCTCGGCGACGAGATCGAGCTCGGCGCGGTGGCGCGGCTGCTCGGAAACGCGGCGAGCAAGGTGACGATGTCCTCGACCAAATCGGCGACCGGGCATCTCCTCGGCGCCGCGGGGGCGATCGAGGCGATCTTCTGCGTGCTGGCGCTGCGCGACCAGGTGGCGCCGCCGACGCTCAACCTCGACAATCCGAGCGTGGAGACGCCGATCGATCTGGCGCCCAAGGCGGCGGTGGAGCGCGAGATCGACATCGCGCTGTCGAATTCCTTCGGCTTCGGCGGCACCAACGCGTCGCTGGTCCTGCGCCGGATGGCCTAGGCGCGCCGCATGTTCCGCCACATCGCCGCCAACGCGCTGACCATCCTGATCGTCGCGCTCGCGCTGCTCCTCGGCGCGATCGTCTGGGGGCAGCGGCAATACGCCGCCCCCGGCCCGCTGACCGAGCCGCTGGTGATGGAGGTCGACCGGGGCGAGGGGCTCTCGAGCGTCGCGGCGAAGCTGCGCTCCGAGGGAGCGATCCGCAACGACACGATCTTCCGCGTGGCGGCGCGCTATTCGAAGCTCGATCAGGGGCTGCGGTACGGGGAATACCAGATCCCGCCCGGGGCCTCGATGAAGGACATCCTCGAACTGATGAACCGGGGCGGCAATGTCGTGCGTCAGGTCATCGTGCCGGAGGGCTGGACCAGCTGGCAGGTCGTCGAGATGCTGAACAACCGCGACGACCTGTCGGGCGAGGTCGCGGAACTGCCCGGGGAGGGCTCGCTGGCGCCGGCGGGCTACGATTTCCAGCGCGGCGACACGCGGCAGTCGCTGATCGACCGGATGCGGGCGCGGCAGGACAGGATCCTGGCCGAGGCCTGGGCGAACCGCGAGCAGGGCCTGCCGCTCAGGACGCCGGAGGAACTGCTGATCCTCGCCTCGATCGTCGAGAAGGAGACCGGCCTGCCGGAGGAGCGGGCGATGGTGGCCTCGGTCTTCGAGAACCGGCTGAGGGAGGGGATGCGGCTGCAGACCGACCCGACGGTGATCTACGGGCTGACGCTCGGCAAGGAGACGCTGGGCCGGGGCCTCAGGGCGAGCGAGCTTGCGAAGCCGACGCCCTACAACACCTACCTGATCCAGGGATTGCCGCCGACGCCGATCGCCAATCCCGGCGAGGCGGCGATCGAGGCGACGGCCCATCCGGCGGAGGGCGACATGCGCTACTTCGTGGCGAACGGCACCGGCGGGCATGTCTTCTCGGCGACGCTGAGCGAGCACAACCGGAACGTGGCGGCCTGGCGGCGGATCGAGGCGGAGCAGCGGCGGGCGGCGCAACCGGCGAGCGACTGAGGCGCGCGGGAAAATCGCACAACCTCAGATTTAGTTCTTGACGCGGCGAACGCTCCAGGGTATACCTTCGGGCAAGCTGGTAGAAATGCGACGGCGGGCACGCGGAATGGCGTGCGCCGCCGTTTTCGTTTCGGCCCGGGCGGAGCAGCCAGGGCGACTATCACATGACAATCTCAGCTGATGAATCGGCGGCGCCGGGCGATCTGCTCGGGCGCGCGCGAGTATTGTATCGTGATCTCACCGTGGCGCTTCACGGTCGGATCGCGCACGGTGCCGGGTGGGAGCCCGGCGGCGGCTGGCGGGACGAGGCCCTGATCCGGGCACATGGAACCGCGCTGCGAGCCGTGCTCGACATCGAGGCGGGTCTTGACGAAAGAAGCAGAAGGGACGGGGCGGGCGGAGAGCTCGACCTCGACGCCGCGCGCGCGGAAATCCTTGCGCGACTTGCTCTCTGGTCTGAGCGCGGCTGAGCGCGAGGCCTTTCTCGACGGGCTGTCCCCGAACGCGCTCTCCGCGCTGCCCTGGCTCTTCGAGCACTGGGCGCTCGCGGGGCACCAGCTGCCCCCCGCGGGCGACTGGACCACCTGGGTGATCCTCGGCGGGCGCGGCGCGGGCAAGACACGCGCGGGCGCGGAGTGGATCCGCGCCCGCGTCGAAGGCGCGCGCCCGGCGGATCCGGGCGAGTGCGAACGCGTGGCGCTGGTGGCGGAGACGCTCGACCAGGCGCGCGACGTGATGGTTTTCGGGGAATCCGGGATCCTCAACTGCTCGCCTCCGGACCGGCGTCCGGAATGGCAGGCGACGCGCCGGCGGCTGGTCTGGCCGAACGGAGCCGAGGCGCGGATCTTCTCGGCGAGCGATCCCGAGAGCCTGCGGGGGCCGCAGTTCGACTGCGCCTGGAGCGACGAGCTCGCGAAATGGCCGAAGGGACAGGCGACCTGGGACATGCTGCAGTTCGGGCTCCGGCTCGGGCTCCGGCCGCGGCAGCTGGTGACGACGACGCCGCGCAACAACGCGCTCCTGCGCGCGCTCCTTGACGACGCGGAGACGGTCTCGACCCATGCGCCGACCGAGGCGAACCGGATGCATCTCGCGAGGAGCTTTCTCGAGACGGTGACGCGGCGCTACGCCGGCGGCCGGCTCGGGCGGCAGGAGCTCGACGGGGTGATGCCGAACGACGCGGAGGGCGCGCTCTGGACCTGGCCGATGCTGGAGGCGGCGCGGGTGCCGCGGCCGCTGGAGCTCAGCCGCGTCGTGGTCGCGGTCGATCCGCCGGTCAGCGCCGGGGAGGAGGCCGACGAATGCGGGATCATCGTCGCGGGGGTGGCCCAGGGCGGCGCGCCGAAGGACTGGATCGGCGAGGTGATCTTCGACGGCAGCCTGAAGGGTGCGACGCCCACCACCTGGGCGGCGCGGGCGGTGGAACTCTACCACCGGTTCAGGGCGGACCGGCTGATCGCGGAGGTGAACCAGGGCGGAGACCTGGTCGCGACGGTGGTGCGCCAGATCGATCCGCTGGTGTCCTATCGCGGGGTCAGGGCCTCGCGGGGCAAGGCGGCGCGGGCGGAGCCGGTCGCGGCGCTCTACGAACAGGGGCGGATCCTGCATCGGGGCGCCTTTCCGGCGCTCGAGGACCAGATGCGGGCGATGAGCGCCGCGGGGTTCACCGGCCGGGGCAGTCCGGACCGGGTCGACGCGCTGGTCTGGGCGATGACGGAACTCATGATCGACCCGGCCGAGGGCTGGCGGAACCCGCGGGTGCGGCGGCTCTGAGGCGGCGGGGATGGCGGACCGAGGTCCGCCCTACGGCGGGCGGGATGGCGGACCGAGGTCCGCCCTACGGTTGGGTGGCGCGAGCGCGGGCGGACCGAGGTCCGCCCTACGGGTTCATGACAATTCGGGAGCGGGCTTCATGGTCTTGCAAATCTTTCGCGCGCGCGCCGAGGCGGCGCCGGAGGCGAAGGCCTCGGCGGCGGCGCCTCTGATCGCGTTCCAGGGCGCGGGGCGGGTCGCATGGTCGGCCCGCGACAACGGCACGTTGACGCGGATCGGGTTTCTCGACAATCCGGTCGGACATCGCTGCGTCAAGCTGATCGCCGAGGCGGCGGCGGCGGTGCCGGTGATCGCGCAGGACGTCGATCGCCGGTTCGACGTCCATCCGGTGCTCGACCTGATCGCGGCGCCGAATCCGGGGCAGGGCGGCGCGGCGCTGCTCGAAATGTTCTACGGCAACCTGCTGCTGACCGGGGACGCCTATCTGGAGGCGGCGGGAAGGCACGCCTCGGGCGGGCCGCGCGAGCTCTACTGCCTCCGCTCGGACCGGATGAGCGTGGTGCCGGGGGCCGATGGCTGGCCGGTCGCCTATGAATACAGCTTGGGCGCGCGCAAGCATGTGTTCGACATGCGCGGTGGGGATCATCCGCCGATCCTGCATGTGCGGAGCTTCCATCCGACCGACGATCATTACGGGCTGACGCCGCTCAGGGCGGCGGCGAGCGCGGTCGACGTGCACAATTCCGCGGGCGCCTGGTCGAAGGGGCTGCTCGACAACGCGGCGCGGCCCTCGGGGGCGATCGTCTATCGCGGCGCGGACGGGATGGGGGCGCTGGGACAGGAGCAGTATTCGCGGCTGATCGACGAGCTCGAGAACCATCATCAGGGGGCGCGCAACGCCGGACGGCCGATGCTGCTCGAGGGCGGGCTCGACTGGAAGCCGATGGGCTTCTCGCCCTCGGACATGGAGTTCCACCGGACGAAGGAGGCGGCCGCGCGCGACATCGCGCTCGCCTTCGGGGTGCCGCCGATGCTGCTCGGCCTGCCGGGGGACAACACATATGCGAACTATCAGGAAGCGCACCGGGCCTTCTACCGGCTGACGGTGCTGCCGATGGTGGCGAAGACGCTGGCGGCGCTGTCGTCCTGGCTGCCGGGCTTCTACGGCGCGGCGTTCCAGCTTCGCGTCGACGAGGACAATGTGCCGGCGCTCTCGGCGGAGCGCGAGGCGCTCTGGGCGCGGATCGTCGCGGCGGATTTCCTGAGCGAGGCGGAGAAGCGGCTGATGCTCGGCCTGCCGGCCGCGAGGGAGGCGTGATGCGGCAGGCGGCGACGGCCCGGGGCGGCGGCTCGCGCTTTCTCTACGAGCCCTTCGACGTGGCCTCGGCCCGGATCGAGGTGAACGAGCGGATCGCGGAGGAGCGCTGGGCGCAGCTCGAGCGCCGGCTCGTGCAGATCGAGGTCGGGATCGACCGGCTCGAGCGGCGGATCTGGGTCGCGGTCTATGGCGCGGCTTCGCTGATCCTCGCCGACATCGCCTACGGGCTCCTGAACATCGCGGGTTCCTGAGGAGGAAGCATGAATTTCGGATTGCAGGGCGCGCTCGAGACCAAGTTCGCCCGGTTCGGCGGCGATTTGGGCCTCGGCGAGGGCGCGGAGATCGCGGGCTATGCGAGCCTGTTCGGCGCGACGGACCAGGGCGGCGACGTGGTCGCGGCGGGCGCCTACGGCGCGTCGCTCGGCCGGCTCGCCGCGGCGGGCGGCAGGGTGAAGATGCTGTGGCAGCACGATCCGGCGCGGCCGATCGGCGTCTGGGACGAGGTGCGCGAGGACGGGCGCGGGCTCTTCGTGCGGGGGCGGCTGCTGACCGAGGTGCAGGCCGCGCGCGAGGCGCTCGCGCTCCTGCGCGCGGGTGCGATCGACGGGCTCTCGATCGGCTATCGGACGCTCACCGCGGAGAAGTCGGCGGGGGGTCGGGTGCTGCATGAGGTGGAGCTCTGGGAAGTGTCGCTCGTCACCTTCCCGATGCTGCCGGAGGCGCGGGTGCGCGCGGGGGTAGAGGCCGGGGCGGCCGAGGCCGGGACGGCCGAGGAGGATCTGGCGCTCACGCTGGTCGAGAGCCTGCGGGCGGCGCGGGAGATGCTGGCGTGAGGGCCGGCGGGATCAACATCAAGGAAGTGAGCGCGATGCAGACACCTGAGTTCAAGTCCCGGGCCGAGGTGCCGGGCGCGAGGGACCCGCGGGGTGAGGTGAAGGCCGCCCTCACGGGGTTCCTCGGCGAATTCGCCGCCTTCCAGTCGGAAATCAAATCGAAGCTCAAGGAACAGGAAGCTCAGCTCGCCATGCTCGACCGGCAATCCATCGCGCTCTCCCGGCCCCATCTCTCGCGTTCCGCCGAGGCGGAGATCCCGCACAAGAAGGCCTTCGCGGCCTACCTCCGCACCGGCGACGACGACGGTCTGCGGGGGCTCGCGCTCGAAGGCAAGGCGATGTCGAGCGCGGTGGCGGCGGATGGCGGCTATCTGATCGATCCGCAGACGGCCGCCGAGATCGTCGGCGTGCTGCGCTCGACCGCCTCGATCCGGGCGATCGCCAACGTGGTGAGCGTCGAGGCGAGCGCCTTCGATGTGCTGGTCGATCATACCGAGGCGGGCGCGGGCTGGGCGACGGAGACCGCCGAGCGGACCGAGACCGGCACGCCGCAGGTGGACCGGATCTCGATCCCGCTGCATGAGCTCTCGGCGCTGCCGAAGGCGTCGCAGCGGCTCTTGGACGACTCGGCCTTCGACGTCGAAGGCTGGCTCGCGCAGCGGATCGCGGACAAGTTCAGCCGCGCCGAGGCGCAGGCCTTCCTCAACGGCGACGGGGTCGACAAGCCGACGGGGGTGCTGAACTATCCCAAGGTCGACAACGATCTCTGGGCCTGGGGTTCGCTCGGCTACGTTCCGACCGGCGCGGATGGCGATTTCCTCGCGAGCGATCCGGCGGATGCGATCGTCGATCTGGTCTACGCGCTCGGCGCGCGGTACCGGGCGAACGCGACCTTCGTGATGAATTCCAAGACCGCGGGCGCGGTCAGGAAGATGAAGGACGCGGACGGGCGGTTCCTGTGGTCGGACGGGCTGGCGGCGGCCGAGCCCGCGCGGCTCATGGGCTATCCGGTGCTGATCGCCGAGGACATGCCGGATATCGCGCCGGACGCCTACGCGATCGCCTTCGGCGATTTCCGCGCCGGCTATACCGTCGCGGAGCGGCCGGACCTCAGGATCCTGCGCGATCCCTTCTCGGCGAAGCCGCATGTGCTCTTCTACGCCACCAAGCGGATCGGCGGCGATGTCAGCGACTTCGCCGCGATCAAGCTGCTGAGGTTCGCGGTGGCCTGAGGCCCGAGCCGCGAAGGGCCGGCTTCCCCGGAAGCCGGCCCGGACGTCCCCGCGCTCGACCAGCCGCTGCTCCTCCTTCCGCCCGGGGAGCGCGGGGACGCCCCCATTGCCGGGACTTGCCGAACCGCGAGCGAGGAAGATGCCGATGATCCTGACCGAAGTGAGCGCCCCATCCCGGGAGGCGATGCCGATCCGCGCCTTCGGGGAACACCTGAGACTCGGGTCCGGCTTCGCCGATGACGGGTCGCAGGATGCGATCCTGGAACTCTACCTGCGCTCGGCGATGGCGGCGATCGAGGCCCGGATCAGCCGCGCGCTGCTGGCGCGGTCCTTCGTGGTGGCGGTGAGCGACTGGCGGAGCGACGCCTGCCAGCCCCTGCCGCTGGCACCCGTCCGGTCGGTCGAATCGGTGGCGCTGCTGACGGGCGAGGAGGACCGCGCCGAGGTCGCCCCGGAAAGCTGGTCGCTGATGCGCGACGATGCGCGGCCGCGGCTGGTCGGGCGGTTCGGGCGCAACCTGCCCCGGATCCCGCGCGGCGGGCGCGCCGAGATCCGCTTTGTCGCCGGATACGGCGCGGCCTGGGGCGATGTGCCGGCCGACCTGCGGCAGGCGGTCTTCCTGCTCGCCGCGCATTTTCACGAGAACCGGGGCGAGGGGGCGCTGTCGGGCAGGATGATCCCGTTCGGCGTGCTCATGCTGATCGAGGCCTATCGCGCGATCCGGATCGGACGGGGCGCGGCGTGACCGGGGTGTCGGACCTGACCCGGGCGCTGGTGCTCGAGGAGCCGGAGCGGGTGCCCGACGGCTGCGGCGGCTTCGCCGTGACCTGGATCGGCGTCGGGACGCTCTGGGCCAGCGTCGTGGCGCGCAGGGGCCGCGAGGCCTTCGTCGCCGGACGGACCGAGGCGCGTGTGACCTATCGCATTCTGGTGCGCGGCGCCCCGCCGGGGGCGCGATCCCGGCCGCGGGCGGATCAGCGCTTTCGCGAAGGGAGCCGGATCTTCGACATCGTGAGCGTGGCGGAGGCCGATCCTCGGGGCCGGTTTCTCGAGATCATCGCCGAGGAGGGGCGGATGTCATGACCCTGTCATTCGGAGTGGGATTGCAGGCGGCGGTCCATGCGCGGCTCGTGTCCGACGCGGCGCTCGCGGCCCTGATCGGGGCGGCGGTCTATGACGCGCCGCCCGATCCGGCGCGGGTGGCGCGGCTCGCCCATGTGACGCTCGGCGAGGAGCGGGTCCGGCCCTTCGACACCAAGACGAGCTCCGGCGCCGAGCACGATTTCGCGGTCACCGTGCATTCCGGCGAGGACGGGTTCGCGACGGCGAAGCGGATCGCAGCGGCGGTCTGCGCCGCGCTCGTGGACGCGCCGCTTTCGCTCGCGCACGGCAAGCTGGTCTCGATCAGCTTCCGGCGCGCCACGGCCGAGCGCGCGGCGGCGCCGGAGAAGCGGCGCGTCTCCCTGATGTTTCGCGCGATCATCGATCAGGACGCGTGATGGCACTCAATTACAGGACGAAAGCAATGGCGGCCCAGAGAGGCAAGGACCTTCTTCTCAAGCTCGATCTGACCGGTGGAGGCGCATTCCAGACCATCGCGGGGCTCCGGGCCTCGCGCATCACCTTCAACGCGGACACGGTCGACGTGACCCATCTCGGCAGCGAGGGGCGCTGGCGCGAACTGCTCGGCGGCGCGGGCGTCCGGAGCGCGTCGATCAGCGGCTCCGGCGTGTTCCGCGACGAGGCGACGGACGAACGCGCCCGCGCGATCTTCTTCGCGGGCGAGATCCCGCGCTTTCAGGTGATCATTCCCGATTTCGGTGTCGTCGAGGGGCCGTTCCAGATCACGAGCCTGGAATACGCGGGCGATCACGATGGCGAGGCCACCTACGAGATCGCGCTCGCCTCGGCCGGGGCGCTCGGTTTCGAGGTGCTGTGATGGTCAATCCGTATCGTGGCGAGGTCACGCTCGGCGTCGATGGCGCGCCGAGGGTCATGCGCCTGACGCTCGGCGCGCTGGCGGAGCTGGAGGCGAAGCTGGAATGCGACTCGCTGCTCGAGATGATCGCGCGGTTCGAGAACGGCGCGTTTCGGGTCCGCGACCTGATCGGGCTGCTGACCGCAGGGCTGAACGGCGGCGGCTGGCGCGTGGATGAGGCGGAACTGATCGAGCATCGGATCGACGGCGGGCCGCTGGCCGCGGCGCAGGCGGCGGCGCGGCTGCTGAAGCTCACCTTCACGCTGCCGGGGGACGAGCCGGACGGCGGGCAGTGAGGCGGATCGACTGGCCGCGCCTGATCCGCCTCGGCCTCGTGGATCTGCGGCTGAGGCCGGGGGACTTCTGGGAGCTGACGCCGGCCGAGTTGCTGCTCCTCGCCGGGCATGGCGCGGGGCCCGAAGCGCTGACCCGCCGCGGTCTCGCCGAACTCCTCGCGCGCTTTCCCGATGCGCGGGACGCGCCAATTCAGGAGGGACAAGAGAGTGGAATATGAGAGCGAGCTCGCGCGGATCGAGGCGCAGTTCATCGGGCTGGAAGGGAGTCTGTCCGGTCTGGAGGGCGTGGCCTCGTCCTTCCGCCGGGAGATGGAGAGCGTCGGCGGCACGATGAAGGACGCGGGCCGGGAGGCGTCGGGCATGTCACGCTCGATCTCCACCTCGCTGCGCCAGGCGTTCGAGGGTGTGATCTTCGACGGGGAGTCACTCTCCGACGCGCTGGCGGGGATCGGCCGGAGCCTGAGCGGCGCCGCGCTGAACCAGGCGCTCGCGCCGGTGCGGAATTCCGTCGGCTCCGCCGTCCAGTCCGCGCTCGGCGGCCTGCTCGGCTTCGCGAAGGGTGGCGCGTTTCATGGCGGCCGGGTGAGCGCCTTCGCCCAGGGAGGCGTGGTCGACCGGCCGACGACCTTTCCGATGCGGGGCGGGACCGGGCTGATGGGCGAGGCGGGGCCGGAGGCGATCATGCCGCTGGCCCGCGGCGCGGATGGCCGGCTCGGCGTGCGCGCGGGTGGCGGCGGGGCCGTGAACGTGACGATGAACATCACCTCGCCCGATGTCGCCGGGTTCCAGCGGTCGCGGACGCAGGTCGCGGCCGAAATGGGTCGCGCCATCCAGCGCGGCCGGCGCAATCTCTGAGGTCGAGCATGAATTTTCACGAGGTCCGGTTTCCCGCGCCGCTGTCGATGGGGTCGAGCGGCGGGCCGGAGCGACGCACCGAGATCGTCGCGCTCCGCAACGGGGCCGAGGAGCGCAACACGCCCTGGCGGCATTCGCGGCGGCGCTACGACGCCGGCCTCGGGGTGCGGTCGCTGGACGATCTCGCCGAAGTGATCGCCTTCTTCGAGGCGCGGCGAGGCCAGCTTTACGGATTCCGCTGGAAGGACTGGGCGGATTTCAAGTCCTGCGCGCCCTCGGCGCGTCCCGCGGCCACGGACCAGCGGATCGGGACCGGCGACGGGGTGACGCGGGCGTTCCCGCTTGCCAAGAGCTATGGCGCGGACGCCGACGCCTATGCCCGGCCGATCCGCAAGCCGGTGGCGGGAAGCGTGAGCGTCGCGGTGGCGGGCGAGACGCTGGTGGCGGAGGCGTTCACGCTCGATCCGGCGAGCGGCCTCGTCACGCTGGCCGAGGCGCCGACGGAGGGGGTCTTCGTCACCGCGGGGTTCGAATTCGACGTTCCCGTGCGTTTCGACACGGACCGGATCGCCGTCAGCGTGACGGGCTTCGCGGCGGGCGAGATCCCGAGCGTTCCGGTGATCGAGGTGCGTGTCTGATGCGGATCCTCGACGCGGCGCTGCGGGCGCATCTGGAAGGCGGCGCGACAAGTCTCTGCCGATGCTGGCTGGCGCGGCGCGCGGATGGCAGGGCCTTCGGTTTCACCGATCACGATGACGACCTGTCCTTCGAGGGGCAGATGTTCCGCGCCGGCAGCGGCATGGACGCGAGCGCGCTGAAGAGCGCGACCGGACTCAGCGTCGACAACCTCTCGGTCATCGGTGCCCTGACGGACGCGGGCGTGACGGAGGCCGATATCGGCGCAGGGCGGTTCGATGGCGCGGAAGTCCTGCACTGGCTCGTCAACTGGCGCGCGCCGGAGCAGAGGATCCTGGTCTTCCGGGGAACCTTCGGCGAGATCAGCCGGAAGGATGGCGGGTTCGAGGTCGAGTTGCGGGGACCCGCGGAGGCGCTGAATCTTCCCGTCGGCCGCAACCTGCTCCGCCGCTGCGACGCGACCCTGGGCGATACCCGGTGCGGCGTCGATGTCTCGGACGCGGCCCATTCGGCGGTCGCGCGCGTCCGGAACGCGAAAGGCGCCAGGGTGTCCTTGGCGGAGCTCGGGCATTTCGAGGCGGCTTGGTTCACGGGCGGACGCGTTGTCTGGCGGAGCGGCGCGAATGTCGGACTGGAGGGGCGGGTGAAGGTGGACGCGGTAGAAGCCGGGGGGCGCCTGCTCGTTCTCTGGCAGGAACCGGCCTTCACGCCCGAGCCTGGCGACGAGGCGGTCGTGATCGCGGGCTGCGACGGGCTCGCCGCGACCTGCCGCGCGAAATTCGGCAATTTCCTCAACTTCAGAGGGTTTCCGCACATTCCCGGCGAGGATTGGGTGACGGCGTATCCCAGGGAGGGGGAGGTGCATGATGGCGGAAGCCGCTCACGATGAAGTCCGCGCTCAGGGAGACCTGATCGTCGCGCGCGCGCGCCTCTGGATCGGCACGCCCTATCGGCATCAGGCGAGTTGCCGCGGAGCGGGCGCGGATTGCCTTGGCCTGGTCCGGGGCGTCTGGCGCGAGGTGCGCGGCGCGGAGCCCGAGGAGGTTCCGCCCTACACCGCCGACTGGTCCGAAGCCGGGGGACCCGAGGATCTGCTGAACGCGGCCCGTCGCAACCTCCGCTCCGTCGCGCGCGAGGAGGCGGCCCCGGGGGACATCCTGGTGCTTCGGATGATCGAAGGCGGGCTCGCGAAGCACGTCGGCATTCTGGGACGCGCGCCGGGGGGGTTCGAGACGCTCATCCATGCCTATTCGGGTCACGGCGTCGTCGAGTCGCCCCTGACCCCCGCCTGGCGCCGCCGCGTCGCCGGCGCATTCCGTTTTCCGCGCTGAGGAGATCCGATGGCCACGTTGTTACTGGCGGCGACCGGCGCCGCGCTGGGCGGAGGTATCGGCGGCTCGATCGCGGGGCTCACCGCGACCGCGCTCGGAAAGGCCGCGGGAGCGACGCTGGGTTCGCTCATCGACCAGCGGCTCCTGGGTCTGGGCTCGGAGCCGGTGGCGACGGGCAAGGTGGAGCGGTTTCGCGTCATGGGCGGCGCCGAGGGCGCGCCGCTGCCGCGGGTTTTCGGACGGACCCGCGTCGCCGGCCAGATGATCTGGTCGAGCAGGTTTCTCGAGACGGTGACGAGCTCGAACGTCGGGGGCAAGGGCGGGCAGCAGGTTCGGGAATACGGCTACACCGTGAGTTTCGCCCTGGCGATCTGCGAGGGGCCCGTCGTCAGGATCGGGCGCATCTGGGCCGATGGCCAGCCGGTCGACCAGTCCTTGCTCAACTGGCGGCTTCATTCCGGTACCGAGGATCAGTTGCCCGATCCGTTGATCGCCGCGATCGAAGGTGACGCGGGCGCGCCCTCCTACCGGGGCACGGCCTACGCCGTCTTCGAGGATCTCGATCTGGCGCCGTTCGGCAACCGCATTCCCCAGCTGAACTTCGAGGTCTTCCGCCGCCCGCCGCGTCCGGCGGGGGTCGATCTGCCGCCGCATCCGGCGGATGAGATCGCGGGTGTCGCCCTCGTGCCGGGGACCGGGGAGTATTCCCTGGCAACGGAAATCGTCAGCTTCGATCGGGGCAAGGGGGATGTGGAAATCCTCAACGCGCACAACGATCTCGGCCTTCCTGATCTTGTCGCCTCCACGGGGCAGATGGTCGCGGAGTTGCCCAACCTCGGCTCGGTCTCCCTCGTCGTGAGCTGGTTCGGGAACGATCTGCGCTGCGGCGCATGCGCGTTGCGGCCCGCCGTGGAGCAGGCGGCGGAGGATGCCACGATGGCCTGGCGGGTCGGCGGGCTGGGACGCGATCAGGCGCAGGTGGTGAACTGGAAGGACGGCCGTCCGCTGTTCGGCGGCACGCCGGCCGACACGGCGGTGGTCCAGGGGATCGAGCATCTGCGCGGCCTCGGCGTGGCGGTCATGTTCTATCCCTTCATCCTGATGGATATCCTGCCGGGCAACGGTCTGCCCGATCCGTGGTCGATGGCGGCCGAACAGCCGGCGGTGCCGTGGAGAGGAAGGATCACACTCTCGGTCGCACCGGGCCGGGACAATTCCCCGGACCAGAGCGCGCTCGCCGCCGCGGAGGTCGCGAACTTCTTCGGGACCGCGCAGGTCGAGCATTTCGACATCTCCGGGGGAACGGTTCAGTACCGCGGGCCGGATGAATGGTCATATCGCCGGTTCATCCTGCACTACGCCCATCTCTGCGCGCTGGCGGGGGGAGTGGATGCGTTCTGCGTCGGATCGGAGATGCGTGGCCTCACCCAGATCCGTTCCGGGAAAGGCATTTATCCGGCCGTGGCGGCGCTTCGCGAACTGGCCCGGGATGTGCGACGGGTGCTCGGGCCGGATGTCAAAATAGGCTACGCGGCCGACTGGTCGGAATATTTCGGGCACCATCCCCAAGACGGATCGGGCGATGTCTACTTCCATCTCGATCCACTCTGGGGCGATCCGGAGATCGATTTCATCGGCATCGACAACTACATGCCGCTGTCGGACTGGCGGGCGGGGGACGACCATCTGGACGCGGCCCATGGCTCCATCTACGACCTCGGGTATCTCCGCGGAAACGTCGCCGGCGGCGAAGGCTACGACTGGTATTACGCCGATGAAAGCGCCCGCGAGGCGCAATCGCGGACGCCCATCCGCGACACCGCCGCGGGGGAAGACTGGATCTTTCGCTGCAAGGATATCCTGAACTGGTGGTCGAACCCCCACCACGACCGTTCGGGGGGAGTCAGGGAGCCCGAACCGACGGCCTGGCAGCCCCGTTCGAAGCCGATCTGGTTCACGGAACTCGGATGCCCGGCGGTGGACAAGGGGACGAACCAGCCGAACGTCTTCGTCGATCCAAAATCCTCGGAAAGCTTCCTGCCCTACCATTCCGATGGCGCGCGCGACGATTTCATCCAGCAGCGCTACCTGCAGGCGATGTTCGCCCATTGGGCGGATCCGGCCAACAATCCGCGATCCGGGATCTACGACGGGCGGATGGTCGAGATGCGCCGCGCCCATGTCTGGGCCTGGGATGCGCGCCCATGGCCCGATTTTCCCGCGCGGCTCGAGGTCTGGGCGGACGGGGGAAACTATCCGCTCGGACATTGGCTGAACGGCCGCGCCGGGCTGGTCTCCTTGGCCGAGGTGGTCGCGGAGATCGCGAGCGAGACGCGCCCGCTCGACCTTGCGAGGCTCCACGGTGGGGTCACGGGGTACACGGTCGAGAGTGTCGAATCCGCGCGCCAGAGTCTGCAGCCCCTGATGCTGGCTTATGGCTTCGACGGTTACGCCTCGGGCGAGGGGCTCGCCTTCGTATCGCGCGATGGCCAGCCGGTCTGCTCGGTCAGCGAGGAGGACTTCGCATACGACGGCGAGTCTTCCCTCCTGTCGCGCACGCGGGCGCCGGCGTCGGAGGCGGTGGGCCGTGTGACGGTGGGATTCGTCAAGGCCGACGCGGACTATCAGGCCGGCGCGGTCGAGGCGGCCTCTGGGGCGGCGCCGAACGTCTCCCAGTCATCGACGGCGATCGTGTTTCGCGACTCTCAGGCTCAGGCCGTGGCGGATCGCTGGCTGCATGAGGGTCTCATCGCCCAGGAGGTGATCGAGTTCGCCGTGTCCCCATCCAGACTTGCCGTTCAGCCGGGCGACGTGCTGAACGTGATCAGCGCGGCGGGCGAACGGCTCTATCGGATCGACAAGATCGAGGACGCCGGCGCGAGGCGGCTCTACGGTGTTCGAGTCGAGCGCGAGGCATATGTCAACGGTGGGACTGCCGACACGCGCGATACGCCGACGGTGATCGACTCGCCGCCCCCCGTCTACGCCGAGTTTCTGGACCTTCCCCTTCTGACGGGCGAGGAGGTGCCGCACGCGCCTCACATCGCGGCGGTCGGCGGGCCCGGTGGTGGAATCGCCGTCTATTCGGCTAGCGAGGACAGCGGCTACACGCTGAACCGGACGCTTCGGAAGCGCGCGACGATCGGCGAGACGCTCGGTCCGCTCATGCGCGCGGAGGCGGGCCTGTGGATGCCGGCGAGCCTCGATGTGCGACTTCGGCGGGGGGCGCTGCAAAGCAGATCCGTGTCGGACGTGCTCAATGGCGCGAACGCGGCGGCGGTTCGGTCATCGGGGGATGACTGGGAGGTGATCCAGTTCCTCGGTGCGGAGTTGATCGGGAACGGGGTATACCGGTTGTCCGGTCTGCTGCGGGGGCAGGCCGGTACCGATGGCACAATGCCGGAGATCTGGCCCGCGGGAAGTGATTTCGTCCTGCTCGACTCGGCGGTGACACAGATCGATCTGGCGCTGAGCGCGAGGGGCCTTGCGCGGAACTATCGCGTCGGACCCGCGGGGCGGCCTTACGATCATCCGAGTTTCGTTCATTCCGTACGGGCTTTCGACGCCATCGGACTGCGTCCCTACGCGCCGGCGCACCTGAGAGCGCGTCGGCGGTCCGACGGAGACATCGTTCTGAACTGGATTCGACGGACACGAATCGACGGGGACAACTGGCAGGGGGAGGAAGTGCCGCTCGGAGAGAGTTCCGAGCGTTATGCCGTGCGCGTCCGGAGTCGCGGCGTGCTCGTCCATGAGTTCACTGTTACCTCCACCGCCGCCGTCTACACTCTCGCGGAGCAGGAGCGCGACTCCGCCGAGGGGCCGCTCGTCTTCGAAGTCGCGCAGGTCTCTGACCAGTTTGGCCCAGGACCCTATCAAAGGATTTCCCTTGATGGCTAAGACTACCAATCTGGCGCTACCCTTGATCTCGCCCTCTCAGGCGCAAAAGCATGTGACTGTGAACGAGGCGCTCGCGCGCCTCGACGCGGTCACCCAGATGAGAGTGCTGGCCGATGACCTTCGCACGCCGCCCGCGAGCGCGGAGGAGGGTGCGGGTTATGTGATTCCGGACTCGGCGAGCGCTTCCTGGGCGGAGCGACACGGCCAGATCGCGGTCTGGAGCAACGGGGGCTGGGTCTATCTCTCGCCCGTCGCCGGATGGAGGGCCTGGCACATCTCCCGCGCCGCCTGGCTCGTCTACGATGGGGCGGAGTGGGTATCCGACGCGATCAGCGTATCGAGAGGCGGCGCCCGCACCACGAGCGAGATCCTTGAATTCGATCAGAGGCTTGGCGCCGGGGCGAGTCTCGAGACGGAAGCGCGGATTCCGGCCAACGCGCTGGTAACAGGTGTGACGGGCAGGGTTCTCGAGACTCTCGAGGGCACGATGACGGGCTGGCGGCTGGGTGTGTCCGCCGCGGGTGACCGCTATGGCACGGGGCTGGGCCTCGCCGCGGGATCCTACCTCCTAGGCCTGTCGGGCTCCCCGACCAGCTACTACGCTGAGACGCCTCTGGTGATCGGCGCCGAGGGGGGTATATTCGCCGCGGGCAAGATTCGCCTCGCCATTCACCTGACCCGTCTGGCTGCGCCGCGCATGGAGTGAGGTCTCGCGTGACTTGATTTCGCCGGGCGGACCGCCGAAATTGTCCGAAGTCGCTTGTGAGGTGTGTCATGGCTCAATTGAAACCGAACCTTGCCAGTCTGGATCCGGTTTGGGCGATGATCCGCCGCGAGGCCGAGGACGTCGCGCGGGGCGAGCCGCTGATGGCGAGTCTTGTGCATGCGGGGGTGCTGTACCACGCAAGCCTCGAGAGGGCTCTCAGCTACCGCATCGCGCAGAAGCTCGCGTCGTCGGACATGAGCGAACTGATCCTCCGCGAGATCGCCGACGAGGCCTATGTGGCGGAACCCGGGCTCGGGGCAGCGGCGCGCGCGGACATCATGGCCGTCTACGAGCGCGATCCCGCTTGCCATCGCTATATCCAGCCGCTGCTTTTCTTCAAAGGGTATCAGGCCCTGCAGTGCTATCGGATCGGGCATTGGCTCTGGACCAGTGGGCGCCATGACATGGCGTATTTCGTTCAGATGCGTACCTCGGAGGTGTTCGGCGTGGATATCCATCCGAACGCCCGAATGGGGCAGGGCATCCTGATCGACCATGCTCATTCGATCGTGATCGGTGAGACGGCGGTCGTCGGAGACAATGTTTCCATGCTTCACTCGGTCACGCTGGGCGGCACCGGAAAGGAAGACGGAGATCGGCATCCCAAGATCGGAAACGGCGTGCTGATAGGCGCGGGCGCCGCGGTTCTCGGCAATATCCTGATCGGCAATTGCAGCCGGGTCGCGGCGGGATCCGTCGTGCTGGAAAGCGTTCCGCCGTGCAAGACGGTCGCCGGCGTTCCCGCGCGGATCGTGGGGGATGCTGGCTGCGCGGAACCCTCGAAACTGATGGACCAGATGCTCCTGAAAGGGCAGATCTGAACTCACCGCGCCAGTGTCATGTAGCGGTTGTAGCGACGTTCCAGCCAGTGGAACAGGCTGGTGATCGCCATGGTCAGGCAGTAGTAGATGATGCCAGCCAAGGCGAAGACCTGGATCGGCTGGTAGGTCGCCGATGCCGCGAGCTGGCTCGCCCCCATCAGTTCGAGAAGCGTGATCGTGGAGGCGAGCGAGGTGCCCTTCAACAGGATTATGATCTCGTTCGAATAGGCTGGAAGGATCAGGCTGAACGCGCGGGGCAGGATCACGAGCCGGTACGCCGTGAAAGCGGACATTCCGGTCGCGCGGGCGGCCTCGATCTCGCCGCGCGGGACGGAGAGTATCCCTCCTCGAATGACTTCGCTGGAATAGGCGGCCGTGTTCAGCGTCAAGGTGATGATGGCGCAGACATAAGCCTCTCGAAGGAATGGCCACAGGAATGATGTGCGTATGAAGGCGAACTGGCCAAGACCGTAGTAGATCAGAAAGAATTGAACCAGAAGCGGCGTTCCACGAAAAAATATCGAATAGGCGCTGCTGATCCAGTAGAGGGGCAGGTTTCGCGACATTCTGGCGAGAGCCAAGGGGATGGCCATGGCTGCCCCGAGGAGGGCGGAGATGACGACCAGTTGGATGGTCAGGACCGTTCCCCAGAAGAAGTCCGGGCCGTATTCCCTCACCATCTCGAGAAAAGCGTCCATTCAAGTGCGCCGATCACTTTTCGAAGCCCGTTTCTCAAGTCGCGTGAAGATCGCCATCGACAGCAGGGTCAGAACCAGGAAGATCAGCGCGGCGGCCATATAGAATGTGAAGGGTGCGCGTGTTGTCTGCGCGGCCTGATTGGCTTTACGCATGAGATCATCCAGACCTACGATCGATACGAGGGCGGTGTCCTTGAGGGAGCCTTGCCAGAGATTGCCGATTCCCGGCAGGGCCAGCCGCCATATCTGGGGAAGCTGAACGATCCTGAAGGCCTGCCAGGCACTGAAGCCGTAGGCCCTCGCCGCTTCGATCTGCCCCTTGGGCACGGACTGGTAGGCGCCCCGAATTGTCTCCGACGCGTAGGCTGCGAATACCAGGGTCAGCGCCGTCAGCCCTGCGATCCAGGGGCTGACGTTCACCACGCCCGGCCCAAGCGCCGTGTCCAGAACCTGCGTCCCGCCGAAGTAGATCATGAGGAGCACGAGAAACTCGGGAATGCCGCGCATGAAGTTCGTGAAAACGAAGGCGCTTCGAGCCAGCCACCCATGCCTGGACAGCTTGGCCAAGGCGAGCAGCATGCCGAGGACAAGGCCCAGCAGCATCGTGCTTACGGCCAGGAGGAGGGTGAGCCTCAGACCCTGGATGAGCAGCGGCAGGTAGGCGACTAGGTCTTCCAAGCGCGGCGTCCCGATTAAACGACCTGCTCAGTGAGGCAAGATGCTTACACTGAGGTACTTTTCGTTGATCTGCTTGTATTCGCCTGACGCGATGATCTTCGCCAAGGCGTCGTCGAAGCGCTTTTTCAGCGCGTCGTCTCCTTTGCGGATCCCGATTCCCGCCCCTCCGCCGAGCAGTTCGGAATCGTAGACGGGTTCACCGACGGCGGTGAAACCCTTTCCGTCACCGGAGGCGAGAAACTCGTCTATGACGACGGAATCGGCGAACACCAGGTCAACGCGTCCACTGGACAGGTCGAGGGTCGCGGCCTCGAGCGTATCGTAGAATTGCGAGCGCGCATCCGGAAATTTCTCCTTCACGTAATCCGCCATCGTCGTGCCGCGCTGAACTCCCACGAACTTTCCGTCCATTCCCTCCGGGGTGAGCTCGACATCGCTGCCCTCCGCGGCGACGAAGAGCGCGGGCGTGATGTAATAGGGGCCGGCGAAATCGATCGCCTTCAGGCGATCCTCCGTGATCGACATCGACGCGATGATCGCATCGATCTTCTTGGAGTTCAGCGCGGGGATCAGGCCGTCGAACGACTGGTTGACTATCTCGCAATCGGCTTCCATCGCGGCGCAAAGGGCCTTCGTGATGTCGATGTCGAAACCTGTGAGTTCGCCCGAGGGCAACACGTAAGCGAAGGGCTTGTAGGCCGCCTCGGTGCCGATCCTCAGCGTATCCGCGACGCCGGGCGCGGCCGCGGCGCAGAGGGCGATTCCAAGCCCCGTCACGAACCCCATCAACGTTTTCATGAATGCTCTCCCTCGTTAGCGGCGACTTGGCCGGCCGAACTGATCATTTGAGGCTTCCGGAGAGAAACTGCCTGAAGCGTTCCGAATTCGGGTTGGCCATGATCTCGCGCGGTGGGCCCTCGTCTTCGACGAGACCCTGATGCAGGAACAGCATGTGGCTCGCCGCCTCGCGCGCGAAGCCCATTTCGTGGGTCACGATCAGCATCGTGCGCCCCTCCGCGGCGAGATCGCGCATCACCTTGAGGACTTCGTTCACGAGCTCGGGATCGAGCGCGGAGGTGGGCTCGTCGAACAGCATTACCTCAGGATCCATCGCGAGGGCGCGGGCGATTGCCACCCGCTGCTGCTGTCCGCCCGACAACTGGCCCGGGTAGTGTCCACGCTTGTCCGCCACGCCGACCTTCGCGAGCATCGCCTCGGCTTTCTCCACGGCGCTCTTCCTGTCGCGTCCGAGAACGTGGATCTGCGCCGCCGTGACGTTCTCCAGAATGGTCATGTGCTGCCACAGATTGAACTGCTGGAACACCATGCTGAGGCGGGACCGGATCCGGTCGACCTGCTTCATGTCGGCCGGGACCAGCATGCCGCCGCGCTGCCTCATCCGGATCAGTTCGCCCTTCAGGCGGACCTCGCCGCCGTCGGGCGTTTCCAGCAGGTTGATGCAGCGCAGGAAGGTAGACTTTCCGGAGCCGGAGGAGCCGAGGATCGCGACCACGTCATGCTCGCGCGCGGCGAGGGAGATCCCCTTCAGAACTTCATGGCTTCCGAATGACTTGCGGATGGATCTGACGTCGAGGGCGACCGGAATCTCCCGTGGTGCCGAAGGCCCATCACCCGCCATCGAAATTCCTTCGCAACGTGCCCCGTCCCCCCTGGACGCGACGGTGATCCCGCCCCGAGATTAACGGGATCGGAGACAAGTGCAAGCTCGCGGTGCGGTTCCTCGGTTCAGTCGGGCGACCGGCGCGAACGCGGATCGGCGGCCGGTTCCCGATCGTGACGATCATCCAGAATCCGCATCGCCTCGCCCTGGGGATCCTCGAACTGGTCGTGGCGCAGCATCCAGACGAAGGCCAGCAGCGCAAGCCCCCCCAGCGCGAGGGATGCCGGGATCAGCAGCGCCAGAATGGTCATCGGACGTCACCCCGTGCGAGCCGCAGCGCATTCAGGCTCACGACGATGGAGCTGGCGGACATGGCAATCGCGGCGATCAGCGGGCTGACGTGGCCCATGAATGCGATGGGCACCGTGATCAGGTTGTAGCCGAACGAGAAGGCGATGTTCTCGATCATGCGGCGGCGCGCCACGCGAGACATGCGCCAGGCGACGACGGCGTCGGCGAGCCGGTTGGACATGAGGACAATGTCGGCGGAGGCGCGGCTCGCATCGACCGCGGAGGCCGGCGTGATCGATACATCCGCAATCGCAAGGGCGGCGGCGTCGTTGAGCCCATCCCCGATCATCAATCCGCGATGTCCTTCGTCGTGCATCCCACGGAGATAGGCGCTCTTGTCGATCGGCGTCGCGCCCGCGTACCAGAGGTCGATCCCTACGTGGGCCGCGAGCTGGCCCACCGCCCCCTCGCCGTCACCCGACAGCAGCGCCACGTGCATCCCCTCGTCGCGAAAACCCGCCACGGTCTCGCGCGCGTCGGGGCGCGGCTCGTCCGTGAAGCGCAGCGCGATCGGCGCCTGGCTTCCCAGCCGCAGCCAGGAGATGGTCTCCGCCGCGTTCTCCGCGCCCGTCCCCACCCAGGCTCCGCGACCGAGGCGAACCTCGCCCTCCCGGGTCCGGCCCCGGATCCCGAGGCCCGGAACTTCCTCCACCTCCGTCACCGGCGCCGCCGGCACCTCCGCCGCGAGCGCCGCCCTTTCGATCGCGCGCGCCAGCGGGTGACGGCTGAACCGCGCGAGCCCGGCCGCGAGCGCCAGCGTGCCGGGATCGATCGCTTCCGGTTCGAGCAGCACCGGGTTCCCGGTGGTGAGCGTGCCGGTCTTGTCGAAGATCACGGTATCGATCCGGGCGAGCTTCTCCAGCGCGGTTCCGTCCTTCAGCAGGACGCCCCGGCGGAACAGCCGGGCCGAGGCGGCGGTCTGGACGGTCGGCACCGCCAGGCCCAGGCCACAGGGGCAGGTGACGATCATCACCGCCGCCGCGATGTTGAACGCGCTCCGCCAATCCCCCGAGGTCAAACCCCAGTAGGCCAGCGCGCCGAGCCCGAGCAGGTTCACGAGCGGCGCGTAGGCCCGCGCGGCGCGGTCGGCCAGGGTCGCGCAGCTTCCGCGCGCCAGTTCCGCCGCCTCGACCAGATGGGTGATCCGGCGCAGCAGCGTCTCCTCGCCCAGGCCGACGATCCGCACGCGCAGCGCGCCGGTCAGGTTCACCATTCCCGCGTGAACCGTGTCGCCGGGCGAGACCGCGCGCGGCAGGGTCTCTCCCGTCAGCATCGAGCAGTCGAGCTCCGAACGCCCCTCGGTCACCTGGCCATCGACGGGCACGCGACCGCCCGGTACGACGACGATCTCTTCCCCCGCCCGCAACGCATCCACCGGCACCGTCTCGATCGTGCCGTCCGGACGCCGCCGTTCGGCCCGGCGCACTTCGAGCGCCGCGAGTTCGGCCGCGGCCGAGCGCGCCGAGAGCCGCGCGGCATGTGCGAGATAGCGCCCGACGAGCAGGAAGAAGGTCAGCATGATCGCCGCTTCGAAGAAGGCCTGCCTGCCCGAAAGGATCGTCTCCGACAGCGAGACCGCCGCGGCGAGGATGATCGCCGTCGAGATCGGGACATCCATGTTCATCCGGCCGGCCAGAAGCGCCCGCCCGGCGGATCGGAAGAACGGGGTCGCGGCGAAGGCCACGGCGGGCAGCGTGATCAGCGCCGACAGCCAGTGCATGAGATCCCGCGTCGCATCGGTCGCGCCCGACCAGACCGCGACCGACAGCAGCATCACGTTCATCGAGGCGAAGCCCGCGACGCCGATCCGCGCGAGCAGGGCGCGCCCCTCCGGATCCGCCCGCGTTCCGGCGAGACGTGCGCCGTCGAGCGGCCGCGCCTCGAAACCGCGCGCGCGCAGGAGCGCGATCAGCCGCTCCTCGGCTTCCGGCGCGTCGGCCACGGTCACGTTCACCCGCTTGCGGGTCAGGTTGACCCGCGCCGCCAGAACCGAGGCGTCGCTCAGGAGCGCGCGCTCGACGCCCGAGATGCAGGCCGCGCAGTGGATCGCGGGCAGCGACAACTCGACCCGCCGCTGACGCGGCGTCGCCTCCGGTCTGGCCCGCGCCGCGACCTCGGGATCCGGCGCCGCGGCGCAGGCGGGGCAGGCCATGCCGAGGGCCGCCTCGGCCATCACTCGGCCCCCACGTAGAAGCTCCGGCTCTGGCGGAAGCGCGTCCCGTCCAGGGCCTCCGCCGCGATCTCCGCCCGCCATCCGCCCTTCGGGAGCGGATGCGCCGCGACATATCCCCGCCCCGTCTCGTCCATCGGCATCGTGGCGTCCTCGGCGTTGGTGCCGGGCCTGCCGACCGTCACCGAGACCTTCGCCGGGCGCGGTGTCCGGCCGGCGCCATCGGTGAAATCGAGGTGGAGATAGCCGCGCTCGACACGCGGCGTCACCTGCCAGCCGAGCCCGCGCTGCGCGTCGCGTTCCGCGTCGAAGGTCTGGCTCGACAGGTAGGAATTGTCGACGACCGTGCCGGAGAATGTGTCGACGGCGACGACGGCGAGCACGGCGTTCGCCGCGATGATCACGCCGAAGGCGCCGACCGCGATCGCCGCCACCCTCCGTCCCGTGAGTTCGCTCACCGTTGCCTCCCGTGAAAGACCGTCTCCTCCGCCGCCCGCGCGTCCCCGGCGGTGTCCGTCGCGATCATCTCGACGGGCATCGAGACCTCGGCGTTGGCCGGGCTCTCGGGCGCGCTGGTCAGATAGGCGCGCTGGCGCAGCGTCTCGTTCGCGGGCACCGTCACGGTCAGCCCCTCCACCCCCTGCAGTTCGAGGCTGAGCGGCGTCTCGGAACGCGCGGACAGGGCGACGTCGCGCGGATAGCCCGTCATGTTGCGCAGCCGCAGTTCGTAGGCGTTGCGGATCGACCCGTCCGAGAGCGTGACGTTGATCGGATTGCGGATCGGCTCGACCGCGAGCGTCATGTCGACGCGCATCACCAGCGCCGCCAGCAGGCCGATCCCGATCCCCGACCACAGCACCGCGTAGAGCAGGATCCGGGGCCGCAGCACCCGGCGCCAGGTCAGCCCGCCCGTTCCCGCCTCGTCGGCGAGCGCCACGTAGTCGATGAGCCCGCGCGGCTTGTCGATCTTCGCCATCACGTCGTCGCAGGCGTCGATGCAGAGCGCGCAGGTGATGCAGGCGAGCTGCTGGCCGTCGCGGATGTCGATCCCCATCGGGCAGACGTTCACGCAGGCGCGGCAGTCGATGCAGTCGCCGAGCGGCGTGGCGGAGCGAGCCTGATGCTTGCCCCGCGGCTCGCCCCGCGCCTCGCGGTAGCCGACGGTGATCGTGCCCTCGTCCATCATCGCGGCCTGGATCCGGGGCCAGGGGCACATGTAGACGCAGACCTGCTCGCGCATGAAGCCGCCGAAGACGAAGGTCGTCGCCGTCAGCACCGCGATCGAGCCATAGGCGGCGCCGGGCGCCTCGAAGCGGACCAGCTCGCCGAGAAGGGTGGGGGCGTCGGTGAAGTAGAATACCCAGGCGCCGCCCGTCGCGAGCGCGATCAGCAGCCAGAGCGTCCATTTGATGGTCCTGAGCCGGATCTTCGTCGCGGTCCAGGGCGCGTTCCAGAGGCGGACGCGCGCGTTGCGATCCCCCTCGACCCAGCGTTCGACCAGGATGAAGAGGTCGGTCCACACCGTCTGCGGGCAGGCGTATCCGCACCAGACCCGGCCGAGCGCGGCGGTGAAGAGGAAGAGGCCGAGCCCCGCCATGATGAGCAGGCCGGCGATGAAGTAGAATTCCTGCGGCCAGATCTCGATGAGGAAGAAGTAGAACCGGCGGTTCGCGAGATCGACCAGCACGGCCTGGTCCGGCAGGCTCGGGCCGCGGTCCCAGCGGATCCATGGCGTGACGTAGTAGATCGTCAGCGTCACCGCCATGATCCACCATTTCAACCGCCGGAACGTGCCGGAGACGCGCCGCGGGAAGATCGGTTCCCGCGCCGCGTAGAGCGGTGGTGGTTCGCTGGTCGGATTCGTCACGGCACACCCCATCGGGGGCGGAAGCCCCCCTTCGCCGGCAGGCATCGCACGCCCCCTCCCGCGCCGCCTTGATCCGGATCAAGCCGCGCCGAGGCCGGTTTCCCGCGCGGCCTCTCCCGCCCGGATGCGCCGGAGCCAGGACAGGAACGCACGCAGCGGCGGCCGGGCCACGCCCGGGCGGGTGACGATGTGATAGCCCGCCCCCGGCTCGTCATCGGCGAGCAGCACGACGAGCCGGCCGGCCGCGATGTCCTCTTCCACGAAGACCCGCGGCATCGCCGCCGCGAAGGGCTCGCCCCGACGCAGCGCGTCGAGCGTCAGGTTGCCCGGCAGGTGCGTGATCCGCATCTTGCGCCCCGCGGCGATCCCGCGCCGCTCCAGCCAGGAGGTGACCTCGTTCGTCCCCGTCTCCTGCAGCCAAGGCAGGTCGGCGAGCAGCGCCGGGTCGTCGGCGCTTCGTCCGGCGAGCAGGGCGGGCGGCGCCACCACCACCACCTCCGTCGGCACCAGCGGTTCCGCCTCCAGCCCCGGCCAGTGGCCGAGGCCGTAGCGGATCGCCACGTCCACCCCGCCCGGCGTCAGGGGCACCAGCGCCGCCGTCGGGTTGATCATGATCTCGACGTCCGGGTTCTCCTGCTGGAACGTCACCAGCCGGGGCATCAGCCAGCCGGTGGCGAAGGTCGGCGTCACCGAGACCTGCAGCGGACGCGTCCGCTCGAGGTCAGTCAGCGCCGAGACCGCCGCCTCGATCTCGCCGAAGGCCGAGTTGAGCGCGCGGGCGAGTTCGACCCCCGCGGGCGTCAGCGCCAGCCCGCGCCCCTCCCGCGTCGCCAGCGTCGTGCCGAGCCGCTCCTCGAGCGCGCGCATCTGCTGGCTGACGGCGGCGTGGCTTACATTGAGCGCCCGGCCCGCCTGGGACAGCCCGCCCGTTTCCGCCAGCGCCGCGAAGGCGCGCAGCGCGGTCATGGATGGAAGGTTCCGCCAGTTCATCATGTCAGATCGATCTGAAAGATCCTCTTACAGGTCTCTAATTTTCCTGCGTCGCGAAAGACTGATTTCTATCCGATAATCAGGCTTCGAGACAACGGGGAGTCGTCCAATGATCACAGTTCTCGCCGACAGCTTCGCCATTGCCACCCGCGCCGAGGCCTGGAGCCCCGCCCTCCGCGGAGAAGCCCCGGTCGCGCGCTGGCGCGACTGGCTTTCGCGCTGGTTCCGGCTGTGAGCCGTGCTTACAGCCGGACCGCCTATTCCCCGCCGCCGAGGGTATGCACGTAGATCGCGACCTTGCGGATGTCGGAGGGGCTGAGCCGGCCGCCGAAGGCCGGCATGATCCCGAAATGCGCCTGGGCGATCGAGGCATGGACATGGGACGGGTCGCCGCCATAGAGCCAGATCCGGTCGGTCAGGTTCGGCGCCCCGAACTCCCGGCCCCCGGCGCCGTCCTCGCCATGGCAGGCGGCGCAGTTCTCGGCGAAGAGCGGCGCGCCCTCGGCCGCGAGCGCGGCGTCGCGCGGATTTCCCGACAGCGATTCGACATGCTGGACCAGCGCGTCGATCTGGGCCGGCTCCAGCATCTCGCCGAAGCTCGGCATCTGGCTGTAGCGCGTGTCCGGATCGGCCTCGTAGCGGATGCCATGCGTGACCGTCTGCTCGATATCCGCCGCGGCGCCCCCCCAGAGCCAGTCGTCGTCGACGAGGTTGGGATAGCTGAACAGCATGCCGCCGCCGCCCGCGCCGTGGCATTGCGAGCAGTTGTTGCGGAACACCGCCCCGCCGCCCGCCATCGCGAAGGACAGAAGCTCGGGATCCTGCTCGACGGCGGCGATGTCGGTCCGCATCAGCCGCGCGTCGAGCGGCGCGTTGGTCTCGGCCGCGTGCCTCAGGTCGGCGGCCACGTTCGCCCGGCTGGAATAGCCGAGGATCCCCGGCGTCGCGCCGTGGACGAGCGGCCAGGCCGGAAACAGGATCACGTAGACGATCCCCCAGACGATCGTCCCGTAGAAGGTCCAGAGCCACCAGCGCGGCATCGGCGTGTCGAGCTCGCGGATCCCGTCCCATTCGTGCCCGGTGGTCTCGGTCCGCGTCGCCTCGTCGAACTCGCGTTTAGTGGCCATCGGGATCGTCCTTCGGCTTGTCTTCGTTCTGGAAAATGGAACTGGCGATCTCGTCGTGGACCTTCCGGGATCCCGGCCGGTACACCCAGACGATCAGCCCGGCGAAGAACAGCGCCAGCGCCAGCAGGGCCCAGCTGTCGGCGAGATGGCGCAGGAAGGTGTAATGCTCCATCGCGGCCTCAGCGGCTCGCATCCGGCTCGAAGGTCGAGAAATCGACCAGCGTGCCGAGCATCTGCAGATAGGCGATCAGCGCGTCGAGTTCGCTCACGCCCGGCTGGCCGTCGAAATTGCGCGCCACGGCCTTCGGATAGCGCGTCTGGAGCGCGTCCACGTCGCCGGTGTCGGGATCGGCCTGCGTCCGGAAGTCGACCCGGGCGCTCGCGATCATCTCGTCGGTATAGGGCGTGCCCGCCGCGCGCTCGGTCTCCATCAGCTGTGCGACCTGCTCCGAGCTCACGGGCGTGCGCTCCAGCCAGGAATAGGCCGGCATGACCGATTCCGGCACCAGCGCGCGGGGATCGCGCATGTGCTCGACATGCCAGTCGTCCGAGTAGCGCCCGCCGACGCGTGCCAGATCGGGGCCGGTGCGCTTCGATCCCCACTGGAACGGATGGTCGTACATCGATTCGGCGGCGAGCGAGTAATGGCCGTAGCGGTCCACCTCGTCGCGCAGCGCCCGGATCATCTGGCTGTGGCAGACGTAGCAGCCCTCGCGGATGTAGATCCGCCGCCCGGTCAGTTCCAGCGGGCTGTAGGGCCGCATCCCCTCGACCTTCTCGATCGTGTTGTCGAGATAGAACAGCGGCACGATCTGCACGAGCCCGCCCACCGAGACCACGATGAAGGAGAGCACCAGCAGCAGGAAGGCGTTCTTCTCGATCAGGTGGTGATGCTTGAAGAGCCAGCTGTGGTGCGGCAGCTCGTTCGGGATCTCCTCGGGAAGGTCGCTGACGGTCGAGACCTTCGGATCCTTCTCCGGGTCGCGGATCTGGTCGTTGTCGGACATGGGTGCGCTCCTATTCCGCGGCCACGGGGGTGGTCGCGGCCCCGGGAACGCCCCGGGCCGTCTTCCACAGGTTGTAGAGCATGATCACCGCGCCCGCGAGGAAAAGCACGCCGCCGAGCGCGCGGACCACGTACATCGGATGCGCCGCGGCGACCGAGTCGGCGAAGGAATTGACGAGGAAGCCCTGGTCGTCGACCTCGCGCCACATCAGCCCCTGCATGATGCCCGAGACCCACATCGACGAGGCGTAGAGCACGATGCCGATCGTGGCGAGCCAGAAGTGCCAGGAGACGAGGCTGAGCGAATAGAGCCGCTCGCGGTGCCAGAGCCGGGGCACGAGATAGTAGAGCGCGCCGAAGGTGATCATCCCGTTCCAGCCGAGCGCGCCGGAATGCACGTGGCCGATCGTCCAGTCGGTATAGTGGCTGAGCGAATTGACCGAGCGGATCGACATCATCGGCCCCTCGAAGGTCGCCATGCCGTAGAAGCCGACCGAGACGACGAGCATCCTCAGGATCGGATCGGTGCGGAGCTTGTCCCAGGCGCCCTGCAGCGTCATCAGCCCGTTGATCATCCCGCCCCAGGACGGCATCCAGAGCACGATCGAGAACACCATGCCGAGGATCTGCGCCCAGTCGGGCAGCGCGGTGTAGTGCAGATGGTGCGGGCCCGCCCAGATGTAGAGGAAGATGATCGCCCAGAAGTGGATGATCGAGAGCTTGTAGCTGTAGATCGGCCGCTCGGCCTGTTTCGGGACGAAATAGTACATCATCCCGAGGAAACCGGCGGTCAGGAAGAAGCCGACCGCGTTGTGGCCGTACCACCACTGCACCATCGCGCCCTGCACGCCGGGGAAGAGGATGATCGATTCCGAGGACCAGATCGAGACCGGGATCGCGAGGTTGTTGATCACGTGCAGCATCGCGATCGTCACGATGAAGGCGAGGAAGAACCAGTTCGCGACGTATATATGCGGTTCGCGCCGCTTCACGATCGTGCCGAGATAGACCGCGAGATAGACGACCCAGACGATGGTGAGCCAGAGATCGACGTACCATTCGGGCTCGGCGTATTCCTTCGACTGGGTGGAGCCGAGCAGGTAGCCGGTCGCGGCGAGCACGATGAAGAGGTTGTAGCCCCAGAACACGAACCAGGCCGCCCGTCCGCCCCAGAGCGGCGCCGCGCAGGTGCGCTGGACGATGTAGAACGAGGTCGCGATCAGCGCGTTGCCGCCGAAGGCGAAGATCACCGCCGAGGTATGGAGCGGCCGCAGCCGGCCGAAGCTGGTCCAGGGCAGGCCGAGGTTCAGCTCGGGATAGGCGAGCTGGAAGGCGATGATCACGCCCGCGAGGAAGCCCACCACGCCCCAGACCGCCGTCGCGATCACGCCGGCCCGCACGACGTCGTCGTTGTAGCCTCCGCCGGCGGGAACCCTCGGCGTGCCCGCCGTCCGGATCGCCCAGACCGTTCCCGCGCCCGCCAGCGCCATGAGCAGCAGCGCATGGAGCCGATAGGCCTCATCGGCGCCGAAATTCGCCGCCATCGCAAAGAAAAGTGCCAGAACGCCAAATCCAGCGATCTTGAACACATCCACCATCGTCGCCCCCGACTCTCTTCGCTCGCGGGGCACCGAGGCCTCGCCGTTTTCGCGCAACAGGGAGGCCTTGCATCAAAAACCCGTGACTCTCATTGATTCAGATCAAGCAACGGGAGCGGGGAAGGGCTGGCGGACGGGCGGAAAACGCGCGCGGCCCGGCGGGACGGCGCGCGGGGACACCTCGGCGCGGGGGCGCTCCGGAGGCGGAATCGTCGTGGAAGGAGGTCTGGCCTTACTCCGGTCCGCCCGCTTCGCGGCGCAGCGCGGCGAAATCGCTGATTTCCACGCCCCGGCTCTCGAGCAGGCGGATCAGCCCCTCCCGCCGCAATTGCGAGAGCTGCCGGCTCACGGTCTCGATGGTGACGCCGAGATAGTCGGCCATCGCCTCGCGCGTGATGCGCAGCGGGAAGCGGATCGTGCCCGACGTCCCGTCCCGCGCCCCGGCCTCCCGCTCGCCGAACATGACGAGCAGGCTCGCGATGCGCTCGCGCGCGGTCTTGCGGCCGAGCAGCACCATCCATTCCCGCGCCACGTCGAGTTCGTCGAGCTTCATTTCCAGCAGCCGGTGGGAGAGGCGCGGGCTGCGCTCCAGCAGCCGCTCGAACTCCTGGGCGCGGAACATGCAGAATGTGACCTCGGTCGCGGCCTGCACGTCGTAGCCGGCGCGGTCGCGGCCGGGCCGGCCGAGGAAATCGGAGGGCAGCATCAGGCCGACCGTCTGCCGGCGTCCGTCCGGAAGCGTGGAGGAGAGGGAGGCGACGCCCTCGATCACCGAGCCGATCATCGGCATCCGCTCGCCGGCCCAGGCGATCATCTCGCCCGCCGCGAAGCGGCGGTACAGCTTGATCCGGTCCAGCTCCTCGAGTTCCGCGGGCGCGCAATCCGCGCAGATCGCACGACCGCGGACATCGCAGCGCTGGCAGCTGACGCGAACCGCCGGAAATTGCACTCCATCGGCCATTTCGCGGGCGTTCCCTCGCTATCCTGTCAGCGCAGGTTACACGCCCGCTCCCCGGGGTTCAAGCGCGCCGGGACATTTCCGCCCCGCGGCCCCGGCCCGCGCCCGCCCCCTCGGGGATCGCGCCGATCGGCCGGCGGGAGCGGCGGCGCAGCAGTTCGAGATGGCCGAGCGGCGTCCAGCCGGCGAGCGTCGTGTCGATTCCATCCGCGCGCAGCGCCGCGTTCAGCGCCTTCTCGACCTGGGCGCGCTCGGCCTTGGCGAGCGGCGCGAAGTCGATCGTGACCTGTCCGCCGAGCCCGCGGAGCCGCAACTGCCGGGGCAGGTCGCGCGCGGCCGCGAGATTGGCCTTCAGCGCCGCCGCGGGCGAGGTGTCGCCGCCGGTGTTCACATCGACCGCGACGAGCGCGCGCGTCGGCTCGATCGCCATGAAGCCCGCGCCGATCGGCGCCCGCGGATCGGCGAGCGCGGCGACGGCGTCCCAGAGATCGCCCAAGCCCTCGACCATCTTCTCGCCGGGGGCGAGCCATTCGCGCGCCGCCTCCGCCGCCGCGCCGGGCGCCGGGCGCAGCTCGCCGCCCGGCCCCTCCGGCGTCAGCCGTTCCGCCTCGGCGCGCAGCGCCGCGATCTCGGCCGCGATCGCCGCGTCCGCGAGATCGCCCGCCGCCGAGCGCAGGATGAGCCCGAGCCCCTCCGGCGCGCCGCGCATCGCCGTCTCGGCGAGCGCCGCGAGCGCCGCGCGCCGCTCCGGGTCGCGCAGCGAGCGGGCGATGTTGTGCCCCGGCGCGCCCGGCGTCAGGATCGCGGCCCGCCCCTTGACGAGCGGCCGGTCCGAGACGGGCGGCGCCTTGCCGTCCTCCGCCCAGGCGCTCACCTGGACGATCACGCCCGCGCCGGGCCGGGGCGGGCGCGGGGTGCGCAGGAAGCCGGTCCGGTTCCGCCCGAGTTCCAGCATCACGCCGCCGATGCCCTTCATCGGCCGCCCGGCGACCGCGCGGAAGATCGCCTCGGGCCGGGGGGTCGGATCGGCGGGATCCGGATCGATCAGCAGATCCTCGAGCCGCCCGTCGACGGCGAGCGCGGCGATATGTCCGCCGCGCGCCAGCGCCTCGACGCGGACCTCGCGCCCCTTCATGGCCGGAGCCCCGCCGCGCGCATCAGATTGGCGGTCTCCACCAGCGGCAGGCCCACGACATTGCTGTGCGAGCCGCCGATCCACGGGATGAAGGCCGCGGCCCGCCCCTGGATCGCATAGCCGCCCGCCTTGCCGCGCCATTCGCCGCTTTCGAGGTAACCGGCGATCTCGCCGT
Organism: Amaricoccus solimangrovi; assembly: GCF_006385685.1. Classification (GTDB taxonomy): domain Bacteria; phylum Pseudomonadota; class Alphaproteobacteria; order Rhodobacterales; family Rhodobacteraceae; genus Amaricoccus; species Amaricoccus solimangrovi. Next base: position 7,306 of record NZ_VFRP01000009.1, on the reverse strand, counting down.
CCGAGAGCGGCTTCATCCGCACGATCGTCTCCACCACCCGGCTCCACATCCGCTCCGCGCCCCTGAGCGCGATCCCGGTATAGACCCGGTGCCGGCGCCCCGAGAGCAGGCGCAGGAAGGCCTCCGCCTCGGCCGCGTCGCGGGGCTTGCCGAGCTGCCGGCGCCCGAGCGCCACGACCGTGTCGGCCGCGAGCACATGATCGCCGGGCCCCGCCGGCACCGCCGCCGCCTTGCGCTCGGCGAGGCGCAGCGCCAGCGCGCGGGGCGCCTCGCGGGGCAGGGGGGTCTCGTCGATGTCGGGGCTGACCACCTGATCCGGCCGCGCCCCGATCTGCGTGAGCAGGTCGAGCCGGCGCGGACTGGCGGAGCCGAGGATGAAACGTGTCACGGGAAAAAGGCTCCGTCGCGGAGCGGTCCGGGCGCGGAAGGCACGGCCCGGAGAGCGGTCTGTCTTACTTGAAGCGGTAGTTGATCCGGCCCTTGGTCAGGTCGTAGGGGGTCATCTCCACCTGGACCTTGTCGCCGGCGAGCACGCGGATGCGGTTCTTGCGCATCTTGCCCGCGGTATGGGCGATGATCGTATGGCCGTTCTCGAGCTCTACCCGGAAAGTCGCGTTTGGCAGCAGCTCGGTCACGACCCCGGGAAATTCGAGAAGCTCTTCCTTGGCCATGTTCTGTCCGATGCAGTTTCAGAAACGCGCCCCAAGACAGGCGGGAATCGCCCGAATTGTGCGCGGGCGAAAAATGGTGCCGGCGGCGCGAAAATACAAGGGCAAACCGTCCCGACCCGCGCCGGAGCGGGGTAATTCACGCGGTCGCCGCGTTCTTCTTCGGGCTCGGCGGCGGATCGGGCGGGCCGAAGCGGCGGATGATCCGGTCGCGGATCTGGTCCCGCGTCCGGCGATAGGCGGTGAGCTTCGCCTCGCGCGTCTCGCCGAGGCCGGTCGGATCCTCGACGGGCCAGTATTCCACGTCGATCGCATGATAGCGGGTGTATTCGAGCGCCTGGCGCTGCGCCGCGGGGGAGAGCGCCACGATCAGGTCGTAGGCGTCGATCCGGTCGCCCCATTCCTCCATGTCGTGAAAGGAGCGCACCTTGTGCCGCTCCAGATGCACGTCGATCTCGGCGCAGACGGCGACCGAGAACCCGTCGATATCGAGCTCGTTGCGCACCCCGGCGGACTGGACGAAGATCCGCCGGGGATAGAACTTCCGCGCCATCGCCTCCGCCATCGGCGATCTTACCGCGTTGAAATCGCAGCAGAACAGCACGGATTGCGGGGCGAGCGGCAAGGCTGGTTCATCCCTTGAAATGCAGCACGCATATGAGGGTGAAGAGCCGGCGCGCGGTGGCCATGTCGGTCTCGACCTTGCCCTCCAGCCGTTCGAGCAGGACGCGCGATCCCTCGTTGTGGATGCCCCGCCGTCCCATGTCGATCGCCTCGATCTGGGCCGGGGGGAGGTGTTTGACCGCGTCGAAATAGCTCTCGCAGATCTGGAAATAGTCCTTCACCACCTGGTTGAACGGCGTCAGCGACAGGTGGAACTCGCCCGCGGGTGTCCCGTCCTCGGTGGCGAGCGCGAAGACCAGCCGGCGGTCGCGGATCGAGAGCGTCAGCCGGTATGGGCCGTCCGGCGCCGGCCGCCCCTCGCGGGGCAGAAGCCCGAAGCGGTTCTCCTCCAGCAGGTCGTAGATCGCCACCCGCCGCTCCTGCTCGATCTCCGGCGTGGGCGGCGCGAGGCCGCTTTCGTCGAGCGTCACGTCGACGAGGCGGGCGGCGGGCTTCTTCTCCCCGGCCCCGGTCATCCGGCCATCTCCGCGTTGAGCCGCGCCAGCCGCGCGCTGACCGAGAGCCCGTGCGCCTCGAGCCCCTCGGAGCGCGCCAGCGTCTCCGCCGCCGGCCCGATCGCGCGCAGCGCCGCGGGCGTCATCCGCGCGAGCGTCGTGCGCTTGAGGAAGTCGAGCACCGAGAGCCCGCTCGAGAACCGCGCCGAGCGCGCGGTCGGCAGCACGTGGTTCGGCCCGCCGACATAGTCGCCGATCGCCTCCGGCGTCAGCGCGCCGATGAAGATCGCGCCCGCGTGGCGCACCCGCTCCGCCAGCGCCTCGGCCTCCGCGGCGCAGATCTCGAGATGTTCCGGCGCGATCCGGTTCGCGAGCGCCACCGCCTCGTCCCAGTCCGCGACCGTGACGATCGCGCCATGGTCGCGCCAGCTCGCCCCGGCGATCGCGCGCCGTTCGAGCGTCTCGAGCCGCCGTTCCACCGCCGCGGCCACCGCCCGCCCGAAACCCGCGTCGGGCGTGATCAGGATCGACTGCGCCGAGGCGTCGTGCTCGGCCTGCGCGAGCAGATCGAGCGCGAGCCAGTCGGGATCGTTCGCGGCGTCCGCGAGGATCAGCACCTCGGAAGGGCCGGCGATCATGTCGATCCCGACCTTGCCGAAGACGCGGCGCTTGGCGGCGGCGACGAAGGCGTTGCCGGGGCCGGTGATCTTGTCCACCGGCTCGATCGTCTCGGTCCCGAAGGCGAGCGCGGCGACCGCCTGCGCGCCGCCGACGCGGTAGACCGTGTCCACCCCCGCGAGCCGCGCGGCGAGCAGGACCAGCGGATTGACCCTGCCGCCGGGCGTCGGCGCGCAGATCACCAGCCGCTCGACCCCCGCGACGCGGGCCGGGATCGCGTTCATCAGCACCGAGGAAGGATAGGAGGCGAGCCCGCCCGGCACGTAGAGCCCCGCCGCCGAGACCGCCGACCAGCGCCAGCCGAGCTCGGCGCCGGAGAGGTCGGTCCAGCGCCTGTCCTCCGGCATCTGCCGGCTGTGATAGGCGCGGATGCGCTCGGCCGCGAGTTCGAGCGCCGCGCGCTCGGCCGCCGGCACCTCGGCGCAGGCCGCGTCGATCTCCGCCTTCGAGAAGGCGAGCGTCTCCGGCGTCAGTTCCAGCCGGTCCCAGCGCGCCGTCATCTCGATCAGCGCCGCGTCGCCGCGCGCCACGACCTCGGCGATGATCTCCTGGACGGCGGCGTCCACGTCGGCGTCGCTCTCGCGCTTGCGCGTCAGCAGATCGGCGAATTCGTCGGCGAAGCCGGGGTCGTTGGTGTCGAGAAACTGGGGCATCGGCGGACCTCCTCGGGCGGCAGGCTTATCGGCTCGGCTCCGCGCGCTCAAGCGCCTCACGAGTCCGGATGGCGCGGCGCCCGTCCGGAGGGGGCGGGATAGGGCCGGGTGACATCGGTCAGCGCCACGTCGAGGCATTCGACGTCGAGCACGATCTCGCCCTCGCCCGCGAGCACCAGCGTCAGCGCGCCCGCGCCGTCCTCTCTGGGGACGAAGGCGAGCGAGAGCAGCGAGACGACCAGATCGCGGTCCTTCGGATCGATCCCGTTCGCCCGCGCCCGCAGCACGCCCTCGATGGTCAGGAGCGCCCGCGTCCGCTCCACCGGCCGCCCCTGCCGCCCGGCGGCGGTGGCGTCCTCCCAGCGGAAGCGGTTGAGCAGCAGCGTGAAGCGCCGCCGCCTCGGCAGCCAGGCGATGTCGGAGGTCTGGCCCACCGCGTCCTGCGTCAGGGCGGAGATCACCTCGAGATCGGCCGCGGTCTCCGCGCGGAGCCTCAGCGCGGGCTCTCCCCCGTCCTCGAACCGCGCATCCTCGAATTGCCCGCTCATCCCCAGTCCCCCCGGCGGCTCAGGCCGCCCTCTCGGTGATCCGCTCGATCCGCGCGCCGCAGGCCGAGAGCTTCTCCTCCACCCGCTCGTAGCCCCGGTCGAGATGATAGACCCGCGCGACCCGCGTCTCCCCCTCGGCGGCGAGGCCGGCGAGGATGAGGCTCACGCTCGCGCGCAGGTCCGTCGCCATCACCGGCGCGCCGCGCAGCTGTTCCACCCCGGTCACCGTCGCCGTGCCCCCATGCACTTCGATACGCGCGCCCATGCGCGTCAGTTCCGGCGCGTGCATGAAGCGGTTCTCGAAGATCCGCTCCTCGAGATGGCTCACCCCGTCCGCGAGCGTCAGCAGCGCCATCATCTGCGCCTGCAGGTCGGTCGGAAAGCCGGGATGGGGCGCGGTCACCACGTCCACCGCCTGGATCCGGCCGTTCCGCCGGCTGACCCGGAGGCCGGCCTCGGTATCGGCGACCTCGACCCCCGCCGCCTCCAGCCGCTCGGCGAAGGCCTCCACCAGTTCGCGCCGCCCGCCGATCAGCTCGACCTCGCCGCCGGCGATGGCCGGGGCCAGCATGTAGGTGCCGAGTTCGATCCGGTCGGTCACGACCGGATGGGTGGCGCCGCTCAGCCGGTCCACCCCCTCGATCTCGATCACCTCCGTGCCCTCGCCCTCGATCCGCGCGCCCATCCGGCGCAGGCAGCGGGCGAGATCGACGATCTCCGGCTCCCGCGCCGCGTTGACGAGCCGCGTGGTGCCCCTGGCGAGCGTCGCCGCCATCAGCAGGTTCTCGGTCGCGCCGACCGAGACCGTCGGGAAGGTGAAATCCGCGCCCCTGAGCCCCCGGCCCGCCGTCGCATGGACATAGCCGTCGCGCAGTTCCAGCTCCGCCCCCATCGCCGCGAGCCCGGCGAGATGCAGATCCACCGGCCGCGCTCCGATCGCGCAGCCGCCGGGCAGGCTCACCTCCGCCTCGCCGTCGCGCGCCAGCATCGGCCCGAGCACGAGGATCGAGGCGCGCATCTTGCGCACGATCTCGTAATCCGCGCGGTGGTTCGAGATCCGCTCCGCGCCGACGACCAGCACCCGCCCGCCCTGCAGCGCCGCGACCTCGCAGCCGAGGCTTTCGAGCAGGTCGGTCATCGTGCGGATGTCCGAGAGCCTCGGCGCGTTGGTGAGCGTCAGCGGCTCGTCGCAGAGCAGCGCCGCCGGCATCAGCGCGAGGCAGGCGTTCTTCGCCCCCGAAATCGGGATCCGGCCGCTCAGCCGCTGTCCGCCCCGCACGAGAATGCTGTCCATGCCCCGGTTCCGCCTCTTCGCGGGCCTCGCGCCCGCCGCCGCCTCGTTCCGCCGCCCTCCGGTGCCCGGGGGCGGCTCTCGTTCATTCCGGCCGCTCGTCCGCCGCCAGGTCGCCCGCCACCGTGTCGTCCACCGCCGTGTCGTCCGCCGCCGCCTCACCCGCGGCGCGCGCGCGCGTCCGCGCCTTGCGCCGCGCCAGATTGGCGCGCAGCGCCTCGGCGAGCCGCCGCGCCTTCTCGGCCTCGCGCTCCGCCTTGCCGGGGTTCGGGGTCTTCTCCGTCATGGCTTCTCTCTAGCGCGCGCGCGCGGGAAGGAAAAGCGTCGCCGCCCCCGCGGATTGCCCTTGCGCCCCCGCGCGGATCGGTTAAAAGGCGCCCGTCCGGCCAAGACGGCCGACACGACGGCGCTGCGGTAGCTCAGTGGTAGAGCACACCCTTGGTAAGGGTGAGGTCGAGAGTTCAATCCTCTCTCGCAGCACCATTTTGTCTCCAATCTTGACAAAGACTTAGCGATCTCAGAGGGTTCCGGGCGAGCCGGTGGGCCACAAAGGTGGTTCACGTCCATGCCGAGATTGCCGATGCCGAGCCCGTGGAAGCATCCGAAGACCGGAGGGTATTACCTCCGGGTCCGCGTCCCCTCCGATCTGGTCGAATCGGTAGGCCAGACGTGGGTCAAGCGAACGCTGGGGACGAAGGACCCCGCCGAGGCCAAGCTCCGCTTCCCGCCCGCCCTCATGGAGATGCAACGCCAATGGGAGGCGCTGAGGAACGGGCCGCAGCCGTTGAACCGGCAACAGGTGATGGCCCTCGCTGGCGAGACGTACCGCGAGCTTGTCGGCCTCGGCGGTCAGGTGGCGGAGGGCGATGCCGAGGTCTGGCAGGCCATGCGGACCCTCTACGAGCACCTTCACACAGCCCCTCAGGAGGCCCGCGAACGGTTTCTTGGCGAGCACGTTGACGGGCTCCTCCGGACCCATGGCCTTCTGCCCGACGAGGCATCCCGCCGGGCCGTGATGGCTGAGGTGGTCAAGGCGTCGATGCTCGCGGCGGAGCGTGGCGGAGCCATCGCCGAGGGAGACTTCTCGCCCGACGAGGTAGTGAGGCGGTTCCCCGAGATGCCCGCTAGCGAGCCCCCCAAGGCCCCCGCTGGCCCGTCCATCGCGGAGGTGTTCGAGGCATGGGAGCGCGACCACAAGGCCGCCGGAGGGTCGGAGAAGACCGCTCGGGACTGGCGGAGGATGGTGGAGAACTTCGCCACGTATCAGCGCGGGCAGGGGCGTTCGGAGGCCGCCGGGGAGGCGACGCCGCAGCATGTCACGGCCTACGCCAATCACCTCCGCCATGAGCGGAAGCTCGCGGCCAAGACGATCAACGACAAGCACCTCACGGCGCTGAGGACGATCTACCGCCACGGGAAGCGGGTCTTCATGGTCGAGGTCAACCCAGCCGAGGATGTCGCGGTCAGGCCCGACAAGCTGCGCGTCACGCGCCCCAAGGGGTTCACGGACGAGGAGGCGCGGGCCATCCTCAGGGCCGCGAGGGGAGTTGATAAGGCGCCCCTGCGGTGGGTCCCCTGGCTCGGCGCCTTCACGGGGGCGAGGGTCGGGGAGTTGCTTCAGCTTCGGCGGGAGGACTTCCGCGAGGTGGACGGTATCCCCTTCGTCCGCGTCACGCCCGAGGCGGGCAGCGTGAAGACGGGGAGGTATCGGGATGTCCCGCTCCACCCCCAGCTTGTCGAGGAAGGGCTTCTGGACTTCGCGAGGTCGAGCAAGCCCGGCGCCTTGTTCAAGCGGGGCGATCTCTCCTCGGTCAACCGCTTCGTCCGCGATGCCCTCGGCCTGAAGCCGGGGGAGGCCGGGCCTCAGCCGAACCACGCATGGCGCCACCGCTTCAAGACGCTCGGCCGAGGGGCCGGTATCGACGTGAAGCTGATAGACGCGATCCAAGGCCACGCGGACAGCACGGCCTCGGGAGGGTACGGGGAATGGCCGCTCGCGGCTCTCTACAGGGCCATGAAGGGCATCCCCCGGGTGAACCTCTAGCGAAACCTTCCGGGCTTCCTCAGCGCCACCTTCGCAGAGGCGCTACGCCAGTCGCTGACGAGCTTCTTCGCCTTGGCTACTCCTTCCCCCCGGGCAATCGCTCGGGCCGCCTGACGGCTCGCTGCGAGGCGCTGAGGGTCAGCGTTCAGCCATGCGTCATAGGCCCGCTGCTCGGCGGGGTCGGTCATGCCGCAGGCTTCGGCGGCGGCGGAGCGCATTCCCTCGATTGCCTGGGACACACGGGCCGAGGCGTCCTCAGGGGAAACCCCAAGGTCAGCCGCGAGCTTCCCGATGGAGGCAACCGAG
>NZ_VFRP01000089.1 GCF_006385685.1 Amaricoccus solimangrovi | reverse complement strand
AGCCGAGATAGTCGCTGCGCGGGCCGCGCCGCGCGCCGCCGAAACAGTCGAGCTGGCAGAAGATCGCCTCCGGATTGATCCGGGCGAGGCTCTCGGCGTCGAGACCGAGGCTCTTCACCTGGCGATCCGTGGCGTTCCACACCACGACGTCGACCGAGCGCAGCAGCCGCTCGAAGATCTCTCGGCCCTCGGGCGACTTCAGCCCGGCGAGGACGGACTTCTTTCCGCGCATGTGGGTCATGCCGAAGATCACCGTGTTCCAGCAATCGTAGAACGGCCGGGCGGGATCGACCTTGATGACCTCGGCGCCGAAGCGGGCGAGATAGGAGACGCTGTGCGGACCGGCGATGACGTTGCAGAGGTCGAGGACGCGCACCCCTTCGAGCCAGCCCTTCGCGGCGCCGGTCGGAGCGGGCGTCGGCAGGCGCGTCGGATGCGCCTTCAGCGCCCCCAGCGCTTCCGCGAAGTCGACGTTCCGGCGCGGCGCGGGGGTGAGCATCACCTCGCCGCTCTCCTCCAGCCAGGCCATCGGACCCGGCTGGATCATCCGGCCGTACTCGGGATCGTCGACCTCGACCACGATCCCGGCGGCCCGGGCGTGATCGTCGCTCAGCCATTCCCTGAGCCAGCGCTGCGGCGTTCCCGGGAACAGCCCCTCGCCGAAGATCCGCTCCCATTCCTCGGCGGCGCGGGTGAGGAATACCTGCTTCATCCGCGCGGCGATCTTGTCCGCCCAGAATTTCGGCAGCGGATAGACTCCAAGCGAGACGTCCGAGGACCATTCGCTGACCGGCAGATAGGTGTCGGGCTCCTCCCTCAGCCCGTCGGCGACCATCTCGTCATAGATACCGAGGGTCTGGAGGCAGCGCTTGGCGTGATTCCGGTGGCTCGGGCAGACCACGTAGAAGGTCCGCCCGTCCTTGCACTCGTAGCTGCGGTAGAAGGGATCGAGGAACTCCTGCAGTTCGCCGTAGGAGACGTTCATCGGCAGGCCGTTCGCGCGCCGCCGCTCGATCTCCTGCTCGCGCTGGGTCTTGTAGCGCGCCGGATAGTCCTCGACGAGCAGCGAGTTGTAGGTGAGCCCCTCCATGACCGCGCTCGCGAGCGGCACCTCGATGCCGTCGCCGAGACCGGTGCGCTCGCGTGCCTGGAGCGCGAGGACCGTGGCCGAGACCGCGAGCATGGTGCCGTAGGCCGAGGCGAGCGGCAGCGGCGAGAAGCAGGGATTGATCCCCATCAGCACCCGGTTCAGGCCCATGTCGGTGAAGACGCCCGAGGCGGCGGCGATGACCGACTCGAAGGCCCGCCACTCCCGGCGCAGCTCGTCGTTCGAGGCGAAGCCGGGGATCGAGACGGTGATGAGTTCGGGCCGCGCCGCGCGCAGCGCCGCCGGATCGAGCCCCAGGCGCGCCATCACGCCGGGGCGGAAATTCTCGACGAGGATGTCGGCCTCGTCGATCAGCCGCCGCGCCTCCGCCAGCCCCTCGGGGGTCTTGAGATCGAGCGGCAGGGTAAGCTTGTTGCGGTTCAGCGTGGCGTTCGCCGGGCTCTCCCAGAGTGGCCCGGACGGAGGGTCGACGTGGACGACCGTGGCGCCGAAGTCGGCGAGGATCATCGCGACCGCCGGGCCCGCGATATACTGCCCGAAGTCGATCACCTTGACGCCGTGAAGGGGAAGGCTCGCGCGCTGCATGATGTGGTTCTCTTCGAATGAAAAGTCAGCCGCGCGGCCGTCGCGCGCCGGCGCGGCGCCGCGCTTCGTCCTACTGAAATCTCGTGTCACGCGGCCCTCCCGTGCCATCCGCCAAGG
>NZ_VFRP01000088.1 GCF_006385685.1 Amaricoccus solimangrovi | reverse complement strand
GTCGAGTAGCGCAAGGGAACCTCCCCCTTACGCCCTCACAGAACCGTGCGTAAGACTCTCGCCTTACACGGCTCCTATTATCCAACCTTCACGGCCTTACTCCCAGCTGCCAGTGCGCAAACAGGTTCGGAATGGCCTTAGCCATCCTCCCCAGCCACTTACTCGCCCTGACTTTACGGCCCTGCAGTTTCTTATATTTCTGCCTGGCCCAACTCTTGAGAACAAGGTTCAAATATCCCAGTGCCTCCTGTAGTTCCGATTTGTAGAAGTGTCCGTAGTAATTTATCCACCCTTTGACGACAGGGTTTGTTTCCTCTGCCAGCCTTGTCAGGCTGCTGCCACTTCTACTTGTCAGCTTCCACCCCCTTATCTTTTGCCGGATGGCCTTTTTGGCCTTGTCGCCCACTGCCGGTAAGAAACCCGTAAAGAACTTACCCTTCCTGTTCCTAGACTTCCTGCTTCTGAATGTGTAACCAAGAAAATCGAAAGACATGTTCGGGTAAGTTTTGCGTCGGTCCTCGTCTCTGCAGTAAACAATTTTGGTCTTTTCGGGATGCATTTCCAGTCCGCACGCCTTTAGCCTTTCTGCCAACGCTTCTTTTAGCTCTGTCGCCTGCTGCTCTGTACTGCAATGTATCACACAGTCGTCTGCGTACCGCTCGAACGGGCAGGACGGATAGTTTATCCGCAGCCACTCGTCCATGCAGTAGTGCAGGAAGAGGTTGGCCAGCAGCGGACTAACGACTGCTCCCTGCGGAGTGCCCTTTGTCCTTTCTGTAGTTATCCCATCCCTTTGCTGCACAGGGGCTGTGAGCCACCGCTCGATGTAGAGCAGTACCCATTTGCAGGCTGTGTGCCTACGCACTGCCTTTAGGAGCAACTCGTGCGGAATGCTGTCGAAAAAGCCTTTGATGTCCAGGTCCAGGACCCAGTCCTGCCGCCAGCACCGCTGCCTGGCTTTGCCCACCGCATCCAGTGCGCTTTTGCCCGGCCTGTACCCATAGGAGTCATTATGGAATACCGACTCCAGCACGGGAGCCAGTGTCATGGTGACTACCATCTGGGCGATGCGGTCTGTGACAGTTGGGATACCCAAAGGGCGTGTGCCTCCTCCGCTCTTTGGTATTTCTACCAACAGTACGGGTGAGGGCATGTAGCTACCCGAGCTCATCCGGTTCCATAACCGGTAAAGGTGGTTTCTGCTGTCTTGCTCGAACTCCTCGAGGCCTAGCCCATCCACGCCTGCGCTACCTCCGTTTTGTTTTACCCGCAGGTAGGCTTGGTGCACCAGGTGCTTTGAGATTGTAAATGGTTTTGTCTTAATCATGTCAGTACCTCCTGCAGACTTACCTGCAGTTTTCTTCGTGATAAAAACTGGATAATACACCCCCTTCGCTCCATCCCCATTACAGGGACTTCCTCACTACTACGGGATGTTCCGCCCGCGTGCCCTGCCTCGGTACTCTCGCTCTTGTGGGTCTGCCACTTGAGCTTCTCCCTTGTCATCAGGACGACACGTTCTCACGTTCCGTGCAAATGCCTATGTTAAGGTCACGCTGCCTTAATGCCGGATGCCGCATGAGCAGTAGCCAGGTTGCCCTCATGCTTGTCCCGGGATAGTGGTGACTCCCGGTTTTGACATCACTTATTCGCTAACGACACTTCCTCAGCAGTTCACTTGCGTTCGTCTCCTTAACACCTACCTGCTACCTTTCTGGTAACTTTTCCTTGTCGCTCACGACCATGCCTTTTAAGCAAAGCCGCACAAGGCGGTTTGGAGCCTGCACCTGAATACCGGCTCCGAGGGGCCTGCCCTCATCATTTGCACAGCACCAAAGAAGCACTCGTGTTCTTTGTTCGTGACACACCACCACTGTACAAGCGGGTCTCGCATACAGCGGTTCGTTAAGTTGTGGAGCTACTTTCTTGTAGTAGTCGAGCATTGTTTCGTATCCCCTTCG
>NZ_VFRP01000087.1 GCF_006385685.1 Amaricoccus solimangrovi | reverse complement strand
GGAACGGGAGCGCCGCGGCTTCCCTGCGACGACACGGCACGCATCCGAGTCGCCGACGACGTCTACCACCGGCTCCTTTCCCACACGCGGGGAACCGGAAAGTCGAAATGACTGACCGGCAGCGGATCCGCGGTCTCAGAGTTAGATTTTGCCTCGAATGATGGTCATCTCGTCATGCGTTCTCCTTCAATGCGACGAGATTGACCCTTCGCGGTCGTGATAGCTTTACCTCGCCCCCTTTGGACAAGGACCCCAGAGATGCCCGCCGCATCGCAACTGCCGGACGCCCCGGTCTTCGAGCCCACCTTCCTTGAAAGCGTCGATGGCTACATCGATCGCGCCATGACGCATCTCCCCCTGCCGGAGGGGCTGGCGGAGCGCATCCGCGCCTGCAACTCGACCTATACCGTGAGGTTCGGCGTCCGGCTGCGGGGCCGGATGTACAGCTTCACCGGCTGGCGGTCGATCCACAGCGATCACACCGAGCCGGTCAAGGGCGGCATCCGCTACGATCCGGAGGCCAGCGCCGAGGAGGTCGAGGCCCTCGCGGCCCTGATGAGCCTCAAATGCGCCCTCGTCGATGTTCCGTTCGGAGGATCCAAGGGCGCGCTGCGCATCGATCCGCGGGAGTGGGAGGTGCACGAGCTCGAACGGATAACACGCCGCTTCACGCAGGAGCTCGCCAGCCGCAACCTGATCTCGCCGGGCCGGAACGTGCCCGCGCCGGACATGGGCACGGGCGAGCGCGAGATGGCCTGGATGGCGGACGAGTACAAGCGCACCGGCCATTCCGACATCATCAACGCGGCCGCCTGCGTGACCGGGAAGCCGCTCGCGCGCGGCGGAATCGCCGGACGGACCGAGGCGACCGGCCGCGGCGTCCAGTACGCGATCCATTGCTACCTGCGCGACACGTCGCGGGACGGCGTCGGCGGACGGCGCGATCTGGCGGGAATGAGCGTCGCGGTCCAGGGCTTCGGCAACGTCGGCTATCACGCCGCGAAATTCCTGAGCGAGGAGGATCGCGCGCACGTCGTCTGCGTCATGGAGCGGGACGGCTATCTGTATAATCCGGACGGCATCGACGTGGAGGCGCTCAAGCGCCACCAGCTCGCCACCGGCGGCATCCTGGGCTTCCCGGGCGCGGAATTCCATCCAAACAGCGCGCGCGGCCTCGAAGCCGACTGCGACATCCTGATCCCGGCGGCGATGGAGGGCGCGATCACGCGCCACAACGCCGAGCGGATCCGCGCGAAGCTGATCGTCGAGGCGGCGAACGGCCCGATCGCCTTCGACGCCGAGCCGCTGCTCACGGCGCGGGGCATCGTGATCCTGCCCGACCTTTTCGCGAACGCGGGCGGCGTCATCGTCAGCTATTTCGAATGGGTGAAGAACCTGTCGCACATCTCCTTCGGCCTGATGGAGCGGCGCCGGCGGGAGCGCAGGAATGGCCAGCTCGCGGGCGCGCTCGAGACGATGACCGGCCAGGCGTTCCCGGCCGAGATCCGCGACGAGTTCCTCGAAGGCGGCGACGAGATCGACCTCGTCCGCTCGGGCCTCGACGACGTGATGCGGAGCGCCTACGCGCGCATGGCGGCGGCGCTGCGCGACCGGCCGGAACTCGTCGACTTCCGCACCGCGGCCTACCACATCGCGCTGAACCGGATCGCCGACGCCTACAAGGCGATCGGGATCTGAGCGCCCCCGCTCCTGGGAAAGAAAGTCCCGTGAGCCACCTCACACAATGAAATTCGAAGGTGAACGATGAAGATCCTGGTGCCCGTGAAGCGGGTGATCGACTACAACGTGAAGGTGCGGGTGAAGGGTGACGGGTCGGGGGTGGATCTCGCGAACGTCAAGATGAGCATGAACCCGTTCGACGAGATCGCCGTGGAAGAGGCGATCCGCCTGAAGGAGAAGGGCGTCGCCTCCGAGGTGATCGCCGTCTCGATCGGGGTGAAGCAGGCGCAGGAGACGCTCAGGACCGCGCTCGCGATGGGGGCGGACCGCGCGATCCTCGTGGTCGCCGCCGAGGATGTCGCGACCGACATCGAGCCGCTCGCGGTGGCGAAGATCCTGAAGGGCGTGATCGACGCCGAG
>NZ_VFRP01000086.1 GCF_006385685.1 Amaricoccus solimangrovi | reverse complement strand
ATCGCGCAGAGCGTCGGGCTGCGGCCGGTGGACTGGTTCGGCGCCTATCCGCTGTTCTCGATCATCGTCATCGTCGCCTGGCAGTGGCTGCCCTTCGCGACGCTGATCCTGCTCACCTCGCTGCAATCGCTCGATTCCGAGCAGAAGGAGGCGGCGGAGATGGACGGGGCCGGGATCTTCTCGCGCTTCTGGTACCTGACGCTGCCGCACATGGCGCGCGCGATCACCATCGTGGTGCTGATCCAGACGATCTTCCTGCTCGGCGTCTACGCGGAGATCCTCGTCACCACCAACGGAGGCCCGGGCTACGCATCGACCAACCTGCCCTTCCTGATCTATCGCGCCGCGCTTTTGAACCAGGACGTCGGCGGCGCGGCGGCGGGCGGCGTGGTCGCCGTGATCCTCGCCAACATCGTCGCGATCTTCCTGATGCGCTTCGTCGGCAAGAACCTGGACTGAGGGGAAAACCATGGCCCGCGCCGTTTCAACCCGCACCCGCGTCGGCTACACGATCGCCGCCTGGGTGGTCGCGCTGCTGATCTTCTTCCCGATCCTCTACACGATCATCACCTCGCTCCGGACCGAGCAGGAGGCGATCTCGGGCTTCACGCTGCTGCCCTCCTTCACGCTGGAGAGTTACCGCGAGGTGCAGCACCAGCAGAACTACCTGAAGTTCTTCATGAACTCGGTCATCCTCGCGGTCGGCTCCACGATCCTCGCGCTGATCGTCGCCATTCCATGCGCCTGGGCGATGGCCTTCGCGCCGACGAAGCGCACCAAGGACGTGCTGATGTGGATGCTCTCCACCAAGATGATGCCGGCCGCCGCCGTGCTGGTGCCGATCTATCTCATCTTCCTGCGCACTGGCCTGATGGACACGCGGCTCGGGCTCACCGTGCTCCTGATGCTCATCAACCTGCCGATCGTGGTCTGGATGCTCTACACCTATTTCCGCGAGATCCCGGGCGAGATCCTCGAGGCGGCGCGGATGGACGGGGCGACGCTCTGGGGCGAGATCTGGCACATCCTGACGCCGATGGCGGTGCCCGGCATCGCCTCGACGCTGCTGCTCAACATCATCCTCGCCTGGAACGAGGCGTTCTGGACCATCCGCCTGACCACGACCAACGCGGCGCCGCTGACCGCCTTCATCGCGAGCTTCTCGAGCCCGCAGGGGCTCTTCTGGGCCAAGCTCTCGGCGGCATCGGTCATGGCGATCGCGCCGATCCTGATCATGGGCTGGTTCAGCCAGAAGCAACTCGTGCGCGGCCTGACGTTCGGCGCGGTGAAGTAGAGAACCGGAGGAAAAGCAAGTGGGCAACATCGTACTGCGCGACGTCAACAAGTCCTTCGGTCCGGTCACGATCATCCCGAAGATCAATCTCGAGATCGAGGACGGCGAATTCGTCGTCTTCGTCGGCCCCTCGGGCTGCGGCAAGTCCACGCTCTTGCGCCTGATCGCCGGGCTCGAGGACACCACCTCCGGCACGATCATGATCGACGGCAAGGATGTGACCAGCGCGGCCCCGGCGCAGCGCAAGCTCGCCATGGTGTTCCAGTCCTACGCGCTCTACCCGCACATGACGGTGGGCAAGAACATCGCCTTCCCCTTGAAGATGGCGGGCGAGAGCCAGCAGGAGATCGACAAGAAGGTCGCGAACGCCGCGCGCATCCTCAACCTCACCAACTACCTCGAACGCAAGCCCGGCCAGCTCTCGGGCGGCCAGCGCCAGCGCGTCGCGATCGGGCGCGCCATCGTGCGCCAGCCCTCCGCCTTCCTCTTCGACGAGCCGCTCTCCAACCTCGACGCGGCGCTCAGGGGCACCATGCGGCTCGAGATCTCCGAACTGCACCAGAGCCTGGGCAAGACGATGATCTACGTCACCCACGACCAGGTCGAGGCGATGACCATGGCCGACAAGATCGTCGTGCTCTCGGCCGGCAACATCGAGCAGGTCGGAAGCCCGCTCGACCTCTACAACAAGCCCCGCAACCGCTTCGTCGCCGGCTTCATCGGCAGCCCGACGATGAACTTCGTCGAGGGGCCGACCGCGGCGCGCTACGACGCCCAGACGATCGGCGTCCGGCCCGAGCACATCTCGGTCTCCACCAC
>NZ_VFRP01000085.1 GCF_006385685.1 Amaricoccus solimangrovi | reverse complement strand
CCCCTTCATGCACCGCCATCTCCCGCTCGAGGAGATCCCGCGCAAGGTGCGCGAACTCGGCTACGACTGGATCGAGCTCTCCCCGCGCGGCGAAGAATCCGAGCCACCCTGGGCCCTCGGCGCTTCGGTCCGCGTCACTTTCAACAAATGCCGTGTCGAGACTTTCGACGAGCAGGTTTTTTGAGATCCGAACAATGTCCCAAACCTTTACGCTGGCTGCCTGCGCGGAGATGATCTGGCAGGAGAAGCCCATGGAATGGCGCGTCAGGCGCCTCACCGAGATGGGCTTCCAGGTGGGCCTCTGGAACTGGCCCGACCATGACCTCGCCATGCTGGAGCGCTCGGGCGCGACCTTCTCGATCATGAACGGCTATCTGCGCGGCCGTCTCTCCGACGACGAAGGCGCGGCGGAGCTGCTCGCGACCGCCCGCGAGACCGCCCAGGTCGGCAAGCGGCTTGGCGTCGCGCGGCTCAACCTGCACGGCACGGGGCTCGGGGAGGGTGGGCTGCCGGTCGTCCCCTGCGAGACGGTAACCGGCGCGATGTGGCTCAAGGCGCGCGACACGCTGGAGCGCGTGGCAGATCTCGCCGAGGAGATGGACGTCACCTTCACTCTCGAGAACCTCAACCTGCCGGTCGACCACCCCGGTGTGCCCTTCGGCCGTGCCGAGGACACGCTCGCGCTGGTCTCGGCGGTGAACCGGCCGGGCCTCAGGCTCAACCTAGACCTCTATCACGCGCAGATCGGCGAGGGGAACCTGATCGAGCTCTGCCGCCTCTGCCTGCCCTGGATCGGCGAGATCCAGGTCGCCGATGTGCCGGGCCGGGCCCAGCCCGGCACTGGCGAGATCAACTATCCCGCCATCGCCCGCGCGCTCGACGCGATGGGCTATCGCGGCCCGGTCGGCATGGAAGCCTTCGCCTCGGGCGATCCCGAACAGGCGCTCGAGGACTTCCGCGCCGCCTTCACCCTCTGACATCACCCGGCCCCTCGGGGCGGATCTCAAGGAGTCACATCTTGCTCAACATCGGTCTTCTCGGCGCCGGGCGCATCGGACAGGTCCATGCGAAGGCGATCACCGCCCATCCGGGCAGCCGGCTCGTCGCCGTCTCCGACGTGAACGCCGAGGCCGCCGCGAAGCTCGCCGCCGAATACGGGGCCGAGGCACGCGACACGCAGGCGATCCTCGCCGATCCCGCGATCGAGGCGGTGCTGATCGCCACCTCCACCGACACCCATTCCGACCTGATCGAAGCGGCCACCGCCGCCGGCAAGGCGGTGCTCTGCGAGAAGCCGGTGGATCTCAGCCTCGCCCGCGCCCAGGCCTGTCAGCGCGCGGTGGCGGGCTCCGGCAGGCCGGTGATGATCGGCTTCAATCGCCGCTTCGACCCGAACTTCACCGCGCTGAAGGCTTCGGCCGACGCGGGCGAGATCGGCAAGCCGGAGCTGCTCTCGATCACCTCCTTCGACCCGGCCCCGCCACCGGTCAGCTACATCAAGGTCTCGGGTGGTCTGTTCCGCGACATGATGATCCACGATTTCGACACCGCCTGCTGGCTGATGGGTGGCACGCCGGAGAGCGTAAGCGCGACCGGCACCTCGATCGTCGATCCGGCGATCGGCGCGGCGGGTGATGTCGACACCGCGGTGGTGACGCTACGCTACGCCGACGGACGGATCGCGGTGATCAAGAACAGCCGCCGGGCGGTCTATGGCTATGACCAGCGCGTCGAACTGCTCGGCTCCGAGGGGCTGCTTTCGGCGGGCAATGTGATCGAGAACACGGTGACGAAGGCTACGACCTCCGGCGTGGTCGCGGCGAAGCCGGAGTTCTTCTTCCTCGAGCGCTACATGCGCGCCTACGCCGCCGAGTGGGCGGCTTTCGTCGCCGGGCTGGAAGGCGGCGCGGCGGTGCCGGTCACGCTCGACGATGGTGTGAACGCGCTGGCGCTCGCCGAGGCTGCCGCCCGGTCGCTGGAGCTTGGTCGAAGCGTCGCGCTCGCCGAGATCGGCGGAGCATCCGCGCAAAAGGTCGCGACGGTTCTCGCCTGACGCGAGGCGCGAATTTCCCGCGACGGCGAAGCCCTATCGCGAGGACTTCCACGCCGAGGCGCTCGGCGCCGCCTGAGCGGAGCCCGCGCCCGGGAAACAGCCAGAAA
>NZ_VFRP01000084.1 GCF_006385685.1 Amaricoccus solimangrovi | reverse complement strand
GGCCCGGACCAACCTCCGCGCGAAGCGATCGTGGCCGCCCCCGGGGCCGGCCGGAGCGTCGCATGCAAGGGATACCCCAATGGCAACCCAATCCGTGAAGACACCGGGAGGCACGATGGCGCCGACACCCTCCGCCGGCTTCGACTTCGGCGGCCTGCTGCGCCGGCCCGAGACCGGCGCCTTCCTCGGCCTCGCCTTCGTGTTCATCTTCTTCGCCATCTTCGGCAATGCGAACTTCGTCCAGCCCGCCGGCGCGGCGAGCTATCTCAACGTCGCGGCCAATCTCGGCATCGTGGCGCTGCCGATCGGGCTCCTGATGATCGCGGGCGAGCTCGACATCTCGATCGGCGCGATGATCCCGGCGGGCGCGATGACCGTGGCCATCGTCTCGGGCCATTTCGGCGCGCCGATCCTCGTCGGCATGGCGGCCTCGATCGGGCTCGGCATCGTCGTCGGGCTGATCAACGGCTTGCTGACCGTGCGCACCGCCGTGCCGTCGCTGATCGTGACGCTCGGCACGCTCTTCGCGATGCAGGGTCTCGTGCTCGGCCTCTCGGTCATGCTGACCGGCACCACCTCGGTGGCGCTCTACGCGCCGGATTGGGTGAAGCTCTTCTTCGGCAGCTTCATCGCCAACAGCTTCCAGGTGATCATCTTCTGGTGGCTCGCCGCCGTCGTGATCTACGCCTTCGTCGTGCACTACACCCGCTACGGCAACTGGCTCTTCGCCATGGGCGGCGACAAGGAGAGCGCGCGCAACGTCGGTATCCCGACCGACAAGATGACGATCGTGCTCTTCGTGCTGTCCTCGACCTCGGCCTCCTTCGTCGGCATGTGCCAGACGATCCTCTACAATTCGGCGCAGGTTTCGGGCGGCATGTCCTTCATCTTCAACGCGATCGTCGCGGTGGTGGTCGGCGGCGTGCTGCTGACCGGCGGTTTCGGCTCGGTGATCGGCATCTTCTTCGGCACGCTCACCTTCGCGATCGTGAACCAGGGCATCTACTTCACCGAGTTCGACGCCAACTGGGCGAGCCTCATCATCGGCGTCCTGCTGCTGCTCGCGGTGCTCGGCAACAACACCTTCCGCAAGATGGCGCTCTCCTACAGCCCGAAGAAGGGAAAGAAGTGATGGCCGCTCCGATCCTCGAACTCCGCGACGTCAACAAGTCCTTCGGCCCGATCGACGTGCTGCACGACATCACGCTCAAGGTCGACGCCGGCGAGGTGCTCTGCCTGCTCGGCGACAACGGCGCGGGCAAGTCGACGCTGATCAAGACCCTCTCGGGCGTGCACAAGCCCACCTCCGGGTCGATCCTGATGGACGGCAAGGAAGTCAGCTTCTCCGGCCCCCGCGACGCCCAGAACATGGGCATCGCCACCGTCTACCAGTTCGGCGGCACCTTCCCGCTGATGAGCGTCGGGCGCTGCTTCTTCATCGGCAACGAGCCGACGAGGAAATGGGGGCCGTTCAACATCTACGACCGCGCGAAGGCCAACGAGATCGCGGTGAAGTCGGTGCAGGATTTCGGCATCACCCGCATCGACGACGGCGACCGGCTGGTCGGCGGCATGTCGGGCGGCGAGCGCCAGTCGCTCGCCATCGCCCGCGCGGTCTATTTCGGCGCCCGCGTGCTGATCCTCGACGAGCCGACGGCGGCGCTCGGCGTCAAGCAGGCCTCCCACGTGCTCCGGATCGTGCTGGAGGCGAGGAAGCGCGGGCTCGCGGTGATCTTCATCACCCACCAGGTGACGCATGCGATGGCGGTCGGCGATCATTTCGCGGTGCTGATCCGGGGCGCGGTCGCGGCGAACTTCATGAAGGGCGAGAAGACGCGCGAGGAGCTGACCGACCTGATGGCGGGCGGCGAGGCGCTCGCCGATCTCGGCACCGAGATGGAGAACTACATGGCGCGCCACGAGGGCCATCCGCCGCCCGCCGCCTGAGGTCCGGCGGGGGCCGCCCCGCCGCGAAGCCCGGCGCCGGTCTCCTCCTCCCCCGGACCGGCGCCGGCATCCCGCGACACCCGAGACGGGCGGCCTCCACCGCTCCACTGGGCGGCCGGGTCCTCCAGGATCGGCCGCCCCTTTTTCCCTTCACGGATGACTGCCATGAAAATCGCGATCGACCCCTTCATGCACCGCCATCTCCCGCTCGAGGAGATCCCGCGCAAGGTGCGCGAACTCGGCTACGACTGGATCGAGCTCTCCCCGCGCGGCGA
>NZ_VFRP01000083.1 GCF_006385685.1 Amaricoccus solimangrovi | reverse complement strand
GCGAGGCGGCGCGGTAGGCGACATGGCCGACGCCGGTGGTGTCGGATTTCGTGAGCTTCAGGCTGTGGAACTCGTAGTCGTCCCAGGCGCGCAAGTACGCGCTGTCGCCTTCGATGGCGGAGAGCTTCAGCCCGTAGACGCGGGTGAAGAAGTCGAGGCTCTCGTCGAAGCGGTCGGTCAGCATCTCGACATGGGCGAGATGGGCGAGGTCGTGGCAGGGCTCGGTCATGGGGGGCCTCCGTGGGCGGGGCGGCGGCTTCGCGCGCCCTCGGGAAGGCCGCGGGCCCACGGGGGCCCGCGGCGCCGCGTCAGAATTCGTCGAGGTCGTTGGCCAGCACCACCGGGCCGTCGTAGAGCGCCTCGACCTCGGTCCTGGCGGTCTCGATCGGCGCGTCGTAATGCAGGATGTGGGTCAGCACGAGCACCTTCGGTCGCGCCGTGTTGGCGACCTGGGCGAGTTCGCTCGTCAGCGTATGCGCCGAGTGGTGATAGGCCTGCCAGTCGGGCGTGAGCGCCTTCCAGCCCGCCTCGCTGATCACCTCGTGCACGAGCACGTCGACACCTTTGGCCTTCTCCGCCAGCGTCTCGCTGTAGGTCGTGTCGCCGGAGAAGACGATCGTCTTGTCCGGGGTGGTGATCTTGTAGCCATAGGACGGCTTGATGTCGCCGTGGTTGACCGAGAAGGCCTCGACCGTCACGCCGTTCCTGTCGAAGATGATCCCGTCCTCGGCGATCTCGTGCGCGTCGACCTGATAGAGGGTCGGATCCTTCATCGGCTGGTTGCCGCTGGTTCTGAGGCCGATGTCGGTCGCCTGCATCGCGTAATAGCCGAAGGTCATGCCGAGCAGCCCCTTCGGCCCGTAGGCCTGGAGCCTGTCGGAGCGCCGCCACCAGTAGGTCGCGGCGAGTTCGGGGTAGTCGAGCGTGTGGTCGCTGTGCAGATGCGAGAGGAACAGGTACTTGATGTTGGTGGGGTAGAGTTCCTCGATCCCCTTCTTCTGCCAGGCCTCGATCGCCCGCTGCACCATCCCGCCGCCGGCGTCGAAGACATAGGCCTCGCCGCCGGAGATCACCGCCATGCTCGGCCCCGAGCGTTCCGCGTCGGGAACCGGCGTGCCGGTGCCGAGGATGATGACCTTCGTTTCGTCCTGCGCTTGTGCGTCATCCTGCGCCATCGCCGGCGCGGCCGCCGTCAGCGTCGCGGCCAGTCCGGCGGCGGCCAGGGTCGTTATCATTCGCAGCATTTCTTACCTCCCTTTTTTCTCGCTTCTGGGCTCCTCAGAGTTCGTCGACGGTGCGCGGGAAGATCGACTGGAAGCCCTCGGCGTATTTCGCCTTGCGCCCGCCGGACTGGCCGCCGGAATTGCGCATGAAGTGGTTGGCGCGGTTCTCGGCGACGCGGGTGTAGTAGTCCCAGAGATGCTCCTGGCCCGCCATGCATTCGATCGCGGCGCGCTTGCGGTCCCAGACCGGGGTGATGTCGAGGAAGGTGTCGGGCTTCCAGCCCATCTGCTCGGTCTGGTGCGGCTCGAAGAGGTAGAGCTGCGGCGCGCCGAGCACCTTCTGGCCGGGCTCGTGGCCCCAGGCCTGCGCGATCATCCGGCATTCGAGCGCGACCTGCGTCGCGTACATGTGGTCGGTGTTGTAGGGGTCGAACCGGCTGTGGCTGAGCATGAAGCTCGGCTGGACCTTCCGGATCACCTCGACGAGGCGGAACTTGTCTTCCCGCTCGAGGTGGAGGGGATAGTCGCCGAGGTCGAGCTCGATCAGGTCGTGCACGCCGAGCGCCTGCGCGGCCTTCTCGGATTCGGCGCGGCGGGCGTCCTTCACGCGGTCGAGCGTCATGCCCGGTTCCTTCCAGAGCTTCGCGCTCTCGCCGCGCTCGCCGAAGGAGAGGCAGACGACGGTGACCGCGTAGCCCTTCGCGGCGTGGAGCGCGATCGCCCCGCCGCAGCGCCAGACGAAGTCGGCGGCGTGGGCGCTGATCACCAGCGCGGTCTTGTTCTCGGTCATCGGGTCCTCCTCGGTCTCGTTGGCCCCGAGATGCGCCCGACCGCCCCCGGTTGCCAAATTGGAAACGCGTCGGCCATCATAAGTTCGGGCTATGGTGGCTTGGCGAAGCGGGCGCGGGCGCGGCATGAAGGAGCGGGAAGCACGGGTGGCGCGAGAGAGGCGGGCATGACGGAAGCGGCCATGGCGGCGGGCGGGATCGCCCTGATCGGCTTCGGCGAGGCGGCGGAGGCCTTCGTGACCGGCTGGGGCGCCGCGCGGCCCGGCCCGGCGCGGGCCTTC
>NZ_VFRP01000082.1 GCF_006385685.1 Amaricoccus solimangrovi | reverse complement strand
CGCGATGCCGCTCTCCCGCGCCACGGTGCTGCCGGCCGCGATCGCCCGGTTCCGCGAGCAGGGCCGGACCCTGCCGATCTCGGTCCGCGACGGTCCCTATGACGAGCTGCTCGGCGGGCTCCGGCGCGGCGAGATCGACTTCCTGATCGGCGCGCTGCGCGAGCCCGCGCCGATCGGCGACGTGGAGCAGCGCCTGCTGTTTCACGACAGCCTCGTGCTCGTCGCGGGGCGCGAGCATCCGCTCGTGGGCGCGGCGCGCCTCACCGCCGGGGATCTCGCGCGCTACCCCTGGGTCGTGGCGCGGGAGGGCACGCCGGCGCGGACGCAGTTCGACCGGCTCTTCGCCGGTGGTCCGGCGCCCGCGAGCATCGTGGAATCGGGCTCGGTGATGCTGATGCGCGAACTGCTCGCCACGAGCGACCACCTCGGCTGCGTCTCGCGGCTGCAGGCGCGGGGCGAGACCGACCGGGGGCTGATGACGGTGCTCCCGTTCGAGATGGCGGAGACCTCGCGGCCGATCGGCCTCACGCTCCGCGCGGGCTGGGTGCCGACCCGGGCGCAACGCCTGTTCCTCGGGATGCTCGCCACCTGAGCCCAGGCATATAGCCAGAACTTATCCTCTCGCACGCCGTTCTGAATGGCCCGGGCTTCCGCGCCGGTGCAGAAGAGGTCTCGGCGGTCCCGTGGTTCGGAACGGCGCGTGACCAAGAACAACAAGCGGAGGATCCAAGACATGTCCATCTTCAAGACGCTCGCCACCGCCGCCCTCGGGCTCGGCCTGATCGCGGGCGCCGCCTCGGCGGAGGAGCTGAAGTTCGCCAATTTCATGGCGCCGACCCATCCCTATGTCGCGGGCGTGTTCGAACCCTTCGCCACCAGGGTCGACGAGCTCACCAACGGCGACGTGACGGTCAGGCTCTACAACGGCGGCGAGCTCGGCGCCGGGCCGACCGACCAGTATTCCCGCGTCGTCGACGGCGTGACCGAGCTCGCGATCGGGCTGCCGGGCTATACCGCCTCGACCTTCCCGGTCACGTTGCTGACCGAACTGCCGGGCGTGATCACCGAGCAGGGCGGGACCGAGACGATCTGGAACCACATCGACCTGTTCCAGCCCGAGTTCCGCCGCGTGAAGCTGATCGGCCTCTGGTCCTCGGCGCCGAACCTGCTCTACATGCGTGACAAGGCGGTGCATGCGCCGGCCGACCTGAAGGGGCTCAACATCCGCGTGCCCTCGCGCACCACCGGCCTGCTCGTCGAGGCCTGGGGCGGCAATCCGGTGTCGATGCCGGTCTCCGAGATCTACAACGCGATGCAGACCGGCGTGATCGACGGCGCGATGATCGACGGCTCGGCGACCCATGCCTTCAAGCTCGGCGAGGTGGCGAATCACCTGACCACCGGGATGAACTCGACGATCTCGCCCTTCTTCATCGTGATGAACCGCGACGCCTTCGAAGGGCTCTCCGCCGAGGATCAGGCGGCGCTCGAGAAGGCGGGCCGCGAGGCTTCCGACCTCGGCCATCAGGTGCAGGTCAGCGAGGCGGCGAAGGGCGTCGAGGCCTTCGCCGCGATGCCGGGCAAGGAGGTGATCCGGCTCACCCCCGAGGAAGCCGCCGCCTTCGACGCGGTCGACGCGGGCGTGGCCGAGAAGGTGATCGCCGAGACCGGCGGCGACGCCGGGAGCGTCGTCGACACGCTGAAGGCGGACTGAGCGGATGACGCGCGCCACCACGCCGGCCTGGTCGAGACGTTTCGACCGGGCCACGCTCGCCCTCGCCTACGCGGCCGGGGCCGGGCTTCTCTTCATGGTCGCGACCATCGCCACGGCGGTGATCATGCGCTACGTCGCCGGGACGCCGCTCCTCGGCGTCAACGAGGTGGTGCAGCTGACCGCCGTCGCGGTCGCGATGCTGGCGCTGCCCTATTGCACCGACGAGCGCGCCCATGTCCGCGTCGACGTGCTCGACAATGCGATCGGGCCGCGCGGGCGCTGGTTCGGCGACGCGCTGTCGCGCCTGCTCTCGGGCGCCGTTCTCTCCGTGCTGGCCTGGCGGTCGGCGCTGAAGGCGCTCGACGCCTGGGAATACGCCGACACGACCAACATGCTCGGCCTGCCGATCTGGCCGTTCTACGCGCTGATCGCGCTCGGGATCGCGCTCTGCGTGCTGGTGCTGGCCGAGCAGCTGCTGCTGATCCTCGTCACCGGGAGGGAACTCGAATGAGCCCCGTCTCCGTCGGCCTCATC
This sequence comes from Amaricoccus solimangrovi, assembly GCF_006385685.1. GTDB lineage: Bacteria > Pseudomonadota > Alphaproteobacteria > Rhodobacterales > Rhodobacteraceae > Amaricoccus > Amaricoccus solimangrovi. Next base: position 91 of record NZ_VFRP01000082.1, on the reverse strand, counting down.
GGCATCGCCGGGCTCTTCGCGCTGATGATCCTGCGCACGCCCGTCGCCTTCGCCATGCTCGTCGTCGGCTTCCTCGGCCTCTGGGTGCTTG
>NZ_VFRP01000081.1 GCF_006385685.1 Amaricoccus solimangrovi | reverse complement strand
ACGTCGTCTTGGCGCTCCCGTGAAGAACCTGGCCCATAGCGCATCCCTCTCTGGCGACGACAAACATACGCCAGGACATGCTGGGACTAAACAGCTAGGGCATTTCCCGATCAATCTGCCTCATACCCCGCCGCGGCGAAGCGGGTCGGCATGGAGACGGGTCCCCTGGCCGTCTGGCTCTGGAATGCGCTGAGCGCGCGCGGCCTGCGCGTCATCTGCATGGACGCGCGACATGCCAATGGCGTGCTGAAGATGATGCCCAACAAGACCGACCGGCACGATGCCCGCGGCCTGGCGCGGATCGTGCGGACAGGCTGGTTCAAGGCGGTTCGGATCAAGAGCCACGGCGCCTACGTCAACCGTGCGCTCCTGACGGCGCGGGACGCGCTGGTGGGGATCCGCGTCCGGCTGGAGAATGAGATCCGGGGGCTGCTGAAGACCTTCGGCATCATGTTCGGCAAGCGCGTCGGTGGCTTCAAGAAACGGGCCGAGGAAATCATCGCGCGGGATCTGGCGGTCGCCCCGGAGCTCGTTCCGCTCTTCGAGACCCTGATCAAGGCCCGCCGCGACATCCTGGCGCGCATCGCGGAACTTGATGGCAGAATCCGCGTGGTCGCCAGGGAACACGCGACGGTGCGACTGCTGATGAGGGCTCCCGGCCTCGGACCGATCACCGCCCTGGCGGTCAGCCTTCGACGACGCTGCCCGGTTCCGCCGATCCTCCAGCGCGGGAGCCTATCTCGGGCTCACGCCGAGACGGTATGAATCCGGCGAGATCAGCCGGAATGGCCGCGTCTCGAAGCGCGGCGATCGTTTCGCACGAAAATGCCTGTTCGAGGCCGCGAATGCCATCTACTGCCGAAATCTCGGCGGCCCACGCCTGGGCGATTGGGCCAGGGGCATCGCCGCGAAGACCGGTCCTCGGAAGGCCAAGGTGGCACTGGCACGAAAGCTCGCGGTGGCGCTCCATGCGATGTGGCGCTCGGGAACGCTCTTCGAGGAGCGTGCCATGACGTCGTGATCACTCGACTTCGTCGCTGATCCTCAGCTGGGTGGAATGCCTCCTGCCGGGACGCGCGGAGAGGATGAGATCGCTCCCTGGGATGCGGCGACGACCGCGCACACCATTCGGAGCCATCCCGACCCTGAACGCAAACATGCGGCGCCACGATGCGACCGCGGAGAGAATCCTAGGTGTTTAGAGCATTTTCCGATCAATCTGCATCATACCCCGCCGCGGCGAAGTAGTGGGCGCATTCCTGGGGAGTGAATACATCGACGAGGCGGCCGATGGTGTTCCATAAGCCGTCCACGGTTCGCTCGGCCGCCTTGCGCAGCAACGCCTTCAGCTTCGCAAAGGCCATCTCGATGGGATTGAAGTCTGGACTGTAGGGCGGAAGGAAAGCGAGCCGCGCGCCTCTGGCCTCGATCATCGCCCGGACCGACGCGCGCTTGTGGCTCGAGAGGTTGTCCATGATCACGATGTCGCCGGGGCGGAGCGTCGGTGCCAGCACCTTTGCGACATAGGCCTCGAACCAGTCGCCGTTGACCGGACCGTCGAGAACCATCGGGGCGACCATGCCGTCGAGGCGGAGGCCGGCGATGAGCGTCGTGGTCGTTCGATGGCTGTGGGAAACCCCATCCGCAGTCGTTCGCCCCGGCGGCAGCGCCCATGGGTGCGGGCCATGTTCGTCGCCGTCCAGGTCTCGTCGATGAACACGAGCTTGCCGGGATCGAGATCTGGCTGCGCCTCGAACCAGGCGCGGCGCTTGCTCGAGGCAAGTCCGCGCGCTCCTGCTCGACCGCGTTCCCGGTCTTTTTTTCCTCGTCAGCCCATGACGTTGGAAGAAGCGCGATAGGGCTGAGCTCGACGCGGCGATGCCGCGCTCGGCCAGGCGGGCACGCAGTTCCTCGAGGCTCTGGTCGCGCTCCTCCTCGAACGCGGCCATGACATCCGCGTGCCGCGCCTCGATCCGCCGTGACCGCGTATCCCCACCCCGCTGCTTCGGCTCAAAGCTTCCCGTCGTGCGTCGTTGCGCGTCCCAGCGGATCACCGAGGACGCCGAACCGACCCGCCGCCGCCCGACGGCTCATCCCGGCGTCCACCGCCGCCAGCGCCCGCCGCCTCAGATCCATCGAGAGTGTTTTGCTCATCCTGCCGCTCCGACACCTGCATCGCGGAGCAGGGAGTCAGAAAAGAGCCGCTTTGGGAATCCCCCAATCGATTCAAACCGAAAGGGCGACGCTCTAGTCCCGGCAGGTTCGGCCCGCTTGCCACGCGGGCACGGCGTGGGACAAGAGGGCGTGGCCGCCGATTGGCCCTTGTATCCATGATCGGGCCTGGTCGGTATACG
>NZ_VFRP01000080.1 GCF_006385685.1 Amaricoccus solimangrovi | reverse complement strand
GGCGCCGATCGACATCGTGAAGCAGATCTTCGCCTGGGTGACCGATCCCGGCTTCTACAAGCACGTCACGATCACCCTGACCGAAACCGTCCTCGGCTACGTCATCGGCACCGCGCTCGGCGTCGCGGCCGGCGTCTGGCTCGGGCTCTCCCGGGGGGCGTACCGGATCCTCGATCCGTTCATCAAGGCGCTGAACGCGATCCCGCGTGTGGTGCTGGCTCCGATCTTCGTGCTCTGGCTCGGGCGCGGGCTGTGGTCGAAGGTCGCCCTCTCGGTGACGCTGGTGTTCTTCATCACCTTCTTCAACGCGATGCAGGGTGTGCGCGAGGTGAACCCGGTCGTGCTTGCCAATGCGAGGATCCTGGGCGCCCGGCGGCATGCGCTGCTCACCACGATCTACTTCCCGGCGGCGGCGAGCTGGATCCTGTCCTCGCTCCGGACCTCGGTCGGCTTCGCGGTGGTGGGCGCCATCATCGGCGAATACCTCGGGCCTCGGCCGGGCTCGGCTATCTGATCGCCCAGGCGGAAGGCAATTTCGACGCGGTCGGGGTCTTCGCCGGCATCATCATCCTCGCGATGTTCGTCCTGCTCATCGACCGGGTGCTCGACGTGGCCGAGGCGAGGCTCATCAAGTGGAGCCCGAATTCGCGCGAGACCGAAACCGCCTGACCGCGCGCCCCGGGGTGTCCGGCCGTTCATCGCCGCGCACCCTGACGAGACATCCACAAGGAACGCCCCGTCGCGGATCGCGCCCCGACCGGACGCCGGCGACAGGTTGGCGACAACATCGAAGCGCACATTCGCGACGAAGGCCGCGCAAGGCGGTGACAGGAGAGGGAACGCAACGGTGCAACTGAACGGCATGCTCCATGGGTCGAGGCTGCTCGCCCATGTCGATTTTCCGGCCTCGGAGGTAGAGCTTCGACCTGAGCGGCATCGAGATCGACCCGGCGACCCGCGCGCTCTTCCTCGCGACCGAGGCCGAGGCGGATGACCCGCGACCCGAGGCGATGCTGGCCGCGATCGAGGCGCGGGGCGGCAGGTCGGTGTTCCTGAGCTACCTCGCGACCCTCGGCGGCCGCCTGTCGCGCGACGCGATCCTCGCGGCGATCGCCACGACGATCAGCTGGGGCCCGCTGACGCGCAAGCGGATCGGCCGGCTGACGGCGGAGACGCTGCCCTGGTATCTCCGGCTCTACGGGGTGATGGTCGGCGCGACGATCCCGGGCGAGCATCACCAGGCGGGCTCGCTCCACGGCATCCCGCGCGCCGAGCGCTTCGGCGAGTGGACGATGGCCGACCTCTGCTTCCTCGCGATGACCGGCAAGAAGCCGACGCCGGAAGAAGCCCTGCCGCTCCAGATCCTCATCGGCCTGCTGATCTCGAACGGCCCGGGCTCGATCTCGGCGCAGGGGGCGAAGGGCGCGGTCTCGGCCGACGGTCCCCAGACGCCGGGCCGGGTGCAGATCAACAAGGCGATGATCGGCTTCCTCACCCACACGGGCTACAGCCACGGCGGCAACGGCTTCGAGTGGATGGCCTTCCTGCTCGACCGGTTCAGGGACAGGGGGCTGAACGATTCGACGGACCCGGCCCACGGCATCGACCTCAAGGCGATGGCGGCGGAGTTCGCCCGAGGCTACCGGCGCGAGAAGAAGGCGGCGAAGGAGGCCGGCGCCGAGCTCCGCGCGCTCCCCAGCGTGCATCACCCGGTCTTCAAGGGCAAGCCGGTCAACTTCGACCCGCGCGAGCGGTTCGTGGCCGAGTACATGAGCGGCGCGGGCAAGTACAACATCTTCCACGCCTTCTACCGTGAACTCGTCCAGGCGCTCCACGACAACGGCGCCTCGCCCTACGTCTTCTGCGTCAACGTCGACGCGGTGATCGCGGCGCTGCTGCTCGCGCTGCTCTGGCCTGACTACCGGGCCGGGCGGCTCGGCGACCGCGACCTCGAGACCGCGGCCTTCACCCTCTTCCTCTACGGGCGCATGATCGGCTCGGCGGTGGAGATCGACGACCACCTCAACCGCGGCCGCGACATGGACACGCGGACCCCGGCCTCGACCTGCGGATTCGTCGTCTGATGGAACTCGCCGCCGGCAAGCTCGCGGCGCTGACCGCCCGCCGTCCTACCTGGCAAGCAATGTAGCAAGCAAGATCCAGGGGGAACGGGCGAGCGTATTGGGCGAATCATCCGCCGGAGGAGCGATCAGCGCGGTGCTTGGCCAAGCCGCTCACTGGGCTCGCGCAGCCTCGGCAAGACCGGGTATCTCCTCGTCGGCGCCAAGCGCGGAGAGAACCAGTGTTCCGACCCGAGAGGTCAGGAAATCGTCGGAGGCGACCAGATAATAGCCTCTCGCGGAGCGGAGCGGATCGGTATCGAGCGGCACGAGCACGCGGTTGCGGATGAGATCGTCGATCACACCGGACCAGCCGAGCGAAATCCCCTGGCCGATCAGGGTCTGGTGGATCGCGATCCCGTGGTTGGTGACCCGCACGCCCGGGTCGATCTGGCGC
>NZ_VFRP01000008.1 GCF_006385685.1 Amaricoccus solimangrovi | reverse complement strand
GCACGGATCCCGGCGGACGGGCGCTACCTGATCGAGCACCCGACCGGCGCGGCCGAGGTGCTGCTCGACATCGCCCCGGACGGCGCGCTCCGGGGCGCCGGCACAATTCGCACCGCCCGAAAGCTCTTCGACGGCCGCGTCTTCCCCGGCCCCGCCCGCGCCTGAGCCGAGGGAGGCCGTGGCGCGAATATGCATTTGCATATTCAGGCGGCGCCGGGCGATATGCAAATGCATATTCGCCCGTTCAACCCTCGGAACGCGCCGCCTCCACCGCCGCCGGAACCAGCGCGCCGGGGTGCCGGATCACCTGCCGGCTGAGCGCGTGGCCCGCGCGGATCGCCGCCGCGCAATCCGCGCCCGCCAGCGCCGCGGCGAGGTAGCCGGCATTGAAACTGTCGCCGGCCGCCGTGGTGTCGACCGGCCGCTCCGGGCGCGGATCGTCGAGCGCGCCCCAGCCTTCGGCGCCGCCGAACCGCATCGGGCCACCGCCGTTCTTCACGACGACCTGGCCCGCCCCGAGGTCGAGATAGCGGCGGATCGTCGCCCCGGCGTCGGCGTCGCCGAAATGGGTCGCCTCGTCGTCGAAACTCGGCAGCACCAGATCGGCCGCCGCCGCCGCCGCCTCGATCCCCGCCCGCATCGCCCCGGGCGAGGACCAGAGCCGGGGCCGCAGGTTCGGGTCGAAGACGATCCGCGTTCCCCGCGCCCGCGCCGCGACCAGCGCCTCCGCGAGCCGCGCGCGTCCCTCCCCGGACAGGATCGCGACGGTGATCCCGGAGAAATAGGCGACGCGGCAGTCGTGAAGCGCGCGCCCGAGCGCCCCGGGATCGTCCGCCAGCCGTTTCGCGGCCGAGGTGTCGCGCCAGTAGGAGAAGCTCCGCTCCCCGTCCCGGAGCGAGATCGCGTAGAGGCCGATCTCGCGCTCCGGGTCGCGGCCGACATGCTCGGTCCCGATCCCCTCGGCGGTCAGGAAATCGAGCATCCGGCGCGAGAATTCGCCCTGCCCCACCCGGCTGAGATAGCCGACGCGCCAGTCCGCGCCCAGCATCCGGCGCAGATACCAGGCGGTGTTGAGCGTGTCGCCGGCGATGCCGAGGCGCCAGAGGTCGCCGGTCCCGGCGGCCGAGAGCTCGACCATCGCCTCGCCGATCGAGAGCACCAGCGGCGCGCTCACGCGCCCGCCTCCGCGAAGCGCCGCGCGAGCGCCGCCTCGACGCCGCGAAGTTCCGCGAGGCCCTTCAGACGGCCGATCGCCGGATAGCCGGGCTGGCCGCCCCGGCCGATGTCGTCGAGGATCTCCTGGCCATGATCGGGCCGCATCGGGATCTCCGCGTCCGCGCGCCCCGCCGCGCGCCGCCGCGCCTCCTCCGCCAGTACGGCCTCGACGAGGGCGACCATGTCGGTCTGCCCGCCGAGATGCTCGTCCTCGAAGAAGCTCGCCGGAACGGTCTCGGTATCCCGCCGGACGTTGCGCAGGTGCAGGAAATGCACCCGATCGCCGAGGCGGCGCATCATCCCGGGCAGATCGTTGTCGGGCCGCGCCCCGAGCGAGCCCGAGCAGAGCGTGATCCCGTTCTCCGGAAGATCGACCGCGGCCAGCCGCTCGGCATAGTCCTTCTCGGTCGACATGATCCGGGGCAGGCCGAGCAGCGGGAACGGCGGGTCGTCGGGATGGCAGCAGAGCCGGAGGCCGAGTTCGCGCGCGACCGGCGCCACCTGTTCGAGGAAATCGTGGAAATGCGCCCGGAGCCGGGCATCGGTCACCGGCGCGTAGCTTTCGAGCAGCGCCCGGACGTCGGCCATGCCGAGCCGCTCGGCCGCGCCCGGCAGGCCGAAGACGACGTTGCCCGCGAGTTGCTCGCGCCGGCCCGCGTCCATCTCCGCGAAGCGGCGGGCCGCCTCCTCGCGGATCTCCTCGGGGAAATCCTCCGCCGCGCCGGGGCGTTCGAGGATGTGGATGTCGAAGGCGGCGAAATCGGCGAGATCGAAGCGCATGCAGCGCGCGCCATTGGGCCGGCGCCAGCCGAGATCGGTGCGCGTCCAGTCGAGGACCGGCATGAAGTTGTAGCAGATCACCTCGATCCCCGCGGCGCGCAGGTTGCGCGCGGAGGCGATCCAGTTCCCGACATGGGCGCGCCAGTCGCCGGTCTGGGTCTTGATCGCCTCGCTGACCGGCAGGCTCTCGACCACTTCCCAGGCGAGGCCGGAGGGCGCGCCGCCGCGCGTCGTCGCGACCTCGCGCTGGCGTTTCGCGATCTCGTCGGGCGTCCAGACCGCGCCGGTCGGGACGTGGTGCAGCGCGGTCACGACGCCCCGGACGCCGGCCTGCAGCATGTCGTCGGTCGACACGGGGTCCTTCGGACCGAACCAGCGCCATGTATGTCGCATCGGGGTCTCCTGAATGTCAGTCGGTGAAGAAATCGGGATGGCGCGCGGCGATGCGCGGCAGTTCGTCGAGCATCTGGCGCAGATGCGCGCGCACCGCGCGCTCGGCCGCGTCGGGAGAGCGCCGGCGCAGCGCCTCGAGGATGTCGCGGTGCTGGCCGATGGTTCCGGCGCGGTCGAAGGCGCGCATCGACATGTGCCGAAGCCGGTTCATCTGCGACTTCAGCTTCTCGAGATCGTGCCAGACCGCCTCCTGCCTCGCCCCGGTGGCGAGCAGGCGATGAAAGCGGTCGTCGGAATCGATGAAGGCCTCGACCGCGCCCTCGGCGTCGGCGCGCTCCTGGAGCGCGATCTCCTCGGCCATCCGCGCGAGCATCTCCACCGGCGGGTCGGCCGCGACCATCCGCGCGAGATCGCTCTCCACCGCCTCCCGGATCAGGCGGGCGGAGAGAACGGCGGCGACCGAGATCTTGCCGATATAGGTGCCGCGCTGCGGCCGGACCTCCGCGAGCCCGTCGCTCGCGAGCCGGATGAAGGCCTCGCGCACCGGCTGGCGGCTGACGCCGATCGCGCCGGCGATCTCGGTCTCGCTCAGCCGCGCGCCGGGCGCGAGCTCGCCGCGCAGCACACGTTCGCGCATCCAGTCATAGACCTGGCTGGTGACGCTCGGCGCCGTGGCGATGACGATGCGATCCAAGATGTTCCTCCCTGATTGCTCCATACGGGATACTTCCATACAAGTAAACCCGTCACGCGCGTTCTGCGAGATTTCCGCGGAACTCTCCGCGTCGCGGCCGCGTTGCCTCCCCGCAAGCCACGGGGACATGCCTTGCCACAGATCTTCACGCCCTCGGCCGATACCTGGCCGAGAGTCGGCGTCGGTCTCGGGATCGTCGCCGTGACCGCCGCGATCCTCCTGGGCGCGGGCCTGGTGCAGTCCGCCTATGTGACCTCGGTCGACTGGGTGGTGGACCAGCCGGTGCCCTTCAGCCACCTGCACCACGCGGGAGAACTTGGCATCGACTGCCGCTACTGCCACGCGGGCGTCGAATCCGCCCCCAATGCCGGCCTTCCGGCGACGGAGGTCTGCATGACCTGCCATTCCCAGATCTGGACCGGAGCGCCGATGCTGGCGCCCGTGCGCGAAAGCCTCGCCAAGGGCGAGCCGCTGCGCTGGAACCGCGTCGCGCGGTTGCCCGACTACGCCTATTTCGACCATTCGATCCATGTCTCGCGCGGCGTGCCCTGCGTCGAATGCCATGGCCGGGTCGACGAGATGCCACTCATGAAGCGGGGCGAGCCCTTCACCATGGCCTTCTGCCTCGACTGCCACCGCGATCCCGCGCCCCATCTGCGGCCTCCGGATCAGGTCACGCGGATGGACTGGTCCGACTGGACGGCGGAACGCGCCGCCGATTACGGCCGCCGCGCGATGGAGGCCCATCACATCGAGCCGTCCCGGCTCGACGACTGCGGCGTGTGCCACCGATGAGCGCGCCCCGCCCCCCGCTCTGGCGCGCGCTCGACGCCGATCCCTCCGAGGCCCGCGCCGCGCGCGAATTTCCCGCGCTGGCGGCGCTCCCGCCGGTCGAGCGGCGCGACGTGCTCCGGCTCATGGGCGCCTCGCTCGCGCTCGCCGGGCTTTCGGGCTGCGACTGGGGGCCGGACGAGACCGCGATGCCCTATGTCACCGTGCCCGAGGGCGAAGTGGTGGGCGAGCCCCGCTTCTACGCCAGCGCCGCGCTGATGGCGGGCTATGCGATGCCGCTGATCGGCCGGACCTATTCCGGGCGGCCGGTGAAGCTCGAAGGCAATCCCGACCATCCCGAATGGCGCGGCGCGACCGATGTCTTCCTGCAGGCGGCGCTGCTCGACCTTTACGACCCCGACCGCTCGCGCACGCCGCGGCGCCAGGACCGGCCGGCCGACTGGGCCGCCTTCGACACCATGCTCGCCGATCTGAGGCGGCGGCTGGACGCGGAGGGCGGCGCGGGTTTCGCGCTGCTCTCGGGCGAGGTGACCTCGCCCACGCTGCTGCGCCAGTTCGCGGCGCTCGCGGCGCGCTGGCCCCGGGCGCGGCGGTTCACGCACGAGCCGCTCGGCGACGCCCCCCGGCGCGAGGCGGCGGCGCGCGCCTTCGGCCGGCCGCTCGCGACGCGGGTCGATCTCGCGCGGGCGGAGGTGGTGGTGAGCCTCGGCCACGACCTGCTCGGCCCCGGGCCGGAACAGGCCGTGACCGCGCGCGGCTGGGCCGAGCGCCGCCGCGCCTGGCGCGCGGGCGCCGGCGCGGCGCGGCTCTTCGCCGCCGAGGCGGCGCCGACCCAGACCGGCGCCTTCGCGGAGCGCCGGCTCGTCGCGGAGCCGGACCGGCTGCCCGCGCTCGCCCGGGGCCTCGCCGCGGCGCTCAACGGCGCGGGCGCCGAGGACGGTCTTTCCGAGGCCGAGGCGGCCTGGGCGCGGGCGGCGGCGGCGGCGCTGGCCGCCCGGCCCGGCCGGGGCCTCGTCACCGCGGGCCCCGAGGCGCCCGCGGAGGTCCAGGCGCTGGCGATGATCCTGACGGCGCGGCTCGGCGGGCTCGGCGCGACGCTACGGGTCACCGAGCCAGTGGCGCCGTCCGGCGAAAGTCTCGCGGCGCTGACGGAAGCGGCGGAGGCGGGGGAGATCACGACGCTGCTCGTGCTCGATGCCAATCCGCTCTTCACCACGCCGGGGGCCGATCCGTTCCGCGCGGCCTTCGAGCGGGTCCCGCTCCGGATCCATCTCGGCACGCATCGCGACGAGACGGCGGTCGAATGCCAATGGCACGCGCCGCTCACCCATCCGCTCGAAAGCTGGGGCGATGCGCGGAGCCGCGACGGCACCGTCTCGATCATCCAGCCGCTCGTGCGCCCGCTCGGCGGCGGACGCGCCCCGGCGGAGATGCTGGCACGGCTTCTGGGCGAGACGGAGACCGACGCGCGCGCGGCGACGCGGGCGACCTGGCGCGAGCCCTGGGGCGCGGCGTTCGAGACGCGCTGGACCGAGGCGCTGACGCGGGGCTTCGTCGCGGGGACCGCCGTCCCCGAACTGCGCCCGGTCCCCCTCGATCCGCCCTTGATGCCGGATCGCCCGGCGGCGGCGCTCACCCTCGTCGCGCGACCGCATCCCTCGGTCTGGGACGGGCGTTTCGCCAACAACGGCTGGCTCCAGGAGACGCCCGCGCCGCTCGACAAGGTCACCTGGGGCGGCGTCATCGCCATCTCCCCGGCGCTGGCCGAGGAGAAGGGCATCGCGACCGGCGACGAGCTGCGCCTCACGGCGGGAGACCGGAGGATGACGGGGCCGGCCTGGATCGCGCCGGGGCAGGCGCGCGGGACCGTCGCGGTGACGCTCGGCCACGGCCGCCGCGTGGGGGGGCAGGTCGCGGCGGAAGTGGGGGCGGACGCCTTCGCGCTGCTGCCGCCGGACGGGGCGCGGGTCTTCGCGCTCGACGGAATCGAGAAGACCGGCGCGCGCGTCACCGTGGCGACGACCCAGGCGCATCAGGCGATGGAGGGCCACGACTTCGTGCGCCTGACCGACCGCGGCGCCCCCCTGCCCCCGGAACCGGCGCGCGCGAGCTTCTATGATCCGCCGAAACCGTCTCCCGGCTGGGGCATGTCGATCGACCTCGACGCCTGTATCGGCTGCAACGCCTGCCTCGTCGCCTGCGTCGCGGAGAACAACATTCCCGTGGTGGGCAAGGATCTCGTCGCCCAGGGGCGCGAGATGCACTGGCTCCGAGTGGACCGCTATCACGCGGGCGAGCCGGCCGATCCCGCGACCTATTTCCAGCCGGTGCCCTGCATGCATTGCGCGCAGGCGCCCTGCGAGATGGGCTGCCCGGTCAATGCCACGGTGCACGACGCCGAGGGGCTGAACCTTCAGGTCTACAACCGCTGCATAGGCACGCGCACCTGCTCCTCCTTCTGTCCCTACAAGGTGCGGCGCTTCAACTGGTTCGACCTCACCGGCGACGATCCGCCCGAAATCCGCGCGATGCGCAACCCCGAGGTCACCGTGCGCGCGCGGGGCGTGATGGAGAAATGCACCTATTGCGTCCAGCGCATCAGCGCCGCCCGGATCGCCGCGAAGAAGGAGGACCGCCCGATCCGCGACGGCGAGGTGGTCACCGCCTGTCAGGCCGCCTGCCCGACCGAGGCGATCACCTTCGGCGACATGAGCGATCCGGAGACGGCGGTCAGCCGCGCCAAGGCATCGGGCCGCGACTATCCGCTGATCCCCGAGGCCAACACCCGGCCGAGCACGACCTATCTCGCCCGCGTCCGGCCCGATCCGGAGGAGAGCGCATGACCGACGCCGCCCTCGACCCGATCGACCGGATCACGCGCATCCCCGGCGACTTTCCGGCGCCCCGCGCCTGGTGGATCTGCTTCGGCGTCTCGCTCGCGCTGCTCCTCCTCTTTCTCGTCTCGGTCGGCGTGCTTCTCGTCTTCGGCGTCGGGGTCTGGGGCAACAACATCCCGGTCAACTGGGGCCTCGCGATCGTCAACTACGTCTGGTTCCTCGGGATCGGCCATGCCGGCACGCTGATCTCGGCGCTGCTGCTGCTGACCGGGACGACGCGACGGAACGCGCTGAACCGCTTCGCCGAGGCGATGACGCTCTTCTCGGTGATCTGCGCCGGGCTCTTCCCGGTGCTGCACCTCGGACGGCCCTGGCTCTTCTACTGGATGGCGCCCTACCCGAACACAATGACGGTCTGGCCGCAGTTCAAGAGCCCGCTCGCCTGGGACTTCTTCGCGGTGCTGATCTACCTCATCGGCTCGATCCTGTTCTGGTACCTCGGCGCGATCCCCGATTTCGCCGCGATGCGGGACCGGAGCCGGTCGCGTTTCGCGCAGGTCGCCTTCGGCCTCGCCGCCCTCGGCTGGCGCGGCGAGGCGCGGCACTGGGCGCGCTGGCGGCAGGCCTACCGCCTCGTCGCGGCGCTCGCCGTGCCGCTCGTCTTCGGCGTCACCGCCTCCTACGCGCTCCTTTTCGCCGCGGGGCCGGTGCCGGGCTGGGCCTCGGGCATCTTCCCGGCCTATTTCTTCTGCGGCGCGATCTTCTCGGGCTTCGCCGTCGTCGCGATCATCGCGGTCACGCTGCGCCACGCGCTCGGGCTCGGCGCGCTCGTCACGCGCTCCCACCTGAACCTGATCGGCCAGCTCCTGCTCGCCACCGGCTTCATGACCGGCTACGGCTACGCCGCCGACGCCTTCACCGCGCTCTGGTCCGGCGACGCGCGCGAGATCGCCACGCTGCACGACCGCTGGACCGGCGCCTATGCCTGGAGCTACTGGGGCGCGGTCGCGCTCAACTTCCTGCCGCTGCAACTGCTCTGGTTCCGCCGCGTAAGGGTCAGTCCCGTCCCGCTCGCGCTCATCGGGCTCTCGGTCACCATCGGCATGTGGCTCGAACGCTACATGCTGCTCGTCACCGGGCTCTACCGCGACTGGCTCGTCTCCTCCTGGGGGATCTACCACGCGAGCTTCTGGGAATGGGCGCTCTTCGCCGGGATGATCGGCGTCTTTCTCGCGCCCTTCCTGCTCTTCGTCCGCTTCCTGCCGGTCATGTCGGTCTTCGAACTGCGCGAGGCGCGGCACGAGAAACGCGAGGCGGGCCATGGCTGACCTGCTGCTCGAATACGACGACCCTGACCGGCTGATGGCTGCGGCGCGACGCCTGCGCGAGGCGGAGCGGCGGTTCGAGGCAATCACTCCCTACCCGCTCGAAGGGCTCGCGGAGCTGACCGGCTTCGCCGAGGCGCACGTACCGAAGCTCGCCCTCGCGGGGGGCGTGCTCGGCGCCGTGCTCGGCTTCGGCGGGCAGGTCGCGACCAACCTGCTCTATCCGATCGACGTCGGCGGCCGGCCGCCCGTCGCCTGGCAGGGATTCGCGCTCGTCACCGCGCTGATCGCGATCTTCACCGCGATGCTCTTCGCGCTCGGGGGGATGCTCGCGCTGAACCGGCTGCCGAAGCTGCGTCACCCGGTCTTCGACGATCCGCGCATGAGCCTCGCCGAGCCCGACCGGTTCTTCCTGCTGATCCCCGAGGGCGAGCGCGAAGGGCTCCCCGAACTCGATCCGCGCCGCGCCGCGGAGGTGCCACGATGAGGCGGGCGACGCTCCTGCTGCTTGCGCTCGCCGCCTGCGAGATGGCGGACCAGCCGCGCTACGACGCCTACGAGCCGGCGCCGCTCTTCCCCAATGGCGCCTCCGTCCAGCCGCCGCCCGAGGGCGCGGTGGCGCGGGGCTATCCCGCGCGGGCCGCGACGCTCGCGACGCGCCCCCCGCTCACGCCCGCGCTGCTCGACCGGGGCCGGGAGCGTTACGCCATCGCCTGCGTGCCCTGCCACGGGATCGCGGGCGACGGCGACGGCGTGGTGCCGTCGCGGGGCTTCCCGCCCCCGCCCTCCTTCGCGGAGCCCCGGCTCCGCGCGGCCCCGGCGGCCACCATCGTCGACGTGATCACGCACGGCCACGGGGTCATGTATTCCTATGCCGACCGCGTCGCCCCCGCCGACCGCTGGGCCATCGCGGCCTATGTCCGCGCGCTCCAGACCAGCCTCGGGACGCCCGCCGCCGACCTGCCCGAGGCGGACCGTGCGAAGCTGGCGGAGGCGGGGCGATGATCGCCGCGGCCGGCCTGCTCGTCACCGCCGCCGCGCTCGGCGCGATCCTGCTCGCGCCCGGCGCGCTCTTCGGCTGGCTCGCCGCCGCCGCCTTCTGGGCCGGGGTGCCGGTCGGCGCGCTGTTCCTCGCGCTGCTCGCCCGCGTCACCCCGGGCCCGTGGCGCGCCGCCGTCGGCCCGGGCGCCACATGGCTCGCGCGGCTCCTGCCCTTCGTGGCCCTCGCCGGGGTGCCCGTCGCTCTCGGCCTCGCGACGCTCTACCCCTGGGTCGGCGCGCCGGCCGAGACGGCGTTCCGGGGCCTCTGGCTGTCGGAGGCCGGCTGGCTCATCCGCGCCGCGCTCTTCCTCGCGCTCGGCTCGGGCCTCGCCTTCCTGCCCGGGGACGGGCTGGCGGCGGCGGGGCTGATCCTCTTCGTGCCGTTCCACACCTTCGTCGCCTTCGACTGGCTCATGTCGCTCGACCCCGCCTTCCATTCCTCGGCCTTCGGCCTCTATCTCCTCGCGATCCAGACGCTGAGCGCGCTCTCGGTCCTCCTGCTCGCCCGGCTCGCCATGCGCCGGGGATCGCCCGATCCCTTCGGGGCGCTGCTGCTCGTCGCGCTGCTCTTCTGGGGCTATTGCGCCTTCATGCCCTATCTCATCGCCTGGTCCACCAACCTGCCCGCGGGCGCGGCCTGGTACCTGCGCCGGACGACCGGGCCGTGGGCGCCGCTCTTCCCGGTGATCGCGCTGCTCCACGTCGCGCCGGCGGCGGCGCTCCTGTTCCGGCCCGCGCGCGCGAACCGCCGGGTGCTCGCCGTCTGCGCGGCGCTGGCGCTCGCGGGCTCGGCGCTCGAAACCGGCTGGCTCGTGCTCCCCGAGGCGCCGGCGGGCGCGGCGGCGCCGCTGACCGCGCTCGCCGCCGGGCTCGGCCTCGGCCTGCTCGGCCATGCCGCGGCGGCCCGGAGACGAAGCCGGGAGGCGATGCCATGAACATGCCCGCGCATGAGACCCGCGACCTGCCGCCGCGCGGCATCCTGCTCGGGCTCGCCGGGATCTTCGTG
Source organism: Amaricoccus solimangrovi (assembly GCF_006385685.1). Taxonomy (GTDB): domain Bacteria; phylum Pseudomonadota; class Alphaproteobacteria; order Rhodobacterales; family Rhodobacteraceae; genus Amaricoccus; species Amaricoccus solimangrovi. Next base: position 151,719 of record NZ_VFRP01000008.1, on the reverse strand, counting down.
CTGATCACGCTGACGGGCTTCGGCGTCGCCGCGCTGCTGCAGGCGATCGCCACCGCCCCGCCGCCGGACCGGCTGCCGCCGCCGTCGCGGGAGGGTCCGCCGCTGCTCTCCGATCCGCGCGCCGAGCGGGTCGCGGTCGAGGAGCGCGGCCGCGCCCGGCTGGCGGGCTATGGCTGGGCCGACCGCGCCGAGGGGCTCGCCCACATCCCGATCGACCGCGCGATGGCGCTCACCGCCGCGCGCGGCTGGCAGGATCCGGAGGAGAAAAGATGATCCGGCTGCTCGCTCTCCTGCTCGCGCTCGCCGCCCCGCCGGCGGCCGCCTTCGACGCGCTCCGCGATGCGACGATCGACGCCCGGCCGGGCGCCACGATCCCGCTCGACCGGCCGTTCCGCGACGAGAGCGGACGGCGCGTGACGCTGGCGGAACTCGCGGACGGGCGGCCGATCGTGCTGGCGCCGGTGCTGCACGACTGCCCGAACATCTGCGACGTCTCGCTCGCCGGGCTCGCCCAGGCGATCGGGGGTCAGTCCTACCGGCCCGGGCGGGACTTCGCGCTGGTCGCCTTCGGGATCGATCCGAAGGAAACGCCGGAGACCGCCGCCGCGTCGCTCGACCGGCTGCGGGGCGCCTTTCCCGGACTCGGGCCGATCACGGGGCTGACCGGGGCCGCGCCCGACATCGCCGCGGTGACCGAGGCGCTCGGCTACCGCTACGCCTGGGATCCCGATATCGGCGAATACGCGCATATCTCCGCGGCGGCGGTCCTGACCCCGGACGGCCGCCTCGCCGCCTGGCTGCGCGGCATCGCGCCGGAGCCGGCGGACCTGAGGCTCGCACTCACGGACGCGGGCCAGGGGAAGCTCGGAAGCTGGGGCGATCAGATCCTGCTCCTCTGTTATCACTACGACCCGAAGACCGGGGAATACGGCTCGATCGTCACCACGCTCCTGCGCGCGGGGGGCGTGGCGACGGCGGGCGGGGGCGCGCTGCTGATCGGGCTCGCGCTCTGGCGGGAACGGCGGAGGCGGCCATGAGCTGGCTCTGGCCCGTCGACGCCTCCGCCTACGCCGATCACGTGGACCTGCTGCTCGGCGGCTTCACCGTGCTCATCGTCGCGCTCTCGGCGCCGGTCTTCATCCTGATGGCGGTCTTCGCGGTCAAGTACCGCCGGGGACGGGTGGCGGACCGCCGGCATCCGGTCGACAACAGCGTCGGACTGGAGACTTCCTGGGCGCTGATCCCGTTCATCCTGCTGCTCGGCTTCTATGTCTGGGCGACCTGGCTCTTCGTCGACCTGCACCGGACCCCCGCCGACGCGCTCGAGATCGACGTGGTGGCGAAACAGTGGATGTGGAAATTCCAGCATCCGGGCGGGCAGCGCGAGATCAACACGCTGCACGTGCCGGTCGGCACCCCCGTCACGCTCCGGATGGCGAGCCAGGACGTGATCCATTCGCTCTTCATCCCGGCGCTGCGCATCAAGCAGGACGTGGTGCCCGGCCGCTACACCACCCTCTCCTTCACCGCCGACCGCCCCGGCACCTGGCATCTCGCCTGCGCCGAGTTCTGCGGGGTCGATCATTCGGTGATGGGCGGAAGCTTCGTCACGATGACGCCGGACGACTACGCGGCGTGGCTCCGGACGGCGGACACCGATGCGACGCTGGCCGAGGCGGGCGCGGCGCTCTTCCGGAGCCACGGCTGCTCGGGCTGCCACGGCCCCTCCGCCACCGTCCACGCGCCACCGCTCGAAGGGCTCTACGGCCGTCCCGTCCCGCTCGAGGGGGGCGAGGTGGTCACGGCGGACGCGCAGTACATCCGCGACAGCATCCTGCTGCCCCGGAGCCAGATCGCCGCCGGCTATCCGCCGATCATGCCGACCTTCGCGAACCAGCTCGGCGAGGAAGACGTGCTGAGGCTGGTCGCCTACATCCAGTCGCTGGCGGACGCCAGACCCGAGGATCGCCCATGAGCACCACCGCCGAGCCTCCCGCCGAAACCGAGGAGGAGCGCGTGAGCTACTTCCGCTCCGGCACCTCGCTGCGCTCCTGGCTGCTCACGACCGACCACAAGCGGATCGCGATCCTCTACCTGCTCTCCATCACCTTCTTCTTCTTCGTCGGCGGGCTCGCGGCGGCGCTGGTGCGCGCCGACCTCATGACCCCGGCGCCCGACCTGATGACGAACGAGGGCTACAACCGCGCCTTCTCGCTCCACGGCATCATCATGGTCTGGTTCTTCCTGATCCCGTCGATCCCAAACACATTCGGCAATTTCCTGATCCCGCTGATGATCGGCGCGCGCGACGTCGCCTTCCCGCGGCTCAACCTGCTCTCCTGGTACATCTACATGGCGGGCGGGCTCTTCGCGCTCGCCACACTGGTGCTCGGCGGCGTCGATACCGGCTGGACCTTCTACACGCCGCTCTCGTCGATGTATGCGAACGGCTCGGTCGTGCTGGTCGCGACGGCGGTCTTCGTCACCGGCTTCTCGTCGATCCTGACCGGGCTCAACTTCATCGTCACGATCCACAAGCTGCGCTGCCCCGGGATGACCTGGGGGCGGCTGCCGCTCTTCATCTGGTCGCATTACGCGACGTCGATCATCCTGGTGCTCGCGACGCCGGTCCTCGCGATCACGCTCGCGCTCATCGCGGCGGAGCGCCTCTTCGGCCTCGGCGTGTTCAACCCGGCGCTCGGGGGCGATCCGCTGCTCTTCCAGCATCTGTTCTGGTTCTACAGCCACCCGGCCGTCTACATCATGGTGCTGCCCGCGCTCGGGGTGATCTCCGAACTGGTCGCCGCCTCGGCGCGCAAGCCGGTCTTCGGCTACGAATTCGTCGCCGGATCCTCGATCGCCATCGCCGTGATCGGCTTCCTGGTCTGGGGGCACCACATGTTCGTCTCCGGCCAGTCGGTCTATGCGAGCGCGATCTTCTCCTTCCTCAGCCTCGTCGTCGCGGTCCCCTCGGGGATCAAGGTCTACAACTGGACCGCGACGCTCTGGAAAGGCCATATCGCCCTCGACCCGCCCTTCCTCTTCGCGATGGGCTTCATCGGCCTCTTCGTCGTCGGCGGCCTCACCGGGCTCGTGCTCACGATGCTCGCGGTCGACGTCCATGTCCACGACACCTATTTCGTCGTCGCCCATTTCCATTACATCATGGTCGGCGGCACGGTCTCCGCCTTCTTCGGCGCGCTGCATTTCTGGTGGCCGAAGATCACCGGCCGGCTCTATCCGCTCGCCTGGGGACGGGTCGCGGCGCTCCTGATCTTCATCGGCTTCAACCTGACCTTCTTCCCGCAGTTCCTGCTCGGCTACATGGGAATGCCGCGGCGCTACCATGTCTATCCGCCCGAGTTCCAGGTGCTGAACGTGCTCTCCTCCAGCGGCGCGGGCGTGCTCGGCGCGGCCTATCTGCTGCCCTTCGTCTATCTGCTCTGGTCGCTCAGGAACGGCGCGCCGGCGGGGCCGAACCCCTGGGGGGCGACCGGGCTCGAATGGACCGTCGCCTCGCCACCGCCGGAGCACAATTTCGCCGAGATCCCGGAGGTGACCCGGCCGCCCTACGACTACGAGATCGAGAGGCACGACGCATGACCGAATCCGTCTCCCCCTACACGGACCGCCGCCAGCGCCACGCCGCCGACATGATGGGGATGTATCTCTTCCTCGGCACCGAGATCATGCTCTTCGGCGGGCTCTTCGCCGCGATGGCGCTGACGCGCCTCCAGCACCCGGCCGAATACGTCGCCCATTCGCGCGAACTCCATCTCTGGATCGGTGCCTGGAACACCGTGATCCTGCTGACCTCGAGCCTCTTCGCCGCGCTCGCCGTCCACGCGGCCCGGGAAGGCGCGGGCCGCGCCGCGGCGCGCTGGCTCGGCGCGACGGCGGCCTTCGGCCTCGGCTTCCTCGCGCTGAAGGCGACCGAGTACACGCTCGAATTCCGCGAGGGTCTGCTGCCGGTCACCGGCGGCGACGGCGCGCTCTCCGAGCCGGTCCAGCGGCTCTTCATGCATCTCTACCTCGTCTCGACCGGGCTGCACGCCGTCCATCTGACGATCGGGATCTGCGTCGTCACGGGGCTCGCCTGGCGGCTGCGCCGCGCGGAGAGCGCGCGGGCGATCCCGGTGGAGATCACCGGGCTCTACTGGCACCTCATCGACGTGGTCTGGGTCTTTCTCTATCCCGTCCTCTACCTGGCGCGCTAGTCATGTCCGTCACCCGCCTCCTCGTCCTGACCTGGGCCGCGCTGCTCCTCCTGCTCGCGCTGACGGTGGCGGCGAGCTTCCTCCTCGTCGGGCCGCCGAGCCTCGCGGCCGGGATCGGCATCGCCGCGGCCAAGGCGGCGCTGATCTTCTGGGTCTTCATGCATCTGCGCGAGGATACGGGCCTGCTCCGCGTCGTCGCCATCGCCGCCTTCGCCTGGCTCGGCATCCTCTTCGCGCTCGGGGGCCTCGCCTATCTCGGCTGAGCGACGGCCGGCGCCAAGGCTCGCGCACGGGCTCGGAATCCTCACTTTTTTAAATTATATCAGTGGCTTACATGAGGCCACCTCTCACTTCACCTGATCCAGCATCCGGCGCACCGCCTCCTCCAGCCGGCGCCGGTCGATGGTGGAGAAATCGAGCGCGAGGCGGATCTCCAGCCGGCCGTTGGCGGCGGTGCATTTCGCCGGCCCCTCGGCCCGGGGCACCTCGAAGGTCATCCGCGCCTTGCGCGCGGGCCGGGGCGCGACCGCCGGTTTCTTCCCCGCGGGGAAGGTTTCGCCCCCCTCCCCCGCCCCGGCCCAGCGGCGCAGCACGCCAAGTTCGCCCTCCGCCGTCCGGTCCTCCCGCGCCGCCAGTTCGGCGCGGATCTCCGCCACGATCCCCGGCTCCGCGTCGAGACGCCGGCGCAGATCGAGCCCGAGGCCGCGCGGCAGTTCGCGCGGATATTCCAGCACGTCGCCCAGCAGATCGACCAGCGTCAGGAAGGCGCGGATGTAGCTGCGCTTCTGATAGCCCGCGCTCTGGAACAGGATCGCCACCGCCTTCTCCGGATCGTCGCAGGCGGTTCCCGGGTCGCGGGCATAGTCGCGCGCCATCGTCGCCATCTCCATGAAGGAGATGTCCTTGCGGACCATGTTCTCGTCCACCATCCGCCGGTAGAGCTGGTCGAGCCCCTCGGCATCGGTCATCAGCCCGGCCGGAATGGCGGCGTAGCGCTTCTCCCCGGTTTCGGCCCGCAGTTCGCGGAACGCGGTCAGCCGCCGCATGCCCTGGATCAGTTCGTAGCGCCCCTGCCCCGCCGGCTCGACCCGTATCGGATTCGAAAGGCCGATGTCGCGGATCGAGGCCTTCAGTTCGGCGAGTTCGAGATCCTCGCCCGGCATCCGGTCACGCGCGAGCTTGGTCGCGTCGATCGCATCGAGCGGGATCAGGTCGACGATGAGGCCGAGCCCCCGGAGCCGCACCAGTTCGCCCGCGAGCGCGTCGTTCTCGGCGCGGATCGCGGCCTCGGCCTCGGCCCGCGCCCGCAGCGCCTCGGCGTTCTCATGAACCGCCGTCGCCATCGGACCCCGCCGCCGCGGCGCCTTCTCCGTCGTCACCTTCCCCGCGGGGAAGGTTTCCGCCACCCCCGGCGCCGCGTCCGGCGCCGCCTCGGGCTCCTCCGGCATGTCGAGATCGAAGATCCGGCGCTTCCTCATGCGCGTGCCTCCACCTTGTCCCACGCCGCGACGCAGACCTGCTTGAATTCCGCGTAGGCGGTGTCGAAACTGCCGCGCGCGCGCCGCCAGGTCTCGCGCGTCATGTCGCGGTAGTCGATCTCGTAGACCGAGCAGAGGAACCGGCCCGACTGCTCCACCGCCCGCGTCATCTCGATCGGACTCTCGGTCACGCGGTCGCCGAAGACCTTGCGGAAGGCCTCGAGCATCGCCTTGTGCAGATCGTTGGCCGGCTCGTAGCGCGTCAGCAGGAACTTCACGTCGGCGAAGGCCTTGGGCAGCGCGATCTTCCCCGCGGGGAAGGTTTCCCCGAACCCCGCCGACAGATCCTCCAGCGCCTCGGCGAGCTGGCCGATGAAGCTCGTCGTGGAATCGTATTCCCAGTAGCCGGGTCCGGAGGGGATGTAGAGCACGTCCGCGGCGAAGACGGCGTTCATCGACTGGTAGCCGATCGCCGGCGGGCAGTCGAAGATGATGAGGTCGTAGGCGTCGTCGGGCAGATGGTCGAGGTAGCGCGACACGGCGGCGAAGAACGACCATTCCGGATTCAGGTGCCGGTACTGCGCGCTCGCGAATTCGACGAAGGCGGCGTTGGCGCAGGAGGGAATGATGTCGATCGTCGACCAGGCGGTGGGTTTCAGGAAGTCGTTGACGCGAAGCTCCGCGAGGCCGAGGTCGCGGATCGAGGCCGGGAGCCGGCGCCGGGGCAGGGCGGTCCCGCTCTCCGCCCCCTGGGGCGCCGCGTTCATCCGGTCGGTCTCGTTGATCAGGTCGCGCGCGAGGATGCCCCAGACCGTGTGCTCCTCGCTGACATCGGTCAACCCCATCGAATGGCTGAGCGTCGCCTGCGGATCGAAATCCACCACCAGCACCCGGTAGCCGTCGAGCGCGGCGGCGTGGGCGAAATGGAGCGCCACCGTGGACTTGCCCGCGCCGCCCTTGAAATTCGCGATCGCCGCGCGAAGCGCGCGCTTGCCCTTCGGCCGGGGCGGCATCAGGCTGCGGCGGTTGACCTTCATCCGCCGGCGCAGATCGTTGATCTCGTCGAGCGAGAACCACCGCTGGCGCCCGTCCTCCTCCACCTCGCCCGCGGGCAGGCCCGGCTCCGCCGCCAGCCGGCCGCGGAAGGTCGACTGGTTGATCCGGAACACCAGCTCCGCCACCTCCCAGCTCGAGAACCGCCGCAGCGTCTTCTCGAGTTCGGGACTGAAGGTCTGCCGTCGGATCCAGCCCTGCATCTTGAGCGACTGCGCCTGCAGCGCCGCCAGATCGCTATGTGTGTACATTTCGCCTGCCTTCGTCTTTTCGCGGACGTTGTTTCCTGCCAATCGCAGAAATACGTTGATCTCCGCTTCGACGCAAACACTTCCGGCGCGCGTAGCGTGCCTGGGCGGCCGATTCAGCCCGGCCGCGGCGGCGCCTCCAGATATTGGGGGTCATCACGGTCGCGCCCGCCAGGGATGGGGGGACAAAATCGCCATTCAGAGGGACGTTCTGGGTGTCCCCCAATACCATGATACCTTTTCTTTCAGGGAAGAAGGCGGGCGCTCCCGGCGGCGCCTGCCCTGAACATCAGTCCCTTGACAGAATCGCGAGGCAGGACGTTAATTCGACCGAGGCGGCCAATAGCGTTGAGAATCACAAGCGCCGCGCATCGAGCAGGAACACCGGGCCGGGAAACCCCGGCCAGCGAAGGACGGAACACATGCGGGCGAGGACGCTGGCCGGACCGGAGGCCGCCAGTCTCAAATACGATCTGCTGACCGCGCTCGGCTGCCACGCGCTCGGCGGCGCGGCGGGAACCCAGCGCATGACGCTGCGCTTCATCACGCTCGTCACCGCCCGTTACGACTGGCGGCGCGGGATCCTCCACGTCGGCCAGCGCGAGATCGCCCGGCTCTGGGCGGTGGACGAACGCACCGTGAAGCGCGAGATGGCGCGGTTCCGCGACCTCGGCTGGATCACGCTCGAGACACCGGCGCGGCGGGGCAGGGTGGCGAGCTACGCGCTCGACCTCGAGCGGATCCGCGCGGCGACGCGGGAGGCCTGGCCCCGTGTCGGCAGCGATTTCGACGCGCGGATGCGCGCCCTCGCGGATCCCGGGGGCGGCGCGAATGTCGTCCCGTTCCCGCGCGCCGATGCCCCGGCGCCGGAGGAGGAAGCGGGGACCGCCGCGCCCTGGGCCGCCGCGCGGCGGCTTCTGCGCGACGAGGATCCCGCCCTCTTCGCGAACTGGTTCGAGCCGTTGCGGGCTGGCGGAGAGAGCGCCGGCGCGCTGGTGCTGGTGGCACCGAACAGCTTCCACGCCAGCCACGTCCGCACCCATTACGCCGACCGCCTCGGCCGCGCGCTTCGCGGCGCGGGGCTGGCGGAGGCCTTCCGCCTCGTCGCCGAGGGCGCGGCGGAGAGCGCGGCGCCCCGGTGAGCCATGCGCGGACGCGCGCCATCTGGCCGGCGCCTTTGGAACCCCGCGGGAAGTGTCGGGTTGGACTGCCATTGAAACCCGCCCCCGAGGGAGCGGGGCCGCGAAGCCAAGCCGATGGAGCAGTCGATTTGACCCAGGACAGCCACGAGAAAACCCGCCTCGCCGATCTCGAGATCGAGCGGGGCCGGGGCGGTGAATACCATCAGACCGCCGGGGGCGACACGACGGTCCTGACCACGCAGCAGGGCACCCCCGTCTCCGACGACCAGAACTCGCTCAAGGTCGGCGCGCCCGGGCCGACCCTGATGGAGGATTTCCACTTCAGGGAAAAGATCTTCCATTTCGACCACGAGCGCATCCCCGAGCGCGTCGTCCATGCGCGGGGCTTCGGCGCCCACGGCTATTTCGAGACGCTCGACACGCTCGAGGACGTGACGATGGCCGACATCTTCCAGCGCAAGGGCGAGAAGACCGAGGCCTTCGTCCGCTTCTCGACCGTCGCCGGCAACAAGGGCTCCGCCGATCTCGCCCGCGACGTGCGCGGCTTCGCGGTGAAGCTCTACACGAAGCAGGGCAACTGGGATCTCGTCGGCAACAACATTCCGGTCTTCTTCATCCAGGACGCGATCAAGTTCCCCGACCTGATCCATTCCGCGAAGCAGGAACCCGACCGCGGCTTCCCGCAGGCCCAGACCGCGCACGACAATTTCTGGGACTTCATCTCACTGACGCCCGAGTCGATGCACATGGTCATGTGGATCATGTCCGACCGCGCGATCCCGCGCTCCTTCCGCTTCATGGAAGGCTTCGGCGTCCACACCTTCCGCTTCGTGAACGCCGAGGGGAAGTCGACCTTCGTGAAGTTCCACTGGAAGCCGAAGCAGGGGCTGCAGTCGGTGGTCTGGAACGAGGCGGTGAAGCTCAACGGCGCCGATCCCGATTTCCACCGCCGCGATCTCTGGGACGCGATCCAGATGGGCGACTTCCCGGAATGGGAACTGGGCGTGCAGCTCTTCGACGAGGAATTCGCCGAAAAATTCCCGTTCGACGTCCTCGACGCGACCAAGATCATCCCCGAGGAGGAGGTGCCGGTGCGCATCGTCGGGCGGCTGGTGCTCGACCGCTGCGTCGACAATTTCTTCGCCGAGACCGAGCAGGTGGCCTTCCAGACCAACAACATCGTCCCGGGCATCGACTTCACCAACGACCCGCTGCTGCAGGGACGCAACTTCTCCTATCTCGACACGCAGCTGAAGCGGCTCGGCTCGCCCAATTTCACCCATCTGCCGGTGAATGCGCCGCGCTGTCCGTTCCATCACTTCCAGCAGGACGGCCATATGGCCTTCCACAACCCGAAGGGCCGGGCGAATTACGAGCCGAACTCCTGGGGAGAGGGGCCGCGCGAGGATCCGAAGGGCGGCTTCCGGACCTATCCCGCGCGAGAGGAGGGGGAGAAGCTCCGGATGCGGCCCGAGCTCTTCGCCGATCACTACAGCCAGGCGCGGCAGTTCTACGCGAGCCAGACGCCGGTGGAGCAGGGGCACATGCGCGACGCGTTGGTCTTCGAACTCTCGAAGGTCGAGACGCCCGCGGTCCGCGCCCGCGTCGTCGCGCATCTGCGCGTGATCGACGAGGGGCTGGCGAAGGGCGTGGCCGAGGGCCTCGGCCTCCGCGACATGCCGGACGCGGCGGATCCGGCGCGGCCGGTCGTGGAGGGGCTGCCGCCTTCGCCGAAGCTCAGCATCCTGCGCAACGGTCCCGAGAGCTTCAGGGGGCGCAAGATCGGCGTGCTGATCACCGACGGATTCGACGCCGCCCTCCTGAAAGGGATCGAGAGCGCCGCCAAGGCCGAAGGGGCGATGGTCGAACTGGTCGCGCCGGAGGTCGGCGGCGCGGCGGATGACGCGGGCAAGGTCCACGCCGCGAAGCAGAAGCTCGCCGGCGGCCCCTCGGTCCTCTACGACGCGGTGGCGCTCCTGGTGTCGAAGGAGGGCGCGGCGCGGCTCTCCGGCGATCCGGCCGCGCGCGACTTCGTCGCCGACGCCTTCGCCCATGCGAAGTTCATCGCTTTCGCCGAGACCGCGCGGCCGCTGCTCGATCAGGCGGGCGCCACGCCCGACGACGGCTTCCTGCTCCTCGGCAAGCCGGGCGACGCGGAGGATTTCGTGAAGCTCTGCCGTCAGCTCCGCTACTGGGCGCGCACCAGCGCCGCGGCGCGCGAGGCGATGTCCGCGAAGTGAGGTCCTACCCGGCGGCGCGCGCGCGCCGCGTCGCCGGGAACGACCCGGCCCGAGCGGGGTTTTCAGAGAGACGAAGCGCGGCCAGGGCCGCGATCCTCAGGACAGGAGCGATATTCAATGAGCAACGGGACAGGACCGGACCGCAAGACGCCCGGAGAAGCCTCGGGCGCACTCCAGCACGCCACGATCGTGGCCGGGGAAGAGACCCACGAGATCGAATCCGGGGCGCCCGACCAGCCCGGCAGCCCTCCGGAGCCGCGCCGGGGAACCCTGGTGGCCGGCGAGGAGACCCATGAGATCGAGGGGGAGGGTGGCAAGACGCCGGCGGCGGAGCAGAGTGGAAAGCCGGAAAACTAGCACGCCGCGGCTGAGATTATCGGACGCGCCGCGCCGGTTTCCGGCGCGGCGTTTTCACTCCCGTGCCACGCCCGCGGGCGCCGCGCCCTAGGCGACGGCGAGCGCGGGGCGCGGGGCCGCGACGGCGCGGGGCGCGAATTCCGCCGCCACGCTCTCGGCCACGAGCCGGGCGGTGGCGGCCGAGAGCGTCCAGCCGAGATGGCCGTGGCCGGTGTTGTAGAACACGCCCCTCCGCCGGCCGCGCCCGACGCGCGGCAGCATCGAGGGCGTCATCGGCCGGAGGCCCGCCCAGGGGATCGCATGTTCGGTCGAGACGCCGGGGAAATGCTTCTCGCACCATTCCACCAGCGGCTGGACGCGGTCGGCGCGGATGTCGCGGTTCGCGCCGTTGAACTCGGCCGTGCCGGCGACGCGGAAACGGTCGGCGCCGAAGCGGCTAGCGACGATCTTGGAGCGGTCGTCGAGCAGGCTGATCCAGGGCGCGGCCGCCTGGCTTTCGGGGTCGTCGAGCTGGACGGTGATCGAATAGCCCTTCACCGGATAGATGTTCACCCTGTCGCCGAGCGCCGCGGCGATCGCCCGGCTGCGGACGCCGGCGGAGACGACCACCGCGTCGAAGGCTTCCTCACGCCCGCCCGCGTTCACGCGCACGCCGCCCTCGACGGCCGCGACGCCCTCTACATCGGTCCCGAAGCGGAGGCTCGCGCCCCGGCGGGCGCAGGCGCGGGCGAGGCCGGTGGTGAACTTGTGGATGTCGCCGGAGCTGTCGCTCCCGGTCAGGAAGCCGCCGACGAACTCACCGTGGAGCGCGGGCTCCACCTCGCGGATCTCCGCGGGGGTCAGCTCCCGCCGCTCGAGCCCGCCCTCGGCCAGCATCGCGTTGACGCGGCGCGCATGCGCGAGATCCTTGCGCTCCGAATAGAAGTGCAGGATGCCCCGGCGCTCGAGGTCGAAGTCGATCCCCTCGCGCGCCGCCATCTCGAAGAGCACCGCGCGCGCGGCGATGGCGAGGCGGACCGTCTCGACCGTGTTCGCGCGATAGGAGGGGATGTTGGAGAGGAACTCCGCCATCCAGCGCATCTTGTGCAGGGTGGGGGCGGGGTTGACGAGCAGCGGCGCGTCGGTCTGAAGCATCCACTTCAGGCCCTTCAGCACCGTGCCCCACTGCGTCCAGGTCTCGGCGTTCGAGGCGGAGAGCTGGCCGCCGTTGGCGAAGCTCGTCTCCATCGCGGCGTAGCGGTGGCGGTCGAAGACCGTCACCTCGAAGCCGCGGTCCAGCAGTTCATAGGCGGTCGTCAGGCCGGTCACGCCGGCGCCGATCACGGCGATGGTGGTCATTGGGCACACTCCAGGGCTCGCGGCATTCCGCCGCCGCGCCCCCTCCGTGCCTTGGACCTGAGAGTTTCACCCGGGTGGCTTCCGGGCTTTCTCCTTCGGTGGGCCTCCCGGCCGCTTTCCGGAGTGTTGAGACATCGCCGGTCCTTGGACCTGAGAGTTTCCGGGGCGCGGTTGCTCCTTCGGCGGCGGGTCGCCCCGCCTTCTCCCGGCGATGCCTTTACGCCCGAGCAGCTAGCACGGGCGCGTGATTCCTTCAAGTCCGCGTCTCAGCGGCGCTGGCTGTGCGCCTTCAGTTCGCGGCGCCGGGCGTGGAGGATCGGCTCGGTATAGCCCGCGGGCTGGACCCGGCCTTCGAAGACCAGATCGCAGGCGGCCCTGAAGGCGATCCCGTCGAAACCGGGCGCCATCGGGACATAGGCGGGATCGCCGGCGTTCTGGCGGTCGACGACCCCGGCCATCCGCTTCATGATCTCCATCACCTCGTCCTTGCTCACCACCCCGTGGTGCAGCCAGTTCGCGATGTGCTGGGCCGAGATGCGGCAGGTGGCGCGGTCCTCCATCAGGCCGACGTCGTTGATGTCGGGCACCTTGGAGCAGCCGATGCCCTGATCGATCCAGCGCACCACATAGCCGAGGATGCCTTGCGCGTTGTTCTCCACCTCGCGCTCGATCTGGCTCCGCGTCCATTTGCGATAGCTCGCGAGCGGGATCTCGAGCAGCGATTCCACATAGGCGCGCCGCCCGCCCTTCGCGAGCACGGCCTGAACCGCGAAGACGTCGATCCGGTGATAATGCAGCGCGTGCAGCGTCGCCGCCGTCGGGCTCGGCACCCAGGCGCAGTTCGCGCCCGCCTTCGGATGCTCGACCTTCGCCTCCAGCATGGCCGCCATCTTGTCGGGCATCGCCCACATGCCCTTGCCGATCTGCGCCTTGCCCGAGAGGCCGCATTCGAGGCCGATGTCGACGTTCTGGTTCTCGTAGGCGGTGATCCAGCCCTTGCGCCGGATGAAGTCCTTGCGGCTGAACGGGCCGGCCTCCATCGAGGTATGGATCTCGTCGCCGGTGCGGTCGAGGAAGCCGGTGTTGATGAAGACGAGCCGGTGGCGCGCGGCGCGGATGCATTCCTTGAGGTTGACCGAGGTGCGACGCTCCTCGTCCATCACGCCGATCTTGACCGTGTTCGCGGGCAGGCCCAGCACGGTCTCGACGCGGGTGAAGGTCTCGTCGGCGAAGGCGACCTCCTCGGGACCGTGCATCTTCGGCTTCACCACGTAGACCGAGCCGGCGTGCGAGTTGCGCGGCCCCTCGGTCTTTCGCAGGTCGTGGAGCGCGATCAGCGTGGTGATCATCGCATCCATCAGCCCCTCGAAGATCTCGTCGCCGTTCCGGTCGAGGATCGCGGGGTTGGTCATCAGGTGGCCGACGTCGCGCACGAGCATCAGCGCGCGGCCCTTGACGGAGAAGGCGCTTCCGTCCGGCGCGGTGAAGGTCGGGTCGGGGCTGAGCCGCCGCGTCATCTCGCGCCCGCCCTTCTCGAAGGTCTCCGCGAGATCGCCCCGCATCAGGCCGAGCCAGTTGCGATAGGCCGCGACCTTGTCCTCGGCGTCGACGCAGGCGACGGAATCCTCGCAATCCATGATCGCCGAGATCGCGCTCTCGAGCCGCACGTCCGCGAGGCCGGCCTGGTCGCGCGCGCCGATCGAATGCGTCCGGTCGAAGACGAGCTCGACATGGAGGCCGTTGTTGCGCAGGAGGACCGACTCGGGCGCGCGGGGGTGGCCGCGGTAGCCGACGAACTTCTCCGGCTGGGCGAGGGGCATGTCATCGACGAGCAGCGCGCCCTGATGCACGTGATAGCGCCGCGCGTCGGCGTGGCTCGTCCCCTCGACCGGGAAGGCCTCGTCGAGGAAGACCCGCGCGCGCGCCACGACGCGCGCGCCCCGGCCCCGGTCGTATCCGCCGGGCGCCGGAAGGCCCCCCATCGCATCGGTGCCGTAGAGGCCGTCGTAGAGGCTGCCCCAGCGCGCATTGGCGGCGTTGAGGGCGAACCGCGCGTTGGTGATCGGCACCACGAGTTGCGGTCCCGGAACCGTCGCGATCTCGGGATCGACATTCTCGGTGTCGATGGTGAAATCCTCGCCCTCGGGCAGCAGGTAGCCGATCTCGGTCAAAAAGGCCTTGTACGCGTCGCGGTCATGCGGCTGGCCCCGGCGCGCGATGTGCCAGTCGTCGATCTGCGACTGCAGCGCCTCGCGCCTGGCGAGCAGCGCCCGGTTGCGCGGGCCGAGGTCGTGGGCGAGCGCGGAGAAGCCGGCCCAGAAGGCCCCGGCCTCGATCCCCGTTCCGGGCAGCGCCTCGGCCTCGATGAAGGTCGCGAGTTCCGGTGCGACGAGAAGCTCGCTCCGCTCGACGAAGTTGCGTTCGGCCTGATGTCCGGATGTCTCGGTCATGGTGTCCCCCGCTCTGGTTTCCGCGTCGGCTGGCCCCGGGCGCGCCGTGCCCGCAGGGCGCCGTCCGCGCGCGTCGCCTCCAGTTAGCACCGGTCGCGGCGGACGGCGAGGGGTGGTTTCCCGCGGAAGCGAAACGTACCCCGCGCGTCAGAATATGCTTGCCCGTCCGGCCTCCGGCGCTAGTTTTCCCGCGGGCCGGCGTCTCGCCGCCGCCATTCGCGCGCCGACCCGGAAGACAGTGATTGGGAGACGTGTCATGGAACTTCGGATCAACCGGGAGACCTATTCGGTCCAGTCGGAGGGCGATACGCCGCTCCTCTGGGTGATCCGGGACGAACTCGGTCTCACCGGCACGAAATACGGTTGCGGCATCGCGCAATGCGGCGCCTGCTCGGTCCTCGTCGACGGTGTGGTGACGCGCTCCTGCGTCACCCCGGTCGACAGCGTCGAGGGCAGCGAGATCACGACGATCGAGGCGATCGAGGCGGACGAGACCGGCCGGCGCGTCGTCGAGGCCTGGGTCGCGCATCAGGTGCCGCAATGTGGCTACTGCCAGTCCGGGCAGGTGATGGCCGCGACCGCGCTGCTCAGGGAAAGCCCGAACCCGTCGGAGGAGGAGATCGCCGCCGTGATGGTCAACCTCTGCCGCTGCGGCACCTACAATGCGATCAAGGCGGCGATGGCCGATCTGGCGGACGGCGGGGAGCGGGGCTGATGGGCGATCTCTCGAACAGGACCCTCACCCGGCCCGAACTCTCCGGCGGTCCGGTCAACCTGTCGCGCCGCGGCTTCCTGCTCGCCTCCTCCGGCGCGGCCGCGGGATCCCTCGTGCTCGGCCTCGGCCTGCCCGGGAGCCGGGCGCGCGCCCAGGAGGCGATGGCGCCGGGCACCCGCGTGCCCGCCTTCCTCGAGATCCGCCCGGACGGGACGGTGCGCCTGCTCAGTCCCTTCGTCGAGGGCGGTCAGGGCGTCTTCACCGCGATGGCCCAGATCGTCGGCGAGGAACTCGACGCCGATCCCGCGACCTTCGTGGTCGAGAACGCGCCTCCGGGCGCCGACTACCAGGTGATGGAGGGCATGCCCGGCTTCCGGATCACCGGGGGGAGCCTCTCTGTGCGCACCAGCTACGCCGCGATGCGCCGCCTCGGCGCGCTCGCCCGCGCGATGCTGATGACCGCCGCCGCCGCCCAGCTTGGCGCGCCGGTCTCCGAACTCTCGACCGAGCCGGGACGGGTGGTCCACGCCGCCTCGGGCCGGTCGCTCGGCTATGGCGAGCTCGCGCCCGCGGCGCTCGACCTGCCGGTGCCCGATCCGGAGAGCGTGACCCTCCGCGATCCGGCCGAGTTCCGCTGGATCCGCCAGCCGGTGAAGCGGCTCGACGTCTACGAGAAATCGACCGGCAAGGCTGTCTTCGCGATCGACGCGCAGGTGGAGGGCATGCTTCACGCCGCCGTCCAGCACGCGCCCCGGCTCGGCATGACGATCGGGACGATCCGCAACGAGGACGAGCTTCGCGCGATGAAGGGCGTGCATTCCGTCCACCACCTGCCGGGCGCGGTCGCGGTCGTGGCCGAACGCTGGTGGGATGCGAAACGCGCGGCGGAGGCGGCGCAGGTCGACTGGCGCGAGCCCGAGGGCGCGCCGGAGCCGAACCTGCGCCACATGCCCGCCGATTTCTCCACCGACGCCTTCGGCGACGCCCTCGAGCGCGCGCCCGGCGACGGCGAGGAGGCCGAGGCGAAGGGCGACGCGCCGAAGGTTCTGGGCGAGGCCGAAACGGTGGTCGGCGCGACCTATCGCGCGCCCTTCGTCAATCACGCCCAGCTCGAACCCCCGGCGACGCTGGCGCGGTTCAATCCCGACGGAACGCTCGACCTCTGGGTGCCGAACCAGGCGCCCGACATGTTCCAGGCCGACGCGGCCAAGCAGGCGGGGATCGAGCCGGCGCGGGTGCGGGTCCATTCGCCGCTGCTCGGCGGCTTCTTCGGCCGGCATTTCCTCTATCCCTCCTCGAATCCCTATCCGCAGGCGATCGCGCTCGCGAAGGCGGTGGGGCGGCCGGTCAAGGTCATCTGGAGCCGGGAAGAGGAATTCCTGCGCGACCGGCTGCGTCCGATGGCGGTGACGCGGTTCCGGGGCACGCTCGACGCCGACGGCCTGCCGCTCGCGCTAGAGGCGGTCAGCGCCTGCGAGGGGCCGAGCGAGGCGATCTCCGGCCGCGACAAGGACGGCAAGCTCGACCCGATGGCGACCGAGGGGCTGACCGGCAAGGCCTATGCGATCCCGAACGTCCGCGTCGCGCAGATCTATGTCCAGAACCC
Organism: Amaricoccus solimangrovi; assembly: GCF_006385685.1. Classification (GTDB taxonomy): domain Bacteria; phylum Pseudomonadota; class Alphaproteobacteria; order Rhodobacterales; family Rhodobacteraceae; genus Amaricoccus; species Amaricoccus solimangrovi. The sequence goes on along the minus strand of NZ_VFRP01000008.1, from coordinate 134,875 downwards.
GACGATGCTCGGCTACTGGCGCTCGGTCGGGCATTCGATGAACGATTTCCTCTACGAGAGCTTCTTCGACGAGATGGCCGACCAGGGCGGCCAGGATCCTTACGAGCTGCGGCTGCGGCTGCTCGCCGGGAACGAGCGGCTGACGAACCTGCTGAAGGCGGTCGGCGACCTCTCGGGCGGATGGCGCCGGGGGCCGTTCACGGCGGAGGACGGATCGCGCCGGGCGCGGGGCGTGGCGATGGCCTCGCCCTTCGGCTCCGAGGCGGCCTCGATCGCGGAGGTCTCGATCGAGGAGGGCGAGGTGCGGGTGCACGACCTCTGGCAGGCGATCGATCCCGGCAGCATCGTGAACCCCGCGATCATCGAGGCGCAGGTGAATTCGGCGGTCGCGCTCGGCCTGTCGCAGGTCCTGCTCGAGGAGGCGCGCTACGAGAAGGGCCAGCCGGTCGCGCGCAACTTCGACATGTATCCGATCCTGCCGCCGGACCGGATGCCGCGCGTGCATGTCCGCGTGGTCGAGAGCGGCGCGCCGATGGGCGGGATCGGCGAGCCGGGGCTGCCCTCCGTTCCCCCCGCGGTCGCGAACGCGGTCTCGCATCTGACCGGCCAGCGGGCGCGACGCATGCCGCTCTCCCGCCTCAGCTTCGAAAGCTGACGACGCGCGGCCCTCACCGCCCGGCCCGGCGCCGGGCGGTGAGGGCGCATGCCAGCCGATACGCGCCAGCCCATTCCCGCGCGCCGCGCCGGGACAGCAAGAACGGAAATCCGAGTTGAAGAAGCGTTTCGCCATTCCGGCCGTCGTCCTTCTCGCCGCCGTGGCCGGCGGCGTCTGGCTCGCGAAGCATCACCCCGCCTCGCCCTTCGAGGCGGCGGAGAAATCCGCGGCCGCGCCGGATCTCGTGGCGCGCGGCGAATACGTGGCGCGGGCGAGCGATTGCGTCGCCTGCCACAGCCTGCCGGACGGCGCGCCCTTCTCGGGCGGGCTCGAGATGGCGACGCCGATGGGGTCGATCTTCGCGACGAACATTACGCCCGATCCCGAGACCGGCATCGGGGCCTACAGCCTCGCCGATTTCGACCGCGCGGTGCGCAGCGGGGTGACGCCGGACGGGCGCCGCCTCTATCCGGCGATGCCCTATCCCTCCTATGCGAAACTCACGGACGAGGATGTCCGCGCGCTCTACACCTATTTCATGGAGGCGGTCGAACCCGCGAACCATCCCAACCGCCCCTCCGGGATCGACTGGCCGATGGATCAGCGCTGGCCGCTCGCCTTCTGGAACATGATGTTCACCGAGGGCGGCGTCTACGAGGCGAGCACCTCGGAGGACGCGCTCTGGAACCGGGGCGCCTATCTGGTCCAGTCGGCCGGCCATTGCGGAAGCTGCCACACGCCGCGCGGTCCCGCGATGGAGGAACGCGCGCTGGACGAATCGAGCCCGCTCTATCTCTCCGGCGCGCTGCTCGACGGCTGGTACGCGCCGAGCCTCAGGAACGACCCGAACACCGGGATCGGGCGGTGGAGCGAGGCCGACGTGGTCGCCTTCCTGAAGGAGGGCCGGAACGCGCACGCGGTGGTCTTCGGCTCGATGGCCGACGCGTTCAACAACTCGACCCAGTTCCTGACCGACGAGGATCTGCGCGCGATCGCCCATTACCTCAAGTCGCTGCCCGGCGATCCGGAGCGGGACGGGAGCCCTTGGGAATACGATCCCGCCTCGGCCGCGGCGCTCGCTCCCGCGCGCCGGGCCGAGGTGCCGGGCGCCCAGACCTACGCCACGAAATGCGCCTATTGCCACGGCGCCGACGGGCGCGGGCGCGCGCCCTGGATTCCGCCGCTCGCCGGGGCGGTCTCCGCGCTCGCCCCCGAGGATGCCTCCGCGATCAACGTGACCCTGAACGGCTCGGCGCGGGTGGTCGCGGGTGGTGTGCCCGACGCCTACCGGATGCCGCCCTTCCGCGCGCAGCTCTCCGACCGGGAAATCGCCGACGTGCTCTCCTTCATCCGGAGCGCCTGGGGGAATTCGGGCGGCGCGGTCGCGCCCGAGGCGGTGGCGGAGCTGCGCGGGCCCACCGACCCGGCGAGCAGCCAGGTCATCGTCCTCCAGATGCGCTGAGGCGCCGCCCCGACGCGCCCTCGGGGGAGGCCGGGGGCGTGGGAGGCATCAGGTCAGGGCGCGGATGCCCATCCAGAGCGCCATCGCGACCATCATCACGTTCTCGGTCAGCGACACGAAGCCGAGCGGAACCCGGCTCGATCCGCCGACGCAGGCGCATTTGAGTTCGCGCTTGTCGACATAGACCGCCTTGAAGACCGAGACCGCGCCGATGCCGCCAATGAAGAGCGCGAGCGGCGCGGAGAGCCAGGTCGCGGCCCCCGCGATCATCAGCACGCCCGCGAGCGTCTCGGCATAGGGATAGAAATAGCCGTAGCGCACCCAGCGGCGGGCGAGCAGGTCGTAGTTGAGGAACATCGTCGAGAAGCTCTCGACGTCCTGAAGCTTCTGGATCCCGAGCAGGCACATCGAGATCGCGATGAACCATTCGCCCGCCCGGACCGTCGCGACACTGCCATAGGCCGCCCAGGAGAAGGCGAGCGCCATCAGGAAGGCCACGCCGAAGATCGCGATCACCGGCCGGTAGCTCGTTTCGTCCTCGCCGGGAACATGCTCGCCGAAATGCTCGCGCAGATCGTCGTAACCGCCGATCCGCTCCCCGCCGATGAAGGTCTGCGGCGTCGTCTTGACGCCATGCTCGGCCTTGAAGGCCTCGGTTTCCTCATGGGTGCGGAGCGGATGGTCCTCGACCCGGTAGCCCTGATGCTCGAGCAGGTCCTTCGATTTCAGCCCGTAGGGGCATGTGTGCTCGGGCATGACCATCCGGTAGAGGACGGCCACCTTCTCCTTTCCGGTGGATGCGTCGAACGGCATGGCGTGTCTCCGTCGCGGGTTTCTCGGGGACAAACCCGCCGGAGCCGTCGCGGTTTCGCATTCCGCGGAGTTTTTCGCCCTCCACCCTCGTCGCGGCGGGGAACAGGAGGGGGATCCGCCGGTTGGACCGGGGCTGTTTGTCGCGCGCGCCCCGCGTGCTATGCCTTGTCCGATCCGGCCCATCTCGCCACGCTCCCGCCACCCGCGCCCAGGAGGTCCGAACATGCCGCGCCGCCTTTCCCTCGTCCCCGCCATCCTGGCGCTGTCGCTGCCGATGGCGGCCAACGCCGTCACGGTCTCCTCGAAGATCGATACCGAGGGCGGGGTGCTCGGAAACATCATCCTCGCCGTGCTCGACCAGGCCGGGATCCCGGTCGAGAACCGGATCCAGCTCGGCGCCACGCCGATCGTGCGCCAGGCGATCATCGCGGGCGAGATCGACATCTATCCCGAATATACCGGCAACGCCGCCTTCTTCTTCGACCGCGCGGACGAGCCGGTCTGGCAGGACGCCGCCAAGGGCTACGCCGAGGCCAAGCAGCTCGACTACGCCGCGAACAAGATCGTCTGGCTGACGCCCGCCCCCGCGAACAACACCTGGGGCATCGCGCTCCGCGAGGACGTGGCGGAGCCGAACGGGATCGAGACCCTCTCCGACCTCGGCCGCTACGTGACGGGCGGGGGCACGGTCAAGCTCGCGGCCTCGGCGGAATTCGTCAATTCCTCCGCCGCGCTCCCGGCCTTCCAGCAGGCCTACGGCTTCACGCTCGCGCCCGACCAGCTGATCGTGCTCTCGGGCGGCGACACCGCGGCGACGATCCAGGCGGCGGCGAACCAGACGAGCGGGGCGAGCGCGGCGATGGTCTACGGCACGGACGGCGGCATCGCCTTCTCCGGCCTGCGCGTGCTCGAGGACGACAAGCACGTGCAGCCGGTCTACGAGCCCACCCCGATCATCCGCGAGGCGGTGCTGACCGAGCATCCCGAGATCGCCGACCTGCTCGCCCCGGTCTTCGGCAAGCTGACGCTCGAGACGCTCCAGACCCTGAACGGCAAGGTGCAGGTCGAGGGCATCCCGGCCGGCGACGTCGCCCGGGACTGGCTCACGGAGTCGGGCTTGCTGAAGTGATCGGCTCTCTGGCGGCGTCGCGGCCCGACGGGGCGCGCCTCGCGCTCGGGCTCGGCTGCCTCGGCGCGCTGGCGCTGCCCTTCGTCTCGGTCCGCGCCTCGCGGATCGGGGCGCCGGAGCCGCGCACGCTCGTCGAGATCCTCCCGCCCGGGCGGCTGCTCGCCGTCCTCGCCCTGTCCGCGGCGGTCCTGCTCGCGCTCGTGCTGCTGCGCGCGCCCTGGGCGCGGGTTCTCCTGTCGCTCCTCGCGCTCGCGGGCGTGCTCGCCGGGATCGGCCTCGCCGCGGGCCCGCTCGCCGCGGAAGCCGGGCCCTATGCCCGGGTCGCGCCGGGAGCGGGGGCCTGGACGCTGCTCGCGCTGCTCGCGCTCTTCTTCACCGAGGCCGCCTCGCGCCTCGCGCTCGGGCCCGCGGCGCGGCTCGGGCTCGGCCTCGTCATTCTCGCGGGCCTCGCCGCGCTTCTCGCCTCGGACCTGCTGGCGCCGCTCTCGATCATGGTCGAATACCGCAACCGCGCCGCGAGCTTCCGGAGCGAGGCGGCGCAGCACCTCCTGCTCGCCGGCGGATCCTTCGCCGCGGCGATGGTCGTGGGCGTGCCCCTCGGTCTCCTCGCCGCGCGCCGCGCGCGGCTCGCGCCGCCGCTTCTGGGCGCGCTGACCGCGATCCAGACCGTGCCCTCGATGGCGATGTTCGGCCTGATGATCCTGCCGCTCGGCTGGCTCGCCGCCCATGCCCCCCCCGCCGCCGCGCTCGGCATCCGGGGCATCGGCGCCGCGCCCGCGCTGCTCGCGCTCTTCCTCTACGCGCTGCTCCCGATCGTCGGCCATACGCGCGAGGGGCTGCGCGGCGTGCCCGGGGCCATCCTCGAATCCGCCGATGCGATGGGGCTCGACGCGCGCCAGCGGCTCTGGCGCGTCGAGATCCCGCTCGCGCTCCCGGTGCTGCTGACCGGCGCGCGGATCGTGCTGGTGCAGAACATCGGCCTCGCGACGGTCGGCGCGCTGATCGGCGCGGGCGGCTTCGGCGTCTTCGTCTTCCAGGGGCTCGGCCAGACCGCCGCCGATCTCGTCCTGCTCGGCGCGCTGCCGCCGGTCGCGCTCGCGATGCTGGCGGCGCTTCTGATGGACGCGCTGATCGCCTGCGTTCCGGGGCCGGCGCGATGATCGAGATCGATGGCCTCTCGAAGAATTTCGGCGCCGAGCGCGCGGTCGCGGACGTGTCGCTCCGGCTCGAGACCGGCACGATCACGGCGGTGGTCGGCACCTCCGGCTCGGGCAAGTCGACGCTGATGCGGATGATCAACCGGCTGATCGAGCCCGACGCGGGAACCGTGCGGATCGACGGTGTCGACACCCGCGAGATCCCGCTGACCGAGCTCCGCCGGAGCATCGGCTACGTGATCCAGGACCACGGCCTCTTCCCGCACTGGAGCGTGGCGCGCAACATCGGCGCGGTTCCCGCGCTGCTCGGCTGGCCGCGGGAGGAGATCGCGGCGCGGGTGGAGGAGCTGATGCGGCTGCTGCGGCTCGATCCCGAGCGGCTCGGGCCGCGCTATCCGCACGAGCTTTCCGGCGGCCAGGCGCAGCGCGTCGGCGTCGCGCGCGCGCTCGCGGCGCGGCCCCGGATGATGCTGATGGACGAGCCCTTCGGCGCGCTCGACCCGGTGATCCGGCAGGAGGCGCGCGCGGAACTGGTCGCGATCCAGCGCGCGCTCGGCGCCACGATCCTGATCGTCACCCATGACATGGCCGAGGCGATGGCGCTCGGCGACCAGATCGCGGTGATGGACGGCGGGCGGCTCGCCCAGGCGGGGACCCCGGCCGAGATCGTGCTCCGCCCCGCGACGCCGCTCGTGCGCGCGCTGATCGGGGAAAGCGAGCGCGGCTTCCGCCACCTCGCGCTCCTGCCGGTCGCGGCGGCGCTCACCCCCGGCGCGGCGGAGGGCGAGGCGCTTCCCGCCGGGGCGACGCTCGCGGACGCGCTGTCGCGAATGATCTGGACCGGCGCGCGGCGCCTGCCGGTGGCGGCGGCGGACGGGCACGGGGCGGGCGTCGTCGCGCTCGAGGACATTCTCGCGGCGGGCAGGGGGGCGCCGTGAAGGGAACCCTCGCGCTCGCGCTCCTCGTCGCCGCCTTCCTCGCCTTCCCCGAGGCCTTCGTCCCGGTGCTGCGGCCCTTCGCGCCCGAGGGCGGGCCGGTCATCTACGACCGCGCCAGCCTCGCCGGACTGACGGCCGCCCATGTCGGCCTCGTCGCGCTGGCGCTGCTGCCCTCGGCGCTGATCGCGCTCGGCCTCGCGATCTGGGTCACGCGGCCGGGGCGGGCGCATCTGCTGCCGCTCGCCCGCGCGGTGGTGAATTTCGGCCAGACGCTGCCGCCGGTGGCGGTGCTGGCGCTCTGCGTGCCGGTCTTCGGCTTCGGCGCGGTGCCGACGCTCGTCGCGCTCTTTCTCTACGGGCTCCTGCCGATCTTCGAATCCTCGCTCGCCGGGCTCTCCGGCGTGCCCGCGCCGACGCTGACCGCCGCGACGGCCATGGGCCTCACCCCGGCGCGCCGGCTGCTCCAGGTCGAACTGCCGCTCGCCGCCCCGCTGATCCTCGAGGGCACGCGGCTCTCGGCGGTGATCGCGCTCTCGACCGCGACCATCGGCTCGACGGTCGCCGCGCGCACGCTCGGCGAGGTGATCATCGCGGGGCTCAACGTGATGAACCTCGCCTTCGTGCTTCAGGGCGGACTGCTGACCGCGGCGCTGGCGCTGCTGATCCACGCGGGTTTCGGCGCGCTGGCGGAGGCGGCGCGGCCGCCCGGCGCGCGTTCGTCGCGATGATGCCCGAGCCGCGGCCCTTCGTCGGGCCATTCGGACATTCCGTAAGCTCGCTGTAAGCTTGCCACCGTAGCAGCCAGCGCCGGCGAGGATCCGGCTTACCGCGTGAAGGCCCCCCGATGTCGCATGTCCCGCTCCGGATAGCCGCTGACCCGCTGGGTCGCTCCGTGCCGGGAGGGCGGCCGCGATGACCGGCGCGCCCAAGATCCGCGACCGGACCTGGATCGCGCTTCTCGCCTTCGGGCTCGTCGCGGTCCTCGGCGTATTCGCGCGGCCGGTGCTGCCCGTCGACGAGACGCGCTATCTCGCGGTCGCCTGGGAGACATGGCTCCACGGCAACTGGCTGGTGCCCCGGCTGAACGGGGCCCCCTACGCGCACAAGCCGCCGCTGCTCTTCTGGCTCATCAACCTCGTCTGGTCGATGACCGGCGTCTCGGACATCCCGGCGCGGCTCGTCGCGCCGGCGGCCGGGTTCGCGAGCATCTGGGCGACGAGCCGGCTCGCCCGCGCGCTCTGGCCGGGCGATCCCGGCATCGGCGGGCGGGCGGCGATGATCCTCGCGGGGACGAGCGTCTTCACGCTCTACGCGGGGCTCACGATGTTCGACACGCTGCTGGGCCTCGCGGTCCTCGGCGGGGTCTTCGCGATCCTCAGGGGCGGACAGACCCGGCGCGGCTGGATCGGCCTCGGCGTCGCGCTCGCGGCCGGGGGGATCGCCAAGGGGCCGGTCATCCTGATCCATCTGCTGCCCGTCGCGCTCGCCGCGCCGCTCTGGGCCGGCATTCCCGCCCGGCGGATGCTGACCGGCCTCGGCCTCGCCATCGCGACGGGGGTGGCGCTGATCGCGCTCTGGCTGGTCCCGGCGGCGGTGCTGGGCGGGCCGGAATACCGCGCGGCGGTGCTCTGGACCCAGACGGCGGGGCGCGTGAGCTCCTCCCTCGGTCATGCGCGGCCCTGGTGGTTCTTCCTGCCGCTGGTCCCGGCGCTGCTCTGGCCCTTCGGCTGGTCGCCGACGCTCTGGCGCCGCCTCGCCGGGCTCGCGCCCCGGACGGACCGGAGCCTGAGGTTGCCGCTCATCTGGGCCGGCTCCGCGCTCGTGCTCTTCAGCATCGTCAGCGGCAAGCAGGCGCATTACCTCGTGCCGACCCTGCCCGCGGTCGCGCTGATCCTCGCCCGCGCGGCGGGGGAGACGCGCTTTCCCGCGCGGCTCGCCGCCGCGCCGCTCGTCGTGATCGGCCTCGCCTGCCTCGGCGCGGCCCTCGGTCTCGTCGGCGGCGACGCCGCGATCCTGCTCCGGCCCCGCCTTCTCGCGGCGCTCATCGGCCTCGGCTTTCTCGGCTGCGCCTGGCTCGCCTGGCGGCTGCGCGGGACGGATCTGCTCTGGGTCGGGCTGCTCCCGCTCGTGCTCGTCAACCTGCTGTTCCTCTATGGCGCGCCCGGGCGGATCTACGACCCGGTGCCGATCGCAAGCTTCATCGCCCCCGCCGACGGCGCGGGGATCGCGGTGCTGGGGGACGAGTACAACGGCGAGTTCACCTTCGCCGCCCGGCTCAGGAACCCGGTCGCCACGCTGACGCCCGACGCGGCCGGAGCATGGCTCGCCGCCGATCCCGGCCGCGTGCTCGTCGCCCGGCGCGACCGGCCGGCGCCGGCGGGGGAGCCGGCCTTCGGGGTCGTCTATCGCGGCCACCCCTACGGCGTCTGGCGCGGCTCGCAAGCGTCCGCGGCTAAATAAGCATAGACATATTCCGCGCGACAGGGGCGAACAAGCATATGCTTATTCGCCATCTCCGGGGGTGGCGGTGGCTTCGCGGCTCGCCTCGGCGACGCCCTCCGCGAGCGGCGCGGTGAGTCCCGCGGAGAGCATCTCCGCCGGTTCCAGCCGCGCGAGCGCGGGATGGGCGTCGCGCAGCTTCGGGAGGTCCGCGAAGACCGCCCGCGCGACGGAGTCGACGACGCTCGGCGGCGTGCGGGCCGAGGTGACGAGGGTCGCGGTCAGCGCGAAGGTGGGAACGGCCCCGGTCTGTTCCGGGTAGCTGCCGGCCGGGATCTCCGCCGGGCGGTAGTAGCCGTTCGCGGCGACCAGCCGCTCGATCCCCGGCCCCGCGACCGGGACCAGCGCCGCGCCGCAACTCGCCTCCATCTCCTCGACCGTCAGGTTCGGATGCGCGACGATGAAGATGGCCGCGTCGATCTCCCCCGCGCAGAGCGCGCGGGCGGTGTCGGGCATCGGCGTGTCGGCGACATAGGCGAAATCCGCCTCGGTCCAGCCCATCGCCGCCATCACCACCCCCATCGTCGCCCGCCCGCCCGATCCGGCGGGGCCGAGGCTCACGCGCTTGCCGCGCAGATCACCGAAGCCGCGGATCCCGGCGCCCGGGCGGGCGACGACGGTGAAGGGTTCGGGAAAGAGGCCGAGGACCGAGCGCAGCTCGCGGTCCGGCCCGACCTCGGCGAAGACCGCGGTGCCCCCGACCGCGTGATACTGCCAGTCGGACTGGACGAGACCGAAGGTCCGCGCGCCGCTTCGCACATCGCGCAGGTTCTGGATCGAGCCGTCGGAAGCCTCGGTCAGGCAGCGGATCCCGGTCTCCCAGCGCCGCGCGTTCACCAGATCGCAGATCGCGCCGCCGACGAGATAATAGACGCCGGTCTTGCCCCCCGTTCCGATCGAGATCAGCGTCTGGTCGGCCGCGGGCGCCGGCGCGGCGAGGCCGAGCGCGAGGAGAAGGCTCGCGAGGCCGGGGCGGAGGCCGCGCGCGCGCGGCGTGTCGCTCTCGTCTGTCATGCCCGGGATGCGGCTCCGGATGCGTGAGATCGTCAAGTAGCACCCGCGCCGGTCCCTGCCAAGCGCGCGCCCGCGAAGATCGCGGGTGGCCGCGCGAAGCTGGCGGTTGATTTGCCCGGCCCGGCCCGGGGATACTCGGCGCCGCCGAGGGCGCGCGCGGGGGGCGATGGAAAGCTATCAGAGACTGGTCGACGTCATCGCGTTGCAGAACCTGCGGATGCGCCTCGAATTCTGGCTGCTGACCGAGGTGCTGGTCTGGTCGACGCTCGGGCAGGCCGGGGCCATCCTCGCCTGCCTCGCGCTCGCCCATCTCCTGGCGGGGCGGGCACGCGCGCGCCTCGCGGAGATGGCGGAGCGGCGGGCGGGGACGCCGGCGGTCCGGGCGCTGCTCCATTCCGCCCGCTCGGTCGCGCGGGCCGCGATCGCCTTCCTGCTGCTCGCCGCCGTCAACGGGCTCGCGGCGCGTTTCGTCTGGCCGAACCTGCTCATCAGCACGGCGACGAACCTGATCGGCGCCTGGATCGTGATCCGCTTCCTGACCCGCTTCATCCGCAACGACTTCCTGTCGCGGGTGGTCGCCTTCCTCACCTTCGCGATGGCGACGCTCAACATCCTCGGCCTGCTCGGGCCGGTCATCGTCTGGCTCGACCAGCTCGATTTCCGGATGGGGGAGACCAGCGTCTCCGCGCTCGACCTGCTGCGCGCGGCCTTCGAACTCGGCGTGCTGCTCTGGCTCGCGGTCTTCGTCTCGCGGCTGCTCGAGGCGCGGGTGAGCCGCGCGCCGAGCCTCACCCCCTCCCTCCGGGTGCTGACCGCGAAGCTCATCCGCTTCTCGCTCATCGCGCTCGCCCTCGTCGTCGCGCTGACGAGCACGGGGATCGACCTCACCGCCTTCGCGCTCTTCACCGGCGCGCTCGGCGTCGGCATCGGTTTCGGTCTGCAGAAGCCGATCTCGAACCTGATCAGCGGGCTGATCCTGCTCTTCGACCGCTCGATCAAGCCCGGCGACGTGATCGAACTCACGGATCCGGGCGACCATCAGAAGCTGCTCTTCGGCTGGGTCACCGCGCTCAACGCGCGCTATGTCTCCCTCACGACCCGCGACGGCACCGAATGGCTGGTGCCGAACGAGGATCTGATCAGCCGGCGCGTGATCAACTGGTCCTATACCCACAACCGCCTGCGGCTGCTGACGCCGATCGCGATCAGCTTCGACGCCGACGTGCCGCTGGCGATGCGCCTCGTCGAGGAGGCGGCGCGCGAGACGCCGCGCGTGCTGCGCCACCCCGAACCGGTCTGCCGGCTGATGAGCTTCGGCGACAGCACCGTCAATCTCGAGATGCGCTTCTGGGTCGACGATCCCGCGAACGGCGTCATCAACGTGCGGAGCGCGGTCCTGGTGTCGATCTGGCGCAAGTTCAGGGAGCACGGCATCCGCACCCCGCTCGCGCATCGCGACCTGCTGATCAAGCCGGAATCCGAACTGACGGTGCGGCTGGACGGCACGCCGCCGAAACCGGAGTGACGGCGCATGACGGGGTTGAAACGCGGGCGGTCCATGCGGATGATGCTTGCGCATCCCGGAGATGGAACATGACGACCGCGTCGCGCAGGGCAACCAATCTCTCCCTAGATCCCGGCCTCATCGCCGAGGCGCGGGATCTCGGCGTGAACGTGAGCCGCGCGGCGGAGGCGGGGCTCCGGGCGGCGGTCCGCGCCGCCAGGGCCGAGGCGTGGCGGCGCGAGAACGCCGGCGCGATCGCGAGCGCCAATACCTGGGTGGAGGCCAATGGCCTGCCGCTGGAGCGGTCCCGGCGGTTCTGAGGGCGCGCTACGACGCCTGCCCGGCGCCCGATGGCGCGGGGTTCCTCCTCGACCTCCAGTCCGATCTGCTCGACGGATTCGGCACCCGGGTCGTGGCGCCGCTCCTGCCCGCGGCGTGCGCGCAGGCGCCCGCGAAGGTCCTGAACCCGGTCTTCGAGATCGAGGGCGTCCCGCATGTGCTCGTCACCCAGTTCCTCGCCGCCGTGCCGGCGAGCCTGCCGCGCGGCCCGATCCTCTCGCTCGCGGACCGGGCGGACGAGATCACGCGCGCGGCCGACATGGTGTTTCACGGCTTCTGAGCCGCCTACCGTGGTTCCGGGCCTTGAGTTCGCCCGCGCGCGGCGCTATCGATGCGGAAACCGTTGGGGTGCCCGGAAGGGCTGAGAGGCGCGCGCGCCAACCCATCGCACCTGATCCGGACAATGCCGGCGTAGGGAACGGACATGACGACATCGATCCTCATCCCCGCCCGCCTCGGTCCCGTCCTTCCGGGAGCTCGGCGCCCATGCCCGACAGACTGACATCCGCGACCGTGCTCGGCACCGGCGTGGCGGGCCTCGCGCTCGCCGCCGAACTGACGCGCCGGGGCGTTGGCGTCACCGTGATCGACCGCGCGGGCGCGCCCGGTCCCTCCGCCTGCTCCTGGTGGGCGGGCGGCATGCTCGCGCCCTTCTGCGAGGGCGAGAGCGCGGAGGAGCCGGTGGTCCGGCTCGGCCAGGAAGCCGCCGGCTGGTGGGAGCGCGCGGCGGGCGGCGTCGCCCGGGCGGGCACGCTGGTCCTGGCGCTCGGGCGGGACCGGGGTGAGCTCGACCGGTTCGCGCGGCGGACGACGGCGCACCGGATGCTCGGCCGCGAGGAGATCGGCGCGCTGGAGCCCGACCTCGCCGGGCGGTTCGAGCGGGCGCTCTTCTTCGAGGAGGAAGCGCATCTCGATCCGCGCGCGACGCTGACGGCGCTGCGCGACCGGCTGGCGGCGGCGGGAGTGCCGATCCTGACGGGCGAGGCGCCGCCGGGCGGGTCGGCGGAGGCGGGGCCGGTCTTCGACTGCCGGGGGCTGGCCGCGCGCGACGACCTCGCCGACCTGCGCGGAGTGAAGGGCGAGATGCTGGTGCTGCGCTGCCCGGATGTCGCGCTCGCGCGGCCGGTCCGGCTGCTGCATCCCCGGATCCCGCTCTACATCGTGCCGCGCGGCGACGGCGTCTTCATGCTCGGCGCGACGATGATCGAGTCGGGCGAGCGGGGCAGGATCACCGCGCGCTCGCTGCTCGAGATGCTGACGGCGGCCTATGCGCTGCATCCCGCCTTCGGCGAGGCGGAAGTGCTCGAGATCGGCGTCGACGCGCGGCCGGCCTTTCCCGACAACCTGCCCCGGATCAGGCGGCGGGGATCGCGCATTTACCTGAACGGCCTCTATCGCCACGGCTTCCTGCTCGCGCCCGCGCTGGCGCGGATGGCCGCCGATCTGGTGACGGGCGGCCCGAGACCGGAGGTGATGGATGAGGATCGTGCTTAACGGCGAGCCGCGCGAGATCGGTTCCACGCGGCTCGACACCGCGCTCGACGAACTGGGCTATGGCGGCGCGGCGGTGGCGACGGCGGTGAACGGCGAGTTCGTGCCCGCGGGGAGCCGCGAGGCGACGGAGCTCGCGCCGGGCGACCGGCTCGAGGTCGTGACGCCGAGACAGGGAGGCTGAGATGCCGCGGTTCTATGGCGTGGAAATTCGGTCCCGGATGATGCTCGGGACCGCGCAATATCCCTCCCCGGCGATCCTCGCGGAGGCGTTCCGCGCCTCGGGCGCCGGGATCGCCACCGTCTCGCTGCGGCGCGAGAGCGGCGGCGGCCGGGCGGGGTCGGATTTCTGGACGCTGATCCGCGAGCTCGGCGTGCGCGTCCTGCCCAACACCGCAGGCTGCCATTCGGTGAAGGAGGCGGTGACGACGGCGCATATGGCGCGCGAGGTCTTCGGCACGACATGGATCAAGCTCGAGGTGATCGGCCATACCGACACCCTCCAGCCCGATCCCTTCGCCTTGGTGGAGGCGGCGCGGATCCTCGCGGCGGACGGCTTCGAGGTGTTCCCCTACACGACCGAGGATCTGGTCGTGGCCGGAAAGCTCCTCGACGCCGGATGCGAGGTGCTGATGCCTTGGGGGGCGCCGATCGGCTCGGGGCTCGGGCTGGTCAATCCCTACGGGTTGCGCGCGCTGCGCGAGCGGTTCCCCGACGTGCCTCTGGTGGTGGACGCCGGGATCGGACTGCCGAGCCACGCGGCGGCCGCGATGGAGATGGGCTACGACGCCATCCTGCTCAACACCGCGGTCGCGAAGGCGGGCGATCCGGCGGCGATGGCGCGGGCCTTCGCGCTGGCCGTCGAGGCGGGCGCGGCGGGCCGCGCCGCCGATCCGATGGAGCCGCGCGACATGGCCGCGGCCTCGACGCCGGAAATCGGAAGGGCCTTCCTGGAATGATGCCGGATCGTTTCTACCCCATCTTCGATTCCGCCGACTGGTTCGCCCGGCTGCTGCCCGCCGGCATCCGCTTCGCGCAGCTCAGGGTGAAGGACCGGAGCGCGGCCGAGACGCGGGCGGAGATTGCCCGTGCCCGCGACCTCTGCGCGGAGGCGGGGGCCGTGCTGGTCGTGAACGACCATTGGGAGATCGCGATCGAGGAGGGCTGCGGTTTCGTCCACCTCGGCCAGGAGGATCTCGACGAGGCGGACGTGCCGGCGATCCGGGCGGCGGGGATGCGGCTCGGGCTCAGCACGCATGACGAGGCGGAACTCGACCGGGCGCTCGGCCTCGCGCCGGATTACGTGGCGCTCGGTCCGGTCTATCCGACCATCCTGAAGAAGATGCGCTGGACCGAGCAGGGGCTCGGACGCGTCGCGGAATGGAAGGCGAGGGTCGGCGCCGTGCCGCTGGTCGCGATCGGCGGGCTGACGGTGGAGCGCGCGGGCGGCGTGCTGGCCGCCGGGGCGGATGTGGTCTCGATGGTGACCGACATCACGCTCAACGCCGATCCGGAGGCGCGGACGCGGGCCTGGGTGGAGGCGACGCGGTGAACCGCTACGCGCGTCAGATGATCCTGCCCGAGGTGGGTCCGGAGGGGCAGGCGCGGCTCGCGGAGGCGCGGGTGCTCGTCGTCGGCGCGGGCGGGCTCGGCGTGCCGGCGCTCCAGTATCTCGCGGGCGCCGGGGTCGGGCGGATCACGGTGGTCGATCCCGACGTGGTGGAGCGGGGCAACCTGCACCGGCAGGTGATGTATGGCGACGTCTGGCTCGGCCGGTTCAAGGCCGAGGCGGCGGCGGGCATCCTGCGCGGGCTCAACCCCGAGGTCGCGGTCCGGCCCCTTGTCGCCGCGCTCGATCCGGCGAACGCGGGCGGACTGGTGGAGCGGGCCGATCTGGTGCTCGACTGCGCCGACAGTTTCGCGGTGAGCTACACGCTCTCCGATGCCTGCCTCGCGGCGGGCCGGCCGCTCGTCAGCGCCTCGGCGCTCGGGCTCGGCGGCTACGCGGGCGGGTTCTGCGGCGGCGCGCCGTCGCTGCGCGCGGTCTTCCCGGATTTGCCGGAGCGGGCGGCGAGTTGTGCGACGGCGGGGATCCTCGGGCCGGTGGTGGGCCTGCTCGGCTGCCTCCAGGCGCGGATGGCGCTCGGTGTGCTGCTCGGGCTCGAACCCAGCCCGCTCGGCCAGCTCGTGACCTTCGACGAGGCGATGCGCTTCGGCGGTTTCCGCTTCGACCGCGCGGAGGAGCCCGCCGACCCGCTGCGCTTCGCCGCGCCGGAGGAGATCGACGCGGAGGATTTCGTGGCGGATCTGCGCGGGGCGGACGAGGCGCCGGTCGCGGTCGGCGCGCGCCACCCGGTCGATGCCTTCGGGCCGGGCGGACCGCGCCCGGCGCCGGGACAGCGCGCCGTGCTGGTCTGCCGGAGCGGCCTCAGGGCCTGGCGCGCGGCGCGGCGGCTGCGCGCGGACTGGGGCGGAGAGATCAGGCTGGTCGCCATGGGCGACCGACAGGGGAGGGAATGATGAGGATATGGGGCATCCTGCTCGCGGCCGCGCTGGCGAGCCCGGCGGCCGCGGCGGACAGGCTGACGCTGATGCTGGACTGGTTCGTGAACCCGGACCATGGGCCGATCGTGATCGCCGAGGAGAAGGGCTATTTCGCCGAGGAGGGGCTCGAGGTCGAGGTGATCGCGCCCGCCGATCCCTCCGATCCGCCGAAGATGGTCGCGGCGGGGCAGGCGGACCTCGCCGTCGGCTACCAGCCGCAGCTTCACCTGCAGGTCGCCGAGGGGATGCCGCTCACACGCGTCGGCACGCTCGTCGCCACGCCGCTCAACTGCCTGCTGGTACGCGACGACGGTCCGGTGAAGTCGCTGGCCGATCTCAAGGGGAAGAAGATCGGCTTCTCGGTCGCGGGCGTCGAGGAGGCGCTGCTCTCCGCGATGCTGGCGCGCGCGGGGCTGACGCTCGACGACGTGGAGCTGGTTAACGTCAATTTCTCGCTCTCGCCCGCGCTCATGTCCGGGCAGGTCGACGCGGTGATCGGCGCCTTCCGGAATTTCGAGCTCAATCAGATGGATATCGAGGGGCACAAGGGCCACTGCTTCTATGTCGAGGAAGAGGGGGTGCCGCCCTATGACGAGCTGATCTACCTCGCCAACCCCGGGACGATGAACCGCGACGCGATCCGCCGCTTTCTCGCCGCGACCGAGAAGGCGACGCAGTATATCGTGAACCACCCGGAGGAGAGCCTCGAGACCTTCGTCGGCACCGCGCCGGAACTCGATGACGAGCTCAACCGGCGTGCCTGGGCCGACACGATCCCGCGCTTCGCGCTCCGCCCCGCCGCGCTCGATACCGGGCGCTACGCGCGGTTCGAGACCTTCCTCGAGGAGGCGGGGCTCGCGAAGGGCACGCGGCCGGTCTCCGATCTCGCGATCGATCTCGGCGCGCAATGAGCGGGCCGGACTACGGCCGGACCTTCGCGCTCTGGCGCGCGGGGGCGGGGGAGGTCTGGGGGCACTACACGCGCCACGCCTTCGTCGAGGGACTGCGCGACGGAAGCCTGCCGCGCGCGGCCTTCCTCCACTACCTGCGGCAGGACTACGTCTTCCTGATCCATTTCGCCCGCGCCTGGGCGCTCGCGGTCGCCAGGGCCGAGACGCTCGCCGAGATGCGCCCCGCGGCGGCCACCGTCGCGGCGCTGGTCGACGCGGAGATGAGCCTGCATCTGGAGCTCTGCGCGCGCGAGGGGATCGACGCGGCCGCGCTCGAGGCGACCGAGGAGGCGCCGGAGAACCTCGCCTATACCCGCTACGTGCTCGAGGCGGGCTATTCCGGCGATTTCCTCGACCTGATGGCGGCGCTCGCGCCCTGCGTGCTCGGCTATGGCGAGATCGGCGCGCGGCTCGGGGCCGAGGCGGCGCCGGGAACGGGCTATGCCGAATGGATCGGGACCTATGGCGGCGAGGACTACCAGGCGGTCTGCCGCGACGTCGGGGCGCTGATCGACGCGGCGGCCGAACGGCGGATCGGTTCCGATTTCGCCGGGGCCGCGCGCTGGCCCCGGCTCGCCGGGCATTTCCGGACCGCGACCCGGCTCGAGGTCGGATTCTGGGACATGGGGCTCCGGGGCCGGTGAGGGGGATCGGGGTCGAGGTCGCGGGCCACGCGGAGATCGAGAGCGCGCCGCTGTTCGGCCCGCTCGACGTGATCCTGGCGCCGGGGGAATGGACCTGCCTGCTCGGCCCCTCGGGCGTCGGCAAGTCGACCGTGCTGCGGCTGATCGCGGGCCTGCCGACCGGCGCGGATTTCGCGGGGACGGTCGCCGCCTCGGACGGCGCGCCGCTCGCGGGGCGGGTGGCGTTCATGGCGCAGAGCGATCTGCTCTTTCCCTGGCTCGACGTGACCGGGAACGTGGTGCTCGGCGCGCGGCTGCGCGGGGCGAAGCCCGATCTCGCGCGCGCCGCGGCGCTCATTGATCGGGTCGGGCTCGGCGCGCATGCCCACAAGCACCCGCGGCGGCTCTCGGGCGGGGAGCGGCAGCGGGTGGCGCTCGCACGCACGCTGATGGAGGACCGGCCGGTGATCCTGCTCGACGAGCCGTTCTCGGCGCTCGATGCGAAGACGCGGGCGGAGATGCAGGAACTCGCGGCGGAACTGCTCGCGGGGCGCACAGTGCTGCTCGTCACCCATGACCCGGGCGAGGCGGCGCGGCTCGGGCATGCGATCCTCGTCATGACGCGCGAGGGCGTGAGCCCGGCCGAGACGCCGCCGGCGCCGCCGATCCGGCCCGTGGACGATCCCGCGACGCTGGCGGCGCAGGGGCGGCTCTACGCCATGCTGCGGGAAATCGCATGAGCGGCGGATCGCGGCTGGGACCGGCCGGACGGACCATGCTCGCGGCGCTCATCGGCCTCGCGCTCTGGCAGGCGGTGGTGAGCCTCGCCGGCACGCCGCCCTTCATCCTGCCGGGGCCGGCGCGGGTGGCGGTGGCGCTCTGGGTGAACCGGGCGCTGATCGCGAGCCACGCGCTCACGACGATCACCGAGGTGCTGCTCGGCCTCGCGCTCGGCACGCTGCTCGGCGCGGCGACGGCGGTCGGGCTCGCGGCCTCGCCGCTCGCGCGGTCGCTGGCGCGGCCGGCGCTCGTCTTCTCGCAGGCGGTGCCGGTCTTCGCGCTGGCGCCGCTGCTGACGCTCTGGCTCGGCTACGGGCTGACGGCGAAGGTGGTGATGGCGGTGCTGATCATCTTCTTCCCCGTCACCTCGGCCTTTCTCGACGGGCTGATGGCGACGCCCGCCGGCTATCTCGACCTCGCGCGCTGCATGGGCGCGACGCCGGCCGGGATCATGCGGCGGGTGCGGATCCCGGCGGCGCTGCCCTCGCTCGCCTCCGGGCTGCGGCTCGCCGCGGTCTACGCGCCGATCGGCGCGGTGATCGGCGAATGGGTCGGCTCCTCGCGGGGGCTCGGCTACCTGATGCTGCTCGCCAACGGCCGGGCGAAGACGGATCTGATGTTCGCGGCGCTCCTCGTGCTCGCGGTCTTCACCGTGGCCCTGCACGCGGCCGTCGACCGCGCCGCCCGCCGGCTCGGGGAGGAAGCGCGGGGCGGGTAGTCCCGCGCCGCCCCCGGCTTGACGTCATACCGACCAGTTGGTATGTTGCGCGCATGACCCAGCCCCTCCCGCGCAAGGATGCCCGCCTGAAGCTGCTCGACGCCGCGCTGACGGTGATCCGCCGCCAGGGCTACGCGGCGACCTCGGTCGACGAGCTCTGCCGCGCGGCGGGGGTGACCAAAGGCGCCTTCTTCCATCACTTCCGCTCCAAGGAGGCGCTGGCGGTCGCCGCGGCGGCGCATTTCGGCGCGCTGGCGGAGGGGCTCTTCGCGGCGGACTGGACGACGCGCGCCGATCCCGCCGAGCGCGTGCTCGGCTATGTCGCGCTGCGCCGGGCGATCATCGACGGCCCGTTCGAGGAATTCACCTGCCTGCTCGGCACGATGGCGCAGGAGGCCTATGCGAGTTCGGAGGCGATCCGCGCCGCCTGCGCCGAGGGGATCACCGGCCACGCGGCGCGCCTCGAACCCGACATCCGGGCCGCGCTCGAAGCCGCCGGGCGCGACGGGGCGGAGGCCGGAGGCCTCGCGCTCCATGTCCAGGCGGTGCTGCAGGGCGGATTCGTGCTTGCCAAGGCGACGGGGGATCCGGAGGCCGCGCGGCGCGGCGTCGATCACCTCGCGCGCTACCTGCGCCTCCTGTTCCGGCGCGAGGCGTGACACCCTCCGGCCGGGCAAGGGCCGGAGCGACAGGGGAGGAAGATCAATGGCCGAGACGACGATGGAGACGCCCGCCTTCGCCCCCCGGGTGATGCTCGGGGTCATTCCCTATGTCTCGATGCCCGGCAAGGCCGGCGAGGCGGCGGATTTCTACGCCCGGGCCTTCGCCGCGCGCGAGATCGGCCGGTTCGCCGACGCGGCGAGCGGCGGGATCATGCATGTCCAGCTCGAGATCAACGGCGGCGCGCTGATGATGACGGGGATGTGCGCCGAGGGGCAGGCGCCGAGGCGGCCCCAGGGTTTCCATCTCCAGCTCGTCGTCGCGGACGGACAGGCATGGTGGGACCGCGCGGTGGCGGCCGGCTGCGAGGTGGTGATGCCCTTCGAGAGGATGTTCTGGGGCGACCGCTGGGGCATGCTGCGCGATCCCTTCGGCCTCGACTGGGCGGTGAACGAGCCGGGCGCGCGCCCCTCCTGATCCTCACGCCTCGGGCCGCCGTCCTTCCCGCGCGGGGAAGGGCGGCCTTCGGGTTCCGCCGATCAAATGGGCAAACGGGCGGAGTCGCGGCGTCGGTTCGTGCCGGTTCGCCCGCGATTCCGCCTCTTCCCGTCACGAGGCCTCGATTTTGAGCGCCGAGGCTGTATCTTCTTCCGGCATCACGAAATCGTCACGGGCCAGGAAAGGGGATCAGGCATGACTACCACCACGGCCAGGAAGATGTCTCTCACAACCAAGATCATGCTCGGCATGGTGCTCGGCGTCGCGGTCGGGCTGATCGCGAACCGGATCGGCTCGCCCTTCATCGACGAGCAGATCGTCGGCGGGCTCTTCGCGATGGTCGGCAAGATGTTCGTCAACGCGCTGAAGATGCTCGTCGTGCCTCTCGTCATCTTCTCCCTCCTGACCGGGGTGATGGGGATCGGCGACATCCGCGTGCTGGGGCGCGTGGGGGGCAAGTCCTTCGCGCTCTACATCCTCACCACGGCGATCGCGATCGCCATCGCGATCGGCATCGCGCTGCTCGTCGGACCCGGGCAGGGCTTCGTCATGGAGGGGGTCGACGCGAGCGGCGTGACCGCGGCGGAGGCGCCCTCGGTCTGGGAGGTCTTCGCCAACATCGTGCCGGGCAACCCGGTCGCGGCCTTCACCAATGGCGACATGCTCCAGATCATCTTCTACGTGATCGTCGTCGGCATCGCCGCGGTGATGCTCGGCGAGGAATCCGCGGGTTTCGCGCGGGCCTGCGAATACATGAACGAGCTGATGATGAAGGTCGTCGGCATCGTCATGCATTTCGCGCCCTACGGCGTCTTCTGCCTGATCGCCAAGGTCTTCGCGGAGCAGGGGATCGACCTGTTCGTGCCGGTCCTCGCCTATGTGGCGACGCTGGTCGGCTCGCTCTTCCTGCATCTCTTCGTCACGCTGATGGTGATCCTGAAGGTCTTCTCGGGTCTCAACCCGGTGCCCTTCATGCGCAAGATCCGTCCGGCGCAGCTCTTCGCCTTCTCGACGGCGAGCTCGAACGCGACGATCCCGGTGACGATGCGCTGCGTGACGGAGCGGATGGGCGTCGACAATTCGGTCGCCTCCTTCACCGTGCCCTTCGGCGCGACGATCAACATGGACGGGACCGCGATCATGCAGGGCGTGGCGACGGTCTTCCTCGCCAATGTCTACGGCATCGACCTCGGCCTCGGCGGCTATCTCACGGTGATCGCGATGGCGGTGCTGGCCTCGATCGGCACGGCGGGCGTGCCGGGGGTCGGGCTCGTCATGCTGACCATGGTGCTGACGCAGGTCGGCCTGCCGGTCGAGGGGATCGCGCTGATCCTCGGCGTCGACCGGCTGATGGACATGATCCGGACCGCGGTCAACATCACCGGCGACGCGGTGGTCTCGACCATCGTGGCCAAGAGCGAGGGCAAGATGGATCTCGCGGTCTATGGCGATCCGGCGGCGGGCGACGCGGAATCGCTCGGGATCGATCCCGCGGCCGAGGCGGCGCTCGCCACCCATGCGAGGCCGCATCCGGCGGAGTGACCCCGCCCGTCCCGGCCCGTCTCCGGACGGGCCGGGAGGCTCATTCGGCCGGCTCGGCGCGCCGGATCCGGTGGCCGCATCTGGGGCAGACCACCTCGCCGTCGCGCCGGCGCTTCAGCAGCACCTCGTCGTAGATCGCGCGGGCGATGTCGTGGCTGATGCCGAGTTCGCCCCGGAGCCGTTCGATCGCGCGGCCCTCGGTGAGGTCCATCTTCCCGTCCTCGAGCGCGAGGCGGAACTGGATCCGCAGGTGATCGCGGCGGCGGCGCAGGTGATCGGCGAGGCCGCTGGCGAGGATACCGGCGGGAAGCGCCGCCACGCCGACGCCGAGCACGGTGACGAAGGCGCCGAAGATCCTTCCGGCCGCCGTGACGGGGGTGACGTCGCCGTAGCCCACCGTCGTCAGCGTGACGATCGCCCACCACATCGCCTCGGGGATCGAGCCGAAATTCTCCGGCTGGGCCGCGCGTTCGACGAAATAGGCGCCGGTGGCGGCGAAGACGAGCAGGATCGCGAGGATAGAGAAGGCCGCCGCCAGCGAGGCGGCCTCCTCGCGGATCACCGACATGAGCACCGCCAGCGCGGGGGAGTAGCGCGCGAGCTTGTAGACCCGGAAGAGGCGCAGGACACGGAGCGCCTGGAGGTTCAGCGGGAAGACCAGCGCGAGATAGAAGGGCAGGATCGCGACGAGGTCGACCAGCGCCATCGGCGTGCGCGCGTAGCGCAGCCGCGCCCGCCAGGGCGGCTTTCTCGGATTGCCCTCTGGACTGACCCAGAGGCGCAGCGCGTATTCGACGGTGAAGATCCCGACCGAGAGCGCGTCGAACAGGAAGAATTCCCAGCGGTATTCGGCATGCAGCGCCGGTTCGGTTTCGAGCGCGACCCCGATGACATTGGCGAGCACGAGGGCGATGAGACCGAGTTCGACCGCCCAGGACAGCCTGTCCGTCCGGCTCGGCTGCTCGAGGATCTGGTGGATCCGCGCGCGCCGGGAGGGCGGATCCGTCCTGTGCTCCCCAGGGGCGGGGGGCGGGCCGTCCGGGAAGGCGGCGGTCGGGTCCTTCCTGTCCTCTGGCCTCATCTTCCCCCCTTGATCGTCGTCTCGACCCCGTCGGACCACCTAATCGATAAGGCGGGGAGGGGCCAAGCCCCGGCCCGCGGCGGCGCGGGGCCGCGGAAGCCGGGCCGAAGGGGTATCGCAGGAGGCGCGCGCCGGCCGGATCAGCGCATCGCGCCGGCGAGGGCGCGGTCGAGATGGACATAGCCGCCGTCGACGTGGATCCATTGCCCCGTCGTATGGCCGGAGCGGTCCGAGAGCAGGAAGACGCAGGTATCGGCGATCTCGCGCGCCGTGGTCATGCGGCCCCCGAGCGGGATGCGCCGGGTGATCTCGGCGAGCGCCGCCTCCGGATCGGCGAGCGTGTCGAGCCAGCGGCGGTAGAGCGGGGTCATCACCTCGGCCACGACGACGGCGTTGACCCGGACGCCGGAGGGCAGGAAATCCACCGCCCATTCCCGCGTGAGCCCGAGCGCCGCCGCCTTGGCCGCGACATAGGCCGAGGTGCCGCCCTGTCCGGTCAGCCCGGTCTTGGAGCCGATGTTGACGATCGCCCCCCGGGCCGCGCGGAGGTCGTCGGCCAGAAGATGCGCCATCGTGTAGTAGTGGACGAGGTTCCGGTCGAGGCTCGCGCGGAAGGCCGCCGGCCCCGCGTCGAGCCCCACGCCGTCATTCGCGCCCGCGTTGTTGACGAGCCCGTGCACCGCGCCGTGCCTGGCGCGGAGCGTCGCGACCGCCGCCCGGCAGGCCTCGTCGTCGGAGAGTTCGACCGCGACGAAATCCGCCCCGGTGGCGGCGAGCCAGTCCGCGTCGGGGGCGCGGCGGGCAAGGATCACCGGGCGCGCGCCCTCCTCGGCGAGAACCTCGGTGATCGCCGCGCCGATGCCCGATCCGCCGCCGGTGACGACGATCAGCCTGTCACGGAGGCCGAGATCCATCAGGCGGCCTCGAAACGATAGGCGCCGAGGCTCGCGGGCTTCATCTCGATCGAGAAGCCGGGCGCCTCCGGCGGCATGTAGGCCGCGTTCCGGATCACGCAGGGATCGAGGAAATGCTCGTGCAGATGGTCGACATATTCGATCACCCGCCCCTCGCGCGTGCCGGCGACGCAAGTGTAGTCGATCATCGACATGTGCTGCACGTATTCGCAGAGGCCGACGCCACCCGCGTGTGGGCAGACCTTGAGCCCGTATTTCGCCGCCATCAGCAGGACCGCCAGCACCTCGTTCAGCCCGCCGAGGCGGCAGGCGTCGATCTGCGCCACGTCGATCGCGCCCCGCATGATGAACTGCTTGAACAGGATCCGGTTCTGGCACATCTCGCCGGTCGCGACCTCGACCGGGGCCACGCCCGCGCGGATCCTGCGATGCCCCTCCACGTCGTCGGGGCTGGTCGGCTCCTCGATGAACCAGGGTTCCGCGAAGGCGAGTTGCCTCACCCAGTCGATCGCCTGGTCGACCTCCCAGACCTGGTTCGCGTCGATCATCAGCCGGACGTCGGGGCCGAGTTCGTCGCGCGCGATGGTCAGGCGGCGGATGTCGTCGGCGAGATCGCGGCCGACCTTCATCTTCACATGGCGGAAGCCCGCCGCCACCGCCTCCCGGCAGAGCCGCCGCAGCTTCACGTCGTCATAGCCGAGCCAGCCGGCGGAGGTGGTGTAGCAGGGATAGCCCTCGGTCCTCAGCGTCGCGATCCGCTCCGCCTTG
Source organism: Amaricoccus solimangrovi (assembly GCF_006385685.1). Classification (GTDB taxonomy): domain Bacteria; phylum Pseudomonadota; class Alphaproteobacteria; order Rhodobacterales; family Rhodobacteraceae; genus Amaricoccus; species Amaricoccus solimangrovi. Next base: position 110,796 of record NZ_VFRP01000008.1, on the reverse strand, counting down.
CCCTCCGCCTGGCGCGTCAGGAAGTCGAGCGCCCATTCCGGCGTGACGCAGTCGGTCAGGTAGCGGAAGTCGACGCAGCGCACGAATTCCTCCGGGCTCATCTCCGCGACGAGCCGCCAGACCGGCTTGCCCTCGAGCTTCGCCCAGAGATCCCAGACCGCGTTGACGATCGCGCCTGTCGCGAGATGGATCGCCCCCTTGTCGGGACCGATCCATCTGAGCTGGCTGTCGGAGGTGACATGGCGCCAGAATCGCCCCATGTCCTCCGCGACCCAGGCCATGTCGAGCCCCACCACCAGCGGGCGCAGCGCCTCGATCGCCGCGACGCAGATCTCGTTGCCGCGGCCGATGGTGAAGGTCAGCCCGTGGCCCTGGTGGGGGCCGTCGGTCTCGAGGATCACATAGGCCGCCGAATAGTCCGGGTCGGGGTTCATCGCGTCCGACCCGTCGAGATGCCGGCTGGTCGGGAACCGCACGTCGATGGTCCGGAGGCCCGTGATCCGTGTCATGGGCGCACGACCTTCTGCTCCTGCTCGCCCAGGTTCTCGATCCCGAGCCGCATCACCTCGCCGCCCTTGAGATAGACCGGCGGCTTCATGCCGAGGCCGACGCCCGGCGGCGTGCCGGTCGAGATCACGTCGCCCGGCTGGAGCGACAGGAAGCGCGAGAGATAGGCGATGATCGCGGGCACCTTGAAGATCATCGTCGCGGTCGAGCCGCTCTGGTAGCGGTTGCCGTCCACCTCGAGCCACATCGCGAGGTTGTCGATGTCGCCGGCCGAGGCGGGCGTGACCAGCCAGGGGCCGAGCGGACCGAAGGTGTCGCAGCCCTTGCCCTTGTCCCAGGTGCCGCCGCGTTCGATCTGCCATTCGCGCTCGGAGACGTCGTTCACCACGCAGTAGCCCGCGACATGGGAGAGCGCGTCGGCCTCATCGATGTAGCGCCCGCCCTTGCCGATCACGACGCCAAGCTCGACCTCCCAGTCGGTCTTGGTCGAGCCGCGCGGGATCTCCACGTCGTCGTTCGGGCCGCAGATGGCGGAGGTCCACTTGCTGAAGACCACCGGCTCGTCGGGCACCGGCAGCCCGCTCTCGGCGGCGTGGTCGGCGTAGTTGAGCCCGATGCAGATGAACTTGCCGACGCGGCCGACGCAGGGCCCGATCCGGGGCGCGCCCTCGACCCGTGGCAGGCTTTCGGGATCGAGCGCCGCGAGCCGCGCCAGACCCTCGGGCAGCAGCGCGTCGCCCGCGATGTCGTCGACCTGGGCCGAGAGATCGCGGATCGTGCCGGCCGCGTCGAGCAGGCCCGGCTTTTCCTGACCCGGCGGGCCATAGCGCAACAGTTTCATGATATCCTCATTCTCCGGTCCGGGGGCGGGCGCCCCCGGCCATTTCCTCGGGGTGGTCAGTCGTAGAGAACGGCGGCGATCTCCGGATCGTCGATATTCGTCTTGTCGTACCAGAAGAAGCCCGTATCGATGGTCTTCTCCACCGGCTCGCCCTTCGCGGCGGCGACGGCGGCCTTCACCGTCTCGTAGCCGATGCCGACCGGGTTCTGGGTGATCGCGCCGGCCATCAGCCCGTCGCGGATCGCATCCTTCTGCGCCTTGCCGGAATCGTAGCCGATGACGGTGACGCCCTTCACGCCGGATTCCCGGACGCCGTTCACCACGCCGATCGCCGAACCCTCGTTGGTGCCGAAGATGCCCTTGATGTCGGGATGCGCGGTCAGGATCGCCTTGGTGATCTCGGTCGATTGCAGATGGTCGCCGCCGCCGTATTCGATGTCGACGATCTCGACGTCCGGATGCGCCTCCTTCATCCGGTTCACGAAACCGTCGCGCCGGTCGACGCCGGTGCGCGAGGTCTGGTCGTGGGCGACCACCGCGACCGGCCCGGCGCCGCCGATCATCTCGGCCATCTTGTCGGCGGCGAGCGCGGCGGCGGCGAGGTTGTCGGTCGCCGCCGTCGCCACCGGAATGTCGCTGTCGACGCCGGAGTCGAAGGCGATGACCGGGATGTCGGCTTCTTGCGCCTGCCTCAGCAGCGGGATCGCCGCCTGGCTGTCGAGCGCGGCGAAGCCGATCGCGGCCGGGTGCTTGGCGAGCGCGGCGGCGAGCATGTCGATCTGCTTGTCGACCTGGCTCTCGTTGTCCGGTCCCTCGAAGCTGACCGTGACGCCGAGTTCCGCCCCCGCCCTGTCCGCGCCCGCCTTCACCGCCTGCCAGAACTGGTGCTGGAAGCCCTTGGAGATGAGCGGGATGTACATCTGGTCCTGGGCGAAGGCGCCGGTCGCGCCCGCCGCCAGCGAGAGCGCCGCCGCGGCGCCGAGCAAGGCACGTCTGGTGAACATGTTTTCCTCCCTGATGCTCACGTTCTTGTCCGTTCAGCGCGCCGCGCCGCGGCGAAGCTGGTCGCCGTAGACCGCGACGATGATGATGATCCCGGTCACCACCGTCTGCCATTCGGGCGCGACCGACATCACGCGCAGCCCGTTGGTCAGCACCGCCATGATGAGCGCGCCGATCAGCGTGCCGAGCACCGTGCCGCGCCCGCCCGAGAGCGAGGTGCCGCCGATCACCACCGCGGCGATGGCCTCGAGTTCGTAGCCGAGGCCGAGCGCGGGCTGGGCCGAGTTGAGCCGGCTCGCGATCAGCAGGCCGCCGATCCCGACGATCCCGCCCGCGAGCGCGTAGATCGCGATCTTCCAGCCGTCGGTGTTGACGCCCGAGAGCCGCGCCGCCTCCTCGTTGGAGCCGAGGGCGAAGGTGTAGCGGCCGAGCACGGTCCGCCCGAGGATCCAGGCGACGGCCGCGGCGACGACGAAGAGCACCAGCACGCCATTGGGCACCGGAAAGGCCGGGACCACCGCGCCGATCAGCGAGCCCTGCGCGATCAGCGTGAAACTCGGCGTGTCGTTGAAGTAGATCGGCTTCGTTCCCGTCACGATGAGCGACAGGCCCTTCAGGATCAGCATCATGCCGAGCGTGGCGATGAAGGGCGGGATCTTCGCCTTCGCGACCAGCGTGCCGGAGACGAGGCCGCAGCAGGCGCCGGTCGCGAGCGCCGCCGCGATCCCGAGCGGCAGCGGCATGCCGCCCCAGGTCAGCACGACCCCGGTCATCACCGCGCAGAAGGTCATCAGCGTGCCGATCGAGAGGTCGATGCCGCCGGTGATGATGATGAGCGTGACCCCGACCGCCAGCACGCCGTTGACCGAGGCGGCCTGGAGGATCGCCATGATGTTCGAAAGCTGGAAGAAGTTCGGGCTGGCGATCGAGAAACCCGCGACGAGCAGGATCAGGCTCGCGAAGGCGAGGAGCTTCCGCTGCGCGCCCGAGCGCCGCGCGGCGCGCGCCGTCGTCGTCCCGCTTTGCGCCGTCCCGGTCGCGCTCATGCCGCCATCCCCTCCGTCGCGAGTTCCATGATTTCCTCCTGCGAGGCGCCACCGGGCAGGATGCCGGTCAGCCGTCCCTCGCACATGACCGCGATCCGGTGCGCGAGGCGCAGCACCTCCGGCAGTTCGCTGGAGATGACGATAATCGCCTTGCCCAGGCCCGCGAGTTCGTTGAGCAGCCGGTAGATCTCGGCCTTCGCGCCGACGTCGATGCCGCGCGTCGGCTCGTCGAAGATCAGGATGTCGCAATCGCGCAGCAGCCATTTCGCGATCACGACCTTCTGCTGGTTGCCGCCCGAGAGCAGCCGGACCTCCCGCGTGTCGTCCGGCGTGCGGATGCCGAGGGTCCGGATATAGTCCCGTGCGACGCGGGCGAGCGCCCCCTCGTCGATCCGGCCGATCCGGTCGGCGTAGCGCGGCAGGCTCGCCATCGCGATATTGGCCCGCACGTCGAGGCCGAGCGCGAGGCCGTACTGCTTGCGGTCCTCCGAGAGATAGCCGATCCCGGCGCGCACCGCGTCGCGCGGCGTCCGGATGGTGACGGGCCGGCCATGCACGCGGATCTCGCCCGTGTCCGCCGGTTCGGCGCCGAAGATCGCGCGGGCGAGTTCGGTGCGCCCGGCGCCCATGAGCCCGGCGAAGCCGAGGATCTCGCCCTTGCGCAGCGTGAAGCCGATGTCGCGCAGGTCCGCGCCGCGCGAGAGATGGCTGACCTCGAGCGCCGCGGGCGCGGCCGCGAGGTCGGGGATGGCCGCCTTCTCCTCGGTCAGTTCGCGGCCCACCATCATCGAGATGATGCGCGAGATCGGCGTGTCGGCGGCCTCCACCGTGCCCACGGTCGCGCCGTCGCGCATCACCGTCACCCGGTCGGCGACCCGCTTGATCTCGTCCATCTTGTGGCTGATGTAGATGATCCCGACGCCCTCGGCCCGGAGCCGGCGGACGATCGTGAAGAGCTCGGCGATCTCGGCGTCGTTCAGCGCCGCCGTTGGCTCGTCCATGATGAGCACGCGCGAGCGGAAGGAGAGCGCCTTGGCGATCTCCACCATCTGCTGGAGCGCGATGCTGAGCCCCGCGACGGGGGCGCGCGGATCGATCCCGAGGCGCATCGTGGCGAAGATCGCCTCCGCCTCCGCGTTCAGCCTCGCCTCGTCGATCCGCCCGAAGGAGAGCCGGGGCTCGCGCCCGATCCAGATGTTCTGCGCCGCCGTCAGGTCGCGCATCAGCGCCAGTTCCTGGTGGATGATCCCGATGCCGAGATCGCGCGCGGCCTTCGGCGTCGGCAGGCTGACCTCGGCGCCGTCGATCAGGATCCGGCCGCCGTCGGGCTGGTAGACGCCGGAGAGCACCTTCATCAGCGTCGATTTCCCGGCGCCGTTCTCGCCCATCAGCGCGTGCACCTCGCCCGGGCGGAGGTCGAAGCCGACCGCCCTGAGCGCGTGGACGCCGGGAAAATGCTTGTCGATCCCTTCAAGTCGTACCAGCTCGCTCACGCGGCCACTCCATAGAAGCGCGCGGCGTTGCCGCCCATGATCCCCTCCCGCTCGGCGGCGGTGAGCCCGCCGAGCAGCCTCTCGGTCAGCGCGGCCCAGTCCGCGTAAGGAGCGGCGAGCGTCAGCACCGGCCAGTCGCTGCCCCAGATCAGCCGTTCCGGCCCGAACCAGTCGAGCAGCCGGCCGACGACGGAGCCGAGCGCCGGGGCCGGATCGCGCAGCGCCTCGGCCGGAAGCTCGGTCAGGAGGCCCGAGAGCTTGCAGTGGACCCTCGGATCCGCCGCGAGCGCCCGCATCCCCGCCTCCCAGTCCGCGCCGTCGCCCGGCCGGGGCTTCGCCGCGTGGTCGATGACGAGCGGAAGCTCCGGGTTCTCCGCCGCGAAGCGCGCGAGCGCGGGCAGGTGGCGCGTCGTCACGAGCGCGTCGAAGGCGAGCCCGAGGTCGGCGAGCGCGGCGAGCGCGTCGGGCCGGGGCGCGGTCAGGATCCAGTCCGTCTCCGCGATGTCCTGGAGCATCGGCCGGATGCCGAGAAGCGCGGGATCGCCGGCCCGCGCCGCGAGATCCGCGACCGCGCCGGGCGCGGCGAGATCCACCCAGCCGACGACGCCGAGGATCGCGTCATGCGCGCGCGCGAGCCCGAGCAGGTAGTCCGTCTCCGCGAGCGTCGGCGCGGCCTGCACGGCGATGATCCGCGCGGCGCCGGGATAGTCGCCGGGCGCGAAATCCCTGCGGATCGGGGCGAGCGGACCGCCCGTGCCGGCGAGCCAGCCGTAATCGCCGCGATCGAGCCGCCAGAAGTGGCAATGCGCGTCGATGACCGGCATCTCCGCCTCTCCCCCCGCGGGTCAGATCGTGACGCCGCCGTCGACGCTTACCGCCTGGCCGGTGACGAAGCGGCTTTCGTCGGACAGGAGGTAGACGACCATCGGCGTGATGTCGTCCACGGTGGCGAGCCGGCCCATCGGCTGGCGCGCGATGAAATCCTTCTCCGCCTGGACCGGATCGGCGGCGGCGGCGATGCGCCCGCGCAGGCTCGGCGTATCGACCGTGCCGGGGCAGAGCGCGTTGCAGCGCAGGCCCTGCTTCACGAAATCCGCCGCGATCCCCTTGGTCAGACCGATCACCGCCGCCTTGGTCGCGCCATAGGCGGTCCGGTTCGGGAAGCCCTTTATCGAGGAGGCCATCGAGGCCATGTTGAGGATCGAGGCCGTGCCGGTCTCCGCCGCGCGGGCGAGCAGTCCCGGCAGGCAGGCGCGCGTCAGCCGCATCATCGCGGTGACGTTGAGCGCGACGCTGAAGTCCCAGTCCGCGTCGGAAATGTCGAGGATCGTGCCGTGATGCACGAAGCCCGCGCAGTTGAAGAGCCCGTCGAGCGGCCCGACCTCGGCCGCGAGCGCCGCGACCGCGGCGCCGTCGGTCACGTCCAGAACCTCGGTCCGGAGGCCGTCGAGCGTGGCGAGCAGGCCGCCGTCGAGATCGGTCGCGATCACGGTCGCGCCCTCCGCCGCCAGGGCGAGCGCGCTGGCACGCCCGATTCCCTGACCGGCCGCCGTGACGAGAACCGTCTTGTCGCGCAGACGCATGCGACTCCTCCCCATTTTTGTCGTATTTTTTATATGAACGGATTATTCATGGGTAAACCGACAACGCAAGCGATTCCTCGGGACGCGCCGGCGTCGCGGGCGGGGAGGGGAGTGATGGGCGAGCCGACCGAGGAGGAAGCGCGGGATGCCGCCGATCGTTACCGCGCCCCGGCGCTCGACAAGGGGCTCGACATCCTCGAGGTTCTCTCCCTCCAGGGGCGGGGGCTGACCCGGACCGAGATCGTCAAGGAACTGGGCCTCGGCCCGTCGCAGATCTACCGGATGCTCGAACGGCTGGTGGCGCGCGGCTACGTGACCCGGATCGAGGGCGGCGACCGCTACGCGCTGACGATGAAGCTCTATCTGCTCGGCACGCGCTTTCCGCCGCTCCGCCGCCTGGTCGCGCAGGCCCAGCCGCTGATGGATGATTTCGCGCGGGCGACGCGGCAATCCTGCCATCTGGTCGTGCCGGAGCAGGGGGTCGGGATTATCGTCGCGCAGGCGAGTCCGACCGGGCACTGGGAATTCCGCGCCCGGATCGGCGGGCAGGTCGACCTCTTCTCCACCGGCTCGGGCCTGACGCTGCTCGCCTTCCAGGATCCGGGCCGCGTGCTCGAGACGCTCGGCGCCTGGGGCGTCGGCGCGGCGGGCGCGCGCCTCGCCGAGGTCGCGCCGCGTCTCGCGGCGGTGCGCGAAAGGGGGGCGCGGGTCGAGCCTTCCGGCCAGCTCGTCGGCGTCACCGATCTCAGCGTGCCCGTGCTCGGCCCGGGGCGCGAGGCGATCGCGGTGCTGACCTGCGCCTATATCGAGCATCCCGACGAGGAGGGCGGCGAGAGCCGCGACCGCGCGCTCTCGGAACTCGCCCGCGTCGCGGCCGGGCTTTCCGCGCCCGGCGGGCGCTAGCGCGCGCCGACGTCAGACTTGCCGTCAGCCTCGCCGGCAGGCCGGGGCCGGGCGGGGCAGGCCGGCGCCGAAGACCTCGTCGCGGCCGTCCGCGCCGAGATCGCGCGCCTCCGCCGCCAGCGCGTCGCGCGCCGCGCCCGCCGATCGCGGCAGCCGCGCCCCCGCGAGGAGCGCGGTGACATAGGGCGCGGCGAGCGAGGTGCCCGAGAGATATTCCCCCGGCCCTTCGAGCCGGAGGTAGATGTCGACGCCGGGCGCCGCGAAATCGATGTGATCCCCACGCGGCGCCTCCGCGTAGGGCCGCGCCGCCGCGTCGATGGCGGTGACCGCGATGGTCCGCGGAAACGCCGCCGGATAGCGCGGCGGGCCGTCCGCGCCGGTATTCCCGGCCGCCGCGACGAGGATCATCCCGCGCCGGTCCGCGGCCCGCACGCCCTGGTCGAGGATCTTGTTGTAGGGGCCGGCGAGGCTGACGTTCACCAGTTCGACGCCCGACCGCGCCAGCCAGTCGAGCGCCAGCATCAGCGTGTCGACGCCCGCGGCGCCCTCGGGATCCTCGCGGTCCGAGACGACGGCGGCGCTGTGGATCACCGCGCCCGAGAGCCGCCCCGGACCGGCGAGGATCTCGGCGACGGCGGTGCCGTGCCGCGCGCCCGCGGGGCCGCCGGTGAAATCCTTCTGATCGATCCGCGCGCGGGCGAGCGAGGGCGCGGCCGCGTCCACCGGACCGTCGATCATCCCGATCGGCACGCGCGCCGGGCAGCCGTCCTCCGCCCAGCCCAGCAGCCGGTCGGCATAGACCCGGCCGGCGCCCGCCGCCCCGGCCTGGAGACGATAGGCGTGGTTCAGCCCGGCGGTGGCGCTCGCCTCCAGCGCCTCGATCTCCGCGATGGCTTCGGGCCCGTCGCGGTCGGCGGGCATCCGGAACACGAGCTGATCGAAGCCGAGCGCGCCGAGCCGGCTTCGCCTGGCGAGCGCGTAGCCGCGCCGCGTCGCCGCGGCGGCCAGCCGGTCGGCGGCGCCGGGGTCGGGCACGAGGGTCACGATCTCGCGCGGATCCACGACATCGGCGGCGTCCCGGGCGATCCGCTCCGGCGGCGGCGCCTTCTCCGCGGGTCCGGCGCAGCCGAGAAGCGCGAGTTGCGCCAGGAGGAGCGCCGTCCGCCAGCCTTGCGAAACCATGGTGGCCCCTCCCCTTGTCCGCCGCCGCCCGTCCCGGCCGCGGGGGGCCGGCGGAGGCCTGCGAAATTGAACCCCGAACGCCTTTCGTTCGACTACTCTTCCATAGACTCCGCGCCCGGCATAGCCATGAGGCGGGAATTGAGGAACGCGACGATGACCGAGCTTCCAGATCGACCGGACGATGCCATGCTGATGGACTATGTCCGGGGCGTGCTCGGCGCCGGGGACACAGCCGCGGTCGAGCGCGCCGCGCGGGCGTCCGCGGAGGTTCGCGCCGACATCGCCCTGATGCGCGGCCTCGTCAACGCGCGCGCGACCGCGGATGAGAGCACGCCCGGCGAACTGGGATGGGCGCGGCTGTCGCGCGCGCTCGACGCCGAGGCAGGGGCGGAGCCACACGCGGGGGCGCGCGCGAGGACAGGGGCCGCGCCGCCGCGCCGCTGGCGCGAGCCGCTCCGGATCGCCGCGGCGGCGCTGCTCGCCGTCGGCCTCTGGCAGTTCGGCGTCGTGCCCTTCCTCGGGAACCGCGGCGACGAGGGTCTCTATCGCCCCGCGACCAAGGCCGAGGCGGGAACGGTCACCGTCGCCTTCGTACCCGAGGCGACCGAGGCCCGGATCCGCGCGCTGCTCGGAGAGATCGGCGCGGTCGTCACCGGCGGCCCCAGCGCGCTCGGCCTCTGGACGCTCGGCTTTCCCGATTTGGAGAGCCGCGACGCGGGCCTTCGGCGGCTGCTGGCGGAACCCTCGATCGTCGAATCCGCCCAGGCCAACTGAGATCAGCGGAACCGGATCACGGCGGCGAGGCAGCGTTTGAGAAGCTGCTTCGCATGCAGGATCCGCGTCTTCACCGTGCCCTCGGGGATGCCCTCGACCTCCGCGATCTCGCGATAGGCGAGACCCTGGAAGAAGGCGAGTTCGACCGCCGCGCGATGCGCGTCGCTCAGGCCGTCGAGGCAGGCACGCACCCGCGCCGCGTCGCTCGCGGCCTCGGCCACGGCCTCGGGATCGGGCGCCTCGTCGGCGATCGTCTCGTCCGGCTCGGCGGGGATTTCGCGGCCCGAGCGGCGCATCCGGTCGATCGCGCGGTTGCGCGCGATGCCGAGGATCCAGGTCCGCGCGCTCGAACGGCCCTCGAACCGCGCGGCGCCGCGCCAGACTTCGAGAAACGTCTCCTGCGAGACATCGGCGGCTTCGAACGGGTCGCGCAGGCGCGCGCGCAGGAAGCGGAAGAGCGGATCGGAGACCCGGTCGTAGAGGCGCTTCATCGCCGCCCTGTCGCCTTGGGCGACGCGGGCGATGAGCGCCTCGTCGCTGTCCGGATCCGCCATCCCCATCCTTCCGCCCGCGCCGCTCCCCCGGCTCATCGCGCCCGTCCGCTTGCTGGGATCCCACGTCCCGGAGGCCTTCGCGAGAAAAATCGACCTCGCGGCCGAGAAAGTTTGAACCGTTCCCGATCCCGCCACGACCCATGAACAGCGACGCCATGACGGGGTCGCCGAAAACGGGTGAAGGAGACGACACGATGGCACGCAAGCTCATTTCCGGAACGGACGCCGCGGAGCTTCTGACCGGCGGGACCGCGGACGAGCGGATCGAGGCGCTCGGGGGGAACGACACCGTCCTGGGCGGCGACGGCGACGACTATCTCCTCGGCGGCGACGGGAACGACCTGCTGGTGGGCAATCGCGGCGACGACATCATGAAGGGCGAGGCGGGCCGCGACCGGATGGTCTGGAACAACGGCGACGGTTCCGACCTGATGAACGGCGGGACCGGCTACGACACCGCCGAGGTCAACGGCGCCGACACGGACGGCGACGAATTCGTCGTCGAGGGCGCGGCGGGCCATGTCCGGTTCGAGCGTGTCAATCTCGGTCCCTTCGCGCTCGACATCCGCGAGACCGAGAAGCTGGTGGTGAAGGGTCTTGGCGGCGACGACGAGATCGATGCGAGCGGCCTGGAAGCCGGGGCGATCAGGCTCAGGGCCTATGGCGGCGACGGCGACGACGAACTGACCGGCGGCAGCGGCGACGACTATCTCAGCGGCGGCGACGGCGACGACCATCTCGCGGGCGAGGTCGGCGACGACGTGATGAAGGGTGGCGACGGCGACGACGTCATGGAATGGGACAACGGCGACGGTTCCGACGTGATGAACGGCGGAAGGGGCTACGACACCGCGGAGGTCGAGGGCGCCGAGACGGCGGGCGACATCTTCGAGGTCCGCGACTCCGGCGACGGGGTCCAGTTCGAGCGCACCAATCTCGGCAACTTCACCCTCGACATCGAGAAGACCGAGCTTCTCCGGGTGAACGGGCTCGGCGGGGACGACACGATCGACGCGAGCGAGCTCTCGGCCGGCCGGATCGAACTCAAGGCCTATGGCGGCGACGGCGACGACGAACTGACCGGCGGCAGCGGCGACGACTATCTCAGCGGCGGCGACGGCGACGACCATCTCGAAGGCGAGGTCGGCGACGACGTGATGAAGGGTGGCGACGGCGACGACGTCATGGAGTGGGACAACGGCGACGGTTCCGACGTGATGAACGGCGGAAGGGGCCACGATACCGCGGAGGTCGAGGGCGCCGAGACGGCGGGCGACATCTTCGAGATCCGCGACTCCGGCGATGGGGTCCAGTTCGAGCGCACCAATCTCGGCAACTTCACCCTCGACATCGAGAAGACCGAGGTTCTCCGGGTGAACGGGCTCGGCGGGGACGACACGATCGACGCGAGCGAGCTCTCGGCCGGCGCGATCCGGCTCAAGGCCTACGGCAGCGACGGCGACGACGCGCTGATCGGCGGCGAGGGCCGCGACTATCTCGACGGCGGCGCGGGCGACGACGAGATGACCGGCGGCGCCGGGGCGGATACCTTCGTCTTCCGTTCGGGTTCGGACACGATCACCGATTTCCAGCCCGGGGAGGACGTCGTCAGGCTCCGTGTCAGCGGCGCCTGGGATGACTGGGGGAGCATCGAGAACGCGGCCAGCCAGCAGGGCGACGACGTGGTCTTGGACTTCGGCCACGGCAATGTCCTCACGCTCGAGGACACACAGCTCGCCCACCTGAGCCAGGACGACTTCCTCTTCTGACATCCTCCCCTATCCCGGTCCCGGTGGCGCGCCGCTCTTCAGCGGCGCGCCCCTTCGCGCCGGGACGGTGGCTAGAACCGGATTCCGGCCCGGAGCGCGATGGCGTGGGTTTCGAGGCCGGAGCCGAAGGCGCCCTCGTGATCGGCGCGGAGCGTGTATCGCCCCTCCCCGGCCATCTCGACCCCGGCGCCGATCCGGGCGTGGCGTCTCGGCAGGGCGACCTCGGAGGTGAACCCGCCGACGGAGGCGCCGACGAAATGCGCGGTCGCCCCGTCCGTCGAGAAGGCGGCGCCGAGGCTCGCGAAGGCGCGGAGCCCCTCTCCGCCCGCTCGCATCGACATCGAGATCGAGCGCGGGGCGGAGGTAGATCCCATCGCCGACCGCGTAGGTATAGGTGACCCGCAGGCGGCCGGCGACGCTGGCCGCGCTCTGCCTGCCCTTCGCCCCGGCGGCGTCGCCCCCCGGGGACACGGTCCGGCGCGTGTCGTAGTCGCCCGACCCGCCGCCGCCCGTCACCGATTGCGCCAAGAGGCCGCAGGCGTAATCCCCGGAGGTCTCCATCGCGCCCGAGAACGGGTAGAGCGAGACCGACCCGCCGGCCCCGCCGGTTCCCGCCTGGCCGCCCACCGTCGCGACGCCGGCCGCGCCGCCGGCGGCGCCGATGCTCTGCGCGAGGACGCCGTTCGAACAATCGCCGACCGTCGAGAGGCTCGCCTGCTCGCAATCGTACCGGAGTGAATCCTGAAGCCCGCCCAATACGCCTTCTCCGAAGTGAGCCCGAAACGCGGCGAGCGTTATCAGAGGGTTGTGCTCCCTCCGCGAGTAGCGGGCGTCGAGGCTTCAATACTCGTGGGAGCGGGGCGGACTCCCGCCCTTCGCCGGGTCCGGGTTCTTCGGGTCCCTGACCGCGTCCCGCGCGATGGCTCGCCGCGGCGCGGCGGTCCTTCCCTCAGGTCTCGGGCAGGTTCTCGCGGAAGATGATCTGCAGCCGGGGCGGATGCGGCTCGGAGCGGGTGCCGCGGATCGCGTCGGTCAGGATGTTCAGCGCCTCGCGGGCCTCGACCCGCGGGTTCTGGTCGATGATCGCGTCGAGCGTGCCGTTGAGAAGCAGCGCGCGGTTCGCATCCGTGGCGTCATGCGCGACGAAGACCACCGATTTCGCGCGGTCCCGTTCCACGAGCACGCGCGCGATCCCCTGGTTCCCGGCGCCGATGTTGTAGATCCCCGCGAGGTCCGGATGCCGGTCGAGGAGGGTGGAGGCCTCCGCGTAGGCCCGGTCCCGGTCGTCGCGCATCTCGCGGAGGGCGACGATCTCGAGCGCGGGGAAGTCCTCGGCCAGCACGTGGCGGAACCCCATCTCGCGTTCCTCGTGGCCGCGGTAGGAGAGCGATCCGGCCAGCATCGCCACCTTGCGCGGACCGCCGCCGCCGAGGAAGCGGCCGAGCACATAGCCGGCGAGCCGCCCCGCCTGGCGGTTGTCGATGCCGACATAGGCCTCGCGGGGAACCCGCGGGATGTCGGAGGCGATCGTCACCACCGGGATCCCGCTCTCCGAGAGCAGCCGGATCGCCTCGCGCACCTTCGGATGGTCGAGCGCGACGACGCCCACCCCCTGGACCCTGCCGCGCAGGTCGCGGAGCGTCGCCGAGAGCGTGTCGGGGTCGAAGCCCTCGATCGCCTCGATCGCGACCGCCACTTCGGGCCGCGCCGCCGCCTGGAGCTCGATCTGGCGGCCGAGCATCGCCATGAAGGCGTTGGTCCCGCGCGGCAGCACGAAGGCGAGCCGGATCGGGGGCGCGGCCCGGGGCGGCGCGCCTTCCGCGATGTAGCCCAGGCGCTGCGCGGTCTCGAGAACCACCTCGCGCGTCCGGCTCCGCACGCCGCCGCGCTCGTTCAGCACCCGATCCACGGTCGCCGTCGAAACGCCCGCCTCGCGGGCAATGTCCTGCACGGTCGACCGCACGGCGCCCACCTCCATGATGACTCCAGATGATGTGATCTGGTGGGAAATGATGTTGACTGCCGAGGATGACCTCGTCAACATGCATCCCAAACCGGCTCCGACCGGCGGAGGACGAAAGTCACCCCGCCGGCGAAGAAGCCGCCAGCGGACGGGAGGCCGCCAGCGCATGGACAAGACCCTCGAGGCGCGCGCCGAGGCGCGGCCGGAACCGGCCCCGTTCGAGCCCGATCCCCCGATCCGGACCCGCGACGTGAGGATCGGCTGCGTCGGCGCGGGGATGATCATGGCGGAGTGCCATCTCGCCGCCTACGCGGAGGCGGGCTTTCCGGTCATCGGCATCGCTTCCCGCTCCGAGGCGAACGCGCGGCGCGTCGCGGAACGCTGGGGCATCCCGAAGGTCCATGCGACGCCCGAGGCGCTGATCGAGGATCCGGGCGTGGAGATCGTCGACCTCGCCTTTCCGCCGGACCGGCAGCCGGCGCTGATCCGGCACGCGCTGAGGCAGCCCCATGTCAGTGGCATCCTCGCCCAGAAACCCCTCGCGCTCACCCTCGCCGAGGCGCGGGCGCTGCGCGACGAGGCGGCGGCGGCGGGCAAGCCGCTGTCGGTCAACCAGAACATGCGCTACGACCAGTCGATCCGGGCGCTGAGGCAGCTCATCGACCGCGAGGCGCTCGGGGAGATCGTCTTCGCGCAGATCGACATGCACGCGATCCCGCACTGGCAGAGCTTCCTCGCCGACTACGACCGGCTCACGCTCGCGAACATGAGCGTCCATCACCTCGACGCGCTGCGCTTCCTGTTCGGCGAGCCGGAGGACATCACCACCGTGACGCGGAAGGATCCGCGGACGACCTTCCCGCATTCGGACGGGATCACCGTCTCCACGCTGCGCTTTCCCTCGGGCGTGCTGGCGCTGACCTCCGAGGACGTCTGGTCCGGCCCGCGCCGGGAAGGCTACGCCGACGACCAGCACATCCGCTGGCGGGTGGAGGGCACGGAAGGGGTGGCGCGGGGCACGATCGGCTGGCCGACGGGCGAGGCCTCGACGCTCAGCTATGCCTCGACGCGCGAGACGGGCGGGGCATGGGTCTCGCCATCCTGGGAGACGATGTGGTTCCCGCATGCCTTCATCGGCGTGATGGAGCAGCTCCAGCACGCGGTGCGCACCGGCGCGCCGCCGGCCCTGACGGTGGCGGACAACATCGGGACGGTGGCGCTCATCGAGGCGGGCTACCGCTCGATCGCGGAGGGCCGGACGGTGCGGCTGTCCGAGATCGCGATCGACTGAAAGAAAAATCGGGAGGACGGAACGTCATGATGCAGGCCGGCATATTCACCGGATATTTCCCCTACGGACTGGAGGAGACGGCGAAGAAGATCCGCGGGCTCGACTTCAACACCGTGCAGCTCGACCTGCACTTCAAGGACGTGGACCTGAGCGCGGGCCAGATCACCGAGGCGAAGGCGAAGCAGGTGCGCGACGTCTTCCGTGACCACCACCTGCCGATCAGCTGCATCTCCGGCTATACGAACATCATCCATCCCGACAAGGAGGAGCGTGCGAGACGCGTCGGCTATCTCAAGGAGATCATCCGCAACGCGCGCCATTTCGGCACGCCCTACGTCATCTCCGAGACCGGCACCTACAACACCGAATCCGACTGGGTGCATCACCCGCGCAACAAGACCGAGGAGGGGTTCGAGGAGTGCCGCGCGGTGATCGCGGATCTCGCCCGGACCGCCCATGACCACGGCGCGGTCTTCCTGCTCGAGACCTATGTCAACAACGTCGTCGGCTCGGTCGAGGAGACGGCGCGGATGTTCGCCCAGGTCGACCATCCCGGCCTCGGCCTGCTGATGGACCCGACGAACTACTTCGAGACGCACAACATCGACGACATGGACCGGATCCTGAACCAGGTCTTCGACACGCTGAGCGACAAGATCCGGATCGCCCATGCGAAGGACGTGAAGCGTTCGGGCGAGGACAAATCGGAGAAGCACGCCGACATCGGCGACGCCGACGCGCTCGAGAGCCACACCTTCCGCGGCGTGGGCGAGATCGAGCTTCCGGCGCCGGGGCTCGGCTCGCTCAACTACGACCTCTATCTGCGTCGCCTGGCCGAGAAGCATCCCAACATCCCGGTCATCATCGAGCATCTGAGCGAGGAGGACGTGCCCCGCGCGAAGGCGTTCCTCGACGGCAGGTTCCGCGAGAACGGCGTCTGATGGCGATGGGGGCGGAGATGGGCGCGGCCGCGCGCGCCCGCGGCCTCGGCGGCGCGCTGCTCCGGCGGCGCGAGGCCTCGGTCGCGCTGATGATCGTGGCGCTGGTCGTGTTCCTGACCTTCGCCAACGAGTTCTTCCTCACGCCCCGCAACCTGCTGAACGTCGGGCGCCAGGGCTCGGTCGTCGCGATCGTCGCGCTCGGCCAGGCGCTCGTCATCATCTCGCGCGGGCTCGACCTTTCGGTCGGCTCGGTCATCGGCCTCTCGGCGGTGATCTCGGCCTGGGTGGCGCGCGCCACCGGCGGCCAGGAACTCGCGCTTCTCGCGGGGCTCGGTACCGGGGCGCTGGTCGGCGCGGTGAACGGCGGGCTCTTCACCCGGCTCAACATCAATCCCTTCATCGCGACGCTCGGCACGCTCTCGATCGCGCGCGGCATCGCGCTCCTGATCACCGGCGGGATCCCCATCTCCTATTCCGGCGGCGTCGCCGGGTTCCTCGGCGCGGAGCGGATTTACACCGTGCCGGTGTCGCTGATCCTGATGCTGGTGCTCGCGGTCCTTTTCCACGTCTTCGCGTCGCGGACCCGGATCGGCCGGAACATCTACGCGGTCGGCGACAATCCGACGGCGGCGCGGCTCGCGGGGATCGACGTGGAGGGGACGCGGATGCTCGTCTTCATCCTCTGCGGCATGCTCGCGGGGCTCGGCGGCATCATTCTCGCCGGCAATCTCGCGAGCGCCAATCCCGATCTCGGCCGGGGCTACGAACTCGACGTGATCGCGGCGGTGATCCTCGGCGGGACCGCGCTCTCGGGCGGGCGCGGCTCGATCCACGGCGTGGTGCTCGGCGCGCTCCTGATGGCGCTCCTCAGCAACGCCTTCGTCCTCCTCGGGCTGTCCGCGCACTGGCAGGTCGTCTCGAAGGGGCTCGTCATCATCATGGCGGTCGGAATCGACGGCATCCGCCGGGGCCGCGAGGACTGAACGGAACCAGGGAGGAAAAGGACATGCGTGCGACGCGAAGGATGCTTCTGGCGATGACCGCCGCGGCGGGGATGCTCGCGGGCCTGCCCGCGGGCGCGGCGGACCTGCCGGAGGGCGGTACGGTCGAGGCGGTGGCGAACGGCAAGGGGCCGCTCCGCATCGCCTTCATGGCCTTCCAGAACAACCCGTTCTGGATTCCCGTGACCGAGGGCGCGAAGGCCGCCGCCACCTATCTCGCGGAGCGCGACACGAAGGTCGACTATGTCGATCTCGGCGATACGCTGAGCGCGGAGGCGGTGATCGCCGGCATCGAGAGCGCGGTGGCGCAGGATTACGACGGCATCGTCATCGTGCCGATCTTCGACGGCACCGAGCGCGCGATCGACGAGGCGACCGAGGCGGGCGTGCCGGTGTTCAACATCATCGCCGAGGGATCGATCCCGTCCGAGCGGATCGCCTTCATGGGCCAGGATGCCCGGGCGGCGGGGGCGCAGCTCGGCGAATTCATGGCCGGCAAGCTCGGCGGCGCGGGCAAGGTCGGGGTGATCACCGGCTATTTCGGCGCGGTCCAGCATACCGACCGGATGAACGGCGCGCTCGACTACCTGAAGGCCAACGCGCCCGGCGTGGAGATCGTGGGCCCGTTCGAGAACCAGGACAAGGCGGAGGTCGCCTATTCGCTGGTGCAGGACATGTACACCGCGAATCCCGACCTCAGCCTCGTCTATGTCACCGCCGGCGGTCCGTTCGGCGCGGCGAAGGCGATCAAGGATCTGGGGCTGACCGGCAAGGTCGGCGTGGTCGGCTTCGATCACACGCCCGACAACATGGAATACATCCGGTCGGGCGAGATGTGGGCGCTGATCGACCAGGCGCCGTTCCAGCAGGCCTTCGACTCGACCGTGATGCTCTACAACTATCTCGTGACGGGCGAGAAGCCGGCCGAGGCGGTGATCCGCGTCAAGGGCAACATCGTGACGCCCGAGACGGCGACGAACTGAGGCGCCGGCGCCGCGCGGCCCGGTCGCGCGGCGCCTGTCCCGGGAGGAGGCATGACACCGATCGTCGAGACAAGACGGATCACCCGGCGCTTCGGCGACGTCACGGTGCTGAGCGGCATCGACCTCGCGATCCCGCGCGGCCACATCGTGGGCCTGCTCGGCGAGAACGGCGCGGGCAAGTCGACCCTGATGAACATCCTCGCCGGCGCGCTGGCGCCGAGCTCCGGCCAGATCCTGTTCGACGGCGCGCCTGTCGAACTCGGCTCGGTGGCGGCCGGACGCGCGCTCGGCATTCGCTTCGTGCACCAGGAGCTCTCGACCGCCGCCTCGCTCAGCGTCGCCGAGAATGTCTTTCTCGGCGGCTACCTGGCGGAACGGGGCTTCGTCAACCGCCGCCGGCTGAACGCCGGCGCGCGCGAGGTGCTGGCGCGCGTTGGCCTCGGCCATGTCGATCCGCGCGTGCCGCTCGGGCGGCTGCGGAGCGGCGAGCAGCAGCTCGTCGAACTCGGCAAGGCGATCGCCGAGGAACCGCGGCTCCTGATCCTGGACGAGCCCACCTCGTCGCTGACGCCGGCGGAGAGCGACCGGCTCTTCACGCTGGCGCACGAACTCGCGGGGCGGGGCGTCGGGATCATCCTGATCACCCACCGGCTCGAGGAGGCGCTCGCGCATTGCGACCGCGTCGTCGTGCTCCGCGACGGACAACTGATCGTCGACCGGCCGGCGCGGGGACTGGGCAAGGCCGATCTGATCGTCCACATGGTCGGTCGTCCCGCGATCTTCACGCACGAGCCGCCGGCCGCGCCTCCGACCGGGGAGCGGCTGCGGGTCGCCGGGCTTTGCGACGGTGAGACGCTGGCGGGCATCGACATGAGCGCGCGGGGCGGCGAGGTCGTCGGCCTCTTCGGGCTGGTCGGGGCGGGGCGGACCGAATTCCTCGAGACGCTCTACGGCTTCCGCCGGGCGCGGGGCGGCGCGGTCTGGATCGACGGCGCGCCGATGCCGCTCGGCAAGGTCACCGAGGCGGCGCGGCGCGGTCTCTTCATGCTGCCCGAGGGGCGCAAGACGCGGGGGATCCTCCCCACGCATTCGGTGCGCGGCAACATCTCGATCAGCTGCCTCGCCGGGATCACCCGCGCGGGCCTCGTCGACCGTCAGGCGGAGCGCCGGCTGACCGACCGGATGGCCGGGGCGCTCAACATCCGCATGGCCGGCATCGGCCAGCCGATCACCGCGCTCTCGGGCGGGAACCAGCAGAAGGCGCTCTTCGCCCGGGCGCTGCTCGCGAAGCCGAAGGTGCTGCTGCTCGACGAGCCGACCCATGGCGTCGACGTCGGCGCCAAGGCGGAGATCCACGGCATCATCCGCGACCTCGCGGCCGATGGCACCGCGATCGTCGTCGCCTCGTCGGAACTGCCGGAAATCCTCGCGATCGCGGATCGCTGCCTCGTCTTCGCCGGCGGCCGGGTGGTCGCCGAGCTCGGGCGCGACGAGATGAGCGAGGCGGCGATCCTGCGCCACGCCTTCGCGCTTCGCGCCGATGCGCGCCAACCCGACCCGCCGGAGGTGCCCGCCCATGTCTGACCTGCATGGCCGGAAGCTGACCCGGCGCGAGCTCGCGGCGCGGATGGGCGACCTCGCGCAGGTCGCGGGCGTGCGGCTGATGACGCTCGGCGACGGGGTCGAGCGGGGCATCCGGATGCTCGAGTTCCGGACCGGCGCCGGGCTGCGCTTCACCGTGCTCGTCGACCGGGCGCTCGACATCGCGGATTGCGAGTATCGGGGGCAGGCGATCGGCTGGAACTCGCCCGCGGGCTTCCGCCACCCGGGGCTGCACGACTACGAGGGGGAGGGGGGGCTCGCCTGGCTGCGCTCCTTCTCGGGCCTGCTCGTCACCTGCGGCCTCGACCACATCCTGGGTCCGGGCGACGTTCCGGCGGAGGGCTACAACTATCCCGGCCGGTCGACGCAGCGGCAGTCGCTGCACGGGCGCGTGGGCACGATCCCCGCGCGGCTCACGGGCTATGGCGAGGCCTGGGAAGGCGAGACCTGCGTGCTCTGGGCCGAGGGGATGGTGCGGCAGGCGACCGTCTTCGGCGAGGATCTCCACCTCCTGCGCCGGATCGAGGCGGATCTCGGCGGGACCGAGATCCGCGTGCGCGACCGGGTGGTGAACCGCGGTTTCGCGCCGACGCCGCACATGCTCTTCTACCACGTCAATCTCGGCTGGCCGCTGCTCGACGAGGGGGCGCGCTACCTCGCGCCGATCCGCGACGTGATCTGGGCGGCGCATGGCGCGGCCTATGCCGCGCAGGGCGTCGGCTACCGGGGCGTGCCGGCGCCGAGGGAAAACTTCCGCGAGCAGGTCTGGCAGCACGAGGCCGGCGCGGATCCGGACGGGCTCTGCCCCGTCGCGCTCGTCAACGAGCGGCTGGGCCTCGGCTTCGAAGTCGAGACGCGGAAGGACGAGCTGCCCTGCCTCTATCAGTGGCAGAACTTCCAGGCCGGCCACTACGCCCTCGGGATCGAGCCCTCGACGCATCACGTGCTCGGCGATCTCGCCGCCCGCGAGCGCGGCGAGATGATCTGGCTCGGTCCTGACGAGAGCCGGAGCTACCGGCTGACCCTTCGCGTCCTCGACGGCGCCGCGGCGATCGGCGCCGCCGGGCGGCGCATCGCCGCGATCGCCCGCCAGCCGGACGAGGACTATCCCGCCCTCTCGGGCATCTTCCCGGCCCTCGAGGGCCGGCGGCCGCCGAGGAGCCTGCCATGACCACCACGACCATCGACCCGCCGGCCCGTCCCCGGCGCGACTACAGCCTCACGGGCGAGAGCACCCGCTGGGCCATCGAGACCGGCCTCGCCTCGGCGGAATGGTACCACAGCGACGTGCCGCGCAAGACGATGAAGGATCTGATGCGCCGCTCCGACGGTCCGGCGACGCGCGACACGCTGATCTGGCTCGGGTTGCTGCTCGCCTCCGGGCTCGGCGCCATCCTGACCTGGGGCGGATGGTGGTGCGTCCCGTTTCTCGCCGTCTATGGCGTGCTCTACGCCTCCGCGAGCGATTCGCGCTGGCACGAATGCGGGCACGGCACCGCGTTCAAGACCCCGTGGAAGAACAACCTCGTCTACCAGATCGCCTCCTTCATGCTGATGCGCAATCCGGTCACCTGGCGCTGGAGCCATGCCCGGCACCACACCGACACGATCATCGTCGGGCGCGACGCCGAGATCGCGGTCATGCGCCCGCCCGATCTCCTGAAGGCGGGCCTGATGTTCACCGGTCTGCTCGATTTCCGCTATTCGCTGCCGACGCTGGTCCGCAACGCCTTCGGGAACCTCTCGCCGGACGAGAAGAGCTTCATCCCCGAGAGCGAATGGCCGCGGGCGGTGACCGCGGCGCGCTGGCACGTCGCGATCTACGTCGCGACCATCGCGCTGGCGCTCGGCCTCGGTTCCTGGCTGCCGGTGCTGCTCGTCGGGACGCCCCGGCTCTACGGGTCCTGGCACATGATCCTGACCGGGCTGCTGCAGCATGTCGGGCTGGCCGACAACGTGACCGACCACCGGCTGAACACGCGGACGGTCTACATGAACCCGGTATCGCGCTTCATCTACTGGAACATGAACTACCATGTGGAGCACCATATGTTCCCCATGGTGCCCTATCACGCGCTGCCCCGGCTGCACGAACTCATCAAGGACGACCTGCCGGAGCCCAATCCCTCGATGTGGCATGCCTATCGCGAGGTCTGGCCCGCGCTCCTGCGCCAGCTTCGCTACGAGGATTTCTACCTGCGCCGGGAACTTCCCGCCTCGGCGCGGCCCTATCGCGAGGAATTCCACGGCCTCGCGGCGGAATAGGCATGGGCCGAACCGGCGCCGCGAGCCGCGGCGCCGGAATTCAGGCGGCGATCACCCGATCCGGGCCGCCGCCGGGCCGAAGAACTCGTGGTGGATCCGTGTGTCGGGCACGTTCGCGGCCTTCAGCGCGCGCACCATCGCCTCCATGAAGGCGGTCGGTCCGCAGACGAAGTAGTCCGCCCGGGTGGGATCGGTGACCTTGACCAGCGTGTCCGGGTCGATCCGGCCCGGCCGGATGCCGTGACGGGCCATTTCCTCGTCGATCTCGGCGTTCTCGTAGAAGACGTGGCTCTCGTCGGCCAGGGCGAGGTGACGGTCGCGCATCGCATGGTGCGCCCGGTCGCGGGTCCCGTGGATATAGATCATCCGCAGGTCGCTTTCCGCGTAGCTCTCTAGCATCGAGATCATCGGCGTGAGCCCGACCCCGCCCGAGAGCAGCACCACCTCCTTCTTGCCGGCGGGATCGAGGAAGAATTCGCCGGCCGGCGGGGCGGTGTCGAATTCCGCGCCGACCTCGACCTCGTCATGGAGCCAGTTCGAAACCCTGCCGCCCGGCTCGCGCTTCACCGTGATCCGGTAGGAGACGCCATCGGGCGCCGAGGAGATGGAGTAGTTGCGCCGGAGTTCCTCGCCCTCGGTCGGGCGGAAGCGGAAGCTCAGGTACTGGCCGGGCAGGTGGGGTGCCACCGGGCCACCGTCGGCCGGGCGCAGCGTGAAGGAGGTGATCTCGGCCGTCTCCGGCGTCTTTGCCACGACCCGGAAGCGCCGCCAGCCGCGCCAGCCGCCAGCCGCGTCCTCCGAGGCGGTGTAGATCTCCTCCTCGCGCGCGATGAGCGTGTCGGCGAGGAACCAGTAGGCCTCTCCCCAGGCCGCGAGGATCTCCGGGGTCGCGGCTTCGCCGAGCACCTCGGACACGGCGCCGAGCAGCGCCTCGGCCACGTGGGGATAGTGCTCGGGCAGGATCTGGAGCCCCGCGTGCTTCTGCGCGATCCGCTCCAGCGCGCCGGCCAGCACCCCGGGGTTCCGGATGTGGGAGGCATAGGCGACGAGCGCGTTGGCAAGCGCCTTGTGCTGGGGCGAGTCGCCATGCTGGTGCGACATGTTGAAGAGCGCGCGAATGGCGGGATCCGCCAGCAGGCGGCGATACATGCAGGGCACGATCTGATCGACATGCCGGGCCACGACGGGCGCGGTCGCTTCGACGAGGGCGAGAGTGGCTTCGGAGAGCGGCTTGGGCATGATTCCCCCTGGGCTTAAAGGTTCCGATGGAGCGTATCTATACATCTTCCAACAAAGATGCCATAGAAATATATCTTATCCCGAAGATGGGGCGGCGGATCTCCGCCTTCCCGCGAGACGTCCGGATCAGGGGGCTGGGACATGCGGCTGAACGACAGCACCGACATCGCCTTGCGCGTCATGATCTACGCGGCGACGGCGGGCGAGCGGCGCTTCACGATCGACAGGATCGTCGAGGTCTACGCGGTCCCGCGCAGCACGGTCATGAAGGTCGTCAACGCGCTGACCCAGGGCGCCTTCCTGGCGGCGCGGCGGGGCCGGGGTGGCGGCCTGAGCCTCGCGCGGCCCGCCGCCGAGATCAGCGTCGGCGACATCGTGCGGCATTTCGAGACGGATTTCGCCCTCGTCGAATGCATGCGCGCCGGGAATGCCTGCGCGATCACGCCGCGGTGCCGCCTCATCGCCCCGCTGCGCGAGGCGAAGGCCGCCTTCATCGCCGTGCTGGACAGGTATTCGGTCGCCGACCTCGCGATCTCGCCCGCCGACTTCGGGCTGGGACCCTTCCGGACCCCCGACATAGCGAATGGCCCGCGGCCGACCGACGCGGGCCGGTGAGGATGGCGACCGCCGCCGGCGTGGCCCGGCAGCCCTTCATCCATCGGCCGGCCGCGGTGCCCGGCCCGGATCCCGGATCGCGCGGCGATCTTCCTGAGCGGAACGAGGAGACGTCATGAAACGGCCCACCATCGCCGATCTCGCCCGGCACGCGGGGGTCGGCGTCGCGACGGTGGACCGCGTGCTGACCGGGCGGCGGCGCGTGCGCGAGGAAACGGCGCGCAAGGTCTGGGCGGCGGCGGAGGAGATCGGCTTTCACGGCGCCAATGCGATCCGCTCGCGCGTCTTCGCGGACCGGCCGGCGATGCGGCTCGGGGTCATCCTGCAGAAGGAGCGCCACGCCTTCTACGCCGATTTCGCACGCGAACTCGAAGCGGCCGCGCGGCGCTTCCCGGATGCGAACCTGCGGCTCAGCCTCGAATTCACCGCGACTTCCGAGCCGGGGGAACTCGCCGAACGGCTCCTCCGGCTCGGCGGGCGGGTCCAGGCGATCGCGGCGACCGGCGCCGACCATCACGACGTGACCGCGGCGGTCGCGGCGCTGCGCGCGCGCGGCGTGCCGACCTTCGCGCTGCTCTCGGACTTCGCGCAGGGCCTGCGCGAGGCCTATGTCGGGCTCAACAACATGAAGGTCGGCCGGACCGCCGCCTGGCTCATGTCGAAGGCGGCGGTCAGGCCGGGCAAGGTGGCGGTCTTCATCGGCGGCCATCGCTACCACGGCCACGCGCTGCGCGAGGCGGGGTTCCGCGCCTGCCTTCGCGAATACGCGCCCGAGTTTGAGGTGCTGGACGCGATCGTCACCCTCGAGACGCGCCAGCTTACGCGCGAGGCGCTGCTCGGCCTCCTGTCGCGGCACGAGGATCTCGTCGGCGTCTATTGCGCGGGCGGGGGCATGGAGGGCGTGATCGCGGCCCTGCGCGAGGCGGAACGGGGGGCCGACATCGCCTGCCTCGTGAACGAGTTGACGCCGGATTCGCGCCAGGCGCTGATGGAGCGGCGGATCACCGGCATCTTCCAGACCCCTCTGCCCGCCCTCTGCGCGGAACTCGTCTCCGCGATGGCGCGCTCGGTCGGGCAGGGGCCGTCGGACACGCCCGGCCAGCGCTTCGTCGACGCCGCGCTCTGGATCCCGGAAAGCCTCTGAGCAGGTTGGAAGGTCTCGGCGAAGGCCATTGCCGCGGCGGATCGGCCCGGGGCATATGGTGGCCGCGCCGCGTGGAACGAGGAGAGGCCGATGTCGAAACCCGAGAGGATAGCGCTTGTCACCGGCGGTGGCGGCGGGGTCGGGCGCGCGGCGGCGCTGGCGCTGGCGGGCGACGGCTGGACGGTCGCGGTCGCGGGGCGGCGCGCGGAGGCGCTGGAAGAGACGGCCGCGCTCGCGGAGCCGGGGCGCGTCATCGCGCTCCCCGCGGACGTGAGCGATCCGGATTCCGTCGACCGGCTCTTCGCGGCGCTCCTTGCCCGGCACGGCCGTCTCGACCTTCTCTTCAACAACGCCGGCGTGAACGTGTCGAAGGCGCCGCTCGACGAACTCGCGGTCGAGGAGGTGCGGACGATCGTCGAGGTGAACCTGCTCGGCGCCCTCCTCTGCGCGCGCGCCGCGCTGCGCGCGATGAAGGCGCAGAGTCCCCGGGGCGGCAGGATCATCAACAACGGATCGGTCTCCGCCTATGCCCCGCGGCCGCATTCGGCGCCCTACACGGCGACGAAGCACGGGATGACCGGGCTCACCAAGTCGCTCGCCCTGGACGGCAGGCCCTTCGGCATCGTCTGCGGCCAGATCGACCTCGGCAACGTCGCGACCGACATGACGAGCTACATGGCCGTCGGCGCCGAGCAGGCGGACGGTTCCGTCACCGCGGAGCCCCGCATGCCCCTCGGGGAGGCCGGGCGCGCCGTCCTCTACATGGCGAACCTGCCGCCGGAGGCGAACATCCCCTTCATGACCCTGATGGCGCCGGGGATGCCCCTCTACGGGAGAGGCTAGTCCTCCCGGGGACGCGCCCCCAAGGGCGGATCGGAGGAGGATGGGATGGAGCAGTACGATTACATCATCGTCGGCGCCGGCACGGCCGGCTGCGTGGTGGCGAACCGCCTGTCGGCCCGGCCCGGCACGCGGGTGCTGGTGCTCGAGGCCGGCGGCGCCGACGGCTGGATCTGGTTCCACATTCCCGTCGGCTATCTCTTCGCCATCGGCGATCCCCGGGCCGACTGGTGCTTCCGGACCGAGGCGGAAGCCGGGCTCAACGGCCGCGCGCTCGCCTATCCCCGCGGCAAGGTGATCGGCGGCTCCTCCGCGATCAATGCGATGATCGCGATGCGCGGGCAGGCCGCCGATTACGACGGCTGGCGCGACCTCGGCCTGCCGGGATGGGGCTGGGCGGACGTGCTGCCCGCCTTCCGCTCGATCGAGGACAGCTGCCTCGGCGAGAGCGAATTCCACGGGATCGGCGGCGGCTTCAGGGTCGAGCGGCCGCGCGTGTCCTGGCCGCTCCTCGACCGGATCCGCGAGGCGGCGGCGGAGATGGGCGTGCCGCCGGTCGAGGATTTCAACACCGGCGACAACGAGGGATCGGGCTACTTCCAGGTCAACCAGAAGCGCGGCCGGCGCTGGTCCGCGGCGCGGGGCTTCCTGAAGCCCGCGCTCGCCCGGCCGAACCTGCGGCTCGTCACCGGAGTCGAGGTCGCGCGCGTCGAGATCGCCGAGGGGCGCGCCCGGGGCGTCGTCTACCGCGAAGGCGGCGTCGAGCGCGTCGCGCGGGCGCGGGGCGAGGTGATCCTCTGCGCCGGCGCGGTCGCGACGCCGAAACTGCTGATGCTCTCGGGCATCGGCGACGGCGAGCGTCTGGCGGTGCACGGTATCGAGACGCGCGCGCATCTGCCGGGCGTGGGCCGCAATCTCCAGGATCACCTGCAGCAGCGGGCGATCTACAAGGTGAGCGGCGCGCGCACGCTGAACGAGACCTATCATTCGCTCCTCCGGCGCGCCTGGATGGGGGCGGATTACGCGTTGCGGCGGCGGGGGCCGCTGACGATGGCGCCGTCGCAGCTCGGCATCTTCACGCGGTCGGATCCGGGTCAGGACCGCGCCAACATCGAATTCCACGTGCAGCCGCTGTCGCTCGACAAGTTCGGCGATCCGCTGCACCGCTTCCCCGCCGTCACGGTCGCGGCCTGCAACCTCCGCCCGACCTCGCGCGGCGAGATCGCGCTGCGCTCGGCCGATCCGGGCGAGCCGCCGGTCATCGCGCCGAACTATCTCGCGACGGAGGAGGATCGCCGCGTCGCCGCCGACGCGATCCGGGTGACGCGGCGCCTCATGTCCCGGCCGGCGCTCGGCCCCTTCCGGCCGGAGGAATACCTGCCCGGCCCGGGCGTCGGCGACGACGACGCGAGCCTCGCCCGCGCCGCCGGCGACATCGGGACGACGATCTTCCATCCTGTCGGCACCGCGAAGATGTCCGCGGCCGGGGATCCGATGGGCGTCGTCGATGCCCGGCTGCGGGTGCGCGGGGTGGCGGGACTGCGCGTGATCGACGCCTCGGTCATGCCGTCGATCCCCTCGGGCAACACCAACACGCCGACCGCGATGATCGCGGAACGGGGCGCGGGCTTCGTGCTGGCCGACGCCGGATCCTGATGGACGGCGCGATGGCCGCCGCCGCGCGTCAGGATCCGCGCGGGGGCCGCGGCTTGCCCTTCTTCCCGGCGGGACGCTCCGGCTTGCCGCCCCGCGGTTTCGCCGGAGCCTTGCGCGCCTTCCCGGCCGGGCCGGGAGCGGCCGCTTTGGCGCCCGGCTTGCCGCGCGGCTTGGCGGGTCTGGGCGACTCCGCCGCCTCCGGCTCGCGCGCGGGATCGAATTTCGGCCGCCGCTCCGCCCGGCGGGCGGGCGTGCGGAACCGTTCCGGCGCGGGCTCGCCGTCGAGGCGGCGCAGGATCAGGCCGCGGTCGAGCTCCAATCCGTCGGGAAGGCCGCTGGCCCGCGCCGTCGCGATCTGGACGAAGCTCTCGTCCTCGCCGATACGGATCGCCCCGATGGCCTCCCGCGTGATCCCGCCCGCCTCGCAGATCCTCGGCAGGAGCCAGCGCGGCTCGGCGCCGCCCGAGCGCCCGATCGGGAGCGAGAACCAGACCGACTCCCCGAAATCGCCCCGGGGGCGGCGCGGCGCGGGCGCCTCGGCCTCCGCCGGGGCGGCGATCTCCTCCGGGGCCGAGCGTTGCCCGCGCCAGAGGCGGATGAAGGCGGCGGCCACCCGCTCGGGGCCGAACCTGCCGAGCAGGGTCGCGGCGAGTTCCGCCTCGTCCTCCGGCGCCTCCGCCAGCGCGGGGTGGTCGAGGACGCGGGCGTCGTCGCGCGCTTGCACCGCCTCGGCCGAGGGCGCGGCGCCCCATTCGGCGACCACCTTCGCCCCGGCGAGCAGCCGCCGCGCCTTCCTGACATCGGCGGGGGCGACGATCAGCGCCGAGATGCCCTTCGCCCCGGCGCGCCCGGTGCGCCCGGACCGGTGCAGCAGCGTCTCGGGATTGGTGGGCAGGTCCGCGTGCACCACGAGGTCGAGCCCCGGCAGGTCGATGCCCCGCGCCGCCACGTCGGTCGCGACGCAGACCCGCGCGCGCCCGTCCCGGAGCGCCTGCAGCGCATGGGTCCGCTCCGCCTGGCTGAGCTCGCCCGAGAGGCCCACGACCTGGAACCCGCGATTGCTCATCCGCGCCAGCAGGTGGTTCACATTCGCCCGCGTCTTGCAGAAGACGATCGCGGCGGGCGCGTCGTGGAAGCGGAGCAGGTTGAAGATCGCGCCGTCGCGGTCGCCCGCCGCCACGCCGAGCGCGTGATAGGCGATGTCCGCGTGCTGGCGTGCCTCGCCCGCGGTCTCGATCCGGAGCGAATCCTTCTGGAACGTCGCGGCCAGATCCGCGATCCCCCTCGGGACGGTGGCCGAGAACATGAGCGTGCGCCGGTCGCCCGGCGCCGCCGCGAGAATGAACTCCAGATCCTCGCGGAAGCCGAGATCGAGCATCTCGTCCGCCTCGTCGAGCACGCAGGCCCGAAGGTCCGAAAGGACGAGGCTCCCGCGTTCGATGTGATCGCGCAGACGTCCGGGGGTGCCGACGACGACATGCGCCCCGCGCTGCAGCGCGCGGCGCTCGCTCCGGTAGTCCATGCCGCCGACGCAGGTCGCGATCCGCGCCTCGGCCTCGCCATAGAGCCACGAGAGCTCGCGCGCGACCTGCAGCGCCAGTTCGCGCGTCGGCGCGATCGCGAGCGCGAGCGGCGCCTCGGCGGGGAGAAGCTTCTCGGCGCCGCCCAGCACCTCGGGCGCGATGGCGAGGCCGAAGGCGACGGTCTTGCCCGATCCGGTCCGCGCCGAGACGAGCATGTCGCGTCCGGCGGTCGCGGGCGTCAGCACGGCCTCCTGGACGGGGGTGAGGCTGTCATAGCCCTTGGCGGCCAGGGCCGCGGCCAGCGGCGCGGCGAGGTGAGGTTCGGTCATGTGTCTCGCTTGGATCGGGGGCGGGCAGCCCGGTGCGCGGCCCTTCCTTCCCTCGCGCGTGGCGTCCCGCCACGCTGGAAACCCTGAGCCAGGCCCCGCGCCTATCCGGCGGAGCGCGCGGAGTCAAAGGGAATGACGCCTCCACCCCGCCGATATGGCCACCCGGGGGTCAGGCGCCGAAGCCGGGCAGGGGGTGGATCAGCCCCTCCGCCCGGCACGCCTCCCAGAATTCCGCCGGGATCGCCTCGGCGTGGGCGGCGAGCGTGTCGGTGACCCGGGCCGGCGTCTGGGTCGACCAGAGCACCGAGAGCGTCGCCGGAACCATCAGGCCGAAGCGGATCAGCGCGCCGGTCTCGCTCACGTCGAACCGCGCGCGCACCCGCGCGAGCCGCTCGCGGAACCCGGCGTTCTCCGGGCCGAACCACGCGCCGTTGCCGAAGGGCGCGGCGGCGAGCACGCCGATCCCGCGCTCGGCGCAGGCCGCGATCACCGCGTCCGCGCCCGCGTGGTCGGCGAGCGAGAATCCGCCGGCGAAGAGCAGCATGTCGATGTCGAACCGCTCGATGACGGCCATCGCGATCGCGGGCGTGTTCGCGCCGACGCCGACCATGCGCGCGAGGCCCTCCTCGCGCATGCGGATCGCCTCCGGAAAGCCGGTGGCGAGCGCCGCCTCGAGCCCCCCGGGGCAGATCGAGAGCCCGTGCATATAGGCGATCTCGGTCGAGGGAATTCCCATCCGGTGCAGCGAGGTCTCGAAGGAATGCCGGATCCCACCGGCGGAATAGTCGCAGACCGGCGTGAAATCCGCGTGGAACGGATAGTGGCGCCTCACGCCGGGACGACGGCCCCGGGGGTCGAGATCGACGCCCACCTTGGTGGAGAGGACATAGTCGCCGCGCGGCTTCCAGGCGAGCGCGGCCCCGAGGCGGCGCTCGCAGAGCCCGGAGCCGTAATAGGGGGCGGTATCGAAGGCGCGCACGCCCCCCGCCCAGGCGGCCTCGGCGACGGCGAGGGCGCGCGCGTCGCCCTCGGGACCGTCCATCTCGCTCCAGCGCGCTGTGCCGAGGGAGAGTTCGGTAAAGGCGAGATCGGGGGCGCGGGGATGCGTCCGGGCGGGAAGGCGGTCGGTCATCGGCGTCGAGGCTCCGGTCGTCCGGGAAAACCCACCTCTACGCGCTGACGGCGGCCGAGGCGACCGGCGTTCGCGGGCGCGGCGAAGTGGCCGTTTCGTCCTCGGATCGCCCGCGCGGCGGACCGGCGGCGTGAAATGTGCGCGGCGCAAGGCAGTTATTCCGCGTACCGGAGTTGACAACGATCCGCTTTCATCGCCCGATCAGCGGATGATCCACGATCGGGACCGGAAGCCGTTCGCGCTTCTCAGAAAAGATTCGGATTTCCCGGTCGGGAAACGGGCGGAACGGGGGGCGCGCGACGCCCGCCGGCGCCGGATGGCGGCGGCGCCGAGCCTCGCGGATCGGGCGGGGATGTCATGACGCTATCCGCCGCGAGGACCGGGCCCGGGACGGTTCCGGAAGCGATCGGGCTTGCCCGGCACGAGGCGGAGGTGCGCGCCGATCTGGCCCGGCTCCGCCTTCCCTGGGAGCCCTGGACGGCGGCGCGGCGCGCCGGCGGCGCGAAGCTGCTCGACGTGATCGTGATCGGCGCGGGGCAGTTCGGCGTCGCGGTCGCCGGCGCGCTCAGGCTGCGCGGCATCGCCGATCTGCTGGTGCTCGACCGCGCGCCGGAGGGGGCGGAGGGCCCCTGGGTCACCTATGCGCGGATGCCGACGCTGCGGTCGCCGAAGCATCTGCCGGGCCTCTCCTTCGGCATCCCCTCGCTGACCTTCCAGGCCTGGTACTCCGCCACGCGGGGCGGGGCGGCCTGGGAGGCGCTCTACAAGGTCCCGAACGAGATCTGGCAGGACTACATCCTCTGGGCGCGCCGGATGCTCGGCCTGCCGG
Organism: Amaricoccus solimangrovi; assembly: GCF_006385685.1. GTDB lineage: Bacteria > Pseudomonadota > Alphaproteobacteria > Rhodobacterales > Rhodobacteraceae > Amaricoccus > Amaricoccus solimangrovi. The sequence goes on along the minus strand of NZ_VFRP01000008.1, from coordinate 79,789 downwards.
TCGAGAACGGCGCCGAGGCGGTGGACCTCGTACCCCATGCCGACCGCGTCGAGGTCGTGCTCGCCGATGGCACGCGGCGCGTGGCGAAGCGCGTGGTGGTCGCGACGGGGCGCGGCGCGACCGGCGGCTGGGCGCGGGTGCCGGGCGTCGCGGAGGATCTCTTTCCCGATCTCGCCGCCCATACGAGGGAGGCGATCGATTTCGCGCGGCTCGCCGGCAAGCGGATCGCGATGATCGGCGCGGGCGCCTCGGCCTGGGACAACGCGGCGACCGCGATCGAGGCGGGCGCGGCGAGCGTGACGATGTTCGCGCGCCGCAAGGCGCTGCCGCAGCTCAACAAGGGCCGCGCCTCGACCGGCATTGGCTTCTTCGAGGGCTGGCAGTCGCTGCCCGACGCGGACCGCTGGCGCCTCGGCGCCTATCTCGACGACATGCAGTCGCCGCCGCCGCACGAGACGATCCATCGCGCGCTCGCGAAGCCGGGCGTCTCGGTGCATTTCTCCACCCGGGTGACGGCGGCGAGACGGGATGGCGGCGCGGTCCGGCTCGAGGTCGAGAACGGCCCCTCCGGCGCCTATGATTTCCTGATCCTCGGCACCGGCTTCCGGGTCGATCTCGCGCATGAGCCGCTCTTCGCGCGCATCCATGGCGACGTCGCGCTCTGGCAGGACCGCTACACGCCGCCGCCGGGGCTCGAACGGCCGCATCTCGGGCGCTTTCCCTACCTCGGCGACGCCTTCGAACTCCTGCCCCGGACACCGGCGGCGGAGGCGGCGACGGAGGCGGCGGCGCTCGGGCGGATCCATCTCTTCAACATGGCCTCCTGGCTCAGCGCGGGGACGCTCGCGGCCGATGTGCCGACGCTGGAGGTGGGACCGGACCGGCTCGCCCAGGGGGTCACGGCGCGCCTCTTCGCGGAGGATTTCGAGCCGATCTTCGACCGGCTCGTCGCCTGGGAGGAGGAGCACGAGCTCGAGAGCACGGCCTTCTACGCCCCCGATCACGTGAACACGACCGCCCGCTGACCCTCGGTAACGGAGACCCGCAAGATGACGCCTTCCCTCACCCGCCGCGGCCTCGCCGGTCTCGCGCTCGGCCTCGCGCTCGGCGGCGCGCTGCCCGCCCTCGCCCAGAGCTCGGGCGAGCCGGTCATGATCGGGGTTTCCGGCCCGCTGACCGGCCCGCAGGCGCAGTACGGCGCGCTCTGGAAGCAGGGTTTCGACCTCGCGCTCGAAAGGATCAACGCGGAGGGCGGCATCGACGGCCGGCCGCTCGAATACACGTTCGAGGACAGCCAGAACGATCCCCGGCAGACGATCGCCATCGCGCAGAAGTTCATCTCCGACCCCGCGATCGTGGTCGAGGTCGGCGACTTCTCCTCCACCGCCTCGATGGCCGCCTCGCCGCTCTACCAGCGCGGCGGGCTCGTGCAGTTCGGCTTCACCAACTCCCACCCCGACTTCACCAAGACCGGCGACTACATGTGGTCGAGCTCGATCTCGCAGAGCCAGGAACAGCAGGTGATGGCGGACTACGCCGTCGACCGGCTCGGGCTGAGGCGGATCGCGGTGCTGCATCTCAACACCGACTGGGGCACGACGGCGAAGAACATCTTCGTCGAGGAGGCGAAGAAGCGCGGCGCCGAGGTGGTCGCCGCCGAGGGCTATCTACCCGACGAGAAGGATTTCCGCGCCACGCTGACCCGGATCAAGGCCTCCGATCCCGACGGGCTGCTGCTCGAGAGCTACTATTCGGACGGCGCGCTTCTCGTGCGCCAGATCCGCGAGGTGGGGATCGACCTGCCGATCGTCGCCGTCGGCTCGGTCTATTCGCCCGATTTCCTGAGCCTCGCGGGCGACGCGGCCAACGGCGTGCATACGACCGCCTATTTCACGCCGGTCTCGCCCCGGCCGGAGGTGCAGGCCTTCATCAAGGACTTCACGGCGGAATACGGTCAGGAGCCCAACAACTTCAACGCGATGGCCTATGACACGATGAACATCCTCGCCGAGGTCATGCGCCGCCACGGCACGACCCGCGAGGAGATCAAGGCGGGCCTCGGAGAGATTTCCGGGGTGCCCTCGGTGCTGTTCCCGGAGGTGAGCTTCGATCCCGAGACGCGGCGCGTCATGGGGCTCGAGCCGACCGAGCTCATCGTGAAGGACGGCGCCTTCCAGCTCTTCCAGCCGTGAGCGCGGCGCGCTGAGCGATCCCCGGCCCCGCGCGGGCCGGGGCCTGAGACAGGCCGCGCGGCGACGCGGACGCGCCCTTCCGGGGACCGGAGCCGATCCGGGCGACCCGGGACGGGCGGTCCCTCGGAGACCGGAAATGGGTTCAATCCTCTCGCTTCCCTGGTTCGACTTCACCGTTTCCGGCGTCGTGATCGGCTCGATCTACGCGCTGATGGCGGTGGGGCTCGCGCTCATCTTCGGCGTGGCGAACCTCATCAACTTCGCCCATGGCGCGGTCTTCACCGTCGGCGCCTATGTCGGCTGGGTCTGCGCGGTGGCGCTCGGCCTGCCGCTCTGGGCGACGGTGCCTCTCGTGGCGCTCGGCGGCGGGCTCGTCGGCGCGGGCATCGAATACATCGCGATCCGCCCGCTGAACCGCCAGTCGCGCATCGCGCCGCTGCTCGCGACGATCGGGGTCGGGCTCATCCTGGACCAGATCGTGCACATCCTCTTCGGCGCCAACCCCCGCGCGCTGCCGGTGCCGATGCCGGGCTGGCGCGTCAGTGTCGGGCAGGGGTCCATCGGGCCGATCGACATCACGATCTTCGTCACGGCGGTGATCGCGGCGGCGGCGCTCTACGCCTTCCTCTTCCGGACGAGGCTCGGCATGGCGGTGCGCGCCACCGCGCAGGACGAGGACGCCGCGAAGCAGATGGGCGTGAACATCCACGCGGTCAACATGGCGGTCTTCGCCATCGCCGGCGCCCTCGGCGCCATCGCGGGCCTGCTGGTCGGGATCTACTACAACGCGATCGACCCCAATACCTCCTTCCAGATCATGCTGAAGGGGATGGTCGCGATCGTGATCGGCGGCATGGCGAACGTGCCGGGCGCGATCGGCGGCGGCGTGATCCTCGGGCTGATCGAGAGCTACGGCATCGCGCTCTTCGGGGCGAGCTACCGCAACCTCTTCGCCTTCGCCGTGCTGCTCCTCATGCTGCTCGTCAAGCCGAACGGCCTTTTCGCGAAGGGCCGCGAGCGCGAGGCGGAGCCGATGACGGGCACCTTCGTCATCCAGTCGATGCCGGTCCGGCCGCCCGGCTGGCTGCTCGCGCTCGGCGTGGCCGCGGCGGCGCTCGTCCCGCTGGCTGGCCAGCCCTACCTCACGCAGGTGATGACGAACGCCTTCCTCTACGCGCTCGCCGCGATCTCGCTCACGCTGATCGCGGGCACGGTCGGGCTCGTCTCGATCGGCCACGCGGCGCTGCTCGCGATCGGCGCCTATGCCTCGGCGCTGCTGACGATCGCGGGCCTTCCGGTCGCGCTCGGCCTCGTCGCGGCGGCGGCGATCACCGCGCTCCTCGGCACCGCGCTCGCCTATCCCGCCTTCCGGCTGCGCGGCCACTACGTCGCGATCGGCACGCTCGCGATCGGCGAGATCGTGAGCCTCGTGATCCTGAACTGGACCTCGCTCACCAACGGCTCGATGGGCGTCTTCGGCATCCCGCCGCTCACGCTTTTCGGCGTCGACTTCTTCTCGACCAATCCGAGCTACTGGCTGGTGCTCGGGCTCGTGGTCGTCTTCGCGCTGCTGCAGACGCGGCTCCTCTCCTCGCATCTCGGCCGCACCTGGCGGGCGATCCGCGAGGACACGGTGGCGGCGGAGACCTACGGCGTCGGCTCGAACTACTACAAGGGCCTCGCCTACGGCTTCGCGGGCTTCACCGCCGGCCTCGCCGGGGCGGTCACCGCGCATCAGTTCAGCTACATCAACTTCGACACGTTCAACCTGCTGACCTCGGTCCTGATCCTGACGATCGTGATCCTCGGGGGGCTCGGCAACGTGACGGGGGCGATCGTCGCCGCCGTGCTCGTCGCCGGCCTGCCGGAGATGTTCCGGGTGCTCGCCGAATACCGGATGCTCTTCTACGGCGCGGCGCTGCTGCTGCTGATCCGGTTCCGGCCGCGGGGCCTTCTGGGGAGTGGCTGAGATGAGCTCTGGCGCATTGCTGAGCGCGACCGGCGTCACCCGCCGCTTCGGCGGCATCATCGCCGTCGACGGCGTCGACCTCCATGTGCGGGAGGGCGAGTTCCTGTCGGTCATCGGCCCGAACGGCGCGGGCAAGACGACGCTCTTCAACCTGATCTCGGGCCAGGACCGGATGGACGAGGGGCGGGTCATGCTCGAGGGCCGCGACATCACCAACCTCTCGCCCCGGCGGATGGCCGAGGCGGGGGTGGCGCGGACCTTCCAGCACGGCCGGGTCTTCGGCAATCTCAGCGTGATGGACAACGTGCTGATCGGCTGCCACACGCGCCTGCGCGCGGCGCGTCCGCGCGTGCCCGTCGTCGCCCCGGTGCTCGAGATCCTGCGCGCGCTGATCCGGCCGGCCTCGGTCCGGGCCGAGGAGGCGGCGATGCGCGAGGAGGTGCGCGCCATCGTGGCGACCTTCGGCGAGCGGCTGACGCCGAGGCTCGACGAGCCGACCTATGCGCTCTCCTATGCGAACCGCCGCCGGGTCGAGATCGCCCGCGCGCTGGCGCTCCACCCCCGCATCCTGATCCTCGACGAGCCGACGGCGGGGATGAACGAGAGCGAGACGGTCGAGATGCGCGACATCGTCGACGCGCTGAAACGGCAGGGCCGGACGATCCTGCTGATCGAGCACAAGCTCGACATGGTGATGCGCCTCTCGGACCGGGTGATGGCGATGGACAACGGCAGGGTGATCGCGGAAGGCACGCCGGCGGCGGTGCGCGACGACCCGAAGGTGATCGAGGCCTATCTCGGCCATGCGACCATCGGCGGCGGCGAGCCCGCCGAGGCGAGCCTCATGCCCGGCACGTCCCGGGCCGCGGGAGGCGTGCAATGAAGCCCCTGCTCGAGATCGAGAAGATCAATTCCTTCTACGGCCCGGTGCAGGTCCATTTCGACGTCTCGATGAGCGTGCCGGAAAAGGCGATCGTCTGCCTGCTCGGCGGCAACGCCTCGGGCAAGTCGACGACGATGAAGGCGATCCTCGGCCTCCAGGCGCCGCGCTCGGGCCGGATCCTGTTGGAGGGGCGCGACATCACCGGCTGGCCGACGCCCCGGATCGTCAGGGCCGGAATCTCGACCGTGCCCGAGGCGCGGCGGCTCTTCGGCGGCATGAGCGTGCGCGAGAACCTGCTGATGGGCGCCTACGCGCGCGACGACAGGGGCGAGGTCGCGGCCGATCTCGACCGCGTGCTCGCGCTCTTTCCCCGGCTCGGGGAGCGGCTGGGCCAGAAGGCCGGCACCATGTCGGGCGGCGAGCAGCAGATGGTGGCGATGGCCCGCGCGCTGATGGGCCGGCCGAAGCTCATCTGCATGGACGAGCCGACCATGGGCCTGTCGCCGCTCTTCGTCGACCGGGTGCTGGAGCTCATCGCCACCGTGAACGGGACCGGCGTCTCCGTCTTCATGGTGGAGCAGAACGCGTCGATGGCGCTCCGGATCGCAGATTACGGCTATGTGCTGCGAACCGGCCGGATCGTGCTCGAAGGGCCGGCGAAGCAGCTCCTGGCCGATCCCCGCATCCGCGGCGCCTATCTCGGGGAAAACGTGGCCTGAGGCCGGCGCCGCGCGCGAGAGGCCAACGAATCCTTCCCAAGGCGCGGCGGCCGGGGCAGAGTTCCGCCGGAACCCGGGGAGAGGATGCCGATGAAGCGTGTCGGATGCGCCGCCGTCCTGAGCGCGGCATGCCTGTTCGGGGGCCTCGCCTCCGCCGGGGAGAGCACGCAGGCCGGGCGCGTGCAGGCGGCGCTCGACGACTGGCTCGCGGAACGCGCGGCGATCGAAGGGGTGACGGGCATCGCGGCCTATGTGAGCCTCGGCACGCCCGGGCCGAACATCGAGGCCTTCGCCGGCACGACCGGCCATGGCGAGGCCGCGCCGCCGGTGGATCAGGACACGCTCTTCGCGATGGGGAGCACCTCGAAATCCTTCGCCGCCGCGGTGATCCTGCTGCTCGAGGCGCAAGGCGCCCTCTCCATCGACGATACCGTGGGGACGTGGCTGCCGCGCTACGCGGCCTGGAAGGACGTGACGATCCGGCAACTGCTCGACATGACGAGCGGGATCCCGAACTACAGCGAGACGGAATTCATCTCGCGCGCCTGGGTCGAGGCGCCGGGGCGCGACCTGACCGCCGAGGAACTCGTGGCGGCGGTCTATCCCTCGGCGACCAGCCAGCTGCCAGCAACCACCGGCTACCATTATTCCAACACGAACTACATCCTGGCCGGAATGATCGCGGAGAAGGCGGGCCGGAAGCCCTATGCCGATCTGGTGCGCGACCTCATCCTCGAACCCTGGGGGCTGCGCTCGACCTTCTTCTCGGCCGGAACCTATCCGCCGGAGGTGACCGACCGCATGGCGCACGGCTATTTCGAGAACACCGCCTGCGCCGACTACCAGCCGCCCGACTGCGCGGAGTCCTGGAACAAGCCGCTGATCGGGCGCGACGTGCGCCAGGACAGCACCTCCTGGGCGCAGGCCGCCGGCGGTGCCATTTCGAACGCGCGCGACGTGACGCGCTGGATGCGCGCCGTCTTCGAAGGGCGCGTCGTCCCGCCGAAACAGCAGGCGGAATGGCTGTCCATGATCTCGACCCGAACGGGCGAGCCGATCCAGACGCTGACGCCCGAGGATCCTCAGGGCTTCGCGCTCGGCCTCGTCCGGATGCTCGCGCCGGACGGGACGTTCTGGTTCTACCAGGGCATGACCCTCGGCTACCGGACGCTTTACGTCTGGTTCGAGGAGGACGATGTCCTGATCACGGTGCAGACGAACAGCCAGCCGAACGACGACGTCAACCGGCTCCCCGACGTGGCCACCGCGATCCACGCCGCGCTCAAGACCCCCTAGCGCCGCGCGAGGGCCTCAATGCGCGGCGACGCCGAGGCGGCGCATCCGGCGGTGGACCGTGGTGCGGTCGACCTTGAGTTGCCGCGCCGCCTCCGAGACATTGCCGCGGCAGCGGGCCAGAACGGCGCGGAGCGCCTCGGCCTCCCCGCATCCGGCGCGCGCCCGGCCCGGTTCCTCCGGCAGATCGCTCCGCTCGATCAACTCGCCGTCGCAGAGCGCCGCCGCCACGGCGAGCGCGTTGCCGAGTTCGCGCAGGTTGCCCGGCCAGCGCCGCGCGTGCAACGCCGCGCGCGCGCCGGGAGAAAGCCGGCCCCGGCCCGCGAGCAGCCGGTCGACGAGCCAGTCGAAATCCTGCCGCTCGCGCAGCGGCGGCAGCGACAGGACCGCCGCCGACAGCCGGTAGTAGAGATCCTCGCGCAATTCCCCGCCCGCGACCCGCGCCGGCAGGTCGCGATGGGTGGCGGAGATCACCCGCGCGTCGATCGGCCGGGGCCGCGTCGCGCCGACCGGCATCACCTCGCCCTCCGAGAGCACGCGCAGCAGCCGCGCCTGCAGCGCGAGGGGCATGTCCCCGATCTCGTCGAGGAAGAGCGTGCCGCCCGCGGCCTCCTCGATCAGCCCCTTGCGCCCGCGCGGGGCGGCGCCGGTGAAGGCGCCCGCCGCGTGGCCGAAGAGCTCGGCCTCGATCAGCCCCTCCGGAATGGCGGCGCAGTTCACCGCGACGAAGGCGCCGCGCCGCCCGCTCGCCTCGTGGAGCGCGCGGGCGAGGAATTCCTTGCCGGTGCCCGTCTCGCCCTGGATCAGGATCGGCAGCGGCGTCGGCGCGAGCTTCGCCGCCTTCTCCCGCAGCGCCGCCATCCGCGGATCGCCGCCGCCGAGACGGGCGAGGGCGTCGGCCGCGGGGCCCGCGGGCGGCGGCGGGCGCCGGGCCGGGCGCAGTTGCGGCTCGATCGCATGGGCGAAGAGGCGGTCGCCGTCGCGCGCCACCACCAGCCGGTCCCGGGTCGGCCGCTGGCGGGTGAGCTCGCCCAGATCGTCGACGCCGAGATCGAGGAAGCGGCCGAGCGGCTGGCCGATCAGCAGATCCGGCCGGCGCCAGCTGAGCCCCGCCGCGCGGGCGAGGATCTGCGCGCCGCCATGCGTCATGCCGATCACCCGCCCGGATCCGTCGAGCGAAATGGCCGCCTCCGGATCGACGTCGAGGAAGTCGGGCGAGCGCGCGAAGCGCAGCACCCATTCGTGCCGCGTCTGCGCCATCAGGTTCGCGAGCTCGATCCGCCGCACGGTGGCCGCGACCATGTGCAGCGCGAGGTTCTGGCTCGCCTTGGTGATCGGCGACGAGAGCAGCGAGATGTCGAGCACCGCGGCGAGATCGCCGCGCGCGTCGTAGATCGGCGCCGCGGTGCAGGAAAGCGGCGTGTGGGTCACGTCGAAATGATCGGTCTGGTGGATGGTCAGCGGCGCGCCGGTGGCGATGCAGGCGCCGATCGCGCAGGTTCCGGCCCGGGGCTCCGACCATTCCGCGCCGAGATAGAGGCCGGCCTTCCTGAGCCGGTGGTCGAAGTTCGGATCGCCGAGGAATTCGACCGCGACGCCGGAGCGGTCCCCGAGCAGGAGCACGTAGTTCTGCCCGGCCATCTGGGCATAGAGCCCCTCGAGGCCCGAGCGGGCGATGCGGATCAGCTCCTCCGACTGCTGGCGGTGCGTGCGAAGCTCGCTCTCCGAGAGGATGACGGCCTCGCAGGCGCGCGCCGGATCGAGCCGGTGCTCGTTGAGGCAGCGCAGCCAGGACTGTACCACGAAGGGATCGCGCGATGAGGCCCGGCCCATCGCCACGGCCTCGACCTCGCGGATATGTTCGACCGCCGCCGCCATGATCTTCCTCCCAGCGGTATTATTGTTGCGCCCACCTTAGCACGGAGGGCGGCCGCCGCGTAAAGCGTGGCGCGGTGTGGCGCCACACCTGTGGCGCGCCGCCGCGCCCGCCCGCGCCGCCGCGACCCGTTTCCGCCGCCTGCGCGGCTCCGGGCGGGCTGGCACGATGCTTGCTTTGGCAAGACCAGAAGCAAGACTCGGGAGGATCCCTGATGACGACGACGAGCGAACTGGTCCGCGACGCGGGCGCGGCCGGCGCGACGATGCGGGCGCTGCGTTTCCACGCGGCGAAGGATCTGCGGGTGGAGGACGTGGCCCGGCCGGAACAGCCCGGTCCCGGTCAGGTCCTGGTCCGGAACCGCTTCGTCGGCATCTGCGGCACCGACCTGCACGAATATTCCTACGGCCCCATCTTCATTCCGAAGGAGCCGCATCCCTTCACCGGCGCCCATGGCACGCAGATCCTCGGCCACGAGTTCGGCGGCGTGGTCGAGGCGGTCGGCGCGGGCGTGAGCGCCGCGAAGCCCGGCGACCGCGTCTCGATCCAGCCGCTCGTGATGCCGCGCTCCGGCGATTATTTCTCCGACCGGGGCCTCTTCCACCTCTCGCCGGATCTCGCGCTCGTCGGCCTCTCCTGGCATTCCGGCGGCATGGCGGAATGGGCGCTGGTGAACGACTACAACGTCGCCGTGGTGCCCGAGGAACTCACCGACGAGGACGCCGCGCTGGTCGAGCCCACCGCCGTCGCCGTCTACGCCTGCGACCGGGGCGGGGTCTCCGCCGGATCTAGCGTGCTCGTGACCGGCGCGGGGCCGATCGGCGCGCTGACGCTGCTGGCGGCGAAGGCGGCCGGGGCGGCGCAACTCTTCGTCTCGGACCTCAACGACACCCGGCTCGGCTTCATGCGGGAGATGCTGCCCGAGGTCGTCACGCTCAATCCGAAGCGCGACGACGTCGGCGCCGCGATCCGCTCGGCCACCGAGGGCAACGTCGGCTGCGACGTGGCGATCGAATGCGTCGGCAACGAGCACGCGCTCAAGGCCTGCCTCGACGCGGTCCGCAAGCAGGGCGTGGTGGTCCAGACCGGGCTCCACCCGCATGAGAACCCGCTCGACTGGTTCTCCGTAACCTTCAAGGACGTCGATATCCGGGGCTCCTGGGCCTATCCGACGCATTACTGGCCCCGCGTCATCCGGATGATCGCCTCCGGGCTCCTGCCGGCCTCGAAGGTGGTGACGAAGCGCATCCGGCTCGACGAGGCGGTGAGCGAGGGCTTCGACGCGCTGATCGATCCCGCGGGCACGCAGCTCAAGATCCTGATCGACCTCTCCTGACCGCCCCGGCCACCCGCGCCGGAGCGGGTGGCCGACAAGAACTCACAAAGATCGACAAGGAGGATACCCATGCTCGACGAAACCCCGGCCGCTCAGCTGGAATCGGTGCTCGGCCGCCTGAACGACGCGCTCGAGCGCGGCGATGCGAAGGCGGCGGCGGCGCTGTTCCAGGCGGACAGCTACTGGCGCGATCTCGTCGCCTTCACCTGGAACCTCAAGACGATGGAGGGCCCGGACGCGATCCTCGCGATGCTGGAAAGTCAGCTCGCCGCGCAGAAGCCGCGGAACCTCCGCCTCGACCCGGCCGAGACGCCGACTTCGAGCGGTAACGTGACCGAGGGCTGGATCGAGTTCGAGACCGCGACCGGCCGCGGCTATGGCCAGATCCGGCTCCGGGACGGGCTGATCTGGACGCTGCTGACCACGCTCTCCGAGCTCAAGGGCTTCGAGGAACCGAAGGGCACGCGGCGCCCGATGGGCGCCGAGCACGGACATGACCCGAAGCGCAGGACCTGGAAGGAGAAGCGCGAGGCGGAGGCCGCAGAGCTCGGCTATTCCACGCAGCCCTATGTGCTCGTGATCGGCGGCGGGCAGGGCGGCATCGGGCTCGGCGCGCGGCTGCGGCAGCTCGGGGTGCCGACGATCATCATCGACCGGCACGAGCGACCCGGCGACCAGTGGCGCAAGCGCTACAAGTCGCTCTGCCTGCACGACCCGGTCTGGTACGACCACCTGCCCTACATCCCCTTCCCGGACAACTGGCCGGTCTTCGCGCCGAAGGACAAGATCGGCGACTGGCTCGAGATGTACACGAAGGTGATGGAGCTCAACTACTGGAGCTCGACCACCGCGAAGAAGGCCGAATGGGACGAGGCCGCGAAGGAATGGGTCGTCACCGTCGACCGGAACGGCGAGGACGTCGTGCTGCGCCCGAAGCAGCTCGTGCTCGCGACCGGCATGTCGGGCAAGGCCAACGTGCCCACGATCCCGGGCCAGGACGTGTTCAAGGGCGAGCAGCAGCATTCGAGCCAGCATCCGGGGCCGGACGCCTACAAGGGCAAGAAGGTCGTCGTCATCGGCTCGAACAACTCCGCCCATGACATCTGCGCGGCGCTCTGGGAGGGCGGCGCGGACGTGACGATGCTGCAGCGGTCCTCGACCCACATCGTGCGCTCCGACAGCCTGATGGAGATCGGCCTCGGCGCGCTCTATTCCGAGCAGGCGGTGGCGAACGGCGTCACTACGCGCAAGGCCGACCTGATCTTCGCCTCGCTGCCCTACAGGATCATGCACGAGTGGCAGATCCCGCTCTACGAGCAGATGAAGGAGCGCGACGCGGAGTTCTACCGCAAGCTCGAGGAGCGCGGCTTCATGCTCGACTGGGGCGCCGACGGCTCCGGCCTCTTCATGAAGTACCTCCGCCGCGGCTCGGGCTACTACATCGACGTCGGCGCCTGCGACCTGGTGATCGACGGCTCGATCAAGCTCGTCTCCGGTCACGGCATCGACCACCTGAGCGAGACCGGCGTCGTACTCGACGACGGAACGGAGCTCCCGGCGGATCTGATCGTCTACGCGACCGGCTACGGCTCGATGAACGGCTGGGCGGCCGATCTCATCAGCCAGGAGGTCGCGGACAAGGTCGGCAAGGTCTGGGGCCTCGGCTCCGACACGCCGAAGGATCCCGGCCCCTGGGAGGGAGAACAGCGCAACATGTGGAAGCCGACCCAGGTCGAGGCGCTGTGGTTCCACGGCGGCAACCTGCACCAGTCGCGCCACTACTCGCAGTATCTCTCGCTGCAGCTGAAGGCGCGGATGGAAGGGCTGCCGACGCCGGTCTACGGCTTGCAGGACGTGCATCACAAGAGCTGAGAAACTCCGCTCCGGGCCGGTCCGCCGGCCCGGAGAACGGCGGGCGGCGGCCCTGCTCAGCGGCTCCGCGCGGGCGGCGCCTCGATCCTCCGGATCCCCGCCATCGCCCGGGTCGCGAGAAGGACCGAGACCACCGGCAGGATCAGCGTGGTGGCGAGGCCGAGGCCGAGGGGCAGCTGGTTGAACCCGATCAGGTTGAACCGCAGCAGATCGAGGAAATAGCTGACCGGGTTGCACTGGACGAGGATCCGGAGCCAGTCCGGCAGTTCCACCACCCAGCCTCCGCCGATCGCATAGAGGCCCCGGTCCCGCAACTCGGCGCGGAGCGTCTCGGGGAGGTCGAGGAACCCCACGCCGCCGATGATGCCCTTGAGCGGAAAGATCGCCCCCGAGAGGAAGTAGAGCGGCTGGATCACGCCGTTCGAGATGCCGCCGAAGCCTTCGAAGGTCCGCGTCCGGCTCGCGAGGATCACCCCCATGCCGGTGAAGGTCACCCCCATCGCGAACATCACCAGCAGGGCCGGGAGCAGGTCGGACGGCGAAAGCTCGAGACCGATGAGCGGCGCGAAGGCGATCGGGATCGAGCCCTGGATCATCGCGACGAGCGCGCCCCCGAGGATCTTGCCCAGGGCCACCGAGAACATCGGCGCGGGAGAGACGAGCATCGCGCGCATGAGGCCCGTGCCCCGGTCCCAGACCAGCGCCATCGCCGATTGCAGCGAGGCGAAGAGGATGTTCAGCGTCACGACGCCGGGCAGGATGTATTGCGCGTAGCTGTAGCCCTCGATCTCGCGCAACGTGGCGCCGAGGCCGAAGCCGAGGATGACGAGCCAGAGCACCGTCCGCGACAGCGCGCCGAAGATCAGCGAACGATCGCGCCGGTAGCGGAGAAGCTCGCGCCAGCACATGATCCAGATGATGCGCGGCCGCAGCGGGCCGCGGTCGCGACTGAGCGCCGTCATCGGGCGATCCTCCTGATCCGCCCCTCGTCCGTTGGCGCATGGAGCGGGAGCGCGGTGTCGCGCGGGCCGGGGGTGGTGAGGCGCAGGAAGGCCTCCTCGAGACCCATGCCGCCGTGGCGGCGCGACAGTTCGGCCGGCGATCCCCGCGCGACGAGGCGGCCCTGGTCGATCACGCCAATCTCGCAGCAGGCCTCCGCCTCGGCGATGTTGTGCGTGGTCATCAGCACCGAGAGCCCGCTCTCGCGCAGGCCGGCGATGCGCCGCCAGAGATCGCGCCGCCCCTGGGTGTCGAGCCCCAGCGTCGGCTCGTCGAGGATGATCAGCCGGGGCCTGTGCATCAGCGCCCGTGCCAGTTCCAGTCGCCGGCGCATGCCCCCCGAAAGCGCGCGTGTGGGCCGGTCGGCGGCTTCCTCCAGATCGGCCCAGGCGATGCTCCGGGCGATCTCGGCCGCCGCCTCGCGCCGCCGCAGGCCGTGAAGCGCGGCGTGGATCGTCAGGTTCTCCCGCGCCGTCAGCTGGCCGTCGAGCGCCGTGTCCTGGAACACCATGCCGATCGCGGCGCGCACGGCTTTCGGCTCGCTCCGGACCGAGGCGCCGTCGATGCGCGCGTCGCCATGGTCGGGCGCGACGAGCGTGGTCAGCATGTGCAGGAGCGTCGTCTTGCCGGCGCCGTTCCGTCCCAGCAGGCCGAGGAACGCGCCGCGCGCCATGGAGAAGCTGACCGAGCGGACCGCGACGGTCGGCCCGAAGGATCGCCCGAGGTCGTCGCATTCGATGATGTTCATGGCGTCAGCGCCGTCCGGGCGGCGGCGAGCGCGCCGAGCAGCGCGTCGCAGGCTTCCGCCGGATCGTCCGTGGCACGGGGCTCGAACGCGGCGGAGATCGTCGCCCCGGCCTCCGGCGCCATCAGGCCGAGCGTGTCGGCGATCAGGGCGTCGTGATAGCGGCGTGCGATCGCGAGCCGCTCCGCCCCGATCGCCCCGTCTCCGCGCGCGAGCGCGGCGCATCCCTGGCGGGAGAGGCCGAGCACGAGGGCCGCCGCCCCGCCGAGGTCGCGCCCCGGATAGAGGTCGCTGTCCGAGATGACCTCGAGCAGCCCGACGAGCGGCTGTGCGATGCCCTCCGCTTCCTCCGGATTCACCGCCTCCGAGGCGAAGAGCGCATCGAGCCGCGCGAGCATCTCGGCCGCCTCGCCGGAGAGATCGTCGCCACCCGGCCCGCCGAGGATCCGCTCCACGCTCCGGAGTTCCTCGCCCCCGAGGGCGCGGGCCTCCGGCTCGCCCTCCGCCACCTCCTCCCAGCCTTCCGCGACGCCGCCCTCGTCGAGCAGCAGCGCGGCGGCGAGGGCCGCCCGGAACGGGGCGGTTCCGGCGACATCCGGCGGCGCCAGCAGGTCCCGCGCGGCGGCGACGGGATCCTTCGGGGCGCCGGGCGCGGGTTCGGCGCCGTCGAGAAGGCTCTCCAGCGCGCCGAGCGTCGCGGGGGAGGCGGCGCCGAGGCTCGCCCGGATCAGCGCGAGGTCGCCATCGGCGTCGCTCTCTTCCGAAGCCGTGGCATCGGGATCAGCCTCGGCCGCGCGGATCCGCGCGCCGATCCGTTCGAGGGCCGCCGCCTGGGCGAGGGCGACCGGATGGCTCTCGAAGGGCGCATTGGCGAATTGCCGCTCCGCGGCCAATGCCGGCGCGGCGCAGGCAAGGCCCGCGGCGAGGACCAGCGAGAGCGGATCAGCGCGCATCGACCACCCCCACCTCGACCGAATGGGCGCCGCGCCCCGCCGCGAACTGGTCGAGGACGCACAGGCAGTCCGCGCCGATGACGCTCACGCTGTCCGAAAGGCCGTTCGCCGTGTAGATCCGCTCGCCCCCGGGGCTCACGCTCAGGCCCCAGGGCCGCCGTCCCATCCGTTCGCGGATCACCTCCACCACCTCGGCCCTGGCCGTGTCGATCACGTAGACCGCGCTGGTGCCGCCGCCGGCGACGTAGAGGCGGCCGCCGGACGGGTCGAGATTCAGCTCCACCGGGCGGCTGTCGAGCCCGAGGCTGATCGTGTCCACCACCTTGCGCGCCGCGACGTCGATCACCGAGACGGTGCCGCCGATCTCAGCGGAGACATAGGCCCGCGCGCCGTCGGGCGAGAAGACCACGTCGCGCGGGCGGTTGCCCACCAGCAGATGCGTGAGTACCTTGCGCGCCCGGGCGTCGACCATCGTGACCGTGTGGCTCGTCTCGGCGGTGACAAGGACGTGTCGCCCGTCCGGGCTGACCGCCACGCCCTCGGTCTCGACGCCGGTCTGGAACTTGCCGATCTCCGCGCCGGTCGCCGTGTCGATGCCGACGACCTGCGCCGTCGCCTCCAGCGCGGCCCAGAGTTGCGTGCCGTCCGGACTGATCGCCACGCGCTCCGGATTGCCGCCGGCGCGGTAGCGCCGCAGGACGCGGTTCGTCGCCGTGTCGATGGCGACGATCGCATCCTCGGGAGATTGCCTGCCGGGCAGGAAGTCGCTGACGGCCACGTAGATCGTGCGCCCGTCCGGGCTTACCGCCATGCCGCGCGGCCGGACCTCGCCGGGGCGGCCCGATATGCCGATGGTGTCGAGCGTCTCGCCGCTCTCCGGGTCGATGACGCTGATGCTCGCGTCGTATTCGTTCGCGACATAGATCCTGTGGGCTCCGGCCTCGGCGGCGCCCGCCATGCCGGCGAGCGCGGCGAGGCCGAGCGCGAGCATTCTCGGGCGGGGCATTCTCAAGGCGGGCATCCGGTGTCTCCTCATGCGCGGCACTCCCCGGAACGGCGGATGTCGCCAAGCTGGTCCAGCCGTTCGACCGGCTCGGTGCCCGGCATGTAGATCGCCGGCAATTCGCCGGCGAGCGAGGCGCGGGCCGCGAGCGCGGGCAGTTCGCGCGAGGGCGAGGCGTCGGGATTGACCTTCACGAGATAGAGCGGCTGGCGCAACTGGTGGTCCCAGGGCCGGAAGCTCACACCGATGCCCTTGCTGACGTCGAAGACCGACTCCTCGCGCGCGAGATGCCGGGCAAGATCCTCGCCCCTGGCCGAGCCGGTGGCGATCGCCGCCTCCATGGCGATCTTGACCGCCTGATAGGCGGACCAGGCCGCCGGATCCATCGGCGCGCCCCAGCGCGCGGCGAAGCGGGTGTTGAGCTCGCGCGCCCCGTAGGCGTCGAGCGTCGGCTCCCAGAGCGCGGCGCGGTAGCCGGCGCCCGCCGCCGGCGCGACCTGGCTCAGCGTGAAGTAGTAGTCGCGCGTCTGCGCCGCCGGTTCGGGGAAGCCGACGACGGCCGCCGTCAGCCCCGCCGCCTCGTAATGGGACAGGAAGTCGCGCTGCGCCTGCCAGTCGGTCAGCAGGAAGACGACGTCCGACCGGCTCTCGCGGATGGCGTCGAGGACCGCCGCCGTATCGCGCGTCTCGCCTCGCCGCGCGACGCTCGCCCCGACCACCTCGGCGCCCCAGTAGCGATCCTCGAGCCCGGCGGCGGCCCGGGCGCGTCGGGCCTCGCCCTCGGCGGTCTCGTCATGGACGAAATGCCACCGCCGGAACCCCGCGCGCACGTGCCAGCCGAGGATCGCGTCGACATACATCGCCGCGCTCGCCTCGACATGGAAGGTATTGGCCCGGCAGGGTCCGGACCGCGCCAGATCGCTGGTCGCCCCGACATTGAGAAAGAGCGCGCCACTCTCCTCGGCGATGGCGGAGAGGATCTCCGCCTCCTCGGTCGTGTAGCCTCCGATCAGCACCGAGACCTGCTCGCGCGCGACGAGCCGGCGCGCCGCGCGGGCGACCGCCCCGGCGCCCGGAGCGTTGCCGATGGCGAGTTCGGGCGACCAGCCGAGCAGCCCGGCGTTGAGCGCCGCGTCCTCCTCCGCCAGGGCGAGGCCCATGCGCGCGGCCTCGCCGACGGAGCGCAGGTTGACGGCTCCCTCCGGCAGCGCGGCGCCGGCGATCGGCAGCGTCGCGCCGATGCGCAGGACATTCTCCGCCGCCGGGGTTCCGGCGCGAAGGGCGGAGGCGAGCGGCATCAGCGCCGCCGCGCCGGTTCCCGCCAGGAAGGCGCGGCGCGTGGGATCGGAAATCCTCGCCATCAGTAGGCTCCTCCGATGCTTTCGGTCGGCGCCGGCAGGTCGATGAGCGGAACCCCGGCGGCGGCCAGGACGGCCCGCGTCTCGTCCCACCGCCGCGACAGCGCACCGTCGATCTCGTCGCGCAGCGCCTCGTCGCCGGGACGCAGGCCGATCACCATCGAGGCCACCATCGGGATGAAGGGCGCGTCGATCTCGGGCGAGACCGGCGTGACGACCATGCCTCCGGTTTCCTTCGCAAACATCCCGGCCACGGGACCCCAGAGCAGGGCGATGTCGATCTTGCCGTCGCTGAGCGCCCGCGTCAGCGGCGCCTCGCGCGGGCCGTCGCCGGAATCGAGGAAATGGATCTGGTTCTGGACGATGCCGCGGTTCGCGAGCGAGACGCTCGGCGCCGCGAGCTTGCTCGGGCTTCCGGGCACGCCGATGCGCAGCCGTCTCAGCGCCTCGTCGTCGAGCGAGCTCACCTCGAAATCCGCGTCCCGGGGATAAACGAACACGTATCCGGTCCGGTAGTAGGCATGGGTCGAGAGAAAGCCCGGCTGCCCGTCCATCGCGCCCATGACCATGTCGCAGGCCCCGCTCTGGACGTAGCGCTGGCGGGTGCGCGCGCGCGTGTCGGGCAGCCAGACATAGGAGAGGCGCGCGCCGAGATCCCCGGCGAGGATCTCGGCGATCCTGTTGTCGAACCCTTCGCCGGCGCGATTCGAGAAGGGCAGGTCGTCGGGATCGGCGCAGACCCGCAACTCCCATCCGGTCTCGGCCGCCTGGGCGAAGGCGGCCGGGACGGCGGCGAGGCCGATCAGGACGCGGAGGAGGTTCGAGAGAAATGACATCGCAGGGGCTCGTCGCGGCGGGTGAGGGGTGGACGCGCGGCCCTGAGGACCGCGCGCCCGCGAGAGTCAGCCGGGCAGGGCGAAGACCCAGAGGCTGCCCCCCAGCGGAGTCTTCGTATCGGTTCCCCAGGCCGTGTCCACGAAATCCTCGAACCGGCCGGCATCCACGCCCCAGCCGGTGGCCACGGCGATGTACTGCCGGCCGTCACGCTCGAAGCTCACGGGAGGCGCGACGATGCCGCCATCGAGCCGCTTGCTCCAGAGCACCTCGCCGGTCTTGGCGTCGAAGGCCCGGAACTCCGCGTCGTTGGTGCCGCCCGAGAAGACGAGCCCCCCGGCGGTCGAGAGGATCGGCCCCCAGTTCGGCGACTTGAAGTTGACCTGCCAGACCTTCTCCATCGTCTTGATGTTCCAGGCCTGGACGGCGCCGATATGGTCCTTGGCGCCCTCGGACGGCGTCATCTCGAGGCCGGAGCCGAGGTAGAGCACGCCGGGCTCGTATTCGACCTCCGCGCCTTCCATGGAGCCGCAGTGGTTCTCGTTCACCGAGATGAAGGCGTAGCCGAGCTCGGGGTCATAGGATTCCCCGGGCCAGTCGCGCCCACCCCAGGCCGAGGGGCAGAAATCCGTGCGGACGCCGAGGACGGGCGTGTGCTCGGGATCGTATTCCGGGCGTCCGGTCTCGGGGTCGAGCCCGAGGAAGACGTTCTGGAACACGTAGGGCTTGCCCTGGAGGAAGGAGAGCTGTCCGTCGCCGCGGTCGAACTTGTAGAGATAGCCGTTGCGGGCGAACTTGAACGCGAGTTCCTTCTCCGCGCCGTCCTCCTCGACGTTGATGAGCGTCGGCGGCGTGGTCTCGTCCCAGTCCCAGGTCTCGTTCCACTGATACTGGAAATGCGTCTTGATCTCGCCCGTCTCGGGATCGAGGCCGAGGGTGGAGGAGGTATAGAGGTTGTCGCCCGGACGCAGCGAGCCGACCCAGGGCGCGCCGTTGCCCACGCCCCAGTAGGCGATGTCGTTCTGCGCGTCGTAGGTGCCGGTGATCCAGACCGAGCCGCCGCCGTGCTTCCAGGTATCGCCGGTCCAGGTCTCGCTGCCCGGCTGGCCGGGTTCGGGAATGGTGTAGGTCTTCCAGACCTGCGCGCCGGTCTCCGCGTCGGAAGCCTCGACGAAACCGCGCACGCCAAGCTCGCCGCCCGATACGCCGACCATGACCTTGCCGTCGACCACGAGCGGCGCGAGGGTCATGTAGTAGCCCTCTTCCCAGTCCGCGAGCGTGCGCTCCCAGAGCTGCGCGCCCGTGCGCGCGTCGAGCGCGACGAGATGCGCGTCGAGCGTGGCGAAGAACACCTTGTCCCCGTAGAGCGCGACGCCGCGGTTGGTCGGATGCAGCGGGATGAGCCCCTCGGGCAGCTTCCACATGTAGCGCCAGATCTCGGCGCCCGACGCCGCGTCATAGGCGATGACCTGGTTGTCCGGCGTGCTCATGAACATCACGCCGTCGTTGACGAGCGGCGGTGCCTGATGGGCCGGCGCCGCCGGCAGCGCGGCGAATTCCGTCACGGGCTGGTGCGGCCCGGTCGAGGCGTGCCACACTTCCTCGAGCCCGGCGACATTCTCGGCCGTGATCTCGCGGAGCGGGCTGTGGGACTGCCCGTCATAGGTGCGGCGGGTGCTCAGCCAGTTGGACGGCTCGGGATCCTTCAGGCGCCCGGCGGTCACGCTGTTGTAGTTCTCGACCTCGCCGGCCCATGCGACGGAGGCGAGTCCGATCGTGAGGGCTGAGAGAGAGACAAGCAGTTTGCGGGATGACATGGTTCCTCCTCGTGTCGTTTGTTCGTGGTTCTCAGCGTTCAGCGCATGCCGGAGACTTCATCCACGGTCACCGGCCCGTAGTCGTTGCCCCAGCTGTTGAGGATGAAGGTCGCGATGCCGGCGATGTCCTCGTCCGAGAGGGCGGCTGCGAAGTCGGGCATGTATCCGGGGCCCGTCAGGATGGCGTTGACGAGATAGCCCGAATCCACCCGCACCTTGGGGTTGCCCGCGAGCGGAACGCCCGCCGTTCCCTTGCTGCCGTGGCAGACGCGGCAGTTCCGCAGATAGAGCGATTGCCCCGCCTCCACGGCGGCGGCGAGCGCGGGGTCATCCGGCGCCGCCGCCTCGGCGGCGATGGCCCCGTCCCGCGCGCCCGCGGCCACCAGGGCGAACGCGAGCAGGCTCCGCGCCAGTCCGGATCTCCCCCATTCCCGTGCTGTCATTCCTCGATCTCCATTCCGGGGTCCGGGATCGTCCGCGCGCGCCGCCTCCGGGCGCGCGGGACGCTTGTTACGATCGCGCCGCGATCAGCTCTGCAGGTAGACCACGTGGGTCTGCGTGTACTCGTAGAGCCCGTGCTTGCCGTCGGCGCCGCCGATGCCGGACTTGCGCGTTCCGGCGTGGAAGCCCTGCATCGCCTCGAAATTCTCGCGGTTGACGTAGGTCTCGCCGAATTTCAGTTCGCGGCTCGCGCGCATCGCATTGCCGATGTCGCGGGTATAGATCGAGGAGGTCAGGCCGTAGTCGCTGTCGTTGGACCGCTCGATCGCCTCGTCGAGGCTTTCGACCGTGTTGACGGGAATGACCGGGCCGAAGGTCTCGGCGCGCATGATCTCGCTGTCCTGGGCGCAGTTCGTCAGCACGGTGGGCTGGTAGAAATTGCCCGCGCCGAGATCGGCGGCCGCGCCGCCGGTCACGAGCGTCGCCCCCGCCGCCGTCGCGCGCCCGACCATGCCCGCGACCTTCTCGAGCCCCGCCCGGTTGATCATCGGCCCGTAGTCGACGCCCGGATCGGCCAGCGGATCGCCGCAGCGCGCGGCCCGCATCTTCGCGGCCAGCTTCTCGACGAATTCCGCCTCGACATCCTTGTGGACATAGACCCGCTCGGCGCAGTTGCAGACCTGGCCGGAGTTGATGATCCGCGAGGAGGTCACCGCCTGCGCCGCGAGATCGAGATCCGCGTCGTTCATCACGATCGCCGGGGCCTTGCCGCCGAGTTCGAGATTGACCTTGGTGATGTTCTTCGCGGCGGCGGCCATGATGCGCGAGCCCGTCGCGACCGAGCCGGTGAAGCTCAGCATGCCGACCCGGGGGTTCTCGCAGAGCGCCGCGCCGGTGGTCGCGCCCCGGCCGTAGACCATGTTGACGACGCCCGCCGGCATGTCGGTCTCCGCGAGGAGCTTCATGAACATCGCGGCGTTGTTCGGCGTCTCCTCGGAGGGCTTGATGACGATCGTGTTGCCGGTGATCAGCGCCGGCGCGAGCTTGCGGGCGATCAGGAAGAACGGGAAGTTCCAGGGCAGGATCCCGCCGACGACGCCGATCGCCTGGCGGTAGAGATAGATGGTCTCGCCCGGGCGGTCCGAATTGATGATCTCGCCCTCGATCCGGCGGGCCCATTCGGCCATGTAGTCGATGTAATCCGCGGTGAAGGCGACCTCGACCTCCGCGAGCCCCATGACCTTGCCCTGTTCCTCGACGATGACGCGGGCGAGCTCGGGCACGTTCTCGCGGATCTTCGCCGCGATCCGGCGCAGGAAGCCCGCGCGCTCGATCGCCGGGCGCCGCTCCCAGGCCGGCTGGGCGGCGGCGGCCGCGGCGACCGCGTCCTCGACCACCGCGGCGGGCGTGTCCGGCACCTCGGAGATGACCGCGTCCGTCGACGGGTTCAGCACCGGGATCGCATCGCCGCCCCGGGTCTCGACGAATTCGCCGTTGATGTAGTTGCGGTGCATCGGCGCGGCCTTGTTCTCCGCGGACATGACCTTGTTCACTGGGATCTCCTCTCTTCTGTTCCGTTGACCGTTTCGCCGCCCGTCAGGACGACGCGACCCCTCGACCGGGCGGACGGGGGGTCCACCCGATGCGACGTCTCTTCGCGTTGGAGCTGGCTTGCCGGCTCGGCGGCCGGCTTCGGCGGAGCTAGGTCATGGCTCCGGCCCCGGGCCGATATGCTTGTAGACCGTGGTCCGCGACATGTTTAGGCGCCGCGCCGCGATGCTGATGTTCCCGCCGCATTCGGCCACCGCCTTCTGGATCTCGAGGCATTTCAGCGTCTTGACCGGGTGGCCCGCGCAATGCGCGCAGGGCTCGATCCGGGAGGTGATCCAGGGCAGGAGCCGCAGCACGTCCTCGTCGCGGATCGCCTGCGCGTCCGGCACGCGCGTGAGCTGGAAGAGCAGCCGGCGCAGCAGGTAGAAGGTCAGCCGGCCGCCCAGGCCGCGCATCCGCTCCGCCGCGTCGTCCGAGAGGCGGATCCCGGGCGCGATGTCGGCGAGCATGCGGACCGCGATCCGGTCGAAATCCGCGCGCGCGGCGAGCGGCATCACCTCGCAGGTGTATCCCCAGATGTCGTTCATGCTCTCATGGGCGAGGTTCGGACAGAGGATCTCCTCCGCGCCGGGCTTTCGGTTCTCGATCGCGATCAGCGCCCACATCCGCTCGTCCCCGGCGTCGCGCGCGCCGTTCATCTCGCGGACCTGGTCGGCCAGCGTCTCGAGAATGGATTTCGACCGCGATCCGACTTTCTCGATCCCGTCGATGATCAGGGTGGAGGGCTCCGCGAGATCGAGGAACTCTCCGGCCACCGCGGCGCCGGACCCGTGGACGCGCGCCTTCAGCGTGCTGCTGAGATGGGTCTCGACGATGGCGCCGCAATCGACGACGACCCGGCGCGGGTTCAGTCCGGAGAGCGCGTGGATGGTCTCGGCGACACGGCTCAGCCCGTGTCCCGAAAGCCCGAGGACGCGCACCGGCATCCCGAGCCGCAGCGCGTCGACCGACATCCGCGCGCGCTGGCGCAGCAGTTCATCCTCCGGCTGGCCGAACCCCTCGGGCTCGCGGTCGGTTCTTCTCGGCACGCGCACGGCATCGACACCAATGATCGCTTCTCCGGTCCGGGGCGGAAGCTGGAGATACCTGCCCCGGGTCAGGCGCAGTTTCACCGCGATCGCGGAATTCGTCCGGTCCCTCAGCACGACGGTGTCGCCGAGCCCGATCTGGTCCATCGCCCCGCCGAAATCCTGCAGGAACAGGTCCGAGAAATGGACCTCGTCGCGTTTCGGCAGCGCGCCGAGCAGCCTCTGCGCCATCATGTTGCGCCCGGTCAGGCGCCCGTCGGCGTCGAAGGCGAGCATCCCGGCGCTTTGCGTGTCGAGATATTCCCGCCGCGAATGACAGAGGATGATTAGGTCGTTCCGATGGTCCTCCACGAACAGCCGGTTCGAGATGTTGTTGACGGCGATGTTCACGAGGGTCGCGCAGTAGTACTGCCGGTCCAGAAGCGGCGATGTGACGTTCAGCACGCCGAGAATGTTGTTCGCGCTGTCGAAGATCGGCGCGGCGGTGCAGCCGATCCCGCTGTTCTCGCGGAAGAAGTGCTCGCTTCCGATCACGGTGACGAGCTTCTTGTGCTTGGCCGACAGGCCGAGCGCGTTCGTGCCCCGGATCGTCTCGTCCCAGACCGAGCCGGGCGTGATCACGGCGCGCACCTCGCTGGCGGCGCATTCGGTATCCGCGATCACGTCGATGAGCGTGCCCGTGGGATCGCCGAAGGCGATGAGGTTGTTCGATCCCGCGATCTGGCTGCTCAGCAGTTCCATCTCGGGCCGCGCGAGCAGGAGGACGCGTTCCACCATCTGCTTGCGGAGCAGGAAATCCTGCGCCGAGAGGCTCGTGCGCTCGGGAGAGGCATGCGGATCCATGCCCCGGCCCAGACAGGCCTTCCAGCTCGCGGAGATCGTATCCGCCATGCCCGGGTCGACGGCGCCCGGCGCGGTCCGCGCGAGCGCCAGCACCTCCTGGCTCATCCTTCCCTCCCGTCTTTTGCGGGCACAATCAGCCAATCCGGGCGCCGCTGCAAACAGGATCGGCGATCTGTTCATTTTCTGGACGATCCGCTTTCGCGCGATATGCTCGGGGACAGGGCCGGTGGCGGCCGGGGCGGAGGTGGTGGCGATGCGTCTCAACGATGATCTGAACGTCCGGGCGGTGGTTCACGCCCGGAACCTCGACTGGATCCCGAGCCCGACGAAGGGCGTCGACCGGCGGATGCTGTTCAGGATCGGCGAGGAGAAGGCGCGCGCCACCTCGATCGTGCGCTACGCGCCCGACAGCCATTTTCCCCGCCACACCCATACCGGCGGCGAGGAATTCCTGGTGCTCGACGGCGTGTTCCAGGACGAGAGCGGCGACTTCCCGGAAGGCAGCTACGTGCGCAACCCGCCCGGCACCGGCCACGCGCCGGGCAGCGACGGCGGCTGCGTGATCTTCGTGAAGCTCTGGCAGTTCCGGGCGGAGGACGAGGCCCGGACCGTGCGCCGCCCCGGCGAGGGCGAGCCCGCCGCGCTCCGCCCCGGCGTCGCGGCCTCGACGGTTCTCTTCGACGACGGCCACGAGCGGGTCATGCTCGAGGACTGGCGGCCCGGCGCGGAGGTCGGGATCGCCAACCCCCGCGGGCTCGAGCTTCTGGTGCTCTCGGGCTCCTTCTCCGACGGGACCGGGACGTTCGAGCGATGGAGCTGGCTCCGCCTTCCGGCGGGAACGGACCTCGCCGCCGTGACGGGCGCGGAAGGCGCGCGGGTCTGGTACAAGAGCGCGCCGCTCCTGCTCGAGGGTGTCGTCCTGTTCTGAGTGCCGGACTTGAAACTCACTTCCCGACAGGGGAGCCTTGCGAGGCGTCTGGTCGTGACGCGGATGTGGGCGATGAAAATCCACGCCTCGCCCGAAGCGATGGATCTCTCCCGATCCTTCGCCAGTCGGCGGCATCGTCCGAGCCAGGCGAAGGTGCGTTCGACATGCGCTGATCGCGACCCAAGGCGGGATCGAAGGCTGCCAAGAAGGACGCGATGCGCTCTGAGAGCCGCGTTCTCACCCGCGCGGGAACGCTGCGATGCCCCCCCTTCGACGTCTCAATGAGGAGACCGCCATCCCCGTCATCGATGAGACGGGCGCCACGATCTGGCGCGGCAAGCGCGCGAGCGATCCGGACGCGCTGACCACGACCCCGCGGCGTCACGCGCCTGACCTTGCGCGCGTAGGCCTGGAGACAGGGCCGCTCACTCCCTTGCTTTCCCACACCTGCGAGGCGCTTGGCCTGCCCATCCTCTGCCTGGACGCGCGGCATGCGCGAACGGCCACCGCCTCGCAGCGAAACATGGGTGTGGCGATCGACCTGTCCAACCAGATCCGCGGCGCGCTCAAGACGTTCGGCCTGATGGCCGGCAAAGGAGCCGGGCGTGCTCTCGAAAACCGGGTGCGCGAGCTCATCCAGGCCGGTCCGATCATCGCCGCCATCATTGAGCCCCCCTGGCGGCATGGCAGGCCGTGCGCGGCCAGATCGGTGTCCCGGATCGGCGGCTTATCACCCTGGCCAAAGATGATGCGACCTGCCGCCTGCTGATGACCTGTCCCGGCGTCGGGATCATCGTCGCCGCGAGCTTCGCGGCCGCTATCGAAGCGCCCGAGCACTTCCGTCACTCTCGGTCCGTCGGAGCCGATCTTGGACTGACCCCGGCACGCCATCAATCCGGCGAGATCGATCGTACGGGTGGGCTCTCGCGAGGCGACGACCGGCTGACGTCCCCGGGGGCATGGCAGAGGCCCCCACGACGCTGCCAGCCGCGACACGGTCAGCGCTGGCGCGGCCTCGGCCAACGTCAATGGGGCGCGCGATGACGAGGCCCCGCGGACCTGTGATGGACATCCGCCTGCCCGCGCTTCATTCGATGCCTGCCTTTCGCTCACGGAAGGGCAGCTGTCGCCATGGACCGCGCCTTTCGTTACGCCGGTCCCGAGCGTCCTCGGCATCCTGTCCCTGGCTGCTCGCCGACAGCCGCGCAGGGCAACTCAGGGTGCCTCGCGTCGGGGCGCGTCTCAGATGAGGATGCCCCACCAGCGCAGTGTCATCTGGTAGTGCGCGGCGATCGCCGCGACGGCTTCCTCCGCGTCGCGGCGCTCGAGCGCCTCTATGATCGTCAGGTGCTCGTTCATCGCGGAGACGATCCGATCGGGCAGGAATGGCCGGGTGTTCTGGATCACCGCGACGCGGTCGCGGTTGGCCTGATAGGCCTCGGAAACGAGCGCGTTGTCGAGGCCGGTCGAGAGCGCGTCGTGCAGGCTCAGGTCGGTTGCGACCGCCCGGCCCGGCAGGTCGGGAGTGATCGCCCGAAGGGCGTCCTCGATCAGTTCGAGATGATCGCGGCGGAGCGTCGCGAGCGGCAACTCGACCCCGGCCGTGATCAGCCGGCGCGCGCCTTCCTGATCCAGCATCGCACGCATGTCCATGCAGTCGCGTGTCGTCGCGCTGTCGGCGTTCATCACCATGACGCCGCGCTTGGGCAACACCCGGACGAGCCCGTTGACCTCGCCCCGCTTCACCGCTTCGCGGGTCGCTGCGAGCGGCAGGTCGAGCAGGCCCACCAGCCTTGGCATCGAGACGAACTGTCCCGCGGTGAGCGCCCCGTCGCGAAGATGCGTGATCAGCCGTCCATAGGCCTGATCGACCATCAGCGCCTCGCCAATCGGCCGCTCGCGGTTCATTTCCGGCTCCCCATTTTCAGGGCATAGACGAAAGTGCTTCGCACTATGCCACTGTTACGCGTCCGTCAGCATGTTTGCTAACATGTCAGATAGCGTTTCACTCGCGAAGCCGCAAGAGCTTGCGAGACCAGCAGGAAGGGAGCCTGAGATGCCCGCGTTCACAAAATCACTCTTCGGCCAGGTCATGGTCGCCCTCGTCCTCGGCATCGTCGTGGGCGTATTCTGGCCCGACTTCGCGGCCGCGATGAAGCCGTTCGGCGACGGCTTCATCAAGCTCATCAAGATGGTGATCGCGCCGCTCGTCTTCGGCGTGGTCGTCCACGGCATCGCGAGCGCGGGCGATCTCAAGAAGGTCGGCCGTGTCGGAGTGAAGTCGATCGTCTACTTCGAGGCGGTGACGACCATCGCGCTCATCCTCGGCATACTCGTCGCCTATATCGTCGGGCCGGGGCACGGGATGAACGTCGATACCGCGACGCTCGATTCGAGCGCGCTCTCGTCCTACGTGGAGCGGACGAAGGACATTCACGGCCCTGTCGACTTCCTGCTCGGGATCATCCCCTCGACCTTCGTCGGCGCCTTCGCGAACGGCGACATCCTCCAGGTGCTGGTCCTCGCCGTGCTGTTCGGGGCGGCGCTGTCGCTCATCGGGGAGCGGGCGCGGCCGGTGACGCATCTCATCGAGCTCACGACCGAAGTGCTGTTCAAGATCATCGGCTTCATCGTCCGCCTCGCGCCGCTCGGCGTCTTCGGCGCGATCGCCTATACCGTCGGCAGGTACGGCGTCGGCTCGCTGCAGCAGCTCGGCACGCTCGTCGTCCTCTACTACCTGACGGTGATCTTCTTCGTCCTCGTCGTTCTCGGCGGCATCCTGCGCCTCGCCGGCTTCTCGATCCTGAAGTTCCTGCGCTACCTGCGCGAGGAGCTGATGATCGTGCTCGGCACCGCCTCTTCCGACAGCGTGCTGCCGCAGATCATGAAGAAGCTCGAGCACATGGGGATCAAGGATTCGACGGTCGGCCTCGTGATCCCGACCGGCTATTCCTTCAACCTCGACGCCTTCTCGATCTACCTCACGCTCGCCACCGTCTTCATCGCCCAGGCGACGAACACGCCGCTCGCCTTCTCGGACCTGCTGCTGATCCTCGGCGTCGCGCTGCTGACCTCCAAGGGGGCGCATGGCATCCCGGGCTCGGCGATCGTGGTGCTGGCGGCGACGCTGTCGGCGGTGCCGGTGATACCGGCGATCGGCCTCGTGCTGGTGCTCTCCGTCGACTGGTTCATGGGCATGGCCCGCGCGCTCGGCAACCTGATCGGCAACTGCGTCGCGACGGTGGTGATCGCGGCGTGGGAGGGCGACATTGACCGAGAGCGCGCGCGGGCGGTTCTGGACGGCACTCTGGACGAGGGCTCCGTCGACTTGCTGGATGAGCCTCTCGAGGCATGAGCCCCGCTTCGGGAGCGTCCCCCGCCCGCGGCGCGCTCCCGAACCGCCTCTCCCCGTCACTGTGGGGGATGCGCGGACGGTCGGAACGAGGCCTTCGACCCGAGCCATAGCGAGCTTGAGCCGGAGACCCGCCCCTCGGGCGAACGAGGCGGAAGCGGACGATCCGCGCCCCGAGGCGATGCTCGCCGCGATCGAGGCGGCGGGGGGGGGCGCAAGTCCGCCTTTGAAGTAGCTCGGCGGTCGCCTCTCGCGCGACGCGATCCTCGTCGCCATCGCGACCACGATCTCCCGGGGCCGCCGACGCGCAAGCGGATCAGCCGGCTGACGGCGGAGACGCCGCCCTGGTATCTCAGGCTCTACGCGGTGATGGTCGGCTTCCTCACCCACACGGGCTACAGCCGACCCCGGCCCTCGCGAAGCAGGGTGTGGCCTTCGGCCTGCCGCACCAGCTCTCGGCCTCGGACGTCGCGGTGGTCGACATCTTCCTCGAGGAGAAGGTCGCGACCGGCAACGTCGAGGAGCTGATCAGGAAGGCCGCTGACCAGGTCAACGCGACCCAAGGCCGACGCCTATCCGAGCCAGCTTTCCGGCGGCCAGAAGCAGCGCGTGGCGATCGCGCGCGCGCTGATGCCCGATCCGAAGCCGATGCTCTTCGACGAGGTGACCTCCGCGCTCGACCCCGAGCGGGTGGCCGAGGTCGAGGCGGTGATCATGGGCCTCGCCGAGCAGGGAATGCCGATGATGATGGTGACGCACGACATGTGGTTCGCCCGCGACGTCGCCTCCCGAGTGATCTTCTGCGCCGGCGGCGTGGTGGTCGAGGACGGCCCGCCCGAGCAGGTGCTGGGCGAGCCGAAGGAGGAGCGCACCCGCGAATTCATCAACCGCGTCTTCCACATCAAGGCGTGAGACGATGGATTACGCCCTCGACATCGGCGCGGTGACGCGCAACCTCGACAAGCTCTGGGAAGGGCTCTTCGTCACCCTCCAGCTCACGATCGCCGCGAACGTGATCGGCGTGATCGCGGGGTTCCTGCTCGCGCTCATCGTGCTGTCGCCCTACAAGGTCCTCAGTTGGCTGGCGACACTCTTCGTCGAGTTCTTCCGCTGCGCGCCGGCGATCGTGCAGATCGTCTGGTTCTTCTATTGCGTCCCGATGCTCTTCAACGTCTGGCTCGACCCGATCACGATGGGCGTCATGGCGCTGGGGCTGAACCTGACGGCCTTCAACGCCGAGGCCTACCGCGCCTCGATCCAGGCGGTGCCGAAGGAGCACCTCGACGCGGGCATCGCGCTCGGCCTCTCACCGGTCCAGCGCGTCCGCCACATCGTCCAGCCGCAGGCGCTGCGCGCCTCGGTTCCGGTGCTGCTGACCAACGGCATCGGCACGTTCCAGCAGAGCGCGCTGGTCGCGATCGTCGGCGTCGCCGACCTCATGTACCAGGGCAAGCTCGTCGCCACCGAGACCTATCGCCCGATCGAGACCTTCACGGTCGTGGCCCTCGTCTATCTCGCCATCTCGCTCCCCGTCGCCCAGATCGTCGGCTGGATCGAGCGGCGGCACGGCACCGCGTGAGGTAATCCGCCATGGCCCTCGATTTCTCCTTCCTCGACAAGTTCCAGACCGCCTTCGCGCTCGGCCTGTGGATGACGATCCGGATCACCGTGGTCTGCGTGATCCTCGGCACCGCGCTCGGCTTCCTGACCGGGCTCGCGCGGACCTCGCGGAGCCGGATCCTGCGCGGCGTCGCCACGGCCTATGTCGACGTCTTCCGCGGCACGCCGGTGCTGATCCAGCTGTTCTGGATCTTCTTCTGCCTGCCGCTGATCCTCGGCACGGAACCGCCGAACTTCGTCTCGGCCTGCATCGCGCTCACGCTCTACATGGGCGCGATCACCTCGGAATCCTTCCGCTCGTCGCTGCGCCAGGTCGGGCGCGAGCAGATGGACGCCTGCGTCGCGCTCGGCCTGCCGCCCCGCGCCCGGATCCTGAACGTGATCCTGCCCCAGGCGGTGCTCCGCGCGATCCCGCCGCTGCTCTCCAATGCGATCAGCCTCTTCAAGGAGAGCGCGCTCGTCTCGGCGGTCGGCGTCGCGGATCTGATGTTCGTCGGCCAGAACATCTCGAACAACACCGCCAAGCCGGTCGAGGTGCTGACCTTCGTCGCGCTCGTCTATTTCGTCATCGCCTTCCCGCTGACCCGGCTCGTGAGCCTGGTCGAGCGGAAGATGCTCCGGAAAATCGCCGCCTGACGGCGCCCTCTCCCCGAAAGGAACCAGAAAAATGAAGCTCACCGGCGTCATGCCCGCCCTCGTCACCCCGTTCGACGCGAAGGGCGAGATCGACTTCCCCGCCTTCGGGAAGCACCTGACCAACCTGCGCGCCGCCGGCGTCTCGGGCTGGGTGCCCTGCGGCTCCTCGGGCGAATACAACTTCATGTCGGACGCGGAGCGCGAGTCCGTGCTCCAGCTCGTGAAGGATTTCGCCACCGACGATGAGATCCTGATCGCCGGCACCAACGCGCCCCACACCAAAGGCGTGATCGCCAATACGAAGCGCGCGAAGGAGATCGGCTACGACACCGTCCTGCTCGCCACGCCTTACTACACCAAGCCGACCGACGAGGAGCTGCCCGGCCACTTCAGGGCCGTGCTCGACGCGGTCGACGTCAACCTCGTGCTCTACTCCTACCCGGGCAAGGACGGGATCGAGATCTCGACCGACGTGCTCGACGACCACCCGCGGGTCATCGGCATCAAGGAGAGCTCGGGCGTCCTGCAGCGCGCGGTGACGATCGCGACGCGCTACAAGGACCGGATCCAGCTCGTCTCCGGCTCGGACGACATGGCGCTCGACTTCATGCTCTGGGGCGCCGAGAGCTGGATCTGCGGGCCGGCGAACTGCATGGCGAAGGCCTGCGTCGATCTCGACGAGACCTGGAAGGCCGGCGACATCGCGGGGGCGAAGATGGCGACGCTCTACGAGGCGATGAACATCCTCGAATCGGGCAAGTTCGTGCAGAAGCTGAAGTTCGGCTGCGAGGTGCACGGCACGCCGGTCGGCGAATGCCGCGCGCCGCTCGGTTCGCTGACCGACGCGGAAAAGACCGCCTCCCGCAAGGCGATGGAGCCGATCCTGGCCTGGTAAGTCACAAGCGCTCTCGGCCGGGCGGACCCCCGCCCGGCCAGGTTCCTCGGGGGAAATCACCATGACCACGGTCGTCGTCGGAGCCGGCATCATCGGCGTCGCCATCGCCCATGACCTTCAGCGGCGCGGTCGGGACGTCGTCCTCGTCGACCGTGGTCCGGTCAGCATGGGCGCCTCCTACGGCAACATGGCCTCGATCGCGGTGACCGAGTTCATGCCGGCCTCGCGTCCCTCGGTCTGGCGCCAGATGCCGGGCTGGATGCTCGATCCGGAGGGGCCGGTTCGCGTGAAGCCATCCTACATGCCGAAGCTCCTGCCGTGGTTCGCCCGCTTCCTTGCCGCCTCGCGTCCGGCGAAGCTGCGCGAACTCGAGGCCCAGGGCGCGGCGCTCTGCGGCCGCGTCTACGAAGACCTCCTGCCACTGCTTGCCGAAACCCGTCTGGAAGGCGAACTGACCGAGGAAGGCTGTCTCTCGCTCTACACCGACGAGGCGGAGTTCGCGGCCGACCGCGACCATATCGAGATCCTCGAACGCTTCGGCTTCCCGCACGAGGTCATCGGCCGCCAGGCGATCCGCGCGCTGGAGCCGGAGCTTTCCGACAAGATCGGCATGGCCGTCGTCTTTCCCCAGAACCGCTCGCTCCGCGACCCGCACCGGCTGGTCGTGAAGCTCTCCGAACGCTTCCTCGCGCTCGGCGGCCGGATCGAGACCGGCGAGGTCGCCGGGTTCGAGCGGGGCGAGGGCGTCACGGGCGTCCGCCTGAGCGATGGCCGGGTGCTTCCCGCCGACGAGGTGGTGCTCGCCGCGGGCGCCTTCACCGGCCGGCTCACCGCGATGCTCGGCGAGCTGATCCCGCTCGAGACCGAGCGCGGCTCTCACACGCAGATCATGTCGCCCGGCATCTCCATGCGGCACTCGATCATCTGGCCGGCGAAGGCCTTCATGGTCACCCCGGCCGCCGGCGGCATCCGCGTCGGCGGCACGGTCGAGATGGCCGGGCTCGACGCCGCGCCCGACTATCGCCGCGCGAAGGAGACCGTGAAGCGGGCGAGGGAGGCGCTGCCGAACCTGCGCTGCGAGAAGTTCGCCGAGTGGATGGGCCATCGCCCGGCGCTCCCCGACACGGTGCCGATCCTGTCCGCCTCGGCGAAGACCAGGGGCGTCTACGTCGCCACCGGCCACGGTCATCTCGGCGTCACCTACGCGGCGACCACCGCGCGGCTGATGGGCGATCTCGTCACCGGGGCGACGCCGCCGATCGACATGCGGCCCTATCGCATCGACCGTTTCTGAAGGGAGATCCTCCATGACCGAGAAGGTTTGCCTCGTCACCGACGGCGGCCACGGCATCGGCGCCACCGTCGCCCGGATGGCCCGGCTCGTCACGCCGATCATGGAAGGGCAGGGCGGCGGCTCGATCGTCAACGTCACCACCTACGCGACCTTCAAACCTCGCGCCGGGCTTCACCGACAGCGCGACGTGGCGAAGCTCGGCGATCTGGCGGCGCTCGGGCGCATCGCCCGGATCGAGGAGCAGGCGAAGGCCGCCGCCTTCCTTCTCTCCGGCGAGTCGAGCTACATCACCGGCCAGACCCTCCGCGGCGACGGCGGCCTCACCCGGGCCATGTGACCCGTCCCGCGACACGCCGCATCCCGGAGCCCCGCCATGATGAACCACAACCTTCGCGCCGCCGCGCTCCTGACCCTCGGGATGCTGCTCTTCGCCGGGGAGGACGCGCTCATCAAGACGCTCACGCGCGAGCTTCCCTTCTCGCAGGTGCTGGGAATGATCGGGCTCGCCGGCGTCCTCGTGTTCGGCGGCCTGCTGCGCCTCGGGGGAGGGCGGTTCTGGACCCGCGACCTGCTCGCTCCCGCCGTCGTGCTGCGCAACTCGGGCGAGGCGGTCTCGGCGGTGGCGATCGTGCTGGCGCTCGGACTGGCCGATCTCTCGGTGACCGCGGCGATCACGCAGGCCGTCCCGCTCTTCATCACCTTCGGCGCCGCCCTCCTGCTCGGCGAGCGGGTCGGCTGGCGGCGCGCAACGGCGATCGGCCTCGGCTTCGT
This sequence comes from Amaricoccus solimangrovi, assembly GCF_006385685.1. Taxonomy (GTDB): domain Bacteria; phylum Pseudomonadota; class Alphaproteobacteria; order Rhodobacterales; family Rhodobacteraceae; genus Amaricoccus; species Amaricoccus solimangrovi. Next base: position 46,521 of record NZ_VFRP01000008.1, on the reverse strand, counting down.
CGGCGTGCTGCTGATCGTGAAGCCGGGGCTCGCGGGCTTCGAGCCGGCGTCGCTCTGGGCGGTGGTCGCGGCGGCGGGCCTCGCCGCGCGCGACCTCGCGACCCGCCGCGTTCCGGCGCGGATGAGCTCGCCGCATCTCTCGGCCTCCGCCTTCGCGGCGATCCTGCTCGGGGCCGTGCTGATGGGGCTCGTCCTCGGCGAGACGCCGGTGCCCCCGACCGCCGCGCAGACGCTGCTCGCGCTCGGCTGCGTCACGCTCACCATCACCGGCTATACCCTGCTCGTCGCCGCGACGCGGATCGGGGAGGCCTCCGCCCTCGCGCCCGTGCGCTACGCGCGCCTCGTCTTCGCGCTGATCCTCGCGCGGATCGTCTTCGGCGAGCGGCTGGATCCGCTGACCCTCGCGGGCGCCGCGATCATCGTCGGCTCGGGCTGCTACACGCTCTGGCGCGAGGCGCGCCTCTCCCGCCGGGCCTCGGCTCTGGTCCCCGCCGGAACCGCTCCCGTTCAACCCGCCTCCGGCGCCTCCGGCTCCCGGGCGGCGTGATCCCAGGTCATGCGAGGAACCATGCGAACCGACCTTTTCATCGACGGCGGCTGGGTCGCCACGGCGAACACCTTCCCCGTCACCAACCCGGCGACCGAGGAAATCGTCCACCACATCCCCGCCGGCTCGGCCGCCGACGCCGACGCGGCGGTGCGCCCCGCGCGCGCGGCCTTCGACACCGGCCCCTGGCCGCGGATGAGCGGCGCCGAGCGGGCCGTCTACCTTCGCGCGATGGCCCGGGGCATCCGCGACCGGCTGCCCGAGCTCGCCCGGCTCGAGGTGATCGACAACGGCAAGCCGCTGCCCGAAGCCGAATGGGATCTCACGGACGCCGCCGGCTGCTTCGACTTCTACGCCGATCTGGCCGAGGAACTCGACGGCGAGGTCGAGGAGATCGCGCTCCCCGACGCGCGCTTCACCGCGAAGGCGGTGCGCGAGCCGCTCGGCGTCGCGGTCGGGATCGTGCCCTGGAACTATCCGCTGCTGATGGCCCTCTGGAAGGTCGCCCCGGCGCTCGCCGCCGGCTGCGCCATGGTGCTGAAGCCCTCGGAATGGACCTCGCTGACCGCGCTCGAACTCGGCGCGATCGCCGAGGCGGCGGGCTTGCCGAGGGGTGTGCTCAACGTCGTCTCCGGCCTTGGCGCCGAGGTCGGGCAGGCGCTGGTCGAGCACCCGATGGTCGACAAGATCGCCTTCACCGGCTCGGTCCCGACCGGATCGCGCCTGATGGCGGCGGCGGCGCGGGACGTGAAGAAGGTGAGCCTCGAACTCGGCGGCAAGTCGCCCTTCGTCGTCTTCGCCGACAGCGACGTCGAGAAGGCCGTCGAATGGATCATGTTCGGCATCTTCTGGAACCAGGGGCAGGTCTGCTCGGCCACCTCGCGCGTGCTGGTCGAGGCGTCGCTCTATCCGAGGCTCCTCGACCGGCTGGTCGAGGAGGCGGGCCGGATCACCATCGGCGACGGGCTCGCCGAGGGCACGCTGCTCGGACCGCTGGTGAGCCGGGGGCAGTTCGAGAAGGTGCTGGGGTTCATCGACCGCGCCCGCGAGGCCCGCGTCACGGTCGCCTGCGGCGGCCGCGCCGAGGGGTTCGACAAGGGCTATTACGTCGCCCCCACGATCCTCGCCGACACGCCGCTCGACTCCGAGGCCTGGACCGAGGAGATCTTCGGCCCGGTGGTCTGCGTCCGGCCGTTCGAGACCGAGGAGGAGGCGATCCGGCTCGCCAACGAGTTGCGCTTCGGCCTCGCCGCGGCGGTGATGAGCACCGACGACGACCGCGCCGAGCGCGTCGCCAAGGCGTTCCGCGCCGGGATCGTCTGGATCAACTGCTCGCAGCCGACGTTCACCGAGGCGCCCTGGGGCGGCTATAAGCAGTCGGGCGTCGGCCGCGAACTCGGCCGCTGGGGCCTCGCCAACTACCTCGAAACCAAGCCGATCACGCGGTTCGTCTCCGACGAGCCCTGGGGGTGGTACCTGAAATGACCTTCGGGAAAACACTCGAAATCCTGCTCGTCCACTGCCAGGGCGAGAGCGGCAACGTGCTCGTCTCCGGCGCCCCGGAGATCCCCGGGGCGACGATCCTCGACAAGATGAACCATCTCAACGACGTCGACCCGAGCCTGCGCCTGTTCCTGACGCGCGAGCCCCGCGCGCAGGTGGTGCACACGACGAACCTGCTGCTGCCGCCGACGCGGCCCGACGCGGACGCGGGCTTCATCGTGCTCCAGCCCGACCGGGCGCATCCGATGTCGGGCTCCAACTGCGTCTGCGTCGTCACCGCGCTGCTCGAATCCGGCCGCGTCCCGATGGTCGAGCCCGAGACGCTGGTGCGCCTCGACACCGCTGTCGGGCTCATCACGGCGCGCGCGCGATGCGAGAACGGCCGCTGCGTCGCGGTCAGCCTCGACAACGTTCCGGCCTTCGTCCAGCAACTCGACGCGCCGGTCGTCACGCCGCGTTGGGGCACGATCAAGGCCGACATCGCGTTCGGCGGCGTGTTCTACGCCCAGATCGACGTCGACAAGGTCGGCCTGCGCATCACGCCCGAGGCGGCGCGCGCGCTGGCCGAGGCGGGCATGGAGATCAAGTCGCTGCTGGCCGAGCAGATGTCGGTCGTCCATCCCGAGATCCCGAGCCTCGACGAGATCGCCTATGCGGATGTTCCGCGACTATCAGCAGGACGGGTCGATCGTCACCTGCACCACGCTGAAGCCGGGGAGGGTGGACCGCTCGCCCTGCGGCACCGGCTCCTCCGCGAACCTCGCGATCCTGCATGCGCGGGGCCACCTCAAGGTCGGCGACAGGCGGATCTCGCGCTCGATCATCGGCGGCGAGTTCACCGCCGAGATGATCGGCGAGACCACGGTGGGGGGCCGTCCGGCGGTGCTCCCGCGCATCACCGGCCGGGGATACGTCTTCGGCCGGCAGGAACTGCGGCTCGATCCGGGCGACCCCTTCGCCACCGGCTTCGCGCTCTCGGACACCTGGGGTCCGCAGGTGGCCGAGCTATGACCCTCGGCGGCAAGACCATCCTCGTCACCGGCCCGACCGGTGCGATCGGCCGCGCGATCTGCGTCGCGCTCGCGGCCGAGGGCGCGAGCGTCGGCATCCACCATGGGCGCAATCGTGCGAGCGCCGAGGCGATCCTCGCCGAGGTCGGCGGCCGGGGCTTCGTCCTCTCCGCCGACCTCTCCGACCCGGCCGGCGCCACGGCGCTCTGGCGGGCGGCGTAGGTCGAGGCCGGCACGCTCCACAGCCTCGTCAACAACGCGGGCATCCGCTCGGAGGTCGCGGTCGACGCTCCCCTCGACGACTGGCAGGCGACCTGGGAGCGGGAGTTCCGTGTGAACTTCCTCGCCGCCGTCGACCTCACCCGCGCCGCGATGCTGCATTTCCGCGCGCATGGCGGCGGCCGGATCGTCAACATGGCAAGCCGGGCGGGCCAGCGCGGCTATGCCTCGAACGCCATGGCCTATGGCGCGTCGAAGGCGGCGCTCATCAATCTCACCAAATCCGTCGCGCTCAGCCACGGGCACGAGAACATCACCGCGGTCGCGCTCGCGCCCGGCTGGGTCCGCACGGAAATGGCCGAGGCCTTCGTTGCCCAGCACGGCGAGGCGGCGGCGCTCGCGGGCATCTCGATCGGCGCGATGGCCGCGCCGGAGGAGATCGGCGAGATCGTCGCCTTCGCCTTCCGCCCCTCGCAATCCTCGCTCAATGGCGCCGTTCTCGACGTCAACGGCGGCAGCTACCTGAGGTAGATCATGCGCTTTCAGAACAAGACCGTCCTCGTCACCGGCGCGGCCGGCGGCATCGGCTCCGCCATCGCGCGCCGTTTCGCCTGCGAGGGCGCGCGGGTTGTCATCACCGATGTGGACACCGAGGGCGCCGCCGCCACCGCGGCCGGGATCGGCGCGGGCGCCCGCGCCTTCGCGTCCGACATCTCGACCCCGGACGGCTGCAAGGTTGTGATCGAGAACGTCATGGCGACCGAGGGCCGCATGGACGTCCTCTGCAACAACGCCGGCATCAACCGCCGCGGTCCCTTGCTGTCGCTCTCGGAAGAGGACTGGCGCCTGAGCTTCGCAATCAACGTCGACGCGCTCTTCCACCTCTGCCAGGCGGCGCTGCCGCACATGATCGCGGCGGGCGGCGGGGCCATCGTCAACACCTGCTCGCAGTGGGGCCTCCACCCGGCGCCGAACCACATCGCCTACAACGTCACCAAGGCGGCGGTGGCGAGCTTCACCCAGAACCTCGCCCGCGATTACGCGCCCGAGAAGATCCGGGTGAACGCCGTGTGCCCGGGCGAAATTCATACGCCGATGCTGGAGGCGGGCGTGATCCGCTCCGGCCGCGCCATCGCCGACCTCGACAGGCTCGTGCCCTTCGGCCGGATCGGCAGGCCGGAGGAGGTCGCGGCGCTCGTCGCCTTCCTCGCTTCCGACGAGGCCGCCTTCATCTGCGGCTCGCTCGTCGAGATCACCGGCGCGCAGGCGGTCGCCTGATGCGCTGGCGCCGGGTGCTCAACGTCGTCGACTGCCATGCGGAAGGCGAGATCGGCAGGGTCATCACCGGCGGCGTCGGTCAGGTTCCCGGCGCCACCATGTTCGACAAGAAGCTCCATCTCGAGGCGGGGATGGACGACATCCGCGAGTTCATCCTGTTCGAGCCGCGCGGCGCGGTCTGGCACAACGCCAACATCGTCCTGCCCTCGAACCATCCCGCGGCCCGGATGGGCTACGTGATCCTCGAGACCACCGAGTATCCGGCGATGTCGGGCTCCAACACCATGTGCGTGGCGACGGTGCTGCTGGAGACCGGCATCCTGCCGATGATCGAGCCGGTGACGGAACTGACGCTCGAAAGCCCCGCGGGCTTGATCCGGCTCCGCTGCGCATGCGAGGGCGGCAAGGTGACGAGCGTGCGCCTCGTGAACCAGCCGGCGTTCTGCTACCACCTCGACGCGCCGGTCGAGGTCGAGGGCCTCGGCACCATCCCGGTCAGCGTCGCCGATGGCGGCATGACCGAGGCGATGGTCGACGCGGCCGCGCGCGGCTTCGCCATCGAGCCGTCGGAGGCGCGTGACCTCTGTGTGCTGGGCCAGAGGATCAAGGCCGCGGCGGCGGCGCAGCTCGCGGTCGCGCATCCGGAGAATCCGGCGATGCCCGGCCTCACCAACACCGAATTCATGGGTCCAGTCCGCCGCAAGCGCGACGGCGGCCTCAGCCATGGCGTCTCCCGCGTCCCGGGCTATCGCGCGTCGCTGGGGAGTGGCGCGATCGACGCGGCCGCGGAGCCCGAGTTCGACCGCGTCGCCGCCGGGGCGCCGCGGATCGATGCGCGCGGCGGCTTCGCTCAGCCGGCGCTCGCCCGTGCGACGACGACGATCCACGAAATGCTGGCCGAGGCGGGCACGGCGACGGTGATGATGCGAAACTCGCACCACTTCAGCGCGCTCTGGCCCGACCTCGAACCCTTCGCCGAAGCGGGACTCGTGGCCCTGACCATGGTGGCGGGCGGGCCGACGGTGACGATGCGCGGCGCGACGCGCAACGTGTTCGGCACCAACCCGATCGCCTTCGGGTGTCCCGTCGCAGGCGCGCGCCCTCTGGCGATGGATCTCGCCACCTCGACGACCTCGAACGGCGATCTCCGTATCGTCCGCGACGAGGACCGCGAGGTGCCGATCGGGACCGGCCTCGGTCGGGGCGGCCGCGATATCGATGATCCGGACGAGATCCTGGCCCATGGCGACGCCTTGCCCTTCGGCGGCCACAAGGGCGCCGCGCTGTCGCTGATGGTCGAGGTGCTGGCCTCGAGCCTGACCGGTGGCGGCTTCTCGCACGAGAGCGGTTTCGAGAACGGCAACCAGTCGCCGCGAACCGGCCAGTTTCTCATCGTGATCGATCCGTCCCGAGGCCAGGATGGCTTTGCCGCGCGCGTCGCCGGTTTCATCGACGTCCTGCGCGCCCACGGCATCGGCCGCCTGCCCTCCGACCGCCGCTATCGGCACCGCGACGCGGCGGAGAAGCGGGGGATCCCGGTGACCGACACCATTCGCGCGCTCTTCGTCTGATCGTCAGAAACTGGGCGGGGTACAGGCGCTGACGACCTCGCAGGGCTCGCTTCCGACGCAGCGGAAGCGGTGCGGGCGGCGGCTCTCGAAGCAGTAGGCGTCGCCGGGGCCGAGCACGCGGCGCTCGTCCTCGACCGTCACCTCGAGCCGGCCGGAGATCACCACGCCGCCTTCCTCGCCCTCGTGGCTGAGCGGCACCTTGCCGGTATCGGCGCCCGGCTGGTAGCATTCCCTCAGGATCTGCAGGGACCGGCCGAACATCGTCTCGCCGACCTGCCGGTAGGAGACCGGACCCTTGCCGATCTCCACGAGTTCCTCGGCGGCGTAGAACGCCTTGCGCGGCCGCTCCGGCTCGAAGGCGAAGAATTCCGCGAGCCCGACCGGGATGCCGTCGAGGATGCGCTTCAGCGCGCCGACGGAGGGATTGGTGCCGTTCGACTCGATGAGCGAGATCGTCGAATTGGTGACCCCGGCGCGCTTGGCGAGCTCGCGCTGCGAGAGGCCGTGGAGCATCCGCAGATGCCGCAGCCGGCCGCCGAGATCGACCTGAGTCGGGGAGCGTGTTTCCATTGTTCGATATCCAGCAATGTATCTGCATGGATCATATCAAATCAGTGGCTTGCCTCCAATCAGAAACAGACTTGTTCGGATCTTCTCCACATGGCCTATACCCGTCATCACTCAGGGAGACCCGCCATGCCGCTCGACCGCCCGAACACGCCGAAGCTCGACAGCTACTGGATGCCCTTCACCGCCAACCGGCAGTTCAAGGCGGCGCCGCGGCTGCTCGTGGCGGCGGAGGGGATGCACTACACCTCCGCCGACGGGCATAAGGTGCTCGACGGCACCGCCGGGCTCTGGTGCTGCAACGCGGGCCACGGGCGGCGGCGGATCACCGAGGCGGTGAGCCGGCAGCTTTCGACGCTCGACTACGCGCCCTCGTTCAACATGGGCCACCCGATCGCCTTCGACTTCGCCGAGCGGCTCGCCGCGATCGCGCCCGGGCCGGAAGGGGCGAAGCTCGACCGGATCTTCTACACCGGCTCGGGGTCGGAATCGGTCGATACCGCCCTGAAGATCGCCATCGCCTATCAGCGCGCGATCGGGCAGGGGACGCGCACCCGCGTGATCGGCCGCGAGCGCGGCTATCACGGCGTCGGCTTCGGCGGCATCTCGGTCGGCGGGCTCGTCAACAACCGCCGGGTCTTTCCGCAGATCCCGGCCGACCACCTGCGCCACACGCACGACCTCGCGCGGAACGCCTTCGCGAAGGGCCAGCCGGAGCATGGCGCGGAACTCGCGGACGATCTCCAGCGCATGGTCGACCTGCACGGCGCCGAGACCATCGCCGCCGTGATCGTCGAGCCGGTGGCGGGTTCGACCGGCGTGCTGGTGCCGCCGAAGGGCTATCTCGAGCGGCTGCGCGAGATCGCGACGAAGCATGGCATCCTGCTGATCTTCGACGAGGTCATCACCGGCTTCGGCCGCCTCGGCGCGCCCTTCGCCACCGACTTCCTCGGCGTGACGCCCGACATCGTGACGACGGCCAAGGGGCTCACCAACGGCGTGATCCCGATGGGCGCGGTATTCACCTCGCGCGCCGTCCACGACGCGCTGATGACCGGGCCGGAGAACGCGATCGAGCTCTTCCACGGCTATACCTATTCCGGCCACCCGGTCGCCTGCGCCGCCGGCCTCGCCGCGCTCGACATCTACGAGGGCGACGGGCTGCTGACCCGCGCGGCCGAGCTTCAGGCGAAGTGGGACGACGCGATCCATTCGCTGAGGTCCGCGAAGCACGTCATCGACATCCGCACCATCGGCCTGATCGCGGGCATCGAGCTCGGCTCGCGCGAGGGCGCGGCCGGGACGCGCGCCTACGACGTCTTCACCGACTGTCTCGCGAAGGGCCTGCTGATCCGCGTCACCGGCGACATCATCGCGCTCTCGCCCCCGCTGATCGTCGCGGAAAGCCAGATCGACGAGATCGTCGCCACCCTCGGCGACGCGCTCGCCCGCGCGGCCTGATCCGGGCGGCGGGGCGAGACGATGACCGGCACCGATCCGCGCCACGCCGGCGCGCTGCTCGAGATCGACCTCGGCGCGATCCGCGCCAACTACCGCGACCTCCGCGCGCGGACGCGGGGCGCCTGCGCGGCGGTCGTGAAGGCGGACGCCTACGGGCTCGGGGCGGCGGTCGTCGCCTCCGCCCTCCACGCCGAGGGCGCGCGGCGGTTCTTCGTCGCCCACCTCGACGAAGCGCTCGCGCTGCGCCCGGCGCTTCCGATCGGAACGGAGATCCTCGTCCTGAACGGTCTGCCGCCGGGAGCCGAAGCCGACTGCGCCGCGGCCGAGATCATCCCCGTGCTGAACAGCCTCGGGCAGGTCGACGCCTGGACGGCTCTGGCGTCGCGCAGGGGCAGGCCGCTGCCCGCGGCGATCCAGGTCGATACCGGCATGTCGCGGATGGGCTGCCGGAGGACGAGCTCGCCATCCTCGCCGCCGATCCGACACGGCTGGCGGGCCTGATACCAACCCTCGGAGAGCATGACTCACCAAGGGCTTCCCGGATCGCGTCTGGCATGATTCATCCTGGAAAACAGGTTGGGGTTTTTCCATGGCGGCGGCGATCGAGCTTCGGGGCGACTTTTCCGGTGATGAATTGCGACGACTGGCACGCGAGAGCCGGGATGCGAAGCAGGTCCGGCGGCTTCTGGCGCTGGCGGTGATCCGCGACGGCGGAAGCCGGACGGAGGCGGCCAGGATTGGCGGGGTCGGGCTCCAGATCGTGCGGGACTGGGTGCTGCGCTTCAACGCCGAGGGTCCGGACGGGCTCCTCGACCGCAAGGCGCCGGGCAAATCTCCGACGCTTTCGGCGGATCAGCGCACGGCACTGGCGCGGGTCGTCGAGGCTGGCCCGGAGCCGTGGCGCGACGGGGTGGTCCGCTGGCGGCTGATCGATCTGGTCCAGTGGCTCTGGGAAGAGTTCCGGGTCTCGGTGAGCGAGGCGACCGTGGGGCGGGAACTGCGCGCGCTCGGCTTCCGCAAGCTCTCCGCCCGGCCGCGCCACTACGCGCAGGATCCCGAAGCGGCGGAGGGCTTTAAAAAAGTCTCCCGGAGCGCGTGGCGGAGATCAGCGCCGCGCATCCCGGCAAGCGCATAGAGCTGTGGTTTCAAGACGAGGCCCGCGTCGGGCAGAAGAACAAGCTCACGCGCCGATGGGCCCGGCGCGGGACCCGGCCCCGGGCGCCGCATGACCAGCGCACCCAATGGGCGTATATCTTCGGGGCGATCTGCCCGGCCGAGGGCAAGGGCGCCGGACTGGTCATGCCCTTCTGCGACACCGCCGCGATGCGGGCGCATCTCGCCGAGATCAGCGCCATGGTCGCGCCCGACGCGCACGCCGTGCTGATCCTCGACCAGGCGGGATGGCATCTCGCCGGCGCTCTCGTCGTGCCGGACAATATCACGATCCTGCCCCTGCCGCCGCGCTCGCCAGAACTGAACCCTATGGAGAACATCTGGCAGTTTCTCCGCGAGAACTGGCTCTCGAACCGGTCTTCAAGGGCTACGACGACATCGTCGCCCATTGCTGCGATGCCTGGAACGACCTGATCGGCCAACCGTGGCGCATTCGATCCATAGGACGGCGCGACTGGGCCGAAGGGTTTGATCAATGCGCGTTGGTATGACTCCGCGCCTCCTCATGAGCCATCTCGCCTGCGCCGAACGGCGGGCTCACGAGATGAACCGCGCCCAGTTCGCGCGGTTCGAGGCGGCGCGGCGCCGGCTGCCCGCCGCGCCGGCGAGCCTCGCCAATTCCTCGGGCATCTTCCTCGGCGCCGATTTCCACTTCGAGCTCGCCCGTCCCGGCGCCGCGCTCTACGGCCTCGCCCCGGTCGCGGGCGAGGCGAACCCGATGCGGCCCGTCGTGCGTCTGTCGGGCCGGATCGTCCAGATCCGCGACATTCCCGTCGGCGCGAACGTCGGCTACGGCGCCGGCTGGACCGCCGCTCGGCCGAGCCGGATCGCCACCGTCTCGGTGGGCTATGCCGACGGCTATCTCCGCGGCCTCAGCCACCGGGCCATCGCCCATGTCGGCGAGACGGCCGTGCCACTCGTCGGCATCGTGTCGATGGACAGCGTCACCCTCGACGTGACCGACGCGCCCGAAGCAGCCGCGGGCGGCTTCGTCGAGCTGATCGGGCCGCGCAATCCGGTGGACGCCGTCGCCTCGGCGGCCGGCACGATCGGCTACGAAATCCTGACCTCGCTCGGCAGCCGCTATGCCCGCCGCTATGCCAACGCCCAGACCGAAAGGCTCTCCGCATGAAGATCGTCATCCTCGGCGGCGGTGTGATCGGCGTGACGAGTGCGTGGTATCTCGCGGCCGCCGGTCACGAGGTGACCCTGCTCGACCGCCAGCCGGGCCCCGCGCTCGAGACGAGCTTCGCCAACGCGGGCGAGATCTCGCCCGGTTACGCCTCGCCCTGGGCGGCGCCGGGCATCCCGGTGAAGGCGATCAAGTGGATGCTGATGCGGCACAGCCCGCTGCTCATCCATCCGAGCTTCGACGCGGCCTTCTGGCGCTTCGGCGTCGCGATGCTGCGCAACTGCACCGCCGCGCGCTACGCGGTGAACAAGAGCCGCATGGTCCCGATCGCCGAATACAGCCACGACATGCTGAAGGCGCTGCGCGCCGGGACCGGCGTCGCCTATGACGCGCGGACGCAAGGCACGCTGCAGCTGTTCCGGACCGAGAAGCTGATGGCCGGGGCCGCGAAGGACCAGAAGGTGCTGGACGCGCTCGGCGTGCCCAACATGCTGCTCGACCCGGAGGGCTGCGTCGCGGCCGAGCCGGCGCTGGCGCGGGTGCGTGAGAGGTTCGTCGGCGGCCTCAGGCTGCCGAACGACGAGACCGGGGACTGCTTCAAGTTCACCAACGCGCTGCGCGATCTCGCCGCCGCCCGGGGCGCCGAGTTCCGCCACGGCGTGAAGATCGAGCGTATCGTGGCCGAGGGTGGCCGCGTCGCCGGGGTCGCGACGAGCGCGGGCCTGGTGACCGGAGACGCCTATGTCCTCGCGCTCGGCAGCCATTCGCCGCTGATGCTGAGGGAGCATGGCATCGACCTGCCGGTCTACCCGGTGAAGGGCTATTCGCTGACAGTGCCGATCACCGATCCCTCGGGTGCGCCGCAATCGACGGTGATGGACGAGAAGCACAAGGTCGCGATCACCCGGCTCGGCGACCGGATCCGCGTCGGCGGCATGGCCGAACTCGACGGCTACTCGACCGAGCTGCACCCGAACCGCCGGGCGACGCTCGAACATGTCGTCTCGGACCTCTACCCCGCCGGCGGCGATGCGAAGGCGGGGAGCTTCTGGGCCGGCCACCGGCCGATGACGCCCGACGGACCCCCGGTGATCGGCCGGGCGAAATATCCGAACCTGTGGCTCAACACCGGCCATGGCACGCTGGGCTGGACCATGGCCTGCGGCTCGGGCGCCGTCCTCGCCGACCTGGTCTCGGGCCGCGCGCCGGAAATCGACGCCCGCCCGCTCGGGCTCGACCGCTATTCCGCGGTGCGCGGCGCCCGGTTCCCGAGGGCGCTCGCGGCCTGAGGCCTCCCGGCGGTACGTGACTTTGGGATAGGTTTTCATCCCGAAGCCGTCGCTTTCCATCCGGATTGATAGGTCCCCGCTCCTCCCGCCGATTGACCGGCGTGGAGATTGGGAGGATTTCTCCCCCCGACGCACGCGCGTTCCCATCCCGCGTCCCTTCCGCCACGCCCTCTACGCCTGAAAGGCAGATCCATGCGCTTCGCACTGAACCACATCACCACGCCGAAACTGCCGCTGCCCGAGTTCTTCGCGCTGGCGCGCGGGCTCGGCATCACCGAGGTCGAGATCCGCAACGACCTGCCCGACGTGCTCGGCGCCTGGAAGGCCGGGGACGTGAAGGCCGAGGCCGCGAAGGCGGGCGTCACCATCATCTCGATCAACGCGCTCTACCCGTTCAACGACTGGACCGGCGATCTGCCGGAGCGCGCGGTCGCCATGGCCGATTACGCGAAGGCGGCCGGGGCGAAGGCGCTGGTGATGTGCCCGCGCAACGACGGGACGAAGATCGGCCATGACAGGCTGGTCGAGGCGCTCACGGCGATGAAGCCGATCCTGGACGAGCGTGGGCTGACCGGCCTGGTCGAGCCGCTCGGCTTCCCCGTTTCCTCGATGCGCACCAAGGCAGAGGCGGTGACGGCGATCCGGGAGGCCGGCGGCGAGGGCACCTACAAGCTCGTGCACGACACCTTCCACCACCATCTCGCGGGCGAGACCGAGTTCTTTCCCGAGATGACGGGGCTCGTGCACATCTCCGGCGTGACCAATCCCGCCGTGGCCGTCGCCGACATGCTCGACGCGCACCGCGTGCTGGTCGACGGCGCCGACCGGCTCGGAAACCTGCCCCAGGTCCGCGAACTGCTCGCGCTCGGCTACGAAGGCCCGTTCAGCTTCGAGCCCTTCGCCACCGAGGTGCACGAACTCGCCGATCCCGAGGCCGCCGTCCGCGCCAGCATGGATCATGTCGGGGCCAGCCTGACGGCCGCGGCCTGAGGGCTTTTTCCTCCGCCGGGCGCCGCCCGCCTCGCAGGGCGAGCGGCTCCCGCGTCACGCCCGCCGGAACAGGCGCCGGATCCAGCCGAGGACCGGCGTCTGGCTCAGCACGGTCAGCACGACCGCGGCGAAGAGCACGAGCGACAGCGGGCTCGCGAACATGTTGGCGAAAAAGCTCCCCAAATGCTCCTGCTCGGAGATGATCGCGCGGCGCCAGTTCTCGTCGATCAGCCGCGCGAGGATCACGCCGAGGATGACCGGCCCGACCTGATAGCCGTACTGCTTCATGAAGTAGCCGAGCACCCCGAAGCCCAGCATCCAGTAGACATCGGTCACCGAGTTGTTGACCGCGTAGGCGCCGACGACGGAGAGCAGCAGGATCAGCGGGATCAGGATTCCCTTCGGGATCTCGACGATCTTCGTGAAGATCCGGATGCCGGTCAGTCCGAAGATCAGCATGAAGACGCAGGCGAGCACCAGATTGCCGACCATGAACCAGAACATGTGCGGCTGCTCGATCATCAGCATCGGCCCGGGGTTCAGCCCGTGGATGAAGAGCGCGCCGATGAAGATCGCGGTGACCGCGTCGCCGGGGATGCCGAGCGTCAGCATCGGGATGAAGGCGCCGCCGACCGCCGCGTTGTTGGCACTCTCGGGCGCGACGAGCCCCTCGCGCGCGCCCTTGCCGAAGGGCACCTCGGGATCGCGCACCGTCCGCTTGGCGTAGTCATAGGCCATGAGCGCGGCGATGTCGCCGCCGACGCCCGGCAGGGCGCCGATGATCACGCCGATCATCGAGGTCTGGAGGCTGAGCGGCAGGTAGCGGCGGAGCGACGCCCAGGAGGGAACGATCCGGGTGATCTTCTGCTTGATGGCGGGAAGCTCGAGCTGGCGGAGCTGGCCGAGCGCCTCGGCGACGCCGAAGAGCCCGATCATCACCGCGACGAAGGAAATGCCGTTCCAGAGTTCCGTGAAGCCGAAGGTGAAGCGCTCCTCCGCCGTCAGCGGGTCGAGCCCGACGGTGCCGATCAGCATGCCGAAGGCGCCGGCGACCACCCCCTTGGCGAGGCTCTCGCCCGACAGCGATCCGACGAGCAGGATGCCGAGGATCGCGAGCAGCATGTAGTCGCGCGGCTGGAAGGTCAGCGCGAAGTCCGAGATGATCGGCGCGCCGATCGCGAGCAGGGCGATGCCGACCATTCCCCCGAAGAAGGACATCACCGTCGAGATGCCGATCGCCTCGCCCGCCTCGCCGCGCTGCGCCAGCGGATAGCCGTCGAGCGCGGTGGCGATCGCCGATGGCGCGCCCGGGATGTTGAGCAGGATCGCCGTCCGCGAGCCGCCGTAGACGCCGCCCATGAAGATGCCGACCATCAGGCAGAGCGCGTCGTTCACGTCCCAGGAGAAGGTGAAGGAGATCAGGATCGACACCGCCATGGTGACCGAGAGCCCGGGGATCGCGCCGATGTAGATCCCCGCGAAGGTGCCGGCGGCGATCAGGAAGAGCAGCCAGGGGTCGAACCAGGCGGTGGTGAAATAGCTGAGGGCCTCGGTCATCACGGAGCCTCCGGGGCCGGGTGGTGGCGGAACATCGCGAGGATCTCGTCCTCGGGCACGATCCCCTGCGGCAGCACGACCTGGAAGACCAGCCGGAAGACGATATAGACGAGCGCGAGCGAGGCGAGGGCGATGATCAGGCTCCGGAGCCAGGAGGCGCGGTAGAGGAGCTTCATCGCGAGGATCAGGAACAGGAAGGATGCCGGCAGGAAGCCGAGCGGCACCAGCGCCGCGGCGTAGGCGATCACCAGCGCGGTGAAGAGCACGACCGTCCTCGGCAGGATCTCCTCGCCCGAGAGCCGGCCGCGCCTTCGGGCATTGCCGATCACGACGAGGGAAGCGGAGAAGACCATCACCGCCGAGGCGGCCATCGGGAAGGCGCCGGGCGAACTGAGCGCCGAGAAGCCCGCGATCGTGTATGATTTCCAGAGCAGCAGGACGCTGACGACGAGCACGACGAGGCCGAACGCGTCCTCGCCCCGGTGCTTCACGTGATGTTCGTGGTAATCCATGATTCCTCCGCCGGATTGAGCCGTTCGCCGCCCGGCGCGCGGATCGGGCGCGCGCCGGGCGTACCGGTCAGGGCTTCGGGATGCCGAATTCCTCCGGCGACTTCTTCGCAATGCCCGCGTCGTAGACGAGCCACGAGGTCACCGACTGCCAGCGGTCGAGGAACGCGCGCGCCTCCTCGCCCGAGAGGTTCATCAGCTTGTAGCCGCGCTCGTCCATCAGCTTCTTGAAGTCATCGGATTCGGCGCCGGCCCTGTAGGCCGCGGTCAGCTTCTCGACGGCTTCGGGCGGAGTGCCCTCCTTGACGAAGACGCCGAAGAACGGGCCCCAGGGGAGGTAAGTGGCGATGTCAGGGAGCGTGTCGGTGACGGGCGGCACGTCCGGCAGCACCGGATTGGCCTCCGTCTCGATGACGGCGAGCGGCTTGATCCGCCCGGCCTTGATGTTCTCGAGCGCGGCGCCGAGCACGGCCGGCATCACGTCGATCGCGCCGCCCATCAGCGCGGTCAGCGCCGGGCCGTCGCCGTCGTAGGGCACCGCCGTCATCGGCAGGTCCGTCTGGCTCTGCAGCATCGCGGTCACGACCGAGGGCAGGCCGCCCGGCCCGGTCGAGCCGACCTTGACCTCGCCCGGATGGGCCTGGGCGTAGTCGATCAGCTCCTTCAGGGTGCCGTAGGGCGCGTCGTTCTTGGCGACGAGGATCGGCACGCCGCGCGCCAGGATGTCGATCGGGACGAAGCTCGAATAGTCGATGTCGCCGAGGCCCATGACCTTGTAGAGCTGGGGGTTCTCCGCGCCCATCAGCAGCGTGTAGCCATCCGCCTTCTGCGCGTAGACGAATTTCGTCGCGATCGCGCCGACGCCGCCGGTCTTGTTCTGCATCACCACGTCGGCGCCGAGCACCTCCTCGGCATGCGGCGTGACGGAGCGCATCACCACGTCGGTGGATCCGCCCGCGCCCCACTGGATGATGCCCTGCAGGTCCTTGGCCGGAAAGTCCTGGGCCACCACCGGACCCGCGACAACCATCGTGAGCGCGGCCGCGCCCACCAGCAATCTCCTCATGGAATCCTCCCTTTGGTCTTCCGGTTCTTGAGGGGAGCGAATTGTCTCCACCTCGGGCCAGAGTAAGCGCGAAGCCGCCATGGACCTAGTGCGGAAATGACCGCTTGCATAACATCATGTTACGCCCGGCCGGCGAAAGGCCCGCCGCGGTCCGTGCCCGACCGGCGGAGGCGGGAACCGGTTCCAGCTTCGGGCGGGACGCAGCCTCCCGGTCGCCCGCGCACGCTCCCCTCGCGCGAATCCCGACCAGCTGAACGCCATGCGCTCGGCGCGATGACGGGATGGCTCTTGTATCATAATGCTTGTTCCGCGTCGCCGCGCCGAGCAGGCGGCGACGCCCGGATCCGCGAGATCCAGGGGCGCGGCCAGGCACGCCGCGCCGCGCCCGCGCGCCGGCCGCCTATCCGGCTCGGCGCGCCTGACGGAGCGCGGCGAGGAGGTCGTGGAACCGGTCGCCCTGCACCACGACATGGTCGCGCATCGCCTCCCCGGCCGCGGCGTCGTCGCCGGCGCGGATCGCCCGGACCACCGCCTCGTGCTCGTCGAAGGAGCGGCCGAGGCGATTGCGCACCTGCAGCTGCATCCGCCGGTAGGGCTGCAGCATCGCGTGCAGACGGCCGGCCTCGCGCGCGAGAAAGGCGTTGTGGGTGGCGCGGTAGAGGCAATGGTGGAAGGCCGAGTTCTCGGCGTAATAGGCGTCGATGTCGCCCGCCTCGGCCAGACGGTGGCAGGAGGCGTGCAGCGCCTCGAGTTCGGCCAGTTCGGTATCGGTGATCCGCCGGGCGGCGAGCCGGGCGCAGGAGGCCTCGACCTCGGCCATCATCTCGAACCGCTCGGCCAGTTCCTCCGGACTCCATTCCGAGACGAAGGTGCCGCGCTTGGCGGCGACCCGGACGAGACCCGAGGCCTCGAGCTGCTGCAGCGCCTCGCGGATCGGGGTGCGCGACACGTCGAACTCCCGGGCCAGCGCCTCGGGATCGAGCTTCGCCCCGGGAGCGAATCGCCCGTCCACGATCGCGTTCTCCAGCGCCTCGCGGATCCGGACCACGTTCGGCAGCGTGCTCATCGCGGCGCCAGTCTCCTCTGCCAAGCCTCTCATTTCTAGGGACTCCTCGGATCAACATCCAGATGCGGTTTGTTATATACAACAGAACCAATCAGGCGTATAACATTACCAACGACCCAGGAGGAACCCGTGCCAAAGCCGAACATCGCCTTCCTGCAGGACCTCATCCAGAGCATCGGCGCCAATGTGCGGCCGCGGCTCGCGCGCCCCGCCGCCGTTTCCGAGACCCCCGCCGGCCCCCGCCTCGCCGCCGCCTGCGCGCGGCTGATGCGCCCGAGCGGCGAGGCCTCGCGGATCGCGGTGGCCGGCGAGGCGCTCGACGCCTTCGACGCGCTCGACGCGGCCGGCCGCGCCGCCTTCTTCCGGGCGCTTCTCGACGACTACGGCGCCGATCCGGCCCAGGTCCGCGCGGCCTACGCGGCCTGGGACGCGGCCCCGGACCAGGCCGCGCTGGCCCGGCTCTTCGCCGCGGTCGAGCCGCGCCGCCAGACGCTGCTCCGCCGGCTCAACCTCGCGCCCGGCGGCACGCTCAGGCTCGTGCGCATGCGCGCGAGCCTGCTCGAGGCGCTGCGGGGCGAGCCTTCGCTCGCGCCGCTCGACATCGATTTCGATCATCTGCTCGCCTCGTGGTTCAACCGCGGCTTCCTCGTGATGCGACGCATCGACTGGAACACGCCGGCGGCGATCCTCGAGAAGATCGTCGCCTACGAGGCGGTGCACGAGATCCGCGACTGGGACGACCTGCGCCGCCGTCTCGATCCGGAGGATCGCCGCTGCTACGCCTTCTTCCACCCGGCGACCGGCGACGAGCCGCTGATCTTCGTCGAGGTGGCGCTCTGCGCGGGCATTCCCGATGCGATCGGCCCGCTCATCGCCGCGGGCGGGGCGGCCGAGGGGGCGGCGGCGGAGGCCGACACGGCGGTCTTCTATTCGATCAGCAACTGCCAGCCGGGCCTCAAGGGCGTGTCCTTCGGCAACTTCCTCATCAAGCAGGTGGTGCGCGACCTGCGGGAGGACCTGCCCGGGCTCGAGACCTTCGTCACGCTCTCGCCCGCGCCGGGCTTCGCCGCCTGGCTCGCGGCGGAGGAGGATCCGGAGGCCCGCGCGCTGTCCGCGACGCTGGCCGGGGAGAACTGGCGCGAGGACCTGGGGCTCCAGGCCGCGCTCGCGCCCCGGATCCAGCTCTGGGCCGCGCGTTATTTCGTCGAGGCCAGGACGAAGCGCGGGGCGCCGGTCGATCCGGTCGCGCGTTTCCACCTCGGCAACGGCGCCTCGGCGCACCGGATCAACTGGCCGGCCGATTTCGCGCCGAGCGCCCTCAAGCGCGCCCATGGCCTGATGATCAACTACCTCTACGAACTCGACGCCATCGAGGCCCGGCACGAGGCCTTCGCCGCCGATGGCACCATCGCCCACGGCCCCGAGGTGCGGCGCGCGCTGTCCGCCCGCTCCTCCGCCGCCTGATCCCCCCAACGGAAGCGAGACGCATCATGACGACCACCCTCATCGAGATGTTCGAGCGGAGTTGCCGCGCCCAGGGCGACAAGGCGCTCTTCGAACGCCCCGGCCTCGCGCCGATCGGCTTCGCCGAGGCGCTCGACCGGAGCCGCCGACTCGCCCGCGTGCTCCGGGACCTCGGCGTGCGCCCCGGCGACCGCGTCGCGGTCCAGGTCGACAAGAGCCCCGAGGCGATCCTGCTCTATCTCGCGACGCTGACGGCGGGGGGTGTCTTCCTGCCGCTCAACACCGCCTATACCGGCGCCGAGATCGACTATTTCCTCGGCGACGCCGAGCCGCGGCTCTTCGTCTGCCGCCCGGAGACGCTCGAGGCGCATGCCGGCCGCGCGACGGAAAGCCTCGCGGTCGAGACCCTCGGCGCGGCGGGCGAGGGCACGCTGATGGACCGGCTCGCGGCGGCGGAGCCGCTGGCGGAACGGGCCGCGCCCGGCGCGGAGGATCCGGCGGCGATCCTCTACACCTCCGGCACCACCGGGCGCTCCAAGGGCGCGGTGCTGACGCATGGCAATCTCGCCTCCAACTGCGCCGCGCTTCTCGACTGCTGGCGCTTCACCGAGCGCGACCGGCTGATCCACGCGCTGCCGATCTTCCATACCCACGGGCTCTTCGTCGCCGCCAACATGGCGCTC
Source organism: Amaricoccus solimangrovi (assembly GCF_006385685.1). Taxonomy (GTDB): domain Bacteria; phylum Pseudomonadota; class Alphaproteobacteria; order Rhodobacterales; family Rhodobacteraceae; genus Amaricoccus; species Amaricoccus solimangrovi. The sequence goes on along the minus strand of NZ_VFRP01000008.1, from coordinate 27,436 downwards.
GCCGCCGGGGCGACGATGATCTTCCTGACCCGGTTCGACGCGGACGAGATCATCACCGAGATGGCGGATGCGACCGTGCTGATGGGCGTGCCGACCTTCTACACCCGCCTCGTCCAGTCGCCGCGGCTCGACGCGGTCTCGACCGCCGGAATGCGGCTCTTCGTCTCCGGCTCGGCCCCGCTGCTCGCCGATACCCACGCCGAATTCTCGGCGCGGACCGGCCATGCGATCCTCGAGCGCTACGGCATGACCGAGACCTGCATGATCGCCTCCAACCCCTATGACGGCGCGCGCCGCCCCGGCGCGGTCGGCTTCGCGCTGCCCGGCGTCGAGATCCGCGTCGCCGACCGCGAGACCGGCGCGCCCCTGCCCCAGGGCGAGATCGGCGCGATCGAGGTGCGCGGCCCGAACGTCTTCGCGGGCTACTGGCGGATGCCGGAGAAGACCGCGGCCGAATTCCGCCCCGACGGTTTCTTCATCACCGGCGACCTTGGCCTGATCGACGCGGAGGGCTACCTGCGCATCGTCGGCCGCGACAAGGATCTCGTGATCTCGGGCGGCTACAACGTCTATCCGAAGGAGATCGAGGCGCTGATCGACGAACTGCCGGGCGTGCTCGAATCCGCCGTGATCGGCCTGCCGCATCCGGATCTCGGCGAGGGCGTCACCGCCGTCGTCGTGCCGCGCGAGGGCGAGAGCGTCGATCCCGCCGGCCTCGCCGCCGCGCTCGCGGACCGGCTCGCGCGCTACAAGCAGCCCAAGCGGGTCATTCTCGCCGATGAACTGCCCCGCAACGTGATGGGCAAGGTGCAGAAGGCGGAACTTCGCAAGCGCCACGCCGCGCTCTATCAGCCGGCGGAGGCGCTGGCGGCGGGCTGAGCCCCGGCGGGGCCGAAAGGCCTCGCTTCCCCGGGAGGGCGCGACTCCCGAAAGACAGAACAAAGATACAACTCGGAGGAATACCAATGATCATCTATGGCGTCGCCATCCTGTCCGCCTGCCTGCTGGCCGGCGTGTTCGTGGGCGACCTTCTCGGCAATCTCATCGGCGTGCAGGCCAATGTCGGCGGCGTCGGCTTCGCGATGCTGCTCCTGATCTTCATCACCGACTACCTGCGGCGCAGGAAGGCCTTCTGCGAGATCTCGCAGATGGGCATCGGCTTCTGGAGCGCGATGTACATCCCCATCGTCGTCGCCATGGCCGCGCAGCAGAACGTGGTCGCGGCCGTTTCCGGCGGCCCGGCCGCGATCCTCGCGGGCGTCCTGACGGCGGCGGTCTGCGTCGCGCTGGTTCCCGTCATCGCCCGCGTCGGCGGCCGATCCGCGACCGCCCCGGAAACCCGTTCCGATACCGCCCCCGCCATCGCTCCCGAGAAGGCCTGCTGAGATGACCGACCTGTCCGAACTCCTGATCAAGAACGGCCTGCTCTTCGCCTTCTCCTTCGTCGGCCTGACGATGTGGCTCTGCTACTGGGTCTCGAAGCGCTTCACCAACGGCCGGATCCACGGCTCCGCCATCGCCATCCTCGCGGGCCTCGCGCTGGCCTGGGTCGGCGGCACGCTCACCGGCGGCTCCAAGGGCCTCGCCGACATCCCGCTCTTCGCCGGGATCGGCCTGATGGGCGGCGCGATGCTGCGCGACTTCGCCATCGTCGCCACCGCCTTCGGGGTCGATTTCTCCGAGATCCGCCGGGCGGGTCTCTCGGGCGTCGTCTCGCTCTTCGCGGGCGTCTTCGTCTCCTTCGCGGTCGGGGCGCTCGTCGCCTATGGCTTCGGCTATACCGACCCGGTCTCGATGACCACGATCGGCGCCGGCGCCGCGACCTATATCGTCGGCCCCGTCACCGGCACCGCGCTCGGCGCCTCCTCCGAGGTCATCGCGCTCAGCGTCGCCGCCGGGCTCGTCAAGTCGGTGCTGGTGATGATCGGCACGCCCTTCGTCGCCCGCTCGATCGGCCTCGACAACGCGCGCACCGCGATGGTCTTCGGCGGGCTCATGGGCACGACGAGCGGCGTCGCCGGCGGCCTCGCCGCCACCGACCCGCGCCTCGTCCCCTATGGCGCGATGACGGCGACCTTCTACACCGGCCTCGGCTGCCTGCTCGGACCCTCGCTCATCTTCTTCGCGATCCGCGCCATCGCGGGCTGAGCAATGGCCCCTCCGGCCGCGATCCGTCGGGATGAAGCGGCCGGTCTTCCCCGACTTCGGGGAGCACGCTCCCGGCCGTGAGCCGGCCCCCGATCAGGCCGGCGTGGAGGACGGCACGGCGATCGCCGCGCCGTCCATTTCGCCCGCCGCGCCTCGCCGGTCCCCGACGGGCCGATGACGCTCTCAGAGGCCGAAGGGATAGGTCTCATCCTCGCCCGCCGTCGCCCGCCCGGGGAGCGGCGTGACCGCGCGGGTTTCGTCGAACCAGACGAAGGCGTCGTACTGCTCCGGAAGCGAGGCACGGGAATAGTGGCTCCAGCGTTCGGTCTCGGGCCGGTAGATGACACCGATGTAGCGCTCGAGCCGCGGCTCGGCGAGCGCCTGCCCGAGGTCGGGCGCGAGGTCCGCGCAGGGCAGCAGGAACCGCTCCTCGCCAAGGTCGTGGCAGAGCGCCTCGTAGCTGTCCGCCCGGGAGGGGCGCACGTTCATGATCTCCATCGCCCCGTCCCATTCGGACGCGGCGGCGACCGTTCCCGAATGGGTGCCGAAGCCGATCAGCGCGGCGTCGCGCCCGTATGCCTGGCGGCAGAGCTGGCCGATGTTGATCTCGCCCCGCTCGGATCCCATGTCGGTGAACCGCGCGTCCCCGATATGGGAATTGTGCGCCCAGACCACCGCCCTGCTCTCCGGCCCCGCCCGCTCGAGCACCCGCCCGAGCGTGTCGAACATGTGCCGGTCGCGCAGATTCCACGATTCACGCGAGCCGTAATACATCGCCCGGTAGTAGCGCTCCGCGCTCGTCACCAGCCGCGCGTTCTGCGCCGCGTCGAAGAACTGCTCGCCGTCGCGTTCCGCGTAGCTCAGCCGCTTCGCCAGCAGATCGGTCAGCGCGCGCGTGACCGGCGCCTCGCAGAGCGCGTAGCCCTTGCTGAGCGCGGCGCGCCCGTAGGCGGCGAATTCCCGCGACCACGGCGCGAGGCAGCCGTACTGGACGCGCGCCTCCCGCCCCGCCGGGGGATCGACCCGGTCGAGATAGGCGAGCACGGCCGCGATCGAGGCGGTCATGCCGTAGAGATCGAGGCCATGGAACCCGACCTGCTCCCCCGGCGGCTTCGCAGCGTTGTGGCGGCGCAGGAATTCCACGAAATCCTCGACCTCCCGGTTGCGCCACATCCAGGTCGGAAACCGGGTGAACGGCGGCTCGGACGGCGCCGCCGCGGACCGCCGCTGGATGTGGCGGTCGATCGCCGCCGCGTCGGGCCAGTCGGCCTCCACCGCGACGATCCCGAAGCCGTGACGCTCGATCAGGCGCCGGGTGATGGCGGCGCGGGCGCGGTAGAATTCGGAGGTGCCATGCGACGCCTCGCCGAGGAGCACGACGCGGGCCGAGGCGAAACGCTCGAAAGCATCCGCGAAGGCGGGATCGTCGAGGGCGGGAAGCGGCGTCACCGCGCCGCGCAGCCGCCCGGCGAGCGATGGCTGTCTCGCCCGCGGCGCGGGCGGGGGTCGCGCCGCCGCGTGCTGCTCGCACCAGCTCGCCGCGAGATCGGCGACGGTGTCGAGCGCGCCGGGCTCATCGAACAGGGGGCCGGCGCCGGGAACCACCCGCAGCAGCTTCTCGCAGGTCAGCGCCGCCAGCGTCTGGCGGTTCAGCTCCAGCACGTGCCGGTCCTCGCCGCCGACGATCAGCAGCGTCGGCGAGCGGACGGCGACGAGGCGCGTGCCGGCGAGGTCCCCCCGTCCGCCCCTGGCGACGATGGCCCCGATCCTGTCGCCAAGCTCGGCCGCCGCGAGCAGCGCCGCCCCGGCGCCCGTGCCGACCCCGAGGAGGCCGAGCGGCAGGACGGCGACATCGGGCTCGCCGCTCACGTAGAGCACGGCCTCGACGACGCGTTCCGCCAGCAGCGGGATGTCGAAGACGTTCCGGCGGTCCCGTGTCTCGGCCGGCGTCAGCGGGTCGAAGCGCAGCGTGGCGAAACCCCGCGCCTCGAGCGTCCCGGCGACGGCGGCGTCGCGCGGGTCGAGCCGGCCGGAACCGTCGTGGACGAAGAGCACCAGACCCCGCGGCGTGGCCGGCACGCGGAGATCGCCGGCGAGACCGAGCGGCGGCACCGCGACCTCGCGGGCGGCGGGCGGATCGGCCTGCTCCGCCCAGTACCGGCGGAGCAGCCCGACCGTCTCCTCGTCGGTGAGCTGGTGGAAGTCGTGATAGAAGGCGCCGACACCCTCGAAATGCCGCGCGGGACGGGCGCAGACGACCAGGTCGGCCTGTTCCCGGATCTCGTTCAACGCATCCTCCGGCGCCACGGGCAGCGCGACGCAGACCTTCGCCGCGCCGCGCCGCCTGAGCGAGATCAGCGCGGCCTTCATCGTCGCGCCGGTGGCGAGGCCGTCGTCGACGACGATCGCGGCGCGGCCGGCGGGGCTGACTGGCGGACGGTCGGCGAGATAGCGCGCCCGCCGCCGCTCGAGCTCCGCGAGTTCGCGCGCGCGGGCGCGTTCGAGGAAGGCGTCGTCCGCGCGCGCGCGGCGCCGCACCTCCTCGTTGATCACGGTCCGGGGATCCTCGCCGTCGACGACCGCGCCGAGCGCCACCTCCGGCGAGCCGGGAGCGCCGATCTTGCGGACGAGAATGAGGTCGAGCGGCGCGCGCAGCGCGCGGGCGACCTCGACCGCCACGGGAACGCCGCCCCGGGGCAAGGCATAGACCACCGGCCGTTCCAGGGTCATCGGCGCGAGCAGCGCCGCCAGCCGCCGGCCGGCGGCGGATCGATCGGCGAATCTCTCGCGCGACGTGTCCATGCCTCGGGCCCTCCGGAGCCGCCCGCCCCTGATCCGGCCAGTCCGCCTCGCCGACTGCCGGGCGCGGGGGCGGCGGCTTCTCTCCGGATGCTACCCCCCTCAAGGACCGGGTGGCAATGCCGCCGAGGGTGAGCCTCCGGGGGCCCGTGGCCCCGGAGGCCCCGCTCAGGGCGCGTCGTTCGGTCCGACGACCGCGAACCACGCGCCGCGCGGGTCGCGGGCCACGGCGATATGGGCGCCGCCGGGAACTTCCATCGGCCCATGCGCGAGCACGCCGCCGCCGGCCTCGATCCGCGCGATGGCCCCTCCAACCCCCTCGACGCCGAAATACGGCAGCCAGCATGGGACCGGCGCGGGCCCGAGGCCCATCATGCCGCCGATATCGGCGCCGTCATGCGCGAAGAACTGGTAGACGCCCGTCTCGCCCATGTCGATCGCGCGCGACTTCTCCCAGCCGAAGAGGTCGGAATAGAAGCGCAGCCCCGCCTCCGGATCGCTCGACATCAGTTCGTTCCAGTTGCCGTGCCCGGGCTTCGCCTGGTCGAAGGCATGGCCGGCGGGCCTGTCGCCCGGCATCGGTTCGGGCTGAAGGACGCCGAAGCCCGCGCCCTGCGGATCGGCGACGACGGCGAAGCGGCCCGTGCCCGGGATGTCCGCCGGCTCGCGATGGACCGCGCCCCCGGCGGCGCGGATCGCCGCGACGGCGGCGTCGGCGTCCTCGACCGCGAAGTAGATCATCCAGAAGGGCGGCGTCTCGCCGAGTTCGGCGGGCTTCTCCATCACCCCCGCCACCAGGTCGTCGCCCGCGGCGGCGAGGTGATAGGTGAACCCCTCCATCCCCGCGTCGCGGAAGCTCCAGCCCAGAACCTCGGCGTAGAACCTTTCCGCCCCCTCCAGATCCGGCCCCTCGGTCACCAGTTCGTACCAGCACGGGGTCCCGTGAAGTTTCGCCATCGCTCTCTCCCAGCGCGTTTGCTCCCCGGCGCGGAGAATAGCATGCCGGAGGGAGTCCGGCGTGGAAAACGGCGCCGGGGCGCGCCACGCCGGGATCGGCCGACCGCGCCGATCCCGGAACAAACCCCGCCGCGCCTCGTTCCCCGGCATGGACGCTCTTCTCGACCTCGACCCCCTGACCGAGTTCAACATCGCGATCGCCCTCTCCGCCGGTGTCGTGCTCGTGCTCGGCCTCTTCGCGGGATATGTGAAGAACCGCCTGTGGATGTCGGAACCGACGCTCTGCCTTCTGCTGGGCGTGCTCGCCGGTCCCGCGGTGCTCGGTCTCGCGGATCCCGCGCGGCTGCCCGTGGAGCCGCGCGACGCGCTGCTCGAAGTGGCGCGGATGACGCTCGCGATCGCGGTGATGGGCGCGGCGCTGCGCCTGCCGGCGGGCTATGTCCGGCGCAACCTCGCCCCGCTCCTCCTCGTGCTCGGCCCCGGCCTCCTCGTCATGTGGCTCGCCTCCGCCGGCCTCGCAGCGGTCTTTCTCGGCGCCTCGCCCCTGGTCGCCCTGCTCCTCGGCGCGATCCTCGCGCCGACGGATCCGGTCGTCGCCGGCTCGATCACGACCGGCAAGATCGCCGAGCATCTCCCCGCCCGGATCCGCCGCCTGCTGATCGCCGAGAGCGGCGCCAACGACGGCCTCGGCCTTCTCTTCGTCATGCTGCCGCTGCTGCTCCTGACCGAGCCGCCGGGCGCGGCGGTGACCGAATGGCTGACGCGCGTCCTTCTCTGGGAGATCGGCGGCGCGGTCGTGATCGGCGCCGCCGCCGGCTGGCTCGCGGGACGGCTGCTGCTCTGGGCCTATCGCCAGCCGTTCTCGGACGATCATTCGCTCATCACCGTCGGCCTCGCGCTCTCGCTCACCGTCCTCGCGCTGGTCCGGCTGATGGGCGGCGACGGCATCCTCGCGGTCTTCGCCGCGGGCGTCACCTTCGCCCGTTACGTCTCGCGCCGCGAGACGCGGCACGAACACGCGCAGGAGGCGATCGGACGCTTCTTCGACCTCCCCGCCTTCATCCTGATCGGGGTCGCCCTGCCCTGGGGCGACTGGGCCGCGCTCGGCTGGGCAGCGCCCGCCTTCGCCGCCGCGGTGCTGGCACTGCGGCGCCTGCCCTGGTGGATGCTGGGGCGCGTGGTGGCGCCGGAATTCGGCACCCGCGCGGAATTCGCCTTCATGGGCTGGTTCGGACCCATCGGCGTCTCCTCCACCTATTACGCGCTGCTCGCCGCGCGGGAAACCGGCGTGGCGGAGTTATGGCCCTGGACGAGCCTCGTGGTCTTCGCCTCCGTTCTCGTCCATGGCATCACGGCGACACCGCTGACCCGGCTCGTGACCGGCATTGGCCGGGGTGAGCCGGGCCTCCCGCGGGAGCCGGCCTGAGGCCCCGCGTTGTCGCGGGAGGCGCGAAGCGGTATGATCGGCGAAGGGAGGCGAATGTGCGACGTCTCGCCCTTCTGGCCGCGCTGGCCGCGGCCCTCGCGCTGGCGGCGGTCCTGTCGGCCCAGGCGGCGCCGGTGCCCGCCGGTGGCCCGCGGGTCGTGCTGATGACCGCGATCGAGGGACCGATCGGCCCCGCGACGGTGAAGCATGTCGACCGTGTCATCCGCCTCGCGGAGGATCGGCGCGCGGCGGCGCTGGTGCTCCGGATCGATACGCCGGGAGGGCTGGCGGAGGCCATGCGCCGGATCGTCTCCGCCATCCTCGCCTCCCGGGTTCCGGTGATAGGCTATGTCGCGCCCTCCGGCGGGCACGCCGCCAGCGCGGGAACGTATATCCTCTACGCGACCCATGTCGCGGCGATGGCGCCGGGAACCAATCTCGGCGCGGCGACCCCGGTCCGGATCGGCGGACTGCCCGAGGGACTGCCGGGCGGCGCGGAAAAGCCGGCGCCCGAGGACGCGCACGCGGCCAAGGCCACGAACGACGCGGTGGCGCTGATCCGGAGCCTCGCCGAGATGCGCGGCCGGAACGCCGACTGGGCGGAGCGGGCGGTGCGCCAGGCCGAGAGCCTGTCCGCGGAAGCCGCGCTGCGCGAGCACGTGATCGACATCGTCGCGCGAAACCTGCCCGAACTTCTCGCCGCCGCAGACGGCCGGATTGTCGAGGTCGATGGCGCGAAGGTGACGCTCGCCGTCGCCGGGCCGCCGGTCGAGACCGTGGAGATGAGCGCGACGACGCGCCTGCTCGCCGTCCTCTCCAATCCCGATCTCGCGCTCGTCCTGATGATGATCGGCATCTACGGGCTGATCTTCGAATTTCTCAATCCCGGCGCGGTCGCGCCCGGCGTGATCGGGGCGATCTGCCTCACGCTCGCGCTCTACGGGCTGAACCAGCTGCCGCTCGACTACGCCGGCCTCGCGCTGATCGGGCTCGGCGCCGCCTTCATGGCCTTCGAAGCGGTGACGCCGAGCTTCGGCGTCCTCGGCGCCGGCGGGCTCGTCGCCTTCGTGCTCGGCGCCTCGATCCTGATCGAGACGGATGTGCCCGAATACCAGATCTCGTGGTGGACGATCGCCGCGCTGGGGACGGTCGGCGCCGCGGCCTTCGCGCTGCTTCTTGGCGCCACGATCCGCGCCTATCGCCGCGCGCCCGCCAGCGGACGCGCGCGCATGACGAGCGCGCCGGCGCGGGTGCTCGAATGGTCGGGCGAGGCGGGTTTCGTCTGGGCCGAGGGAGAGCGCTGGCAGGCCGCCGGCCCGCCCGGGCTGAAGCCGGGCGAGGAGGTCCGCGTGCGCGGCAGGGAGGGGCTCGTCCTTCACGTCGAGGCCGCGCCCGGGGACGGCGTTCAGGAAAGGGGCTAGGCCATGCCGATCGACATCTTCAACTGGATCTTCCCGCTGCTCGGGCTGGCGCTCGTCCTGCTGGTCCTGCCGCTCGCCGTCTACGTCTTCCGCGAATACGAGCGCGGCGTCGTCTTCACCCTCGGCCGGTTCTCGCGCGTGAGCGGGCCCGGCTTCGCGCTGATGATCCCCTTCGTCCAGCAGGTGGTGCGCACCGACCTCAGGACCCGCGTCGAGGACGTGCCGAGTCAGGACGTGATCAGCCGCGACAACGTCTCGGTCAAGGTCAACGCGGTGATCTATTTCCGCGTCGTCGACCCGCAACGCGCGATCATCAACGTCGCCGATTTCCAGATGGCGGTCAGCCAGCTCGCGCAGACGACGCTGCGCTCGGTGCTCGGCAAGCACGAGCTCGACGAGATGCTGGCCGAGCGCGACCGGCTGAACGTGGATATCCAGGAGATCCTCGACCGCCAGACCGACGCCTGGGGGATCAAGGTGGCGAATGTCGAGATCAAGCATGTCGACATCGACGAGAGCATGGTGCGCGCCATCGCCCGGCAGGCCGAGGCGGAGCGCCACCGCCGCGCCCGGGTGATCAACGCCGAGGGCGAGCAGCAGGCGGCGGCGAAGCTGGTCGAGGCCGGCCGGATGCTCGCCGAACAGCCGAACGCGATGCAGCTGCGCTACTTCAACGCGCTGAACGACATCGCGAACGACAGGACCACGACGATCGTCTTTCCGCTGCCCGCGGAACTGCTGCCGAAGGGACCGCGCGGCGGGCAGGCGTGACGCTCGCGCCCGCCGCGACGGTTGCAAGGCCCGGCGCTTTCGCGGAACGTGGCCGGCGGCGCCGGAACGGGATCGGAGATGCCAGTGTTCTCGACGGCCAACTGGACAATGCTGCGTCGGGTGTCACCGCGGCTCGTCGGCTACGCGGTCGCGCTCACGCATGATCCCGACCTCGCCGGGGATCTGGTCCAGGATGCGATCGTCAGGGCGGTGGAGAGCAGGAACGTCCCGGCGGACGAGCGCGCCTTCCGCGCCTGGATCACGCGGATCCTGCGCAACCTCTGGATCGACCGCTGCCGGGCGCGGCGGCGGCGCGCGGACCGGGCGGAAGCTCCCGCCGGGGAGGTGGCGGATTTTCCGGCCGGCTTCCGGTCGGAGGATCTGATCCTCAACCGGATCGTCGTGCGCGAGGCGTTCGGCCGCCTCAGCGCCAGCCACCGCGAGATCCTGGCGCTGATCGACATCCTCGGCTTCAGCTATGGCGAGGCGGCCGAACTGCTTGGGGTCAGACCGGGAACCGTGATGAGCCGGGTCAGCCGCGCCCGGCGCGACCTGCTCCGGCGCCTGTCGGACGAGGGCGTCGTCCCCTTCCCCGCCGCCGCCCGGAGGATGCCATGACGCAGAAACCCGTCTCGATGGAGGAGCTGAGCGCCTATGTCGATGGCGAACTCGCGCCCGGGCAGGCGGCGCGGATCGCGCGGATCGCCGCCTCGGACCCGGAAACCGCGCGGCGCGTCGCGATCCTCCGGTCGCTGCGCGCGGGGGTCGCCGCCATCGGCGAGGAAACGGCCCGGGTAGACGTCGAGGCGATCCGCGGCCGGATGGTCCGGCGGCGGAACGCGCGGTGGCTCGGCGCCGCCACCGCCGCCGCGGCGGTCCTCGCCCTCGGTCTCGGTCTCGCCGGCTGGCAATCGATGACACCGGCGTCACCGGAGCGTGGCGCGGCCGCGGGCGGCGTCGTCTCGGGCGATGTGGCACGCATGGTCGCGGCCCATGACGCCTGGGTGGCCGGCGCGGCGCCGCCGGCCGCCGCGCCGCCGCCGGACCGCCTCTCCGCGCTGATCGGCGCGACGGGCCTGAGGCTGGTCCGCTCCGGCCGGCTGCCGCTCGCCGACGGCCGCGCCGCCGGTCAGACGGATTACCTGGGCGCGCATGGATGCCGGCTGAGCCTGTTCCGGGCCGAGGACGCGGCCCCCCGGCCGGCGCGGGAGCGCCTGGTGGTGGAGATCGAGGGGGATCTCCGACTCGCCTCCTGGTCCGCGGGGCGGGACTATCATCTCGTCTCCCGCGGCATGGACGTGCCGCGTTTCGCGACCATCGCCAGCGCGCTCATGGCGGCGACGCGGCGGGAGGGCGGGGACGAGGGCGAGCCGCTGGCGCTTCTCTCCGGCGCGCATCGCCCCTGCCTCGGCTAGAGTTCTCGCCCACCTCGGCGGAGGAGGGAATAAACCCGGCTTCCCGGACGTTTTCTTTCCATCGGACCACCCGGAATCGGGGGCCGCGTAGGGAGGAACTCATGGTCACCAGAAGACAGGTTCTCGGAGCCTCGGCGCGCGCGGCGGCCGCGGTCGGCATCCTGGGCGGGGCGGGGCTGCGCGCCGCCTTCGCCGATGTCGCGCGACTGCCCTTCGCCAATGGCGAGCGCGAGCTCGTCGCCTACCCGGGGAAGCGGCCGCTGCTGCGGCTCACCGCCCGCCCGCCACAGCTCGAAACCCCGTTCAGCGTGTTCGACGAAGGAGTCATCACGCCGAACGACGCCTTCTTCGTCCGCTACCACCTCGCCGGGGTCCCGACCGAGATCGACCCCGACACCTATGCGATCGAGATCGGCGGCCTCGTGAACACGCCGGTCCGGGTCGGCCTCGCGGAGCTGAAATCGGCCTACGAGCCGGTCGAGATCACGGCGGTGAACCAGTGCTCCGGCAACAGCCGGGGCCTCTTCACGCCGCGCGTCGGCGGCGGGCAGGCCGGGAACGGCATGATGGGCTGCGCGGTCTGGAAGGGCGTGCCGCTCAGGGCGCTGCTCGAGAAGGCGGGCGTCGGGGAAGGCGCGGCGCAGGTGGTTTTCGACGGGCTCGACGGGCCGGTCATCGACAAGACACCCGACTTCCGCAAGGCGCTCGGGATCGACCACGCACTCGACGGCGAGGTGATGGTCGCCTACCAGATGAACGGCGAGGACATCCCCTGGCTGAACGGCTATCCGGTCAAGCTGGTGGTGCCCGGCTATTACGGCACCTACTGGGTCAAGCACCTGAGCACGATCACGGTGGTCGAGAAGCCGTTCGAGGACTTCTGGATGAAACCCGCCTACCGCGTTCCCGCGAATGCCTGCGCCTGCGTCGAGCCGGGGACGAAGCCCGCGGCGACCGTCCCGATCGGCCGCTTCTCGATCCGGTCCTTCATCACCAGCGTCGAGGACGGCGCGACGGTGCCGGCCGGGACGCTCGCGCTGCGCGGCATCGCCTTCGACGGCGGCTACGGCGTCACCGAGGTCGATGTCTCGGCGGATGGGGGCAGGTCCTGGCAATCGGCGGCCCTGGGCGAGGATCTGGGCCGCTACGCGTTCCGCGAATGGACCACCAGCCTCGCCGTCGCGAAGGGCGAGCGGACGCTGATGGTCCGCGCGGTCAACCGGATCGGGCAGAGCCAGCCGACGGAACCGCTCTGGAACCCTTCGGGCTACATGCGCGACGTGGTCGAGACGACCCGGATCACCGTGAACTGAGGAGGCGACGATGAAACATGTCTTTCGCACCGCGCTCGCCGCGCTGCTTCTCGCCGCCCCGCTCGCATCCCCGGCGGCGCCCGTGACCTACGCGCTTCCCGACGAGTCGGCGACGTTCCGGCCCGGCCCCGGCGTCGAGACAGCCGAATCCAACTGCGGCGCCTGCCATTCGGCCGATTACATCGAATACCAGCCGCCGGGGATGGGCGCGGATTTCTGGAGCGCCGAGGTGACGAAGATGATCAAGGTCTACGGCGCGCCGATCAGCGAGGAGGATGCGAAGGCCATCGCGGCCTATCTCGCGGCGACCTACTAAGGATCCGGGCGGCGCGGTCCCCGCCGCCCGCTACGGAAAGACCACGCCCTTGCGCAGGATGAAGTTGGCATAGATCCGGGTCTCGGCGGTGGCAAGCACCGCGAAGCTCCGCTTCGCGCGCGCGTAGAAGGCGAAGCGTTCCAGCGCCGCGGTCGCCACCCCCTCGGCCTCGAAGAGGGGGGCGGCCTCGCGCACGACCTCGGGGATCTCCTCGGGCCGTCCGACGACCTGCATCGTCAGCGCCGGATCGGGCTCGAACGTGTCGAGCGGCAGCAGAGAGAGCACGGCGCGGACGGCGCGCACCGCGTCGCAGTCGATCCGGAGCGGGTGGCCGAGCACGCTTTCCCGCGCCACCGAGGCGGCCGGGAAATTCGCGTCGACGATGGCGATCTCGTCGCCATGGCCCATCGCCGCCAGCGCCCGCAACAGATCCGGGCCGATGAGCGGGTCGATCCCCTTGAGCATCGCTTTCTCCCCAATGCCGGCCCGTCCGGGGCGCGGACCCTCCGGCATTGAGACCGCTTCCGCGGCCCCGTGTCCAGCCCCCGCGCCGTCAGTCGGCGCCGGCGTCGCGCAGGCCGCGGACATCCTCCTCCTTCACCGCCGGCGCGTCGTTGTGCCAGGCGCCGCGCACGAAGGTCGCGAGTTCGGCCACCTCGGCGTCCGACAGCCGGTCGGCGAAGCCCGGCATCCTGACCGCGGCCGGCCGCTCCCCGGTCGAGGGCAGCGCCGCGCCGGCGAGGATCGTCGAGACGAGCCCCGTGACCTTCGGCGCCGTCACCAGCGAATTGCCGTCGAGCGCGGGGAAGATCTGGTCCGCGCCCTTGCCGTCGACGAAGTGGCAGGCGGCGCAGTTGTCGAGATAGAGCCGCGCCCCGAGCGGCATTCCGGGCTCGGCGGCGGAGAGCAGGCGCTCGGTCTCGGTCGCGGACTCGTCCGCGAGCCTGTCGACGCGCGGAATGGGCTGACCCACCGGCGGCGCCTCCGCGGCGCCCGCGCCCGATCCCGCCCCGGCCGGACCGATCGCGCGCAGATAGGCGACGACGGCGGAGAGGTCGTCGTCCGAGAAGTACTGGAGCGAATGCTCGATCGCGAGCTTCATCTCCCCGCGCACGCCCGCGTGGGCGTTGCGGCCCGAGGCGAGGAAGAGCTTCAGGTCGGCGTCGCTCCACCGCGCGATGGCGCTCTGGTCCGAGCGCAGGTCGGGCGCGGTCCAGCCGCCGATCTCGCCGCCGGTCAGGAAGTCGGGATCCTCCGAGGTGAAGCCCGCCTGGGCGTAGACGAGGTTGCGCGGGCTGTGACAGGCGCCGCAATGGCCCGGCCCCTCGACGAGATAGGCGCCGCGGTCGAGCACCGGATCGTCGAACCGGGGCTCGAAGCCCGCCTCCGGCAGGCCGACCAGCTTCCAGGCGCGGATGCCCCAGCGCTGGTCGAGCGGGAACGGCAGGTCCGTCTCCCGCGGCTCGTTCCGGACCGGCGCCAGGACCTTCGTGAAGTAGTGGTAGAGATCCTCGACATCGGCCTCGGACAGCTCGCGGTAGCTGTCGTAGGGCATCGCCGGGTAGAGGTTCCGGCCGTCGCGGCCGATCCCGTCGTAGAGCGCGGCGCGGAACTGGTCGAGCGTGATGCCGCCGATCCCGGTCTCCGGATCGGGCGTGATGTTGGGCGAATAGATCGCGCCGAAGGGACTGGGGATCGGCCGCCCGCCGGCGAAGGGCTCTCCGTCGTCGGCGGTGTGGCATCCGGCGCAATCGGCGACCCGCGCGGCGTAGAGCGCGGCGGCGTCGGGATCCCCGGTCGCGCCGGCGGCGGCCATCTCGACGGGTTGGGGACCGGTGTGGCGCGCGGGCACGAAGATCAGCGCGAGCGCGGCGACGATGGCGAGGAGCAGGAGCCAGGCGATGATACGCAGAAGGGTCAGCATCGCATCCACCTCACATCAGCGGCCGCGGGTTCGGCAGGTAATCCTTCCGGATCGCCGCCACCGCCCAGTAGGCGAGACCCCCGACCGCGCCGGTCGGGTTGTACTGGATGTTCTGCGGGAAGGCCGAGGCCCCCATCACGAAGAGATTGTGCAGATCCCAGCTCTGCAGGTAGCGGTTGACCGCCGAGGTCGCCCGGTCGGCGCCCATGATCGCGCCGCCGACATTGTGCGTGGTCTGGTAGGGCCGCACGTCGTAGGCCGCGCCCTCGGACTTGAAGGAGGAGCGCATGATGTCGGGGTTCATGCTCTTGGCGATCGGCTCGATCTTCGACTTCATGAACTGCGTCATCCGGATGTCGTTCGGCTTCCAGTCGAAGGTCATCCGCATCAGCGGCCGGCCGTGGCGATCCTTGTAGGTCGGATCGAGGTCGAGACAGGTGTCGCGATAGGCCATGTTGGAGCCGTGGCTGCCGATGCTCATCGCATGGCCGTACCATTCGCCGACCGCCCGCTTCCATCCCGCGCCCCAGCTCGGCGTGTCGGGCGGCAGCGCCATCTGCTGGATCGGCCGCCCGCCGGTATGTCCCGCGGTGATGTAGCTGCCGCCGATGAAACCTTCCTTCGCGAAATCGATCTGGCTCATCGAGAAGTCGTCGATCGTGATGCCCCCCGAGCCGTTGCCGACGAAGGGATTGAACTCCTTGTCCTTGAAGAACAGCGTCGTGCCGCCGTTCATCTGGTAGGAATAGTTGCGCCCGACCACCCCCTCGCCGCTGCGCGGATCATAGGGCGTCCCGATCTCCGATAGGAGCAGCAGGTGGACGTTGTGCAGCGAATAGGCGCAGAGCACGACGAGATCGGCCGGCTGGAACACCTCCTCCCCCGCCCGCTCGTCGAAATAGGTGACCCCGGTCGCCGTCTTGCCATCCGCCGCCTTCTCGATCCGGAGCACTTCGGATCGGACGCGATACTCGAAGTTAGGCTTGCGCTTCAGCGCGTCGAGCACGCAGGTCTGGGGGCTCGACTTCGAGTAGTTGAGGCAGCCGAACCGCTCGCAGAAGCCGCAATAGTTGCAGGGACCGAGCTGCATCCCGTATTCGTTCACATAGGCCGCGCTCGCATTCGCCGAGGGCCGGGGAAACGGATGGTAGCCCATCGCCCGCGCCGCGTCCGCGAAGAGCACCGAGTCGTAGGTGTTGACGAGCGGCGGCAACGGATATTCCTTCGAGCGCGGCGCCTCGAACGGATTGCCCCCCGCGACGATGGTGCCGTCGAGATTGCCCGCCTTGCCCGAGATGCCGAGCAGGTATTCGAACCGCGTCAGATGCGGCTCGAGCTCCTCCGCCGTCACGCCCCAGTCCTGGAGCCGCATCTCCGGCGGGATGATATCCGCGCCGAAGGCCTCCTCGACATGGGAGCGAAGCCGGTATTCGACCGCCTGCGGCCGCCAGGTCTGGCCGTTCCAGTGGATCCCCGCGCCGCCGACGCCGTCGCCGGGCAGGAAGGAGCCGAGCACACGGTAGGGCAGCGCGGTCTCGTCGAGCGTGCGCCGGATCGTCAGCGTCGAGTTGCGCGGCTTCTGCATGAAGCCGTAGCGGATGCCGTAGCGCAGCTCGTCCGCGACCTTGGGATATTCGAAATCGGGCACCGTGTCGCGATCGTCGCCCCGCTCCAGCGCGAGAACCTCCAAGCCCTCGTTCGCGAGTTCCATCCCGAGGATCGAGCCGGTCCAGCCGAGGCCGATGATGACGACGTCCTTCTTCTTCTCCTGACGTGCCATGGCTCAGGCCCTCTCGCCGGAGATCGAGACCGGGCCGAGCGTGTAGGGCTCGTTGTAGCGCGTCACCCATTCGGAATAGGCCGCCCGCGCTCCGGGAAATCCGATATAGGCCCAGGCCGCCATGCCCGCGTTGCCGCCGTATTTCGGATCGGCGAAATAGCCCTCCTTGGTGTTCTGCACGAGCAGCGTGAAGAAGTCGCGCAGCTCCGGCGGCAGGATCGCCACCTCGAGCGTCTCGCCGGCCGCCGGCGCGCCGCCCGCGTTGAGTTCGGGATGGGGCATGCCCCCGGCTCCGCCCGCGTCGCCCTGCGCGGACTGGCCGCCCTCGTCGGTCTGGGGCGTTCCCTCTGTCGCCCCCACGTCGCCCTGCGCGCCGCCCGCGACCCGGGGCTCCGAGGCGCCGACGGCGTTCTTTTCCAGCGTGGCGAGCGCCTCGTCCTGCTGCTCGGGCGAGAGATCGGCGAAGACCTTGCCATAGGTCGAGCCGCACCACTGGTCGAAGGTTCCGATCGCGCCCCGGTAGATCTCGGCCGGGGTCAGCGGCGTCTGGTAGCCGAGCTTGGGATCGGCGTCGGGCTGGTGCGGCCCTTCCATGTACCAGTCCGCCGCCGCCCCGAAATCTCCGGCGAGCTGCAGGTCGATGAAGACCGGCACGCGCGTCTCGATCGCGCCGGGGCCATCGCCGTCGGAGGGGATGAGACGCCCGGTCGCCGCGAGGATGAAGGCCCATTCGGGCGCCGAGAAGAAGACCGGCCGGTACGTGTCGATCGGCGGCGCCTCCGCCGCGCGCGGATGGAGCGGCAGGCCCAGTTGTCCGAGGGCGAGGCCCGCCGCGCCGGCCTGGAGCAGGCGGCGGCGGGAAGTGTGGCTGGGAGGAAACATCTGGCGGCTCCGGCTTGGCTTCGAGGCTCGGCTTGGCACTCCGGAAGCCCCCCGCCCGCGTGCCCTTCCGGATCCGCCGGCCGGGACAACCCCCGGGAGGTCGGCGGGCGGCGCGCGCGCCGCCCTCACAAGAGCGTTAGCCCGATTTTACCCGCCGGCAAGGGAAGCCCCGGCGAAAGCACCCGCGCCCGCGCGCCCCGTCAGTCCCCGAAGACCTCCGGCTGGTCCACGTGCAGGCGCGCGATGATGTCCTCGATCCGCGACAGGTGCTGGCGGATCGCCGCCACCGCCGCCTCCGCGTCGCGCGCCCGGAGCGCGTCCAGAATCAGCCGATGCTCCGCGAGCGCCGTGGCCGCGCCATAGGAGAGGCTGAGGTAGCGGGCGCGGTCCATGTGCCCCTTGTTCTCCTTCACCAGCGTCCAGACGAATTCGAGCCCCGCGTATTCGCAGATGTCATGGTGGAACTGGTCGTCGAGCGCGTGGAACTCCGCGCGCGCGTCGGCGGCGACCGCCTTCTCCTGCGCCGCGATCAGCCGCCCGAGCGCGTCGAGATCCCGCCGCGTCAGCCGCTCCGCCGCCTTGCGCAGGCAGGCCTCCTCGAGCGCGGAGCGGATGAAATAGGCGCGCAGCACCGCCGCCTCGGAGAGCGGCGTGACGGTGGTCGCGCGCTGCGGCCGGATCTGGATGAAGCCGAGCTGCGACAGCCGGTAGAAGGCGTCCCTGACCGGCTGGCGCGACACGCCCATCTGCGCCGCCACCTCGGCCTCGGAGAGCTTCGCCCCGGGCATCAGCGACAGATTCACCACCCGTTCGTAGAGCAGATCGAAGATCTGGTCCGTGACGGTGCGGGGACGAAGATCGCCCAGCGACGGCAAGGCGGCGATCCCGGACTCTGACGCGGCCATCGGAGGCTCCTCGTTGACGGGGTGATTGACGTATCTCACAAACTAGCATATTAGAAGTCTAGCCGCGAGACAAGCGGAGGCGACAGGAGGAGACGAGGCGCATGGCCCTGCTTGACGAAGACCGGCTGTTTCCGATCGAAGGCCGCGCCCGCGATCTGGCCCGCGCGCTCTACGCCGAGGTCCGCGACCTGCCGATCGTCAGCCCGCACGGCCATACCGATCCGCGCTGGTACGCGCTCGACGAGCCCTTCCCCGATCCGGCGCAGCTGATCGTCACGCCCGACCACTACGTGTTCCGGATGCTGTTCTCGCAGGGCGTCCCGCTCGAGGCGCTCGGCGTGCCGCGCGCCGACGGCGGCCCGACCGAGACCGACGGGCGCGCGATCTGGCGCCTTTTCGCGAGCCATTATCACCTGTTCCGGGGCACGCCCTCGCGGCTCTGGCTCGACCACAGCTTCCAGCACGTCTTCGGCATCGACCGCGTGCTGAGCGCCGAGACGGCGGACTGGTACTACGACCACATCGCCGACTGCCTCGCCCGGCCCGAGTTCCGCCCCCGCGCGCTCTTCGAGCGGTTCAACATCGAGGTCATCAGCACGACCGAGCCCGCGACCGACGAGCTGCGCTGGCATGGCATGATCCGCGATTCGAACTGGGGCGGCCGGGTGATCACCGCCTACCGGCCGGACGGCGTGGTGGATCCGGAAATGGCGGGCTTCGCCGAGAATGTCGCGCTGATGGGCGAGCAGACCGGTTTCGACACCGCGACCTGGGACGGCTATCTCGACGCGCACCGCGCGCGCCGCGCCTATTTCAAGGAATTCGGCGCCACCTCCTCGGATCACGGCCATGCGACCGCGCGGACCGAGGACCTCGCGCCCACCGAGGCGGCGGCGCTGTTCGGGAAGGCGCTCCGGGGCGCCTGCTCGGCGGAGGAGGCGGACGCCTTCCGCGGGCACATGCTGACCGAAATGGCGCGGATGAGCCTCGAGGACGGGCTGGTCCTCCAGATCCACCCCGGCTCCCGGCGCAACCATTCCGATGCGATGCTGGCGATGTTCGGCCGCGACAAGGGTTTCGACATTCCCGGCCGCACCGATTACGTCGCCGCGCTCCGCCCGCTCCTGAACGCGGTCGGCACCCGCGCCGATCTGAGCGTGATCCTGTTCACCCTCGACGAGACGTCCTATTCGCGCGAACTCGCGCCGCTCGCCGGCGTCTATCCCTGTCTGAAGCTCGGCCCGCCCTGGTGGTTCCACGACAGCGCCGAGGGGATGCGCCGCTTCCGCGAAATGGCGACGGAGACGGCGGGTTTCTACAATACCGTGGGCTTCAACGACGACACCCGCGCCTTCTGCTCGATCCCCGCGCGCCACGACGTCGCGCGGCGGGTGGACTGCGCGTATCTCTCGACGCTGGTCCTGAGCGGCCGGCTCGACGAGGAGGACGCGCCGGAGCTGGCGCGCGACCTCGCCCACGGCCTCGCCAAGAAGGCCTACAAGCTCTGAACTTCGCATCGGGAGGATTAGATGAAGTTCCTGAACACCACTCTCGCCGGGCTGCTCGCCTCGGCCGCGCTCGTCTCGGCCGCGGCGGCGGCCGATTGCGAGATCACGCTGCGCTCGTCCGACACCCATCCCGACGGCTATCCGACCGTCGAGGCCGTGAAATCCATGGCCAAGGAGGTCGAGGAGAAGAGCGGCGGCCGGCTCTGCATCCAGGTCTTTCCCTCCTCGCAGCTCGGCGAGGAGAAGGACACGATCGAACAGACCCAGTTCGGCGTGATCGACATGGTGCGCGCCAGCTTCGGCTCGTTCAACGACATGGTGCCGAGCGCGCAGCTTCTCTCGCTGCCCTATCTCTTCAAGTCCGAGGAGCAGATGCACCATGTGATGGACGGGCCGATCGGCGAGGAGATCGCGCAGGATTTCGACGCGCATGACCTCGTCGTGCTCGCCTATTACGACGGCGGCTCGCGCAGCTTCTACAATTCCGAGAAGCCGATCAAGTCGGTCGCCGATCTCAAGGGCATGAAGTTCCGCGTGATGCAGTCCGACGTCTTCGTCGACATGATGTCCGCGCTCGGCGCCAATGCGACGCCGATGCCCTATGGCGAGGTCTATTCCTCGATCCAGACCGGCGTCATCGACGGGGCCGAGAACAACTGGCCCTCCTACGACAGCTCGGGCCATTACGAGGTCGCGAAGTACCTGACGCTCGACGAGCACCTGATGGTGCCCGAACTCCTCGCGGTGTCGAAGGTCAGCTGGGACAAGCTCAGCGCCGAGGACCAGGAGATCATGCGCACGGCGGCGAAGAACTCGGTCCCCGTGATGCGCGACCTCTGGGCGCAGCAGGAGAAGGCCTCCGAGGAGAAGGTCGAGGCCGCCGGCGTCCAGGTCGTCACCGACGTGAACAAGCAGGAATTCGTCGATGCGATGGGCCCCGTCTACGAGAAATACGTCACCACGCCCGAGGCCAAGGACCTGGTGAAGCGCATTCAGGAAACCGAGTAACCATCCGCTCGCCCGGCCGTTCCCGCGGCCGGGCCTCCCCCCCAGGAAGGAGTCATGACGTGCAGGACAGGATGCAGGGCCTGGCCCTCGCCACCGGCTGGATCGCGCGCCTCGCGCTCTGGATCGCGGGCATCGGGCTCGTGCTGATGACGGTCATCATCTTCGCGCAGGTCTTCGTGCGCTACTTCTTGAACGACAGCCTGCAATGGGCCGAGCCGAGCTCGGTCATGATCATGGCCTGGTTCATCTTCCTCGGCGCGGCCGTCGGCCTGCGCGAGGGCTATCACCTCTCCTTCGACGTGCTCCTCGTGTTCCTGCCCGACCGCGTGGCGCCCTGGCTCCACACGATCTCCGACTTCGTCGTGGCGGCCTTCGGCTTCGGCATGACCTGGTACGGCTCCCAGCTGGCCGCCAAGGCGGCGCGCGACATGGTGCCCGGCATCGGGATCTCGCGCTTCTACGACTTCCTGCCGCTGATGGTCGGCGGCGTGCTCATCATCCTCTTCTCCGCCGAGCGCGTGCTGCGCCGCGTCGCGGGCCTGCCGACCGCGCGCTTCGGCGACCTCGATCCGGAAGACGAGGATCTGGCCGAACAGACCGGCACGGGGGCCTGACATGGAACTCTGGATACTCTTCGGAACCTTCGTGTTCCTGCTGCTGATCGGCACGCCGGTCGCCTTCTGCCTCGGCGTGTCGAGCTTCGCCACCGTGCTCTATCTCGGCCTGCCCCCCGTCGTCGTGTTCCAGCGCCTGAATTCCGGCGTCTCGGTCTACGCGCTGATGGCGATCCCCTTCTTCATCTATTCCGGCGACCTGATGGTGCGCGGCGACATCGCCCGGCGGCTCGTCGCCCTCGCGGGTGCCATGGTCGGCCATCTGAGGGGCGGCCTCGGCCAGGTGAACGTGCTCGCCTCGGTCATGTTCGGCGGCGTCTCGGGCTCGGCCGCGGCCGATGCGAGCGCGGTCGGCGGACTGATGGTGCCGCAGATGAAGGCGCGCGGCTACGATGTCGACTACGCGGTGAACCTCACCGTCGTCGGCTCGATCATCGCGCTGCTGATCCCGCCTTCGCACAACATGATCATCTATTCGATCTCGGCGGGCGGCCGGCTCTCGATCGCCGATCTCTTCACCGCGGGCGTGATCCCGGGCCTGCTGCTCGCGCTCTCGCTGATGACCGCCGCCTGGTTCGTCGCGCGGCGCCGCGGCTATCCGACCGAGCCCTTCCCGGGCCTCGCGGCGCTCGGCCGGCTCTTCCTCTCGGCTGTGCCCGGCCTGATCCTGGTCGCGATCATCTTCGGCGGCGTCCGCTCCGGCTTCTTCACCGCCTCCGAGAGCGCCAACGTCGCGGTCGTCTACGCGCTGCTCGTCACCGCGCTGGTCTACCGCACGCTGCCCTGGCACGAATTCACCGACGCGACCATCGCCGCGGTCCGCACCACCTCGATGGTGCTGCTCGTGATCGGCACCGCCGCCTGCTTCGGCTGGCTGCTCGCCTATCTGCGCGTGCCGACCGCGATGGTGAACGGGCTCCAGTCGATCTCCGACAACCCGATCGTGATCCTGCTGCTCATCAACGCGACGCTGCTGATCCTCGGCACCTTCATGGACATGTCGCCGCTCATCATCATCACGACGCCGATCTTCCTTCCCGTGGCGCAGGCCTTCGGCGTCGATCCGGTGCATTTCGGCGTGATCCTGATCCTGAACCTCGGCATCGGGCTCTGCACGCCGCCGGTGGGCGCGGTGCTCTTCGTCGGCTGCGCGGTCGGGCGGATCTCGATCTGGCAGGCGATGCGCACGATCTGGCCCTTCTACTTCGCCGCGTTCGCGACCCTGATGCTGGTCACCTACATCCCCGCCCTTTCCCTCTGGCTGCCCGCGTTGTTCAAATGAGCGATCCCGTCCGGACCGTGCTCGCGCACTCCCCCGAACTCATGCTGGTCCGCTTCGCCTTCGCGGCGGGCGACCGGGGCGCGCTCCACAGCCACCCGCATGTGCAATCCACCTATGTCCGCTCCGGCCGCTACCGCTTCACGCTCGACGGCCGGGACTTCGAGATCGGCCCCGGCGACGCCTTCGTCATCCCCTCGGGCGCCGAGCACGGCTGCCTCTGCCTCGAAGCGGGGGAGCTGATCGACAGCTTCACCCCCCGCCGCGACGACTTCCTCTGAAAGGTTCCCCATGCTCTCCGTCGAAACCCGCCACGCCATCCATCCCGATCACGCGAAGGGCATGGATACCGAGACGCTCCGCCGCCACTTCCTGACGGAGGGCATGTTCGCCGAGGGCGAGATCCGGCTCGTCTACACCCATTACGACCGCTTCACCGTCGGCGCCGCGGTCCCCGCAGGCGGGTCCCTGACGCTCGACAAGGTGGAGGAGACGCGGACGGCCACCTTCCTCGAACGCCGCGAGATGGGAATCGTCAACATCGGCGGCCCCGGCCGGGTGGAGGCCGCCGGGCAGGGCTGGGACATGGGCTACGGCGACG
Source organism: Amaricoccus solimangrovi (assembly GCF_006385685.1). Taxonomy (GTDB): domain Bacteria; phylum Pseudomonadota; class Alphaproteobacteria; order Rhodobacterales; family Rhodobacteraceae; genus Amaricoccus; species Amaricoccus solimangrovi. Next base: position 4,369 of record NZ_VFRP01000008.1, on the reverse strand, counting down.
TGCTCTACCTCGGCATGGGCTCCGGCCCCGTCACCTTCTCCGGCGAGGGCCGCTTCTACATCACCTCCTGCCCCGCGCACCGCGCCCTGCCCTGCCGGCTCGTCACCGTCTCCGAGGCCAAGGAGATGAGGACCGGCGCGGTCGAGACCTCCAACAAGCGCACGATCCGGCAGTTCATCCACCCGCTGGTGATGGAAAGCTGCCAGCTCGTGCTCGGCTATACCACGCTCGAGGACGGCTCGGTCTGGAACACCATCCCCTCCCACGTCCATGACCGGCGGATGGAGGCCTATCTCTACCACGGCATGGCCCCGGAATCGCGCGTGCTGCACCTGATGGGCGAGCCGACCGAGACGCGCCACCTCTTCGTCGCCAACGAGCAGGCGGTGATCTCGCCCACCTGGTCGATCCATTCCGGCGCCGGGATCGGCGGCTATACCTTCATCTGGGCCATGGCGGGCGACAACATCGACTATACCGACATGGACTTCATCCAGCCGGCGGATCTGCGATGAATCCGTTCTCGCTCGAAGGCCGGGTCGCGCTCGTCACCGGCGCCAATACCGGCATCGGCCAGGCGATCGCGGTGGCGATGGCCCGGGCCGGGGCCGAGGTGATCGCCGCCGGCCGGCGCGACTGCGACGAGACGCTGGCGCTGATGGGCTCGGGGCGGTCGCTGAGGCTCGACTTCGCCGATCCGATGGCCGCGCGCGACGTCTTCGCCGCGGAGCGGATCGACATCCTCGTCAACAACGCCGGCGTCATCCGCCGCGCCGACGCGGTCGAGTTCTCGGAAGAGGACTGGGACGCGGTGATCGACGTGAACCTCAAGGCGGCGTTCTTCACGGCCCAGGCCTTCGCGAAGGCCGCCCTGCCGCGGGGCATGGGCAAGATCGTCAACATCGCCTCGCTCCTCTCCTTCCAGGGCGGCATCCGCGTGCCCTCCTATACCGCGTCCAAGCATGGGATCGCGGGCCTCACCAAGCTCCTCGCCAACGAATGGGCGGCGAAGGGGCTCAATGTGAACGCGATCGCGCCGGGCTATATCGAGACCAACAACACCGAGGCGCTGCGCGCCGATCCGGAGCGCTCGAAGGCGATCCTCGACCGCATCCCCGCCGGGCGCTGGGGCCGGGCCGAGGACATCGGCCAGACCGCGGTCTTCCTCGCCGCCCCGGCCTCGGACTACATCAACGGCGCGGTCCTCAATGTCGATGGAGGCTGGCTTGCACGATAGGCTCCACCGCGATCCCTCGCCCGCCCCGGCGCGGATCGTCCATCTCGGCCTCGGCGCCTTCTTCCGCGCCCATGGCGCGATCTACATCGCCGAGGCCGCTCGGAAATCGGGCGAGGACTGGGGCGTGCTCGGCGTCTCGCTGCAATCGCCCGGCACCCGCGACCGGCTCGCGCCGCAGGGCTGGGCCTATACGGCGGTCGAGCTCGGGCCGGAGGGCGAGAGCGCCGAGGTCGTCACCCTGCTCCGGGGCGTGCTCGTGGCGCCGGAGGATCCCCGCGCCGTGCTCGACGCGATGGCGGCGCCCGAGGTCGCCATCGTCAGCCTCACCGTCACCGAGAAGGGCTATTGCCACAATCCGGCGAGCGGGCGGCTGAACCGCGACCACCCCGACATCGTCCATGACATCGCCGATCCGCTGCCGCGCTCCGCGCCGGGCTTTCTCGTGCGCGCGCTCGCGGCGCGCCGGGCGGCGGGTCGTCCCCCCTTCACCGTGCTCTGCTGCGACAACCTGCCCGAGAACGGCCGCGTCGCGCGCGGGGTGACGCTCGAACTCGCCCGGCTGATCGACCCCGACCTCGCCGCCTGGATCGAGACCGAGGGCGCCTTCCCCGCTACGATGGTGGACCGGATCGTTCCCGCCACGACCGCGGCCGATCTCGACCGGGTGGAAGAGCTCACCGGGTACCGCGACGAGGCGCCGGTGATGCACGAGCCGTTCCGGCAATGGGTGATCGAGGATCACTTCGCCGGCCCCCGTCCCGATTTCGCCGCCGCCGGCGCGCAGATGGTCGCGGATGTGACGCCCTTCGAGCACATGAAGCTCCGGATGCTGAACGGCACCCATTCCTCGCTCGCCTATCTCGGCTATCTCGCCGGGCACGAGACCATCGCCGAGACCGTGGCCGATCCGGTGCTCGCCGGCTTCGCGCGGAGCCTCTGGCGCGACGAGATCATCCCCGCGCTGACACCGCCGCCGGGCGAGGAGCTCAGCGCCTACGCCGACGCGCTCGCCGCGCGCTACGCCAATCCCGGCATCCGCCACCGCACCTGGCAGATCGCGATGGACGGCAGCCAGAAACTGCCGCAACGCATCCTCGGCACCATCGCCGAGAGCCGCGCCGCCGGCCGCCCCGTTCCGGGCCTGACGCTCGCCGTCGCCGCCTGGATCCGCTACACCTCCGGCCGCGACGAGAAGGGCCAGCCGATCGAGGTCAAGGACCCGCTCGCGCCGAGGCTCGCCGCGCTCTGGCGCGACGATCCGGCGGAGACGGTCCGGGGTTATCTCGGCGTGGCGGAGGTGTTCCCGCCCGCGCTCGCCTCGGACCAGGGCTTCGCCGCCGACCTGACCGCCGCGCTCGAAGGGCTGCTCGCGCGGGGGGCACGGGCGATGGCCGGGGGGCTCGTCCATGCCTGAACCCCTGATCCTGCATCCGTCGGACACGGTCGCGATCCTGACCGAGAAGGGCGTGGCCCCGGCCGGACACAAGGTCGCCCGCGCCCCGATCCCGAAGGGCGCGCGGGTGGTGAAATACGGCCAGACCATCGGCTATGCCACCGAGGACATCGCCGAGGGCGCGCATGTGCACAGCCACAACTGCGCATTCGGCGAGCATTCCCGCGACTACCACCCCGGCCAGGGGCTCGACGCGGCCCGCGCCGCGCTCGACGCGCGCCGGGGGCCGGCGCTGAGCTTCCAGGGCTACCGCCGCGCCGACGGCTCGGTCGGCACGCGCAACTTCCTCGCGCTCGTCGCGACCGTGAACTGCTCCGCCACCGTGATCCGCCGCGCCGCCGAGGAGCTGCGGATGGAAAGCGCGCTCCGCGACTACCCGAACGTCGACGGCGTCGTGGCCTTCGCCCATGGCACCGGCTGCGGCATGGCGGACCAGGGCCCCGGCTTCGCCGCGCTCGAACGCGTGCTCGCGGGCCACGCCGGGCATCCGAACGTGGGCGCCGCGCTCTTCGTCGGGCTCGGCTGCGAGGTGATGCAGATCGCCCGGATGAAGCGCGACCTCGGGGAGGCCGCCCGCTTCCACGGCCTGACGATCCAGGACACCGGCGGCACCCGCAAGACCATCGACGCGATCAAGGCGAGGGTGCGCGGGATGCTGCCCGCGCTCAACGACGCGAAGCGCGAGACCGCTCCCGCCTCCGCGCTCCGGATCGGGCTGCAATGCGGCGGTTCGGACGGGTTCTCGGGCATCACCGCGAATCCCGCCCTCGGCATCGCCTCCGATATCCTCGCGGCCCAGGGCGCCTCGCCCGTGCTCTCGGAAACCCCGGAGATCTATGGCGCCGAACGCCTGCTGCTCGACCGCGCCGCCTCGCCCGAGGTCGCGGCGAAGCTCATCGAGCGCATCCGCTGGTGGGAGGAATACACGGCGAAGAACGGCGCCTCGCTCGACAACAATCCCTCGCCCGGCAACAAGGCGGGCGGGCTCACCACCATCCTCGAGAAATCGCTCGGCGCGGTGGCGAAGGGCGGCAACGCGCCGCTCGAGGCGGTGCTCGACTATGCCGAGCCGATCCGGACGCCGGGGCTGAACTTCATGGACACGCCCGGCTACGATCCGGTCTCGGCCACCGGCCAGATCGCGGGCGGCGCGCAGATTATCGTCTTCACCACCGGCCGGGGCTCCGCCTTCGGCTCCAAACCCGCGCCGACGATCAAGCTCGCGACCAACGACCGCCTCGCCCATGCGATGCCCGACGACATGGATCTCAACTGCGGCGACGTGCTGAGCGCGGGCGTTCCGCTGGAGACGAAGGCGCGCGAGATCGTGGACCTGATCCTCTCGACCGCCTCCGGCCGCCCGACCAAGAGCGAGGATCTCGGCCTCGGCGACAACGAATTCGTGCCCTGGCAGATCGGCGCGACCGTCTGACCGCCCTCCGCGCCGGTCCCGTACCGCCGCGCACCAACGCTCACCCGAACATCGTGTCCGGGACGAGGAGCGCGATGGCGGGGAAGGCGATGATGAGCAGGAGCCCGATGAACATCGCCAGCAGGAAGGGCAAGACGCCCCGGAAGATCGTGGCCATCGGCACGTCGGTGGCGACGCCCTTCACGACGAAGACGTTGAGCCCGACGGGGGGCGTGATCATCCCCATCTCGATGACGATCACCGCGAC
>NZ_VFRP01000079.1 GCF_006385685.1 Amaricoccus solimangrovi | reverse complement strand
TGAGCTCAGCTCTTCTTGGAGCGCTTCTTCTGGCGCTGGACGTCGACGACGACGGCGGCGACGATGATGAGGCCCTTCACGATCTCCTGGTAGTAGGCGTCGATGCGGAGGAAGGTGAAGCCCGAGGTCATCGTGCCGAGGATCACGGTGCCGATCACCGTGCCGGTGATCCGGCCCTGGCCGCCGGTGAGCGAGGTGCCGCCGATCACGGTCGCGGCGATCGCGTCGAGTTCGTACATCATCCCCATGCCGGCCTGCGCGGTCTGCGCGCGGGCGGCGGTGACGAGGCCGGCGAGGCCGGCGAGCGTGCCCGCGATCGCATAGACCTTGACGAGATGCTTGCCGACGTCGATGCCCGAGACCCGCGCCGCCTGCGGGTTGGCGCCGATCGCATAGGTGTACTTGCCGTAGCGGGTGTAGCGCAGCGCGACGTGGAAGATCAGCGCGACGACGAGGAAGATCACCACCGGCCAGATCCCCGAGCCGATCTTGGCGAAGCTCTCGGTCGGGAACGAGATCGGCTGGCCCTTGGTGTACCATTTCGCGACGCCGCGCGCCGTCACCATCATGCCGAGCGTGGCGATGAAGGGCGGGATGCCGGTATAGGCGATCAGCGAGCCGTTGATCATCCCGGCAAGAAGCCCGATGCCGAGCCCGACCAGCAGCGGCAGGATCACCGGCAGGTCGGTGAGGCTCGGATAGACCGCGCGGGCGTAGCTCGAGGATTGCGCGAAGCTCATCGCGATCATCGCGGTCGCCGCCACCACCGAGCCCGAGGAGAGGTCGATGCCGCCGGTGATGATCACCTGCGTCACCCCGACCGCGATGATGCCGATCACGCTCACCTGCAGGATCATGATGGTGAGCCGCTGCGGATTGCCGAGGAAGCTCTGGCCCTGGAAGATCCAGCCGAGGATCTCGAAGACCAGCGCCACGCCGATCAGGATCGACAGGATGTTGAGCTCGGGCGGCACCCGCCGCTTCGCCTTGACCGGCGCCGCCCCGGCCTCCATCTGGTTCTGAACAGCCATTGCCTTTTCCCCCTTTGTCTCCGGGCCTCCGCCCGGGGCCGCTCAAGCCGCGCGGCGCGTTCCCCGTCGCCCGCCGAGGCGGGCGCCAATTCCTCCCGCCTCAGCGGGCGGCCAGTTCCATGATGGAGACCTGCGTCGCTTCCGACCGGTCGAGAATGCCCGTCGCATGGCCCTCGTGCATGACCATCACCCGGTCGGACATGCCGAGCACCTCGGGCAGTTCCGACGAGATCATGATCACCGCCACGCCTTCGCCCGCGAGCCGCGAGATCAGCCGGTGGATCTCCGCCTTGGCGCCGACGTCGATGCCGCGCGTCGGCTCGTCGAGGATCAGGATCCTCGGCTTCGTCAGCAGCCAGCGCGCGATCAGCACCTTCTGCTGGTTGCCGCCCGAGAGGTTCTCGATCCGCTCGTAGAGCGTCGGCGTCTTGACGCGGAGCGCCGCCTTCATCTCCTCGCAGCGCAGGTTCACCGCCTTCTGGTCGACGAAGCCGCCCTTCACATGGGCGTCGCGCAAGACCGCCATCTGCATGTTCTCGAGCACGTCGAGGATGAGGAAGCAGCCGGTCTCCTTGCGGTCCTCGGTCAGGAACGCCATGCCCGCCTTCATCGCATCGACCGGCGAGGCGATCGTCACCTCCTGGCCGTCGATCAGGATCCTGCCGCTCGTCGCCGGCACCACGCCGAACAGCGCCTCGGCGACGTTGGACCGGCCCGAGCCGACGAGCCCGGCGAGGCCGAGGATCTCGCCCTTCCTGACCGAGAAGCTGATGTCGTGGAACACGCCCGCGACGGTGAGGTTCTCGACGCGCAGGATCTCGTCGCCGATCGGCACGATCTCCTTCGGGAACATGTCGGTGATGTCGCGGCCCACCATCATCCGGATGATGTCGTCGCGCGTCACATCCGCCGAGGGGTGCGTGCCGATGTACTTGCCGTCGCGGAACACCGAGAATTCGTCGGCGATCTCGAAGAGCTCGTTCATCTTGTGCGTGATGTAGACGATGCCGATCCCCTGCGCGCGCAGGTCGCGGATGATCGCGAAGAGATGCTCGACCTCGGTCTCGGTCAGCGCGGAGGTCGGCTCGTCCATGATCAGCACGTCGGATTCGTAGGAGACCGCCTTCGCGATCTCGATCATCTGCCGCGCCGCCACGGTGAGCTCGCCCACCTCGACGTCCGGGTCGATCCTGATGTTGAGCCGGTCGAACAGTTCCTGCGTCATCCGGCTCATCCTGCGATGGTCGATGAGGCCGAGCGCGTTCCTCGGCTCGCGCCGGATCCAGATGTTCTCCGCCACCGTCATGTAGGCCATCAGGTTCAGCTCCTGATGGATCATCGCGATGCCCTTCTCGAGCGCGTCGAGCGGCGAGGTCAGCGTCACCTCCTCGCCCCGGAGCCGGATCGTGCCCCGGTCCGGCGTGTAGATCCCGGCGATGATCTTCATCAGCGTCGACTTGCCCGCGCCGTTCTCGCCCATCAGCGCGTGCACCGTCCCCGGCCTCAGCCGGAATTGCACGTCATCGAGCGCCACCACGCCCGGGAACTCCTTCCGGATACCCTCGATCTCCAGCAGGGACTCCCCCGCCTTCGACTTGTG
>NZ_VFRP01000078.1 GCF_006385685.1 Amaricoccus solimangrovi | reverse complement strand
GCGCCCGCTTGGTCGCGGCATTGATGTTCCCCATTCGATCAGCTCCAGGTCAGGATTTGAAGGTTGCCCGCGCCGTCGGTCCAGACGAGCGGCTCCAGAGAATCGTCGTCGGCGGTCCAGATCAGGTAGTCGCCGCCGATGGCGAGACCGGCCGAGCCGGTCGAGATGCCGATGCCAAGCCCGATCATCAGGCGAGCGCCTTGAGCGAGACGGCTTCGAGCGTCGCGAGACCCGCCGTCTTGCGGCGGATCGAGACATGGGCGGTCGTGCCCGTGGCGGTGAAGTCGACGTAGCCCGAGCCGGAGCGGTCGTTCGCCGCGACCATCTGCTGGCCGAGGTTGCTGGTCCCGACGCGGAAGGTCATCGCGGCGCTGGCGGAGGTCCAGGCCAGTCGGTAGGTCGTGCCCGCGACCAGCGTGACGACCTCCTGCGCGTAGGCGGTCTGGGCCCCGTCTCCGGTCAGGCGCAGCGCGCCGCCGGAAATCCCCGCGGCGGCGGATCCGCCCGTGTTGCCGAGCGTCCAGTCGGTCGGGGCGGAGAAGTCCGCGTTGACCAGGACCTCGTCGCCATCGGCGGGCGCGCCCGGTTCGGACGCCCCGCTGTAGCCCGTCACGTTACGGATATCGATCCGGGCGTCGGAGAAGGTGACCGAACCGGTGAGGCTGACGGTTCCGATGCCGGGATAGGGCACGGAGGACGATCCGGGAACGTAGATGCCCTTGACGCCAGACCCAGAGGTGTTGGTGAAGATCACGTCGCCCAGGTCGTAGCCGCCGCCGGTCGGGGTGCCGAGCACGGTGTAGAGCGAGCAGCCGTTGATTTCGGTCCGGTCGAAGGTGAAGCCGACGTTGTCCTCGAGCGCGCACACCCCGGTGAAGTTCTGGATGCCGAAGGCGAAGGCATCGGCCGGGCCGGTGATCACATTCCCGCTCCCGCTCACATCGGCGCGCAACTCGTAGGCGAGGATGATCAGCTTCTGGGCGTAATCGACGCCGCCGCTGAGGGTGTTCACGTCGCTGACGTTGATCGTGTTGTCCTCGATGACGGTCGCCCCGCCGCGCGAGGCGATGGCCGCGTTGCATCCCGAGACGGTGTTGCGCCGGAAGGTGTTGAAGCGGCTGTTGCCGTGGCAGTCGATCTGCTGCTGGTACTTCGGCTGGGTCGCACCGCTCGGGGAGACCAGTTCATCCGCCGCGCCGGGCGGGTTCGAGAATGTGCAGTCCTCCACCAGCGCGTGGATCGTATCGACCGCGCGATCGGTGCCGACCTCGACGCCGTGCTTGCAGTTGATCGCGGCGGACTGGCGGACGATGGCGTTGTAGCCCCCCATGCAGAAGCCGTAGCCCTTCCGCCCGCCGCCGCTCAGGCCGGAGTTGTTCGTGTAGCCGGTGGCCGAGCAGGTCTCGACGAGGTTGTTCAGCCCTTCCATCAGCGTGCCGCAGGCGGAATCCCCGTCGTCGACGAAGGCGATCCCCCGGATGGTCATGGATTGCCCGGACGCCTCGATCCCGTTCCTGTCGCTCCCGGTCGGCGAGCCGCCGCCGCTGGTGTCGATCGTGGCGCCGAGGCGGGACGAGTGGAACGTCGAGACGAGCGGCTTGTACCGGGTCACGTCGGAGACGCCCATCGAGCCGGCCGGGGCGATGACCGCGGGCGAGAAGGTGATGGCGGTGCCGGCGACGTTCGTCACCTGCGCCCACCAGCCCCATTTGTAGGAGCCCGAGCCGGGCTTCGCCGTGGTGCCGACGAACTTGAGCACATCCCCGACGCTGATGTCCGAGCCGGGAACCGTGGTGTAGCTCGTCGCCCCGTCCGCGAGGCTGAAGCTGTGCGTCTTCGTCAGCCGGTTCTGGTTGAGGATCCAGCCCTTCGGCGCGAGGATCGTCGAGCCGTTGAGGTCGATGCTGATGCCACGGCTGATCGAATCCCGGTCGGAGAAGTAGTAGGTGCCCCCCGGCTCGAGGACGAGATCCGCGCCCGGGTTCGCGGCGGCCCATGCCTCCAGCACGTTGTTGTTGTCCGTCACCCCGTCCGCGACCAGCCCGGTGCCAGCCGTGGGCGTCGCCGGCGCGGCCGAGACCGGCGCCACCGCGTTGAGCGCGGCGACGGAGCAGCAGGCGAGGAAATGCCGCCGGAGCATCAGGAGAAGGCCCCGACCGCGCGGCAGGACACATTCGCGCCGGTGGTGATCTTGAACGCGCCGGTCTTCGAAACATGCCCGAGCGGGATCGGGAACGGGATCAGGCTCGGCACGCTGTCGGTCCCGCCGGCGAAGATGACCCTGCCCGAGGCGCCATCGAAGAGCGTGATCGCCCCGGGCGAGGTCGTGGCGGGGAAGACGACGACATGCGAGATGAAGTCCCCGGCCGCGCCGGCCTCCCCGAGCACCTGCGTCGTCTGCGACGCGGCCACGTCCTCGTAGCCGTCGCCGTGGACCCGCACCTTGCCGATGACCTCGGAACCGGCCGGGAGCGAGGGCATGGCCTCCACCGTGACGTTGCCGATGTTCACACCGGCATTGGCCGCGAGCTTGCCGATCGGGGCGGTCCCGGCCGGGAGCGGGCTCGCGACCTGAACCTGCATCTTGCCGGAGACGATCGCGGCCACGATCTCCGCGAGGGCGGTGTTGCCGGTGTCCTGCCTGGCGCCTGTCGCCGGGTCGTTGTTGATGTAGGCGACTTCGGTGCCGCCTTCGCCGTCATCGACGGTGATCGTGGTGATGGTCATGGCTACGCTCCGAAAAGGATGGGGATGAGCTGTGGGGCGACCTTGGGCTGGTCCTCGTCAGGTGTCGGCGGGGCGGTCGTGACCCAGGTCATGATCCGAAGGTCACCGGCGCCGTCCGACCAGAGGAGCGGCGCGACCGAGTCGTCGTCGGCGGTCCACAGCAGGTATTCCCCGCCGATCGCGAGCCCGGTGGTTCCGGGCCAGATGCCGATCTCCGCCGCGGTCAATGTCACCGGCCTCCTTCACAGGCGCGGATCTCCGCGCGCACCGCGGCGTAATCTGCCATGAACCCCGGCAGCGTTGCGCCCTCGGGCATCGCGGCGATCTCCGCCGCCGCGCGGGCCTGGTCCTCGAGGCTGTAGGGATAGAGCGTCGGGCAGGCCTCAGAACCGGCCATCGCGC
>NZ_VFRP01000077.1 GCF_006385685.1 Amaricoccus solimangrovi | reverse complement strand
GCCGCTCGTCTGGACCGACGGCGCGGGCAACCTTCAAATCCTGACCTGGAGCTGATCGAATGGGGAACATCAATGCCGCGACCAAGCGGGCGCTGACGCATATCGTCGGGCACGACGCCGCCGGTCGGGGGGGCCGCGCGCCGGTGCTCGACCGCGCGACCGTCGCGGCGTTGCTCGCCGATACGGCGCTGACCTACGACGCGGTGGTCTCCGCCGGGAACATCGTTACCGCCGGCCCGCACCGCCTCGAGGCCAAGGCATCCGACGCGGTCGCGGCCGACTACGACTGGGCCTCCGGGGGCGGGATCAGGTTCCGCGCGCTGCCGGGCGCGGACAACCTGGTCTCGGCCGAGGCGCTCGGCTGCGACATCGTCACCACCTACGGCGCCGCCGCCGGCGCGGCCGATGCGACGTCCAGGATCCAGAAGGCCATGGATCGGGGCAATGACGTCTTCGTGCCCGGCTTCATCCGGTGCGCGGGCCCGCTCAACCCGGTGGGACGTCGGCTGATCGGCGCGGGCACGCGCCAGTCCGGTCTCTGGTGCTCCGCCGCCGGCGCCGGCGTGTTCGCAACCGGCATCGGGACCGAGGTCCGCGGACTTTCGATCCTGTCCGACTTCACCGCCGGGTATCTGCTGACGCTCGGGGACGGCGTCGAAGGCTCGACGCTCGCCGGCATCTTCGCCGACCTCTATGTCTCGGGCGCGAAGACCCGGGGCCTGATGGTCCGCGAGTTCGCCAACGGCAAGACGCTCAACAGCACGATCAAGCAGACCGGCGGCCGGACCGGAACGACCAGCGTCGAGGATCCGCGCCGCCACTCGGCCGAGATCCGCTGCAAGCACGAGATGACGAACTGCGAGATCTCGGCCTCGACCGGCTATGCCATCCTCGTCGTCAGCCAGGCGGGCTGGGAGGAGACGCGGCTGACCCTCAACGGTGGATGCCGGGCCATGAGCGGATACGAGGGCTGGATGAAGGTCGTCGCCTACGACGCCGCGACGCTCTGCACCGTGACCATGAACATGCCGTATTTCGAGAACAGCGGCATGACGGCGAATCCGGGGGTGAACAATCCGAGCGCCGGACCGGCCATCGTGCTTCAGGGGCCGAACGCGCGGCTCCGGATCACCGCCCTGGACAAGGCGCTCATCCGGAAGTCGACGCATCTCATCGGGCTCTACGATGGTTCCAGGGCGCGGCTGCCGATGGACCCCGGCGCCGTCCGCTTCCAGGCCCTCGGGACCGCGATCCAGGGCACGATCGCGGTCCAGGATGTGATGGCCGCGCCCGCCTTCGCCGCCGGCGTCTACGTGCCCGACGCCGGCGTGCTCGTCACCGACGGCGGCAACGTCTATCACGCGAAGGCGGAGGCGACGCCGTTCACGACCGGAGCGACGATCGACCTCGCGCAGTGGGTGCTGGTGAGCCCGGCCGCGCGCGTGGCGGGTGAGCTGAAGATGGAAGGCATCCCGTCGCTCTTCTCCGGCGATACCGAAGCGGCCCCCTCGCTCACGGACTGGAAGGAGTTCATCCGCGCGCCCGCGATGCTGAACAAGCTCTCGGCCGACTTCACGAGCAAGACGAAGATCGCCACTCTGCTCGATGGATCCACGGTCTCGGGCATGAGCTTCAACGCGGGCTCAAGCGCCGTCACCACCACCGCGGGAGAGTTCATCAGCGGCACCGGCGCCGTGAAGGTGACCGGCAACGGCTCCACCGTCTCCGCGCTCAATTGCTCGTTCCCCTATACGATCCCGCCGGACCTCGTCGGCCACTGGCTCCAGGTGACGGCGGTGCATTCCTACAAGCAGGTCGGGGCGAACCTCGGCAACGCCACGACGGCGAAGGTCAGGACCAGGCTTCGCGTCGCGGCCGGGACCGCGACCATCCTTCCGGCGGATAGCTCGTCGCTCCCGCTCGACATCACGCCCGGGCCCGGCGACGGGGTCCAGACCGGCTGGTACAAGCAGCAGCATGTCTTCCGGGTCACCACCGCCGGGACCGTCACCGTGTCGCTCGTGCTCGACGACCAGACCATCGCGCGCGACGACATCGCCTTCATCGACCGGATGGAACTGTTCGTGGTGCCCTCTGCCGACGGCGGAGCCTACGCGTGATCGCCGCTTCCGGCCAGCCGAGCCTCCGGGCGGTCTCACGCCAGCCTTGCCACATCGAGAGCATCGTCAGCAGCATTGCGGTGACGGCATAGGCGAGGTCGGCCGCCTCGGCCAGCGCCCGGCGCATCGCCCTGAACGGCAATTCGGATCCTGAACCATGACGCCGCGCAATTCCATGAACCGGTCGCGATCGGCGCCATCTCAAGGGCGCCGATCAGACGAGTCGGCGTCACATCACGAAGATGTCGTCCAGTAGCGTGGCGAGGTTGGTCACGCCCTGGACGGTCAGAACGTTGCCGTCTCCGAAGTCGAAGACGGCGTTGCCGCCGGCGATATGACCGTAGTCGTCGATCACATCCTGCGCGGTGGTTCCGGTCGGGAGTGGATTCTCGAGCCAGATGGCATCCTCGTTCGCGAAGTCGGTGATCCGGTCTTTGCCCGCGTTGAAGATGAAGCGGTCTTCATCCGTACCGCCGCTCAGGTTGTCGTTTCCTACGCCCCCGTCGAGAATGTCGGTTCCCTCGTCACCGCGAAGAACGTCGTTTCCCACTCCACCCGACAATTCATCGTCGTCGAAGCCGCCCTCGAGCGTGTCCGCGCCGCCGAGGCCCTGCAGTATATCGTCGCCGACATCTCCGACCAGGCGGTCGTTGCCGCCCTGCCCGAAGAGCCGGTCGTTGCCCCTGTCGCCGTTCAGAACATCGTTGCCGTTGCCGCCATAAACGACGTCGTTGCCGACGCCCCCCGAAAGGAGGTCGTTTCCGTCCTCACCGAGGAGCCTATCATTGTGGTTGCCGCCGGAGACCATGTCGTCTCCCGCCCCTGCGTGTATTTCATCCTGGTGGTTGTCGCCGAAAATTGCGTCGTTTCCATCGCCACCGACGATGGTGTCGTTCCCGTCGCCGCCGCGCAACGTGTCGTTTCCGGTGCCGCCGTCGATGAGATCATTGCCGCCGCCGCCGCTGATGACGTCGTTGTTGCCCTCGCCCGTCATGATGTTGGCGAAGTTGTCGCCGTGAAAAGTGTTGACGGCCGCGTCGCCCAGATAGGGGTTGGGGAACACCTCGTA
>NZ_VFRP01000076.1 GCF_006385685.1 Amaricoccus solimangrovi | reverse complement strand
TGCGCGCCTGGGACGACTACGAGTTCCACAGCCTGAAGCTCACGAAATCCGACACCACCGGCGTCGGCCATGTCGCCTACCGCGCCGCCTCGCCCGAGGCGCTGGCGCGGCGGGTGAAGGCGATCGAGGCCTCGGGCTACAAGGTGATCGGCTGGGTCGAGGGCGACCCCGGCCACGGCCGCGCCTTCCGCTTCGAGGATCCGTTCGGCCATGTGTTCGAGATCTACTACGACACCGTCTGGTACGAGCCGAAGGAGGAGGCCGAGCGCGCGGCGCTCAAGAACACCGCCTCCGCCTTCACCGGCGCGGCGCCGCGCCGGCTCGACCACCTGAACCTGCTCTCCTCCGACGTGACCGAGTTCCGCCGCTTCATGGAGACCTGCCTCGGGTCGCGCGTGACCGAGATGATCCGTCTCGACAACGGCCGACTCGGCGGCTGCTGGTTCACCGTCAACAACAAGACCTACGACCTCGCCTGCACCGAGGAGCATGGTGGGGGTAACGGGCGCCTGCATCACGTCACCTATGCGACCGACCAGCGCGAGGACATCCTGCGCGCGGCCGACATCTTCCTGCAGAACGGCGTCCATATCGAGACCGGCCCGCACAAGCACGCGGTGCAGGGCACCTTCTTCCTCTACGTCTGGGAGCCGGCCGGCAACCGCGTCGAGCTCGCCAACGCCGGCGCCCGGCTCATCCTCGCCCCGGACTGGGAGCCGGTGGTCTGGACCCAGAAGGACCGGATGAAGGGCCAGGCCTGGGGGCTCAGGACCATCGAATCCTTCCACACCCACGGCACGCCGCCAATCAAGAAGTCCGAGGAGGCCTGAGCATGGCCAATGTCGTCGTCCGGAACATCGCCCGCGCCGAACCCGAGGTGATCGCGGGGCTCGCGAAACACGGCGTCGCCACCGTGCACGAGGCGCAGGGCCGCCGCGGCTGCCTCGCCTCCTACATGCGCCCGATCTACACCGGCGCGCGGATCGCGGGCTCGGCCGTGACGATCTCCGCGCCTCCGGGCGACAACTGGATGATCCATGTCGCGATCGAGCAGATCAGGCCGGGCGACATCCTCGTGCTCGCCCCGACCTCGCCCTGCTCCGACGGCTATTTCGGCGACCTGCTGGCCACCTCGGCCCAGGCGCGCGGCTGCGCGGGGATGGTGATCGAAGCGGGCTGCCGCGACATCCGCGACCTGACCGGGATGGGCTTCCCGGTCTGGTCGAAGGCGATCTCGGCCCAGGGCACGGTCAAGGAGACCCTCGGCTCGGTCAACGTGCCCATCGTCTGCGCCGGGCAGGCGGTCGAGGCGGGCGACGTGATCGTCGCCGATGACGACGGCGTCGTGGTCGTGAAGCGCGCCGAGGCCGCCGGGGTTCTCGCCGCCGCCGAGGCCCGTTCCGCCAACGAGGAGATGAAGCGCAAGCGCCTCGCCGCCGGCGAACTCGGCATCGACCTTTACGACATGCGCCCGCGCCTCGCAGAAAAGGGGTTGAAGTACATCTGAGCCCGGCACCGCGTGGCCGGACCCCTCAAGGAGAAGCCTCGTGTCCCCAGCCAAGATCCTTCTCGCCGCGCTGCTCCTCGGACTGACCGGGCTCTGGTTCCTGTCCGACAGCCTCTATTCCGCGCCCTTCGACTACCGCCTGTTCCGGCAGGCCGCGATCCAGCTCACCGGCATCCTCGCCCTCGGGGCGATGTGCGCGGGCGCGCTGCTCGCGGCGCGGCCCCGCTGGCTGGAGCCGATGATGGACGGGCTCGACAAGATGTACCTGGCGCACCGCTGGCTCGGCATCGCCGCGCTCGCCGCCTCGGTCGCGCACTGGTGGTTCACCACCGGCAGTCATCTTCTCGGCAACGGTCCGAACGGCCCGCGCGGGCCGCGCACCGCGCCCGCGGACCAGAGCCTGATCGACAGCCTGCGCGGGCCGGCGCATCCCGTCGGCGAGTGGGCGTTCTACATCGCGACCGCGCTCATCCTGATCGCGCTCGTCCGGCGCATCCCGTACCGCTGGTTCGCCTACAGCCACATGCTGATCACGCCGGTCTTCCTCGCGCTCGTGTTCCACGGCGTGCTGCTCGCCAGCCCCGCCTACTGGTCGCAGCCGGTCGGCTGGGCGCTCGCGGCGCTCTGCCTCGCGGGGCTCGGCGCGGCGGGCGTCGTGCTGGCGCGGCGCCTCGGCCTCGTCCGGGGCGCGGGCGGGACGGTCGAGAGCCGGATCTGGTATCCCGAGCTGCGCGTGCTCGAGGCCACGATCGCGCTCGACGACCGCTGGGCCGGGCACCGTCCCGGCCAGTTCGCCTTCGTGACCACCTCATCGCTCGAGGGCGCGCATCCCTTCTCGATCGCCTCCGACTGGGATCCGGCGACGCGGCGCATCACCTTCATCGCCAAGCAGCTCGGCGACTACACGGCGCGGCTGCGCGAGGAATTCGCGCCCGGAGCGAAGGTCGAGGTCGAGGGCCCCTATGGCCGTTTCGATTTCGAGGACGGGCGCGGGACGCAGATCTGGGTTGGCGCGGGGGTCGGAGTGACCCCCTTCATCGGCCGGATGAAGCAGCTCGCACGGCATCGCACCGGCCAGGCGATCCACCTCTTCCATTCCACCGCCGATGTCTCGGAAACCGCGCTCGGCAAGATGCGCGCCGACGCGGAGGCCGCGGGCGTCACGCTCCATCTCACGCTCTCGGAGCACGAACCGCTGCTGGACGGGGAGAAGATCCGCGCCGTCGTGCCGGACTGGAGCTCGGCCAGCCTCTGGTTCTGCGGCCCCGCCGCCTTCGGCGAGAGCCTGCGCAAGGATTTCCTCTCGCAAGGGCTCAGTGCCCGCGACTTCCATCAGGAGCGGTTCGCCATGCGCTGAGGCGCGGGCCGACCGCCACAAGGAGACTCCCATGGACGACGGCATTCCCTGCCTCTGGATGCGTGGCGGCACGTCGAAAGGCGCGTATTTCCTGGCTTCCGACCTGCCCGCCGAGCCGGCCGCCCGCGACGCGACGCTGCTCAGGATCATGGGCTCGCCCGATCCGCGCCAGATCGACGGGATCGGCGGCGCCGATCCGCTGACTTCGAAGGTCGCGATCCTGTCGCCGTCGACGCGGCCCGACGCGGACGTGGACTATCTCTTCCTCCAGGTCTTCGTCGACCGGCCGCTGGTCTCCGACGCCCAGCCCTGCGGCAACATCCTCGCCGGCGTCGGCCCCGCGGCGATCGAGCGCGGCCTCGTGCCGGTGGCCGGCGACACGACGCCGGTCCGCGTCCACATGCTCAACACCGGCGAGATCGCCACCGCGCGGGTGGAAACCCCCGGCGGCCGGGTGAACTACGCGGGCGACACCGCGATCGACGGCGTGCCCGGCACCGCCGCCGCCGTGCCGCTCATGTTCGAGAACATCGCCGGCTCGATGACCGGGGCACTGCTGCCCACGGGCAACGACGTCGACGTGATCGACGGCGTCGACTGCGTGCTGATCGACAACGGCATGCCCTGCGTGATCCTGCGCGCGGAGGATGTCGGCGCGACCGGGGGGGAGACGCGCGAGGAACTGGAGGGGAACGCGGCGCTGAAGGCCCGGCTCGAGGCGATCCGGCTCAAGGCCGGGCCGCTGATGAACCTCGGCGACGTGGCCGCGAAATCCGCGCCGAAGATGACGCTGGTCTCCGCGCCGACCGAAGGCGGCGCGATCGCGACGCGGAGCTTCATCCCGCACCGCGTCCACGCCTCGATCGGGGTGCTCGCCGCCGTCACCGTCGCCACCGCCTGCCTGCGTCCCCGCGGCCCCGCCGCCGGTCTGGCACGGATCCCGGCGGACGGGCGCTACCTGATCGAGCACCCGACCGGCGCGGCCGAGGTGCTGCTCGACATCGCCCCGGACGGCGCGCTCCGG
>NZ_VFRP01000075.1 GCF_006385685.1 Amaricoccus solimangrovi | reverse complement strand
CTTCGGGCCCGGCGCCTTTTCCCCGGCCTGAGGAGAGGATGATGGGCAGCACGACACCGACTGACGGCCACCTGCGCGCGGCGCTGCTCGACCGGGCGCGCGACGCGGTGACACGCGACAGGGCCGCGACGCACGGGCGGGCGGAGGACAGTTTCGCCCGCATCGCCGCGCTCTGGTCCGCCGATCTCGGGATCCCGCTCACGGCGGGCGACGTCGCGCGGATGATGGTGCTCTTCAAGGTCGCGCGGGCGAAGGGCAATCCGGGCCACGCGGACAACTGGATCGACATGGCCGGCTACGCGGCGATCGGCGGCGAGCTCGGCGGCGCGGTGGTGCCGCGCACGACTGTCGGCATTACCAACAAGGTCGATTCGCGCGGCTGGCCCTATGTCACGTTCGCCGCCGACGGCTGGGACGGTTGGGTCGAACCGCCGGCGCACCCGCTCGGTCAACAACACGTCCGGCGGGCAGGGGCTGAGTGTGGCCGCGTGCGGCCACGACAACATCCATATCTGGAACAACTACATGGAGAACCCGGCCTCGCCGGGCGGCGTGACCCTTGAGGGGGCGAAGAACTGCGTTGTCGAGGCCAACGTCATGCGTCGGCCGCCGAACACGGGTTCTTTGACGGGATCAGGGAGCACCGACAATCCCGGTATCGCGGTCCTCTCGAACAAGTTCGACAACGTCATCTTCCGGAACAACGTCTGCCCCCGCGCGGGATTGTTCCGGGCCGGGGAGGTGTCTAGCGGCGCCTTGCCCGGCGTCACCCTGACCGGAAACAAGTTCTCGGACAACACCAGCTTCCCGAGCGGGTGGGAAAGCCTCGTCGCTACCGGCTCCGGGCGCAACGTCGGCCAGTGGGCGCCTGCCTGACCCCGCTTGACGGAACCGGGAGGCATGCCGGACAATTACCCTATTGATTCAAGGGGTGGATTGCAGTGGCGACCTCCAATTTGGGCGACGACGACATCGACGGCCCGATCTATGGGACGGGCGGGGATGATGCATTCCTGATCCAGACCGAGGCGACGGATGAAATCTACGTCTACGGGCAGGGCGGAGAGGATGAGATCAGCATCTCCGCCCGGGTCAGCGGGGCGGAACATCTCTATACGTGGGTGGATCGAACCGCCGCGCCGCTTGATGTCTACGCCTATGCCTACGGGACGGCCATTCTGGTGCAAAATGGGCTGGATGAGACCTCAGACCCTGGGAACGGGTTGGGCGGAACAGTCACTTTCCGCGCCGCGAACTTCTCCGGGACAGCGGAGAATTACGTCTATGGATGGTCCGGGGACGACGCCATCGACGTGCGAGCGCATGCCGGCGGGGCTGACTGGTGTGTAGCCGATAACTACATACATGCCGGAGACGGGAACGACCAGATCACCGCCCGGGCGACTATCGAAGATGACCCATACGCCATGGCGACCAACCGCCTGTGGGGCGAGGGCGGCGATGACCGGATCTTCTCGGAGATCCGAGGCGTCCAGACCGAATCCCCATTCCGCTCCGAGGTCTACGGTGGAGAGGGCGAGGACAGGATCAGCGTCAAGGGCGGCGACGGAAACCTGCTCTACGGCAACCAGGGCGACGACAGCCTCTACGGCTCCGACGCTTCGGACCAGCTGATCGGCGGGCAGGGCGCGGACTATCTCAAGGGTGGCGGCGGCGAGGATGCCTTCGTCTTCATGTGGGCGCGCGAGGGTAGGGATGAGCGCGACCAGGTCGCGGACTTCCACATCGGCGAGGACAAGATCGACCTCTCCGAGATCGACGCGAACGTCTTCCGCACCGGCGACCAGGCGTTCCGCTTCTCCGGCCCCGACGACTGGCACGGCAACGGGCGCGTCTGGCTCGAGGACGTGGGCAAGACCACGACGCTGGTGCACGTGGATACCGGGCGCACGGAGATGACCATCGCGCTGCTCGACGGGCGCGACGTGCACGCGGAGGACTACGGGGCGGGGGATTTCATCCTCTGAGATTGGCGGAGGCTCAGGCGGCCTCCGCCTTCACGCTGAACTTGAACCCAAGCGCATGGGTTAGCGCGAGAAGCGTGGAGAGCTTCGGGTCGCCTTCCCCGCTGATAGCGGCGTACAGGGTCGGCCGGCTGATCCCCGCGTCGCGCGCGATCTGGGCGAGACCACGGGCGCGCGCGACGATGCCGAGGGCATGCGCGATATAGGTGGCGTCGCCGCTCTCGAACGCGTCGGAGAGGAGGATCGCCTCCGCCTCGGGCGTGTCGATGTAGGGCGCCGCGTCGAATTGTTCGAGGTGTTCCATCAGACCTCCTCGGCCATCTTTTTGGCCAGCTTGATGTCGCGCTTCTGAGACGACTTGTCGCCGCCACAGAGCAGGATAACCAGCACCTTGCCGCGCTGGACGAAATAGACCCGGTAGCCGGGGCCGTAGTCGATCCGAAGCTCGCCAATGCCGTCGAAGAACTTGGCGTCCCCGAGCAGCCCCGCCTGAACCCGTGCGATCCGGGTGGCGACACGAGCAGCGGCGGCGCGGTCGCGGAGGCCGTCGAGCCAAGTCTTGAAGGTCCGGGTTTGGCGAACGTCGATCATGTGTAAGGTATACGTTACACATGACGCGGCGTCAACGGGGCTGTAAGGTAAAACTTACACAGCCCGGCATTACGGATCAGGATCGTCGCTCTCGACCAAGGGGCGGCTCTCCGAGGCCGCCTTTCTTCATGCGGCGCCGCCGTCTTTCAAGGCCGCGCCGCCGGCGCGGGAAACCCTCCATTCTGGGTTAATCGCATGCCGGAAAATGATGATTTCAACGAGTACCAAAAGGCGATTTCAGATTGGGCATCCCCGTCCGACATTCGGAGGATCACAGGGTGGATCACGAGCGAGAAGGTCATTTTGATCCTCGAGGAATTGCGAAGCCCGGCGGACGTTCTGGAGGCCATCAGGGCGATCAAGGCGCAGGAGCGGAGCCGGGAGCGGTGGAGCGCCTTCCGCGCGATCACGCGGGACTTCGGGAAGTGGCTGCTGATCATCTTCGGCGGGTTCGCGACCATACAGGCCGGCTGGGTGGTGCTGTCGCAAGGCTGGCGTGTCGCGCTCGCTGCTCTCGGTGCTGGACAGTGAGATTCGTCCGCTGGCTGTTCAATTTCGAGATCCACGCGCCGGCCGGGATCGCCGCCATCGCGCTCGCGGCCTTCGCCTTCGCCTGGTCGATCGTGAGTCTCGGACGCTGGGCGATCGACAGCACCCCGCCGTTCTGGGTCATCAATGTGTCATCGGTGCAGGTCCGCAGCTACAGCCTCGCGGTCATCGTCGACCGGGTCGTGAAGCGCGACTTCGAGGGCGACCTGCAGGTCGACGTGCGCCAGATCGCGGTCGCGAATGAACCCGGAGACCCTCGGGAGCGGACCGTCGGCGTCTGCCACGGCAGGCGGATGAACGGCATCTCCTTCAAGGCCGGCCCATATCCGGTGCTCATCGGCGACGGCGGGCCGCGCTCCGGGGAGGTCCGCGACCTGAACTGGTATCTCGGGAACCCGCCGAATCGCTCGTGCGACATTGTCGGCGTCGAGGGCGCCTACCGCGCGGAGTTCACCTACTTCTATCCGTGGCCGCAGTCCGGCTGGTTCAAGGGCTGATCGAGTTCCGTTCCGGTCCCTACGAGAGCAATCCTTTCCTCGCCGTCGCGCCGACCGGCGATTGAGCGCGGGCCGGGCGCCCAGCCGGCCGAACACCTGACATCGGAACCCCCATGAAACGAGTGGTCATCCATTGGACCGCCGGGACGGATCGCGTGTCCGCGCTCGACCGGCAGCACTACCACCGCATCGTCGACGGCGAGGGGAGCATCTTCGCCGGCGTCCATGCGATCGAGGACAACGAGGACACCTCGGATGGCAACTAAGCCGCGCACACCCTGAACTGCAACACCGGCTCTATCGGCGTCGCGCTCTGCGGCATGGTCGGCGCGGTCGAGGCGCCGTTCTCGCCCGGGCTCCACCCGATCAACGAGCTCCAGCTCCGCGCGGCG
>NZ_VFRP01000074.1 GCF_006385685.1 Amaricoccus solimangrovi | reverse complement strand
TAGGCCGCGCTGTCGAGCGTCGTGGCGAGAAAGACGAAGCAGAGCAGGATGAACAGCGGGATGACGAGCCAGGGCATCGGCAGTGTGCCGAGGATCGCCTGAACCGTCGCCGGAATGCCCTCAGCCTTCAGGATGCCGCCGATGTCGAGGGCGCCGGAGAGCTGCAGGTCGAGCGCGTAGCCGCCCCAGACGGCGAAGAAGACCCAGCACCCGAGCGACCCCCAGACCAGCTCCGCGACGATGAGCTCGCGGATGGTACGCCCCCGCGAGATGCGCGCGACGAAGAGACCCATCATCGGCGCGTAGGCGATCCACCACGCCCAGTAGAAGATCGTCCAGTCCCGCGGGAAGGTCGAGTGGCCGATCGGGTCGGTCCACATGCTCATCGTCAGGAAGTTGTTCGCCATCTTGCCGAGGCTGTTCACCCAGCCGTTCAGCATGAAGAGTGAGTTCCCGACTGCGAAGGTGAAGCCGAGGAGGATGAGCGCGAGGATGACGTTCACGTCCGAGAGGATCTTGATGCCCTTCGACAGGCCGAACCAGACGCTGCCACCGAACATCAGGGTCCAGAGTGCGAGGATCGCGAGATTGAGGGCCGTCGAGGGCTCGACACCGAGCAGGCCGCTGGCGAGCTTCGACACCAGCGGCACGGCGAGGCCGAGCGAGGTTCCGACGCCGCCGACGATGCCGAAGACGACGATCGCGTCGAGCAGCACGCCGCCCCATCCGTCCGAATGCCGGCCGAGAACGCCGCGCGCGGCGACCGAGAGCCGGACGCCGGGCTGGCGCCGCACGTACATCGAATAGGCGATCGGGAGCGCCGGCAGGGCATAGAGGGCCCACGGGGTGATGCCCCAGTGGAACTGGCCGTAGGTGAGCGCCCATTCCGCGGCGCTGGCCGACATCGGCTCGACGCCGAACGGCGGCCCTTGCAGGTAGTAGATCGGCTCGACCCAGGCCCAGTTGACGATGGCGATGCCGATCCCGCCGCAGAAGATCATCGCGATCCAGCTGAAATAGCTGAATTCCGGCAGGTCATCGGGTCCTCCGAGCCGCACGTTGCCGTAGCGGCTCGCAGCGAGGACGACCAGGAACACGACGGTCGCGATCCCGGCCAGGAGATAGAGCCAGCCGAACTTGCCGGTGGCGAAGGCGAAGGCCGCCTGAACCGCGGCCGGGCCGGACTCGGGAAACAGGATGAGCGGAGCGATGACGGCGGCGATGACCGCCAGCGAGGGCGCGAAGACGCGCCAGTCCAGGCGGTCATCGCCGATCTCTTGATGGGCCAATTGTGTTCCTCCTCGCGCGA
>NZ_VFRP01000073.1 GCF_006385685.1 Amaricoccus solimangrovi | reverse complement strand
CGAGCGCCGGAGCGCGTATTCGAGCCCGATCCGCGCCTTGCCGATCAGGTTGCCGGCGAGGGCGTTGAGGGTGAGCGCGCCCGCGACCTTGTAGATCGCGCGGATCTGCAGGTGGTCCTGCAGGTTGCCGCCGACGCCGGGCGCGTCGAGTTCGACGTCGATGCCGTGCTCCCTCAGATGCCCGGCCGGTCCGACGCCCGAGAGCAGGAGGATCTGCGGCGAGCCGATGGCGCCGGCCGAGAGCACGACCTCGCGGCTCGCCCTCACCACCACCGCGTCGCCGCCGCGGCGCACGGTGGCGCCGACGCAGCGCCGGGCGCCGTCCGGCCCCGTCTCGAAGATCAGCCGCTCGACCTGCGACTCGGTCCAGATCTCCAGGTTCGGCCGGCCCCTTGCCGGGCGCAGGAACGCCTTCGACGTGTTCCAGCGCCAGCCGGCCTTCTGGTTCACCTCGAAATAGCCGACACCCCCGTTGTCGCCGGAATTGAAGTCGTCGGTACGCTCGAACCCCGCCTCGACCATCGCCTCGGCCACGTCGTCGAGGATGGCCCAGCGCAGCCGCTGCTTCTCGACCCGCCACTCGCCGCCATGCCCGTGCAGGTCGGAGAAGCGGCTGTTGCCGCCGGTCGCCGGATCGGCGCCCGCGTCGAGCCGGTAATGGTCCTCATGCGCCATGAAGTCCGGCAGCGCCCCCGCCCAGCTCCAGTCGTCGTCGCCGGTCAGCCGCGCCCAGTTGTCATAGTCGCGCGCCTGGCCGCGCATGTAGATCATGCCGTTGATCGACGAGCAGCCGCCCAGCGTCTTGCCGCGCGGATAGCGCAGCGAACGGCCGTTGAGCCCGGCATCGGGCTCGGTCTGATAGAGCCAGTCCGTGCGCGGGTTGCCGATGCAGTAAAGGTAGCCGACGGGTACGTGGATCCACGGATAATTGTCGGGCTTGCCGGCCTCGAGCAGCAGCACCCGCCGCGACGGGTCGCGGCTCAGGCGGTTCGCGAGCAGGCATCCGGCCGAGCCGGCGCCCACGATGATGTAGTCGAACGGATCGCGCGGCATCTCTTCCTCCGGCTATGGGTTTCGAGTGGCATGGCGTGGGACGGGACGGCGCGACCCGCCGCCTCTGCCTGGCCTTCAGGTCTTCTCGGGCGCGCTGGGTCGGACGGCGCGGCGCTGAATCGACGCGGACGGGGATCAGCTGGGAAGGTATTCGCCGCTCCAGCTTTCGCTGATCGCGCCTTTTTCCCTCAGCCGGTCAATCTCGGACTCGGAATAGCCCGCCGCCGCCAGCACCGACCGTGTCGAGGCGCCGTACTTCTCCGCCGGTGCCAGCGCGCAGACCCGACCGATCGAGGGCCGCACCGCGTAGGGGTCGAGCTGCGTGACGCGGTGGCCGCTCGGATGGTCCGGGTAGGCCGAGAAGGCATAGCTGCCGCGGTCGATCCCCGGTGTCCCGTCTTCCCGCCGGCAGTTCGCGGCCCGGATGGTCTCGATGCTGTCACAGACGGCGGCGCCGATGTCGGCCGCCCGGAAGCGCGAGACCCAGTCCTCCGCCGTCGCCGTTCCGATCGCGCTTGCAAGCAGGCAGCCGCGCTCATGCTCCGAGGACGCGGCGAGCCCCTCGAGGCCGGGGACGCGGGCGAAGCGCGGCAGGTCCGCCTCGGTCGCCGCGAGCATCAGCCAGCGGTCGCGCGCCCGGTAGAGATGGTGGAGCGCGTCGGTGCCCATCGCCCGCGGGCCCGAGGGCTCGTCGAAGGCTGGCCGGTTCGGATAGTCGTAGCAGAAGGGCATCTGCGCGAGCCCGCTCAGGGCGCAGAGCGAGGTGCGCGCCCGGCCGATCCGTCCGGTCCGATGTTTCTGGTAGAGCGCGGCGGCGACGGCGGTCGCCGCGCCGAAGCCGCACATCACGTCGATGGTGCCGACATGGGCGTGCTCCTCCGGGGTCTCGATCGAGCCGCCGAACCGCGGCATGATCCCGGTCGTCGCCTGCACCAGATCGTCGTAGCCGAGATAGTCGCTGCGCGGGCCGCGCCGCGCGCCGCCGAAACAGTCGAGCTGGCAGAAGATCGCCTCCGGATTGATCCGGGCGAGGCTCT
>NZ_VFRP01000072.1 GCF_006385685.1 Amaricoccus solimangrovi | reverse complement strand
TTGAGATGCAGGACGGCGGTATAGGCGTCGGGCGTCTCGACGCTCTCCACCGCGCGGCGCCAGAAACCGGCATCGAAGTTAAGGCTGTCGGGCGGGGTGGTTGTCTGGAGCGCGGATCTCGCGAGCGAGGAGGAGGTGTTGCGTGGTTACGGCAAGCGAACGGATGACGACGTTGTTCCTGGTGGCCATGCTGGCGCTGGGTTTTGGGGTGGCGTCCGCGGACGAGGTGCGCCGGGAGCGGGTCCGGTTCCCGGCGGGCACGACCGGCACCACGGTCAGCGGAAACATCAAGGGCTACGACAGCGTGGAGTACCAGGTCGGCGCGACCGCCGGTCAGGAGATGACGGCGAGCCTGCGCGTCGACAATCCGGTGGCATACTTCAACGTCTTCGGGCCCGGCGATGTGCCGGGCAAGAGCACCGCCCTGTTCATAGGTTCTTCCGAGGGAGACGATTTCCGGCGGTCCCTCGACGAGAGCGGCGACTACACGATTCAGGTGTTCATCATGCGCGCCGGCGCCCGGCGCGGCGAAACGGCTTCCTACGCGCTGCGGATCGGGATCACCGGCGCCAGCCCGGCGGTCGCGGACCCCACCTCCGACTACGCGGACGGGCTGGCGGGCGGGCCGGACTTCTGGGAGCTTGCCGGGCTCGCCGCTGGCGACACGCTGAACCTGCGCTCCGGACCCTCGACACACGCCGCCGTGCTTGCCCGGCTTCCGACGGGCACCGTGCTGCGCAACCGCGGCTGTCGGATGGCGGGCGGCCAGCGCTGGTGCGAGGTCGAGCGGACGGGGGACGAAACGCGAGGCTGGGTGGCCGGGCGCTACCTGCGCGAGGCGGGGGCGGCGGCATATGCCGCGCAGGCGGAGACCGGGGATGCGCTGGTGCCAGGCACAGCCTTCAATGCTACCGGCTCGCTGCCTTGCGCGTCGACGGCGGGCGAACCAATGGGCGAGTGCCCGTTCGGCGTGATCCGCCGGGGCGGCGGAACCGCGACGGTGACGATCACGTTGCCCGACGGGCGGACACGTTCGATCGAATTCGAGAATGG
Source organism: Amaricoccus solimangrovi (assembly GCF_006385685.1). Classification (GTDB taxonomy): domain Bacteria; phylum Pseudomonadota; class Alphaproteobacteria; order Rhodobacterales; family Rhodobacteraceae; genus Amaricoccus; species Amaricoccus solimangrovi. The sequence continues at coordinate 3,124 of NZ_VFRP01000072.1, read as the reverse complement.
CAACGCGGTTAGCGCCGATGTCAGCGCGGCGGATGGCGAAAAGCATCTCGGTGCCAGCCGCGAGGCTGATCTCAACCTGATCCGGATCGGCGAGGAGCGCTATGAGGTGCCTGATGTGGTCGTTTCCGGCGACTGATCGGCACCGCGGGAGGTGCTCGTGAGCCAGTGGGCGGGTCGTCACCGCGTTTCAGACTCGGTCGAGACCGACCGCTCGCGCGGCATGCCGCTTGGGACACCGGTGCGAAGGGCGCGGCTGAGGGAGCGAGCTCCCCGCGGCGCGAGCGGCGCGAAGCGGCCAGTGCGCGCCCGAATCGGATACAGGGTGAGCCAGGATTGACTGCCCCGCGGCCGTCGGGACCGGCGGGTTCACGTTCTCCTTCGCCCGTGGCAATGGTGAGGGCGCGGACCTTTGCCCACGAGTGAGACACGAATGCCTCCACCGTCATGCCGGCCCTTTCTGTTCATGGCTTGGGTCGTCTTGCTGGTGGTCGTCTGGTGCGGCGCGACCGCGGCCCAAACCCCCTCCATTCCGCCCCCTGCCAGCTCCGGGGCCGAGAGGGTCGTCGAGTCGTTTGGCTCGGCGAGGAGAGGGCCGATCTCCGAGGATGAAGGTCGGTGGGAGCCAAGCTCGCCGCTCGGCGGCGCGCTCCTCGGGGGACTGGAGCGCGGCCTCTCGGATCTCGTGGCGTCGCTGCGAAGGGACATCGCCGCCGCCCGGGCGAATCTCCGCCGGCTGCGGGGTCTGGGTTCGATCGACCCGGCCGACCTGGGCTCCGTCGCACGCACCCTCGCGCCGCCGATCGCGGTCTCGCTGGCGGTGGCGGTGCTTGGCCGTCTGGCACTCCTGTCCTTGCTGCGCGGCATCGGCCGACGGGCGCCGGGGCGGGGCCCGCTCGGTGTCGCGCTTCTTTCCTCCGCCAAGGTCGTTCTGGACCTCATCGTCATCATCGCGGCGGTCATCGCCGCCGCCGCGACGAGCGCGGCCGTCGCTCCGAAGGACGTCAGCGCCCCCGAGAGCCGCATTCTCATCGGCTACCTGCTGGCGTTTCTGGCGGCGGGGGCGCTCATTGTCGTGCTGCGCGCGGTCTTCAGCCCGGCGGTACCCGAACTCCGGCCGTTTCCGATGAGCGATGCCACGGCCCGCTACTGGACCCGACGGCTCGCCGCCGTCGCGATCATCATGGCACTCGGCGAACTGCTCCTGCCGGCGATCCTCATCGAGATCGCCACCCCCATCGTCGCTCACGCCACGACCGTCGCGTTCCACGCCACCGCGCTCCTCTATCTCATGCTTCTGGTGATTTTGCGCCGCCGGTCCCCCCGGGAATACTTCGAGCGCATGGCGGCGGAGCGGGAAGAGATCTGGCCGATCCTTCTTTCGCTCGCGGCCCGCTGCTGGCACTGGCTCGCCCTGGCCTATCTTGCCTTCCTTCTGCATCAAGTGATGACGTCCGGGGCCGCCGGCCTCATTCTGCTCGAGTACATGGTCGAAGCGGCCGCGGCCCTGGCATTGGCCTTGCTGGTCAGCCGAATGCTGGACCAGGTCGCCGCCCATGGGGCGCGGCTGCCGGAGCCGGTGAAGCGGGCAATGCCGGGCGTCGAAGCGCGCCTCGATGATTTCTTGCGGAGCTTCGCCGGCGTCCTCCGCTACGTCGTTTTCGCCCTCTGGATCGGATTCGTCCTGCAGGCCCTCGGCATCTTCGGGCTCGCGGAATGGCTCCAGCGACGGTTTGGGTTTGACATTCTCGGCGCCACCCTCGGTCTCCTCGCAATTTCGCTGGCGTGTTTCGGGATCTGGCTCGCGATCAGCGCCTGGATCGATCACCGCCTGACACCCCACGGGGGCCGCGTCCCCACGGCACGCGAGCAGACCGTTTTCTCGCTGCTCAGGAACGCCGTCGCGGTGGTGATCGTGCTGATCGGCCTCTACTACGCGCTTCTCGGCGTCGGCATCAGCCTCGCGCCGCTGCTCGCTTCGGCCGGCGTCATCGCGCTTGCCATCAGCTGGGGCTCGCAGAAGCTGGTGCAGGACATCATCACCGGCCTGTTCATCCAGCTGGAGAACGCGATCAACGTCGGAGACGTCGTCGAAGCTGGCGGCAAGGTGGGCGTCGTCGAGAAGCTCACGATCCGATCGGTCAGCCTTCGCGATGTCGAAGGCGTCTATCATCTGATCCCGTTCTCCTCGGTCGACGCCGTGTCGAACCACACCAGGGACTTCAGCTATCATGTGGCGGATATTTCGATCGCCTACGGTGCCGACATCGATCAGGCGAAGGCGGCGATGCTCGCCGCCTTCGAACAGTTGGTGGCCGATCCGGATTGGCGCTGGCGGTTGCTTGGCGGCATTGAATGGTTCGGAGTGCAAGCCTTGGCAGAGAACGCCGTGATCCTTCGCGCACGGCTGAAAACGCGTCCCGGCGACCAGTGGGCCGTCGGCCGCGCCTACGCCGAGACGGTGAAGAAGCGCCTCGACGCCGAGGGGATCGAGATTCCGTTTCCACAGCGCAAGATCTGGCTTGCCAGCGACGAAGGCCCGGATCGCCTTCACGCCAAGTCGCGGCCGACGCGTCAGACCCAGCACGGGGACACGCCGACGGACGCTGACATCGACGACGGCTGAGGTTCCGTTGGTCGAGGTTGGATCCGGGGAGGAGCCTCGGTCACCCGCCCTGGCGCGGGAGACGCGGTACGTCAGGCCGGCCTCGGGGGCCGGGCTCGAGGACGCCAAGCGGCCTGGCGCGCATGAGGCGGCCGGCGCCGCCGCGGACCTCTCGAAGGTCTCGCTATCCCGGCCACCAGCGTTCGTCTCCTCTCAAAGCGAAAGCACCCACCTCCGGCAATGATTGCACCGCCGAAAGTGACGTGCTGAAGTGTCTGGCCGGAACGCCTCCGGGGAGTGGGGTTGGGAGCGTCATGAGCACCGCGGGCCTGTCCGATCTCTACGTCACGGCCGAGCTCGACCGTCGGCCGACCGTCCTTCCCGACTATCGGCGGGAGATGCTCGCGATCCATGAACTGGCAGGACGCATGGCCGAGACGCCCGATGACGTGTTGCCACGCTTCGTCGATCTGGCGCTGGAAATCACTGGCGGCGTCTCCGCCGGGCTGAGCCTCTACGAAC
>NZ_VFRP01000071.1 GCF_006385685.1 Amaricoccus solimangrovi | reverse complement strand
GCTTGGCTCTCCTGTTCCCTTCGCGGGCGGCCGGGCCGCCCTTATTTCCTTGCCGGATCAGGCGTATTTCGCCTGGATCTCGTCCGAGATGTTCTGCGGCACCGCCTCGTAGTGGTCGAACTGCATCGTGAACACCGCGCGGCCCGAGGACATCGAGCGCAGCGTGTTGATGTAGCCGAACATGTTGGCGAGCGGGACCATCGCCGAGATCGCGATCGCGTTGCCCCGGGTGTCCTGACCCTGGACCTGGCCGCGACGGCTGGTGAGGTCGCCGATGATGCCGCCGGTGTAGTCCTCGGGCGTCACCACCTCGACCTTCATGATCGGCTCGAGCAGCTTGGCGCCGGCCTTGCGAAGGCCCTCGCGCATCGCGGCGCGGGAGGCGATCTCGAAGGCGAGAACCGAGGAGTCGACGTCGTGGAACGCGCCGTCGGTCAGCGCGACCTTGAAGTCGATCACCGGGAAGCCCGCGAGCGGACCCGAATCCATCACGGACTGGATGCCCTTCTCGACGCCGGGGATGTATTCCTTCGGCACCGCGCCGCCGATGATCTTCGATTCGAACGAGTAGCCCTCGCCCGGCTCGGTCGGCGTGATCGTCAGCTTCACCCGCGCGAACTGGCCCGAACCGCCGGTCTGCTTCTTGTGGGTGTAGTCGATCTCGGCCGCCTTGGAGATGGTCTCGCGATAGGCCACCTGCGGCGCGCCGATGTTCGCCTCGACCTTGAACTCGCGCTTCAGGCGATCGACGAGAATGTCGAGATGAAGCTCGCCCATGCCCTTCATGATCGTCTGGCCGCTCTCGCGGTCGGTCTCGACGCGGAACGACGGATCCTCGGCCGCGAGCCGCTGCAGGCCCTGGCTCATCTTCTCCTGGTCGTTCTTCGTCTTCGGCTCGATCGCGATCTCGATCACCGGCTCGGGGAAGGTCATCGTCTCGAGCACGACCGGCTTGGCCTTGTCGCAGAGCGTGTCACCGGTGGTGGTGTCCTTCAGACCCGCCAGCGCGATGATGTCGCCCGCGAAGGCTTCCTCGATCTCCTCGCGGTTGATCGCATGCATCATCATCATGCGGCCGACGCGCTCGGTCTTGCCCTTGGTCGAGTTCAGGAGCTGGTCGCCCTTGCGGATCACGCCCGAATAGATCCGGGTGAAGGTGAGCGAGCCGACGAACGGGTCGTTCATGATCTTGAAGGCGAGGCCCGAGAAGGGCTCGGCGTCGTCGGCATGGCGCGCGATGTCGCGGGTTTCCGTCTCGTCGCCGGGCGCGAAGCCCATGTAGGCGGGCACGTCGAGCGGACCCGGCAGGAAGTCCACGACGGCGTTCAGCATCGGCTGCACGCCCTTGTTCTTGAAGGCGGAGCCGCAGAGCACGGGCACGAAGGCCATCGCGAGCGTGCCCTTGCGGATCAGGCTCCGCAGCGTGGCGACGTCCGGCTCCTCGCCTTCGAGATAGGCTTCCATCGCCGCGTCATCCATCTCGACGGCGAGCTCGATCATGGTCGCACGCATCTCGGCGGCCTGGTCGGCGAGCTCGGCGCGGATCGGCTGACGGGTCCAGGTCGCGCCCAGATCCTCGCCCTTCCAGGTCCACTCTTCCATCGTGATGAGGTCGACATGACCCTCGAGCGCGTTCTCGGCGCCGATCGGGAGCTGGATCGGGCACGGGGTGGCGCCGGTCCGGTCCTTGATCATGCGGACGCAGTTGAAGAAGTCCGCGCCGATCTTGTCCATCTTGTTGACGAAGACAATGCGCGGGACCTTGTAGCGGTCAGCTTGCCGCCAGACGGTCTCCGTCTGCGGCTCGACGCCCGCGTTCGCGTCGAGCACGCAGACCGCGCCATCGAGCACGGCGAGCGAGCGCTCGACCTCGATCGTGAAGTCGACGTGGCCGGGGGTGTCGATGATGTTGAAGCGGTACTTCGGCGAATTGGTCGAAACGCCGTCCTCGGTGCGCTCCCAGAAGGTGGTCGTCGCGGCCGAGGTGATGGTGATGCCCCGCTCCTGCTCCTGCTCCATCCAGTCCATCGTCGCGGCGCCGTCATGCACCTCGCCGATCTTGTGGCTCTTGCCGGTGTAATACAGGATCCGCTCGGTCGTCGTCGTCTTCCCGGCGTCGATATGCGCCATGATGCCGAAGTTGCGGTAGTGGTCGAGGGGATATTCGCGGGCCATCTGCCTGTTCCTATCTTCCGCCGTTACCAGCGGTAATGGCTGAACGCCTTGTTGGCGTCGGCCATCTTGTGGGTGTCTTCGCGCTTCTTCACGGCGGTGCCGCGCATGTTGGCGGCGTCGAGCAGTTCGCCGGCGAGGCGCTCTTCCATCGTGTGCTCGTTGCGGGCGCGGCTCGCCTTGATGAGCCAGCGGATCGCCAGCGCCTCGCGGCGCTCCGGGCGCACTTCGACGGGGACCTGATAGGTCGCACCGCCGACGCGGCGGGAGCGGACCTCGACCGACGGCTTGATGTTGTCGAGGGCCTCGTGGAAGACCTCGATCGGCTCGCGGCGCAGCTTCTGCTGCACGCGCTCCATCGCGCCGTAGACGATGCTCTCGGCGACCGACTTCTTGCCGTCGTGCATCAGGTTGTTCATGAACTTGGTCAGAACGCGGTCGCCGAACTTGGCGTCCGGCAGGACTTCGCGCTTCTCCGCGCTATGGCGACGAGACATCTCGAACTCTCCTTATTTCGGCCGCTTCGCGCCGTACTTGGACCGGCGCTGGCGACGGTTCTTGACGCCCTGGGTGTCGAGCACACCGCGCAGGATGTGATAACGCACGCCCGGAAGGTCCTTCACACGACCGCCGCGGATGAGCACGACCGAGTGCTCCTGGAGGTTGTGGGACTCGCCGGGGATGTAGCTGATGACCTCGAAGCCGTTGGTCAGGCGAACCTTCGCAACCTTGCGCATGGCCGAGTTCGGCTTCTTCGGCGTGGTGGTGTAGACGCGCGTGCAGACGCCGCGCTTCTGCGGGCAGGCCTGCAGGTGCATCGACTTCGAGCGCGTCGCTCTCGGCTGCCGCGGGTTGCGGATCAGCTGCTGGATCGTTGGCATTCGGTTCTAAACCCCGTCTAACCGTGTCTGTCGTGCGCGTTCAGCGCGTCTTCTGTTACGAAAGGCCCCCGCGCTTTCGCGCGAAATGCCAAAAGTGCCGCGCACGGACTCACCTTAACGGCAATCCGACGCGGCGAAATTCCAGAGGACTGGGGCTGCTCGCCCGAGTCGTGACCGCCCAAAACATGACTGTTTCGAAGGGGGATCCCTTCGGAGCGGGCGGAAACTAGTCCCAAAGGCCCGGAAATGTCAACCGCGATCCGGAGATTCGCCGCCTCGCCGGCCCGGTCACGTTATCCCCCTGTCATCGCACGAAGAATCCGGCCGCCCCCGGGGATCGCCGCCGGCGGCGGGAGGCGCCCTCCGCGCCGCCGGCGCCGATCGCGGGATTCGCGGCGCGCGGCTCAGCGCGCGCCCTCGCCGCCGCGCCGCTCGGAGCCACCCTCGAGCGCGAAGATCCCGATCCCGAGCGTCGCCGCCTGGGCGACGAGCGGGAAGGCCAGGAACGGCCAGGGCAGATCGGCGAACATCACCATGACCGCCCAGCCGCCATGGCTCGCCGACCACAGGAACCAGGGCAGCGGCGGCTCGCGCCCGGGATCGGCATAGGCCGCCGCGAGCGCCGGCCAGTGCGCGGCGAGGGCCGCGAGCCCGGTCAGGAGCGCGAGCACCGGCCCGATCTCGGCCCCGACTCCGATCCGGGCGGCGGGCGCCACCATGAGCGCGCCCCAGATCAGCGGTGCGAGGCTGAGCGCCAGCGCCGCGCGCACCGCGCCCTCCCGCGCCCCGGCGCGCCGCTCCCGGCCGGCCACGACGACCGCCCCCGCGAGCGCGACGGCGAGCGGCGCCGCGAGCGCCGCGGCCGGCACGCCGAGACACCATTCTATGGCGGCGAGCCCGAGCGCGGCGGCCGGCACCGGCGCCAGCGTCCCGCGCCGGGCGCCCCGCGCCGCGCGATGAAGCCCCGCCCCCAGCACCTGCGGCCCGGCCACCGCCGCCGCGAACCACAGTTCGGCGCCCATGTCGACGGCTCCCTGGTCCCACATGATTCCTTCCCCCTTCGATGTCGCGAATCGCTCTAGCGGGGGCGGCGTGACCGGGCCGTGACTCCCGTGATCGCGTGACAACGGCGCCAGTTCTTGCGTTTCTCGTGGTTTCCTCCTAAATGCGGCGCGCATCGTAAAACGGCTCCGCCTCCGCGCGGCCGCCGCGACAGCAGGAAAAGGCGAG
>NZ_VFRP01000070.1 GCF_006385685.1 Amaricoccus solimangrovi | reverse complement strand
GAGCGTCTCCGGAGGAGTTCGAGGGTGACGAGGAGGAGGACGGAGATGGCGATGAGGACGGTTGCGACGGCGAGGATGGTGGGGGAGATCTGCTCGCGCAGGCCGATGAACATCTGCCAGGGCAGCGTCTTCTGCGAGGCGGATCCGACGAAAAGCACGACGACGACCTCGTCGAAGGAGGTGATGAAGGCGAAGAGCGCGCCCGAGATCACGCCGGGCAGGATGAGCGGCATCTGCACCTTGAAGAAGGTGCGCACCGGATCGGCGCCGAGGCTCGCGGAGGCGCGGGTGAGACTTCGGTCGAAGCCGACGAGGGTCGCGGTGACGGTGATGATGACGAAGGGGATGCCGAGCACGGCGTGGGCGAGCACGACGCCCCAGTAGGTGCCCTGCAGCCCGAGGCGGGAATAGAAGAAGTACATGCCCGCCGCCGAGATGATCGTGGGCACGATCATCGGCGAGATCAGCACCGCCATGATCACGCCGCGCCCCGGAACGTGGCTCTGGCTCAGCCCGACCGCGGCGAGCGTGCCGAGGCTGACGGCGATCACCGTCGCGACCGGGGCGATGCGCACCGAGTTCCAGAGCGCGGCCTGCCAGTCGGGATTGGTGAAGAAGTCCTGGTAGTGCCGCGTCGAGAAGCCGGCCGGGTCGAGCGACAGCATCTGGGGCGTGAAGGTGAAGAAGTTCTCCGCGTTGAAGCTCAGCGGCACGATCACGAGGATCGGCATGATCAGGAAGAAGAAGATCGCGACGCAGATGGCACGGAAACTCCAGTGCCACAGACGCTGACCGGTGGAGGCATAGGCGGGAAGGGCCATGATCCGTGTCACCCGAGCTTGACGTTGTCGATGCCGACGATCCTGTCGTAGGTCCAGTAGAGCGCGAGGACCACGATGAGGAGCAGCGTCGCGAGCGCGGCGGCGAGCCCCCAGTTCAGCGATGTCGAGATGTGATAGGCGATCCGGTTCGAGATGAAGACGCCGGTGGTGCCGCCGACGAGTTCGGGGGTGATGTAGTAGCCGATCGCGAGGATGAAGACGAGGATCGCGCCGGCGCCGACGCCCGGGACCGACTGCGGGAAGTAGACCCGCCAGAACGCGGTCCAGTCGTTGGCGCCGAGCGACTTGGCCGCGCGCACATAGGTCGGCTTGATCCCCTTCATCACCGAGAAGAGCGGCAGGATCATGAAGGGCAGCAGGATGTGCGTCATGGTGATGATCGTGCCGGTGGCGTTGTTGATGAGCGCGAGCCGGTGCGCGTTGTCGATCACGCCGAGCCAGACCAGCACGTCGTTGATCACGCCCTGGTTCTGCAGCAGCACCTTCCAGGAGGCGGTGCGCACGAGCAGCGAGGTCCAGAACGGCAGCAGCACCAGGATCATCAGCAGGTTCGAGGTCCGGAGCGGCAGGTTGGCGAGCAGGAAGGCGATCGGATAGCCGAGCACGAAGCAGGTGAGCGTGATCGCGAGGCTCATGACGAAGGTCCTGAGGAACAGCTTCACGTAGACGCGCTGGCTCTCGGGCTTCACCGCGATCCCGTCCGGCACCCGCTGCAGGTCGACCGCGTTCAGGATGTAGCCGGAGGTGAACTTGCCCGAGAAGGTCTCGATCGTGCGCCAGGTGCCGATGTCGCCCCATTTCGCGTCGCCGTCGATGAACTGCGGCTTCAGCGGCTGGCTCGGGTCCATCTTGCGCAGGTCGCGCATGACGCCGCGCATCAGCGAGGACATGCCGGAATTCTCGTAGTTCAGCCGCTGGCCGAGCCGGGTGTTGGTCTTCTCCTTCACCGCGACGCTCAGATCGTCGTAGAGCGCGGCGTAGACCGGCTCGCCCGGCAGTTCGTCGCCGCTCGCGTCCCAGTCCCGGAGCGCCACCACGGTCTTCGGCAGCGTGTTGGGAACGATGTCGTTCTCGACCGAGCGGAACAGCATGTCGCCGATCGGCAGCAGGAAGCTCACGAGCACGAATATCAGCAGCGGCGCCACCAGCATCAGCGCCCGCGTCTTCTGCGCGCGCAGCGCGCGCCGCAGGCTGGCCTTGAGCGGGGTACCGTCGGCGGCCAGCATCTCGCCGGCGGGGGTGGTGGCCTCGGTCATCTTTCCTCGTCCTCGCGATGGGGTGCCCGGGCGCGCCGTCGCGCCCGGGACGCGCCGGCCCCTACTGGGCCAGCCAGGCCTGGAACTTCGCCTCGACCTCGTCCTGGTGGTCGGCCCACCATTCGATGTTGTTGACGAGGTAGTTCTTCATGTTGTCCGGGTTCGTCGGCATGTAGGGCGCCATCTCGATCCCGAGATCGGCATGGGTCGAGACCAGCGGCTGCGACGAGGCGCGCGCCGGGCCATAGGCGATGTACTTCGCCTGGTCGGCGAGCCGCTGGGTATCGGTCGCGAACTTCAGGAAGTTCAGCACCCGCGCCTTGCGGTCCTCGGGCAGGTCGGCCGGGACGATCCAGCCGTCGAAGTCGAAGACCTCGTAATCCCAGAGCATCGCCACCGGCTGCTTCTGCTCCGCGATGACCGAGAAGAGGCGGCCGTTGTAGGTCGAGCCGATCACCACCTCCTTGTCGGCGAGCAGCTGCGGCGTCTCGGCGCCCGCGGACCACCACACGGTCTGGTCCTTGATCGTGGCGAGCTTCGCGAGCGCGCGATCGACGCCCTCCGGGGTCGAGAGCACGTCGTAGAGATCTTCCTTGGCGACGCCGTCGCAGAGCAGCGCCCATTCGAGGTTCTTCTTCGGCCGCTTCTCGAGCGCGCGCTTGCCCGGGAAGGTCTCGAGGTCGAACACGTCGCAGACCGAGGTCGGCACCTTGCCGTTCCAGGCCGCGACGTCGGTGCGGTAGCCGAAGGTCGTCGAGAACACGATCTGCGGGATGAAGCACTCGTTGATCAGCGTGTCGCCGAAGTCGTCCTTCGGCGAGGAGCCGTCGTCGCCCTTCGCCAGGACCTCGTCGAAATCGATCTCCATCGCCAGCCCCTCGTCGCAGAGGCGCTGGCTGTCCGGCCCCTCGACGTCGACGAGGTCCCAGGTGACGTTGCCGGCCTCGAACTGCGCGCGCAGCTTCGCCACCGCCTCGTTCGAGCTCTCGTCCCAGGTGAATTTCGTCCCGGTCGCCTCGGCGTAGGGCTCGGAATAGGCCTTCTGCTGCGAGGTCTGGTAGGCGCCGCCCCAGGACACCACGGTCATGGAATCGGCGCAGCCCTCGCAGGGCTCCGGCCCGTCGGCGGCGAGGGCGCCGGTGCCGGCCGCGAGGCCCGAGAAGGCGGCGGCGGCCAGAAGGTGTCTCAATGTCATTGGGTTCTCCGTCGTTCGGTCCGGTGCGGGGTCAGTCGACACCGGCCGCCCGGCGCGCCCGGAACGCGGGCGCGCCGGGCGGGCCGGGGATCAGGCGGCGTCGAGGGCGCGGCAGTCGGTCGGGTCCCAGCCGATGGTCACGCGCTCGCCCGGGGCGAAGCGCTGCTGGTCCGAGGCATTGCGGCATTTCATGATGAAATTGTCGTTGCCCGCGACCCGGAGCCGGGTGCGGAACGTGTCGCCCATGTAGATGAACTCGAGCACCTCGGCCTCGAGCTTGTGGCCGTCCGCGGGCATGCGCTCGGACCGGAACTCCACCCGCTCGGGCCGGATCGAGACCACGGTCTCGTCGCCGGCCCTGGTCACGTTGACCGGCAGCGCGTCGATCACCGAGCCGTCGGCGAGGCGCACCACGCAGCGGTCGCCGGCGATCGATTCGACCTTGCCGCGCAGCGTGTTGTTCTCGCCGATGAACTGCGCGACGAAATTGTTGTCCGGCCGCTCGTAGAGATCCTCGGGCGGCGCGAGCTGCTGGATTCGGCCGTCGTTGAACACCGCGACCCGGTCCGACATCGTCAGCGCCTCGGTCTGGTCGTGGGTCACGTAGACCGTGGTGATGCCCAGATTGTGCGCGAGCCGGGTGATCTCGAACTGCATGTGCTCGCGCAGCTGCTTGTCGAGCGCGCCCAAGGGCTCGTCCATCAGCACGAGCTCCGGCTCGAACACCAGCGCGCGGGCGAGCGCGACGCGCTGCTGCTGCCCGCCCGAGAGCTGCGCCGGACGCCGCCCGCCGAAGGCGCCCATCTGCACCATGTCGAGCGCGCGCTTCACCTTCGCCTCGATCTCCGGCTTGCCGAGCTTGCGCACCTGCAGCGGGAAGGCGAGGTTCTCGCCGATCGTCATGTGCGGGAACAGCGCGTAGTTCTGGAACACCATCCCGATCCCGCGCTTGTGCGGCGGGATGTTGTTGATCGGCCGCCCCGCCAGCAGGATCTCCCCGTGCGTCGCCGTCTCGAACCCCGCCAGCATCATCAGGCAGGTCGTCTTGCCCGA
>NZ_VFRP01000007.1 GCF_006385685.1 Amaricoccus solimangrovi | reverse complement strand
CTGCGGCTCGACAAATCCACCCTCGCGCCCTCGAACGCCGCGCTGGTCCGCCGCGTGGTCGAGCTCTGCGAGAAATACGAGCGGCCGGTGGCGGGCTACGCGCAGGCGCGGGAGATCCTCGGCCTCAGGGCGGCCTGATGTTCTCGCCCTTCGACGATCCGCTGACCGCGCGGCTCTACGGCGATCCGGAGGTCGCGGCGCTCTTCGCGACCGGGGCGGCGCTGCGCGCGATGCTCCGCGTCGAAGGCGCGCTCGCCGCCGCCGAGGGGGCGCTCGGGATCATCCCGGCGGAGAGCGCGCGCGCGATCGCCGGGGCGGCGGAGACGGTGACGCTCGATCCCGAGGCGATCGGGGAGGGCATGGCGGAGGCGGGGGTTCCGGTCCCCGCCCTCGTCGCGGGCTTCCGCGCCGCGCTCCCGAAGGAGCATGGCGCCTGGCTCCACTGGGGCGCGACGAGCCAGGACATCGTCGATACCGGGCTCGCGCTGCGCCTCCGCGACCTCTGCGACCTCGTCGACGCCCGCCTCGCCACGCTGATCGCGGCCTTCGCGGACCAGGCGGCGCGCCATCGCGGCACGGTGATGGCCGCGCGCACGCGCAACCAGATCGCGACGCCGACGACGCTCGGCGCCAAGATCGCCGTCTGGGCCGCGCCGCTCCTCACCCATCGCGAACGCCTCGCCGAGCTTCGGCCCCGGCTGCTCCGCGTCTCGCTCGCCGGCGCCTCGGGCACCAACGCGGCGCTCGCGGGGCGGGGGCCGGAGGTGATGCGCGCGCTCGCCGCCGGACTCGGGCTCGAACCCTCGGAAATCCCGTGGCACGCTGACCGCGCCGCCATGGCGGAATTCGGCGCCTTCCTCGCGCTCGTCTCGGGCTCGCTCGGCAAGATCGGGACCGACCTGATCCTGCTCGGCCAGTCGGAGGTGGGCGAGGTCCGCGCCGGCGCCGGCGGCGGCTCCTCGACCATGCCGCAGAAGTCGAACCCGGTCTCGGCCGAGGCGCTGGTGACGCTCGCCCGCGTCGCGGGAAGCCAGGTCGGCGCGCTCTACGCGGCGATGCCCGGCGCGCAGGAACGCGACGGCGCGGCCTGGCCGCTCGAATGGTTCGCGCTTCCCGCGCTCGCCGCCGCCGCCGGGGCGGGGCTCCGGATCGCCGCGGATCTCGCGACGAGCCTCCGCGCCGATCCCGCGCGGATGGCGCGCGCGCTGATGGCCGACGGCGGGCTCATGATGGCCGAGGCGGCGACCTTCGCGCTCGCCGCCCGGATGCCGCGCCCCGAGGCCGCCGCGCTCGTGAAGGCCGCGGTCGCCCGGGTGCGCGATCAGGGCGGCACGCTCGCCGAGGCGCTGCCCGCCACGCCCGGGATCGACTGGCCCGCCGTGCTCGACCCCGCCACCCAGACCGGCGACGCCGGCGCCATCGTCGACGCCTTCCTCGCCCGCGCGCGGGGATAGGGCGGGATCGCGGGGCGGCGTCCGGCGAGCAGATCCATGGCCGCGCTCTTGCACTTGAACACAGGGCGGGAGGCGATGGTGTGGGTGTCAAAGGGGACGCAGCGCGGACGGTTCGCCTCGCCCCCCAGCGCAGCTTGTACAAGGCGGGCAAGGCCGCCTCCTCGCCAGCCGCGTAGATCTTGTTGAGAGCGTGCGAGCCGCTACGGAGATGAGGAAGTGTGGGCGCGACGTGGGATCACCTGTGCGTAGCTTGTCGAGACGCTGGCGGATACAGGAATCGATGACAATGAGCGGAATCTGCGAAACAAAGTGAGCTGAGAGAAATTCACTGCGGGGTTCCTGCTGTAATGTCTGACAGCAATTCGGATGGTTCAGTTGCAGCTCTGGTGCTCGGTCTATGTTGCCTTGTCGTGGTTGGGTTTGGAGCTTGGACCGCCGGCTTCCTGTCAGACCACCGCGTGCAAACAGAGCGCACTACCCGCTATGCCGAGCGTACCGACGAATATATAGGTCGCACTTGCGTCGGGATGGATCGCGCGGCTCTTCTCCAATGCGCGACGGAAGCCATAGAATCCTCCCGTGAAGATCAGCGCGCCGAGTACAACCTGAACGCTCAGGAAAGCATGGCTCGATGGACTTTCTGGCTTCTTGGCCTGAGCGTGATCACGACAGGAGTAGCAGGAGGCGGTATCTACTACGTCCACGCGACGCTAACGGAAACCAGGGCAGCAGTCCGAGCCGCCGAGGCCGCCAATGAAGTTTCCCGAGATGTTGGCCAAGCGCAAATTAGGGCCTACCTTTCCCTAACTCCTGGTCTGCCGTCCGGAGTTAAAATCGACGACTTCCCAAGTGTCCAGATCTTCGTGGAAAACACTGGGCAATCCCCAGCCTACAGTGTTTTGTGCGCTTCCGCGATTGTACCGAGAAACTGGTATTTCGACGGGAATGAAAACTTCCTTGTTATGACATCCTTTGACAAGGCCCCATTTCAAACCCCAGAAGCCTTGGGGACCATCGGGGCGAATGGCAGGAGCCCGACGGAGGCCAAGTGCATTCTGCTTCTCGACCGCTCTCTCTACGACAAATGCTTTGATCGGGGGGATGATGCCATGTTCTTGGCAGCCATCGTCACCTACGTTGATGTTTTTGGGGCGAGCCACGAAACACGCTTCTGCGCTCGTATGGACGACCCTGTTCGTGGTGGTGGCGCGATAGGGAACCCCGAGACGGGGCAGTGCCGCTGGACGCAAACACGCTTTCACAACACCGCTACTTAGTCCCGTCCCGCCAGCACCACCTCACAACCACCGCTCAGCCGTCCGCGCCGCCTGGTGCGCCTGATCCGTACCGCCTAGACGTCATCCCGGCTGAAACGCGGAACCGCCGCGCCCGGCAGGGAGCAGCCGCCCCGGGCGCCCCGCGACGGCGCGCCGCCGCCGGGGCGGCTGAGGCGGGGTTGGAACTGCCCGGCGGCGGGCTTATGTTGCCCGCGAAAGACGCCGTCGCGCGGACGCATCGAGGGAGACCAGCCATGCGCATGCCGGAACCGGATCCGGGGGTGATCGCCCGGAAGGCCGCGATCGTCGCGCGGCTGAGGGAGGCCGCGCCGGACGCGCTGGTGATCGACGCGCCCGAGGAAGTGCGCGCCTATGAATGCGACGCGCTGACCGCCTATCGCTGCCCGCCGCTCGCCGTGGTGCTGCCCGCCTCCACCGCCGAGGTCGCGCGCGTGATGCGCGCCTGTTCCGAGGAGGGGGTGAAGGTCGTGCCCCGCGGCGCCGGGACCAGCCTCGCCGGCGGGTCGCTGCCGACCGAGGATTGCGTGGTGCTCGGCGTCTCGCGCATGAACCGGGTGCTCGAGATCGACACCGCGAACCGCTTCATCCGCGTCGAGACCGGCCGCACCAACCTCTCGGTCACCGGCGCGGTCGAGGGGCTCGACTTCTTCTACGCGCCCGACCCGTCGAGCCAGCTCGCCTGCGCGATCGCGGGCAACATCGGCATGAACTCGGGCGGCGCGCACTGCCTCAAGTACGGGGTGACGACGAACAACCTCCTGGGCGTCACCATGGTGCTGATGGACGGCACCGTGGTCGAGATCGGCGGCGCGCATCTCGACGCGCCGGGGCTCGACCTGCTCGGCGTCATCTGCGGCTCGGAGGGGCAGCTCGGCATCGTGACCGAGGCGACGCTCCGGATCCTGCGCAAGCCCGAGGGGGCGCGGCCGGTGCTGATGGGCTTCGGCTCGAACGAGGTGGCGGGCGCCTGCGTCGCCGACATCATCCGCGCGGGCGTGCTGCCCGTCGCGATCGAATTCATGGACCGCCCCTGCATCCGCGCCTGCGAGGATTTCGCCCACGCGGGCTATCCGGATGTCGAGGCGCTGCTGATCGTCGAGGTCGAGGGTTCGGAGGCCGAGATCGCCGAGCAGCTCGAAAAGATCCTCGCCGTCGCGGAGCGCCACGCGCCCGAGGTGGTGCGCGAGAGCCGCTCGGCCGAGGAATCCGCGCTGATCTGGAAGGGGCGCAAATCCGCCTTCGGCGCGATGGGGCAGATCGCCGACTACATCTGCCTCGACGGAACGATCCCGGTCGGCGAACTCCCCCACGTGCTGCGCCGGATCGGGGAGCTGACCGAGAGCTACGGGCTCGCCGTCGCCAATGTCTTTCACGCCGGCGACGGCAACATGCATCCGCTCATCCTCTACGATGCCAACAAGCCCGGCGATCTGGAGAAGGCCGAGGATCTCGGCTCCGACATCCTGCGGCTCTGCGTCGAGGTCGGCGGCTGCCTGACCGGCGAGCATGGCGTGGGCGTCGAGAAGCGCGACCTGATGGACGTGCAGTTCGCCCGCGAGGATCTGGAGGCGCAGCTGCGCGTCAAGGACGTGTTCGATCCGCGCTGGCTGCTCAACCCGGCGAAGGTCTTTCCGCTGCCGGCGAGCGAAGGCCGGAGGGCGGCGTGAGCATGACACCGAGGGACGAGGCCGACGTGGCCGAGGCGGTGCGCGCCGCCGCCGCGCGGGGCGAGCCGCTGGAGATCCGGGGCGGGGGCACGCGCGGGATCGGCCACGCGGTCCGGGGAACGCCGCTCGCGCTGTCGGGCCTGAGCGGGATCACGCTCTACGAGCCGGGCGCGCTGACGCTGGTCGCGCGGGCCGGAACGCCGCTCGCCGAGGTCGAGGCCGCGCTCGCCGCCGAGGGGCAGCGGCTGCCCTTCGAACCCTGGGACGGGCGCGCGCTCACCGGCGCGAACGGGGCGCCGACGCTGGGCGGCATGGTCGCCGTCAACGCCTCCGGTCCGCGCCGGATCCAGGCCGGCGCCTGCCGCGACAGCCTGATCGGCGTGCGCTTCGTCGACGGGACCGGGACGATCGTCAAGAACGGCGGCCGGGTGATGAAGAACGTCACCGGCCTCGATCTCGTGAAACTCGTCGCCGGCGCGCACGGCACGCTCGGCGTGCTGACCGAGGTCGCCTTCAAGCTGCTGCCGGTGTCGCACCGCGTCGCGACGGTGGTGCTCGACGGGCTGGCGCCGGAGGCGGCGGGCCGGGCGATGGCGGTGGCGATGGGCGCGCCCTACGACGTGACCGGGGCCGCGCACGCGCCGGCGGGCCTCGGGCCGGGACCGGTCACGCTGCTGCGGCTCGAGGGTTTCGAGGGCGCGGTCTCGCACCGGATCGCCGGGCTCACCCGCGCGCTCGCGGAATTCGGCCCGGCCCGCGTGGTCGAGGGGCCGGGCGACTGGGCGGCGCTGCGCGACATGACGCTCTTCGCCGGGCGGCCGGGCGCGGTCTGGCGGATCTCGGTCAAACCCTCCGACGGGCCGGCGCTCGGCGCGCGGCTCGGCGCGGCGGGGGCCGAGGCGGTGGTCTACGACTGGGCCGGCGGGCTTCTCACCGTGCTCGCGGACGAGGGGCTCGACATGCGCGCCGCGATGGCGGGGATCTCCGGCCATGCGACGCTCATCCGCGCCTCGGAAGAGGCGAAGGCGCGCCACGGCGTGTTCCACCCCGAACCCGCCCCGATCGCGGCGCTCTCCGCCGGGCTCCGTGCGAAATTCGATCCGAAAGGAGTGCTGAACCCGGGGCGGATGGTCCCGGCGCCGGCGCTGGTCTGAGATGCGTACCAATTTCTCCGAAGAACAGCTCGCCGATCCCGAGACCGCCGAGGCGAACGGGATCCTGCGGACCTGCGTGCATTGCGGCTTCTGCACCGCGACCTGCCCGACCTATCAGGTGCTGGGCGACGAACTCGATTCTCCGCGCGGCCGGATCTATCTCATCAAGGACATGCTCGAGGCCGGGCGGCCGGCGGACGAGAAGACGGTCAAGCATATCGACCGCTGCCTCTCCTGCCTCTCCTGCATGACGACCTGCCCCTCGGGCGTCGACTACATGCATCTCGTCGATCATGCCCGCGTCCATATCGAGCGCACCTACAAGCGCCCCTGGGCCGAGCGGCGGACGCGCGACCTGCTCGCCTTCCTGCTGCCCCATCCCGAGCGGTTCCGCGCCGCGCTCCGGCTCGCGCGGCTCGGCCGGCCCTTCGCCGGGGCGCTGCCGGGGCGGCTCCGCGCGATGCTCGACCTCGCCCCCGCCGAGGTGCCGGCGAAGGGCGACGACGGCCCCCGCGTCATTCCGGCGGAGGGCGAGCGGCGGATGCGCGTGGCGCTCTTGACCGGCTGCGCGCAGCGGGTGCTCGATCCCGGCATCAACGCGGCGACGATCCGGCTTCTGACGCGCCACGGCGTCGAGGTGGTGATCGCCGAGGGCATGGGCTGTTGCGGGGCGCTCACCCATCACATGGGGCGCGAGGAGGAGGCGCGGGCCTCGGCGCGGGAGAACATCGCCGCCTGGACGCGCGAGATCGCGGGCGAGGGACTCGACGCGATCGTCGTCAACACGAGCGGCTGCGGCACGGTGGTCAAGGACTACGGCCATCTCTTCGCGCGCGAGCCGGAGGAGGCGGCGGCGCGGGTCGTGGCGGAGCGGGCGAAGGATCTGACCGAGGTGATGACCACGCTCGGCCTGCGCGAGCCCGGCGGCGCGCCGGGGCTGCGCGTCGCCTATCACGCCGCCTGCTCGCTCCAGCACGGGCAGCGGGTCCGGGAGCAGCCGAAGGCGCTGCTGCGCGCGGCCGGTTTCGAGGTGGTGGAGCCGCGCGACAGCCATCTCTGCTGCGGCTCGGCCGGGACCTACAACCTTATCCAGCCCGAGATCGCCGGCAAGCTGCGCGACCGGAAGGTGGAGACGCTGGCCGAACTCGGCCCGCAGGTGATCGCGGCGGGCAATCTCGGCTGCATGACGCAGATCGCGAGCGGCATCGACGTGCCAGTGGTCCATACCGCCGAACTGCTCGACTGGGCGACCGGCGGGCCGAAGCCCCGGGCGCTCGCGGACCGCGCGTGAACCCGGCGCGGCGCCTCCTGCTCGCGGCGCTGCTCGGCCTCGCCGCGGGCGCATCGGCGGGGGCGCCGGCGGGGGCCGACGACCGGCGACTGCTCTCGCATACCGACGCCGCCGAATTCCGCGCCGTCGGACGGCTCAACGTCTACGGCTCGCGCTTCTGCACCGCGACGCTCATCGACCCGACCCATGTTCTGACGGCGGCGCATTGCCTCTACAGCCCGATCACGAAGCGCCTCGCGCGGCTGCACGGGTTCACCTTCGTCGCGGGCGTCTACCGCGACGGCCATGTCGCCGACCGCCGCGTGACGCGGATGGCGACGCTGCCCGGCTTCGACTTCACGGCGGCGGCCAATCTCGGCGACGTCTCGAAGGACATGGCGCTCCTCGAACTCGAGCGGCCGGTGCCACGCTCCGCCGCCGCGCCGCTTCGCGTCGCCGCCTCGGGCGGGGAGCGGGGCGGGACGATCGTCTCCTATGCGAAGGACCGGCCCTACGCGCCGTCGATCGAGGGGCCCTGCGCGCCGCGCTCGGTCACGCGCGGCGTGGCGCTGCTCGCCTGCGGGATCAATTCCGGCGTCTCCGGCGCGCCGGTCCTCGCCGGGGCGCCGGGCCGGCGCCAGGTGGTGGCCGTCGTCTCGGCGATGGCGCGCGACCGGGCCGGGCGCGACATCGCGCTGACGGTGATCGCGCCGCCCCGGATGGACGCGCTCCGCGCCGCCCTCGCCGCCCAGCCGGTGACGAGCGTGGCCGAGCAGGACGCCGCGCGCGCGAAACGCAAGAAGAAGTGAGCGCCAGGGCCCGGAGGCCCTTGAAACCGCCGCGGGGTTTTCCCAACTCAGTCTCATCCGGCGCCGGGTAACGGGCCGGATCAGAAGACCTCAGGACCCGTCCAGTCGCGAGGGTCCGCAACGACTGTATCGCTTCCAATGGAGGATGCATCATGCGTCACTTTGATCTTTCCCCGCTCTATCGCTCGACCGTCGGCTTCGACCGTCTCGCCAATATCCTCGAGCAGGTCTCGGTCGCCGAGGGCCAGGCGAGCTATCCGCCCTACAACATCGAGAAGACCGGCGAGAACGCCTACCGCATCACCATCGCGGTGGCCGGATTCGCCGATGACGAACTCAATGTCGAGGCGCGCGAGGGCCAGCTCTTCGTGACCGGCCGCAAGACCGAGGCCGAGGCCGATCAGAAGCGGAACTACCTGCACCGCGGCATCGCCACCCGCGCCTTCGAACGGCGCTTCCAGCTCGCCGACCATGTGCGCGCGAGCGCGGCGACGACCGAGAACGGCCTGCTGCACATCGACCTCGTGCGCGAGGTGCCCGAGGCGCTGAAGCCGCGCCGGATCGAGATCGGCGCCCGCGGCGCGATCGAGGCGAAGCCGGAACCGGCCGAGGCTTGATCCCCCACGCGCGCGGCCGGATCGCCGGCCGCGTCGCCCGACCCGACCGAATGGCCCGCCGGAGACCGCTCCGGCGGGCCATGCACATTTCTTTCGGCATATTGCGCCGGATCAAGGTCCGCTCGCGAATCCGGTGCGAAACCGCTCGTCAACGGGGGAGACGAGACAAGAGATGTTCAGCCATATCCTGGTGGCGACGGATGGCTCGCCGCGGGCCGATCGCGCGGTGGACGCGGCGATGGCCCTTGGCGCCGGGGCGGGGATCGGCGCGCAGCTGACCTTCCTGACGGTGGTGAGGCCGGCGGCGCCGGAGATTTTCGGCCCGATCTCGGTCCTGGAGGAGAGCCTCGACAACGTCCGCGAGCTTCGCGCCGAATGGGTGCTGGCCGAGGCCGAGACCCGCGCGCTGGCGCTCGGCTTCCGCACCGACGCGATCCTCGTCGTGGCGCCGGAGCCGACGCGCGCCATCCTCGACGAGGCCGAGCGGCGCGGCTGCGACCTGATCGTCGTCGGCGCGCGGGGCGACGCCTGCCCGATCGGCGGCCAGGCGGTGCGGGTCGTCAGCGAATCCGCGATCCCGGTGATGATCGCGCGCTGAGCTCAGCGGTAGAAGACGTTGCCGCCGATCCGGCCCACCCGGTCGCGGGAGGCGAACCAGCCCGGCTTCGCGCTCGCCGCGTGGAAGAAGAGCGCGCCCTTCGTGATGTCCGGCGCTCCCGAGAGCGCGGCGCGCGCGGCGGCGTAGGCCCGCTCGCGCCGTTCGGCATTGGCGAGCGCGTCGGACTTGCCGTCGCAGCGGTAGGAGAACTGGCAGCCTTGGCGCACCACGCCGCAGACCGTGCCGGGAAACTTCGGGCTCTCCGCCCGGTTCACGATCACATGCGCGACCGCCGCCTCGCCCTTCGTCCCGGTGCCGCCCGCCTCGAAATAGACCGCCTCGGCGAGGCAGCTCATCTCGGAGGAGCGGGGCGCGTTGCGCGTGCTCACCGCCGGATCGGCCGCGAGCGCCGGGGCCGCCAGCGCGCCCGCGAGCGCGAGCGCGAGGGTGGCGCGAAGGGAATGGTCGAACAGGCGCAAGCCGGCGCTCCTCGAATTGTTGAAGGGGTGGGAAGGCTGCCTCCCCCGGCCCCGAGAGTCCAGACACCGCGCCCGTCTCGGCGGATTTCCGCCGGTCCCGATGCGAACCCCGCCCGGCAACCCGTTGCCACCGCTCGCTTCTCCTGAACCCTGTCAAGCCCCGCCGTCCGGGCGCGCGCCCCTTCCCGGGAACGGCCCGGGTCCATCCCCCGTTAACCGCCGCCGCCGCAGGGTCCGCCGGTCACGCGGGCGCCGGAGGACCTTGATGGATGCGAAGCGGAGCAGGGCGGAGCAGAGCGCCCATGTCGAACTCCTGATCTGCCTCCTCGCGCAGGAACGCTGGATGGAGGCCTACGTGGCGCGCGCCGGGGCGCTCCCCGTCTACGGCGAGGACCGCCCGAACACGGCGGAGCCGGTCGAGGTCGAGCTCGAGATCGACGTCGATGTCGCGAAATGGTTCAGGGGGCTCGGCCCGGCGCATATGGCGCGGCTCGCCGCCGTGCTCCGGACCTATGCGCGGGACCGGGGCCGGGGCGGCGGGGGCGACGGCGGCGGTGGGGGCGGAAACTCCGCCCCGCCCGACGCGCCCCCCGGCCGCCCGGACCTACTGCAGCGAGCGGACCGCCAGTTCCCCCTCGAGCCGGCTCTTCATCGCGAGCGCGGCGGCGTGGGCGCCGGCGGCCGTGGTGAAATAGGGCGTCCTGGTGGAGAGGGTCAGCGCGCGGATCGCGCGGCTGTCGGCGATCGACTGGCGCCCCTCGGTCGTGTTGAACACGACCTGCACGCCGCCGTCCTTCATCAGGTCGACGATATGGGGCCGGCCCTCGTAGACCTTGTTGACCCGGGTCGCCTCGATCCCGTTCTCCTTCAGGAAGCTCGCCGTGCCGCCGGTCGCGATCAGCCGGAAGCCGAGGTCGCGCATCAGCCGCGCCGCCTCGATCAGCGTCCCGGTCTTGTCCGCGTCCTTGACCGAGATGAAGAGCGCGCCCTTCTCGGGCAGGATCGTGCCGGCGCCGAGCTGCGCCTTCAGGAAGGCGCGCGGGAAGCTCCGGTCCCAGCCCATCACCTCGCCGGTCGAGCGCATCTCGGGCCCGAGCAGCGTGTCGACGCCGGGGAAGCGGTTGAAGGGCATCACCGCCTCCTTGACCGAGAACCAGGGCGTCCTGGGATCGGCGAGCGTCAGCGGATCGGCGAAGGGCAGCGGATCGTCGGGGCCGACGCCCTCGGGATAGGGGGCGCGCCGCGGGAAACCGGCGAGCCGCTCGCCCGCCATGATCCGCGCGGCGATCGCCGCGATCGCGCTGTCGGTCGCCTTGGCGACGAAGGGCACGGTGCGGGAGGCGCGCGGGTTCACCTCGAGCACGTAGATCTCCTCGCCCTGGATCGCGAACTGCACGTTCATGAGCCCGACCACGCCGAGGGCGAGCGCCATGGCCCGCGTCTGCTCCTCGATCCGGGCGACGATCTCGGGGGTGAGCGAATAGGGCGGGATCGAGCAGGCGCTGTCGCCGGAATGGACGCCCGCCTCCTCGATATGCTCCATCACGCCCGCGATATGCACGTCGCGCCCGTCGCAGAGCGCGTCCACGTCGACCTCGGTCGCATTCGAGAGATAGCCGTCGAGCAGCACCGGGTTCGTGCCCGAGACCGTCACCGCCTCGCGAATGTAGCGCGTGAGCTGCGCCTCGTCGCGCACGATCTCCATCGCCCGGCCGCCGAGCACATAGGAGGGGCGGATCACGAGCGGATAGCCGAGCTCCTTCGCCACCGCCATCGCCTGTTCCGGCGAGCGCGCGATGCCGTTGCGCGGCTGTTTCAGGTCGAGCCGCCGCAGCAGCTGCTGGAACCGCTCGCGGTCCTCGGCGAGGTCGATCGCATCCGGCGTCGTGCCGAGGATCGGGATGCCCGCGTCATGGAGCGCGTTGGCGAGCTTCAGCGGCGTCTGGCCGCCGAACTGCACGATCACGCCGTGCAGGGTGCCGTTCTCTTGCTCCACCCGCAGGATCTCGAGCACGTGTTCGAGCGTCAGCGGCTCGAAATAGAGCCGGTCCGACGTGTCGTAGTCGGTCGAGACGGTCTCCGGGTTGCAGTTGACCATGATGGTCTCGTAGCCGGCCTTCGTCAGCGCGAAACAGGCGTGGCAGCAGCAGTAGTCGAACTCGATCCCCTGGCCGATCCGGTTCGGGCCGCCGCCGAGGATCACCACCTTCCTCGCATTGGAAGGCCGCGCCTCGTCCTCGGTATAGCCGCCGTGCTCGGCCTCGTAGGTCGAGTACATGTAGGGCGTCTGCGCCTCGAACTCGGCGCCGCAGGTGTCGATGCGCTTGAAGACGGCGCGGATGCCGGCGCGGTGCCGGTCGGCGCGCACGCTCGCCTCGGTCCGGCCGGTGAGCTTCGCGAGCCGGGCGTCGGAGAAGCCCATCATCTTCAGCCGGCGCAGCGCCGGGGCCGCGCCGGGCAGGCCGTTCGCCCGCACCTCGTCCTCGGCCTCGACGATCTCGCGGATCCGGGCGAGGAACCAGGGATCGAACTTCGTCACCGCGTGGATCTGGTCGTCCGAGAGCCCGTGGCGCATCGCCTGCGCGGCGAGGCGGAGCCGGTCGGGCGTCTGGGCCGAGAGCGCCGAGGTGATCGCGGCGAGCGAATCGGGTCCGTCGGCGCCGGGAATCTCGATCTCGTCGAAACCGGTCAGCCCGGTCTCGAGCGAGCAGAGCGCCTTCTGCACCGATTCGTGGAAGCTCCGCCCGATCGCCATCGCCTCGCCGACCGACTTCATCGCGGTGGTGAGCAAGGGCTCGGTGCCGGGGAACTTCTCGAAGGCGAAGCGCGGGATCTTCGTCACCACGTAGTCGATCGTCGGCTCGAAGCTCGCGGGCGTCACCTGGGTGATGTCGTTGTCGAGCTCGTCGAGCGTGTAACCGACCGCGAGCTTCGCCGCGATCTTCGCGATCGGGAAGCCGGTGGCCTTCGAGGCCAGCGCCGAGGAGCGCGAGACCCGCGGGTTCATCTCGATCACGACGAGCCGGCCGGTCTCGGGATGGACCGCGAACTGCACGTTGGAGCCGCCGGTCTCCACCCCGATCTCGCGCAGCACCGCGATCGAGGCGTTGCGCATGATCTGGTATTCCTTGTCGGTCAGCGTCAGCGCGGGCGCCACCGTGATCGAGTCGCCCGTGTGGACGCCCATCGGGTCGATGTTCTCGATCGAGCAGACGATGATGCAGTTGTCCGCCTTGTCGCGGACCACCTCCATCTCGAATTCCTTCCAGCCGAGCAGGCTCTCGTCGATCAGGATCTGTGAGACCGGCGAGGCGTCGAGTCCGGTCTTGCAGATCCGCTCGTAATCCTCGCGGTTGTAGGCGACGCCGCCGCCGGTGCCGCCGAGCGTGAAGGCGGGGCGGATGATCGCGGGCAGGCCGACCTGCTCGATCGCGGCCATCGCCTCGTCTATCGACTTCGCGATGGTGGCCTTCGGGTTCTCGAGGCCGATTCGGTCCATCGCCTCGCGGAAGAGCGCGCGGTCCTCGGCCATCTCGATCGCGTCGCGCTTCGCACCGATGAGCTCGACGCCGAATTTCTCCAGCACGCCCATGTCGTCGAGCGCGAGCGCGGTGTTGAGCCCGGTCTGGCCGCCCATCGTCGGCAGCAGCGCGTCCGGGCGCTCCTTCTCGATGATCTTCGCGACGACCTCGGCCGTGATCGGCTCGATATAGGTCGCGTCGGCCATCTCCGGATCGGTCATGATCGTGGCCGGGTTCGAATTCACCAGGATGACGCGGTAGCCTTCCTCGCGCAGCGCCTTGCAGGCCTGCACGCCGGAATAGTCGAATTCGCAGGCCTGGCCGATGACGATGGGCCCGGCGCCGATGATCATGATCGACTGGATATCGGTTCTCTTCGGCATTTTAGGGCCTTGCAGCTTCGTCCGGCGCGCATCGCGCGTCGGCTGGTTTGGGTTCTGACGGGCACGGCAAATTCGCGCTGGTTTATAGGGCGCGAGGCCCCGGGCGCAAGGAGATTTGCCTCATCCGAGCCGGAGCGTGATCGCGCCCGCGAGGATCAGCGCCGCCGCGGCGAGCCGGACGGGTCCGATCCGCTCGCCGAGGAAGAGCGCCGCGATCGCGAGGCCGAACAGGATCGAGGTCTCGCGCAGCGCCGCCACGACCGCGACCGGGGCGCCGGTCATCGCCCAGAGCGCGAGCCCGTAGGAGCCGAGATTGCCCGCGCCGCCGACGAGGCCGAGCCGGGCATGGGCGCGGAGATAGGCGCGCAGCTCCGGCCCCCGGCGCAGGAGCGCCCAGGCGAGGAAGGGCGCCGCGTTGGCGAGGAAGAGCCAGAGCGCGTAGGAGACCGGCGCCCCGGAGCGCCGCACGCCCGCGCCGTCGATGAGCGTGTAGGTCGCGATGACGCAGGCGTTGCCGAGCGCGATCGCCACGCCCCGGCCCGTCGCATGCGCCCGGCCCGCGCCCGCGATCGCGAGCACGCCGAGCGAGACGAGCGCCACGCCGAGCCAGCCCGCCGGCCCGATCCGCTCCCCGAGCGCGAGCGCGCCCGCGAGCGCCACGAGCGCGGGCGCGCCGCCGCGCATCAGCGGATAGACGAGGCTCATGTCCGCGGCGCGGTAGGCGGTGGCGACCAGCACGAAATAGAGCAGCTGGGCGAGGGTCGAGGCGGCGAGAAACGGCCAGCTCGCCGGCGCGGGCGCGGGCAGGACGAGCGCGAAGGGCAGGGCGATCAGCGCCGAGCCGCCGGAGACGAGCACGGTGGAGAGAAGCTTGTCCGTCCCCGCCTTGACGATCGCGTTCCAGCTTGCGTGCAGCAGGGCGCCCAGGAGGACGGCGGCGAAGACCGGAAGGGACATGGCGGGCGCGGGACCGGAGGAAGGAGGCGACGCCGCGCCTTATCCCGGCGCCGCGCGAAAGGAAATGCCCCGGAACCGGCCCTCCGGGCGGTGGCGCCGCGTCCGCCGCCGCGCCCGTGGAGGCGCCGCGCCCGCGGCGCACCCCGCGACCTTCGCATGTGGCACCCGCCGGCTCTTCGCCCCGCCGGGCGCGTCGCCGACGCGCGCTTCTTCCCATGTTTCATATGGGCATGAAATCTATCGGGCAGTCCGCCCCGGCCAACAGGCCGGGACGAGGGGCCCCGCCAACAGGCGGGGAGAAAAAGGACTCGCGGCCAAAGGGCCGCTCCGCCCGATCCCGCCATGGGCGGGATCGCCCTCCCTCAGCCGGTCTCGCGCATCCGGCCCGGCACTTCCGCGAGGCCGGCGCCCGAATGCAGCGCGGCGTAGTCGGGGATGCCCGCCTCGATTCCGCGCAGCCGGGCCAGTTCGCGCGGGATATAGGCGCGGGTCAGCGGGATCCGCTCCTGGTCGCGGACGAGCTGCAGGTGGAAGACGTGGAAATTGTCGTGGCGGAAGCTCGCCTCCGACCCCGCGAGATAGAAATCCCACATCCGGATGAAGCGCTCGTCGTAGAGCGCCAGCACCTTGTCGCGCGCCGCGTTGAACCGCTCGCGCCAGGCGGCGAGCGTCTTCGCGTAATGCAGCGTCAGGATCTCGATGTCGCGGAGCAGCAGGCCCGCCTTCTCGACGAAGGGCAGGACCTGCGACAGGGCCGGGATATGCCCGCCGGGGAAGATGTACTTCTCGATGAAGGGCTGGTTGTAGCGTGGCGGCGTCGGCTGGCCGATCGCATGCAGCAGCATCGTCCCCTCCGGCGCGAGCAGGCGCGAGGCGGTCTCGAAGAAGACCGGGAACTGGCGCTGGCCGACATGTTCGAACATCCCGACCGAGACGATGTTGTCGAATTCGCCGACCATCTCGCGGTAGTCGCGCAGTTCGAAGCTCACCCGGTCGGAGAGGCCGAGCGCCTCGGCGCGCGCGGTCGCGACGCGGAGCTGCTCCTGGCTGAGCGTGATCCCCGTCACCCGCGCGTCGCAGACGCGGGCGAGGTAGAGCGCCATGCCGCCCCAGCCGCAGCCGATGTCGAGCACCCGCGCCCCGGGCTCGACCAGCATCTTCGCCGCGATCAGCCGCTTCTTCGCGAGCTGCGCCTCGTCGAGCGACATGTCCTCGCGCTCGAAGAAGGCGCAGGAATACTGCATGTCGTCGTCGAGGAAGAGGCGGTAGAGTTCCTCGCTGAGGTCGTAGTGATGCGCGACATTGGCCCGCGCGGCGCCGAGCGTGATGCCATGGGCCTTCGGCGCGCGCAGCACGGCGCGCACCGTGTCGCCGATCACCGCGCCGGCCGTGGCGCGTTCCGGGGCGGTGTTGCTCTTGAAGAGGGCGATCAGGTCGTAGGGATCGCCCCGCTCGATCGTGAGCCGCCCCTCCATGTACATTTCCGGCACCGCCAGCGTGGGGTCGAGCGCGATGGCGCGGAGCGCGCCGGTGTCGCGGATGCTGATCGAGATCCCCGGATCCGCGCCGTTTCCGTAGGCCCGCGTCTGGCCCGAGGGGAAGGTGACGCTGATCGATCCGTCCGTTATCTGTCCGCGCAGCGCGGAATCGAGCCTTTGTTCAAGCATGTTACCCGAGCTTCTTCTCGTGACCACATGGGAACAGGTTAATGCAAAAGTCCCGCTTGGCCAGAGTCAAAGATGAAGGATTGTTGACTTCCACCGCCCGCGGGCGCGCTCCGCCCGGTCCGGGCGGAGCAGGGGCGGACGGCGGAACGGATTGACCGCCGGCCCGGTCCGGGAGATGAGGCGGGGGGCGAAGGGCGGGGCGGCGTATCGTGGCGGCGGAGTCATTCATCGAGGTCGGGTTCGGACCGGGCGGCGCGCCGGCCCGTTTCGGCGCGCCGGTCGAGACGCTGGTCGCGACCCGGCGCGAGGAGGCGCTCGGCGTCGTCGCCCATGCCGAGGCCGCGCTCGCCCGCGGGCGCTGGATCGCGGGCTATGCCTCCTACGAGCTCGGCTACGTGCTGGAACCGAGGCTCGCGCCGCTGCTTCCGGAGGGGCGCGGGGCGCCGCTCCTCTGCCTCGGCGTCTTCGACGGGCCCGAACCCGCGCGCCCGGCGGCGCCGGGCGGGGCGCTCGGCCCCTTCGTCCCGCGCTGGGACATCTCCGCCTATGGCCGGGCGTTCGAGCGCGTCGCGGATTACATCGCCGCGGGCGACATCTACCAGGCGAACCTGACCTTCCCGCTCGACGGGCGCTGGTCGGGCGATCCGGGCGGGATCGCCGCCGCGCTCGCCGCGCGCCAGCCGGTCGGGCACGACGCGCTGGCGCGCCTCGGCCCGGTGACGCTGCTCTCCCGCTCGCCGGAGCTCTTCTTCGCGCTCGACGGGAAAGGCGGGATCGAGACGCGGCCGATGAAGGGCACGGCGCCGCGCGCCGGCGATCCGGCCGAGGACGCGCGCCTCGCCGCCGCGCTCGCGGCCGATGCGAAGAACCGCGCCGAGAACCTGATGATCGTCGACCTGCTGCGCAACGACATCTCGCGCATCGCCCGGATCGGCTCGGTCGCGGTGCCGGAGCTCTTCGCGGTCGAGAGCTACGCGACCGTGCACCAGATGGTGAGCCGGGTGACAGGTGAACTGTTGCCGGGCACGCGGCTCGGTGGCATTCTCGCGGCGCTCTTTCCTTGTGGATCCGTGACCGGAGCGCCGAAGGTCCGCGCGATGGAGATCATCCGCGAGCTGGAGCCATGGCCGCGCGACGCCTATTGCGGAGCGATCGGCTGGATGGCGCCCGACGGCCGCGCGGCCTTCAACGTCGCGATCCGGACGCTCGCGCTGCATCCGGACGGGCGGGCCGTGCTCAATGTCGGGGGAGGAATCGTGGCCGACAGCCGGGCCGCGAGCGAATACGAGGAGGCCCTGTGGAAAGCGCGATTCGTCCAGGCCTGCCCAGGGACTTCCGCCTGATCGAGACCTTCGCCTGGCGGCGGAACCCGGGTTTTCTCAATCTCGACATGCATCTCGCGCGGATGGAGCGCGCGGCGCGGCTCTTCGGCCTCGCCTTCGACCGCGAGCGTATCGACGCCGCGCTCGACGAGGTGGCGCGGGGCTCGGGGCCGCTGCGCGTGCGGCTGACGCTCGGGCAGCGGAACCTGCTCGAGGTCTCGGCCCGGCTCTTCACGCAGGGCCCGCCGATCTGGAACGTCGCCGTCGCGCGCGACCGGCTCGACCCGGCCGACCCCTGGCTCCGCGTCAAGACGACCGAGCGCGCGCTCTACGACCGGACCCGCGCCAACCTGCCGCCGGAGATCCACGAGATGATCTTCCTCAACCACCGGGGCGAGGTCTGCGAGGGCACGATCTTCAACGTCTTCCTCAAGCTGGGCGACGATCTGCTGACGCCCCGGCTCTCCTGCGGCCTGCTGCCGGGCGTGCTGCGCGAGAGCCTGCTCCGGAGCGGGCGCGCGCGCGAGGCGGTGCTGAGGCCCGAGGATCTCGACCGGGGCACGGTGATGCTCGGCAATTCGCTGCGCGGCCTCTGCCCGGCGCGGCTCGTCCGCCGCGCGGCGACGCTCGCCCGGATCTGAGGCGCGATCCGCCCCGGGAAACCTTGCGCGCCGGGGGCTGGCCGGTATAAGGGGCCGCGTCTTCGCGGGCGCCGCCCCGCCACAGCCAGGATCCGCCCGATGCACGCCTATCGCACCCATACATGCGCCGCGCTCCGCGCCGGCAACGTCGGCGAGACCGTCCGGCTCTCGGGCTGGGTGCATCGCGTGCGCGACCATGGCGGCGTGCTCTTCATCGACCTGCGCGACCATTACGGCGTCACCCAGGTGATCTGCGACGGCGACAGCGCCGCCTTCGCGACGCTCGAGAGCGTGCGCGCCGAATGGGTGATCCGGATCGACGGCGTGGTGAAGGCGCGCGCCGCGGACCTGGTGAACCCGAAGATCGCCACCGGCGAGATCGAGGTCTACGCGCGCGAGGTCGAGGTGCTCTCGGCCGCGGACGAACTGCCGCTGCCGGTCTTCGGCGAGGTCGAGTATCCCGAGGAGACCCGGCTCCGCTACCGCTTCCTCGACCTGCGCCGCGAGAGCCTGCATGCGAACATCATGCTGCGCTCGAACGTGATCGCCTATCTGCGCGACGCGATGCGCGCGCAGGGCTTCACCGAGTTCCAGACGCCGATCCTGACCGCCTCCTCCCCCGAGGGCGCGCGCGACTTCCTCGTGCCTTCGCGCCTCCATCCGGGCAAGTTCTACGCGCTGCCGCAGGCGCCGCAGCAGTTCAAGCAGCTGACCATGGTCGCGGGTTTCGACCGCTACTTCCAGATCGCCCCCTGTTTCCGCGACGAGGATCCGCGCGCCGACCGTAGCCCCGGCGAGTTCTACCAGCTCGACATGGAGATGAGCTTCGCGACCCAGGAGGACGTCTTCCAGGTGATCGAGCCTGTGATGCGCGGCGTCTTCGAGGAATTCGGCGGCGGCCGCCCGGTCACGCCGGAATTCCCGCGCATCGCCTATCGCGATTCGATGCTCTGGTACGGGTCCGACAAGCCGGACCTCAGGAACCCGATCCGGATGCAGATCGTTTCCGAGCATTTCGCGGGCTCCGGCTTCAAGGTCTTCGCCTCGCTGCTGGAGCAGCCCGGCAACGAGGTCCGCGCGATCCCGGCGCCCGGCGGCGGCAGCCGCAAGTTCTGCGACCGGATGAACGCCTTCGCCCAGAGCGAGGGGCTTCCGGGTATGGGCTACATCTTCTGGCGCAAGGGCGAGGACGGCGCGACGGAGGCCGCGGGGCCGCTCGCGAAGAACATCGGCCCGGAGCGGACCGAGGCGATCCGGACCCAGCTTGGGCTGAAGGAGGGCGACGCGGCCTTCTTCCTCGGCGGCAAGCCCTCGAAGTTCCAGGCGGTCGCCGGCAAGGCGCGCAACGTGATCGGCAAGGAGCTCGGCCTCACGGACGAGGAGCGGTTCGACTTCGCCTGGATCGTCGATTTCCCGATGTACGAGCTCGACGAGGAGACGGACAGGCTCGACTTCTCGCACAACCCGTTCTCGATGCCGCAGGGCGGGCTCGAGGCGCTCGAGACGATGAACCCGCTCGACGTGCTCGGGTATCAGTACGACATCGTCTGCAACGGGGTGGAACTGTCGTCGGGCGCGGTGCGGAACCACAAGCCCGAGATCATGTACAAGGCCTTCGGCGTCGTCGGCTATCCGAAGGAGCATGTCGACGCCCATTTCGGCGGCATGCTCTCCGCCTTCCGCTACGGCGCGCCGCCCCACGCCGGGATCGCGCCGGGCGTCGACCGGATCGTGATGCTGCTCGCCGGCGCGGAGAACATCCGCGAGGTCATCATGTACCCGATGAACCAGCGCGCCGAGGACCTGATGATGGGCGCCCCGAGCGAGCCGACGAACGAGCAGCTCAAGGATCTGCAGTTGAGGGTGGTGCCGAAGGGGTAGGCGTCAATTCTCGCCCTCGGCCAAGGGGTGGCCGGGCGGGTAGGGCGCACTGACGGGGAGGCCGTTCTCCAGCTTGCGCGCGGGATTGTCCTGACGGCAGAGGAACTCTGCGCGAAGCTCCGACTCTGACACGAAGGGGTTGGAAAGATAAAGATATCGCACGAGGTCGTCGAATCCCTCCGGCGGCGTCTCCCAGCAGCTCCAGACGTGGTAGGGTTCGCCGGTGTCCGGGGCATTGCCCTCCGGCAGCAGCGTCCCCGCGTTCCCGATGAATTGATCGAGCTGGGCTTGCGTCACGTCTTGCGCGCCGCGAAGATCCGCGAAATGGGCCGGGGACGCCCGGATTGATGCCCCGGCCCATTTCGAGTTCCGCAGGTCCGCCCCGCGGAGGTCCGCCCCCTCCATCCGCGCCTGCCAGAGGTCCGCCCCCTCCATCCGCGCCCCGCTGAGGTTCGCCCCCTCCATCCGCGCCCCGCGGAGGTCCGCCCCCTCCATCCGCGCCTGCCAGAGGTTCGCCCCCTCCATCCGCGCCCCGCGGAGGTACGCCCCCTCCATCCGCGCCTGCCAGAGGTCCGCCCCCTCCATCCGCGCCTCGCGGAGGTCCGCCCCCTCCATCCGCGCCTGCCAGAGGTTCGCCCCCTCCATCCGCGCCCCGCGGAGGTACGCCCCCTCCATCCGCGCCTGCCAGAGGTCCGCCCCCTCCATCCGCGCCTCGCGGAGGTCCGCCCCCTCCATCCGCGCCCCGCTGAGGTACGCCCCCTCCATCCGCGCCTCGCGGAGGTCCGCCCCCTCCATCCGCGCCTGCCAGAGGTCCGCCCCCTCCATCCGCGCCTCGACGAGGTCGGCGCGGCGGAAATCGAGATGGGACAGGTCATAACGGCGCAGGTTACTTTGTCTCAGGTTGAGCCGATAGCCTTCGGCGCCGCTGCGAGTCTCGGCGGCCTCCTCGCGGCCGATCCGCTCAGGATCGCGGCGCCCGATGACCTCAAGCACAGCCTGAACGTCGGTCCGAGGGGGAGGCAGGGAGGCGACCCACGCACGCAACCGCTCGGCTCTCTCCCGAAGTTCGGCCGACCGTCGAACAGCGTGGTCTTGCGTCATGCCTTCGGGATATTCGGGCCATTCGCCCGGCTCGTGCGGCATCGCATCCCGCGCCGGAGCGTTCTCGCGGACATAAGCGCAGAGAATATCCATGACGCGGATATGTTCGGCGGGGTCTGTCCGCGCGATCCGCTCAAGCGTGTAGATCGCGCCGATGCGAACCTCCAGATTGGGCTGGGTCGCGTCGAACGTCTGCCAGTCACCGCTTCGGCGGTGCCAGCCAGCCTCGGGCGGGTCCGGTAATTCCTGTCCCCGCCACTCGATCTCGGTGCGGTCGGGCGCGCCTCCCATCGAGAAGGTGACCGGACGGCCGATCCGGCTCACCGTCTTCTCGGCGCCGAGGCCCTCGACGGCGGTATTGATCAGGCTGGTGGTCAGATTGGCTTCCTGCGTGCGCGCGGTGCGCTCGTTGATCCAGACGCGGACAAGCTGGAACGGGATGGTGGCGAGGATCGCGAGCATACCGGCGAGCGCGGCGAACGTGTACGCGATGTCACGAATGCCGGACGTGTCCGTGCCTGCCATTTGCAGCTTGAGCCTGGCGAGCATCGCGCCGATCAGCAGCGGAATTTGCCACAGGTACGCGGCGACCGACCAGCCGAGCGCGATGATGCCGAACAGGATCAGGGGCGTAACATAGTTCCGCTGGACGCTGCCGGTGAGGCCGCGCCAGAGCCTCCGCGGCGAGGGCTGACGACGGTTCCAGACCTCGATGAGCTTGAGGACGAGCGCGAGACCGCAGGTGAGGCCGATCAGCCAAGCCGCGGTCTGGAGGCCTTCAGGGATGGCAATCTGAACCGTGATGCCCGCGTCATCGATCCGGAGCCATTCTGCCATCTAGATGCGCTCCGCGCCGTGGAAGATATTCCGGTGAGGATTGTCAGTGGCCATGAAACGAACGCGGATTGAAATCGCCCCGCGCAAAGGCTAGCTCGCAGGCGCATCCCGAACAAGCGGATCTCCGCGAGGCGCGCCAAGATGGACCAGAAACCGCCCCCGTTCTACCGCGCCTCGGTGCCGGTCTTCATCGCCGTGCTCGACCGGCTCGAGGCGACGCTCGTCCGCGCGGAGGAGCATCTCGGGCCGCTCTATCCCGAGGCGCTGACGCTCAGGCCGCATCCCGAGATGATGCCCGCCGCGCGCCAGGTCGCGACCACGGCGCAGTTCGCGCTCCGGATCGCCTTCCCGCTCGTGGGGCGGCGCGCGCCGGAACTGCGTGATCCGCTGGACGGGCCGGGGCTTCTCGCGCGGCTCGAAGGGGCGCGGGGGCTGCTGCGGGGGCTCGATCCCGAGGATTTCGCCCATTCCGGGCGGCGGATCATCCGGGCGCAGGCGGGGATCGCGCATCTCGAACTGCCCGCCGAGCAGTTCCTGAACGGCTTCGGCCTGCCGAACCTCTATTTCCACCACGCGATGGCCTATCTCGCGCTCCGCAACGCCGGCGTCACGCTCGGCAAGGCCGATTTCGACGGGCTGCACGAATATCCGCCGGGCTTCTCCTTCGGCTGAGGCGCGGGCTCAGTCGCCGAAGCGCGCCGGGGCGAGCGTCCGGAACGGCGGCAGCGGATAGGGGTCGACGCGGCGCGTGTCGGGCCGGGTGGTGAGGCCGGTGGCGGCGATCGCGGGGCCATCGGGCCTCGGGCAGAGCCGCGCCTCCCACTCCGCCGTCCGGGGGCTGGCCCAGGCGCGGCAGGTCTCCTTCGTCGTCGCGTCCTCCCAGTCGTCGCACATCCGCTCGATCACCTCGGGCCGTCGCGCGAAGCACGACCGGATTTCGAGCGGCGGCTGGAGGCGGTTCGGCAGCAGGCCGATCTCGCGCGGCCGGGGCAGGCAGGTGCCGCCGGCGCAGGCCGCCCCGGCCTCGGTATCGGGCGCGGGGGGCCGCGCCTCGCCCGCGGCGCCGTCGAGCTGGGCCTGCGTCAGCCCGTCCGCGTCGGTGAGGTCGGCGTCGAAGAGGAGCGCGCCCTCGAGCCGGGCGCGGTAGAGCTTGGCGCGGATGAGCTTCGCGCCGCGCAGGTCCGCCCCGCGCAGGTCGGCGCCGACGAGATTGGCGCCGCTGAGATTGGCGCCGCGCAGGTCGGCCCGGATCAGCACCGCGTCGGCGAGGTCGCTCCATTCGAGATTGGCGTGGCGCATGTCGGCGTCGGTGAAGTTC
This sequence comes from Amaricoccus solimangrovi, assembly GCF_006385685.1. GTDB lineage: Bacteria > Pseudomonadota > Alphaproteobacteria > Rhodobacterales > Rhodobacteraceae > Amaricoccus > Amaricoccus solimangrovi. The sequence goes on along the minus strand of NZ_VFRP01000007.1, from coordinate 193,009 downwards.
GCGAGGCTGAAATCGGCGTAATAGGCCCAGAGGTCGGTCAGGTCCGCCTCCTGCAGCGTCGCGCCCTCGAACCGCGCCCAGGGCAGGTTGGCGCCGGAGAGCGAGGCATGGGTGAGATCGACGCGGCTGAGCTGCGCCCCCTCTGCCGAGGCGCCGGTCAGGTCGCGCGCGGTCAGGTCGATCACCGGCAGCTTGCCAAGCTCCGCGCGGCGCGCGGCGATCCAGTCCACCTCGAACCGCGCGTCGATCAGGTCGAAATACTGCTCGCAATCGGCCGGGCGGAGGTAGAGCGCGCGGATCTCGGCGCGCTGGCAATAGGCGCGGCGGCGCAGCGTCGTCGTGTTGGTGGCGCCGATCGTGGCGCCCGGCACGTTGCCGCAGACCTCGGTCTCGATCTCCATCCGCTCGCACCAGCCCTTCCGGAACGCCTCGCGGCTGTCCGCGGCGCTCGGGATCGCGTCGGCCTTGACGATCTTGCCGCGGTCGATGTCGAGCGTGAGCCCGGCGAGGGCCGCGACGCGCCGCCTGCCCTCGGGGCTGCCCGAGCCGATCTGGGCGAGGATGTCGCGGGCGGCGGCGAAACGCGCCTCGTAGGGCCGGAGCCCGGCCGGGCCGAAGATCCAGGCGCCGCTCGCGACGAGGAGCAGGGCGAGGATGGCGCCGCCGCCGAGCGCCGCGCGCCGTTCGAGCGCCGCGCGGTCGCGCTTGCGGAGGCGGACCATCGCCTCGGTCCGGCTGCGGCTTCCCATCACCACCATCGCGGCGAGGCAGGCGAGGATGACGAGCGTCAGCAGCGGGTCGCGCGCCGGCAGGAAGCGGTACCAGGCGTAGACGAGCACCGCGGGCGCGAGCCACCAGATGAGGAAGCTCGCGATCAGGTCGCGCCCGCCCGCCCATTCCTCGGCATGGGGCGTGTTGCCCGCGTTCATCGAGAGCGCGAGGTCGTTGCCCATCCAGGTCGGGATGTCGTCGGCGAGCCGGTAGGGTTTCGTGCCGAATTCCGGGCTGCCCTCCCGGTCCGGCGGCGCGATCTCGAAGGCCTTCCAGAGCCGGCGCAGGTGGTTGTGCAGGTTCACGTAGAGCACGGCGAGCAGCACCGGGGCGCAGAAGAAGAACATCCGCGTCGGCATGCTGAGGCTGATCACCGGCAGCGTCACGTTCTCGCCCGCGACGAGGAATTCCGCGTGGCGCAGCGAGACGAGCGTGACGCCGATGAAGAGGATCGCGGTCAGCAGGCTCGTCCAGGCGCCCTTGGCGAGCGCGGTCAGCTCGGTGATGCGTTCGGGAACGGATTTCGGATCGGCCATCGGCTCCTCCTGTTCGATCGAATGATCACGACGCGCGATCCGGGTATTGTACCATCGCGCGGGCGCGGCGCGGCCAGGGGGAATTGCCTCGGCGGCGGCGGGGCTTGCCGACGGGGGTTGCGCCGGGGTCCGCCGGGTCAACCCGAGGCTGCGCGGCTTTCCCGGCGCGCTGATTCGGCGCGCGGGGGCCGTTGCGGTCGGCGGTGCCGCGTGGCAGGGTCGCGCCCGCGAAGGGAGAGTGGCGCATGGGCGAGCTTGGCTGGATCGTCGAGGGCTGGAAGCCGGCGCGGGCGCCGGAGCGGCGGGTGATCGAGGGCGATTACGCGCGGCTCGAGCCGCTCGACCGCCGCCACGCGGCCGATCTGCACATGGCGCTGCAGGGGGCCGAGGCGACCTGGGACTATCTGCCCTACGGCCCCTTCTTCGGCATCGGCGAATATTCCCGCTTCATCGAGCGGCAGAGCGCGAGCCGGGATCCGCTGTTCTTCGCGCTGATCGACCGGGCGACGCGGCTGCCGGGCGGGGTGATGAGCCTGATGCGGATCACGCCGGAGTCGGGCACGATCGAGGTCGGCCACGTCTGCCTCGCGCCCCGGGCGCGGCGGAGCCGGGCGGCGACCGAGGCGATCTTCCTGCTGGCGGCGAATGTCTTCGCCTGGGGTTATCGCCGGTTCGAGTGGAAATGCGACGCGCTGAACCTGCCGAGCCGGCGGGCGGCGGAGCGGTTCGGCTTCTCCTACGAGGGCGTGTTCCGCCGGGCCACCGTGGTCAAGGGGCGCAACCGCGACACCGCCTGGTTCGCGATGGTCGACGGCGACTGGCCCTGCCTCGGCCCGGCCTATGCCGAATGGCTCGATCCGGCGAATTTCGACGGGCAGGGCCGGCAGGTCCGCGCGCTCTCGGAACTGACCGCGCCCTGCCTCGTCGCGCGCGATCCGGGCCTCGGCTGAGCATGGCGCGCGACGAGGCATCGCGGCGGCGGCAGGAACGCCCGCTCCGGGTCTGGCACCGGAACTGGAAGGAGCGCTGGCTCGCGGAGGGCGGCGCGGCGGCGCGGCGGGGCGCGGTGATCGACATGCTCGTCTTCGATCACGGGCTGGCGCGCTATGTCTGGCGCAACCTGCACGAGATCGGCCCCGGCGTCTGGCGCGGCAGCCAGCCCGATCCGGCCCAGATCCGCCGGCTCGCCGGCCGCGGCTTCCGGACGATCCTGAACCTGCGCGGCGAGACGCGCTGGGGCTCCTACATTCTCGAGCGCGAGGCCTGCGCCGAGCTCGGGATCGAGCTCGTCGACCTGAAGCTCAATTCGCGCTCGCTGCCCGAGGTGGCGACGATCCTGGAGCTCGACGCGATCTTCGCCCGCGCCGCGAAGCCCATGCTGATCCACTGCAAATCCGGCTCGGACCGGGCCGGGTTCGCCTCCGCGCTCTACCTGCTGCTCCGGACCGACGCGACGCCGGAGGCGGCGCGGGCGCAGCTCTCGTGGCGCTACCTGCATCTGCGCCGCGGCGGGACCGGGGTGCTCGGCTACATGATCGACGCCTACGCGGCGGAGCAGGCGCGGAGCGGCGTCGGCTTTCGCGACTGGCTGCGCGAGGGCTACGACCGGGAGGCGCTGATGGCGGGCTTCCGGAGCGGCGCGGTCGCGGGCTTCCTGAGCGACCGGGTGCTCGGGCGCGAGTGAGCCTCCCGGCACGACGGCCCTTGACGCGGGCCGCGCGGCGGAACATCTGCCCGGCGCAATCCCAGACGAGGACACGACAGACCATGCCCGCCAATCCGGAAGCCGCCGAATTCCTCCTGACCCGCCGCTCGCGTCCCGCGCGGCTTCTCGGCCTGCCGGAGCCGGACCGCGAGACGCTGGAGCGGCTGATGACGGCCGCGGTCCGGGTGCCCGACCACGGCAAGCTGGAGCCCTGGCGGCTGATCGTGCTGCGCGGCGTGGCACTCGGCCGTTTCGCCCGCGCGATCCGCGACCGCGCCGAGGCGGCGGGGCAGGATCCCGAGAAGGGCGCGCTCGCCTTCGAACAGGCGCCGGTCGCGATCGCGGTGGTGGCGAGCCCGGTCGAGAGCGAGAAGGTGCCCTCGGTCGAACAGGCGCTCTCCGCGGGCGCGGTGGCGCTCAGCCTGCTCAACGCCTGCCTCGCCGAGGGCTGGGGCGCGAACTGGCTGACCGGCTGGCCCGCCTATGACGCGGAACTGCGCGAGAAGGAACTCGGCCTCGCCGATCACGAATGGATCGCGGGCTTCATCCATATCGGCACCGGCGTCGGCGAGGTGCCGGACCGGCCGCGGCCCGATCTCGAGAAGGTCGTGACGTGGAAGGAGTGACGGGAGCGGGGGCGCGGCGCTGATGGGACTGGTCGTCGATTTCGGACGCGCGCTCGAGCAGATGGGGGACCGGCGCTTCCTGCGGGTGCTGGTCCGCTCGCTCGCGATCACCGTGCTCGGGCTGGCGCTGCTCTTCTGGGCGGTGATGCTCGGGCTCGGCTGGCTGCTGCCGCCGGAGGTGACGCTGCCCTGGGTCGGGCGGGTGAGCTTCATCGACAACCTCGTTTCCTGGGCGGCGGTCGGGCTCATGCTCGCGCTCTCGGTCGTGCTGATGGTGCCGGTCGCGGCCGGCGTGGTCGGCTTCTTCCTCGACGAGGTGGCCGCGGCGGTGGAGGCGCGGCACTATCCGGCGCTGCCTCCGGTCACGGCGCTGCCGATCGGCCAGCAGATCGGCGACGCGCTGCGCTTCGCGGGCGTCGTGCTCGGCGTCAACGTCGTGGCCTTCGCGCTCTATCTCGCGTTTCCGCCGCTCGCGCCCGCGGTCTTCGTGATGCTGAACGGCTATCTGCTCGGGCGGGAATACTTCCAGCTCGTCGCGGCGCGGCGGCTGGGGTTCGAGACGGCAAGGCGTCTCGGCAAGCGGCATTTCTGGCGGATCTGGGTGGCCGGGATGCTGATGGCCGCGCCGCTCACGGTGCCGCTCCTGAACCTCCTGGTGCCGATCTTCGGCGTCGCGGTCTTCACGCACCAGTTCCACAGGCTGGAGCGGGGCGGAAGGAACGGGGGCGGGCGAAACGGGGGCGCATGAGAAAACCGCCGGCGGGACCGGCGGTTCCTTCGCAGCCCCGGCGGGTCAGCGGTGGCGGCGCCGGTCCTCGACACGGACCCGTACCGCCTCCGCGCGGAGGACGGCGAGACGCGCCCCCAGATAGGCGAGCAGGACGGCCGCGCCGCCGAGCAGGGTCAGGGTCGTCGATGTGCTCACGTGGCGGTCTCCCTTTTCCGCGGCGTCGACGGGGCGGCGGTGCCGCGCTCCTCGGCCATGTCGCACTTCCCCTCAGGCTAGCACGATTCGGGGGAATGTCGACGGGCTATCGCGCGCGTCGGCGCCCTTCGGCGCATCGGCCTCAGCCGACGTGCCAGATGTCGATGTCGTGGATCGTCAGGCCGCCGAACGCCAGATAGGCGCAGAGCGGGACGCCGATCACCACGGCCGCGCAGGTGGCCCAGAGGAGCTTGCGCCGGATCATCGGATCGACCGGCGCCGAGGAGGGCGTGCCCGGCACGCGCTCGCCCGCCTCGCCCTGCGTGCGGAGCCCGATCGGCAGGCAGACGAGCAGCGCGAGGAACCAGATGGTGGCGAAGATGACGATGGTGCCGGTGAGGGTCATGCCTGCTCCAGTTCGACCAGCGTGCCGTTGAAATCCTTCGGATGCAGGAAGAGGACCGGCTTGCCATGCGCGCCGATCCTCGGCTCCCCGTCGCCGAGTACGCGGGCGCCGTCGGCCCTGAGCTTGTCGCGGGCGGCGAGGATGTCGTCGACCTCGTAGCAGATGTGGTGGATGCCGCCGGCCGGGTTCTTCGCGAGGAAGCCGGCGATGGGCGAGTCCTCCCCGAGCGGCCAGAGCAGTTCGATCTTGGTGTTCGGCAGGTCGATGAAGACGACGCGCACGCCGTGGTCGGGCTCGTCCTGCGGCGCGCGGACCGAGGCGCCGAGCGTGTCGCGATACTGCGCGCTCGCGGCCTCGAGGTCGGGCACGGCGATGGCGACGTGGTTCAGGCGGCCGATCATGTGGAAATTCCCCCCGCTGGAACGCCCCCGCTGGAACGCGTGTCGCGCAGGACTAGGCCGTTTCGGGGCCGGGGGCAAGGCGGCCGAAAGGCGGGGATCAGCCGCCGAGCACGCGCCAGCCGATGTCGCGCCGGGCGAAGCCGCCGGGCCAGGCGACCGCGTCGAGCATCGCATAGGCGCGGTCGCGCGCCTCGCCGAGCGTGCCCGCGCGGGCGGTGACGTTGAGCACCCGGCCGCCGTTCGAGACGAGCCGGCCGTCGGAGAGCCTGGTGCCGGCGTGGAAGATCTGCGCGCCGGGCAGGTCGATCGCGGGCAGGCCGATCTCCTCGCCCTTCGCGTAATCGCCGGGATAGCCCTTCGCCGCCATCACGACGGTGATCGCATGATCGTCGGCCCAGTTCACCGCGCCCTCCGCGACGCGGCCCTCGGCGCAGGCGAGGATCGCGTCGAGCAGCTGCGCGCCGAGGCGCATGGCGATCACCTGGGTCTCGGGATCGCCGAAGCGGACGTTGTATTCGACGAGCCGGGGGGCGCCCCCCTCGATCATCAGCCCGGCGTAGAGCACGCCCTGGTAGGGGGCGCCGCGACGCGCCATCTCCGCGAGCGTCGGCGCGACGATCTCGGCGAGCGCGCGCTCGGTCACTTCCGGGGTCAGGACCGGGGCGGGGGAATAGGCGCCCATGCCGCCGGTATTGGGCCCCTCGTCGCCGTCGAAGGCGCGCTTGTGGTCCTGCGCGCTGCCGATCACGATGAAATCGGTGCCGTTGGCGAGCACGAAGAGGCTCGCCTCCTCGCCGGTCATGAATTCCTCGATCACGACGCGCGCGCCCGGGCCTTCGGCGAAGATCGCGTCGAGGGCGGCGTTGGCCTCCTCGAGCGTTTCCGCGACCGTCACGCCCTTGCCGGCGGCGAGCCCGTCGGCCTTGACGACGATCGGCGCGCCCTCGGCCGCGACATAGGCGCGGGCGGCGTCGGCGTCGGTGAAGGTCTGGCTCTTCGCAGTCGGCGCGCCGCAGGCTTCGCAGATCTCCTTGGTGAAGGCCTTCGAGGCTTCGAGCCGCGCGGCCTCCCGGCCCGGGCCGAAGGTCGCGACGCCGCCGGCGCGGAGCGCGTCCGCGACGCCTTCCGCGAGCGGCGCCTCGGGACCGATCATCACGAAATCCACCGCGTTCTCGGCGCAGAAGGCGAGGATCTTCGCCCCGTCCAGCACGTCGAGCGCGACGCAGGTCGCCTGTTCCGCGATCCCGGCGTTGCCCGGCGCGCAGAAGAGCCGGTCGACCTTCGGGTTCTGCGCGAAGGCCCAGGCGAGCGCGTGTTCGCGGCCCCCGCCGCCCAGGATCAGGATGTTCATCGGCTCGTCCCCGCCTTGGCCCCCGTCGCGCGGCGTTCTATGGTGCCGCCGGGCCAACCGCAAGCGAGGGATCGTTGGAGCTGTTCGAGGAAACCCGCGCGGGGGTGAACGCGCCCGAATTCACCGTCTCCGAGATCTCGGGCGCGGTGAAACGCGTGATCGAGGGCGAATTCGGCCGCGTGCGCGTGCGGGGCGAGGTCGGCCGGGTGTCGCGGCCGAACTCGGGGCACATCTATTTCGACCTGAAGGACGAGCGCGCCGTGCTCGGCGCCGTGGTCTGGAAGGGCGCGGTCCGGGGGCTGGCCGCGAAGCCCGAGGAGGGGATGGAAGTGGTCGCGACCGGCCGGCTCACCACCTTCCCCGGCTCGTCGAAATACCAGATGATCGTCGAGGAGATCGCCCCGGCGGGCGCCGGCGCGCTGATGGCGATGCTGGAGAAGCGCCGGCAGGCGCTCGCGGCGGAGGGATTGTTCGACGCGGGGCGCAAGCGGCCGCTGCCGTTCCTGCCGGAGGTGATCGGCGTCGTCACCTCGCCCTCGGGCGCGGTGATCCGCGACATCCTGCACCGGCTGCGCGAACGCTTCCCGCGCCCGGTGCTGCTCTGGCCGGTGACGGTGCAGGGGCCGAACTGCGCCGCCGAGGTCGCGGCGGCGATCCGGGGCTTCGACGCGATCGCGCCGGGCGGCCGGATCCCGAGGCCCGACGTGCTGATCGTGGCCCGCGGCGGGGGATCGATCGAGGATCTCTGGGGCTTCAACGAGGAGATCGTCGTGCGCGCGGTCGCCGAGAGCCGGATCCCGGTCATCTCCGCCGTCGGCCACGAGACCGACACCACGCTCATCGACCACGCCGCCGACCGCCGCGCGCCGACGCCGACGGCGGCGGCCGAGATGGCGGTGCCGGTGCGCGTCGAACTCCTCGCCGCGCTCGCCGGGCTCGAGGAGCGCCGCCGCGCCTCCGCGGCGCGGGGGCTGGCGCTGCGCGGGCAGCGGCTGCGGGATCTCTCGCGCGGCCTGCCCCGGCCGGAGGCGCTGATCGGGGAGCGGGCGCAGCGGCTCGACGCGCTCGGCCCCCGGCTGCCGCGCGCGCTGGTGGGGCTCGTGCGCGCGCGCGAACTCGGCCTCGCGCGGGGGGCGGCGGGGCGTTTCGGTCCGGCGCTGCTCCGCCACGGGCTCGACCGGCGGGCGGAGCGGCTTCGCCGCGCCGAGGCGGGGCTCCGGCCGCTGGTGATGGCGCGGCTCGCGGCGCGGCTCGCCGACCGGCTCGGGGCCTGCGGCGCGCGGCTCGACCGCGACGGCGGGCGGATCGGCCGGGACGAGGCGGCGCGGCTCGGCGCGCTCGCCCGCACGCTCGCGACGCTCGACCCGGAGGCGGTGCTCGGCCGGGGCTATGCGATCGTGCGCGACGGCGGCGGCCGGGTCGTGACGCGGGCGCGGACCGCGGGAGCGCAGGCGCGGCTCGAGATCCAGTTCGCGGACGGGCGGCTCGGCGCGCTGCCGGAGACCGCGCCGCCGCGCCCGAGGCGCCGCGCGCGGGGCGGGGAGGAGGACGAGGGGCAGGGGCGCCTGCTCTGAGCCCTAGCTTCCGACGCCCGGCGCGGGACAGTCGAGCGGGCGCTCGTCCGCGCCGCTCAGCCGCAGGAGCGGCCCGGAGGGCAGGCCGTTCTCGATCAGCGTCGCGCTGAAACCCGCGCCGCCGTCGCCCTCGAAACGCCAGCATTGCGGGTCGTCGGTCAGGTCGTAGCGGAAGCAGATCAGCCCGTCGCGCGCGTACCAGCGGCCCCAGGCGCAGCCGCCGTCGGCGTAGCGCCAGAGGCTGCGGCGGCCGGGGAAATACTGTTCGGCGCCGAAGTCCCGCCCGTCGAGGGTGAAGTGGAGCGTACGCCCCTCGCTCATCCGCTCGAAGGCCTCGGGCGTGACCGGGCCGGCCGCCGCCGCGAGGGCGCTGGCGAGCAGGGCGGCGAGGGCGGCTGTCAGGCGCAACGGCGGCTCCCTGGTCCGGAAACGGGCGCCCCGAGTCTACGTCCGCCGGCGCTCCGACGCCAGCCGGACCCGATCGGCGCCGATTGGCGTGGAGGCCCGCCGAGAGCTGTGCTAACGGCGTGGCTCGCCGAAGAGGGAGAAGGTTCGATGGATCTGTTCGCGGAAGTGAAGGCGCTCGTGGTCGCCGCGGTGAGCCGGCTCGCCGCGCGGGGCGACCTGCCGGAAGGGCTCGACCTCGGTCCGGTGACGGTCGAGCCGCCGCGCGATCCGGCGCATGGCGACATGGCGAGCAACGTGGCGATGGTGCTGGCGCGTCCCGCGCGCAAGTCCCCGCGCGAGATCGCCGAGGCGCTGGCGCCGCTTCTGGCCGAGGCCGACGGGATCGACACGGTCGAGGTCGCGGGGCCGGGCTTTCTCAACATCCGCCTCGCGCGGGGGCGCTGGTTCGCGCAGCTTCCCGCGATCCTCGCGCGCGGCCGCGACATCGGCCGCTCGACGCTCGGCGCCGGGCGCAAGGTCAATGTCGAATTCGTCTCCGCCAACCCGACCGGCCCGCTCCACATCGGCCATACCCGGGGCGCGGTCTTCGGCGACGCGCTGGCCGCGCTGCTCGATTTCGCGGGTTACGAGGTGATGCGCGAATACTACATCAACGACGGCGGCGCGCAGGTCGACGTGCTCGCCCGCTCGGTCTACCTGCGCTATCTCGAGGCGCTCGGCCGCGCGGTGGAATTCCCCGAGGGGAGCTATCCCGGCGAATACCTGATCCCGGTCGGCGAGGCGCTGGCGCGCGAACATGGCGAGGCGCTGGTCGGCCATGACAACGAGGACTGGCTGCCGGCGATCCGCGATCATGCGATCGAGAAGATGATGGAGATGATCCGCGAGGATCTCGACCTGCTGAACGTGCGGATGGACCACTTCTTCTCCGAACGCTCGCTCTACGGCACCGGCCAGATCGAGGCGGCGCTGGGCGCGCTGGAGGCGAAGGGGCTCATCTACGAGGGGGTGCTGGAGCCGCCGAAGGGCAAGACGCCGGAGGATTGGGAGCCGCGGGTCCAGACGCTCTTCAAGTCAACGGCTTACGGCGACGACGTCGACCGCCCCGTGAAGAAGTCGGACGGGAGCTGGACCTATTTCGCGCCGGACATCGCCTATCACTACACCAAGGTGGAGCGCGGCTTCGACGAGCTCATCGACGTGCTCGGCGCCGATCACGGCGGCTATGTGAAGCGGATGCGGGCGGCGGTCGCGGCGCTGAGCGAGGGGCGGGTGCCGCTCGACGTGAAGCTCTGCCAGCTCGTGAAGCTCACCAAGGACGGCCAGCCTTTCAAGATGAGCAAGCGCGCCGGCACCTTCGTCACGCTGCGCGACCTGATCGACATGGTCGGCCCCGACGTGACCCGCTTCGTGATGCTGACGCGCAAGAACGACGCGCCGCTCGATTTCGACCTCGACAAGGTGCTGGAGCAGTCGAAGGAGAACCCGGTCTTCTACGTGCAATACGCCCATGCCCGGATCTTCTCGGTGCTGGCGAAGGCGGCGGAGGCGGGGTTCGCGACCGGGGACGCCGATCTCGCGGGCGCGGACACCGCGCGGCTCGGCACGCCGGGGGAGATCGCGCTCGCGCGCAAGCTCGGCGAGTGGCCGCGCCAGGTGGAGGTCGCGGCCAACAATCACGAGCCGCACCGGATCGCCTTCTATCTCTATGATCTGGCGTCGGAATTCCATTCGCTCCAGCATCAGGGCAAGCTCGATCCGGAGCTGAGGTTCCTGCGCGAGGACGCGCCGGAGACGACGCTGGCGCGTCTCGCGCTCGCCCGCGCGACAGCGGTTGTCATCTCGGCGGGGCTTGGTATTCTCGGCGTTACCCCGATGGATGAGATGCGTTAAGCATCCGCGCGGATTTCGGGGTTGGAGCAGAGGCACATACACGATATGGTGTGTGAAAACAGGCACAAACCCTATGCGCGATCTTCTGAGCGACGAATACGAGTCCGTCGCGGGGCATCCGGCTGAAGGCCAGCTCGTCCCCGTCTCGCTGCGCCGGATCGGCGGCGCGGCGCTGTTTCTCGGCGTGATCGGCGTGATGGGCCTCTGGTCCTATCGTCTCGGCACGCGCGATGCGAACGAGGTGCCCGTGATCCGGGCGCTGGAGGGGCCGGCGCGGATCGCGCCCGAGGATCCGGGCGGGCTCACCGCCGCGCATCAGGGGCTCGAGGTCAATTCGGTGCTCGCCGGGAGCGAGCCGCCGGCGCCAGGTGCCACGATGGCGACGCCGCCCCCGGTCGCGCTCGCCGACGAGGACCAGCCGGAATCCGAGATGGTGATCGCCGGCACGCCGATCGGGCCGGAGGCCGGGGAGGACGGGGAGGCCGGGCCGGCGCCCGCCTCGATCCGGAACGAACTCGCGGCGATGGTGGCCTCGGTCGCCCCGGCCGCGGCGGCGACGCCCGACGCGGCCGCCGCGCCGGGCGAGCGGCCCCGGGGCCGGCCGTCGAACCTCGCGCTCGCCCGCGCCGCGGCCCCGGTCGCGGCCCCCGTCGCGGCGGCGCCCGCGCGGCCGGCGACGGCGTCCGCGGCTCCGCGCGTCCGCGAGGTCGCGAGCGTCGCCCCCGGCGCGCGCATGGTGCAGCTCGGCGCCTATGACAGCGAGGCGCTGGCGCGGGACGCCTGGGGGCGGCTCGTCGCGCGCGAGGGCGATCTCCTGGGCGCGCGGAGCCTCTATGTCGAACGCGCGACCTCGAACGCGCGGGTGTTCTACCGGCTGCGGGTCGCGGGGTTCGACGACGTGGACGAGACGCGCCGGACCTGCGAGGCGCTGCGCGCCCGCGGGATCGACTGCATCCCGGTCACGTCGCACTGAGATGGCGGCGCGGGCGGTCATCCTCGGCTGCGCCGGCCCGGAGCTCTCGGAGGACGAGCGGCGCTTCTTCGCCGCCGCCGATCCCTGGGGCTTCATCCTCTTCGCGCGCAACATCGAGACGCCGGAACAGACCCGGGCGCTGACGCGGGCGCTGCGCGACAGCGTCGGGCGCGACGCGCCGGTGCTGGTCGATCAGGAGGGCGGCCGGGTCGCGCGGCTGCGCGGGCCGGTCTGGCGCGAATGGGCGCCCGCGCTCGAGGAATGCGCGGGGCTGCCGGTCGCCGCGCGGGCGCGGGCGATGCATCTGCGCTACCGGCTGATCGCGGGCGAACTCGCCGAGATCGGCATCGACGTCAACTGCGCCCCGGTGCTCGACCTCGCGCGCGCCGAGACGCATGGCATCCTGCTCAACCGCTGCTATTCGGGCGATCCGGCGGAGGTGGCGGCGATGGGCCGCGCGGTGGCCGAGGGGCTGCTCGCGGGGGGCGTGCTGCCGATCCTGAAGCACATGCCCGGCCAGGGCCGCGCGCCGCTCGACAGCCACCGGGAGCTTCCCGTGGTGGAGGCGGAGGCGGCCGCGCTCGAAGCCGCGGATTTCGCCCCGTTCCGCGCGCTCGCGGACATGCCGATGGCGATGAGCGCGCATGTCGTCTATCGCGCGCTCGATCCCGAACGGCCCGCGACCCAGTCGCCGCGCGTGATCGGCATGATCCGCGAGAGCATCGGTTTCGACGGGCTCCTGATGACCGACGACCTCTCGATGCAGGCGCTGAAGGGGGATTTCGGCGAACGCGCCGCGCGCGCGCTCGACGCGGGCTGCGACATGGTCCTGCATTGCAACGGCGTGGCCGGGGAGATGGCGGCGGTCGTCGCCGCGGTGCCCCGGCTCGCGGGCCGGGCGCGCGCGAGGGCCGAGGCGGCGCTGGCGCGGCGCGGCGGCGCGCCGGGCGAGAGCGCGGCCTTCGAGGCGGAATACCGCGCGCTCGCGGCCGGGGCCTCGGCCCATGCCTGAGGATTTCTTCGATCCCGCCACGATCGCCGAGCGGCTGGCCGCGGAGGCGCTGGTCATCGACGTGGACGGGTACGAAGGGCCGCTCGACCTGCTGCTGACGCTCGCGCGCGGGCAGAAGGTCGATCTGCTGCGGATCTCGATCCTGAAGCTCGCCGAACAGTATCTCGCCTTCGTCGGCGCGGCGCGGGAACTCAGGATCGAGCTCGCGGCCGATTATCTCGTGATGGCGGCCTGGCTCGCCTTCCTGAAGTCGCGGCTGCTGCTGCCGCCCGATCCCGAGGAGGAGGGTCCCTCGGCGGACGATCTCGCCCGGCATCTCGCCTTCCAGCTGCGGCGGCTCGAGGCGATGCGGGGGCGGGCGGCGGAACTGATGGCGCGCGACCAGCTCGGCCGCGACGTCTTCGCGCGGGGCGCGCCGGAGACGATGGGCCGGACGGTCCGGATCGAGCATACCGCCGGGCTCCTCGACCTGATGCGGGCCTATGCGCGGATCAAGACGAAGGACGACTTCCAGCCGCTGCACCTGACGCGCGGCCCGGTCTACACGATGGAACAGGCGCTGGAGCGTATGCGCGGGCTGATCGGGAGCGCGACGGACTGGGTGACGCTCTCCGCCTGGCTGCCCGACGACTGGGCGCTGGAGCCGGCGCGGCGCCGCTCGGCCACCGCGGCGAGCTTCGCGGCGGCGCTGGAACTCGTCAAGGCGGGGCGGCTCACGATCCGGCAGGACGCGCCGTTCCAGCCGGTCTATCTGATGCGGCGGAACCCGGAGGAAGACGCGTGAACGACACCAGCCACGGCTTCGCCGCCGACCCGTCCTTCATGGCCCCGCCGATGCCCGAGCAGGAGCGGATGGTCGAGGCGGTGCTCTTCGCGAGCACGGCGCCGCTCAGCGCGCGCGAGATCGCCGAGCGGCTGCCGCGGGGCTGCGACGTGCCCGAGGCGCTCGCGGGCCTGCGCCGCCGCTACGAGGGGCGGGGGGTGGAGCTGCGCCGGTCGGGCGAGGGCTGGGCCTTCCGCACCGCCGCCGATCTCGGCTTCCTGATGAGCCGCGAGGTGGTGGAGAGCCGCAAGCTCAGCCGCGCCGCGATCGAGACGCTGGCGATCGTCGCCTATCACCAGCCGGTGACGCGGGCCGAGATCGAGGAGATCCGGGGCGTCTCGGTCTCCTCGGGCACGCTCGACCTGCTGATCGAGCTCGGCTGGGTGAAGCTCGGCCGGCGCCGGATGACGCCGGGGCGGCCCGCGACCTATGTGGTGACGCAGGGCTTCCTCGACCATTTCGGCCTCGCCTCCGAGGGCGACCTGCCGGGGCTGGGGGAGCTTCGCGCCGCCGGGCTGCTCGACAACCGCCCGGCGCCGGACGCGGTCCGGGGCGCGATGCCCGGCCCCGGGGCCGGCACGGGCGACGAGGCGGGAGACGAGGCGGGCGACGCGCCGGAGGCGGCGCAGCGCGACCTGCTCTGACCCCTATTCCTCGGGCTCGGTCGTGAACATGAGCGGATAGCCCTCGCGGCGGCCGAGGTCGGTCGCCTGCGTGGCCTTGGTCTCGGCGACCTCGTGGGTGAAGACGGCGACGACGCAGCAGCCCTTGGTATGGGCGGTCAGCATCACGCCATGCGCGCTCGAGGGCGGCATCCGGAAGACGGCGCCGAGCACGCTCACCACGAAGTCGCGCGGCGTGAAGTCGTCGTTGTGGAGCAGCACCTTGTGGAGCGGCGGCCGGGCCGTCCGGGTTTCGGCTTGCGTCTTCGGCGGCGCGCTGACGGCGTCGGGCATCGGCGGACTCGCGGATCAGAGGGGTTTGTCTGCCCCCAGTATAGCGCGGGCGGGCGCGAGATCAAACCGGCCGAGCGCGGGGTCAGACCCGGAAATGCTTGGAAAGCTTCAGGCCCTGGCCCTGGTAGTTCGAGCCGAGCGCGGCGCCATAGAGCTTTTCCGGCCGCTCGGCCATGCGCTCGTAGAGCAGGCGGCCGACGATCTGGCCGTGGTCGAGCGCGAAGGGCGCCTCGTGGCAGCGCACCTCGAGCACCCCGCGCGAGCCGGTGCCGCCGGCCTCGGCATGGCCGAAGCCGGGGTCGAAGAACCCCGCGTAATGCACCCGGAACTCGCCCACCATCGCGAGATAGGGCGCCATCTCGGCGGCGTAGTCGGGCGGCACGTGCACCGCCTCGCGGCTCACGAGGATGTAGAAGGCGCCGGGGTCGAGGATGATCCGGCCGTTCCCGGCATGGACCTCCTCCCAGAACTCGGCGGCGGGATAGTGGCCGATCCGGTCGAGATCGATGAGGCCGGCATGCGGCTTCGCCCGGTAGCCCACCAGCGTGCCCCGGGCGGGCCTGAGATCGACGGAGAAGCCGAGGCCGCCCGCGATATGCGCCGGCCCGTCCACCAGCCGCTCCGCCGCGTTCAGCGCCGTGAGCGCCGCGTCGTCGAGCACGACCTGATCGCGGCGGAAGCGGATCTGGTTGAGCCGCATCCCGGGCCGGACGAGGACCGAGAAGGAACGGGGCGAGATCTCGGCGAAGAGCGGGCCGGAATAGCCCGGCGCGATCCGGTCGAATTCGGTGCCCCGGTCGGTGATGAGGCGCGTCAGCAGGTCGAGCCGGCCGGTCGAACTCTTCGCATTCGCGATCGCCGAGACGTCGCCGGGCAGGTCGAGCGATTCCATCAGCGGCACGAGATAGACGCAGTTCTTCTCGAGCACCGCGCCTTGGGCGAGATCGATCCGGTGCATCTCGAATTCGGCGAGCCGCTCGGCGACGCTGGCCCGAGGGCCGGGCAGGAAGGAGGCGCGCACGCGATAGGCGCAACGCCCGAGGCGCAGGTCGAGGCTCGCGGGCTGGATCTGCCCCTCGGCGACGGAGACCTCGGGGAGGACGCACCCGCGGTCGAGCAGGGCGGAAATGCCCTGCGCGGCGAGGACGCCGGGGCGAAGCCCCGCGGCTCCGGGGGATTTGGTCGGGCTAGCGAGATTCGAACTCACGACCTTTCGACCCCCAGTCGAACGCGCTACCAGACTGCGCTATAGCCCGACACGGGGCGCTTTATAACCGCGCCGCCGGGCAGGGCAAGCGGAAAGCGACGGGATTTCGCGGGGAATTTCCGCGGGCGCGCGGGGCGGGGCGCCGTCTAGCGCTCGGCATCCCCCGCCATCACCGCCCGCAGCGCCTCGAGCTCGGCCACGAGCGCGGCGATGGCGGCCTTGCGGCCCGGCCCGGCCGGCAGGGCGGCGACGGGATCGGGCAGGAGTTCGGAGGTGGTTTCGGTCTCGATCACGGTTTCGGGCATGGGCTCGGGCTCCCGCGCCGGGGCGGGGGCCGGCGCCAGCAGGGTCGTTTCGAAAGGGGCGCCCGGCGCGGCCGCCTCCGCGTCGAGGGGCGCGGGTTCGGGGGCCGGTTCGGGCGCGGCGCGCGGGGCGGGCTCCGCCGGCGCGGGCGTCGCGGAGAGCGCGGCGGGGGTGGCATGCGGGGCGAAGGGATGCGCCGCGCCGCCCGGCTCCTTCCCCCCCGGCGTGCCGAGGCCGATCACATGCCGGATCCCGCGTTCGCGCAGGATCTTCTGCACGCCCTTGATCGTCATGCCGTCGTCGTAGAGCAGGCCGCGGATGCCCCGCAGCAGCCGGACATCCTCCGGACGGTAGTATCGGCGGCCACCGCCGCGCTTCACCGGCTTGACCTGGGTGAAACGCGTCTCCCAGAAGCGCAGCACATGCGGCGGCACATCCAGGGTCTCGGCGACCTCGCTGATCGTTCTGAAAGCTTCCGGTGACTTGTCCATGGTCTGGTAGATCGTGCCCGCGGGAGGATGCCCTGCTCCGGCCGGATCAGGACGCGGCCCGCCGCCGCCCGCCTCTCCTTTCCTGTTGCTCGCGCCGCTCAGCGCTTGTTCCCGGAGTCCACCCGCTCCTTCATGATATGCGATGGGCGGAAAGTCAGAACCCGCCTCGGTTCGATCGGCACCTCCTCGCCGGTCTTCGGATTCCGGCCGACGCGGGCGGACTTGGAGCGCACGCTGAAGGTTCCGAAGGAGGAAATCTTGACCGTTTCGCCCTGCACCAGCGCGTCGGACATGTGTTCGAGAACGGATTCAACCAGTTCCGCGGATTCGTTGCGCGACAGACCCACGGCGCGGAACACGGCTTCGCTCAGTTCCATCCGTGTCAGAGTCTTCTCACTCATTCCTTCCCCCCGGAAACAGCGGCGCCGCGCGCTCTGAATCCTAGGGTCTACAGGGATGCCAAGTCAATCACAACGGCTTGGCGAACAACGGCTTGGCCGCGCCCGCGCAGGCATTGGACAAAAGGTGGCCCGTAAGCCCCCGGAGGAAGCCCTCCGGGGAGGCGCGGGGGCTACCAGCGCAGGACCGCGGCGCCCCAGGCGAGGCCGCCGCCGATCGCCTCCATCAGCACGACGTCGCCGCGCGCGATCCTGCCTTCGGAATTCGCGACCGAGAGCGCGAGCGGGATCGAGGCGGCGGAGGTGTTGCCGTGGTCCTGGACGGTGACGACGACGCGTTCCATCGGCACGCCGAGCTTGTGCGCGGTCATCGTCATGATCCGGAGGTTCGCCTGGTGCGGCACCAGCCAGTCGACATCGGCCCTGGTGAGCCCCGCGCGGGCCAGCGCGGCGGTGCCGGTCTCGGCGAGCTTGATCACCGCGTGCTTGAAGACCTCCTGCCCGGACATCCGCACGACCCCGGCGGTGCCGGTGGTCGAGGGGCCGCCGTCGACGTAGAGAAGCCCGGCGTAGCGCCCGTCCGAATGCAGGTCGGTCGCGAGCAGGCCGCGGTCGCCGGGCCCGCCCGGCTGCTCCTCCGCCTCGAGGATCAGCGCCCCGGCGCCGTCGCCGAAGAGCACGCAGGTCGCGCGGTCGGTGAAGTCGAGGATGCGCGAGAAGGTCTCGGCGCCGATCACGAGGATCCGCTTCGCCGCGCCCGAGCGCAGCAGCGCGTCGGCCTGGGCGAGGGCGAAGACGAAGCCCGCGCAGACCGCCTGGATGTCGAAGGCGAAGCCGCCCGTCATGCCGATCGCGGTCTGCACCTTGACGGCGGTGGAGGGGAAGGTGTTGTCCGGCGTCGCGGTCGCGAGCACGACGGCGTCGATGTCGGCCCCGGTCAGCCCGCCGTCGGCGAGCGCGGCGCGGGCCGCGGCGATCGCGAGATCGGAGGTCGACTCGCCCTCGGCCGCGAAATGGCGGCGCTCGATCCCGGTGCGGGTGCGGATCCATTCGTCGGAAGTGTCGAGGGTCTTCGCGAATTCGGCGTTCTCGACCACGCGGGCCGGAAGATAGTGACCGCAGCCCCGTGCCACGGCCCGGATCGTCGTCATGTCGTCGCACCCTCCGGAGCGCTTTCCTCGGCGTCGCTCGGCGCGCCGAGCGCCATGCGCGCCGCCAGTTTCCGCGTGAAGCCCCGCTCGGCCAGGTTGCCGGCGAGCCGGATGGCCGCGGCGAAGCCGGTCGCATCCGCGCCGCCGTGGCTCTTGATGACGAGGCCGTTCAGCCCGAGGAACACCCCGCCGTTGACGTTGCGCGGATCGATCCGCGCGCCGAGCCGGCGCAGCGAGCCGAGCGCGAAGAGCGCGCCCGCGCGGCTGAAGAGGCTGTAGGCGAAGGCCTGCCTCAGCTGGTCGCGGATCATCAGGGCGGTGCCCTCGCCGGTCTTGAGCGCGATGTTGCCGGTGAACCCGTCGGTGACGATCACGTCGACCCGGCCGGAGGCCATGTCGTTGCCCTCGACGAAGCCGATGTAGTCGAACTCGCCGAGCGGCGCGGCGGTGACCATCATCTCGGCGGCCTCGCGCAGTTCGGGCCGGCCCTTGTGCTCCTCGGTGCCGACGTTGAGCAGCCCGATGCGCGGGCGGGCGACGTCGAGCGCGTTGCGGGCGTAGGAGGCGCCCATCAGCGCGTATTTGACGAGATCGGCGGCGTCGGCGCGGATGTCGGCGCCCGCGTCGAGCAGCACGTTGTAGCCGGCGGGATTGACCGAGGGCCAGAGCACCGCGATCGCGGGGCGGCTCACGCCCGGCGCCTTGCGGAGCGCGAGCATCGAGAGCGCCATCAGCGCGCCGGTGTTGCCGGCGGAGATCGCCGCCGGGCTCTCGCCCGACTTCACCGCCTGGAGCGCGCTCCACATGCTGGAGCCCTGCGCGCGGCGCAGCGCCCGCGAGGGCTTCTCCTCCATGCCGATCACGGATTCGGCGTGGCGGATCTCGGTGCGCGCGGCGAGCGGGCTGCCGGCGCGCAGCGCGCGGTCGAGCACCTCCGCGTCGCCGTGCAGGATGTAGCGCAGGCGCGGATCGGCCTCGAGCGACTTGCCCATGCCCCGCAGCACGTCGGCGACGCCGCGATCGCCGCTCATCGCGTCGATCGACAGGACCACGTCACCCCGCGGGGGGGAGGCGACGCCGCCGATCATCCTGGTGTCGGCGGACATCGCAGCCCAACCTCGCGTTGGTTCGGGAATGCTCAGGCGGCTTCGTCGTCGAGATCGACGGTGTCGACGGCGACGACTTCGCGGCCGTCGTAATGCCCGCAGGCGCCGCAGACATGGTGCGGACGGCGCAGCTCGCCGCAGTTCGGGCATTCGTTCGGATTGCCGGCGACCAGCGCGTCATGCGAGCGGCGCATGCCGCGGCGCGATCCGGTAACCTTGCTTTTAGGTACAGCCATAGTCTTGACCTCGATCTCGATCGGGCTCCGGCCCGGATCATCCTCTTCTCTACTGTTCGGCCCGCGACGTACCAGATACGGCGCGGTCTGTCACGCCCAAGGCCGTCGAAAAACGGGCAGGAAACGAGCCGCGGAAAATACGCATCGCGCGCGCGGGCGCAAGCCCCTTTCCGCCGTTTTTCACGTCCCGTCGCCGAGTTTGTCGCGCAGCGCCGCCAGGGCGGCGAAGGGTTTCACCTCCTCGTCCTCCGCCGCGAAGCCGGTATCGGCGAGCGCGGCGCCCTCCTTGCGCGGATAGGCGGGCAGGGCGAGGGCGAGCGCCTCCAGCGCGACGAGCCCGATGTCGAGCCGTTCGGGCAGCGGGTCGACCTCCTCGTCGTCGTCGGGCGAGAGAATCACCTCCGCCGCGGCGGGCGCGGCGTCGGGCAGGTAGACGCGCCGCACGCCCTGGTCGACGCGGGTGGTGACCGGATCGAGCGTGACGACGCAGTTCTGCGTCACCGTCGCGCCGAGCTTGCCCTCGAGCCGCCAGCCGCCGCGCGCGACCGGGACGAGCCGTCCGGCGAAGCGCAGCTTCCGCACCGAGCGCGCGTCCATCAGCCGCGCGATCGCCTGCGCCTCGGCCTCGGTCGGGGCGATGTCGAACGGGTATTCCGGCGTGTCCCGCAGCCTGGCCAGGTCGATCACGCGCGGAAATTCCGGGTTGTCGGCGGCCTGTTCGATGAGCGGAGGCATGGCTGGTCCTATCGGGGCGCGGATCCGGGCGAGGCCCGGGGCGGCCAGGGCGCGGTCCTGTCCGGCCCGCCCAAGTTCCTTGAATTTAGACCATGCCGGGAGTAGGGGAGCAAGGGAAATTCGGATCAAGAACGAGGACGAGATGCCCTCAAGCGCGACGCGCGCCCTGGCCGCCGCCCTGATAGTCTCGGGGCTTTCGCTCGCGGCCTGTTCGCCGACGCTGCACGTGCATGGCTACATGCCGCCGGAGGCGGATGTGGCCCGGATCAGGCCCGGCGTGTCGACCATGGCGACGGTGCAGGAAACCCTCGGCCTGCCGGCGGGCGCGGGCGTGATGCGCGATTCGGCCTGGTACTATGTCGAGAGCACCTTCGAGAACTACACCTATCACGCGCCGAAGGTGCTCGACCGGAAGGTTCTCGCCGTCACCTACAACCAGGAGGGCGTGGTGACCGGCCTCGCCCGCTACGGCGTCAAGGACGGGCGGATCGTCGATCTCGCCAACGAGACGACCGAGACCGGCGGCCAGCAGCTGGGCGTGCTGCAGCAGCTCTTCGGCAACATCCTCAACATGGACGGCTCGCAGTTCCAGCAGCAGGGCGTGGGCACCCAGACCGGCGCCGGATTGTGACGGCCGGCGCCCGGCGGGGCGCGGCGCCGGCCGCGCCGCGCGGGGGCGCGCTCAGTAGTCGCGCGTGTAGAAGAGGCCGAGCGTCGTGTTGCCGTCGCTGCCGACCGAGCCGCGGGCGTCGACGCGGGGCGTGAGCTCGATCTGGACCTCGGCCTGGCTGACGCCGTCGGCGCCGGTCTGCACGTCGACATAGACGCTGTCGCTGACGTAGCGCCCGGCGCGCAGGGCGAGCGAGCCGTTGTCCTGCGTCACGATGTCGAGATCGGCGAGGCCGGCGGAGGAGCGGACCTGGTCCATCAGCCCGCCGCCGCCGCCGGCGAGTTCGGCGGCGGCGGCCGCGAGCTGGGCGAGCTGGAAGGGCGAGAGGCTGTCGGAGGCGCGGTTGAAGAGGATGCGCGCCAGCACCTCGTCCTGCGGCAGTTCCGGATCGGAGGTGAACTTGATCTCCGGCGCCGTCGCGCTGCCCTCCACGGTGATGTAGGCGGTCACGTCCTCGGATTCCGTCGAGGCGACGAAATGGATCTGCGGATCGAGATTGCCGACCAGCGTCAGCGAGCCCTCGTCGAAATCGAGGCGCTGGTTCAGGATCGAGAGCCGGCCGCGGCGCAGGTCGAACTGCCCGACCGGCTGCACGTCCGAGACGGTGCCCCGGATCCGGGTCTCGCCGCCCAGTTCGACGTCGAGGCCGCGGCCCCGGACGAAGATCCGGGGGGCGCGCACCAGCACGTCGAGCCGGAGCGGCGAGCCGCCGCCCGATGAGGCCTCCTCCGCCGCCGCCAGATCCTCGACCCCGAGCCCGGCGCGGCCGAGCGTCTCGCTCACGCGCGGGGGCGGCAGGTGGTGGATCACCTGTTCGAGATTGGCCGAGGCGCCGGCGCCGAGCCCCTCCGCGATCGAGATCTCGGTGTCGCCGAGATTGACCTGGCCGCTGATCAGCCCGTCGCCGAGCAGCGGCCCGGTGGCGGAGAGGTTGCCGGAGAGCCGGGTCGCGACCATCGCGCCGTCGGTATAGCGCAGGTTGTTGATCCGCAGGTCGAGATCCGCCGGCAGCCCGGCGCCGAGGCCGATCGTGCCCGAGGCGGCGAGCCCGCCGCCCGCCGCCGCGTTGGCCGAGAGGTCGCGGATCTCGACCGTGTCGCCCGCGAGCGCCGCGTCGAGCGCGATGTCGTTGAGGCGCACGTTGGTCTGCGGATCGACGAAGGTGCCGCCGCTCAGCCGGACGGAGCCCGAGAGCACCGGCGCGGTCAGAGCCCCGGTGGCGCGGAAGTCGAGCCGCGCGAGGCCGGCCGCCTGCGCGTCGCGCCCGGCGAGGAAGGCGTTCGCGAGCGAGAGGGGCAGGGCGCCCGAGCCCGAGACGTCGAGGCCGGAGCCGGCGAGCGGGATCCGCCCCGAGGCGTTGAAATCGACCCCGTCGCCGCCGCCGAGCCGCGCCTCTGCGATCGTCACGGTCTGGTCGGCGAAATCGCCGCGCGCGCGCAGCGTCAGCGGGCCGGTCCCGCCGGCGGCGAGCGTGTCGATGCTGAGCCCGTCGCCGTTGAGCTCGAAACTCGCGCGGGGATCGGCGAAGGTGCCGGTCACCTTCGCGCCGCCGGTCACGTCGCCCCGCAGCCCCTGGTTGCCGGCGAGCCCGTCGACCATCGCGAGCGGCAGGCTCGCGAGCGTCACGTCGAGATCCATCGCGCCGCCCTGGGCCATCGGCACGCCGCCGGTCACGCGGAGGTCGAGCCCGTTCGGCGCGCTGGCGGCGGCGTCGAGGCCGAGCCGGCCGTTCTCGGTCGCGCCGGTGGCGGTGAGCGCGAGCGGCGGCACGCCGGCGTTCCGCGTCGCCGCGACGCCGAGACCGGAGGCGGCGACGTCGAAATCGACGTCCGGCGCGGCGCGCGCGCCGGTGACGCGCGCGGTGCCGGTGATCTCGCCCGCCGCGCCAAGCGCCGGCGCGATCGCGTTCGCGATGTCGAGCGGCAGCGCGTCGAGCACCACGTCGAGGTCGAACGTATCCGCGATGGTGCCCTGCGCGCTGAGGCTGCCGGTGCCGAAATCGAGCTTGAGGGGGGTCAGCGTGGTCGCGCCGTCCTTCACGGTGATCGTCGCGGGCGCGGTCAGCGTCGCGATCCGCGGATCCTGGCGCAGGCGCAGCGTGTCGAGCGTGACGGCGATGCCGGGTTCGAGCTGCTCGACCGCGCCGGTCGTGTCGATCAGCGTGCCGATCGCGAGCCGGCTGTCGGCGGAGAAGGTCATCCGGTTCTCGCCCGCCTGCTCCGCCTTCGCATCGACCGAGGCGATCTCGAGCCCCCCGGCGCGGATCGAGCGCGCGGCGAGCGTCCCGTTCACCAGCGGCACGCCGAGCGCGTCGGAAATGGCCGCGTCGAGCTCGAGGCTCTCGATCGCATTGCCCGCCACGACGATGTCGCGGCCATTGGCGGAGACGTCGACGCCCTGTTTCCCGTTCTCGGGTGCGAAGGCGAGATCGGCCTCGATCGAGCCCGAGCCCTCGGTGAGGGCGAGGGCGGCGATCGGCGCGATGTCGGGCGCGCGGACCGCCAGTTTCCCGGTGAGAAGCCCGTCCCGGGCGCGGGTGAGATCGCCCGCGACGGTGTTGGGGCCGACCGCGACGCGCAGGCCGCTGATCTCCTGCTGGCCGCCGGTCGTGTCGATGTTGCCGGCGAGCGCGAGGCTCTGGCCGTCGAATTCGCCGCCGCCCCGGATGTCGCCCCGGACCGTCATCCCCGGGCCGCCGAACCCGGCGAGCGTGCCGGTGAAGCCGAGATCGGCGCCGGTGAGCGGCCGGTCCATCAGCTTGCCCTCGGGGACGCGGGCGTCGAAATCGACGCCGATCTCGCCGCCCGTGCCCTTGGCCGTGCCCGAGGCGGTCAGTTCGCCGCCGAGCCGGGGGTCGACCAGGCCGAGGTCGGCCACGCGCGCGTCGAAGGTGAAATCGGTGCTGCTCGACGAGACGCGGCCGTCGGAGGCGACGGAGAACTGCGCGTTGCCGATCCGGAGCCCCTCGGTCCGGATGCCGTTCTGGTCGCGCACCGCGCGGCCTTCGAGCGTCGTCTCGCCCGCCATCAGCGCGTCAACCCGCGGATCGCCGATCGTCACGTCGGTCGCGGTCCCGGCGAGCGTGAGGTCGAAGCCGCCGCTGAGCGGGCTCACGGAGCCGTTCGCGTCGAGATCCACCGCGCCGCCGAGGTCGCGGCCGGCGAGCGCGCCGAGCGGCGCGAGGTCGTCGACCCGGACCGAATTGCGCCCGTCATAGACCCAGTCCCTGAGCGTGCCGGAGGAGAAGATCGAGAGGCCGGTGCCCGAGAGCTGGAGCTGGCGCACCTCGACCGGCCCGCCCGCGGGCATGGCCGCGTCGGCGAAGAGGTCGAACCGGTCGCCGATCGCCTGGGCGACCGCGGGATCCCGGGCGGTGACGCCGGTCGCGAGTCCCTGCAGCGCGAGGGTGACGGAGCGCTTCGCCGGATCCTCGATATTCTCCGCGAGCCCGCCCATGTCGAGCGTCACGTCCTCCATCTCGATGCCGCGCGCGGCGAGACGGTCGAGCACGACGAGGCCGTTCCAGCGCGTCTGCTGGCCGTAGGAGAGGTAGAGCCGCGCGGAGTTGAGCGTGGTGGCGCCGCCCGGCACCGGCAGCGTGACCGGCGCCGCCTTCGGATCGCCGAGCGAGCCGGTGAGATCGACCGAGCGCGGGAAGCCGTCGGCGGTCGTGTCGAAACTGCCCTGAAGCGAGAGGACCGCGCCCTGGAGCGAGAGCGCGTCGAGCCGGGTGCCGCCTTCCTTCCGGCGCAGGCCGTTCGCGCTCAGCACCGTCTCGCCGGCGAAGAATTCGCGATAGGGGGCGGGGACGAGCGGCGAGATGGCGCCCTTGAAATCGGCCTTGAAGCCGAGCCCCTCGTCGCTTCCGCGCAGCGCCAGCGTGCCCTCGGCGAGCCGCTCGCCCGCCGCGTCGAGCGCGAGGCGGATGTCGACGTTGTCGAGCGGCCCGTCGCCGGTCAGGCGCAGGTCGATCGGCGGCTGGTTCTCGATGTCGAGGAGCGTCGAGACGAGCCCGCCCTGGGGTTCCTGGAGATGCAGGTCGAGGCCGAGCTGGCGCGTGTCGTTCGCGAAGCTCGCCCGGAGGTCGAGCGTGCCGCCCGGCGGGTCGAGCCGCTTCGCGGCGAGCGTGGTGTCGAGCGCGCCGCCGGCGAGGTTCAGGCTGCCGTTGACGGAAAGCTCCGCCGCCACGCCCGCCACCGGCTCCCCGAGCGAGAAGCGCGCGATCGCAAGCTCCTGCAGCCGGATCCGGACCGGCAGTTCCGGCACCTGGAACGGCTTCGCCTCGGTCTGTTCGAGCACCGGCGTCGGCGGGATCTCGGGGCGGCGGGCGAGGTCGATCTCGTCGGCGGCGAGCCGGTTGATGTTGACCCGGCCGAGCAGCAGCGAGGAGCGCGTCCAGTCGAGCGCGACGTTGTGGAGCGTCAGCCAGGCGCCCTTGTCGTCGGAAACGGTGACCTCCTCGATGCGCGCCTGCGAGGAGAGCAGCCCGCTGACGCCGGAGACGCGGATCTGCCGCCCCGGTCCCGAGAGCTGGTTCTGCAGCATGTTGATCAGGAAGCCGTTGTCGTTCTCGTCGCCCTCGGACTGGGCCAGGGCGGCGAGTCCGCAGAAGCTGAGAAGGGCGATGAGCGCGAGCAGCCGTTTCACGTGGCTTTCTCCAATCAGAAGGCCTGGCCGATGCCGATGTAGAGCGCGATCCGCGAATCCCCCGCCTCGGGTTCGAGCGGCGTGGCGAGATCGACGCGGAGCGGGCCGATGGGGGAGAAGTACCGGAAGCCGGCGCCGACGCCGATCTTGGTGTCATGCTCGCCGGAGAAGCGCGGATCGGCGGTGACGAAGCCGACGTCGGTGAAGGCGACGGCGCCGAAGCTCTCGCTGATGCGGTAGCGCGCCTCGCCCGATCCCTCGAAGAGGCCCCGGCCGCCGATCGTGCCCTCCTCGCCGTCGACCGTCGTCGTCACGCCGATCGAGCGGTAGGCGTAGCCCCGGACCGAGCCGCCGCCACCGGCGAAGAAGAGCAGGTCCGGCGGGCTCTCGGCCGCGCCGGGGCCGTAGTAGCTGCCGACCTTGACCCGGCCCGCGAGCACGAGCGTGTCGAGCCCGACGAGGGAATAGTAGTAGCGCCCCTCGAGCGTGCCCCGCACCGCCGGATTGCCGTATTCGAATTCGTAGAACGGCTGGAGCGAGGCCTGGATGAAATAGCCGCGCGTGGCATCGAGCGGGTCGTTGCGGATGTCGTAGGTGAGGTTGCCGAGCGCGCCGAGGGTGAAGAAGTTCCGGGTGCCGTAGATGTCCTCGAACCGCGCCTTCGAGAAGAAGGCGGAAAGATCGCCGGTCAGCCGGTCGCCGAACTGCTGCGAGAAGCCGATGTTGCCGCTGAGCGAGGTCTCGCGATAGGTGTCGTAATCGAGCTGCTTCGCCGCGAGCCCGGTCACGAAATCGGTGTCGGGACTGTAGACGCCGGGCTTGGTGAAGGTGACGCCGACGTTGTAGTCGTAATCGGCCGGGTCGAGCTGTTCGAGCAGCCCCTCGATGCTCGCGTCGAAGCGGAGCCGCTCGCCATGGCCCCAGAGGTTGCGGTGCATCCAGTAGGCCTCGAGCCCGAGCCCGTCGATGGTCGAATAGGTGCCGCCGAAGCCGAGCGAGCGCGGCTTGCGGTCCTGGACGCGCACCGTCATCGGCAGCGTGCCGTCGGGCGCGATCTCGTCGGCCTCCTCGATCCGCATCGAGCGGAAGATGCCGAGCCGGCCGAGCCGCGCCTGCGAGCGCGCGATCTCGGTCGAATCGAACCGGTCGCCCTCGTCGAGATCGGTCATGAACCTGATGAATTCCGGGTCGGTGCGCGTCGCGCCGACCACGCTCGTCGGGCCGTAGCGCGCCTCGCGGCCCGGGTCGAAGGTCAGCGCGACGTCGAGCTGGCTCGCGGGATGGTCCGCGACGACCTCGCGCCCGGTCTCCGCCGCCTTCGCATGGCCGCGCATGCGCCAGTGGGCGATGGCGAGGTCGGAGGTCTTGCCGATCGCGCCGGCCTCGGCCGTCTCTCCCGGCTGGAAGCCGAGCGAGGCCGGCGTGGTCAGGCGCTGGCGCCGGGTGTCCATCGGCGGCGGCGGGTTGACGACGGTGAGCTGGCCGAAGTCGAACTTCGGCCCGGTATCGACCGCGATCGCCACCGGCACCTTCGCCGGCAGGTCGACCGCGAGCGAGAGATCCGCCGCCTCGTGGCCCGCGACGAGGATGCTGATCGAGGGGCCGTAATAGCCCGCCTCGTAGAGCGCGCCGAGGATCCGGCGGTAATCCGCCTTGGCCCGCGACAGCAGCCCGGCGCGGCCCGAGGCCGGCTGCTCCCGGTTCGCATAGAGCGCGGAGGCCTTCTCGACCGTGCCTTCGAGATCGGTATCGCCCGTCACGGTGAGCGTGGCGGTATAGTCGAGCGGGTCGATCACGTCGACGCGGTCCGGATTCTCTTCCTCGCCCCAGAGATGGAAGCCGAAGATGGAGAAGGCGGCGGCCGGACCAGGCACGATCACCGCGGCGCCCATGAGGAGTCCGGCGACGAGGCCGCCACAGCGCGACGCGATCATGGGTTCTCCCTGCTCCTGCTCTCGAGTCAGTTTCTTGTTAACGGCCCGCTAACCGGAGAGACTAGAGAAATCCCCCGGACCCTCAACCCCAACGCGCCCTCCCATGGAATTGTTTCGCTTCCTTCTGCAAAATGGCAACGCCCGGCGGACCGGACCCCCCGCGGCGCTTGCACCCCGGGGGATACGGGGGCATCTTCGCTTCCGCGGCGACGGGGGCGGCGCCCGGTATCGAGTCTGGAGTTTGTCATGAAGTTGCTGGTGACCGGCGGCGCGGGTTTCATCGGTTCGGCGGTGGTCCGCCGGGCGATCGCGGCGGGCCACGCCGTCGTCAATGTCGACGCGCTGACCTACGCGGCCAATCCCGCCAATCTCGACGCGGTGGCGTCGAACGGGCGCTACGCCTTCGAACATGTCGACATCCGCGACCGCGCCGCGCTCGACCGCGTCTTCGCCGCGCACGAACCCGACGCGGTGATGCATCTCGCCGCGGAGAGCCATGTCGACCGCTCGATCGACGGGCCGGCGGCCTTCATCGACACCAACATCACCGGCACCTACACGCTGCTCGAGGCGGCGCGGAGCTACTGGGGCGGGAGCCGCGACAGGGCCGGGCGGGACTTCCGCTTCCACCACATCTCGACCGACGAGGTGTTCGGCACGCTCGGGGAGACGGGCAAGTTCACCGAGACGACGCCCTACGCGCCGAACTCGCCCTATTCCGCCTCCAAGGCGGCGAGCGACCATCTCGCGCGGGCCTGGGGCGAGACCTACGGCCTGCCGGTCGTGCTCTCGAACTGCTCGAACAACTACGGGCCGTACCACTTCCCAGAGAAGCTCATCCCTGTCGTGATCCTGAACGCGCTCGCCGGGCGCGAGATCCCGGTCTACGGCCAGGGGATCAACGTGCGCGACTGGCTCTATGTCGAGGACCACGCCGAGGCGCTGCTGACGGTGGTGACGAAGGGCCGGATCGGGGAGAGCTACAACATCGGCGGCGACGCGGAGGCGACGAACATCGAGATCGTGCGCCGGATCTGCGCGCTGATGGACGAGATGGACCCGGCCGGCGCGCCGCGCGAGCGGCTCATCACCTTCGTGAAGGACCGCCCCGGCCACGACCTGCGCTATGCGATCGACGCCTCGAAGATCCGGGCCGAGCTCGGCTGGCGGCCCTCGGTCACGCTCGACGAGGGGCTCAAGCGCACGGTGGCCTGGTATCTCGAGAACCGCCCCTGGTGGCAGGCGATCCAGGAACGCGGCTACAAGCTCGAACGGCTCGGCCTGAAGGCCGCCGGCTGATGCGGGCGCTGATCTTCGGCGCGACCGGGCAGGTCGCCCGCGAACTCGCGCGCACCGCCGGGGGGGCGCGGCTGACCGTGCTCGACCGCGCCGCGGCCGACCTCTCCGACGCGGCCGCCTGCGCGGCGCGGATCGCGGAAAGCGACGCCGAGGTGGTGATCAACGCCGCCGCCCATACCGCCGTCGACCGGGCCGAGGCGGAGCCGGAACGCGCCCGGGCGATCAACGCCGCCGCCCCCGGTGCGATGGCGCGGGCGGCGGCGGCGAAGGGCGTGCCCTTCCTGCATGTCTCGACCGACTATGTCTTCGACGGCGCCCCCGGCCGCCCCTGGCGCGAGGACGACCCGACCGGGCCGCTCGGCGTCTATGGCGCGAGCAAGCGGGCGGGCGAGGAGGCGGTGCTGGCGGCGGGCGGCGACGCGGTCATCCTGCGCACGGCCTGGGTCTTCTCGAGCCATGGCGGCAATTTCGTGAAGACGATGCTGCGCCACGGCCGCGCGCGCGAGGAGATGCGCGTCGTGGGCGACCAGCGCGGCGGCCCGACGCCGGCGCGCGACATCGCCAGGGCGCTCTGGACCATCGCGCGGGCGCGCCGCGACGGCGCGGGCGCGCCGGGGATCTACCATTTCGCGGGCGCGCCCGCGGTCAGCTGGGCCGAATTCGCCGAGGCGATCTTCGCCGCCGCCGGCTGGGAGCGGCGGCCCCGCGTGACGCCGATCGCGACCGCCGACTGGCCGACCCCGGCGCGGCGCCCGGCGAATTCGGTGCTCGACTGCGGCAGGATCGCCCGCGTCTTCGGCATCGCCCAGCCCGACTGGCGCGCGGGGCTCGACCGCGTCGTCGCCGAGCTTTCGAAGGAAGAGGTTTCATGAGTTCCCGCAAGGGCATCGTTCTGGCCGGCGGTTCCGGCACCCGTCTCTATCCGATCACCCATTCGCTCTCGAAGCAGCTGCTGCCGCTCTACGACAAGCCGATGATCTACTATCCGCTGTCGGTGCTGATGCTGGCGGGGCTGAGGGAGATCGCGATCATCACCACGCCCGCCGACCAGGACCAGTTCCGCCGGCTGCTCCACGACGGCTCGCAGTGGAACATGTCCTTCACCTATGTGACGCAGCCCAGACCCGAGGGGCTCGCCCAGGCCTATGTGCTGACCGAGGAGTTCCTCGGCGGCGCGGCCTCGACCATGGTGCTCGGCGACAACATCTTCTTCGGCCACGGCCTGCCCGAACTGCTGCGCTCGGCGGCGGGCCGGGCCGAGGGGGGCACGGTCTTCGGCTACCGCGTCTCCGATCCGGAACGCTACGGCGTGGTCGATTTCGACGCCGAGGGCCGGGTGCTCTCGATCGAGGAGAAGCCCGAGAAGCCCCGGTCGAACTTCGCGGTGACCGGGATCTACGTGCTGGACGGCTCGGCGCCCGCGCGCGCGGCGAAGGTGCGGCCGAGCCCGCGGGGCGAGCTCGAGATCACCGAGCTCCTGAATTCCTACCGCGCCGAGGGGCTGCTCAATGTCGAGCGGATGGGGCGCGGCTATGCCTGGCTCGACACCGGCACGCATGCGAGCCTGCTCGAGGCGGGCAATTTCGTGCGCACGATCGAGGACCGGCAGAACCTGAAGATGGGCTGCCCGGAGGAGATCGCCTTCGCCCAGGGCTGGATCAGCGCGGACGAACTGCGCGCGCTGGCCGCGCCCTATCTCAAGACCGAATACGGCAGGTACCTGGTCCGCGTCGCCGACGGCGCCTGAGAAGGGCCCTCCGGGCGGTGGCGCCGCGTCGGGCGCCGCGCTGCTGGCAAGGCCCCGCCCGCGGCGCGCTCCGCGACCTTCGCCCGTGGCAACCCGCCGGCTCTTCGCCCCGCCGGGCGCGCCTTCGATGCTCGCTTCTTCCCATGTTTCATATGGGCATGAAATCTATCGGGCAGTCCGTCCCGGCCAACGGGCCGGGACGAGGGGCCCCGCCAACAGGCGGGGAGAAAAAGGACTCGCGGCCAAAGGGCCGCTCCGCGCGGTCCGGGGCAAAGGCCCCGGATCGCCCGCACTCACGCCGGGACGAAATCCATCGCCACGCCATTGATGCAGTAGCGCAGCCCGGTCGGCGGCGGCCCGTCGGGAAAGACATGCCCGAGATGGCTGCCGCAGGTGGCGCAATGCACCTCGGTCCGGAGCATGCCGTGGCTCCGGTCGGTCTCGGTCTCGACGGCGTCCGCGAGCGGCTCGTTGAAGCTCGGCCAGCCGGTGCCGCTCTCGAACTTGTCCCGCCCCTCGAAGAGCGGCGCGCCGCAGCCGGCGCAGGCGAAGGTGCCGGGGCGCTTCTCGGCGAGGAGCGCGCAGCTTCCCGGGCGTTCGGTGCCATGGCCGCGCATCACCGCGTATTGCTCGGGCGTGAGCATCCGGCGCCATTCCTCCTCGGAACGCGTCACCCTGTAGGTTCTGGTCTCGGCTGTCATCGCCTCTTCCTCCGGTTCGCTTCCGCCCGAATGTCGGCGCGGGGCGGGCGAGGTCAAGAGGCGCCGACGGGAAATGCGAACGCCCCGCCGGAGGGGCGGGGCGTCCGGGATCTGGGGAAGCGGCCGGCCTCAGGCGCGGATCAGCCCCATGTTCTCGAGCTTCAGGATCACCTGCTGCGCGCAGTAGTCGATCTCGTTGCCCTCGGTCTCGAGCCGGACCTCGGGATCCTTCGGCTCCTCGTAGGGGTCGGAGATACCGGTGAATTCCTTGATCTTGCCTTCGCGCGCGAGCTTGTAGAGCCCCTTGCGGTCGCGCCGCTCGCATTCCTCGATCGTGGTCGCGACATGGACCTCGACGAAGGCGCCGTAGGCCTCGATCATCTCGCGAACCGCCGAGCGGGTCGCGGAATAGGGCGCGATCGGCGCGCAGATCGCGATGCCGCCGTTCTTGGTGATCTCGGAGGCGACATAGCCGATGCGGCGGATGTTGATGTCGCGGTGCTCCTTCGAGAAGCCGAGCTCGGAGGAGAGATGCTTGCGCACCAGGTCGCCGTCGAGCAGCGTCACCGGACGCCCGCCCATCTCCATCAGCTTCACCATGAGCGCGTTCGCGATCGTCGACTTGCCCGAGCCGGAGAAGCCGGTGAAGAAGACGGTGAAGCCCTGTTCCGCGCGCGGCGGCGAGGTGCGGCGCAGTTCCTGCACCACGGCCGGGAAGGAGAACCAGTCGGGGATGTCGAGCCCCTCGCGCAGGCGGCGGCGGAGTTCGGTGCCGGAGATGTCGAGGATGGTCTGGCCTTCCTCGACCTCGTCGCGCGGCTCGTACTGCGCCTTCTCCTGCACGTAGACCATCTGCTTGAAGTCGACCATCTCGACGCCGATCTCGGCCTCGTTCTCGCCGAAGAGCTTCTGCGCGCCGTAGGGGTCGTAGAAATCCTTGCCCGCGCTGTTCTTGCCGGGGCCGGCGTGGTCGCGGCCGACGATCATGTGCGTGCAGCCGTGGTTGCGGCGGATGAGGCCGTGCCAGACCGCCTCGCGCGGGCCGCCCATGCGCATCGCGAGATTGAGCAGCGACAGCGTGGTGGTCGAGGAGGGATACTGGTCGAGCACCGCCTCGTAGCAGCGCACGCGCGTGAAGTGGTCGATGTCACCCGGCTTGGTCATGCCGACGACCGGGTGGATCAGCAGGTTCGCCTCGGCTTCCCTCGCGGCGCGGAAGGTCAGTTCCTGGTGCGCGCGGTGCAGCGGGTTGCGGGTCTGGAAGGCGACGATCTTGCGCCAGCCGAGCTTGCGGAAATAGGCGCGCAGCTCGTTCGGCGTGTCGCGGCGCGAGCGGAAATCGTAGTGGACCGGCTGCTGGATGCCGGTGATCGGGCCGCCGAGATAGACCGCGCCGGCGCGGTGGTGCAGGTAGTTGACCGCCGGATGGGCGATGTCGTCGGCGCCGAAGACGCCCTCGGCCTCGACCGACTTGTTCGGAACCCACTTGTCGGTCACCGACATGATGCCGAGGATCACGCCCTCGCCGTCGCGCAGCGCGATGTCCTGGCCGGGCTCGACCTTCTCGGCGAAGGCCTCCGACACGTCGAGCGTGATCGGCATCGGCCAGAGCCCGCCGTCGGCGAGGCGCATTTCGCGGACGACGCCGTTGTAGTCGGCCTCGCTCATGAAGCCCTTCAGCGGGTTGAACCCGCCGTTCATCAGGAGTTCGAGGTCGCAGACCTGGCGCGCGGTGAGATCCCAGGAAACAAGCTCGCCCGCCTCGTGCTTGAGCTTCGCGGCGCTCTCGTAGGAGACGAAGAGTTCGGGAATGGGGGCGAGGTTCGGCGCGGACATCGAAATACCCTTTACTGATTCGACACAGCCGGGTGTTAGCAGCGCCGGGCGGGGGGGTCAAAGCGCCGAACGCGCTCCGGCCCGAATTTATGCCGCGCCGCGGCAAGGACGCCACGGGAACCCGGGCCGGGCTTGCTCGTTGAGCGCGCATGACCGATCCCCGGCCCCGCCTCTTCCGCTTCCGCCGCGACCTCCGGCTTCGTGACAACGACGGGCTCGCCGCCGCGGCCGGGGGCGGGCCGGTGGTGCCGGTCTTCGTGCTCGATCCGGAGACGGAGGCGCTCGGGGCGGCGGCGAAATGGCGGCTCGGCCGCGCGCTCGGGGAACTGGCGCGGAGCCTCGAGGCGGCGGGGAGCCGGCTGGTGTCGCGGCGGGGCGAGGCGGGGGCGGTGCTCCGCGCGCTCGCGAGGGAGACCGGCGCGGGCGCGGTCCACTGGAGCCGGTCCTACGAGCCCGAGGTGGCGGCGCGCGACGAGAGGATCGCGGCGGCGCTCCGGGCCGAGGGCGTCGCGGCCATCGCCCATCCGGGCTTTCTCCTCCGCGAGCCCTGGGCGGTCGAGACCGGGGCCGGGGGCTCCTACAAGGTCTTCACCCCCTTCGCGAAGGCGGCCGGGGCGGGGCCGGTGGCCGAGTGCGCCGCCGCGCCGGAACTCCATGCGCCGGAGAAATGGCCGCGCTCCGAGGATCGCGACGCCTGGGCGCTCGGCGCCGCGATGGACCGGGGGGCGGCGGTGGTCGCGGGATACGCGGCGCCCGGCGAGGCGGCGGCGCTCGCCCGGCTCGACGCCTTTCTCGACGGCCCCGTCGCCGACTACCCGCGCGATCGCGACCGGACCGACCGGGCCGGAACCTCGGGCCTGTCGGAGCACCTGACCTGGGGCGAGATCGCGCCCCGGCGGATCTGGCACGCGGCGGAGCGTGCGGGCGGGGCGGCGGCCTTCCGGCGCGAACTTCTCTGGCGGGAATTCGCCTGGCACCTGATGTGGCACACGCCCCGGATCGCGGAGCGGAACTGGCGCGAGAGCTGGGACGCCTTCCCCTGGCGGCGCGACAACGGAGAGGCGGAGGCCTGGCGCCGGGGCATGACCGGGGAGCCGATGGTCGATGCCGGGATGCGCGAGATGTTCGTCACCGGGCGGATGCACAACCGCGTCCGGATGATCGTCGCGAGCTACCTGACGAAGAACCTGCTCACGCACTGGACGGTCGGGCTCGACTGGTTCGCGGAGTGCCTGACCGACTGGGATCCGGCCTCGAACGCGCTGAACTGGCAATGGGTCGCGGGTTCGGGACCCGACGCCGCGCCGTTCTTCCGCGTGTTCAACCCGAGGACGCAGGCGGAGAAGTTCGACCCGGAGGGGATCTATCGCGCGCGCTGGATCGCGGGGTTCGGCGACGGTGCGCCGGGACGGGAGGCGCGCGACTTCTTCGCCGCCGCGCCCCGCGCCTGGGGGCTCGACATCGCGGACCCGCGGCCCGAGCCGATCGCCGATCTCGGCGCGACGCGGGCGCGCGCGCTCGACGCCTATCGCGCGACGCGCGGCGGCTGAGGGGCGCTCACCGCCCGGGCAGGATCTCGAGCGGGGTTTCCTCGTCCAGCATCAGCACCACGCAGGGGCCGTCCTCCCCGATCACCGGGGCGTGGCGGTCGCCGGCCCGCGACAGGATCAGGTCGCCCCGGCCGAAGCTCCGCCCGTCCTCGCAGAGGCTCCCGCGCAGGATCAGCGCCGCCGACGGGCCGGCGTGCTCGTGCTCGGGCAGCGCCACGCCGGCGTCGCAGCGCAAGAGCCGCAGCGTGCCCAGCCCGGCGACGGGCACGTCCACCACCGCGAGCCCCGGCCCGATCGCGCGCCAGCCCGGCGCGGTCAGCGCCGAGCCGAGCCGCTCCCTGAGGCAGCGCGGCAGGTGGTCGATCGCGGCGCAGCGCGGCGCGCCGGGGAGGGGCGCGGGGATCGCGATCCCGGGCGCCGCGGCCCGGGGTTCGCCCTGGTCGAGCCGGGAGAGGATCTTGCCGAGATCGGGCTTGGCGCAGCAGCCGGGCGCGGGTTCGCTCAGCAGCGCGCCCCCGAGCGCCTCCAGCCGGTCGAGATGGTCGCGGCAGCGCGGGCAGAAGGTCAGGTGCCCGGCGACGATCAGGCACATGCCGTCGGCGAGCGAGCCGTCGGCGTAGCTCGCGAGAACCTCGGCGGGTATGTGCCCCCTGTTCATGGCTGAACCTTGTCCATCCTTTCCCATCACTGCTACGAACGGGATGGTGCTTCGGATCACTCAAGGCGCGAATGACCCGAAGATGAGTGAAACGCAAATGGAATCGTACCGGGTATGCGTGAGGTGTTTCTGGCCGAGCCGATGGCCTCGGGGCGGCTTTTCGCGGCGCTGACGGGAGGGGAGGCGCCGGGGGAGGCGGTTCCCGCGACGCTCGCCGGACACGCGATCGCCGCCGCGCATGACGGGATCCGGCTCGCCCCCGCGCGGCGGGCGGAGGCGCGCGCGGCCGGGGCGATCGTGACGCTCGACCGGCCGGCGCGGGCGCGTCTCGACTTCTTCATGGCCGCGATCGGCGCCGCCCCCCTCGTCGCGGGAGTGGAGGCCGGGGGGCGGCGGCGGATCGTCGACACCTTCATCCTGCCCGGCGGCCTCGCGGAGCGCGACTGGTCGCCGGAGGCCTGGGCGGGCGAATGGCACGACATGGTCTGCGAGGCGGCGGAGGAGATCGGCGCGCTCATGGGCCGGCGCGAGGCCTCCGAGATGCCGCGGCTCCTGACCGGGATCGGCTACCGCGCGCTCGGCCGCGCGCGCGGCCGGCTGACGCGGATGCCCCGCGTGCTGCGCTCGGGCTTCGGCCATGACGACGTCGAGATCCTGAGCCGCGAGCCGGCCTATGCGAACTATTTCGCCGTCGACGAATTCAGGCTGCGCTTCCGGCGCTTCGACGGCGCGCTCTCCGAGCCGGTGGAGCGGGCGGTCTTCGGCAGCGGCGACGCGGTCATGGTGCTGCCCTACGATCCGAAACGCGACCTCGTGCTGCTGATCGAGCAGTTCCGCTGCGGCCCGCTCGCCCGGCGCGAGCCCGATCCCTGGTGCCTCGAGGCCGTGGCCGGCCGCTGCGACCCGATGGAGGAGCCCGAGGCCACCGTCCGGCGCGAGGCGCGCGAGGAGGCGGGGCTGACGCTCGGCCGGATCGAGCGGATCTGCTCCTGGTATTCCTCGGTGGGCATGCTGTCGGAATACATCACCGCCTTCGTCGGCGAGGCGGATCTCTCGCGCGCGGAACCCGGCGCCTTCGGCGTGGCGGGCGAGCACGAGGACATCCGGACCTTCGTCGTCCCGCTCGACGAGGCGCTCGCCGCCGTCGCCCGCGGAGAAGTGAACAACGCCCCGCCGATCCTCGCGCTCTTGTGGCTCGAGAAGCAGGCCCCGCGGCTCCGGCGCGACTGGGGCGGCGCTTGATGCCCGGGGACGGAGCGGGTAAGCGGGGCGGATCGTAACCAGTGGGCCGGGGTGGGGCTATGAAGACCGCGTTGGATTTGGCTCAGGCCGTCGGGAACACGCCGCTCATCCGGCTGCGCAAGGCGTCCGCGCTCACGGGATGCGAGATCCTCGGCAAGGCCGAGTTCATGAATCCGGGCCAGTCGGTCAAGGACCGCGCCGCGCTCTGGATCATCCGCGACGCGGAGGCGCGGGGCACGCTTCGCCCCGGCGGCACGATCGTCGAGGGCACGGCCGGCAATACCGGGATCGGCCTCGCGCTCCTCGGGGCCTCGATGGGCTACCGGACGGTGATCGTCATCCCCGAGACCCAGACCCAGGAAAAGAAGGACATGCTGCGCCTCGCCGGCGCGACGCTGGTGGAGGTTCCGGCGAAACCCTACCGCGACCCGAACAACTACGTGCGCTATTCCGGCCGGCTCGCCGAGGAGATCGCCCGGACCGATCCGAACGGCGCGATCTGGGCGAACCAGTTCGACAATGTCGCGAACCGCCAGGCCCATGTCGATTCGACCGCGCCCGAGATCTGGGAGCAGACCGGCGGGAAGGTCGACGGCTTCATCTGCGCGGTCGGCTCCGGCGGCACGCTCGCGGGCGTGGCCGAGGGGCTTCGCGCGCGCCGGCCCGACGTGAAGATCGGCCTCGCCGATCCCGACGGCGCGGCGCTCTACAACTATTACAAGCATGGCGAACTGAAGGCCGAGGGCGGCTCGATCACCGAGGGGATCGGCCAGGGCCGGATCACCGCCAATCTCGAGGGGCTGACGGTCGACCTGCCCTACAACATCCACGACGCCGAGGCGCTCGAGGTGGTGTTCGACCTCCTGAGCGAGGAGGGGCTCTGCATGGGCTCCTCCACGGGCATCAACGTCGCGGGCGCGATCCGGATGGCGCGCGACATGGGACCCGGCCACACGATCGTGACCATGCTCTGCGACTATGGCACGCGCTACCAGTCGAAACTCTTCAACCCGGCCTTCCTCAGGAGCCAGAACCTGCCGGTGCCCGACTGGCTCGAGACGGAGCGGGGCGGTATTCCGGATGTCCGCGTGGCCTAGCAGCGTCGGGCGCCTCGGGCTCGCCGGCCGGATCCTCTTCGGCGCGGCGCTGATCGCGGCCCTGGTCTGGCTCGCCGGACCGGCCTTCGTCCAGGGCCTCGGCCCCGCCCTGCCCGAGGCGCGGGCGGCGGGGGCGGAGGAGGCGCCGGCGAAGAAGCCGGCCACCGCCGAGGATCTCGACGCCCGTCTCAAGGACACCGCGGCCGCGGCCCGCGTGCTGCTCGGCTCGTCCGAGGCCGACGGCGCCGCGCTCGAAGGCGTGCGCGCGGAGCTCATCGGGCTCCGGGCCGAGGTCAGCGACAGGATCCGCGCCGCCCAGACCGCCTTCGACGAGGCGAACCAGCGGCTGAAGGCGCTCGGTCCCGCGCCGGCGGAGGGCGCGGTCGAGCCGCCCGAACTCGCCGATCACCGCGCGAGCGTCGCCGCCGACGTGGCCGAGGCGCAGGTGCCGCTCGTGCGCGCGCAGGAGGCGGCGAGCCAGATCGACGGACTGACCCGCGAGATCGACCACGAGATCTGGCGCCGCGTCTCGGTCGAACTGCGCGCGATGGGGCCGAGCCCGCTCGTCCCGCGCAACTGGATCGAGGCGGCGGGCGCGCTGCGCGCCGTCGCGGGCGAGGCGCGGCAGTCGCTCGAGGCGCTGGCGGCCGACGACAAGGCGGCCTCGGCCTTCACGCGCACGCTGCCGCGCAGCCTCGCGCTCGTCATCGTCGGCGTCGGCGTCACCTTCGTGCTGCGCCGCCGGCTGACGCGCTGGACCGAACGCGCGCTCGGCCGCGCCGCGAGCGCGCGGGCCATCGCCTGGCTCGTCGCGCTGCGCAACCTGACGCGGCTGCTCGTGCCGGCGGTGGGGGCGGTGCTGCTCTTCGCCGCGCTCGACCCCGCGCTGCTGCTCGGCACCGGCCCGATCCGGATCTTCCATCTGCCGCGCTTCGTGCTCGCGCTGATCGGGGCGGGCTGGCTCGCGAGCAGCGTCTTCGCACCCCGGCTCCGCCAGTTCCGGCTGATCCCGCTCGGCGACGGCGAGGCGCGGCGCGGGGCGCGGCTCACGCATCTGCTCGGCCTCGTGCTCGCGGCGCATTTCCTCATTCTCGACGGCCTCTCGGGCTGGCAGCTCAGCCCGGCGACGAACAGCGTCCTGCATTTCCCGCTGACGCTCGCCGGCGGCATCGGACTCTGGCGCGTCTCGAGCCTCGTCGACCGGGTGCGGCGGACCATCGCGGCGCGGGACGCGACCCTGCCGCCGGAGCAGCGCGTCGGCGTCTTCACGCTGAAGCTGCTCGGCTTTCTCGAACGCGCGGTCTGGCTCGTCGGGCTCGGCGCCCCGGCCTTGGCCGCGGTCGGCTTCTTCGCCGCGTCGCAGACCGCGCTCTATCCGACGATCCTGACGCTCGGCCTGCTCGCGGCCGCTCTCGTCCTGTTCGACCTGATGAACAAGACGATCCGGGGCGTGCTCGCCATGCCGGCCGCGACGCCGGACCGGGGGCTCGGACCCGTGGTCATCGTCACGCTGCTGGTGCTCGTCTCCGCGCCGCTCCTCGCGCTCGTCTGGGGCGCGCGGCCCTCCGACATCGCGGGCTTCTGGCTGCTGCTGCGCGAGGGGGGGACGCTCGGGGGGATCCATCTCTCGCTCGGCAATGTCGTGAGCTTCGTCGGCGTCCTGCTCATCGGCATCGCGATCACGCGGGCGGCGCAGTCGGTGCTGGTGGGCTCGGTCCTGCCCCGGACCCGGCTCGACATCGGCGGCAAGACGGCGGTCACCTCGGGCATCGGCTATCTCGGCTACGGGCTCGCCGCGCTCGCGGCGATTTCCGCGACCGGGCTCGACCTGTCGAACATCGCCATCGTCGCCGGCGCGCTCTCGGTCGGCATCGGTTTCGGCCTGCAGACCATCGTGTCGAACTTCGTCTCCGGCATCATCCTGCTCGTCGAGCGGCCGGTGAAGGAGGGCGACTGGATCGAGGTCGGCGCCTTCATGGGCTATGTCCGGCGCATCTCGGTGCGCGCGACCGAGATCGAGACCTTCGACCGGGCGAGCGTGATCCTGCCCAATTCGGATCTGATCTCCGGCACGGTGCTGAACCGCACCCATTCCGGCATGGTGGGCCGGATCCAGGTTCCGGTCAGCGTCACCTACGACGCCGATCCGAAGGAGGTCTCGGAGATGCTGCTCGCGATCGCCGAGGACCATCCGCTCGGCCTGCGCGATCCGGCGCCCGTGGTGCTCCTGATGAACCTCGGGCCGGACACGATGGATTTCGAGATCCGGCTCTGGCTGCGCGACGTGAACTTCTCGCTCTCGGCGCGCTCGGACATCAATTTCGCGGTGATCGAGCAGCTGATCCGCCGCGGCATCCGCGTGCGCCCCTACGGCCGCGAGTTTCCCGCCGGCCAGGCCGGCGCCGTCGCCGGGACGGTCGAAGCGGAAGCTTGACTTCGGGCGCGAGTTTCGCGATAGACGCGTCTCCCGGGCCCGGAAGGGCGGCGGGGTTCATGCTTTTTGTCAAAGCGCGCAGTTCGATGGCGCGGGGCGGCGGTCCCCGCGGAACGCCGGCGAAGGCCGGGGCCGAAGAACGCGGTACACGAAGGAGACGCGAGATGTTCGCGGTGGTGAAGACCGGCGGCAAGCAATACAAGGTCGCCAAGAACGATATCTTCCTGGTCGAGAAGCTGGCCGCCGAGGCCGGCGAGACCGTGGAATTCAACGAAGTGCTCATGATCGGCGGCGAGAGCGTCACGATCGGCGCCCCGCTCGTCGCGGGCGCGGTCGTCAAGGCCGAGGTGCTGGAGCAGACCAAGGGCCCGAAGGTGATCTCCTTCGTGAAACGCCGGCGCAAGCATTCGTCGCAGCGCACCCGGGGCCACCGGCAGCTGCTGACCCGCGTGCGGATCACCGAGATCCTCGCGGCCGCGAACTGAGGAGTAGAGCGAGATGGCACATAAAAAGGCGGGTGGCTCGTCCCGGAACGGCCGCGACAGCAAGGGGCGGCGCCTCGGCGTCAAGAAGTTCGGTGGCGAGCGCGTCATCCCGGGCAACATCCTGCTCCGGCAGCGCGGCACCAAGTGGTGGCCGGGCGAGGGCGTCGGCCTCGGCCGCGACCACACGATCTTCGCGGTGACCGAGGGGACCGTGACCTTCCACAAGGGCCTCAAGGGGCGTACCTTCGTATCGGTTCTGCCGGTGGCCGAGGCCGCCGAGTAAGCCGCGCCCCGAGGCACAATTCGTACCGAAGGCCGGCCGCAGCGCCGGCCTTCTTGTCTTTTCGGAACGGGATTTTCCGTGATGTCCGAGCTTCTGCTATCCCCCGAGGTGATCGAGACCGAGCGGCTCCGGCTGCGCGGCCTGCGCCCGTCCGACGCCGCGCTCCTGACGCTCTACGCCAGCGACGCGCGGGTGGCGAAGACGACCACGGACATTCCCCATCCGTTTCCGCCGGGCTACGCGGAGGCCTATGTCGAGAGGGTGACGCGCCCCGGTTCGCGCGATCTCGCCTGGGCGATCGACACCGGCGCGGCGGACGAGGGCAACGGGCTCATCGGCCGGATCTCGCTCCGGGTGCTCGATGACGGCCGGGCCGAGCTCGCATACTGGATCGCACCCGCGTTCTGGGGCGCGGGCTACGCGACCGAGGCGGTGCGGGCGGTGACGGCCTACGCCGATGCCCGGGGCATCGGCGCGCTGGTCGCGCAGGTCCTGCAGGACAACGAGCGCGCGGCTCGGGCGCTGACGCGGGCGGGCTTCGTCTATCTCGGCGAGGGCGAGATCTATTCGGTCGGGCGCGCCGCGATGGTGCCGACCTTCCGCTATCGCCGCGAGGCGGGGAGCACGACGCGATGAAGTTCCTCGATCTCGCCCGCGTGCACCTGCGTTCTGGCCAGGGCGGCCACGGCTGCGTGAGCTTCCGGCGCGAGAAGTTCGTCGAATTCGGCGGGCCCGACGGCGGCGACGGCGGCGCGGGGGGCGACGTCTGGGCCGAGGCGGTCGAGGGGCTGAACACGCTGATCGACTACCGTTACCAGCAGCATTTCTTCGCGAAGAACGGTCAGCACGGCATGGGCCAGCAGCGCACCGGCAAATCGGCCGAGGACGTGGTGCTGAAGGTGCCGGTCGGAACCGAGATCCTCGAGGAGGACGGCGAGACGCTGATCGCCGACCTCACCCGCGAGGGCCAGCGCGTGCTGCTCGCCAAGGGCGGCAACGGCGGCTGGGGCAACCTGCGCTTCAAGACCGCGACCAACCAGGCGCCGCGCTCGGCCAATTCCGGCCAGGAGGGCGTCGAGCGCACGATCTGGCTGCGGCTGAAGCTGATCGCGGACGCGGGGCTCGTCGGGCTGCCGAACGCGGGCAAGTCGACCTTCCTCGCCGCGACCTCGAATGCGAAGCCGAAGATCGCGGACTACCCCTTCACCACGCTGCACCCGAATCTCGGCGTCGTGGGCGTCGATGGCGCGGAATTCGTCATGGCCGACATTCCGGGCCTGATCGAGGGCGCGCATGAGGGCAGGGGGCTCGGGGATCTCTTCCTCGGCCATGTCGAACGCTGCGCGGTGCTCCTGCACCTTCTCGACGGCACCTCCGAGACGCTGGTCGAGGATTACGAGGTGATCACCGCGGAACTGGCGCTCTATGGCGAGGGGCTGGCGGAGAAGCCCCGGATCATCGCGCTCAACAAGGTCGACGCGCTCGACGCGGAAGCCCGCGCCGAGGCGCTGGAGGCGCTGAGGGAGGCGAGCGGCGGGCAGCGGATCTTCGCGATCTCGGGCGCGACCGGCGCCGGCGTGACCGAGGTCTTGCGCGCGCTCCGCGCCATCATCGCCGAGCGCCGCGGCGAGACGGAGGCGACGCGGGAGGAGCGGGCGCCGTGGACTCCCTGACCTCACCCGGACATATCGCGGGCGGAACCCTCGTGGGCGAGGGGCAGGCGCGCGGCTCGGCCGAGCGGCTGGCGGCGGCGAAGCGGATCGTCGTCAAGATCGGCTCCGCGCTGCTCGTCTCCGACGAATCGGGCGGGCTCCGGATGAACTGGCTCGAAGGGCTCGCGGCCGATGTCGCGGCGCTGCGCGAGCGGGGCAAGGATGTGATCCTCGTCTCCTCCGGCTCGATCGCGCTCGGCCGCCGCGTGCTCGCGCTGCCCGCCGCGGCGCTCTCGCTCGAACAGAGCCAGGCGGCGGCGGCGGTGGGCCAGATCCGCCTCGCCCAGGCCTATGAATCGGTGCTGGCGCCGCGCGGGATCAAGACCGCGCAGGTTCTCGTCACGCTCGAGGACAGCGAGCGGCGGCGGCGCTATCTCAACACCCGCCGCACGCTCGGCACGCTGCTCGAGCTCGGCGTGGTGCCGATCGTGAACGAGAACGACACGGTCGCGACCGACGAGATCCGCTACGGCGACAACGACCGGCTCGCGGCGCAGGTGGCGAGCATGGCGGGCGCGGACCATCTGCTGCTGCTCTCAGACGTCGACGGGCTCTACACCGCCAATCCGCGCGAGGACGCGGGCGCGCGCCGCTTCGCCTCGGTCGCGCGGATCACGCCCCGGATCGAGGCGATGGCCGGCGGCGCGGGCTCGGCGCTCTCGAAGGGGGGCATGAAGACCAAGCTCCTCGCCGCGAAGGTCGCGGTCCGCGCGGGCTGCGCGATGTCGATCAGCCTCGGCGCGGTCGAGCGGCCGATCCGCGCGCTCGAGGAAGGCGCGGCCTGCACCTGGTTCGAGGCCGACGGCGATCCGCGCGCCGCGCGCAAGCGCTGGATCCTCGGCATGAAGCCGCGCGGGCGGCTCACGATCGACGCGGGCGCGCTCGACGCGCTCATGCGCGGCAAGTCGCTCCTGCCCGCGGGCGTGCGCGGGATCGACGGCGAATTCCTGCGCGGCGACCCGGTCGAGATCGCGGGACCCGACGGCGACGTGGTGGCGAAGGCGCTCGCGGGGTATGACTCGACCGAGGCGCGGCTCA
The DNA here is from genome assembly GCF_006385685.1 of Amaricoccus solimangrovi. Classification (GTDB taxonomy): domain Bacteria; phylum Pseudomonadota; class Alphaproteobacteria; order Rhodobacterales; family Rhodobacteraceae; genus Amaricoccus; species Amaricoccus solimangrovi. The sequence goes on along the minus strand of NZ_VFRP01000007.1, from coordinate 149,689 downwards.
TCATGGGCCACCGCTCGCACCGGATCGCGGAGCTGCTCGGCCATCCCGGCCGGGCCGCGCTGGTACACCGCGACGACATGGCGCTCTGAGGAGGAAGGCGATGGACGGCACTTTCGACATCAAGGCGGAGATGCGCGACATCGGCGCCGCCGCCCGCGCCGCCGCGCGCGAGCTCGCCTATGCCTCCTCCGAGCAGAAGGACATGGCGCTCAGCGCCGCCGCCCAGGCGCTCTGGGACCGCCGGGCCGAGATCCTGGAGGCGAACGCCGCCGACATGGAAGACGCGCGCGCCAAGGGCATCTCGGGCGCGATGCTCGACCGGCTCGAACTGACCGAGGGCCGCGTCCGCGCGATGGTCGAGGGGCTGCGCGCCATCGCGGCCCAGCCCGATCCCGTCGGCGCGGTGCTCGCCGAATGGGACCGGCCGAGCGGGCTCCACATCCGCCGCGTCCGCACGCCCATCGGCGTGATCGGCGTCATCTTCGAGAGCCGGCCGAACGTCACCGCCGACGCGGGCGCGCTCTGCCTCAAGGCGGGCAACGCCGCGATCCTGCGCGGCGGCTCGGAGAGCTTCCGGAGCGCGCGGGCGATCCATGCCTGCCTCGTCGACGGGCTCCGGGCGGCGGCGCTGCCCCAGGCGGCGATCCAGCTCGTCCCGACGCGCGACCGCGCGGCGGTGGGCGAGATGCTCGGCATGGTCGAGCATATCGACGTGATCGTGCCGAGGGGCGGCAAGAGCCTCGTCGCCCGCGTCCAGGCCGAGGCGCGCGTGCCGGTCTTCGCCCATCTCGAGGGCATCGTGCACATCTACGTCGACCGCGCCGCCGATCCCGAGAAGGCGCGGCGGGTGATCCTGAACGCCAAGACCCGGCGCACCGGCATCTGCGGCGCCGCCGAATGCCTGCTGATCGACCGGGCCTATTTCGAGGCGGCGGGCGCGCCCTTCATCGCCGATCTGATCGCGGCGGGGGTAGAGGTCCGGGGCGACGACTCGCTTCAGGCCCTTCCCGGCGTCGTGCCCGCGGGCGCGGAGGACTGGGGGCGGGAATATCTCGATTCGATCATCGCCGCCCGGCTGGTCGAGGGCGTCGACGGCGCGATCGAGCATATCCGGCGCTACGGGTCGAACCACACCGACTGCGTGATCACCGAGGACGACGCGGTGGCCGCGCGCTTCTTCGAGCGGCTCGACAGCGCGATCCTGATGCGCAACGTCTCGACCCAGTTCGCCGATGGCGGCGAGTTCGGCATGGGCGCGGAGATCGGCATCGCGACCGGCAAGCTGCACGCGCGCGGACCCGTCGGCGCCGAGCAGCTGACGAGCTTCAAGTACCTCGTGGAGGGAGACGGCGCGATCCGCGCCTGATCCGGGATCCGTATCGCGACGGGGGCCGGAGCGCCCGTCGCGATACCCCGGAGGGAACGGCTCAACCGTTCCAGGTGCGGACCGGGCCGCAGTCGATATGCACGAAATTCGAGCGGCGGTAGTAGCCGACGCCGCCGCCGTTGCAGCGCAGCGCCGCGCGCTGGATCGTGCGCACGTCGCGGCTCCGGAGCCGGATGTCCGCCGCCATCGCGCGCAGGTGGTAGGAATTGCTCGCCGCGCCCCGCAGCATCCGGTTGGTCTGGGGCGTGCGATAGCCCGAGATCATCATGTAGGGCTCGTTCGTCTCCATCAGCGCCAGGACGGCGGCGAGGTTGTCGATGTTGTTCGGATCGTAGGACCGCACTTCGTTCTGGCGCCAGTCGCGCATGAAGTAGCTGATCTCGGACATCGCCTCGGGGATGTACTTGCCGTCGGCGTAGTAGATCGTCTTGATCGATTCCCCGGTCCGCTGGCTGTACATGGAGATGGAACGGGTGTCGCCCGCCTTGCGCAGCAGTCCCGGAGCGCGCGCGTAGACCGGCGCGGCGGCGACCGTGCAAAGTCCTGCGAATACGCCAAGGATCGCCCGGCGCGACGGTTTGATCTCGTCGATTTTCATTTTACTGCCTCGATATGTGCCCGCGGGACATTTTTCGCCGTCCCTTGCCCGAAAGCTGCCACAGCGCGGCCGACCTGCCAAGTCCGCCGGGCCGCGTCAATGCGATCGGCGGATTTCCGCCGATAACTTATCGTTACCTCTCCGTGCGTTAGGGAGCGTTCTGCATCCAGACCCCTGTAAAACTTGCCTCCCGAGGGTGAAGGCGGTTACGCTGGAGCGCAAAAAAGAGAGCCCGAAGGCGAGGCAGGAGCGGTGATGACTTCAGGAAGGAAGGCGCGTTTTCTCGGGGCCGTGCTGATCGCGGGCCTCGGATGCGGACCGGCGGGGGCCGAGGAGAGGGCCGCGCCGGAACTGGTGGCGAGCGAGTCGGGCGCGGCGCTGGCGCCCGGGATCGTCACCGCCGCCCCGCCGGCGCCGCGCGGGGCGGGCGAGAACCATCCCGGGACCGAGCCGGTGGCCGAGGCCGCGCCGCCGCTTCCGCCCGAACAGGCGGCCTTCCGCGACGCGCTGCGCGCCGAGACCGCCGCCTTTTCCGAGGCCGAGCGGGCGGCGATCGAGGAATTCTACGCCGGGCGCGACTTCGCGCCCTACTGGTCCGCCGATCCCGCCGGGATCGACGCGCTCCTTTCCGCGCTCGGCACCGCCGGGGCGCAGGGGATGCCGGCGGGCCGCTACGACGCGGCGGGGCTCGGCGCGCTCTTCGCCGCGCCCGAGGCGCCCGCGATCCGGCGCGAGGCGGCGGCGAGCCGGGCCTTCCTGCGCTACGCGGGCGATCTGAACTCGGGCGTGCTGCGCCCGTCGCGGGTCGATCCGGAGATCGACGTGCGGCCGGTCCGGATCGCGCCCGGGGCGCTGCTCGCCCGGCTCGACACGGCGCCGGTCGCCTCGGTCCTCGCCGATCTCGCGCCGCCCTCGCCCGATTACGCGCGGCTGATCGCGGAGAAGGCGCGGCTCGAATCCGCCGGGGCGGCCGGGGAATGGGGGCCCGCCGTGGCGGAGGGGCCCTCGCTTCATCCCGGCGACGGCGGCCCCCGGGTCGCGGAACTGCGCGCGCGGCTCGCCCGGATGGGCTATGGCGAGACGGCGGGAGCGGCGGCGGGCGAGACCGTGGCCGAGACGGCGGGCGAGACCGTGGCCGAGACGGCGGCCGACCGCTTCGATCCCGCGCTCCGGGCCGGGGTCGAGGCCTTCCAGCGCGATCACGGGCTGAACGAGGACGGCGTCGTCGGCCAGCACACGCTCGCCGAGATCAACGCGACGCCGGGCGACAGGCTGGCGCGGGTCGTGGTCAATCTCGAACGGCTGCGCTGGCAGAACACCGCTTTCGGGGAGCGCTACATCCTCGTCAACATTCCCGACTACCGCGCGACCGTCTACGAGGGGGGCGCGCCGGTCTGGACCTCGCGCGTCGTGGTGGGCGAGACGAAGACCCGCACCGCGGAATTCACCCAGGTCATGAGCTTCATGGTCGTGAACCCGACCTGGCATGTGCCGAGCAGCATCGCCAAGCGCGACCTGCTGCCGAGGCTGCGGCGCGACCCGATGGCGCTCGCCCGGTCGAACATGCAGCTGATGACGCGCTCCGGCACGGTGATCGATCCCCGGCTGGTCGACTGGAACGCGCTCGGCGACACCTTCCCGTTCCGGATCCGGCAGAGCCCGAGCGACGGCAACGCGCTCGGCAAGGTCAAGTTCATGTTCCCGAACGACCACGCGATCTACATGCACGACACGCCGCATCGCGAGCTCTTCGCCCGCGACGCGCGCGCCTTCTCGAACGGCTGCGTGCGGGTGCAGGATCCCGACGGGCTCGCCCATCTGCTGCTCCGCGATCAGGTGAGCGATCCGGCGCGCTCCTTCGACGACTGGGTGGCGGGGAAGGCGGAAAAGACGGTGATGCTCAAGGATCCGATCCCGGTCCATATCGTCTATCGCACCGTCTTCACCGACGATCAGGGCGTGATCCGCTACCGCGACGACGTCTACGGCCGCGACGCGGAGGTGCTGGACGCGCTCACCGCCGCGGGCGTCGCGCTGCCCGCGGCATGAGGGGGGCGCCGCGTCGCGCATTGACCGGCCCGCCCCCGTCGGTGATAGGGGCGGGAACGGATCCGCGCGGAAGGAATGGGCGATGATCTCGGTCGGTGATCTGGCACGCGCGCTCGGCGCGGAGGTGCATGGCGACGAAACCCTGCCGCTCGACGGCGCGGCCGAGCCGGACAAGGCCGGCCCGGGCCAGATCGCGCTCGCGATGAGCCCGGCCTTCGCGGAGGGGCTTCGGGCCGGCAAGGCGCGGGCGGCGGTGGTCTGGCCCGGCGCCGACTGGCGCGCGCTCGGGCTCGAGGCCGCGATCGTGGCGCCCCGCGCGCGCTACCTGATGGCCGGCGTCACCCATGTCTTCGGCGTCGAGCCGAAGGTCGCCCCCGGCATCCACCCCACCGCCGTGATCGACCCCGGCGCGGAGATCGGCGCGGGCGCGGCGATCGGCCCCTTCGTCGTGATCGGGGAGGGCGCGCGCATCGGCGCCGATGCCCGGATCCTCGCCCATGTCACGATCGCCGAGCACGCGGTGATCGGCGACGGCGCGCTGATCCAGACCGGGGTGAAGATCGGCGCGCGGGTGCGGATCGGGCACCGGTTCATCGCGCAGCCGGGCGCGGTGATCGGCGCGGACGGCTTCTCCTTCGTGACGCCGACCCCCGGCAATGTCGAGGAGGCGCGCGCGGTCGGCGCGATCAGCGCGAAGGCGCGGGAGAGCTACGTCCGGATCAACTCGCTCGGCTCGGTCGTGATCGGGGACGATGTCGAGATCGGCGCCAATTCCTGCGTCGACCGCGGCACGATCGCCGACACGCTGGTGGGCGACGGCACCAAGATCGACAACCTGGTGCAGATCGGCCACAACGTGAAGGTCGGCCGCACCTGCCTCGTCTGCGGCCATGTCGCGGTCGGCGGTTCCACGGTGATCGGGGACCGCGTGGTGCTCGGCGGCAAGGCGGCGGTGGCGGACCATCTGACGATCGGCGCCAATTCGGTCATCACCGGCAATTCCGGCGTCGCCTCGAACGTGCCGCCGAACCGGATCATGATGGGCTATCCGGCCGTGCCGATGGAGGCGAACGTGGAGATGTACAAGGCGCTGCGCCGCCTGCCGCGGCTTCTCTCGCGCCTTTCGCAGCAGCAAAAACAGGTTTCCAAGACCGGGGAGACCGATTAGAGGTTCGGCTTCGGATGACCGACGGAGGCAGCATGTCCGGGGAAGTCAAGGACACAGTCAGGGACAAGGTGGTCGCGATTCTCGCCGAACAGGCCGTGCTCGAGCCCGGCGAGGTGCGCATGGACTCGACGCTCGCGGATCTCGGCATCGACTCGCTCGGGCTGGTCGAGACCGTCTTCGCGATCGAGGAGGCCTTCGACATCCAGGTGCCCTTCAACGCGAACGATCCCAAGGCCTCGGAATTCGACATCAGCACCGTCGAGACGATGGTCCGCGCCGTGGAGAAGCTGATCGACGCGAACCGCTGAGATGCGCCGCGTCGTCATCACGGGCCAGGGGGCGTTCTGCGCGCTCGGGGCGAGCGCCGGGGAGACCGGGGCTGCGATGCGCGAGGGGCGCTGCGGCATCGGCGAGCTCGATTTCGCCGATGTGGAGCGGCTCTCGATCCGGATCGGCGCCCAGATCCGGGGCTACGATCCCGAGGCGCATTTCCCGAAACAGGCGCTGACGCTCTACGATCCCTTCACCCAGTACGCGCTGATCGCGGCGCGCGAGGCGCTCGCGGGGTCCGGGCTCGAGATCACCGAGGAACTGGGCGAGGAGGCCGGCGTCGTGCTCGGCACCGCCGGCGGCGGGCTCCAGACCCAGGACGAGAACTACCGCGACGTCTTCGAGCGCGGCAAGAACCGCGTGCATCCCTTCGTCGTGCCCCGGCTCATGATGAACGCGGCGGCGAGCCATGTCTCGATGGCGCACGGGCTGCGCGGCCCGGCCTTCTCGGTCGCCACCGCCTGCGCCTCCTCGAACCATGCGATGGGCCAGGCGCTCGGCCTGATCCGGAGCGGCCAGGCGCGGGTGGTGCTGACCGGGGGCAGCGACAGCATGCTCTGCTTCGGCGGGATCAAGGCCTGGGAGGGGCTGCGCGTCATGTCGAAGGACGGCTGCCGCCCCTTCTCGGCGAGCCGCAACGGCATGGTGCAGGGCGAGGGCGCGGCGGTCTTCGTCTTCGAGGAATACGAGCATGCGCGGGCGCGCGGCGCCGAGATCCTGGCCGAGGTGGCGGGGTTCTCGATGACCTCCGACGCCTCCGACATCGTGACGCCGAACCAGCACGGGGCCGAGCGCGCGATCCGGGGCGCGCTCCGCGACGCGGGGCTGGCGCCGGAGGCGGTCGGCTACGTGAACGCGCATGGCACCGGCACCACGGTGAACGACAGGACCGAATGCGCGGCGATCCGCGCGGTCTTCGGCGCGCATGCCGATCGGCTTATGGTTTCCTCGACCAAGTCGATGCACGGGCACATCATGGGCGGGACCGGCGCGGTCGAGATGCTCGCCTGCGTGATGGCGCTGCGCGAGGGGGTGATCGCGCCGACGATCGGCTACGACGCGCCCGATCCCGACTGCGATCTCGACGTGGTCCCGAACGAGGCGCGCGCGGCGCGCGTCGGCGCGGTGATGAGCAACGCCTTCGCCTTCGGCGGGCTGAACGCGGTCCTGGCGCTGCGCGCCGTCTGATCCGGATTTCGCCGGCGGCCCGGCCGGGGCCGGCGGAAGGCGGGCGGCCCGGTCAGGCCGCCCGGAGCCGCGTCAGTTGCTGGAGGGCGCGAGCGAGGGCATCGTCGGCTTCGGCGCGGGAGCCGGGGCCGGGGCGGGCGCGGCGGGCATCGGCTGGCCCGCCGGCGCCTCGAGCGAGTCGTAGGCGGCGGTGAAGCCCTTCAGCGACAGGTTGAGCGTCACCGGCCGGTTCGGCTGCGCGATCGAGACGAGCGAGAGCTTGCCGGCCTTGCCGCGCTTGAGGGCGGCGATCGAATCCTGCGCGAGGCCGAACCGGGCGAAGCAGCCGACCTTGCTGCACCAGTTGAACGGATACTGCCGCGCCTGGTCGGTGTCGATCTGGAGCGCGACGCCGGTGGTCAGCAGCGTGCCGAGCGGGCTGACCACGGTCACGCCCGCCGAGGCCTCGCCGCCCGCCGGCAGCTTCAGCAGGCTGACCTCGGCGACCGGGTTGCCCTGCTCGTCGAGCGCGAGCTGGTACATGAAGCATTCGTTGTTCTGCGTCGAGCAGCGCACCTGCCAGTCGCCGAACGTGTCGCGGACGACCTCGCGCGGTTCCTGCGCGGCCGGATCGCCGGTCGATCCCTCGGCCTGCGGCGCGGGCGGCTGGGCCGGGGGCTGGGCGGGCGGCTGGGCCGTCGTCGCATCCGCCGGCGGGGTCGTGGCATCCTGGGCGAAGGCGGGGAGGGCGAGGCCGAGACCGAGGGTCGCGGCCAGGATCAGGCGATGGGCGTCGAACGGCATGACTGCGCGCTTCCTCCGTATGGGTCGGAAGCGGCTTGTCATCCCTCGCCGCGCAAGTCAACGCCGCGACGATAAACCGCGCGTGTCCGGCGGCGGGCGGACGGAGACGATTGCCCTCCCGTCCGGGCCGGGCCATATTTTCGCGGCCGAGCGGGGGTGAGGACATGGAAGAGAACCGGATACTGGTCGGGGGCGCGGGCGAGGGCTACGCGGAACCCTGCGAGCTTCTGCTGCGCTACGCGAACCGGCACGGGCTGGTCGCGGGCGCGACCGGCACCGGCAAGACGGTGACGCTCCAGGTGCTGGCCGAGGGGCTCTCGGCCGCGGGCGTGCCGGTCTTCGTGCAGGATGCGAAGGGCGACGTCTCGGGCCTGTCGCGCCCCGGCGATCCGGCGGGCAGGATGGACTCGGCGCTGCGCGGCCGGGCGGAGAAGATCGGCTTCGCCGATTTCGCCTATCGCGGCTTTCCGGTCGTCTTCTGGGATCTCTTCGGCGCGGAGGGGCATCAGGTCCGTACCACGGTGACGGAGATGGGGCCGCTCCTGCTCGCGCGGATCCTCGAGCTTTCCGACGCGCAGGAGGGCGTGCTCAACATCGCCTTCCGCGTCGCGGACGAGCAGGGGATGGCGCTGCTCGATCTCGACGACCTGAAGGCGATGCTGTCCTGGCTCTCGGAGAACGCGGCCGAGGTCGGGCGCGCCTATGGCAACGTCGCCCCGGCCACCGTCGGCGCGATCCAGCGCGCGCTGCTCGTGCTCGAGAACCAGGGCGCGACCGCCTTCTTCGGCGAGCCGCGTCTCGACCTGAAGGACCTGATGGCGGTCGACGCGGAGGGCATGGGCCGGGTCAACGTGCTGATGGCCGACAAGCTGACGCAGTCGCCCCGGCTCTACGCCACCTTCCTGCTCTGGCTGCTGTCGGAGCTTTTCGAGCAGCTTCCGGAGGTCGGCGATCCGGAGAAGCCGGTGCTCGCCTTCTTCTTCGACGAGGCGCATCTGCTCTTCAAGGACGCGCCGAAGGCGCTGGTCGACAAGGTGGCGCAGGTGGTGCGCCTCATCCGCTCCAAGGGGGTCGGGGTCTATTTCGTCACGCAGAATCCCGACGACGTGCCGGCGGAGGTGCTGGGCCAGCTCGGCAACCGCGTCCAGCACGCGCTCCGCGCCTTCACGCCGCGCGACCAGAAGGCGCTGAGACTGGCGGCGGAGACCTTCCGGCCCAATCCGGCCTTCGACACGGAAACGGCGATCCGGGAAGTCGGGACCGGCGAGGCGGTGGTCTCGCTTCTCGAGGAGAAGGGCGTGCCGGCGATGGTGCGCCGCTGCCTGATCCGCCCGCCCCAGTCACGGCTCGGCCCGGTCACGGCGCAGGAGCGGGCGGAGACGCTCCGGACCTCGCCGCTCGCCGGGCGCTACGACACCGCCGTCAACCGCGACTCCGCCGCCGAGATCCTCGCGACCCGCGCCGAGGCGGCGGCGAAACAGGCCGAGGCCGAGGCGCGGGCCACCGAGATGGCGGAGAAGATGCTGCGCGAGCAGGGGGAGAAGGCCCCACCCGCGCGGAGCCGGAGCACGCGGGCGCCGAAGCCCGAACCCTCGCTCGGCGCCGAGATCGCGCGCACGGTGGTGAAGCAGCTCGGCACCCGGCAGGGGCAGGCGCTGGTCCGCGGCATCCTCGGCGGGCTCTTCCGGGCGAAGTAGCGCGGGAAGGGAGGCCGGGATGACGCCGCGCGCGCGGTTCGAGACGCCCCGGGAAGAGGATCTCGGCCCGCGCCGTCTCACGGGCGCGGCGGGGCTCTCGATCAGCCTGCTCCCGAACGGCTGTCTCCATGCGATCGCGCATCGCCGCGCGAACGGGCGCACGCTCATCAGCCAGATCCCCGGCTCGCCGCTCGACGGCGGCATCGGGCGGCTCTTCCTCCGGCTCGACGGGCGGGTGGCGGAGGCGGTCGGGCCGGGCGCGCGGGTCGCGGTCGGGGCCGCGGAGGATCGCTTCGTCTGGGAGGGCGCGGCCGGGGCGGCGCGGCACCGGGTCACGCTCTGGCTCCATCCGGAGGAGAACCTCTGGCTCTGGCGGGTGGAGGTCGCGAACGGCGCCGCGGAGCCGGTCGCCTGCGACGCGACGCTGGTCCAGGATCTCGGCCTCGGCGATCCCGGCTTCGTGACCGGCAACGCGGCCTTCGCCTCGCAATACATCGACCATCACATCGCCCGGCACCCGGTCGCGGGGCCGGTGGTGATGAGCCGTCAGAACCTCGCGCAGGGCGGCGCGCATCCTTGGCTCGCGCAGGGCTGCCTCGACGGGGCGGCCGGTTTCGCGACCGACGCGGCGCAGCTCTTCGGCCCGGCCTTTCGCGACACGGGCCGGATCGATCCCGCGCTGGAGCTTCCGGGCGAACGGCTGCAGCACGAGGTCGCCTGCCCGGCGATCCGCTCGCGGCGCCTCGTGCTCGCCCCCGGCGCGGAGGCGGGCTGGACCTTCTTCGGGCTCTACCTCCCCGATCATCCCGGGGCCTCGGGCGAGGCGGATCTGGCGCGGCTCGCGCGCGCCTTCGAGGCGCGGGAGGCTTTCGCGCCGCGCGCGGTCGCGCTGGCGCCGGCCCGGAGGAATCTGGCCCGCGAGGCGCCCCTCCTCGCGGGCGCGCCCTTCGACGCGGCGGATCTCGCGGCGCGCTATCCGGATCGGGTGCTGGAGGAGCGGGCGGACGGGCGGCTCCTCTCGTTCTTCGCGCCGGAGGGGGCGCTCAACCGCCACGTGGTGACGCGCGGGAAGGAGAGGATGCTTCTCCGGCGTCACGGCGCGATCCTCAGGACCGGGCAGGGGATGCTGATCGACGAGACGACGATGTGCGCCACCGTCTGGATGCATGGCGTCTTCGGGTCGCTGCTCTCGCTCGGCAATACCTCGTTCCACCGGCTCTTCTCGGCCGCGCGCGACCCCTACGGCATCACGCGGTCGGGCGGGCTCCGGATCCTCGTCGAGACGGAGGCGGGCTGGGCGCTGCTCGGCGAGCCCTCGGTCTTCGAGATGGGGTTGAGCGACTGCCGCTGGATCTACCGGCTCGGCGCCGACCTGCTCACCGTGCGGCTCGTCGCCTCGGGCGCGGATCCCGCGATGACATGGCGGATCTCGGTCGAGGGCGCGCCGCGGCGGTTTCTCGTCCATGCCGGGCTCGCGCTCGGCGAGCGGGAGTTCGCGAGCGCCGGCCGGGTGGAGGTCGACGCGGGCGCGGGCCGGATCGCCTTCCGCCCCGATCCGGCCTCGCTCTGGGGCCAGCGTTATCCGGATGCGGTCTATCACCTCGTCGCCGCCACGCCGGAGGCGGTGGAGGCGATCGGGGACGACGCGCTGCTCGATCCGGAGGGGGGGCCGGGGAGCGGCGGCTTCGTCGCGCTCCGGACGCGGCCGACGCGCGCGTTCCGCTTCGCCGTGGTGGGCGCGCTCCGCGATCCGGCGGAGGCGGAGCGGCTCGCGGCGCGCCACGCGCGCGGCGTGCCGGAGGCCGAGAGCCTCGCGGCGGCGGCCTACTGGCGCCATGTGACGCGGGAGACGCGGCTCGGCGGTACGGGCGCGGGCGTGGCGGCGGCGAACGCGGTCCTGCCCTGGATGGCGCGGGACGCGATGGTGCATCTGACGGTGCCGCACGGGCTCGAACAATCGGGCGGGGCGGCCTGGGGGACGCGGGACGTCTGCCAGGGGCCGGTCGAATTCCTGCTCGCCCACGAACACGACGCGGTGGCGCGGGAGATCCTGCGGATCGTCTTCGCCGAGCAGGGCGCGGAGAGCGGCGACTGGCCGCAATGGTTCATGCTCCCGCCCTACGAGGCGATCCGCGACGCCCACAGCCATGGCGACGTGATCATCTGGCCGCTGAAGGCGCTCTGCGACTACATCGAGGCGACGGGCGACACGGCCTTTCTCCGGGAGCCGCTCGCCTGGCGCGGGGAGGACGGGGCGGTGACCGCGCGGCGCGATCCGGTCGCGGCGCATGTCGCGAAGCTGATCGCCACGGTGCGCGCGCGCTTCATCCCGGGCACGCATCTGATCCGCTACGGCGAGGGTGACTGGAACGACTCGCTGCGCCCGGTCGATCCGGCGATGCGCGACTGGATGGTGAGCGGCTGGACGGTCGCGCTCCTCTACCAGCAGTTCGGCCGCTACGCCGGGATCCTCGCGCGGGCGGGGGAGGCGGCGGAGGCGGCGGCGCTGCGCGACCTCGCCGGGGCGATCCGGGCGGATTTCGCGCGGTACCTGATCCGGGGCGGGGTCGTCGCGGGCTACGCGCTGTTCGGCCCGGAGGGCGGGGCGCCGGAGCTTCTGCTCCATCCGGCGGACCGGCGGACCGGCCTCTCCTATTCGCTGCTGCCGATGACGCGGGGGATCATCGGCGGGATCTTCACGCCGGCGGAGGCGCGGCGGCATCTGGACCTGATCCGGGAGCATCTGCTCTTCCCCGACGGGGCGCGGCTGATGGACCGGCCGGTGGCCTATCGCGGCGGGCCGGAGCGGGTGTTCCAGCGCGCGGAATCGGCGGCCTTCTTCGGGCGCGAGATCGGGCTCATGTATGTCCACGCCCATCTGCGCCACGGCGAGGCGCTGGCGGCGCTGGGCGAGGCGGAGGCGCTCTGGCGGGCGCTCGGCCTCGCCAATCCGGTCTCGGTGGCCGACCTGGCGGCGAATGCCGCGCCGCGCCAGCGCAACGCCTTCTTCAGCAGTTCGGACGCGGCCTTCCCCGATCGCTACGCCGCCGAGGCGGACTGGGCGCTCCTGCGCGCGGGACGCGTGGCGGTCGAAGGCGGCTGGCGGATCTATTCGAGCGGGCCGGGGCTCTACACGCGGCTCCTGCTCTGCCACGCGCTCGGGCTGCGGCGGTGGTTCGGGGAGCGGGTCGTGGCGCCGGTTACGCCGCCGGGGCTCGGGCCGGTCACGCTCGACCGGGTGATCGACGGGCGGGCGGAGCGGTGGGATCTCAGCCCGTGAGTCGCGGGCTCTCGAAATCGAGGCGGCGGAGGCCGTCGCGGATCTCGGGGCAGCTCATGAACAGATTCCAGAGGAGGCCCGTGCGCGCGTTCTCGATCATCACCACGATCGGCCCCTGGTCGATCGCGAGATGCGAGGCGGCGTACCAGTCCTCGGTCTCGCTGAACGCGTCGACGAAGCCGAGGTCGGTCCAGATGCGCGGCCCCAGCGCGCCGTGGAAATGGCGGAGCGCGCGCATCGCGGCCTCGGGCGCGTAGGGGAAGGAGCCGAGCGCGGCGGCGGGGGCGATCACGCCCCGGTCGTTCGCGGGCGAGAAGCCGTCATAGCCGCGGGGACCGTCGCAGGCGGTCAGGCCCCAGCAGTCCGGCCCGTAGCCGAGGAAGCCGCCCGGATTGGCGATGCAATGCGCGCGGTTGATCCGGGTATGCGCGGTGTTCTGTTCCCAGTAGTCGGCGTAGCGGTCGCGGAGCCCGCGCGGGTCGAGGCCGAGGAAGGAGTAATGCGCGAGAAAGAGCGGCCCGCCCCGGTCGGGGCCGAGCGGCAGCGTCACGCCGTCGTAGCTCCGGCCGTTCAGGAAGGCGCGGCCATCGGCCCAGCCGCGGTGATAGACCTCGGCGCTGACCGGGTAGCGCGGGGCGGAGGCGGCGAGCAGATAGGTGACGAGGCATTCGTTCCAGCCCCGGATCTCGTGGTTCATGCTCCAGCCGTTGTTCGGGCTCCAGTGCCAGTAGAGCACGTTCCGCCCGCCTCGCGTGTGCCAGTCCCATTCGACCTCGCGCCAGAGCCAGTCGATGAGCGCGCGCAGCCGCGTCTCGCCTTCCTCCGCGCCGTCGAAGAACTGCCGCGCGCAGAGAAGGCCCATGATCAGGTAGGAGGTCTCCACCAGATCGGCGCCGTCGTCCTTGCGGCTGAACGGGATGGTCCGCCCGGTCTCGCCGTTCAGGAAATGCGGCCAGACGCCGTGATAGCTGTCGGCCTTCTCGAGGAACTTCGCCATGGTCCAGAGCCGGGCGACCGCCTCCCGCCGGTCGATCCAGCCGCGCGAGACGCCAACGATGATCGCCATGACGCCGAAACCCGATCCGCCGGTCGTCACCGCCTCGAGCCCGTAGCGCGGCGTCACGTTGCTCCGCTCCCGCGCGAGGCCGGAGACGGGATGGGCGAAGTCCCAGAAATAGCGCAGCGTCGCGCGCTGCGTCAGGTCGAGCAGCGCCGCGTCGCCGGCCTCGGCGGGGCAAAGGGTTCCGGCCCCGGTGTCACTCATGCCGCGCTCCTTCCGCCGTTTCCCGGCCACTCTCGCAAAGGCCGGGGCCGGGCGGAAGGCTGTTGTCGCCTCGCCATTCGGGAGTATCGTCGCGCAAGGATCAGGCGGCGGGCGGCATCGATGACACCACGGACCTCTCCCAGGCCGGCGCATGTGACGGAGCGCGCCTGGACGCTCGCCGGTGCGATGACGCTCCGCCAGCTCGCCGGGCAGCTCAACTCGATCGATCCCGGGCGCTACCGGCAGCTCGCCGGGGAGGATATCGCGCGCGCGGTCGCGCGGGGCGAGGTCGGGGGCTCCGGCCTCGTCGGGGACCGGTTGCGGGAACTGCAGGGGATCGCGGTCGCGAACGGCCATCCGCCGCTCCTGATCAAGGACGACGGCCGGCGGGGCTTCTACCTCGTCGGGCCGTTTCCGCTCTACTGTTTCGACATGGATCTGGTGCGGCGCGCGCATGAACAGGCGGCGATCGACGCGAACAAGGCCGGCGCCCGGCTGATCCGGCTCACCTGCGACTACGCCTTCGCCCAGCATCAGGGGCGCACGCAGGAGGGGGGCGTGATCTCCTGCCCGCGGTTCATGAGCGAGGTGACGCGGGCGAGCACCGAGGGGCTGGTCGCGGAGGGGCGCGTCGCCGTGGTGCTGAAGCATCTCGGACCCTACCAGTACACCGCCGGGCCCGATTACACCGCGCTCCCGATCAGCCGCGCGGAATTCCTCGAAACCGTGCTGCCGCGCTACGCCGGCGGGTTCGAGGCGGGGGCGCACGGGGTGATGATGAGCTTCGTCGCGCTCGACGGCGTGCCGGCCCATGCCGATCCGTTCCTGCGCGACCTCGCGAAGACGAAGGCCGGGCCGGGCGCGATCATCGAGGCGGATTACGACGCGATCTACGAGATCCACGGCGGCTTCGGCTACGCGGCGAGCCCGAGGGAGGCGGCCTTCCGCGCCTTCCGCGAGGGGGGCGTGCATATCGACCTCTGCTCGCTTCTCTATCTCACCCACCTGCCGGATCTGGTGGAGGAGGGGCGGCTGAGCGAGGAGGAGTTGCGCGTCCGCGCGGCGGAGCTTCTGACGCTGAAGGACCGGATCGGACTGCTCGACGATCCCTGGCTCGGCACCGGGCCGGAGCGGGAGACGGCGCTGCTCGCCGGATCGACGCGGGCCTATCGCGACCTCGCCGCCGGCTCGGTCGTGATGCTGCGGCCCGCGCGGCCGGACCCCGCGACGCTGCCCATCCCCTCCTCGGCGCGGCTCAGCGTGATCGGGCCGCTCGCGGATCAGGATCCGGAGGACTGGCTCGGCGCCTATTCGAGCCATGCGAACCACCATCTCGAACGCGTCGTCACGCCGCTCGCCGGGCTTCGCAAGCACTGGCCCGGCGCGGCCTACGCGCGCGGCTGCGACTACGACCGCGATCCCGGCCGGCCGGCGGCGGAAGAGGAGCGCGAGATCGCGGCGGCGGCGGCGCTGGCGCGCGGGGCGAGCCACGTGGTGCTCTTCCTCGGCGAGCCGCACGAATGGAGCGGCGAATCCGCCGCGCTCGCCGATCCGCGGCTGCCCTGCCTCCAGCGCCGGCTGGTCGAGCGCGTGCGAAAGGCCAATCCGGAGGCGAAGCTCATCGTCTTCGTCACCGCCGGCCGCGCGCTCCACATCCCGCGGGAGATCGAGGCGGCGGCGGACGCGCTCTTCTGGACCGCGCATCTGGGCACCTTCGCGGGCGACGCGATCGCGGACATCCTCGCGGGGCTGCGCGAGCCGACCGGGCGGCTCTCGCACGGGCTGCCGATCGGCGACGGGATCACCTCGGGCCTCGACAGGCGCGCGGAGCGGATCGGGCGGCCGCCGGTCCCGGTCGTGGAAGGCTCCGCCTCGCGGCGGCAACGCGACCACTGGTGCGCCTATTACCTCGGGCTCGGCGCGCGCTGGCCCTCGGCCTATCACTTCGGCGAGGGGTATTCGCACACGAGCTTCGCGCTCTCGGACTGGGCGCTCGACGGGGACCGGCTCTCCGCCTCGGCCGCCGCGCCGCTCGTCGCGCGGGTGCGCGTGACCAATACCGGGGAGCGGGCCGGGACCGAGACGGTGCATCTCTACTACCAGGACATGGTCTGCGAGGAGCGCGTGCCGCGGCTTCTCGACCGGCTCGGGCACCGGCAGGTCCGGCTCGATCCCGGCGCCTCGGCGGTGCTCTCCTTCGCGGTGACGCCGGAGATGCTCGCCCGGCCGGGGCGCGATCCGGAGGCGGGGGCGCGCGTCTGGCCCGACCGCGACCCGGCGGCCAATCCCGACCGGCTCTTCCTCGTCCAGCACGAGGGGCAGGCGCTGGAGGCGATCGCGCGGTTCGGGGACGCGCCCTGCGCGCTGCCCTTCCTGCTCACCGACTGAGCCCGCCCGTGGCGCGCGGGACACGCCGCCGTGAGGCGTGGAGCAAAATGCGCGACCCCTGTTTTCCCCGGCGGGGGCGCCCGGTAGTCTCAGCCGCGCGGCGGAGGGATGGTGGAGAGCATGGCGAAGGCCCCGATCGCGCCATTCGATGACCGACTGACCCATCAGGTCAGCGTGCTCCTGCGCGCGGTCCATCGCACACCGGGCCGGTCGCGGCTCTACGTGCTGACGGCGGCCATCGTCGCCATCATCATCCTGACCGCGGTGATGCAGGTCCGGCTCAACGCCTGGAACCAGCCCTTCTACGACGCGATCGAGCGGCGCGACTTCAACGAATTCCTGCGCCAGCTCGGCGTGTTCTTCATGATCGCGGCGGGGCTTCTGGTGCTGAACGTGGCGCAGACCGGCTGCAACCAGCTGATCCGGGTGCGGCTGCGCGAGCTCGCGACCATCGACCTGATGGGCAACTGGATGACGCGCAAGCGCGCCGCGCGCATCAGCCGCGCGGGCGAGATCGGTGCCAATCCCGACCAGCGCATCCAGGCCGACACGCAGAACCTGACCGAGCTCACCACGGATCTCAGCATCGGGCTCATCCAGTCCTCGATCCTGCTGCTGAGCTTCATCGGCGTGCTCTGGATCCTGTCGGAGGGCGTCGTGATCCCGCTCGGCGGCCACGACATCGCGATCCCGGGCTACATGGTCTGGGCCGCGCTCATCTACGCGCTCTCGGGCTCGCTCGTCTCCTGGCGCGTCGGCCGGCCGCTGGTGCGGCTCGGGCAGGACCGCTACGCGCGCGAGGCGGAGTTCCGCTTCGCGCTGGTGCAGGGCTCCGAGCACGCCGAGGGCATCGCGCTCAGCAACGACGAGGCCGACAGCCTGCGCGGGCTCGGAACCAGCCTCGGGACGCTCGCGGCCGTGCTGCGGCGCATCGCCTTTGCCCGGGCGCGGCTGACCTGGGTGACGGCGGGCTATGGCTGGGTCGCGCTGGTCTTTCCGATCATCGTCGCCGCGCCCGGCTATTTCGCCGGGCGGCTCAGCTTCGGCGAGCTGATGATGGTCGTTGGCGCCTTCAACCAGGTGCAGCAGTCGCTGCGCTGGTTCGTCGACAACACCGGGGCGATCGCGGACTGGCGCGCGACGCTCCTCAGGGTGATGAACTTCCGCCAGGCGCTGCTCGATCTCGACCGGGTCGAGGCCTCCGCCGGGCTGATCGAGCGGCGCGAGGGGCCGCGCGACCGTTTCCTGCTCGAGGACGTGCGGGTGCGCACGCGCCACGGCTGCGCCGCGCTGGAGCCGCCGAGCCTGGAGGTGGGGCCGGGCGAGCGGGTGCTGATCCTCGGCAAGCCCGGCTCGGGCCGCACGAGCTTCTTCCTCGCCATCGCCGGGCTCTGGAGCGCGGGGTCGGGGCGGATCGTCGTGCCGCCCGATCACGAGGTCGCCTATCTGACGCAGCGCCCCTTCCTGCGCGGCGGCCCGCTCCGGCAGGCGCTGCGCTTCGACGGCGAGACGGTCGAGGATGCGAAGCTGCGCGCGGGGCTGCGCCGGGTGGGGCTCGACAATCTCGCGGGCAGCCTCGACCTCGCGGCGCGCTGGGACCGCGAACTCGGCCTCGGCGAGCAGGAGCGGCTCTGCTACGCGCGGCTCCTGCTCGCGCGGCCGCGGTTTCTCGTCTCCGACGAGGGGCTCGACACGCTCGACGAGACCAACCGGGAACTGCTGCTCGGGATCCTCGGCGACGAACTGCGCGAGACCGCCGTCGTCAACATCTCGCAGCGGCGCGAGCCGACGGGCTTCTACGACCGCGTCGTCCGGCTCTGCGCGACGCCGCTCGACACCACCCCGGCCGAGGAGGCCGAGGTGACGCCCCGGCGGCGCCGGCGCGCCGGCGCGCGCTGAGCCGATCGGCGGAAACCCGCGGGGCCACGCGGCGGTTCCTTGGCTTTCCCCCGGGAGGCCGATATTCTCCCGGCGGGGAAATGGGGGTGAGCTGCTTCAATTGGCTCTGGTCTTTGTTCGATCCGTCGCCGTCGCGAATTCCCCTCCGACCATCCGCCGGGGGTAGGGATGTTCGCCCGTTCGATCGCATCCGCGCTGCGCGAGGGACTCGCGGGGGCGCATGACTTCCTGACGCGCGGCGCCGGGGCCGGGAAGGAGTCCGCGCCCGCGGCGCCCGCGCCGGGTTTCGCGGGCTGGATTCCGGCGGAGCGGCCCGCGCTCGTCGCGGGGCTGCCGGTGGGGGGAATGATCTACCTCGGCGCGCCCGGCGCGGAGACCGCCGCCGGCGGCGCCTGGATCGATCCCGCCCTGCCCGCGGAGACGGAGGAGGGCGGCGAGGTCCCGCCCGGGGCCGCGGTCTACGCGGAACTCCCGCCCGGGGCGCGCGGCGCCTATCTGCGCTGGCTCGCCTCGGGGCGCGCGGATCCGGCGGAAGGATGCGTCTTTCTCTATTTCCAGGGACTCGAGCGGCGGTTCTTCCTCGACTCGGAGACCGCGCCGGCCGAGCGGGAGGCGATCCTCGACGAGGCGATCCGGCTCCGGGGGCTCGACATCGCCGCGCCGGCGCTGCGCGACGCGCTGGAGCGGTTCATCGACGCGGCCCGGGTGATCCTCTGCCGCGCCGACCTCGCCGCGCCCCCCGCCGGGGCGCGGCCCTGGGGCCTGCCGCTGGCGCTCCGGGTGCCGGTCGGCGCGATGATCATGCAGGGGATGACCCTGACGCATGAATGGCTCTTCGGCTGGTGGTCCTGCGCCGGGCGGGGCGCGCTCCGGCCGCCGGCCCTCCGCCATCCGGCGGAATTCGGCACGCTCTTCGCGCTGCGCTTCGCGCGGCGGTTTCCGGAGGGCTACCGGGTCAGGCTGCGCTGGGCGGAACTCGCGCCGGTCTACCGCGCCGCCACGGGCGCGTTCGAGCGCCCGCTCGACCTCTCCACCTACGGCGAGCCGCTCCCCGACATCGGGGCGCTCAGCGAACCGCTCGCGATCGCGGACGAGCTCGTGGAGGCGGCGACCGCGGCGCTCGACCGGTTCGACGCGTTTCTCGAGGCCAATCCCGGCGCGCGCGACTCCGCGATGGCCCACGCCTTCCTGCCGGCGGACCTGCGCCCCTTCCACCCCTCGCCCGAGGCGGAGACCTTCCTCGCCTGGACCCGCGCGCGGATGGCGGCGGGCGGGCACGCGCTGCTCGGCGACATCCTGTTCCGGCTCGGCGGCGCGCCGGCCGGGCGGCCGGATCCGGCGCGCTTCTCCGAGGCCGCGGAGGCGCTGGAACGCCTCGGCGTCGCGCTGACGCCCGATCCCCGCGCCGCGGTCCGGCCGCCGGGGCCGAGCACGCTCGTCCGGCTGACCCCGCCCGGCGAGCCCGCGGAGGCGCTTCCGGCCCCGTTCTCCACCGGCGTGACGACGGCCGAGCCGGTGCCCCGCAACGCCGCGACGCCCTGGGCCGGCCCGCCGCGCGAAGTCGGGTCGCGCGAGGCCGGGCCGCGCGAGGCCGGGTCGCGCGATGTGGGGCGGCGGCCCGGCGCCGCCGGTCCCGACTGGCAGGAACTCCTCGGCCGGGTCGAGGCCTCGCGCAAGGCCCGCGCCGGAGGCTGACCGGCGATCCGGCCCCCGCCGGGGCCGGCCGCCTCACGCCTCGTGCGTCTCGGGCACCCGCGCCGCCGGAACGGCCGCCTCGGCCTCGGCGACATGGCGCTTCACGGCGAGGAAGCTGTCGGGCGTGACCGAGATCGAGTCGATCCCCGCCTCCACGAGCAGCCGGGCGAAGGCCGGATCGTTGCTCGGGGCCTGGCCGCAGAAGCCGACCTTGCTCCCGGCGGCGTGCGCCCGCGCGATCACGCTCCGGATCATCCAGAGCACCGCCGGGTCGCGCTCGTCGAAGAGCGCCGCGAGCTGGCCCGAGTCGCGGTCGACGCCGAGCGTGAGCTGCGTCAGGTCGTTCGAGCCGATCGAGAACCCGTCGAAGCGCTTCGCGAATTCCTCGGCCAGGATCACGTTCGACGGGATCTCGCACATCACATAGACCTCGAGCCCCGCGCGGCCGCGCTCGAGCCCGTTCTCGGCCATCACCGCCAGCACCCGGTCGGCCTCGGCGGGCGAGCGGCAGAACGGGATCATCACGATCACATTGGCGAAGCCCATCTCCTCGCGCAGCCGCCGGATCGCCCGGCATTCGAGCGCGAAACCGTCGCGATAGGCATCGGAATAGTAGCGCGACGCGCCGCGGAAGCCGATCATCGGGTTCTCCTCGCGCGGCTCGAACTGGCGGCCGCCGAGCAGCTCGGCGTATTCGTTGGTCTTGAAATCGCTCATCCGGATGATGACCGGCCGCGGATGGCAGACGGCGGCGATCCGCGAGAGGCCGCGCGCGAGGGTCTCGACGAAATAGTCGCGCCGGTCGGCGTAGCCCCGGGTGAGCGCCTCGATCTCGGCCCGGGCCTCGTCGTCGCGCAACGCGTCGAAGCGCGCGAGCGCCATGGGGTGCGCGCGGACCGCGTTCGAGACGACGAATTCCATCCGCGCGAGGCCGACGCCATCGGCGGGCAGCCGCCACCAGCGGAAGGCAGCCGCCGGATTGGCGAGGTTCAGCATGACGCGGGTGCGCGTCTCGGGCACGGCGCCGAGGTCCATGTCCTCGACCTCGAAATCCGCCGTGCCCTCGTAGACGAAGCCCTCCTCGCCCTCGGCGCAGGAGACGGTCACCTCCTGCTCGTCATGCAGGAGGCGCGTGGCCGAGCCGGTGCCGACGACGGCGGGAAGGCCGAGCTCGCGGCTGACGATCGCGGCGTGGCTGGTGCGCCCGCCGTGATCGGTCACGATCGCCGCGGCCCGTTTCATCACCGGCACCCAGTCGGGATCGGTGGTCGAGGTGACGAGCACCGAGCCGTCGACGAACCGCTCGATGTCGCGCGCGCTCTCGAGCAGGCAGACGCGGCCCGCCACCACCGCCTCCCCGACGCTGAGCCCGGTCAGGAGCTTCCGGCCCGCCGAGCGGATCCGGTAGGACTTGAACGCCCCGGCGGCGGCGCGGGACTCGACCGTCTCCGGCCGCGCCTGGACGATGAAGACCTCGCCCGTCTCGCCGTCCTTGGCCCATTCCATGTCCATCGGCTGGCCGTAGTGGCGCTCGATCGCGACCGCCTGGCGGGCGAGGTCGAGGATCTCGTCGTCGGAGAGCACGAAATCCGCCTGCTCGGCCTTCGAGGTCGGCACGTTGCGCGTCCCCCCGTCGGCCCCGGCGTAGATCATCTTGCGCTCCTTGGCGCCGAGGCGCTTCTCGAGGATCGGGCGCGTGGCGGGATCGGAGAGCAGCGGCTTGAAGACCTCGTATTCGTCCGGGTTGACCGCGCCCTGCACGACGTTCTCGCCGAGCCCCCAGGCGGCGTTGATCAGCACCGCCTTGTCGAAGCCGGTCTCGGTGTCGATCGAGAACATCACCCCCGCGCCGCCGAGATCGGAACGCGCCATCCGCTGCACGCCGACCGAGAGCGCGACCTGGGAATGGTCGAACCCCTTCAGCCGGCGATAGGTGATCGCGCGGTCGGTGAAGAGCGAGGCGTAGCAGCGCCGGCAGGCGTTGAGCAGCGCCCGCTCGCCCCGGACGTTGAGGAGCGTCTCCTGCTGCCCGGCGAAGCTCGCGTCCGGCAGGTCCTCCGCCGTGGCGCTGGAGCGGACGGCGACGGCGGGATCCGCGACGCCGATCCGGTCCGCGAGTTCGCGATAGGCGGCGGCGATGGCGGCGGCGGTCCGCTCGGGCCAGTCGCCCGCCATGATCGCCGCGCGGATCGCCGCCCCGGCCTCGCGCAGCGCGATCTTGCCGGCGTCGAGCCGCGCGAGGGTGGCCGCGATCGTCTCGTTCAGGCGATTGGCGGCGAGATAGTCGCGGAACGCGTCGGCGGTCGTGGCGAAGCCCGGCGGCACGCGGATGCCTTCGGACGACAGCGCGCGCACCAGTTCGCCGAGCGAGGCGTTCTTGCCGCCCACGAGGGCCACGTCGCCGCGCGACAGGTTCTCGAACCAGATGATGCTTCGGATCTCTTCGGGCATCGGATCCTCCTCCGGTCAGGGCCGCGCCCCCGAGAGTGCCATCCGGGGCGCGGCCCGCGCCTTGACCTCCGTCAAGCCGCGACGACGCGGGCGGGCGGGAATTTCGCCCGGCTTGTTCCAGATCAACGCCCGCCGCTCCGGCGTCGTCGATGCTCAGGCGAGGAAGAAGCGGGGATCCGGAGCGAGATGAGGACGATTCTACTGGGCGGAGCACTGGCGCTCGGCGCGCTGGCGGGCGGCGTTCCGGCGGGGAAGGCCGGCGAATTCGACACTGCCTTTTCCGACATGTACGCGAGCTACCGGTCCGCGCTCTTCGAGACCAATGCCGGCAAGGCGGAGAGCGCGCGCGGCGCGCTCGAGGCGCTCGACAGCCAGCTCGGGGCGCTGGCCGCGACCTACGGCGCGGCGCCGCCGCCGCGCTACGCGGAGGATCCGTCCTGGTCCGGAACGCTCGCGAGCGCGCAAGGCATGGTCGCGACTGCGACGCGGGAGGCGGAGGAGGGGCGCCTGCCGGAAGCCCACGAGAGCCTCGAGGGCGTGCGCGATCTCTTCTGGGAGCTCGACCGGCGCAACGGCGCGCAGAGCTTTTCGGACCGGATGAACGCCTATCACGCCGAGATGGAGACCATCCTCGGGCGTGACCTCGGGACGCTCGGCGCCGAGGAGGTGGCGACGCTCCGCGAGCAGGCGGCGGTGCTCGCCTATCTCGCCGGGGAGGTGACGCGCGCGCCCCATCCCGGGGGGCCGGGCTACGAGGAACTGGCGGGCAGGTTCACCGCCTCGGTCGAGGCCATGCTGGCGGCCGCGCGCTCCGGCGATCCCGAGCGGATCCGCGCCGCCGCCGCCGGGCTGAAACCGGCCTATTCGCGGCTGTTCCTGAAGTTCGGCTGATGCGGATCCGGCCGCTCCGCGCCGCCGCGTTCGTCGCCGCCCTCGGGGCGGCGGCGCCCGTCCTCGCGGAAGAGATGGCGGAGGGGCAGGCGATCTGGTCCTCCGCCTGCGCCCGCTGCCACCGCGATCCGGCCGCGCTGCTGCGCGGGCTCGAACCAGGCGCGGCGGCGCGGGCGGCCGAGCTCGACGTCTTCCTCGCCCGCCACCGGGCGCCCGATCCGGCGAAGCGCGCGGCGCTGATCGACTGGCTCCTCTCCCTCGGCGGGGAGTGAGCCGCGCTCAGGCGACGAGCCAGGCCTTCGCCGCGTCGAAGTCGTCGGCGGCGAAATGCCGGGCGTCGAGGCCGAAGGCGCGCTTGCCGATCTGCACCGCCATCGCCTGCCATCCGGCATCGCCGACCACGGCGGCCCGGCGCACCCGGGACGCGTGGCCGCGCACGAGGAAGAAGTGATCGCGCAGCGCGCCGAGCCCCTGCCAGCCGTCGAAGTCGCGCAGGTCGATCAGGAGCCGGGGCGCCGCGTGCGTCTCGAAGAAGCGGTTCAGATCCCCGATGGCGTTCTCGTAGGCGGCGGCGTCGAGCTTGCCGCGGAAGCGGAGCCAGAGCACGCCGCCGCCGAGATCCTCGCGCTGGATGCTGCCGAGGCTCTCGCGCAGCCAGCGGCGGGCCTCCTCGGTCGCGCCGGTCGCGAAGGTCGCCACCGGGCAGGGCATGAAGACCGAGACGGCGCCGACCGTCCGGGTGATCGAGGCATTGTCGGAGACGATCGCGACGCGGTCGAAACCGTGCCAGTGCTTGATCCCCGTGCGCGCGTCCTGGAGCACGGCGCCGAGGGTGAAGTCGGAAAGCCCGGCCTCGATGACGGCGAGCAGGCGCAGCCGGTCCCCCGCGGCGATGGCCGCGTCGATGGCGGGGATCAGCGTCTCGCGGTAATCCCCGTCGGTGACCGGGGCCTTCATCCGGATTTCCAGCAGCCCGGTTTCACCGGTGTCTCGTATCTCGATCATGGCAGGATCCTCCCGCCGCCATTCTGCCGCGCCGGGGGCCGCGCTTGAAGGGGCGCGCGGCTTCGTGAACGCCGGGCGCCGCGCCCATCCGCCACGCAGGTACCCGTTGGCGCCGCCCCGCGCCTGGCCCATAAGGGCGCATGTCCGCGCGTCTGGCCCGATCCCTGCTGATCGTCCTGACCATCCTCGGCCTGCTGGCGCCGAGGGTGTCGGCCGTGCTCGCCTTCGCCGCGCCGGGCGTCCGGACCATCGTCATCTGCACCGGCGACGCGCTCCGGACCATCCGGATCGACGAGGAGGGCGACGCGGTCCCGGTGGTCGAGCATTCCGACCACTGCGTTCTGGCGCACGCGGCCGACACGGCCCAGCGGATCGCGGCCGCGCCGGTCCTGGCGCCCGTCCCCGGCCCCGCCGCGCGCGCCGACCGGGATCTCGTTCCCGCCGGCCGCCCCCGCGCCGCCCGGCCGCCGCCCCGCGCGCCTCCCGCCGCCTGAGATGTTTCCACGCCGGGCGATGCGCCCCGGCGCGCCGCCGTCGCCGTGTCTCGCCCGGAGCGAGGCGCGGGCGCCTGCGCTCCGCTCACGCTCCGCTCCCGGCATTTTCACGGCCCGGAACATTTCATCGAATGGGAGAAACCCATGTCCAACCTTCTTCGCGCCGGCATGGCCGCCGCCCTCGTTCTCTCCTCGCCGCTCTGCGCGAGGGCGCATGAGGGCCATGACCATGGCGCCGCGGCTGCCACCGCCACCGCCCCGGCCGAGGCGCTCTCGGTCGCCCGGGGCTTCACCCGCGCGACGCGGCCCGGCGCGCCTGTCGCGGGCGGCTTCATGGTGATCACCAACGCCACCGGGCGGGACGACAGGCTCGTCGGCGCGCGTTCGCCCGCGGCCGGCGTCACCCAGCTCCACGAGATGGCGATGGCCGAGGGCGTGATGAGGATGCGCGAGCTCGCCCAGGGCCTGCCGATCCCGGCCGGCGCGACGGTCGCGCTCCGGCCCGGCGGCTATCACGTGATGTTCATGGATCTGAAGGCGCCGCTGGTCGAAGGCGCGCGGATCGAGGTCACGCTCACCTTCGAGAGGGCGGGGGAGGTCACCGTGCCGCTCGCCGTTCTCGCGCCCGACGCGGAGGACTTCCCCGGAGCGGGGGAGTAGCGCCGATGGGACGCGGGGCCTTCGAACGGATCCTCGTCGCCGCCGCCGCGCTGGCGGCCGTCGCCGCCGCCGTCCTCTTCCTCCGGGCACCGGATCCCGAGGCGGGCGCGCCCGGCCGGGGCGGCTACGCGCTGACCGCGACGGACGGGAGCACCTTCACCGAAGCCTCGCTCGAGGGGCATCCCTCCGCCGTCTTCTTCGGCTTCACCCATTGCCCCGACATCTGCCCGACGACGCTGGGCGAGATCGGAACCTGGCGGGAGGAACTGGGGGCGGAGGCGCGCGACTTGCGCTTCTGGTTCGTGACGGTCGATCCGGAGCGCGATTCGGTCGACGGGCTTCGCGACTACCTCTCGTGGAGCCCGGGCGTCACCGGCGCGGGGGGCACGCGGGCGGAGGTCGACGAGGCGCTCGCGGCCTTCCGCGTCTATGCGCGGAAGGTTCCGCTCTCGGACGGGGGCTACACGATGGATCATTCCTCCTTCGTGATGCTCTTCGACCGCGACGGGCGTTTCGTCCGGAACATCGGCTATCGCGAGGAGACCGGGAGCGCGGTGGCGAAGCTGCGCGCGCTGATCGGCGCCGGGGCGGGCTGAGGCGGGACCGGCCGCCCGCCCGGCCCCGCGGGCGGCCGGTCCCCGGTTGCATCGGGCCGGGGCTTGACGCAGGTCATGGTCGCGGGGCGTCGTGACAGGCAGGCCGGCGTCGGATCCGGGCGAGGCCGTCGCCCACTGGAGGTGCGCATGAATCGCGAAGTTCGTCCCGGCCCGGTCCGCCGGACCCGTCCGCTCCCCTTGCCCGCCACCGCCTCGCTCGACGAGGCGGGGCGGGTCTTCGACCGGGCGCTGAACGCGCTCGCGGCGCGGATGACGCTCGGCCTGTCGCCGGCGGCGCTGCGCGCGGCCTGGGCGGACTGGGCCTCGCATCTCGCCGCGGCGCCGGGGAAACAGGCGGAACTGGCGCGCAAGGCGCTCAGCAAGACGACGCGGCTGCGCGACTACGCGCTGCCCGGCGGCGCCTCGGACCGTTGTATCGCGCCGCTGCCGCAGGACCGCCGCTTCGACGCGGAGGGCTGGTCGAAGCCGCCCTTCGACCTCATCCACCAGGCCTTCCTGCTGCAGCAGCAATGGTGGTGGAACGCGACCACGGGCGTGCGCGGCGTCACGCGCCAGCACGAGCAGGTGGTGGCCTTCGCCGCGCGGCAGATGCTCGACGTGTTCTCGCCGGCGAATTTCGTGCCGACCAATCCGGAGGTGCTGGAGCGGGCGCGCGAGACGGGAGGCATGAATTTCGTCCAGGGCGCGCGTAACTGGCTCGAGGACGCGGGCCGCGCGCTGACCGGTCAGGCCGTGCCCCGGCCGGAGGGGTTCGAGGTCGGCCGGGACGTCGCGGCGAGCCCGGGCAAGGTGGTCTATCGCAACCGGCTCATAGAACTCATCCAGTACGCGCCGACGACGGAGACGGCGCGGCCGGAGCCGATCCTGATCACCCCGGCCTGGATCATGAAATACTACATTCTCGATCTCAGCCCCGGGAACAGCCTCGTGCGCTATCTGGTGGGGCGGGGCTTCACGGTCTTCATCATCTCCTGGCTCAATCCCGGGGCGGAGGACCGCGACCTCGGGATGGACGACTACCTGCGCGAGGGGCAGATGGCGGCGCTCCAGGCGGCGACGGCGATCACCGGGGCCGAGCGGGTGCATGCCTGCGGCTACTGCCTCGGGGGCACGCTGCTGACCATCGCCGCGGCGGCGATGGCGCGCGACGGCGACGACCGGCTCGCCTCGCTGACGCTGCTCGCGGCGCAGTCGGATTTCACCGAGGCGGGCGAGCTCACGCTCTTCATCGACGAGAGCCAGGTGAGCTTCCTCGAGGACATGATGTGGGAGCAGGGCTATCTCGACACCTGGCAGATGGCCGGCGCCTTCCAGCTCCTGCGCTCGAACGACCTGATCTGGTCGCGGATGACGCGGGAATACCTGATGGGCGAGCGGGCGCGGCCGAGCGACCTGATGGCCTGGAACGCCGATGCGACGCGGCTGCCCTACCGGATGCATTCGGAATACCTGCGCTGGCTCTTCCTCGAGGACCGGCTGGCGGAGGGGCACTACAAGGTCGACGGCGCGGCGGTGGCGCTCTCGGACATCCGGACCCCGGTCTTCGCGGTCGGGACCGAGACCGACCATGTCGCGCCCTGGCGCTCGGTCTACAAGGCGCATCTGCTCTTCGACGCGGAAGTGACCTTCGCGCTCACCAACGGCGGCCACAACGCGGGCGTGGTCTCCGAACCCGGGCATCCGGGCCGG
This sequence comes from Amaricoccus solimangrovi, assembly GCF_006385685.1. GTDB lineage: Bacteria > Pseudomonadota > Alphaproteobacteria > Rhodobacterales > Rhodobacteraceae > Amaricoccus > Amaricoccus solimangrovi. The sequence continues at coordinate 122,156 of NZ_VFRP01000007.1, read as the reverse complement.
CACTACCGGCTGCGGACCACCGCGGCGCATGACCCCTATCACGATCCCGAGGCCTGGCTCGCGGCGGCGCCGCGCCACGAGGGATCGTGGTGGACCGCCTGGGCCGAATGGCTCGCCCGGCGCTCGGGCGAGCCGGTGCCGCCGCCGGGGCTCGGGGCGCCGGGCTGGGGATATCCGGCGCTCGAGGACGCGCCCGGGCTCTACGTCGTGGCGCCGTGACCGGGGAGGCGGGCGAGGCGGGGCAGGAGGAGGTGATCCGCTTCCTCTCCGATCCCGCGACGCACGGGGGCGCGGCGGTGGAGCGGGTCGACACGCATATCTCGCGCCTCTTCCTCGCCGGGGACCGGGCCTGGAAGCTGAAGCGGGCGATCCGCGCCAATTATCTCGACTTCTCGACGCTCGACCGGCGGGAGCGGAGCTGCCGCCGGGAGATCGCAGTGAACCGCGCGGCCGGCGATCTCTATCTCGGCGTCGTCCCGGTGACGCGGGAGGCGGAGGGGCTCGCGCTCGGCGGACCGGGCGCGCCGGTCGAATGGCTGGTCGCGATGCGCCGGTTCGACCGGAGCCTCGAACTCGACCGTCTCTGCGACGCCGGGCGGCTCACCCTTCCGATGGTCGAGCGGCTGGCCGACGAGGTGGCCGCGCTGCACCGCGCCGCGCCGCCCGCGCCGGGTTTCGGCGACATCGGCGACCTTCGGGCGCGGATCGACCAGATCGCGGGGGCGCTCGCCGGGGCCGGTCCCGGCTGGCGGGACGCGGCCGGGGAGTGGCGCGGCGCGGCGCGGGCCGCGCTCGAGCCGCTCGCCGGGCTGGTCGCGCGCCGGCGCTGGCTCGGCCGGACGCGGCGCTGCCATGGCGATCTGCATCTCGGCAACGTGGTCCTGCTCGGGGAGCGGCCGGTTCCCTTCGACGCGATCGAGTTCGACGAGGCCATCGCCTCGATCGATCTGCTCTACGACCTCGCGCTGACGCTCGCGGACCTGCTGACCCGCGGGCGGCGGGATCTCGCGAACGCGCTCCTCAGCCGCTATCTCGGGGCGACGCGCGATCACGGCGGGCTGCCGCCGCTGCCGCTCTTTCTCTCGATGCGCGGCGCGGTCCGGGCGATGGCGGCGGCCTCGCGCGGCGCGGCGGAGGAGGCGGAGCGCGACCTCGCCTTCGCGGCGCGCGGGCTCCGGCAGCGGGCGGCGCCCCGGCTCGTCGCGCTCGGCGGCGTCTCTGGAAGCGGCAAGTCGACGCTCGCCCGCGCGCTGGCGCCCCGGCTCGCCCCGCTCGCGGGGGCGGTCGTCATCCGCTCGGACGTTACGCGGAAGCGGATGATGGGCGCCCGGCCGGAGGACCGGCTTCCGCCCGCCGCCTACGGGCCGGAGGCGGACCGGAAGGTTCTCGCGCGCATCGCCTGGGACGCGCGGGCGGCGCTCCGGGCGGGAACCGCGGTCGTGCTCGACGCGACCTTCCTCGACCCGGAGGCGCGGGCCTGTCTAGCGGCCCATGCCCGGGCCGAGGGCGTGCCCTTCGACGGGATCTGGCTCGACCTGCCGGCGGCGGAGGCGGCGGCCCGGGTGGAGCGCCGGACCGCCGATGCCTCGGATGCGACCGGCGAGGTGGTCGCGCGCCAGGCGGCGCGGGCGGACCCGCCGGCCGGCTGGCGCGTCATCGCCGCGGGGCGCCCGGCCGGCGAGGTCGCCGCCGAGGCGGCGCGGATCCTCGGCGCGCGGGAAGGCTGAGGCCGCCCGCTCAGGCGGCCGCGGTCTCGCGCCGCCGCCGCGCGAGCTGGCCCGCGTAGGCGAGGGCGGAGAGCATGTTGACATGGTTCGCCTTGCCGGTGCCCGCGATGTCGAAGGCGGTGCCGTGGTCGACCGAGCTGCGGTCGATCGGCAGGCCGAGCGAGACGTTGACCGCCGTGTCGAAGGCGACGAGCTTGATCGGGATGTGCCCCTGATCGTGATATTCCGCCACGACGAGGTCGAAGGCGCCGTTATAGGCGCGGTGATAGACGGTATCGGCCGAGATCGGCCCCGCGACATTGATCCCCTCGGCCCGCGCCCGGGCGACGGCGGGCGCGATCTGGTCGTCGTCCTCGGTCCCGAAGAGGCCGTTCTCGCCGCAATGCGGATTGATGCCGGCGACCGCGATCCGGGGTGACTCGAGCCCCATGCGGCGCAGGTGCCGGTGGCCGGTCCGGATCGTCTCCAGCACGCGCTCGGTCGTCGCCCGCTCGATCGCGGTCCGGAGCGAGACATGGGTGGAGACATGGATCACGTTCAGCCGCTCGGAGGCGAGCAGCATCCAGGAGGCCTTCTGCCCGGTCAGATGCGCGAGCAGCCCGGTATGGCCATCGTAGTGATGACCGGCGGCGTTCAGCGCCTCCTTGTTGATCGGGGCGGTGACGATCCCGGCCGCCCGGCCCGAACGCGCCCAGTCGACGGAGGCGCGGATGTACTGGTAGGCCGCCTCGCCGCAGCGCGGGCTCAGCACGCCGAACCGGTCCGGAAGCCCCTCGACGGGCACGTCGATCACGGCGATGCCCGCCTCGCCCGGCGCGACCAGCGGCAGGTCGAGCCCGCAGGCGGTCAGCGCGCGGCCGAGCACGGCCTTGTCGCCGATCACGGCGAAGTCCCGCCGCTCCTCCGGGGAGAGGGTGGCGAGGGCCTTGACCGTCACCTCCGGGCCGACGCCCGACGGGTCGCCCATGGTGATCACGATCGGGGGGGTGTCGGAAGCGGTCATACCTTGGTCCTCTCCAGCGCGATGCCGATTCGTGTTGTCAACTCGGCAATTTCCGTCATGACCTGCGATTACCCCATTGAGATATAACCTTTTATCAGGTCACCGCGCCGAGGAGAAAGGTCATTTTCTGCGTTCACAATGAACATGTTTACCTGTAGGATGGCCGAAAGGCAAATACGGATTGGCCATGCGTGTACTGATGATCGCCGACGACCTGACCGGCGCCCTCGACAGCGCGGCGGCGCTGACCGGCGCCGGGCTCCGCTGCGTGGTGGCGCGGCGCCCGGAGGACGTGCCGGCCGCGCTGGCGGAGGCGCCCGAGGTGCTCGCCGTCAGCACCGCCTCGCGCGAGGGGTCCGAGGCCGGGGCCCGGGCCGCCGTCGCCCGGGCGCTGGCGGCGGTCGGGCCGCTGCCGGAAATCGTGTTCAAGAAGGTGGATTCGCGCCTCAAGGGTCATGTCGCCGCCGAGGTCGCGGCGCTGGCCCGGGCGGCGGGGCGCGGGCGCGCGCTGGTCGCCCCGGCGATCCCGGCGCAGGGGCGCTTCGTCGCGGAGGGCGCGCTGATCGGAACCGGGGTGCCGGTCCCGATCGACGTGGCCGGGCGCCTCGCGGGTTCCGGTCTGGCGCTCGACGTGCCGGAAACGCGGGACGAGGCGGGGCTCGACGCCGCGCTGGAGCGCGCGCTGGATGGCCCGCCGGCGCTGCTGGTCGGGGCGGCGGGGCTCGCGGCGGCGCTGGCGCGGCGTCTCGCGCCCGGGGCCTGGGCGGTGCCGGCGCCGGAACTCGAGGCGCCGATCCTGCTCGCGATCGGCTCGCACGATCCGATCACCGTCGCCCAGGTCGGGCGGCTGGCCGCGACCGGGCGCGTCGCGATGGCGACGGCGCCGGACGGCGCCTGCCCGGCGCCCGCGCCGGAGGCGGCGCGGCTCGTCCGGCTGACGCCGGTGGAGGGGCGGCCCTTCGATCCCCGCGCGGCGGGCGCGCGCTTCGCGGAAGGCATCGCGGGACTCGCGCGCGCGCGCGGGATCCGGACGCTGGTCGGCTGCGGCGGCGAGACCGCGGACGCGGTCCTCGGCGCGCTCGGGCAGGGCGTGCTGACCATCGAGGGCGAGATTCTGCCCGGCATGCCCGTCTCGACCTTGCCGCTCGGCGGGCGCCGGGTGAAACTCGTCACCAAGTCGGGCGGGTTCGGCGACGCCGACGCGCTCGTCTCGATCGTGGGGGCGGCGGCGCGCCCCCGGGAAGGCGTGCGATGAAGGACGTGACCGATCAGGAGGCGCGCGGCGGCGCGGAGGGGCCGAGGGCGAAGCCGGGCCTCGCCGACCGGGTCTATCACCTGCTCCATGGCCGGATCTCGAACGGGGATTATCCGGCGAACCAGAAGCTGCCCTCCGAGAAGGCGCTGGCGGAGGAATTCGGCGTGTCGCGGCCGATCCTGCGCGAGGCGCTGGAGCGGCTGCGCGAGCAGGGGCTCATCCATTCGCGGCAGGGCGCGGGCAGTTTCGTGCGCGAGATCCGCTCGGTGCCGCTCGGCTTCGCGCGGGTGGAGACGATCGCCGACATCCAGCGCTGCTACGAATTCCGCATCTGCATCGAGACGATGTCGGCGCGGCTGGCCGCGGCGCGGCGCGACGAGGAGGCCCTCGGGGAACTCGCGACGGCGCTCTCGCTGATGGAGGGGGCGACGGATTCGCTTACCCATCGCGAGGACGCGGATTTCGCCTTCCATCTCGCGGTCGCGAAGGCGGCGAACAACCAGTATTTCGAGGCGTCGATGCGGGCGCTGCGCGAGCATATCCACGTCGGCATGAAGATGCATGGCCAGTCGCTGATGACCGACGGGGCCAAGGCGCTGAAGAACGTCTTCCGCGAGCATTCGGCGATCTTCGCCGCGATCCGCGACGGCGAGGGCGAGACGGCGGAGCGGCTGATGCGCGATCATCTGACGCATTCGCGCGACCGGCTCTTCGGCGGGACGCTGATCGACCTCAGCCGGGGGTGACGCCCCTCGCGGCCGGGAGCGGCACGCCGAGCCGCTCGGCATGGGGCGCGAGGCTCTCGAGGATGCCCGGATGGAGCGCGACGCCTTCCGCCAGCGCCGCGCGGCGCCGGGCGAGGCCGGCCTGTCCGGGCAGGCGGACCGCGGCGACGCCGGGGCGGGGCGGGCTCGCGAGGCAGGCCCGGGCGAGCCAGCCGGTCTGGCGCAGAAAGGCCTCGCGCCCGCCGAAAGCCTCCGGATCCCAGACCTGGACCGTGGTCGCGAGCGTCAGCGCCCGGGGCGCCTCGGCCCGGCCATGCCCGGCGAGCCCCTGGGTCAGCGCCTCGACCTGGAGTGCCATGCCGTAGCCCTTCTGCCCGTGGTCGAGCCCACCCGCCGTCAGCAGGCTGCCGCCCTCGCCGAGCGCCTTCGGATCGCGCGAGGGATTGCCCGCGCGGTCGAGCAGCCAGTCGTGCTCGTAGAGCCGGCCCTCGCGGATCATCCGCTGTGCCATGTTGAAGGTGGTGATCGAGGCGGAGATGTCGATCAGGATCGGATCGCCGCCGGTCGGGATGCCATGGGCCACCGGGTCGGGGGAGAAGACCCCGACACGGCCGCCGAAGGGCGCGACATGCGCCCCCGAGGGGGCGGAGGAGGCGATCGAGACCATGAGCCCCTGGTCGGTGGCGAGCGTGAGATAGGTCGCGAGCGCGCCGTTGTGGTGGCTGTCCCCGATCGCGACCGTCGCCGTGCCGTGGAGCTTCGCGCGCTCGGCGGCGAGCTTCACCGCCTCCGAGGTCAGCCAGGCGCCCGGCAGCCGGCGGCCGTTCCAGCAGATCGCGGCGCCCCGGTCCGAAACCGTCCCGGGATCCCCGGCGGCCGTCATCGTCCCGTCGGCGATCGCCTTGAGGTACATCGCCGCGAGGCCGAGCCCGTGCGTCGTGTGGCCCATCAGGTCGGCCGCGACGAGATAGGTGGCGACGGCGGCGGCCTTTCCGGGCTCCAGCCCGGCGGCGGCGAAGAGCGCCTCGGCGAAGGCGGTGAGTTCGGCGGGGTCGTGACGGTCGGTCAAGATGGGGCCTTCCCGAAAACCTGGGGGTTGAGGACACGGGCCGGGCGGCCCCCGGCGAGCAGGGTCTCGATATCCGCGATGTTCATCAGGCCGATCCGCTCGACCGCCTGAAGCGTGTTGCCGCCGGCATGCGGGGTGAAGATCACCTTCGGATCCGCGAAGATCGGGTGGCTCCGGTCCGGCGGCTCGTGGGTGTAGACGTCGATCGCGGCGCCGGCGAGATGGCCCCGGGCGAGCGCGGCGGTGAGCGCGTCGAGGTCGATCACCTCGCCCCGCGCGAGGTTGAGGAGCCGCGCGCCGGGCTTCATCGCGGCGATCTCCGCCGCCCCCAGCACGCGCGTGGTCCCCGAAAGATGCAGCGCCACGTAGTCGGCGCGGGCGAGGAGCGCGGCGAGCGGCAGCATGCCGACCGGGTGGGCGGCGAGGAAATCCGCGTCGCTGACCGGATCGGTCGCCACCACCTCCATCCCGAGCGCGCGCGCGGCGCTGGCGAGGCGCTTGCCGATCCGGCCGAGCCCGACGATGCCGAGCGTGGCGCCCGCGAGCTCCGCCCCCACCCGGCGGTTCCAGGCGCCGCCGGCGGTCTCGGCATGGGTGAGCGGGATCTCGCGCGCCAGCGCGAAGAGAAGGCCGAGCGAAAGCTCCGCCACCGCCGCCGCGTTGGCGCCGGGCGCGTTCAGGACCGGAACGCCGCGGGCCGAGCAGGCGGGAATGTCGATGTTGTCGGTGCCGGTGCCGTGCTTCAGCACGCCCCGGAGCCGCGGCGCCCGGGCGAGCCAGTCCGCCGTCACCGGGGCGAGCCCGGCGACGAGGAAATCCGCCTCCGCGAGCCGCGGCGAGGCGCCGGCGGGATCGTCGCTCCGCGCCACCTCCCAGCCGAGTTCGGCGAGACGGGCGGGTACGCGCCCGTGCAGGCCGAAGGCCGGCGAGGTGGTGAGGACGAGGGTCATGGCAGGCGCGTCACGCGGGCGCCCCGGCCATCAGCCCGTGCTTGACCAGCAGCGCCGCGATCGCGCGGTCCTGCTCCGGATCCGGCGGGAGCGCGGGCTGGCGGCTGGCGCCGACGGAAGGGTCCATCACGTAGAGCGCGCGCTTCACCAGCGCCGGCGGATAGCCGAGGCCGTAGAGATCCTTCCGGAAGGCGCCGAAGGCCTCCTGCGCCGCCTCCGCGGCCTTGTCGTCGCCCGCGTTGAACCCCGCGAGGATCGCCGCCAGCGTCTCCGGCATCACGTTGCCGAGGCCCGAGATGCAGCCCGCGGCGCCGTTCCCGAGCGCCCAGAGGATCAGGTGGTCGGGGCCGGAATAGACCTCGAAGCCCGGCATCTCCCGGCTGACCTGGAGATAGGCCTCGAGCGTCTCCTGCGCGCCGCCCGAATCCTTGATGCCGGCGATGTTGCCGTGGGAGGCGAGGGCCTTCGCCGTCGCGGGCTCGATGTGGTTCTGGGTGCGGGCCGGGATGTCGTAGAGATAGACCGGCGTCGTCACCGCGTCGGCCACGGTCGAGAAGTGCCGGATCAGCCCGTCCTGGGTGCACTGGATGAAGAAGGGGGTGATCACGGCGATGCCGTCGACGCCGATCCGCGCGAATTCCTTCGCGAGCAGCACGGTCTCGAAGGTCGCGGGCATGCCGGCGTTGACGATCACCCGCGCCTTCCCGCCGACCTCCTCGACCACCTCGGCGCAGAGCCGGACCTTCTCGTCGAAGGTGAGCGCGGTGAAGTCGCCGTTGGTGCCGGCGCACATGATGTTGTTGCCGGCCGCGACCTGGCGGCGCACCTGGGCGCGGGTCGCGGCGTAGTTGACGGTCTCGTCGTCGTTGAAACAGGTGACGAGCGCGACGAAGGCATCCTTGGTCATGATCGGGTCTCCGCGGGCCTCAGTAGGCCGCCTCGTAGATTTCGAGAATGTCGGCCTCGGAGAGGTCGACCGGGTTCCAGTCGAGGAGCCGCCGGATCGCATGGGCCTCCTTCGCGGAGGCGGGCAGGTCGTCGCGCGGCACGCCGTGGGCGCTGAGCTTCATGTCGAGGCCGAGCTTCTCGCAGAAGTCGTTCGCCCCGCCCAGAACCTGCTGCCGCCCCTCGGCGCCGAAGCCGAGCGCGCGGCCGACGAGCGCGGTCTTTTCCGGCACGGCGGGCGCGTTCACCGCGAGCACATGCGGGAAGATGAGCGCGTTCGCGATCCCGTGCGCGAGCTTGTGCCGGGTGCCGAGCGGATAGGCGATCGCATGGCCCGCGGTCGTGTTGACCGGGCCGAGGCAGACGCCGCCGTAGAAGGCCGCGAGCGAGAGGCCCGCGCGCGCCTCGAGATCGGTCCCGTCCGCGACCGCGCGGGCGAGGTAGCGGCCGACGAGTTCGATGCCCCGGAGCGCGTAGTCGTCGATCATCGGATGCGCGCGTTTCGAGGTGAAGGCCTCGACGCAATGCGCCATCGCGTCGACGCCGGTCGCGGCCGTCACCATCGGCGGCACCGAGACGGTGAGCGCGGGGTCGATGATCGCGATGTCGGCGAGCATCTCGATGCTCTCGGTCGCGATCTTGTTCTTGGTTTCGGGGTCGGTGATCAGCGCCCGCGTGCCGACCTCGCTGCCGGTGCCCGCGGTGGTCGGGATCTGCGCGAGCGGCACCCGCCGCTTCGGCGCGCGGTTCGGGCCGGAGATCCCGGGCAGGCGCTGGTCGCTGGTCGCGAGCACCGCGACGAGCTTGGCGAGGTCCATCGCGCTGCCGCCGCCGAAGCCGATCACCGCGTCGGCACCGGCCTCCTTCGCCGCCGCGACGGCGGCTTCGAGATTGGGCAGGTCGGGCTCGGGCACCACCTCGCCGAAGACGGTGACGTCGCGAAGGCCGAGGATGTCGAGCCGGGCGGCGTTCACCTTGTCGGCGACGACGAAGGGACGCCGCGCGCCGGTGGCGGCGAGCCAGGAGGCGAGCGTCTCCACCTGTCCCGCGCCGAAGCGCAGGATCGGCGGGCGCTGCGTCTCGATCGGATCACTGAGGTTGAGCATGGATGCGTCTCCTTAGGCGACCGCGCGGCGGCGGGCCTTCTGGACCTCGGGATCGGGGTCGAGACCGGCGGCGAGCAGGCGGCGGGTATAGGGCTGGGCGGGGGTGTCGAAGATCTCGCGCACGGTGCCGATCTCGACGACGCGGCCCTTCTCCATGACCATCACGTGGTCGGCGAAGTCGCGCACCACCGGCAGGTCGTGGGCGATGAAGATGAAGGCGATGCCGAGCTCGCGCTTGAGCTTCGCGAGGAGCTCGATCACCTGGGCCTGGATCGAGACGTCGAGCGCGGAGACCGCCTCGTCGGCGATGATGAGCTCGGGTTCGAGGGCCAGCGCGCGGGCGATGGCGATGCGCTGCCGCTGCCCGCCCGAGAACTGGTGCGGATAGCGCCGCGCATGGTCGGGCGAGAGGCCGACCTGGGTCAGCAGTTCCGCGACCCGCTCCTTCCAGCGCGCCTTCGGCAGGATCTCGGGATGGATCACCCAGGCCTCGGAGATGATCTGGAAGATCGACATCCGGGGATTGAGCGACTGGGTCGGATCCTGGAACACCATCTGGATCTCGCGGCGCATCGCGTAGAGTTCGCGCGACGGCATGGTGAAGAGGTCGCGCCCCTTCCAGAGCGCGCGGCCCGAATCCGCCTCGATCAGCCGCAGGATCGCCTTGGCGACCGTCGACTTGCCCGAGCCCGACTCGCCCACCACGGCGAGCACCTCGCCCTTGCGAAGCTCGAAGGAGACGTCGTTGAGCGCCTTGAACGGCCCGTAGGACTTGCAGGCGCGCTCCACCCTGAGCAGCGCCTCGCCCTCGGCCATCGGCGCGTTCATCTCGCCCTTGCCGGGGGCCGCGGCGATCAGCTTGCGGGTATAGGGATGCTTCGCATGGTGGTAGATCTCGGCCGGCGTGCCGGCCTCGACGATCTCGCCCGCGTTCATCACCACCACGCGGTCGGCCACCTCGGCGACGACGCCGAGATCATGGGTGATGAGCACGAGGCCGAGGCCCATCTCGTCCTGAAGCTCGCGCAGGAGTTTCAGCACCTCCGCCTGCACCGTCACGTCGAGCGCGGTGGTCGGCTCGTCGGCGATGATGATGTCGGGTTTCATCGCCAGCGCCATCGCGATCATGATGCGCTGCCGCTGGCCGCCCGAGAACTGGTGCGGGTACTTGTCGAGCGAGGCCTCCGGCTCCGGCATGCCGACGCGGCGCATCAGGTCGAGCGCGCGCGCCGCCGCCTCGGCCGCGGGAACGGCGTGGACGCGCATCACCTCGCGCAGCTGCCAGCCGACGGTATAGACCGGGTTCAGGTGGCTGAGCGGATCCTGGAAGATCATCGCGATCCGCTTGCCGTTGATCCGCCGGCGTTCCTCGTGCGTCGCTGTCAGCAGGTTCAGCCCGTCGAACAGGATCTCGCCGGAGGTGATCTCGCCCGGGGGCATGTCGATCAGGTTCAGGATCGCCGACGAGGAGACCGACTTGCCCGAGCCCGACTCGCCGAGGATGGCGAGGGTCTCGCCCCGGTCGACATGCCAGCTCACGTTGTTGACCGCGTTGACGATGCCCTGCGCGGTGTGGAAGCGCACCGACAGGTTCCGCACCTCGAGCAGATGGTCAGCCATTGGCCTTGCCTCCCCCAATCTTGTTCGCAGGCGTGATCTCCAGCCGCCAGCGCTGGGCGGGATCGAGGGCGATCCGGAGCCAGTTCGACAGCAGGTTGAGCGAGAGCGTGGTCAGGATGATCGCGAGGCCGGGCCAGAAGGCGAGCCACCAGGCGTTGGCGAGGTACTGCTTGCCCTGCGCGACCATCAGGCCCCAGGTGATCTCGGGCGGCTGGATGCCGATGCCGAGGAAGGAGAGCGCGCTTTCCGCGAGCATCACGAAGGCGAAGTCGAGCGTCGCGATCGTCACCAGCGTCGGGATCACCATCGGCAGGATGTGGCGGAACACGATCCGGAGCGAGGAGGCGCCCATCACCTGCGCCGCCTGGACGAACATGCGCTCCTTGATCTCCAGCACCTCGGCGCGGGTGGTCCTGAGGTAGACCGGGATCCGGGTGACGGCGAGCACGAGGATCACGTTCCCGACCGAGGGCGAGAGCATGTAGAGCACGATCACCGCGAGCAGGAGCGAGGGGAAGGACATGATCACGTCGGCGAGGCGCATGATCACCGTGCCGAGCCAGCGCGGCCCGTAGCCGGCGGCGAGGCCGAGCATCGCGCCGATCGAGGCCGAGAGCGCGACCGCGCCGGCGGCGATCATCAGCGTGTTGCGCGCCGCGACGATGATGCGCGCGAGCAGCGGGCGGCCGAGCGCGTCGCCGCCGAGGATCATGAGCCAGCCCTGGTCGAGCGAGAAGGGGGCGAAGTTGCGGGCGCGCAGGTTCTGCCTCGTCGCCGCCTCGGTCAGCAGCGCCGGGCCGAGGATCGCGCAGAGGATCGCGATCAGGAGGAAGATCACGGCGGCGGTGGCGAACTTGTCGCGCCAGAGCATGCCGAGGACGACGCGGAGGCGGCTCGGCTCGGCGGGCCCGGAGGAGGTGAGGGTGGACATGTGCTGCGCCTTCAGGGGGGACGAGACGGCCATCGGCTCAGGTCCGGATGCGCGGATCGAGCAGCGCGTAGGCGAGGTCGATCAGCAGGTTCATCACGAAGATCGCGATGGCGGTGACCATGATCGCGGCGAGGATCACGTTGAAGTCGCGGTTGAGGATCGAGTCGATCATCAGCTTGCCGACGCCGGGGAAGCCGAAGATCGTCTCGACCACGACCGCGCCGTTCAGGAGCGCCGCCGCCTGGTCGCCGACGACGGTGATGACCGGCAGCATCGCGTTCCTCAGCGTATGGACGAAGATGATCGAGCGGTCGCGCACGCCCTTCGCCCGCGCGGTCTTCACGTAGGCGGAGCCGAAGGCCGAGACCATCGAGCCGCGCACGACCTGGAGGATCAGGCCGAAGGGCCGGATGAAGAGCACCGCGATCGGCAGGATCCAGTGCCAGACCGTGCCGGTTCCGCTCGTCGGCAGCCAGCCGAGGCCGATGGCGAAGACGGTGATGCCGACGATCGCCACCCAGAAATCGGGGGCCGAGGCGCCGATCAGCGAGGTGAAGGTGACGATCCGGTCGAAGATCCCGCCGGGGCGGAAGGCGGCGAGGGAGCCGATCACGACCGCCGCCGCCGTCACGAGCGCCATGGTGATGAGCGCGAGCCAGAGCGTCCAGACGAAGGCCTGGGTCACGACCTCGATCGCCGGGCGCGCCTGGCGGAGGCTGTCGCCGAAGTTCAGATGCAGCACGTCCCAGACGTAGCGGCCGAACTGGACGATCATCGGATCGTTCAGCCCGTGCAGTTCGCGGAACTGCTCGATCATCTGCGGCGTGGCGTCGTCCGGCAGGAAGAGCGCGGCCGGGTCGCCGGTGAGGCGCGAGAGGAAGAAGACCATCACGAGCAGGAGCACGAGCGAGGCGAAGCTCGAGATGATGCGGGAGGCGTATCGGGGCATGGCGTCCTCCATCTGGAGCCGGACGGCGGCGCGCCCGGGGCGGATCCCTGTCGCCGGCGCGCTGGCGCGGCGGTTCTTCTTGATCGGCTTGATCGGCGGGGCGGCGGAACGGGTCGGTCGGCGGATGAGCGCGCCCGCTCATCCGCTCGCCCGGGGCGGGCGCGCGCGCGTGTGCGCTCACGCGCCCGCGGGTCTCACTTGAACGAGATTTCCGAGAGCGGCAGCATCGAGTTGGTCGCGATCGTCGGCGTGAACTCGATCCGGTCGCCGACGCGGGCGAAGCTCACCATGTGGAAGAGCAGGACGTCCGGCACCACCTCGTCGTGGAGATAGGCGAAGAGCTCCTGCCAGTCCTTCGTGCGCTCCTCGCCGGTGGCGGCGGAGGCCTTGGCGATCATCTCGTCGACCTTGGGATCGGCGATGCCCGACTGGCGGCCGTTCGAGTCGTACTTGAAGAACATCGAGAAGACCGGGTCGCCCTTGCTGTTGTCATGGCTGACGAAGAGCATCTGCGGCGGCCGGCCTTCCTTGAAGGGCTTCGAGTAGAGCTCCTCCTGCTGGGCGACCTCGACCATCTGCAGTTCGACGTTGAAGCCCACGTCCTGCATCATCTGCTGCAGCGCCTCGGAGACCTCGGTCACGCCGGGGAAGAGGTTGGAGCGGCCGATCAGGTAGAGGGTCGTGTCGACCGGCACGCCGTCGGCCTTGGCCGCGGCGAGCAGTTCCTTCGCCTTCTCCGGGTCGTAGGGGTATTCCTTCACGTCCGGGTTCCAGCCGAGCGTCGTCGGCGGCACCATGGCGACGGCCGGAACCGTGCCCTCGGGCAGCAGCGTGCCGACGAAGGCGTCGCGGTCGATCGACATGTTGAGCGCCTCGCGCACGCGCTTGTCGCTGATCGGCGGGATGGCGCTGTCGAGGCGCAGGTAGGTCGTCTCGGAATTGAGGTAGGAGACGTCGGTCTCGGAATCGGTCGCGTCCACCGCGGAGATCGACGGCGCGAGATCGGCCTCGCCCTGCGCGACCATCGCGGCCGCGACGGCGGGATCGGTGCGGAAGACATAGGTCGCCTTCTCGACCGCGGGCTGCTCCCCCCAGTAGTCGTCGCGCCGCTCGAGCACGACGCTCTGGCCCGGGCTCCAGGAGGCGAGCTTGTAGGGGCCGGTGCCGACCGGCTCGCGGACGAATTCGACCGGGGTCTCCGACGGCACGATGGTGACGAGCGACATGAGCAGCGGCAGGATCGGCTGCGCCGGATCCGCGGTGATGTCGATCGTGTGCTCGTCGACGACGTCGAAGGTGAGCTTGGTGTCGCCGAAGTAGCGCGGCGTCTCGCAGGTCAGCTTGTCGCTGCTCGCCCGCTCGTAGGAGGCCTTCACGTCGGCCGCGTCGAAGGCGGAGCCGTCGGAGAAGGTCACGCTCTCGCGCAGGTGGAAGCGCCAGGTGCCGCCGCCCATGTCCTCCCAGGATTCCGCGAGGCGCGGCAGGACGCCCTTGCCGCTCTTCACGTCGTATTCGGTCAGCGTCTCGCTGACGTTCTCCATGATGATCCGGCCGATGTTCGACCGGGTCGCCATGCAGGGCTCCATCAGGTCGATGTCCTCGCCGAGCACGATGGTGACGTCCTTGCCCTCCTGCGCGAAGGCCGGCGCCAGCGGCGGCAGCGCCAGCGCCAGCGCCGAGGACAGCAGCAAGGTTGTTCGCTTCATTCTTTTTCCTCCCGGTAGGTAACCGCGGTCACGCCTCGGCCAACGATCGGCACGGGCGCCGGTACTCCCGAACGCCCTCAGGGTGACAGTCGCCGCGAATCCTGTCAACATGATAAATATTCTTCCAGGCGGGTCAGGCAGCGTCGGGAATGGGTCGATGCCAAATCGCTGAATATGCACGGGAAATGGAGATTTTGAGATATGGAGAGCCGATATTTCCAACTTGACAGGCGTTGCAAAGTTGTTCATTCCGGGCGCCAAACCATGCAAGGGGGGAGGCTCGGATGACGCCTGAGGACATCGCGGCGCGGATGACCGGACGAATCGAGGCGGCCGGGCCGGGGCGGGCGGAAGCCTTCCTCGCCTCGCCCGTGGCGCACAACCACGCCGCCTTCCTGACGTGGCTGCCCGACGGCGCGCTCGCCTGCGCCTGGTTCGGCGGCACGCTCGAGGGGCGCTCGGACATCTTCATCCATCTCGCCACGCTCGCCCCCGGCGCGGATGCCTGGAGCGCGGCGAGCCGCGTCTCCGACGATCCCGACCGGTCCGAACAGAACCCGGTGATCTTCACCGATCCCGAGACCGGCGCGCCGGGCCTCTTCCACACCGCCCAGCCGGGCGGACGGCAGGAGGAATGCGTGGTCCGCTTCCGCCCGCTCGAGATCGGGCAGGGCGCCGCGCGCTCGGGGAAGTCGCGCACGCTCGACCTGCCGAAGGGGAGCTTCGTGCGCGCCGCGCTCACCCCGCGCGACGACGGCGCCTGGATGCTGCCGCTCTTCCTCTGCCGGACGAGCCCCGGCGCGCGCTGGACCGGAAGTCACGACGTCGCGGCGGTGGCGACGAGCACGGACCGGGGCGCGAGCTGGGATCTCGTCGAGGTGCCGGGCTCGACCGGCTGCGTGCACATGACGCTGGTCCCGCTCGGCCAGGGGCGGATCGCCGCCTTCTTCCGCCGGCGGCAGGCGGATTTCGTCTATCGCAGCGAGAGCGCGGACGGCGGCCGCTCCTGGTCGGTGCCCGAGGCGACCGACGTGCCCAACAACAATTCCTCCATCGTCGCCGTGGCGCTCGCCGACGGCCGGGTGGCGCTCCTCTGCAACCCGGTCAACGCGGCGCAGTCGGATGCGCGGCGCGAGTCGCTCTATGACGAGCTCGGCGAGGGCGACGACGGGCGGGCCGATCCCGCGGGCGGCGTCCCGGCGATCTGGGGCGTGCCGCGCGCGCCGCTGACGCTCTGCCTCTCGGAGGATGGCGGGCGCAGCTTCCCGCGCCGGCGCGTGGTGGAGGACGGTCCGGGCACCTGCCTCTCGAACAACGCGCTCGACGGGAAGAACCAGGAGCTCTCCTATCCCGCGATGGTCGAGGCGCCCGACGGCGCGCTGCACCTCGCCTTCACCTTCCACCGCCGCGCGATCAAGCATGTCGTGCTCGACCGGAGCTGGATCGACGCGATCTGACGCCGCTTCCGCGTCCCCGGCCTTCCGATCCGCTTGCACCGCGCCCGCGCGCGCCTAGGGTGGAGCGCGCGGAATGGCGCGGCCGGTGGAGGCGGAGATGAAGAAGATCGGGTTCCTGTCCTTCGGGCACTGGTCGCCGGCGCGGGGATCGGGCACGCGCTCGGCCCGCGACGCGCTCCTCCAGTCGATCGAGCTCGCGGTCGCGGCGGAGGAGCTGGGGCTCGATGGCGCCTATGTCCGGGTGCATCACTTCGCCCGCCAGCTCGCCTCGCCCTTTCCGCTGCTCGCCGCGATCGGCGCGCGCACCAGCCGGATCGAGATCGGCACCGCCGTGATCGACATGCGCTACGAGAACCCGTTCCACATGGCCGAGGACGCCGGCGCCGCCGATCTGATCGCCGGCGGACGGCTGCAGCTCGGGCTGAGCCGGGGCTCGCCGGAACAGGTGATCGACGGCTGGCGGCATTTCGGCCATCTGCCCTCCGAGGGCGAGAGCGACGCGGACATGGCCCGCCGCCACGCCGAGATCTTCCTCGCCCTGCTCGCGGGCGAGGGGTTCGCCGAGCCCAATCCGCGGCCGATGTTCCCGAACCCGCCCGGCCTCCTGCGGCTGGAGCCGCATTCGGAGGGGCTGCGCGAGCGGATCTGGTGGGGGGCCGCGACCGATGCCACCGCCGTCTGGGCCGCGAAGCTCGGGATGAACCTGCAGAGCTCGACGCTGAAGTTCGACGAATCGGGCGAGCCGCTCAGCGTCCAGCAGGCGCGCCAGATCCGCGCCTATCGCGCCGCCTGGAAGGAGGCGGGCCATGCCGGAGAGCCGAGGGTCTCGGTCAGCCGGAGCATCTTCGCGCTCGTCACCGATCAGGACCGGGCGTATTTCGGCGGCTCGGGCGAGGGCGGGGATTCGATCGGCTATATCGACGCGGATACGCGCGCGGTCTTCGGGCGCTCCTACGCCGCCGAGCCCGACCGGCTGATCGAGGAGCTGGCGCGGGACGAGGCGGTCGCCGAGGCCGACACGCTGCTCCTCACCGTGCCGAACCAGCTCGGCGTCGATTACAACGCCCATGTGCTGGAGGCGATCCTGACCCATGTCGCCCCCGGGCTCGGCTGGCGCTGAGCCGGCCCGGCGGCGGTCCCTCCGCGCCTCCGGCCGGGGCGAGGATTTCCTCGGCAAGCCGTCGCGGCGAGGTATAGGATGAGCGGCCGCCGGCCCCCTTTCTCCCCCCGGCCGCGACCCCTTGGACATATCGAGCCCCGCGAACATGCCGACGACCTCCGCCGATCTCTACAGCCAGATCACCCTCTCGCCCCTGAACCTCGAGGAAGTCGCGGCGATCCTCGTCGTCGCGCTGCCGCTCGCCGCGATCCTCGGCTTCTGGCTCGGGCGCTTCCAGCGCCGGAGGCTGCGGGACGAGGCCGAGGCGGTCGAGAAGATCCTCGGCGACGCGACGATGAACACCTTCCTCGCCCTGCTCGGCCTGCTGCTCGCCTTCGCCTTCGGCAATTCCCTCTCGGTCGCGCAGGCGACCAAGGATGCGATCACGAACGAGGCGGCGGCGCTCGGCACCGCCTTCCTGCGCGCCGACTATCTCGCCGAGCCGGGCCGGACCGAGCTTCAGGGCGCGCTGCTCGATTACGCGCGGACCCGGATGCTGCCGCGGGACCACGCGATCCGCAACGCCGCGGAGGCGCATGCCTTCCTCGAGAGGACGCTCGCCGCGCAGGCCCGGCTCTGGCCGCTCACGCTCGCGGCGACCGCCGATCCGACGCCGGCGCCGATCCAGGCCTTCGTCGCCGGGGCGATGAACGAGGCGCTCGACGCGCATCTCTACCGGATGGCGACGGTCTCGGTGCCGATCGCGGCCTTCACCCAGATCGTGCTGCTGGTCGGTTCCGTCATCGCGGTCCTGCTGCTCGGCAACCGGACCGGCATCCTCGGCCACGCGCTGACCTGGCGCACCTTCGCCTTCGCCTCCTTCCTGATCATGATCATGTACATGGTGGTCGACATCCGGCGGGGCAGCGAGGGGCTGATCCGGGTCGACGACAGCCTGCTCGCCGCCACGATCTTCGACATGGAGCAGTCGCTCGCCGCCCGGAAATAGGCTCCCCGATGTCGGCGCCGGCGCGGGTCAGGCGGGACGCCAGTCGAAGGCCAGTTCCTCGCGGAAGGCGAAGCGGACGAGGTGGCGGACCACGACGTCCCGCAGCCGCTCCATCTCCGCCGGCGCGGCCTCGAGCTCGATCCTGAGCGCCTCCGGCCCGGCGGCGAGCCGGGCGGTGCCGGCGGCGAAGGGGATCGTCCCGGAGGTCTCGGCATAATCCACCGCCGGGATCTTGTGGGCGAAATGCTTGCAGAGCTGGCCGAGGTAGCGCGCGGCATGCGCGGTCCTCACCTCGGCGAGCTCGCGGATGGCCGCCCCGGCGGGTTCGGCGGTTTCGGGGACCGTCCGGGTGGTCGCGTCGGTCATCGTGTTCTCCACGTTGCGCGCCGCGGCCCGGATGGCGGCGGCGACGGTTTCGATCGTCTCGGGGTCGGGGACGCCGGCGGCGAAGCGGCGGCGCAGCGCGTGCTTGAGATCCCCCATCGCCTCGCGCACCTCCGGCGCCGGGGGGCGGCGGTCGCCATGCCCGCCGGCCGCGTCGCGGAAGGCGGGCGGAACCGGCTTGCTCGCGGCGAGGAAGGCCGTGCCCTCCGGCGTGATCGCATAGCGTTTGCGGCCGGCCTCCCGGACCGGCTCGGCATAGCCCATGTCCTCGAGCCAGGAGAGGGTCGGATAGATCACCCCCGGGCTCGGGCTGTAGCCGCCGCCCATCCGCTCCTCGATCGCCCGCATCAGTTCGTAGCCGTGCCGGGGCTCCTCGGCGATCATGCCGAGCACGATGCCCCGGAGCGCGCCGTAGTCGAAGGGCCGGCGCCCGCGCCGCCCCTCCGCTCCCTCGCCGCGGTGGCGCGGCGGATCGTCGTCCATGTGTTTCATGCCGGTAACATAGAAACAGATATGTCGAAAATCAAGATATATCGGAAATCAAGATATATCATGAATTGAGATAGATCGTGAATCGGGCCTCGCCCGCGCCGGCGGCGCGGGATCGGGTCGGGCCGGGCGGAGGGCTCAGCCGTGCTCCGCCTCCGCCCGCGCGGCCTCGCGGAAGGCGGGCAGCGCGGCCTCGACCATCGCGTCGGTCGCGGTCAGGCAGAGGCGGAAATCCTCCGGCCGGTCGAAGAGCGTCCCCGGCATCACATGGACCCCATGCTCCCGCAGGCGCCCGGCGAAGGCGGCGGCGTCGCCGCCGGGGGCGCGGCCCCAGAGATAGAAGGTTCCCTCCGGCCGGGTCATCGCGTAGCCCCAGCCCGCCAGCGCGTCGAGCATGCGCTCCCGCCGCCGGGCGAGCGCGGCGATGTCGATGCCGAGGGGCTCCAGATCCGGCAGCGCGTAGATCAGCGGCGCGTCCGGCACGTTCCAGCCATCGGCCATCTGCGCCGCGAACCGGATCCGGCGCAGTTCCTCGCGCTCGGCCGCGGGCAGCAGGGGCGAGATCGCGAGATAGCCGAGCCTCAGGCCCGGCGCGAGCAGGATCTTGCCGTAGGAATAGTCGACCAGCGTATGCGGATAGACCGCCGCGGGGGAGGTGAATCCGGCCCCGTCGAAGCGGACGCGGCGGTAGGGTTCGTCGGAGAGGATCCAGATCCGGCGGCCGATCTCGGCGGATTTCGCCTCCAGAAGCGCCGCGAGCGCGCTTAGATCCGCGCGCGAATAGATCCGGCCTGTCGGGTTGTGCGGCGTGTTGACGATCACGATGCGCGTGCGCGGCGTGATGGCCGCCGCGATCGCCTCGGGATCGAGGTCGAAACGCGGCGGGGCGAGCGGCGCCGGCACCTCCGTCGCCCCGACGGCGGCCAGCATCGCGCCGTAGCAGAACCAGCCCGGAAGCGGCGAGACGCATTCGTCGCCCGGTTCGAGCAGCAGGGTGAAGGCGAGCCTGATCGCCCCGAAGGCGCCCCGGGTGAGGGCGATGTCCTCGGGCTCGTAGGGCAGTTCCAGTTCCGCCGCGAGCACGTCGGCGAGGAAGGCGCAGGCTTCCGGCTCGTTGGCCTTGTAGGCGAACCAGTCCACGCTCCGGGGCTCGGCGCGGGCCCTGAGCGCGGCGACGAGGCCGGGCAGGGCCATGTCGCGCGGATCGCCGAAGGTGAAATCGGCCACCGCCGGCCTCTCCGCCATCTGGGCGCGGTGGGACAGGAAGAAGTTCTCGACCCTGCTGAACGATCGGGCGGCGGCATGCGCGCGGGCGGCGGCGACGGACATCGGTTCCTCCCTGGAGGATGAATGGGGAAGGCTGCGGCCGCCGCCAGTATACCCCGGAAGTGCCCTTCGCGCGCCGGACCTGTCGCGACGCCCGATCCGCCGGGGAAGCCGGGCGCGTGGTCGTGGGAGGAGGGAGATCGCCGTCCGTTCGGACGGTCTTCGGACGCGCCGGAAGGAATGGATACGCCGAAAACGACCGCGCGCGACCCGCCCGCCAGGGGCGTCGGAAGCGCGAAGTCAGCGAAAACGGGAGGTTGGCTGGGGAACCTGGATTCGAACCAGGACTAACGGAGTCAGAGTCCGCTGGTCTACCGTTAACCTATTCCCCATCGACCGGCGCCGTAATATGCGCCCCCGCCGGAAAGATCAAGCGCGCCGGAGAGAAAAAATCGCGCCCGCGCGCGGCTTTTTCGCCCGGCCCGCGGAGGGCGCGGGCGGAGGGCGCGGGCGGGGGTGGGGCGCGGGGGTCGACGGGCGGCGCGAACGCGCTATGGTCGCGCTCCGGACACTCCCTGGGGAGCACGCAGATGAAGATCGCCGCCGCCGCCTATCCGATCGACTGGCTCAACCGCTGGAACGAATATGTCGGCAAGATCCGCGTCTGGGTGCGCGCCGCGGCCGAGAACGGCGCGGATCTGCTGGTCTTTCCCGAATGCGCGGCGATGGAACTCGCGAGCCTCGCGCGCGAGAGCAACGCCGGGGATCCGCGCCGGGCGGCGGAGGCGGTGGCCGCGCGGGCGAAGGATGTCGACGAGCTGCACGAATCCCTCGCGCGGGAATTCTCGGTCCATATCGCCGCCGGCTCGGCGCCGATTCACGAGAGCGAGGCGCTGGCGAGCCGGACCCGCTTCTTCGCCCCCGACGGGACGATGGCATTCCAGGACCGGCAGTCGCTCTCGCCGGCGGAGCGCGCGGCGGGGCTGGCGCCGGGGCGGGGCGGGCGCGTCTTCGACACCGCGCTCGGCAAGATCGGCATCCTGCCGGGGCGCGACGCGATGATCCCCGCGCTCGCCCGCGACATGG
Source organism: Amaricoccus solimangrovi (assembly GCF_006385685.1). Taxonomy (GTDB): domain Bacteria; phylum Pseudomonadota; class Alphaproteobacteria; order Rhodobacterales; family Rhodobacteraceae; genus Amaricoccus; species Amaricoccus solimangrovi. Next base: position 101,380 of record NZ_VFRP01000007.1, on the reverse strand, counting down.
CCGCGGCCGGGGCGGAGATCCTGCTCGTTCCGGCGGGGGCGAATTCGGTGCTCGGCTACTGGCGCGTCCGGATCGCCGCGGCCGCCCGCGCGGTCGAGACGCAGAGCGTGGCGGTGCTCGCGGCGCGGGTCGGGGATTCGGACTGGCTCGGCGGCATGCCCCATCATGTCGGCGCCGCCGCCATCCTGACGCCGCCCGAGGAGGAGATGCCGCAGGACGGCGTGCTCGCCGCCGGCAAGATGAACGCCGAAGGCTGGGTCTACGGCGATTTCGATCCGGAGCCGCTGCGCGCCGCGCGCAATCGCCGCGCCAGCGCCGATCCGGATCTCCGGGCCGCGCTGAGCGAGAGCTTCGGCCCGGTCGAGACCGTGCGCCTCGGCGCCGCCCGGGTCGTCACGTCCTGACTCCGGGCGATCAGCCCCGGCCGCGCCCGGCGCGTTCGCGCATCTCCCGCGAGCGCCGCGCGAGGCCCTTCATGCAGACCTGGCCCCGGAGCGCGCGGTCCGCGAGTTCGATCGCCAGCACGAGGTCGATCGCGCAGGGGGGGCGTCCGGGCTCGCAGGGAGACTGCCTGACCTGGTCGAGCAGCGCCTCGGCGTATTCCGCCGGCGTCAGCGGCGGCCAGCCGAACCGGGGGGCGGCGGCGGGCAGGATCTCGCCGACCATCCGGCCCCAGAGCGCGCGCACATTCGCCTCGCAGAGGCGCGGCTCGGAATCCCTCCCCATCTGATCCGATCCTGATCCTTGCTGCTTCGCCCGGATCATCTAGGGCGCGGGCGGCGCGATGCCAGATGCGCGCGGCCGCCCGCCGCCCGATCGCGCCGCCCGATCAGGTCGCCCGATCGCCGTCAGCTCCGCGCCATCGTCCAGAGCGTGCGGCAGCGCGTGCCCGAGCGGCAGTAGGCGAGAACCGGGGCGGGCAGTTCCTCGAGCGCCTCCTCGAAGGCGGCGACGTTCTGCGGCGCGACGCCGCCCGAGATCACCGGCACGAAGGCGAAGGCGAGGCCGCGCGCCTCGGCGGCGGCGCGGATCTCGGCCACCGGCGTCTGGTCCGGGCTCTCCCCGTCGGGCCGGTTGCACATGATCGAACGGTATCCCATCGCCGCGATCTCGGCGACGTCCTCGACCGAGATCTGGGTCGAGACGCTGTATTCGGGCGTGATCTTGGTGATGGACATGGCTACCCCGCTTTGGCCCTTCCCGGCGAAAGCCACGGAGATACCCCCCCGCGCCCGCCTTTTCAACAGGCTCCGGGGCGGTTCGGTTCCGCGCCGGAAGGCGCGCCGCGCTCACCCGGGCAGGGGCAGTTCCGTCGTGCTCTTGATCACCTCCATCGAGAGGGTGGAGGTGACGTTGAAGATGCTGACCTCGCGGATCAGCGCGCGGTAGAAATCGTCGTAGGCGCGGGCATTTGGCACCTGAACCTTCAGGATGTAGTCGATGTCGCCCGCGAGCCGGTGCGCCTCGGTCACCTCGGGCCGCGACTGCACCGCGCGCAGGAAGCGCGCGAGCCAGTCCGCGTCGTGCTGGGCGGTGCGGATCAGCACGAAGAAGCAGCTTTCGAGCCCGATCTTCTCGGGGTCGAGCAGCGCCACCTCGGCCCGGATCACGCCCGAGGCGCGCAGCTTGCGGATCCGGTTCCAGACCGGGGTCTTGGAAGCCCCGACCTTTCGTGCGATCTCGTCGAGCGAGAGGCTCGCGTCGCGCTGCAGCAGCGAGAGGATATTCCGGTCCAGATCGTCGAAAGCGGCCGCCATTCGCCCCTGCCTCCTGAAATCGGGAAAATGTTCCCGTCCGATGGATAATGGCAGGATCTATTCCTTATTTGAAGCGTGACATTGAGAAAATGGGGGAAAAAGTTCTATCTTGCAGGGTCAGAGCAGCGAGGTGAATCCATGAGGCACTTTCCGGTCTTCCTCGACACACGCGGTCGGCGCGTCGTGGTTTCGGGCGCGGGCGAGACCGCGGTCGCGAAGCTGCGCCTGCTGATGCGGACCGAGGCCCGGATCGAGGTCCATGGCACCGATCCGGCGGAGGAGGTGCGCCGCTGGGCGGCGGAGGGCCGCCTCGCGCTCGTCGAGGCGCCGCTCGCCGCGATCGGCGACGCGCGGCTCGTCTACGCCGCCAACGCCGATCCCGCGGAGGATGCGCGCGTGGCCGCGCTCGGCCGCGCGGCCGGCGTGCTCGTCAACATCGTCGACGATCTCTCCTCCGATTTCATCACGCCCGCGATCGTCGACCGCGACCCGGTGACGGTCGCGATCGGCACCGAGGGCGCGGCGCCGGTGCTCGCGCGCAAGATCAAGGCCGAGGTGGAGGAGATGCTGCCGAGCTCGCTCGGCCTGCTCGCCCGGATCGGCCAGTCCTTCCGCGCGCGGGTCGAGGCGCTCGATTCCCGCGCCCGCCGCGCCTTCTGGACCCGCTTCTATTTCGAGCGGGGCCCGCGGGCGGTCGCGGCCGGCCCCGAGGCCGTCGCGGACACGCTCGAGACGATGCTGGGCGAGGACGTGGCCGCGACGAAGGGCTTCGTCCATCTGATCGGCGCGGGGCCGGGCGATCCGGAACTGCTGACGATGAAGGCCCGGCGGATCCTGCACGAGGCCGACGTGGTGATCCACGACCGGCTGGTGCCTGGCGCCATCCTCGAACTCGCCCGCCGCGAGGCGCGGGTGATCGAGGTCGGCAAGATCGCCTATGGCCCCTCCTGGAAGCAGGAGGACATCAACGCGCTCATCCTGCGCGAGGCCCGCGCCGGCGCCACGGTGGCCCGGCTCAAAGGCGGCGACGCGGTGCTCTTCGGCCGGCTCGACGAGGAGATCGCGGCGCTGGAGGAGGCGGGCATCGGCTTCGCGGTCGTGCCCGGCATCACCTCGGCCAGCGCCTCGGCCGCGGCCATCGGCCAGTCGCTGACCCGGCGCGGCCGCAACGCCAGCCTTCGCCTGCTGACCGCGCATGACATGAACGGCTTCGCCGACCACGACTGGCGCGATCTCGCGCGGCCGGGCGCGACGGCGGCGGTCTACATGGGCGTGAAGGCGGCGGCCTTCGTCCGGGGGCGGCTGCTCATGCACGGCGCGGCGGCGGCGACGCCGGTGACCTGCGTCGAGAACGCGAGCCGACCCGACCAGCGCGTGATCGCCACGACGCTCATCGACCTGCCCGAGGCGCTCGCCGAGGCCCGCCCGACCGGCCCGGTGATGATCCTCCTCGGCCTGGAACCCCGCGCGGCCCTCGGCGCCGCCACCCGCAACGAACTGAGGGAAGCACTCTGATGGCACCGCGCGCTTTCAAGCCGCAGATGGCGACCGGCAACGACCTGCTCGAAGGCGATGTCGTCTATTTCACCGCCGAGGGCGGCTGGTCCCGGCACATCGCCGAGGCCGCCATCGCCCGCGACAAGGAGGCCGCCGAGGCGCTGCTCGCCCGCGCCGAGGCCTTCCCGAACCAGATCGTCGGCGTCTATCTGACCGATGTGACGATCGACCCGAACGGCCACGCGGCCCCCGCCCATTTCCGTGAGGATTTCCGCACCCGCGGCCCCTCGAACTATCCCGAGCACCAGCGGCAGGCGTAAACGATGTACGATTATACCGATTTCGACCGTGACTTCGTGAACGCGCGCGTCGCGGAGTTCCGCGACCAGGTGGAGCGCCGGCTGACCGGCTCGCTCTCGGAGGACGAGTTCAAGCCGCTCCGGCTGATGAACGGGCTCTATCTCCAGCTGCACGCCTACATGCTGCGCGTGGCGATCCCCTACGGCACGCTCGACAGCCGCAAGATGCGGCGCCTCGCCGACATCGCCGAGAAATGGGACCGGGGCTACGGCCATTTCACGACGCGGCAGAACATCCAGTACAACTGGCCCAAGCTCCGGGACGTGCCCGACATCCTCCAGGCGCTCGCCGACGTGGAGATGCACGCGATCCAGACGAGCGGCAACTGCATCCGCAACGTGACCGCGGACCATTTCGCCGGCGCCAGCGCCGACGAGATCGAGGATCCGCGTCCGACGGCCGAGCTGATCCGGCAGTGGTCGACCGACCATCCGGAATTCGCCTGGCTGCCGCGCAAGTTCAAGATCGCCGTGACCGGCAGCCCGAACGACCGCGCCGTGACCAAGGCGCATGACATCGGCCTCAGGATGGTGCGCGACGAGGCGGGCGAGCCCGGCTACGAGGTCATCATCGGCGGCGGGCTCGGCCGGACGCCGATGCTCGGCAAGGTGGTCCGCGACTTCCTGCCGAAGGCGGAGCTGCTCCGCTATCTCGAGGCGATCCTGCAGGTCTACAACATGGAGGGCCGGCGGGACAACAAGTACAAGGCCCGCATCAAGATCCTCGTCCACGAGAGCACGATCGAGAAGGTGCGCGCGGAGGTCGAGGCCGCCTACGAGGCGAACCGCGCGCTGCTGCCGCGCGTCTCGCCCGAACTCGTGGCCGAGATCGAGGCGGCCTTCGCGCCGCCGGCCTTCGAGCCGGCGCCCGACACCGCCGCGCCGGTGCTCTCCGCGGGGCTGCGCGCCTTCATCGACACCAATGTCAGCGCCCACAAGCTCGCCCATTACGGCATCGTCACGATCTCGCTGAAGCCGGTCGGCGGCACGCCGGGCGACGCGACGGCGGAGCAGATGCGGGTGATGGCAGATCTGGCCGAGGAATTCGGCCATGACGAGCTCCGGATCAGCCACGAGCAGAACGTGATCCTGCCGCACGTCGCGCGCCGCCACCTGCCGGCGATCTATGCGCGGCTCAGGGAGGCTGGCCTCGCCACGGCGAATGTCGGGCTCGTCTCGGACATCATCGCCTGCCCGGGCATGGACTACTGCGCGCTCGCGACCGCCCGCTCGATCCCGATCGCGCAGCAGATCTCGGAGACCTTCGCCGACATCGACCGCCAGCGCGACATCGGGCCGCTCAAGATCAAGATCTCGGGCTGCATCAACGCCTGCGGCCACCACCACGTCGGCCATATCGGCATCCTCGGCCTCGACAAGGCGGGGGTCGAGAGCTACCAGGTCACGCTCGGCGGCGACGGTACCGAGACCGCGGCGATCGGCGAGCGCGCCGGCCCCGGCTTCTCCTACGAGGAGATCGTCCCGGCGGTCGAACGGCTGATCGAGGCCTATCTCGACAATCGCCTGGAGCCCGGCGAGAGCTTCCTCGCCGCCTATCGCCGTCTCGGCCCGGACCCGTTCCGCGCCGCGCTCTATCCCGAGGAGGCGCGTTCCGATGCTGCATGATCGCGAAACGCCGCGGGCGCTGCGTCCGTCGGAGCAGGTGGAGCGGCTGCGCACCACCTACGAGGGCGCCTGGGGTCCGGAAGTGCTCCAGGTGATGGTCGACGAGTTTCCCGGGGAGGTGGCGCTCGTCTCGTCCTTCGGCGCCGAGGCGGCCGTGCTCCTGCACATGGCGGCCGAGGTCGACCGCGACCTGCCGGTGCTGCTCGTCGACACGCTGATGCTGTTCCAGGAGACGCTCGACTACCAGAAGACGCTCTCCGCCCATCTCGGGCTGCGCAACGTCCAGCACATCCGGCCGAACCCGGTGGATCTCGCCCGCGCCGATCCGGCCGGCACGCTGCACCAGCGCGACACCGATTCCTGCTGCGACATCCGCAAGGTGCTGCCGCTCGAACGCGCGCTCGAGCCGTATTCGGTGCTGATCTCGGGCCGCAAGCGCTACCAGGCCGCGACCCGGGCGAAGCTCGAGGTGTTCGAGGCCGATGGCGAGCGGCTCAAGGTCAATCCGCTGGCCGGCTGGTCGGCCTCGGATCTGCGGACCTACATGGATGTGAACGAACTGCCGCGGCATCCGCTGGTCGCGCAGGGCTATCCCTCGATCGGCTGCGCCCCCTGCACGACCCGGGTGGCCCCGGGCGAGGATCCGCGCGCCGGGCGCTGGCGGGGCACCGACAAGGTGGAATGCGGCATCCATTTCGGCGCCGACGGCCGGATCCTGCGCGCCTCCTGACGAAAGAGAAGAGATGACCGTTCTTGTGACCGACACGGGCTTCTCGCCCGATCCCTGGGCCGGGGCCGAATTCACCGCCCTCGACGCGCTCACCGCAAATCCGGAAATGCCGGGGCAGGGGCTCGCGATCGACATGCCCAACGACCGCGATCCCGCGGAACTCGCGCCCTTCCTCGACCGGATCGCGATGATCCGCGTGGCCTTCCCGGGGATGGGCGACGGCCGCGGCTTCTCGATCGCGCGCCGCCTCCGGGCGATGGGCTATACGGGCACGCTGCGCGCCTCGGGGCCGCTGATCGTCGATCAGGCCCGCGCGGCGCGGCGCGTGGGTTTCGACGAGATCGAACTGCCGGAGAGCGTGGCGGAACGCCAGCCGGAGGAGCTCTGGCTCGCCCGCCCCGCCGCCTCCTACCGCGCCCACGTCTTCGCCTGAGCCTCCCGCCGGGCCCGCGCCCGGCTTTCCGCCCGCGCCGGGACGCCTCGCCGCGGGCGCCGGCTGTTCGGGGGGAGAGAACGACTCGTGGGCGACGTCCCACTCCGCGTCCCAGGGGGAGGCGCCGCCGCGACATGAGGTTCCGCTTGCTGGCGGGCGGGGATTTGTCTATTCCGCCGCCGTTCCCGCGGCAGGCGCGGGATGGAAGTCGCCGCGACCTTCCCTAAAAAACGGATCGCTCATGAAGAACAGTTTCCTCCTCGGCGTGATCGCCATGGCGATCGTCGTGCTCGCCTCGAACATCCTGGTGCAGTTCCTCTTCGGCCAGTGGCTGACCTGGGGCGCCTTCACCTATCCCTTCGCCTTCCTCGTCACCGACCTGATGAACCGGCTGCGCGGGCCGTCCGCGGCGCGGCGGGTGGTCTACGCGGGCTTTCTGACCGGGCTCGTCTGCAGCCTGATCGGCACGCAGATCGAGGGACAGTTCGGCCCGCTCGTCAGCCTCCGGGTCGCGATCGGCTCGCTCAGCGCCTTCCTCGTCGGCCAGCTTCTCGACGTCGCGGTGTTCAACCGGCTCCGCCGGGGCAGCTGGTGGCGCGCGCCGCTGGTCTCGAGCACGCTCGGCAGCGTCGCGGACACGGTGATCTTCTTCTCGCTGGCCTTCTCGGCGAGCCTCGCCTTCATCGCCCCCGGCGTCGACGTCGCCTGGGCCAACGAGCCCGTCCCGCTGCTCGGCCAGGGCCCCGTCCTGCCGCTCTGGGTGAGCCTCGCGCTCGCGGATTTCTCGGTCAAGTTCGCGATCGCCGTCTTCGCGCTGGCACCCTTCCGGATGGCGATCTGGAACTGGCAGCCCAGGGCGGCGAAATAGCACTTGCCTTTCGCCGGAACGATGGCACCATCAGGGTAACCGAAACCAGCGAAAGGAGGTGATCCAATGTCTGACGGGACTTTGGAGCTTGTGGCCGGTATGACGCGCGGGGGTGTCGCCTGAGGGGCAGCCCCTTCGGGACAGACACGAAGCGCGAGGGTTAGGCCCGATCGGCCAGCCTCCAAGTTCTAGCAAATGACCGGGGGTCGCGGTTCGCCGCGGCCCCTTCGCTTTGGCCGGGGCGGCGCGCCCCGCCACGGGCGCGGCGCCCGGAACGCGCCGCGCGCGCGACCTCGCCGGAGGCGCGGCCGCCGACGCGGCGCCACCGCCGGCGGGCGGTGACGGCCTCCGGGCCGGCGCCGGCGGCTGGCCACGCGGCGGTGCGAGGGAATGGGGATGCTGAGAATCAACGACGAGATCGCGCTCGCCGACTGGGAACTCACCGAGAGTTTCACGCGGGCGTCCGGTCCGGGCGGGCAGAATGTGAACAAGGTCTCCACCGCGGTCGAGCTGCGCTTCGAGGCCGCGCGTTCGCCGCATCTCGCGCCCGACGTGAAGGCGCGGCTCCGCCGGCTCGCCGGCCGGCGCTGGACCGGCGAGGGGGCGCTCATCGTCACCGCCGAGACCCATCGCAGCCAGGCGCTGAACCGGGAGGCGGCGCGCGAGAAGCTGCGCGCGCTGGTCCTCGCCGCGCTGGAGCGGCCGAAGCCGCGGCGCCCGACGCGGCCCACGCTCGGCTCCGTCCGCCGCCGGCTCGAGGCCAAGACGCGCCGGGGCGCGCTCAAGTCGGCCCGCTCGCGGCCGGAGGAGGAGGGCTGAGGCCCGGCGCGGGGGCGCGATCGCCTTCTTCCGCGGCGGCGCCCGCCGTGCTAGCCGGGTTTGTGCGATAGCGAAGAGGAAGGCCGCGGCCATGCGGGACTGGTTTCCCCAACTCGTCTACGGGCTCGCCTTCGCCCTGATGGTCGGCTGGATCCTGCAGATCGGGAGGCCCGTCATCCTGCCGGTCGTCGCGGGCGTCGTCGTCGCCTATGTGATCCTCGGCCTCGCCGAACTGCTCGGGCGGCTCCCCGGCCTCGGCGCGCGCATCCCGGCCGGCCTGCGCTACGGGCTGGCGGCGCTGCTGATCGGGCTGGTCCTCGTCGGCATCGTCTGGCTTATCGTGACCAACGTGAGCCAGATCGCCGCGACCCTGCCCAGATATCAGGAGCGGGTGATGACGATCTTCCAGGCGGCCGCGGAACGCTTCGGCTTCGACGCGGAGCCCGACTGGCAGGCGGTCCGGGACGACATCCTCGGCCGGATCAACCTGCGCCGCGCCGTGGGCGTCACCGTCGCCACCGCCTCCTCGATCGCGGCCACCTTCGTCGTCATCGTGATCTACGCGGGCTTCATCCTGTCGGAGAAGGACAGTTTCGGCCGCAAGATCGCGCTGCTCTCGGCCGAACCCGCCCGGGTCGCGCAGATCCAGGAGGTGATCCGCGACATCAACAGCTCGATCGGCGCCTATCTGGTGATGAAGACGCTGATCAACGTCGTGCTCGGCCTCGGCAGCTACGCGATCATGTGGTGGTACGGCATCCCCTTCGCCGGGTTCTGGGCGATCCTGATCGGGCTCTTCAACTACATTCCCTATGTCGGCAGCTTCCTCGGCGTCGTCCTGCCGGCCTTCCTCGCCGTCGCCGAGATGGGGGCCTTCTGGCCGGTGGTGAGTTTCGTGCTGGCGATGACGGCGATCCAGCTCCTGCTCGGCAATTTCATCGAACCCTATGTGATGGGCAGTTCGATGAACCTCAGCCCGCTCGTCATCCTGATCAGCCTCGTGGCCTGGGCCTCGCTCTGGGGCATCGCCGGGGCGATCCTGTCGGTGCCGATCACGGCGATGCTCGTCATCATCTTCGCCGAGTTCCCCGGCACCCGGCCGCTCGCCATCCTGATGTCGAAGGATGGCACGCTCGCGCGGCCGGGGCGGGCGCGCTGAGGCGGGCCGGGCGTCAGTCCGCGTCGCGGATGCCGAGGTCTTCCGGCTCGAACTCGTAATGCGCGCCGCAGAACTGGCAGTCGGCGGTGATCGTGCCCGTCTCCGTCGTCATCGTCGCGAGTTCCTCGGGCGAGTAGATCGAGAGCGACTGGACCACCTTCTCCGGCCCGCAGGTGCAGCCGAAGCGCACGGGCTGCGACTCGTAGACCCGGGGCGCCTCCTCGTGGAAGAGGCGCAGCAGCAACTGGTCCGGGCCGACATGCGGGCCGATCAGCTCCGTCTCCTCGACCGTGCCGAGCAGCGTGACGGCGCGGTTCCAGTTGTCCGCCTCGTCCCCGTCCAGCATGTCCTCGGGCGCGAGCAGCCCGTCGAAGCCGGTCGCCTCCTGTTTCGCATGCGGCGAGGCCGCGGGCATGTGCTGCAGCATCACGCCGCCCGCGCGCCAGCGCGCATCCTCGCCCGGCAGCGTCGCCTCGCCCATGGCGAGCGCGAACCGGGTCGGGATCTGCTCCGACTGGGCGAAATAGGTCTCGGCGCAGTCCGAGAGCGAGCGTCCGGCGAGCGGCGTGATCCCCTGATAGGGCTGCGTGCCCGGCCCCTGGTCGATCAGCATGCCGAAGAGCCCGGCGCCGAGCAGCGCGTATGGGCTCTCCCCGGCGGGGCGGGCCTCCAGCGCCTCGGCGTCGAATCCGGCATAGGCGCGCATCCGCGCCGGCTCGCCCTCGGCGGAGGGGCCGAAATAGTCGGTCGCGACCAGCCGGATCGGGCCCTCGCCGCGAAGCTGCAGCGAGAGGCGCCAGCCGGGCCGGATGGTCTGGCCGATCAGCGCGGTGATGAGCGTCGCCTCCGCGACGAGGGCCGCGACCGGCGCGGGATAGGCGTGCTGGCCGAGGATGGTGTCGAGCACGGAATCGAGGCGCGCCACGCGGCCGCGCACATCGGCGCGGTCGAGTTGAAACGGCAGGATGGAATCGTCCCAGGCGATACGGCCGGCGAGTGTCATGGTCTTGTCCCGATGGCTTGTTGCCCCTGCACATAGGGGTTCGACCCGCCGAGTGCAAATCCGGCGCCCCCGCGCCGGCCGGGGCGGGGGCGGTTTCCCCCGCCGCGCCGCGCGCTATGATGCCGCCCATGCGCAGATTCGGCTCCCCCGTCGACCCCCGCCAGAGCTACCGGAACCGCCTCGGCGCCTATGCCGTGATCCGGCTCGGCGACGAGATCCTGCTGACAGAACAGGCGGGCGATCCGCCGGAACTGCAGCTTCCCGGCGGCGGGATCGATCCCGGCGAGGGCGCGCTGCGCGCGATGCACCGCGAATGCCTCGAGGAGACCGGCTGGACGATCCGGCCGATCCGGCGGCTCGGCGTCTACCAGCGCTACGCCTACATGCCGGAATACGATCTCTGGGCGCGCAAGGTCTGCCACGTCTATCTCTGCCGCCCGGGGCCGCGCCACGGGCCGCCGCGCGAGGCCGGCCACCGCGCGGTCTGGATGCCGATCCGCGACGCGGTCGGGGCGCTCAGCGTCGATGGCGACAGCCATTTCACGCGGCTGGTGGCGGAGGGGCTCGTCGCGGGCGGGGGCGGGGTGGCGGACTGAAGTCCGCCCTACGGCGTTACGGCGCGGGTTTCGGGAGGGCGCGGAGTTCGCGCTCCAAGGCTTCGAGGAAGCGGGACCGGTCGGCGGGGCGGAAGCTCCTGCCGCCGCCCTGCCGGAACGGGTCGGCGGCGCGCAGGTCGGCCATCAGGTCGCGCGTCGCGAGCTTCTCGCCGATGTTGCGCGCGTCGAGCCGCGCCCCGTCGGGCGCGAGCACGAGGCCGCCCGCCTCGACCACCCGCGCGGCGAGCGGAATGTCCGCCGTGACGCAGAGATCGCCCGGCCCGATCCGCTCGGCGATCCACTTGTCCGCCGCGTCCGCGCCCTGGTCGACCACGATGACGCGGGCGAGCGGGTGCCGGCTCGGCCGGATCCCGCCATTGGCGACATAGACGACCGCGACGCCGTGCCGCTCGGCCACGCGCAGCACCTCGTCGCGGACCGGGCAGGCATCGGCGTCGACGTAGATCACGCGTAGAGCGCCTCGGCGTGGAAGCTCACGTGATCCTCCATGAAGGAGGCGACGAAGAAGTAGCTGTGGTCGTAGCCGGGCTGCATCCGGAAGGTCGCGGGCTGGCGCCGTTCCGCGATCGCGCTCGCGAGCGCCTCGGGCTTCAGCAGGTCGAGGAACTGGTCGTTCGCGCCCTGGTCGATCAGCAGCTGGCCCTTCCAGCCCTTCTCGCGCAGGAGCAGGCTCGAATCATGCGCGTGCCAGGCCGCGCTCTCCGCGCCGAGATAGGCGCCGAGCTGCTTGCGGCCCCAGTCCGAATTGCTCGGATTGGCGATCGGCGCGAAGGCCGAGACCGACTTGAACCGGTCGGGATAGGTGAGCGCGATGGTGAGCGCGCCATGGCCGCCCATCGAATGGCCGGTGATGCCCTGCGCGCCTTCCTCGAGCTCGAAATTGCGGAAGAGGAGCGTGGGCAGTTCCTCGGTCACATAGGACCACATCCGGAAATGCGGGCTCCACGGCGTCTCGGTCGCGTCGACGTAGAAACCCGCGCCCTGGCCGAGGTCGTAGGCCTCGTCGTTCGCGACGCCCTCGCCGCGCGGCGAGGTGTCGGGGAAGACCAGCGCGATCCCCTCGCGCGCCGCCCAGGCCTGCGCCCCCGCCTTGGTCATCGCATTCTCGTGCGTGCAGGTGAGGCCCGAGAGATACCACAGCACCGGGACCGGCCCGGCCTTCGCCTGCGGCGGGGTGTAGACGGCGAAGGTCATGTCGCAGCCGCAGACCTCGGACGCATGGGTGTAGACCCCTTGTGTGCCGCCGAAGGCCGCGTTCTCCGATACCGTCTTCATGCCCGGTTCCTCCTTGATTCCCTGGTCATCCCATAGCATCGCGCGCCGCCCGGTCAAACCGGGGCCGCGCCGCTCGCCGGGACGCTAGCCCATCGGCGGGGCGCGATTCTCTTGGCCAATGGTCCAAGGCCCGGGGGGCGGCGCGCGAGCCCGAAGACGCCGCGACGGGCGAAGAGGGTGGCGGATCATCTGCCTGGTATAAAATGGAATACACTTTTAGCGTGCATTTTCCTCTTGCACTCCCGCGTCAATCTATCATTAATAGTATTAAAGATTAAGTGTGGTTACGCGTGATAACCATACTTGTGGAGAAGTACGCGCAAGTTGAATAGAATGGTGATAAAAGTTGGAGCACAGCGGCGCTCTGTATTCGCCATGGAACAGAAGGAGGTGTAATTGAGCTGGTTGGTTGATGTCGAGTTCAGGTCGAGCAAGGTGGACGGCATGGGGGTCTTCGCGCGTCGCGCGATCAGGTCGGGCACCCGGCTCTGGCAGTTCGACGAGAGCATGCATGTGTGTGATTCGAACGCGCTGGCCGGTCTCGACGACCGGGATCTCGCCTACGCGCTCCATGGCGGATATCTGCACGGCCCGTCCGACAAGTTCCTGTGGTACCGCGACGGAATGCAGTTCATGAACCACGCCGACGGCGAGATGGCCAATGTGGGCCTGGGGTTCTGGCCCGAACTCCGCCAGGATCACTGCGTCGCGCTGCGCGACATCGCCGCCGGGGAGGAACTCTTCGAGGATTATTCCTTCTGGGCCGACGCCGGGCTCGATCCCCGGCACTGGCTCCATCCGTTCTACATGCGCCAGGGCCGGCGCCACTATCATTTCCTGCGCGGCCTGGAACGTCAGCCGGTGGCGGCCTGACCGGGCGGGACGGGCGGGCTGGCCCCGGGGGCGCCCGCGCTCTATTCCCCTTCCATGTGGCGGCGCACCAGCGCCAGCAGGTCGGACATCTCGACCGGTTTCGGCAGAAGGTCCGCGAATCCGGCCGCGAGGCAGGAGGCGCGGGCTTCCGGTCCCGGCGCGGCGGTGATCGCGACGATCGCCGGCGGCGGGCAGGCCTCCCGCGCGCTCGCGCGCAGGATGTCGCGGGCGGCCGCGAAACCGTCGAGCCGCGGCATCTGCAGATCCATCAGGATGAGCCGCGGATGGAGCCGCGCGGACATCTCGATCCCGGCGAGGCCATCGGCCGCGGCGACCGGCTCCCATCCGCCCCGGCGCAGCATCGCGGCGAGGATCATCGCATTGACCTCGTTGTCCTCGACGACGAGGACGCGCCGCGCCGGTCCGGCGCCGAGATCGGGGCGGGGGGCGCCGCCGAGGGGGTCGCGGGGTTCAGGCCGCATCGAGATCTCCGGCCCGCGCCTCGGCGAGGTCAAAGGGCGCGCTGAAGACGAAGGTCGATCCGGCGCCGAGCCGGCTCTCGACCTCGATCCGTCCGCCCATCATGCGCGCGAGCGACTGGCTGATCGCGAGGCCGAGGCCCGTGCCCTCGGCCGCGCGCGTCGGCGAGCCGTCGACCTGGTAGAACCGGTCGAAGATCCGGGGCAGGGCGGCCGCGGCGATCCCGCGGCCAGTATCGGCGATGCTCACGACCAGAAGCCACGCCCCGTTCCCGTCCCCGTCTCCGTTTCCGTCCCCGCCCCGGACCTCGGCCCGGAGCGTCACGCCGCCCGCGTCGGTGAACTTGACCGCGTTGCCGAGCAGGTTGGTCAGGATCTGGCGGAACGCGCGGGCGTCGCCGGTGAGCGCGAGGCCCGTGAGCGCGTCGAAATCGGCGGTGAAGCCCACGCCCTTCTTGGCGGCGGCGACGCGGATCATGTCGGAGACGTCGCGCAGGATCGCCGCCGGCTCGAAAGGCTCGGACGAGAGCTCGCGGTTGCCGTTCTCGATCCGGCTGAGGTCGAGGAGATCCGAGATGAGGGCCATCTGCGTATTGGCGGAGCTGAACAGGATCTCGAGGAGTTCGCGCTGCTCGGCGTCGAGCGGGGTGGTGCGCAGCAGTTGCGCGACGCCGAGGATCCCGTTCATCGGCGTGCGCAACTCGTGGCTGACGTTCGACAGGAACTCCGTCTTGCTGCGGTCGGCGGCCTTGGCGGCGTCGAGCGCCTCCTCGAGCCGCTCGGCCGCGCGTACCGCCGAGCGGGAACTGACGAGGCCGATCACCATCACCGCGGCGAGCGCGAGGCCGAGCGGCGGCGCGACCCGGCGCAGGATGCTCGCCCCCGGCCGGGGCGGCGTCCAGACCACCTGGCCGATCACCCGGCCGAGCTCGTTGCGGAGCGGAAGCCGCGCCGAACCGTCCGGGACCGCGTCGCCCGGCTCCAGCCGGATGTCGTCGATCAGAAGTTCCCGGCCGATCCGGGCGAGCCGTTCGCGCGTGAGCTGGTAGCCGTGGATCTGGCGCGGCAGCGCCTCCGGCGGAACCCCGGGCGGCATGCCCGCGACCGGGCGGACGAGGGCGAGCGAGAAGATCCAGGGCGCGCCGTCGTATTCCGCGAGCAGCGTTCCGGGCATGTCGCGCTCGGGATCGCGCGGGTCGAGTTCGCGCAGGATGCGGTTCAGCAGCGACGCGGGCAGGATCTCCGTCTCCCCCCCGGGGGGCGAGCTCGCGCGCCATCCGAAGGGGGGGCCGCCCGCGGCGCGGACGAATTCGATCAGGTCGACCGTGCCGATCTCGGTCGCCGCGTTGCCGATGTTGCGATAGATCCAGGCGCGGTCGTCGGCGAGGATGTTCTCGTAGGCGTCGTCCCAGATCGAATAGTCGCGCACCAGCGTGCCGAGCCGGTTGCGCAGCGCGTTCACGCCGCTCGACACCAGCTCCTCCGAACCGACGCGGGCGAGGCTGTTATGCTCGGCCGAGATCCAGAGCGTCGCCGAGATCACGACGAAGAGGAGGAGCGCCACGCCCGCGGCGTGGATCGCGGCGAGCTTGCGGGACAGGCTCAGGATCCGCGCGCCGTCGTCCTCTTTCCCAGCGCCCACGCAGTGACCTCCACCCCGCAACCATCGCGTGCATTGGAGGTGACTATCGATCCGCGACGCGCGCTTTGCAACACCCAAGGTTGCGGAGGGTTAACGGATTTCTCCCGGAACGGGCCGGCGGGCGCCCCCGAAACGGGAGCGCCCGCCTTCGTTTCCCGGGGCTCAGAGCCCGTTCAGCGGCACCTTCAGGAAGCGCTTGCCGCTCTCGTCGGCGGGGGGCAGTTCGCCCGCGCGCATGTTGATCTGCAGCGACGGGATGATGAGCTTCGGCATGTCGAGCGACGCGTCGCGCTCCTCGCGCATCTTCACGAAGGCCTCCCGCGTGGTGCCCTGTCCGACGTGGATGTTGTGCGCCTTTTCCTCCGCGACGGTGGTCTCCCACCGGATCTCGCGGCCGTTCGGCGCGTAGTCGTGGCACATGAAGAGCCGGGTCTCGTCGGGCAGCGCCAGCACCTTCTGGATCGAATCGTAGAGCGTGCCCGCGTCGCCCCCCGGGAAATCGGCGCGCGCCGAGCCGCCGTCCGGCATGAAGAGCGTGTCGCCGACGAAGGCCGCGTCGCCGATCACATGCGTCATGCAGGCGGGCGTGTGGCCGGGCGTGTGGATCGCGAAGGCCTTCATCGTGCCGATCTCGTAGGTGTCGCCATCCTCGAACAGCCGGTCGAACTGGCTGCCGTCGCGCTGGAACTCGGTACCCTCGTTGAAGATCTTGCCGAAGGTCTCCTGCACCACCTTGATCTTCGAGCCGATGCCGAGCTTGCCGCCGAGCCTGCCCTGGATATAGGGCGCGGCCGAGAGGTGGTCGGCATGCACATGCGTCTCGATCAGCCATTCGACCCTGAGCTGGTGGCGCTCGACGAAGTCGATGATCTGGTCGGCGTGGCCGTAGGAGATCCGGCCGGCGGCGTAGTCGATGTCCATCACGGAATCGACGATCGCGCAGGCGTCGGTGGCCGGGTCCTTGACGACGTAGCTGACGGTGTTGGTGGCCGGGTCGAAGAAGCCGGTGACTTCGGGCTTGACCGAGGTGTCGATCGGATAGGTCATGACAGGGTTCCTCCGGATCAGGCGCGGCGCGGGGCCGCGGCGCGGCGGTCGAGCACCGCGCGGGTGACAAGGATGCCGGCGACGAGCGCGGCGACGAAGAGAAGCACTTCGCCGCGCCCGGTGCCGAGGGCGGGCAGGGCGCCGCCGGGGCAGAAGCCGGCGATGCCCCAGCCGAGGCCGAAGATCATCGAGCCGCCGACGAGGCGGGCGTCGATCGCCGAGGCCTTCGGCAGGTGGAACGTCCGGTCGAGGACCGGGCGCCCGCGTCGGAAGGCGAGGCGGTAGCCGATCGCGGTGACGATCAGCGCGCCGCCCATGACGAAGGCGAGGCTCGGATCCCAGGTGCCGGCGATATCGAAGAAGTTCAGCACCTTGGCCGGGTTGATCATGCCCGAGAGGGCGATGCCGAGGCCGAAGACGAGGCCGATGAGATAAGTGGCGACGAGCTTCATGGCTGAACTCCGATGACGTGCCGGATCACGTAGACCGTGACGATGGCGGTCGCGAGGAAGGTGAGGGTCGCCACGATCGAGCGGGGCGAGAGCCGCGCCATCCCGCAGACGCCGTGGCCCGAGGTGCAGCCGCCGCCGAGCGTGACGCCGACGCCGACGAGCAGCCCGCCGATGGCGAGCGCGAGCGGGCCGACCGGAACGCTCAGCGCGGGCATGGCGCCCGCGAAGAGCCGCCAGAGGAGCGGCGCGGTGACCATTCCGGCGAGAAGCGCCAGCCGCCAGCCCCGGTCGCCGGGGCCGGTGGGCAGGAAAGCGCCGGTCAGCACGCCGGTCGCGCCGAAGACGCGGCCCGCCAGCGTCATCAGCAGGACGGCGGCGAGGCCGATGAGGGCGCCGCCCGCGAGCGAGGCGAAGGGGGTGAAGCTGGTCATGGCCGGGCGCGGGTCCTTGTGCCGGAAAACGGGTGGAACGGGCGCGGAGCCGCGCCCGGCGTGGCGGTCGTCACGCGGCCCGCGACGCGGCGCGGGGCGCGATCGGCGGGGCCGATGGTTCTGGTCATCTCGGTTTCTCCGATATGCGTTGGCATCCTCATGCCATCGGAGCGCCCCGCGCGTCTGTGACTAAGTCACCAATGCCTCACCGGTTCCGCGCCGGTCTTTCTCACCGGCCGCCGCCATCCTCGGCGAGGCGGCGCAGCGCCGCGGGCGCGGTGATCTGGATCGTGCCCCGCCCGAGCTCGACCCAGCCCCGGCGCTGGAATTCCTGAAGCTGGCGCGAGATCACCTCCCGCGCGGTGCCGAGCTCGAGCGCGAGGCTCTGGTGCGTCGCATTGAGGACGCGGTCCGGTCCCGCGAGCTTCAGCAGCTTCTGCGCGAGGCGAAGGTCGATCCGGCGGAAGGCCACTTCCTCGATCACCCGGAAGAGCTCGGTGATCCGGCGCGAATAGGCGGCGAAGACGAAGCGGCGGAATTCGGGCGAGCGCGCGATCAGCTCGTCGAAGGTCGCCCGCGGCACCAGGGCCGCGACGAGATCGGTCTCGGCCACGCCCTCGGCGGTATATTCCTCGTAGCCGAGCAGGCAGGCCGTGGTCAGCACGCAGCTTTCGCCCGCGTTCACGCGGTAGAGGAATACCTCGCGGCCCGATTCGCTGGTCTGCTGGACGCGCACGGTCCCCTCGAGCAGCAGGAGCAGGTTTTCCGGCGCCTTGCCGGGGCCGAAGATCACCGTGTCCTTCGGCACGCGCGCGACCCGGGTCTCGGCGATCAGGGTCGCCTTCACGGCCGGGGAGAGGCTCGAGAGACCGTGGAAACGTTCGATCCAGGCGCCGGGCTCCGTCTCTTCCGTGGTCTTTTCCGCTCGCATCCCGCCGGTTCCTCCCCGCCGCCTTTATGCCGGAACCGGGGCCTTCGCGGAAGGCCGAACCGGGTCCGCGCTTTTTCGCTGGCCCCGGACCACCGGTGCGCTAGGCTCCGCCGGCCGGCCCGACGCGCGCGCGCCGGGCAGGGTGCAAGATCCGGAGAGCATGCCCATGTCCGACCTCGAGGCCGTCCTCGCCCATATCGACGCCGACCAGCCCGCCGCGCTCGAGCGGCTCTTCGCGCTGCTGCGGATCCCGTCGATCTCGACCGATCCCGCCTATCTGGCCGATTGCGCGCGCTGCGCCGAGGCGGTGGCCGCGGATCTGGCCGCGCTCGGCTTCGAGGCGGCGGCGCGGCCGACGACGGGCCATCCGATCGTCGTCGCGCACAACCGCGCCGCGCCGGGCCGCTCGGTGCTGTTCTACGGCCATTACGACGTGCAGCCGGTCGACCCGCCCGAGCTCTGGAACCGTCCGCCCTTCGAACCGGCGGTCGAGACGCTCGCCGACGGCGCGAAGGTGATCCGCGCCCGGGGCGCCGCCGACGACAAGGGCCAGTTCATGACCTTCATCGAGGCCTGCCGCGCCTGGGTCGCGGTCACGGGCGCGCTGCCGGTCCCGGTCTCGATCATGCTCGAGGGCGAGGAGGAATCGGGCAGCCCGAGCCTGCCCGCCTTCCTCGAGGCGCACGGGGACGAGCTGAAAGCCGATCTCGGGCTCATCTGCGACACCGGCATGTGGGACGCGGAGACGCCCGCGATCACGACGATGCTGCGCGGGCTCTGCGGCGAGGAGATCGTGATCCGGGGGGCGAGCCGGGACCTGCATTCGGGCATGTACGGCTCGGCGGCGGCGAATGCGAACCACGTGCTCGCGCGCATCCTCGCCGATCTCCACGACGCCGACGGAAGGGTGACGATCCCGGGTTTCTACGACGGCGTGCCCGAGATCCCGGAGAGCCTGCGCGCGCAGTGGGAGGCGCTCGATTTCGACGTGGCGGCGTTTCTCGGCGGCGTCGGGCTCGCGGTCCCGGCCGGCGAGACCGGGCGATCGGCGCTCGAGATGATCTGGTCGCGGCCGACGGCCGAGGTGAACGGCATGGGCGGCGGCTACCAGGGCGCGGGGTTCAAGACGGTGATCCCGGCCGAGGCGCGGGCCAAGGTCTCCTTCCGGCTGGTCTTCGACCAGGATCCGGAGAAGATCCGCGCCGCGTTCCGGGACTTCGTGAGGGCGCGGCTGCCAGAGGATTGCGAGGTCGAGTTCCATCCCCATGGCAACGGGCGGGCGGTCGCCTTCGACACCGCCAATCCGGCCTTCGGCGCCGCGCAGCGGGCGCTCTCCGAGGAATGGGGCAGGCCCGCGCCCTTCATCGGCGCGGGCGGCTCGATCCCGATCGCGGGCGACTTCAAGAACAGGCTCGGCATGGACGTGATCCTCGCGGGGTTCGGGCTCGACGACGACGGGATCCACAGCCCGAACGAGAAGTACAACCTCGCCTGCTTCCACAAGGGCATCCGCTCCTGGGCCCGCGTCCTCGCCGCGCTCGCGTAGGGCGGACATCTGTCCGCCATCCTTCCGTCCGTCCCGCTCGCGTAGGGCGGACATCTGTCCGCCGCCCTCCCGTCCCCCCCCGCGCTCGCGGGGCGGACGGACGTCCGCCCTACACGGAGCCGGGGAGGGGGAGGGCGGCGAGCCTCTGGCGCGCGTGTTCGTGGAAGACGGCCGCGGCGAAGCGCAGGTTGCCGCCGGCGCGCGCGAGGAGCGCGAAGCGGTTGAGCGGCAGGCCCTGGTCGGCGAGCGGGCGGAAGACCAGATCGCCCCGCGCCAGCGCCGCCTGCGCGCCGATCGGGGTCATGATCGAGGCATAGGCCCCCGTCAGCGCCAGTTCGACCAGCAGCCGGATCGAATCGACCTCGACCAGCGGCGGCGGCGCCTCGCCGTCGCGGCGCAGGAACGGCTCGATCACCGCGCGGATCGAGATCTCGGGCTTGCCGACCGCGACCGGATGCGCGACGCAGTCGCGCAGCGTCGGGTTCTCGCGCGCCGCCAGCGGATGGTCGGGCCGCGTCACGACGCCGATGCGCACGTCGCGCCGGAGCGCCGCCTCGATCCGGGGCGGGAGCGCGGAGACGAAGCCGAGGCCGATGTCGCAGCGCTCCGCGAGCAGGCGTTCGATCACATCCGCCGAGGAACAGACCGAGATGTCGAGATGGATGCGCGGATAGCGCCGCCCGAACTCGGCGATGATCTCCGGCAGGAAGGAGAAGCCGACGCTCTCGACCGTGGCGAGCCGCACCGTGCCGGTCTTGAGTCCGCGCAGCATCTCCAGTTCCTGCACCGCCGCCTCCAGCGGCCCGGAGAGGCGGCGGGTGTGGCGGTAGAGGATCTCGCCCGAGGGCGCGAGGCGCAGCCGGCGGCCCTCGCGCTCGAAGAGCGGCAGGCCGAGCCCGTCCTCGAGCGCGCTGATCTGCCGCGAGACGGCGGAGGAGGCGACGTTGAGCCGCCGGCCCGCCTCGCGAATCGACAGATGCTCGGCGACCGCGTTGAAATAGACGAGCGCGGGCTGGTGAAACACGCGCGCGAGCAGCGCGGGAGAGAGGGAGGATTTGCGCGGCCGCTCCCGCGGCCCGGGGGATTTCTCCGTCATGTCTACGCTCCGAGAGCGGCTGTTGCCGTTCCGGCAGCATACTGCGCTGGCATCGGTGGTTTCAACTTCGCGAAGCTTGATTAAGGTCAAGGCAATGAGGGGGAAGCGCACGTTTTCCGCGCAGCGCCCGCCGCCACCCGTTCCGCGAGACCCGACGAGAGCCATGACGCCACTCCCGACCTTCGCCACCCGCCGCCGCGCCGCCAGGGAGCGCCGGGCATGGATCTGAACACGATCACCGAGATCCTCCGCCCGGCGCGCCGCGCCGATCTCGGACCCTGGCGCGCGGGCGACGCGTTCCTCGCGGGCGGGACCTGGCTCTATTCGGAACCGCAGCGCCACCTCGGCCGGCTGATCGATCTCGACGCGCTCGGCTGGCCCGCGCTCGAGGTGAGCGAGGCCGGGCTCCGGATCGGGGCGACCTGCAAGGTGGCCGCGCTCCATGCCTTCGAGCCGCCGGCGGACTGGCGCGCGGGCGGGCTTCTCGCCGAATGCTGCCGGTCCTTCCTCGCCTCGTTCAAGATCTGGAACATGGCGAGCGTGGGCGGCAACCTCTGCGCCTCGCTGCCGGCGGGGCCGATGGTCTCGCTCTGCGTCGCGCTGGAGGGGTCGTACCTGATCTGGTCGCCGGACGGGAGCGAGCGGCGCGTCGCGGCGGCGGATTTCACGCGGGGGCCGTTCGACACCGCGCTCGAACCGGGCGAGATCCTGCGCGCGATCGACCTGCCCCTGGAGGCGCTGCGCCGGCGCCACGCGTTCCGCCGCCAGTCGCTGACGCCGCTCGGGCGCTCGGGCGTGCTCCTGATCGGCACGCTGCCGGCGGAGGGCGGCTTCGCGCTCACGATCACCGCGGCGACCCGGCGCCCGGCGGTGCTCCGCTTCGAGACGATGCCCGGGGCCGGGGCGCTGGCCGACCGGATCGGGGCGGAGGTGCCCGATGATCTCTGGTACGACGACGTGCACGGGCTTCCCGACTGGCGCGCGCACATGACGCGCGAATTCGCCGGCGAGATCCGGGCCGAGCTCGCGGGGCTCCGGCCATGAGCTTTCTCGTGAACGGCGAGCGGTTCGAGGACGAGCCGCGTCCGGGCCAGTGCCTGCGGACCTTCCTGCGCGATCTCGGCTGGTTCGGGGTGAAGAAGGGCTGCGACGCGGGCGATTGCGGCGCCTGCACCGTGCATCTCGACGGCCAGCCGGTGCATTCCTGCCTCGTCCCCGCCTTCCGCGCCGAGGGCAGGGCCGTGACGACGATCGAGGGGCTGGGGGGCTCGGGGCCGGGCGGCGAGGGGCTTCACCCGACGCAGCAGGCCTTCCTCGCCGCGCAGGGATTCCAGTGCGGCTTCTGCACCGCGGGCATGGTGATGACGGCGGCGGCGCTCGATCAGGGACAGAAGGCTGAGCTCGACCGGTCGCTGAAGGGCAATCTCTGCCGCTGCACCGGCTACCGCGCGATCCGCGACGCGGTGGCGGGCATCGCCCATGTCGAGACCGCCGGGGGCGGCGCGGCCGTCGGGCGCAACCTGCCCGCGCCCGCCGGCCCCGGCGTGGTGACGGGGCGGGTCGAATACACGATGGATGTCGCCATCGAGGGTCTTCTGCACATGAAGATCCTGCGCAGCCCGCATCCCTCGGCCCGGATCCGCGCCATCGACACCGCGGCGGCGGCGGCGGTGCCGGGCGTGGTCGCCGTCCTGACGGCGAAGGACGCGCCGGCGAAACGCTTCTCGACCGGCCGGCACGAGCTTGCGACCGACGACGTGGACGACACGATGGTGCTCGATCCGGTGGTGCGCTTCATCGGCCAGCGCGTCGCCGCGGTCGTGGCGGATTCGGAGGCCGCGGCGGAGGCGGCGCGCGACCTGATCGCGGTCGATTACGAGATCCTCCCGGCGGTGTTCGATCCCGAGGCGGCGCTGGCGCCGGGCGCGCATCAGGTGCATTCCGACGCGACCTGCCCCCGGATCAGCGATCCCGCGCGCAACATCGTCGCGCAGTTCGCGGGCGAGATCGGCGATTGCGCGGCGGGCTTCGCCGAGGCCGACGCGATCCACGAGGGCGTCTACCTGAGCCAGCGGCTGCAGCACGCGCATCTCGAGACCCACGGCGCCATCGGCTGGATGGAGGGCGACCGGCTGGTGATCCGCACCAGTTCGCAGGTGCCCTTCCTGACCCGCGACGCGCTCGCCGATCTCTACGACCTGCCGCGCGGCAAGGTCCGCGTGATCACGAAGCGCGTCGGCGGCGGCTTCGGCGCGAAGCAGGAGATGCTGGTCGAGGATATCGTCGCGCTCGCCGTGCTGCGGACCGGGCGGCCGGTGAAGCTCGAATACACGCGGCCGGAGCAGTTCATCGCCTCCACCACGCGGCACCCGATGAAGGTGACGGTGCGCCTCGGCGCGAAGGCGGACGGGACGCTGACGGCGATCGAGACGCGGATGCTCTCCAATACCGGCGCCTATGGCAACCACGGCCCCGGCGTGCTCTTCCACGGCTCGGGCGAGGCGGTGGCGATGTACCGCTGCCCGAACAAGCGGGTGGAGGGGAAGGCGGTCTATACCAACACCGTCCCGGCCGGCGCCTTCCGGGGCTACGGCCTCAGCCAGACCAATTTCGCCATCGAATCCGCGATGGACGAACTGGCGCGCAAGCTCGGCATCGATCCCTTCGCCTTCCGCCGGATCAATGTCGCCAAGCCCGGCGACGCGCTCGTCTCCTGGGACGCGCATGAGCATGACGTGGAATGGGGCAGCTACGGCCTGCCCCAGTGCCTCGACATGGTGGAGGCGGATTTCGCGGCGGAGGAGCGGCCGGACCTCGGACCCGACTGGATGGTCGGGCGCGGCATGGCCGCGGCGATGATCGACACGATCCCCCCGCGCGGCCACCATGCCGAGAGCCGGATCGCGCTCGCGGGCGACGGCTGCTACGATCTTTACGTCGGCACGGCCGAATTCGGCAACGGGACGACGACGGTGCACCGGCAGATCGCCGCCACCGTGCTCGGCACCGAGGCCGGGCGCATCCGGATCCACCAGTCCGACACCGACCTGACGCGCCACGATACCGGCGCCTATGGCAGCACCGGCACGGTCGTCGGCGGCTCCGCGACGCAGGCGGCGGCGGCGGCGCTCGCCGCGCGGATCCGGGAGGCCTCCGCCGCGCTCCTCGGCGCCCCGCCGGAGGAGTGCCGGATCGGTCCGGAGAGCGTGACGGGGGCGGGTGCCACGCTCCCGCTCGCGGATCTCGCCGCGACGGCCGGGCCGCTGGAGGCGACCGGCGACGCCGCCGGCTCGCCGCGCTCGGTCGCCTTCAACGTCCAGGGGTTCGAGGTCGTGGTGCACCGGCGCTACGGCGAGGTCCGGGTGCTGCGCTCGCTGCACGCGGCGGACGCGGGCACGGTCGTCAACCCGATGCAGTGCCGGGGCCAGGTCGAGGGCGGCGTCGCCCAGGCGCTGGGCGCCGCGCTCTACGAGAATCTCCGGATCGACGAGGCCGGCGCCGTGGTGAACGGCACCTTCCGCGGCTACCAGATCCCGACCGCGGCCGGATGCCCCGACACGCTGGTCCGCTTCGCCGCGACCACCGACAGCGTCGGGCCGCTCGGCGCCAAGTCGATGAGCGAGAGCCCCTACAATCCGGTCGCCGCGGCGCTTGCCAATGCGATCGCCGATGCGACCGGCCTGCGCCTGCGCGCGACGCCTTTCGCGGCCGACGTGGTGAGCCGGGCGCTGCGCGCCCGCGCCGCCGGATCTTCCTGAGAGATGGCGCCGGGGCGGCCCCCGCCCGGCGCGACCGCCCGAGACGAGACGCAACCCGCCGGCGCGCCCCCCGCGACCGGCCCCGGCTCCCCCTTGCCG
The DNA here is from genome assembly GCF_006385685.1 of Amaricoccus solimangrovi. Classification (GTDB taxonomy): domain Bacteria; phylum Pseudomonadota; class Alphaproteobacteria; order Rhodobacterales; family Rhodobacteraceae; genus Amaricoccus; species Amaricoccus solimangrovi. The sequence continues at coordinate 76,883 of NZ_VFRP01000007.1, read as the reverse complement.
CGGGGAACCGCCCGGACTGGAGGACGGACTTGGAGACGCTGGAAAGATACTTCGCCCTGAAGGAGCACGGCACGAACGTCAGGACCGAGCTCCTGGCCGGTTTCACGACCTTCGTGACCATGGCCTACATCATCTTCATCAACCCGATGATCCTCGGCGACGCGGGCATGCCGCAGGGCGCGGTCTTCGTCGCGACCTGCCTCGTCGCCGCGATCGGCACGCTGATCATGGGGCTCTACGCGAACTACCCGATCGCGCTCGCGCCCGGCATGGGGCTCAACGCCTATTTCGCCTATGTCGTCGTGCTCGGCATGGGCTTCACCTGGCAGCAGGCGCTGGGCGCGGTCTTCATCTCCGGCTCGCTCTTCCTGATCGTCACGCTCTTCAGGCTGCGCGAGATCATCGTGCGCGGCATCCCGCAGAGCCTCAGGATCGCCATCACCGTCGGCATCGGCCTCTTCCTCGCGATCATCTCGCTCAAGAGCTCCGGGATCGTCGTGGGCTCGGAGGCGACGCTGGTCACGATCGGCGACCTGCACCGGCCCGAGGTGGTGCTGGCCGCGATCGGCTTCATCCTGATCTGCGTCATGTCGGCGCGGGGCGTGAAGGGCTCGCTCCTGATCGGGATCGTGCTCGTCACCGTGCTCAGCTACTTCTTCACCGACAACCGCTTCGCGGGCCTCGTCTCGGCGCCGCCCTCGATCATGCCGACGCTGTTCCAGCTCGACATCCGGGGCGCGCTCTCGGCGGGGATCGTCCATGTCGTGCTGGTCTTCTTCCTCGTCGAACTCTTCGACGCCACCGGCACGCTGATGGGCGTCGCCCGGCGCGCGGGGCTGCTGACGCCGGAACGGGAAGGGCGGCTCAGCCGGGCGCTGCTCGCGGATTCGGGCGCGATCTTCATGGGCTCGATGCTCGGCACCTCCTCCTCGACCGCCTATATCGAGAGCGCCGCCGGCGTACAGGAGGGCGGGCGCACCGGGCTCACCGCCGTCACCGTCGCGGTCCTCTTCCTGCTCGCGCTGTTCTTCTCGCCGCTCGCGGGCACCGTGCCGCCCTATGCGACCGCGCCCGCGCTCTTCTTCGTCGCCTGCCTGATGATGCGCGAACTGACCGAGCTCGAATGGGACGACATCACCGAGGTGATCCCGGGCTGCGTCACGGCGCTGCTGATGCCCTTCACCTATTCGATCGCGAACGGCGTCTCCTTCGGCTTCATCACCTACGCGGCGCTGAAGCTGCTGACGGGCCGGGCGAAGGAGGTCCATCCGGTGGTCTGGGTGATCGCCGCGGTCTTCCTCTACAAGTTCATCGCCGAGACCGGCGGCCATTGAAATCCGCGCGGCGCCCGTAGGGCGGACATCTGTCCGCCCCCCCCCCGCGCGACCGGGAGAACCAGATGACAGCGACCACGAAGGCCCTGCGCGGCGCGGCGATCAGCATCGACGCCGATCCCTTCCTGCGCGAGCCGCGCGACTGCCTCACCCATCACGAGGACGCGCTCACCGTGATTTCGGACGGGATCGTCACCGCCTTCGGCCCCTACGACCCGGCGGCGGTCCGCCCGGGCGTGGAGCCCGAGCGCTACGAGGGCCTCCTCTGCCCGGGCTTTATCGACGCGCATGTGCATTACCCGCAGATGCAGGTGATCGGCGCCTATGGCACCGAACTGCTCGAATGGCTGACCACCTATACCTTCCCCGCCGAGCAGAGCTTCGCCGACGACGCGCATGCCGCGCGGGTCGCGGGGCTCTTCCTGCGCGAACTGCTGCGCGCGGGCACGACGACGGCGGTGGTCTACTGCACGGTCCATCCCGGCTCGGTCGACGCCTTCTTCGCGGAATCGGCGCGGTTCAACACGCGGATGATCGCGGGCAAGGTGCTGATGGACCGCAACGCGCCGCCCGCGCTGCTCGACACCGCCGAGCGGGGATACACCGAGAGCCGCGCGCTGATCGAGCGCTGGCACGGGGTGGGGCGGCAGCTCTACTGCGTGACGCCGCGCTTCGCGCCGACCTCGACCGAGGCGCAGCTCGACGCGGCCGGCGCGCTCGTGCGCGAGACGCCGGGGGTGTTCACCCAGACGCATCTCTGCGAGAACCGCGCCGAGATCGAATGGGTGCGCGAGCTCTTCCCGGCGCGCGAGAGCTACCTCGACGTCTACGCCCATGCCGGGCTCGTCGGCCCCCGGTCGATGTTCGGCCATGCGATCCACATGCACGAAGGCGATTTCCAGACCTGCCACGACACCGGCGCCGCGCTCGCCTTCTGCCCGACCTCGAACCTGTTCCTCGGCTCCGGGCTGTTCCGGCTCTACGACGCGATGGACCCGAAGCGGCCGGTCCGGGTCGGGCTCGGCACCGACGTCGGCGGCGGCACCTCGCTCAGCCAGCTCCGCTCGCTCGACGAGGCCTACAAGGTCGTGGCGCTTTCGGGCGCGAAGCTCGACGCGGTCCGCGGCTTCTGGCTCGCCACGGCGGGGGGCGCGGAGGCGCTCCGCCTCGGCGACCGGCTCGGCCGGATCGCGCCGGGCTACGAGGCCGATCTCGTCGTGCTCGACCCGAAGGCGACGCCCTTCATGGCGTTCCGGACCGGATACTGCCAGTCGATCGAGGAACTGCTCTTCGCCTTAATGATCATGGGCGACGACCGCGCGATCCGCCGGACCTATGTCGCGGGCGAACGCGTCTACGACCGCGACCGGCCGGAACAATTCCGCTACCCGTAGGGCGGACCTCGGTCCGCCCTCAACCGCGCCGCCGTCGACCACGCCGCCGTTGGGCGCGCCGCCGTCGACCGCGCCGCCGTCGACCACGCCGCCGTTGGGCGCGCCGCCGTCGACCGCGCCGCCGTTGGGCGCGCCGCCGTCGACCGCGCCGCCGTTGGGCGCGCCGGATGGCGGACAGATGTCCGCCCTACGAGGCCGCGGCCCTCTCTTCCTCCGTCGCCCGCCGGAGCCGGCGGAGCGGGGCGCCGGGGCTGATCGCCTGGGCCGCGCGGGCGATCGACTGCGCGTCGATCCCGTGGTGGCGGTAGAGATCGGCGATGGTCCCGGTCTGGCCGAAATGCTCGACGCCGAGCGCGCGGGTCCGGTGGCCATGCACCGATCCGAGCCAGGCGAGCCCCGCCGGATGCCCGTCCGCCACCGTGACGATGGCGCAGTCCCGCGGCGCCTCCGCGAGCAGCGTCTCGACATGGCAGCGCGCGCCCGTGTGGCCGAGTTCGCGCGCCCGCTGCGCCGCCGACCAGCCGGCGTGCAGCCGGTCGGCGGAGGTGACGGCGAGCACGCCGAGATCCGTCCGCTCCTCCGCGAGAAGCCCCGCCGCCTCGATCGCCTCGGGCGCGACCACGCCCTGATAGGCGAGGATCACCCGCGCCTTCGGCCCGGGCGCGCGGAGCCAGTAGCCGCCGTTGATGATCTGGTCGCGCAGCGCGCCGGTCATCGCGCGCCGCGGCTGGTCGAGCGGGCGCGTCGAGAGGCGCAGGTAGACCGAGCCGCCGGAGGCGTCGCGAAGCCAGGTCGCCGGATCGCGTTCCGCTTCCCCGTCGCGCTGGACGTAGTCGAAGGCGAAGCGCAGTATCACGGCGAGTTCGTCGCAGAAGGCGGGCTCGAAGGCGGCGAGCCCGTCCTGCGCCATGCCGATGAGCGGCGTCGAGATCGACTGGTGCGCGCCCCCCTCCGGGGCCAGCGTGATGCCCGAGGGCGTCGCCACGAGGATGAAGCGCGCGTCCTGGTAGCAGGCGTAGTTCAGCGCGTCGAGCCCGCGCTGGATGAAGGGATCGTAGAGCGTGCCGACCGGCAGCAGCCGCTCGCCGAAGAGCGAATGCGACAGGCCCATCGCGGAGAGCATCAGGAAGAGGTTCATCTCGGCGATGCCGAGTTCCATGTGCTGGCCTTCCGGGGCGAAGCGCCAGTTGAAGGTCGAGGGGATGCGCTCCTGCCGGAAGAGGTCCGCCATCTCCTCGCGCGCGAAGAGCCCGCGGCGGTTCACCCAGCCGCCGAGATTGGTCGAGACGGTGACATCGGGCGAGGTCGTGACGACCGCCGCCGCCAGCGCGTCGTCGCGCTTGCCGAGCTCGTTCATCAGCAGGCCGAAACCCTGCTGCGTCGACATGACCGGCTGGGCGGGCAGGTCGAGCGTTTCCGGCACCGCGACGCGCGGCGCGGCGAACCGCCGCCGGCCGCGGCCGGCGAAGGGCACCGCGTCGAGGAAGGCGCGGAGTTCCGCCTCCGGCACGCCGAGCCCTTCGAACGGCGCCCATTCGCGCCCCGCGCGCACGTTCATCTCCGCGCGCAGCGTCTCGACCTGCGCCGCCGTCATCAGGCCGGCGTGATTGTCCTTGTGGCCGGCGAGCGGCAGGCCGTGGCCCTTGATCGTATAGGCGATGAAGCAGGTCGGCCGGTCATGCCCGCGCGCCGCCGCGAAGGCCTCGGTGAGCGAGGGCAGGTCGTGGCCGCCGAGATTGCCCATCAGCGCCCCGAGCTCCGCGTCCGAGCGCCGGTCGAGCAGCGCGGCGACCTCGCCCTGGTCGCCGATCTCGTCCATGAGCCGCGCGCGCCAGGCCGCGCCGCCCTGGAAGGTCAGCGCGGAATAGAGCTGGTTCGGGCAGGCGTCGATCCAGTCGCGCAGCCGCTCGCCGCCCGGCTCCGCGAAGGCCGCCCGTTGCAGCGCGCCGTATTTCAGGATCACCACGTCCCAGCCGAAGCCCCGGAACAGGTCCTCGAACCGCTGCCACAGCCCCTCGCGCACCACCGCGTCGAGGCTCTGGCGGTTGTAGTCGACGACCCACCAGCAGTTCCGGAGCCCGTGCTTCCAGCCCTCCATCAGCGCCTCGATGATGTTGCCCTCGTCCATCTCCGCGTCGCCGAGAAGCGCCACCATCCGCCCTTCGGGCTGGCCGGAGGCGCGGCCCTTGGCGCGGAGATAGTCCTGGGTCAGCGCCGCGAAGAGCGTCTGCGCGACGCCGAGCCCGACCGAGCCGGTGGAGAAGTCGACGTCGTCGATGTCCTTCGTGCGCGAGGGATAGCTCTGCGCGCCGTGGAATCCCCGGAAGTTCCGGAGCTTCTCCTCGGTCTGGTTGCCGAGCAGATACTGGATCGCATGGAAGACCGGCGCCGCGTGCGGCTTCACCGCCACCCGGTCCTCGGGGCGCAGCGCGTCGAAATAGAGCGCGGTCATCACGCTGGCGAGCGAGGCGGAGGAGGCCTGGTGCCCGCCCACCTTGATCCCCTCCGCGTTCCCGCGCAGGTGGTTCGCATTGTGGATCGTCCAGGTCGAGAGCCAGAGCAGCTTGCGCTCGATCTCGCTCAGGATCGCGATCTTCTCGCTCGGCATCGGCGATTCCTCCGGAGGCTTGCTTTCCCGCGAGCATAGGGCAGGCTGGGCGCCACTTGTGGCCAAATTCGCGCGTCCGCAGTGCCCGCGGGGGCGGATCGGGCCAGGAATCACGGCATAAGGGAAGATTCGTGGCAGAAACCGGCATGGACCAGATCGACCGGCGCATCCTCGCGGCGCTGCAGACCGACGCGCGGCTCACCGTGGAGAAGATCGGCGCGATGGTCGGGCTCTCGGCCTCGCCCTGCGCCAGGCGGATCCGCCGGCTCGAGGCGAAGGGCGTCATCCGGGGCTACGTCGCGGTGCTCGACCAGGTGAAGGCCGGGCTGCCGGTCAGCGTCTTCGCCTCCGTGAAGCTCGAACGCCAGCGGGAGGAGGATCTCGACCGGTTCGCCGCCGCCGTCGCCCGCTGGCCCGAGATCGTCGACTGCTACCTGATGACCGGGCCGAGGGACTACCTGCTGCGGATCGTCGTCCGCGACCTCGAAGCCTACGAGGATTTCCTCAAGCGCCGGCTCACCCGGCTCGACGGCGTGGCCTCGATCGAATCGAGCTTCGCGCTCGCGCAGGTGAAACAGTCGACCTGCCTGCCGCTTTCGGAGGGCTGAACTTCGGAGGGGTTAGCGCGGCGGAAGCGGTTGCCGCCGTCCGCGCGATCGGCATCATGGGGCGAAAGACGATCCGTTGGGGAGGCCGAGCGATGGAGGACACGAGCCGCGACGGGGCCGCCCCGCCACCCTCGGCGCTCGGCCCGTTCCGGCACCCGACCTTCCGCGAGATCTGGATGGCGAGTCTCGTCTCCAATCTCGGCGGGCTGATCCAGACCGTCGGCGCGGCCTGGATGATGACCTCGCTCACCAGCCAGGCGGACATGGTGGCGCTGGTCCAGGCCTCGACCACGCTGCCGATCATGGTCTTCTCGCTGACCGCGGGCGCGATCGCCGACAATTTCGACCGCCGCGGCGTGATGATCATCGCGCAGGTCTTCATGTGCCTCGTCTCGCTCGGCCTCGCCGCGGTCGCCTGGGTCGACGGGCTGACGCCCTGGCTGCTGCTCGGCTTCACCTTCCTGATCGGCGCGGGAACCGCGCTCAACAATCCCGCCTGGCAGGCCTCGGTCGGCGACCTGGTGCCGCGCGCCGACCTGCCGGCGGCGGTGGTGCTGAACAGCGTCGGCTTCAACATCACCCGCAGCGTCGGCCCCGCGATCGGCGGCGCCATCGTCGCCGCCGGCGGCGGGGCGGCGGCCTTCGCCGCGAACGCGCTGAGCTATTTCCCGCTCCTCCTCGTGCTCGCGCGCTGGAAGCCGAGGCGGGAGCGGAACACGCTCCCGCGCGAGACGATCGGCATGGCGATGGGGGCGGGGCTGCGCTACGTCGCGATGTCGCCCAATATCGGCAAGGTGCTGCTGCGCGGCTTCGTCTTCGGGCTCGGCGCGATCTCGGTCCAGGCGCTGCTGCCGGTCGTCGCGCGCGATCTGGTGGCGGGCGGGCCGCTCACCTACGGGCTGCTGCTCGGCGCCTTCGGCGTCGGCGCGCTCGGCGGCGCCTATCTCGCCGCGCCCTTGCGCGCGCGGCTCTCGAGCGAGGCGATCGTGCGGCTCGGCTTCCTCGCCTTCGCGATCTGCGCGGCGGTGGTGGGGCTCAGCCGGATGTCCTGGCTGACCGGGCTCGGCCTGCTGCTCGGGGGGGCGAGCTGGGTGCTGAGCCTCTCGACCTTCAACGTGACGGTGCAGCTCTCGACGCCGCGCTGGGTGGTGGCGCGGGCGCTCGCGCTCTACCAGACCGCGACCTTCGGCGGCATGGCGATCGGAAGCTGGATCTGGGGCGTGCTGGCGGAGCGGACAGACCCGACCACCGCGCTCCTCGCCACCGCCGGCGCGCTCCTCGCCGGGGGGGCGATCGGCTTCCGCTTCCGGCTGCCGGACCGGGCCGAGCTCAATCTCGATCCGCTGAACCGCTGGCGCATGCCCGAGATCGAGATCGACCTGAAGCCGCGCAGCGGGCCGATGGCGATCGTCATCGAATACATCATCCGGCCGGAGGACGAGGCCGATTTCCTCGACGCGATGATCGACCGCCGCCGGATCCGCCGCCGCGACGGCGCGCGGCACTGGACGCTGATGCGCGACATCGGCGACGCGCGGGTCTGGATCGAGACCTACCAGACGCCGACCTGGATCGAGTACATGCGCCACAACCAGCGCATCACCCATGCCGACGCGGTGATCGGCGAGCGGCTGCGCGCGCTCCACGCCGGCGAGGCGCCGCCGAGGGTCCGGCGGATGGTCGTGCGCCAGGTCGCCCGGACGCACGAGGATCCCCACCATCTGAGCGGCACCGAGACCCACGCGCATTGAGCGGGGCGTGTGCCGCCCCGCGGGCTCACGCCATCCGGGGCTGCCCGGCGCCGAAGAGCCGGCCGCGCTCGGTGACGAGCGTGATCGCGACGCTCGCGACGCCGAAGAAGGCGAATCCCGCGAGCAGCGGCCCCACGGTGCCGTCGAAACGCTGGCCGATGACGAGGCCGAGCACCGCCGCGAGCCCGGTGGTGACCGCGCCGACGAAGGAGGAGGCGGTGCCCGCGATCCGCCCCATCGGCTCCATCGCCAGCGCGTTGTAGTTCGGCATCACGAGGCCGAAGCAGAAGAGGCAGCCCGAGAGGATCACGAGAAAGACCGGCAGCGGCGGCGTGCCGATGGCGAGGAAGAGCCCGTAATGCAGCGTCGAGAGCGCGGCGAAGCCGAGCACGGCGGCGTGGCCGAGCTTGCGCGACCCGACCCGCATCACGAAGCGCCCGCTGACGAAGGCCGCGATCGCGAGCGCGATGGCGCAGGCGCCGAAGAGGACCGGGAAGAGCGCGCCGACGTCGTAGATCCCCTGGAACACCTGCTGCGCGGAATTGATGTAGCCCATCAGCGCGCCGAAGATCACGCCGGTCGCGAGCGTGTAGCCGAGCGTCTGCCGGTGGGTCGCGGTCTCGCGGATCGCCTCGCCGAGCCAGCCGAGGCTCATCGGCGCGCGCTGCGCCGCGGGATGCGTCTCGGGCAGCCGGAGCGCGCACCAGGCGAGGATGCCGATCGCGAAGAGGCAGAGGAAGGCGAAGATCAGGTGCCAGGATCCGGCGAGCAGGAACAGCCCGCCGAGCGTCGGCGCGATCACCGGCACGATGATGAAGACCATCATCACGAAGGACATGACCTCGGCCATCCGCCGGCCGTGGAAACTGTCGCGCGTCATGGCGATCGCGATGACGCGGGGCGAGGCATTGGCGAGGCCCTGGACGAAGCGGGCGAGCAGGAGCCCGGAGAAACTGTCGGCCACGAGGCAGGCGAAGGCCGCGACCGCGTAGGCGGCGAGGCCGATCAGGAGCACCGGCCTGCGGCCGTAGCGGTCCGAGATCGGGCCGATGAAGAGCTGGCCGAGCGCGAAACCCCCGACATAGGCGCTGACGACGAGCTGCTGCGCGTTCACATCCGCGAGGCCGTAATCCTCGCGGATCCGGGGCAGGGCGGGCAGCATGATGTCGACGGAAAAGGCGGTCAGCGCCATGAGACAGGCGGTGAGCGCGATGAATTCGGGAAGGCCCGGCAGGTCGGGGACCCGGGGCTGGGACTCGGAATGCGACATGGAACTTTCGTAAGACTGCGGGCGGAACCGGGGCCGCGCGAAGGGCCCACGGGGCGGAAATAGATCATCGCGCCGCGAAGGCCAGCGATTTTCGCACCGGGGCGGCGGCGATCCCGCCTCCGGCGGGATCGGACGGAGCGGCCCTTTGGCCGCGAGTACTTTTTCTCCCCGCCTGTTGGCGGGGCCCCTCGTCCCGGCCCGTTGGCCGGGACGGACTGCCCGATAGATTTCATGCCCATATGAAACATGGGAGGAAGCGAGCGTCGGCGGACCACCCGGCGGGGCGAAGAGCCGGCGGGTGCCGCGGGGGTTGTCACGGGCGAAGGTCCGGAAACGCGCCGCGGACGCCACGCTGCCACGCGCGCAACGCCGGACGCGGCGCCACCGCCCGGAGGGCTACCCTCCGGCGCGCGCCAGTTCGGTGAAGAGGCGCGCCTTCTCGGGCCAGAGCGTCGCGATCGAACAGGTGGAGGTGATGATCTCGCGGGCCCGCGCGCCGCGCGCCTCGGCGGGCGGGCGCTCCGCGAGGGTCTCGAGCACGCCCTCCGCGATCGCCGCCGGATCCCCGAACGGGACGAGCCGCGCCGAGGACGCGTCGGCGAATTCGCGCACCGGCGCCGTGTCGGAGAGCACGAGCGGGCAGGCGAGGCTCATCGCCTCCAGCATCGACCAGGAGAGCACGAAGGGCACGGTCAGATAGACATGCGCGTCCGAGCGCCGCAGCAGCCGGCGGTAGAGCGGGCGGTCGAGCCGGCCGACGAAACGCACCCGCGCCGGGTCGAGATCGTGGTCGGCGAGCGCCTTCGCCTTCCAGTCCACCGCGCGTTTCGCCTGGTTTCCGTAGGCGACGCGGTTCTCGCCCGCGATCACCACCTGGAGGCGCGGGTCGCGCGCGAGGATCGCGGGCAGGCTCGCCATGAACTGCGGGAAGCCCCGGTGCGGCTCCATCCCCCGCGTCGCATAGGTGACGACGGGGGCGTCCGGGGCGACGAGCCCGTCGAGCGTCGAGCGCCGGTCGGCGGGATCGGGCGCGTGGTAGGCGGTGTCGATCCCGTCGTGCTGGACGGTCAGGAGCGCGCGCAGCCGGTCCGGGAACTGCTCCGCCTGGAAGCGGGTCGGGCAGATCACCGCGTCCGCGCGCGCGAGATCCATCGCGATCGGCGCGTTGCGCGCGCTCTCGAGCATCGGCGATTCGACCGAGCCCGCGACCGGCTCGCCGGTCAGGCGCGACAGGAAGGCGACGTCGGCCCCGGGATGGCGGTACCACCATTCGCAATAGGCGACATAGGCGGCCTTCGGGAAGACGTCGCGGGCGAACATGCCGCCGCCCCAGCCTGAATGGGCGACGATGATGTCGGGCGCGTAGCCCGCCTCCCGCGCCCGGAGCGCGGCGCGTGCGAAGCCCTGGCCGTTGATCGCCGCCTTGTCCATCGGCTGGGCGTAGGGATGCGTCTCGGGCGAGGGGGCGCGGTGCGGCGCGTAGCGGAGCACGCGGATCCCCGGCGCCGCCGCCTTCTCCGCGCTCGTCGCGAAGGTGACGTCCCAGCCCTGGCGCGCGAGCCACACGCCGAGCACGCCGAACTGCGCCGGGAAATTGTCGTGGATAAAGAGAATTCGCATGCGCGCTCCGGACCGTCCGCCTCCCGGCGGGATCAGGAATAGAGGCCGGGGCCGGGGGCGCCAAGCGGGTTGGCGGGCGCGGCCGGGTCCCGGGGGCTTGCCAAAGCGCTTCGAGACTGTGACGGTCGGCCCCGCGCGGGCGGCCCGGCCGGGGCCGCCCTCAGAGAGTGCGAGGAGATCGAGATGCGTGATTGGTGGCGGGGGTCGGTGACCTATCAGATCTATCCCCGGTCGTTCCAGGATTCGACGGGCGACGGCGTCGGCGACCTGCGGGGCATCACCGCCCGCCTGCCCTATGTCGCCGATCTCGGCGTCGACGCGATCTGGCTCTCGCCGATCTTCACCTCGCCGATGGCCGACATGGGCTACGACGTGGCCGATTACACCGACATCGACCCGGTCTTCGGCACGCTCGCGGATTTCGACGCGCTGCTCGAACGGGCGCATGAGCTTGGCCTCAAGGTGATCATCGACCAGGTGCTGTCGCATTCCTCGTCGAAACACCCGCTCTTCCTCGAGAGCCGCCAGAGCCGGACCAATCCGAAGGCGGACTGGTATGTCTGGGCCGATCCGAAGCATGACGGCTCGCCGCCCAACAACTGGCTCGCGATCTTCGGCGGCGGCGCCTGGACCTGGGAGCCCAGGCGGCACCAGTACTATCTCCACAACTTCCTGGCCGAGCAGCCGGATTTCAACTTCCACAATCCCGAGGTGCAGGACTGGCTGCTCGGCACGATGCGCTTCTGGCTCGACCGCGGCGTGGACGGATTCCGGCTCGACACCGTGAACTTCTATTTCCACGACAGGCTGCTGCGCGACGATCCCGCGGATTTCCGCCGAAAGGAGAAGCCCGCGTGGAATCCCTACGACATGCAGTACCACATCTTCTCGAAGAACCAGCCGGAGAACCTGGTCTTCCTCGCCCGGATGCGCAAGCTGCTCGACGAATACGAGGCGCGCGCGATGGTGGGCGAGGTGGGCGAGTCCCACCACGCGATCGACATCATGGGCCAGTACACGAGCGAGGGGCGGCTGCATAAGGCCTATTCCTTCGAGATGCTGGGCGACACCTTCACGCCCGCGCATTTCCGCGGACAGATCGAGGACTTCTTCCGGGGCGCGCCGGAAGGCTGGCCCTGCTGGGCCTTCTCGAACCACGACGTGGTGCGCCACCTGACGCGGTGGAAGAAACACTGTGTGAGCGAGGAGGCGCTGGCGAAACAGGCGGGCGCGCTGCTCCTGACGCTCCAGGGGTCGATCTCGATGTATCAGGGGGAGGAGCTCGGCCAGACCGAGACCGATCTCGAATATTACGAGCTCACCGATCCGCAGGGGCTGAACTTCTGGCCCGAGAACAAGGGCCGCGACGGCTGCCGCACGCCGATGGTCTGGGACGGGGGCAATGCGAGCGCGGGCTTCTCGACCGGGCGGCCCTGGCTGCCGGTCAAGGAGCCGCAGGCGGCGCGCCACGTCGCGGGCCAGCTCGGCGATCCCGATTCGGTGCTCGAGACCTACCGCGCGCTGCTGCGGCTGCGGAGGGAGAACGCGGCGCTCAGGACCGGCGGGACCGTGTTCTTCGACACGTCCGATCCGGTGCTGGCCTTCTCCCGCGGCGGCGAACTGCTCTGCGTCTTCAATCTCTCGCCCGAGACGGTCGAGCTCCGGATCGAGGGCGCCGGCCCGCCGGCGCTGGCGCGAGGGGTCGAGCATGGGGAGGGGGACAAGGTGAGGCTGCATGCGAACGGCTTCGCGATCCTCGCGATCGATGGCGAGCCGCTGGTCAGCGATGCCTGAGAAACGCGCATCCCCGGGTTCCGGCCCGGGGGTGCCGGGAGGAGCGCATTGACGAATCGCCCGAGGCCTTCCCACCGTCGGAGCAGGAACTCGAACCGGAGGAGGGAGGCGGCGATGCCGGGTCCGACGCGGGCCATCCTGTGCCTGCTGCTCGTCGCGGCCTGCGCCTCCGCGCCGCCGCCCGACCCGAGACTGACCGCCCTCTCCGAGGCCTACGCGGCGGAACCGAGCGGGACGCTCTGGAAGCGGCAGGCGACGACCGGGGATCCGCGCGAGCTGATGATGGTGGAGGCGGAACTCGGCACCCGGGGCCAGCTCTCCGATCCGAACGGGCGCTATCTCGGCTCGCGCACCGCCGCCGGGGTCGGGCTCGTCACCTATTCCCGGACCGCGCCCGTGACCGGCCGGCGCGGCTGCGCCGATTTCCCGAGCGCGGCGGCGGCGCAGAAGGCCTTTCTCGCGGCGGGCGGCCCGGCGGCCGATCCCGACGGGCTCGACGGCGACGGCGACGGCTCCGCCTGCGGCTGGGGGGCGCAGATCCTCGCGGTCAGCAACCGCTTCCAGAACCGGAGGGGCGCCGCGCCGCGCTCGCTGGCGCCGGCCCGGGTGCCGGGCTGAGGGCGCCCGGCTCCCTCAGGCGTCGATGAATTCGGCGACGAAGCGGGTCGCGGGCCGGGCGCGGATCTCTCTGGGCGCGCCTACCTGCTCGATCCGGCCCATGCTCATCACCACCACCAGATCGGAGAGCTCCATCGCCTCCTCCTGGTCGTGGGTGACGAAGATCGTGGTGAGCCCGGTCTGGTCGTGGATCGTCCGCAACCCGCCCCGGAGCTCGCGCCGCACCCGCGCGTCGAGCGCGCCGAACGGCTCGTCGAGCAGCAGCATCCGGGGCTCGATCGCGAGCGCGCGGGCGAGCGCCACGCGCTGGCGCTGGCCGCCCGAGAGCTGCGCGGGATAGCGGCGGGCGATGTCGGGAAGCTGGATCATCGCGAGGAGCTTGTGGACCCGCCGGTCGATCTCCGCCTCCGTCGGGCGGGAGCGCCTCGGCCGGGCGCGCAGCCCGTAGGCGATGTTCTCGAACACCGTCATGTGCCGGAAGAGCGCGTAGTGCTGGAAGACGAAGCCCGCGCGCCGCTCCTGCACCGAGAGCCCGGTCGCGTCCTGCCCGTCGAAGAGCACCCGGCCCGAGGTCGGGAATTCGAGCCCGCCGAGAACGCGCAGGAGCGTAGTCTTGCCCGAGCCGGAGGGGCCGAGCAGCGAGACGAGCGCGCCCGAGGGGATCGACAGGCTGACCGGCATCAGCGCGGTGGTCGCGCCGAATTCCTTGGCCAGTTCCTCGATTTCGATGTTCATGGGGAAACTCCTGGTGAGCCCGGGATTCAATGGCGGTGGCGGGCGGCGAGCTGGTCGGCGAAGCGCCATTCGAGCAGCGTCTTGGCGGTCAGCATGACGAGGCCGAGCGAGGCGAGCAGCGCCGCCATCGTGAAGGCCGCGACGGTCAGGTATTCGTTGTAGGACATCTCGATCATCAGCGGCATGGTGATGGTCTCGCCGCGGATCTTGCCCGAGATCACCGCCACGGCGCCGAATTCGCCCATCGCGCGCGCGTTGCAGAGCAGGACGCCGTAGAGCAGCGCCCAGCGGATGTTCGGGAGCGTCACCGTGCGGAACGTCCGCCAGCCGGAGGCGCCGAGCGTCAGCGCCGCCTCCTCCTCGGCGCGGCCCTGCTCCTGCATCACCGGGATGAGTTCGCGGGCGACGAAGGGGAAGGTCACGAACATCGTGGCGAGGATGATCCCCGGCACCGCGAAGACGACCTGCATCCCGTGCGCGATCATGAAGGCGCCGAGCGCCGAGCCCGAGCCGAAGAGCAGCGTGAGGCAGAGCCCCGCGACCACCGGCGAGACCGAGAAGGGCAGATCGATCAGCGTGATCAGGAAGGCCTTTCCCCGGAAGTCGAACTTGGCGATCATCCAGGCCGCCGCGATCCCGAAGGCCGCGTTCATCGGCACCGCGACGAGCGCGGTCAGGAGCGTGAGCAGGATCGCGTGGCGCGCGTCGGGATTGCCGAGCGAGGCGACGGCGGCGCCGAACCCCTCGGAGAGCGCCTGGCTGAACACTTCCCAGAGCGGCAGGAACAGGAGGAGTGCGAGCAGCGTCAGCACCGTCGCGATCAGCGCGGCGCGGAACCATCCCGGCTCCGTCGTCACCCGGCGCGCCCGGCGGCGCGGCGGACGGGCGGAGAGGGGGGCGCTGGCGGGAAGGGCGATATCCGCGGGCATGGCCGGTTCTTTCCTTGTCGCGTCAGTGGGAGAGCAGCGCCGGCCGGCGCCGGCGCGCGAGGAGCCGGGCGAGCCGCGGGCGGAGCGGCCGCGCCGCCTGGACGAAGGCGGCGAGGCCGAGCGTGGCCGAGCCGGTCAGCATGTAGAGCGCGAGCGCGGCGAGAAATCCGCCGCCCGAGAGAAGCAGGGTTCCGCTCGCGGTCACGGCGGCGCCGAGACCGAGGGCCATGAAGGGCAGCGCGTTTCGCACATGTTCAGGCATTGCCATACCTCCGTCGGCTCAGGACCTGGACGAGATTGATGACGAGCAGCATCAGGAAGGAGATCGCGAGCATCGCGAGCGCGATGCAGATCGCGCCCTCGTAGTCGAATTCCTCGAGCCGGATCACGATCAGGAGCGGCGCGATCTCGGTCTTGTAGGGCAGGTTGCCGGCGATGAAGATCACCGAGCCGTATTCGCCGACCGCGCGCGCGAGGCCGAGCGCGAAGCCGGTCAGGAGCGCGGGCGTCAGCATCGGCAGGATCACACGGACGAAGGTCCGGAGCCGGTGGGCGCCGAGCGTGGCCGAGGCCTCCTCGACCTCGCGCTCGATCTCCTCGATCACCGGCTGGACCGTGCGCACGACGAAGGGCAGGCTGACGAAGACCAGCGCGAGCCAGATGCCGAGTTCGGTATAGGCGATCCGGACGCCGAACCCCTGGAAGACATGGCCGACCAGCCCGTTCGGCGCGTAGAGCGTCGTGAGCGCGATGCCGGCCACCGCCGTCGGCAGCGCGAAGGGCAGGTCCACGGCCGCGTCGATCAGCCGGCGGCCGGGGAAGTCGTAGCGCGCCAGCATCCAGGCGACCGCGAGGCCGAGCACGAGGTTGAAGAGCGCCGCGAGGAAGGCGAGGCGGAACGAGAGCCAGAGCGCCGAGAGCACCCGCTCGGTCCCCACCGTGGCGAGGAAATGCGCGAGGCCGATATCCGCGCCCCGCGCGATCAGGGCCGCGATCGGGATCAGCACGACGAGCGAGAGCAGCGTGAAGGTGATCCCGGCGGCGAGGCCGAAACCCGGCATCGGCGAGGGAGAGCGAAGGGAAAGACCGCGCATCGTCCGCCTACCTCGGCTTGTAGATCTGGTCGAACACGCCGCCGTCGCCGAAATGCTCGGGCTGCGCCTTCGCCCAGCCGCCGAAATCGTCGATCGAGACGAGATCGAGCTTCGGGAAGCGCGCCACGTCGGCGGGATCGGCCTTCGACGTGTCCCAGACGCGGTAGTAGTGTTTCGCCGCGATCGCCTGCGCCTCGGGGCTGTAGAGCCATTCGAGATATTCGCCCGCGGCCTTGCCCTGCTCCTCGGAATGGAGGTTGCCGGGCACGAGCGCCACGGTCGGCTCGGCGAGGATCGAGACGGAGGGGACGACGATCTCGAACTGGTCGGGGCCGAGCTCGTTGAGCGCGAGGAAGGCCTCGTTCTCCCAGGCCAGCAGCGCGTCGCCGATCCCGCGCTGGGCGAAGGTCGTCGTCGCCCCGCGCGCCCCGGTATCGAGCACCGGCACATGCGCGAAGAGCTGGCCCATGTAGTCCCTGATCCTCGCCTCGTCGTGGCCGAAGGTCCTGTCGGCCCAGGCCCAGGCCGCGAGGTAGTTCCAGCGCGCCCCGCCCGAGGTCTTCGGGTTCGGCGTGATGACCTCGACCCCGTCCTTCACGAGATCGCCCCAGTCCGCGATGCCCTTCGGATTGCCGGCGCGCACCAGGAAGACGATCGTCGAGGTATAGGGCGCGGAGTTGTGGGGCAGCTTCTCCTGCCAGTCGGCGGGGATCTTGCCCGACTTCTCCGCGATCGCGGCGACGTCGGAGGCGAGCGCCAGCGTCACCACCTGGGCGTCGAGCCCCTCGATCACGGCGCGCGCCTGCGCGCCCGATCCGCCATGCGAGGCGGCGATCTCGAGCGGCGCGTTGCCCTCGGCCTCCCAGTGCCTGCCGAAGGCGGCGTTGTAGTCGCGGTAGAGTTCGCGCGTCGGGTCGTAGGAGACGTTGAGCAGCGTCTCGGCGCTCGCGCCGCCCCCCGTCAGAAGCGCCGCGCCCGCGAGCAGCGCGGCGGCGATCCCGGCGGGCCAGCGGCGCGCCGGGCGCGCCTCCCGGGTGCCGGCCGGATGCCACCGCGCCGCGGGCGGCGGGGCGAGATGCAGCGTGCCGTAGACGTCGAACAGCGCCACATAGGCCTCCGCGCCGGTCCGGTCCGCGGGCGGCGAAGGCGGGTGGCCAGTCGCGGGGTGAATGCTGGGCATGCGAGCCTCCAGGTTAATTCCCGCTAATCACGACAGGTTTCATCGTGATAATCAAGAATTAAGAGGGAGCTCGGCGAAAAAGAGTTTTCCGAATAAAAATCAGGGAATTATGTCGAGTTCCGGCGTGGATTCAATGAGCGAATCATCCCGCATCAGATCGGCCAGCGTCAGGGATTCGACCATCAGCAGATAGGCGGCGTAGAGGTCGCCGAAGACCTTGCGGATGCGGCAGGTCCGCTCGTCGAGGCAGTCCTCGCAGCGCTGATAGGCGCGTCGCGACAGGCAGGGCAGGGGCGCGATCGGGCCGTCGATCATCCGCAGCACGTCGCTGATCGAGATGCTCTCGGGCGGCTTGATCAGCATGTAGCCGCCGTCCCGGCCGCGCCGGCTGCCGATCACGCCGGCGTTGCGGATGTCGATCAGGATATGCTCGAGGAAGCGCTTGGGCGTGTTCGAGCGGTTGGCGATTTCCTCGATCCGCAGCGAGGCGCCCCCCTCGGCCTGTTCCTGGGCGAGGGTGATCAGCGCCTTGATCGCGTATTTCGTCTTTTGCGAAATCATCCCAGGCAGTTAGACCATGGGAACCGCGCATTCAAGTCGGATGCCCGCGAAAGCCCGCCCGATCCCCGGCGTCGCGCGGCCGGGCGGCGGGATCCCGACGATGGTCCGCGCCCGCGCGGAATCGTTTTCCGCGGGGGGCCGGTCGCGCCATATCTCAGGCGCGCGGGCTGATCCTCGTCTAGCCCCGGCGGGGCGCGGGGCGCGATCCGTTGCCTGCCGGAACGGGGGCGAGCCCGCGATCCTCGCGGGCGTGACGCGCGCCGTGGCGGCGGAATTCGCGATCCCGCCGGGCCCGACGCCTCGGCCGGGATGGCGCGCTTCTTCCTCGGCGCCGCCTGAGCGCGGTCAGCTTCGAAGCGTGACGAGCGTGCGCGCCAGCCCGCAGGCCGCGGCGACGCCGTCGATCACCGGGATGCCGTGCTCCGCGGCGAGCGCGGCGGGCAGGTCCGCCATCCCGGCGCAGCCGAGCACGATCGCCTCCGCCCCGTCCTCCGCCTTCGCCCGGCCGACCTCCGCGGAGATGCTCGCCGCCGCGCCCTCGATCGCGAGCACCGGCACCCCGCTCGCCCGCACCCGCCGGCAGTGGGCGAGCCCGTAGGCCGCCAGATTGGCCTCGAGGATCGGCACCGAGACCGCGAGCGTGGTCACGACGCTGTAGGGTTTGCCGAGCAGTTCGGCGGCGTGACAGGCGGCCTGGCCGATGCCGATGACCGGGCAGGGCGCGGCGGCCCGCGCCTCGGCGAGCCCGGTGTCGTCGAAGCAGCAGATCACGACCGCGTCCGCCGCGCCCGCCGCCGCCGCGATCTCGGCGAGCAGCCCCGGCACCGCCGCCGCCCCGTCCGCCTCGCCCTGGATCGAGGGCGGGCCGGCGCGGTTGGTCCGCGCGATGATCTCGACATCGGGCGCCGCGACCGCGCGGGCGGCGGCGGCGATGGTCTCGGTCATCCGCTCGGTGCTGTTGGGATTGATGAGGAGCAGCCGGATCATCGCGGGCTCAGACCATCCCCTGGCCCGCGTCCGACCCGCGCCGCGCCCGCCGCCGCTGCGAGGTGATCGCGACGATCAGGAAGACCGCGATGATGAGGAAGGAGAAGACCGTCGTCAGCGTGCCGAGCGCGAAGATCACCGGCGAGGTGACATTGGTCGTCATCCCGTAGATCTCGAGCGGCAGCGTGTTGTGGCTCCCCGCCGTCAGCAGCGTCCGGGCGAATTCGTCGTAGGAGAGCGTGAAGCCGAAGAGCGCGACGCCGATCAGGCTCGAGCCGATGATCGGGATCACCACGTGGCGCGCCGTCTGCCAGGCCGTCGCGCCCTGGTCGCGCGCGGCCTCCTCATAGGCCCGATCGAACCGGTTGAAGACCGCGAACATGATCAGGAGGCCGAAGGGCAGCGTCCAGGTGAGCTGCGACCCGAAGCCGCTCGTCGCCCAGTGCACGTCCCAGCCGAGCTGGGAGAAGATGAGGCCGACGCCGAGCGAGATCAGGATCGACGGGATGATGAGGCTGGTGATGATGAGATAGAAGAGCGGCCCGGAGCCCAGGAACCGCTTGCGGAAGGCAAGCCCGCCCATGACCGAGACCACCACGGTCGCGACCATCACCATGAGGCCGAGCACGACCGACCGCCGCCAGGCGCCCCAGATGTCGCCGACAGACTGCCGCCGGAACAGTTCCTCGAACCAGTGCGTCGAGACCCCGCGCATCGGGAAGGTCAGCCCCCCCTCCGGCCCCTGGAAGCTCAGGATGCCGATGGTGATCGTGGGCCCGTAGAGGAACAGGATGAAGAGCGCGAAGAAGGCCGCGAGCAGGTAGAAGGAGCGCGGGCGTCTCTCGTCCATCTCAGAGTTCCTTCCGGATGTTCACGAAGCGCAGCATGATCGCGATCATGATGAGCACGGTCGCGAGCAGCACCATCGCGGTCGCGGC
This sequence comes from Amaricoccus solimangrovi, assembly GCF_006385685.1. Classification (GTDB taxonomy): domain Bacteria; phylum Pseudomonadota; class Alphaproteobacteria; order Rhodobacterales; family Rhodobacteraceae; genus Amaricoccus; species Amaricoccus solimangrovi. The sequence goes on along the minus strand of NZ_VFRP01000007.1, from coordinate 57,462 downwards.
CGCGGACGGGTATTGCAAGAGGCCGATGTCGTTCGAGATCAGCCGCCCGACATTGGCCGATTGCGAGCCCGACATGATCCGCACGGTGACGAAATCGCCCATCACCAGCGTCACGACGAAGATCGAGCCGATCATGATCCCGGGCTTGGTCAGCGGGATGATCACGTTGGTGAGGATCTGGAAGCCCGAGGCGCCGTTGTCGCGCGCCGCCTCGATCAGCGATCTGTCGATCCGCATCATGGTGTTGAAGATCGGCACCACCATGAAGAGCGTGTAGAGATGCACGAAGGCGAGGATCACCGCGAAATCGGAATAGAGCAGCCATTCGAGCGGCTCCCGGATGATGCCGAGTTCCATCAGCGTCGAATTGGCGATGCCGTTGCGGCCGAGGAACGGGATCCAGGAGATCATCCGGATGATGTTCGAGGTCCAGAACGGGATCGTGCAGAGCAGGAAGAGTGCGATCTGCCAGGTCAGGCTCCGCACGTGAAAGGCGAGGAAATGCGCGACCGCGAAGCCGATCACCAGCGTGCAGGCCCAGGTCACGCCCGCGTACATGAAGGTCTTGGCGAAGACCTGGTAGGTGACGGGGGAGGAGAACAGGAACTGGTAGTTGTCGAACTGGAACGCCGGATAGATCGAGAATTCCGTCGCCCCCCAGAAGCTGACGACGAAGATCATCGCGATCGGCAGGATCAGGAAGAACAGCAGCACCAGCGTCAGCGGCGCCGCGAGCAGCCAGCCGGTCAGCGTTTCGGATTTCCTCTCGGCTTGCATGATCCCTCGCGCTTGGAAAGCCCGGACGTAGGGCGGACATCTGTCCGCCGTCCGCTCCGCCCGGGCATGGGATGGCGGACCGGGGTCCGCCCTACGTCAGGAGGCGATGAACTCGTTCCACTTGCGGACCATGTACTGGTTCTCGTCCATCACCGAGTTCCAGCAGGCGACATGGCCCATCCGCTCGTCGTAGGAGCCGCCGTCGCGGGTCTCGCCGGCGGCGGCGAGCTTCTGGCCCTGCGGCGAGACGATGTCGCCGGTCGCGGGCTTGCCCTCGTACCAGTAGCCCCATTCGTTCTCGGACATGAATTCCTTCGACGTCTCCGGCACGGCGGAATAGTAGCCCTGCCGCATCAGGAAGCCGCCGACCCAGCCCGAGAGATACCAGTTGATGTACTCATAGGCCGCGTCGAGCTCGAGCCCGGAGAGCGCCTTCGAGAGGCCGAGCCCGCCGCCCCAGGAGCGGTAGCCCTCGGCGAGCGGCTGGTAGACGCAAGGGATGCCGCGGGTCTTGACGGCGGTGATCGCGGGCGACCACATCGACTGGATCACCACCTCGCCCGAGGCCATCAGGTTCACGCTCTCGTCGAAGCTCTTCCAGAAGGCGCGGAACTGGCCGTTCTTCTTGGCCTCGGTGAAGATCGCGATGGTCTTGTCGATCTCCTCGCGGGTCATGTTGCCCTTGTCGCCGTACTGGATCTCGCCCATCGACTCGCAGGTCATGGCCATGTCCATGATGCCGATCGAGGAGATGTCGAGGATCGAGGCCTTGCCCTTGAACTCGGGGTTCAGAAGCTCCGACCAGTGCTCGATCGGCCGGCCGATCAGGTCGGGGCGGATGCCGAGCGTGTCGGCGTTGTAGATCGTCGGGATCAGCGTCATCCACCGCGTCGGCTCGGCGGCGAATTCCTTCGAGCCTTCCTCGGTCACGAAGCCGACCTTGGAGGGCGCGGTGCCCTGCGCGACCACGCTGTCGGGACGCAGCTTGCCGGTGGTGAAGATCGGCGAGATCTTGTCGTAGTATTTGATCTTCGTCGTATCCATCGCCTGAAGGTTGCCGGTCGGCCAGACCTTCTTGCAGATCCAGTATTCGATGTCGGCGATGTCGAAGCTGTTCGGCTGGGTCGCCGCGCGCTGGGTGACGGAGTCGGAATCGAGCGCCGTCATCTCGAGCGTGAAGCCGAGATCCTCCTTCACCTTCTGCGCCACCTCGTTGAGGTTCGACACGCCGGTGCCGAACTGGCGCAGCGTCACGTCCTTGATGTTCTGCGCCCAGATCATCGGCGCGCCGATCGTGTTCGTGGCGGCGAGCGCGGCGGTGGCCGCGGCGCCCCTCAGCACCGCGCGGCGGCTGGCGCCGGTCTTGGGAAGGTCGGTCTTCGGGAGGTCGGTCTTCGTCATCGGGGGCTCCTCGTTTTCCGCCGGGGCGACCGGCGGCGTCATGGGCGGGCGTGATGGGCGGGCGTGATGGGCGGCGGCGCGGGCCGGCCGCGCCGGGCAGGCGTTCAGGCGCCGAGCCGGTGCTGGTCGGCGGGATCCCAGGTCACGCCGACCGCGGCCTCGGGATCGAGCGGCGCGGCGAAGAAGTCGCGGTCGGGCAGGACGGCGGTCAGTTCGCCCTCCCCGGGGCAGGCGAGGGCGACATGGACGCTGGCGCCCTGGTACTCGATCCCCGAGACCCTCGCGCGCAGCCCGGATGCCGCGCTCCGGTCGAGCCGGACGCGGTCGGAGCGGACCGCGTAGCGTTCCCCGGGCCGGCCGACGATGTTGTGCCCGCCCATGAAGCGGGCGACGAATTCGGTGCGCGGCGCGTCGAAGACGTCGCGCGCCGTGCCGGCCTGCTCGATCCTGCCGACATTCATCAGCACGACCTGGTCGGCGAGCGCGAGCGCCTCGTCCTGGCCGTGGGTGACGTGGATGAAGAGGATGCCGAGCTCGCGCTGCAGTTTCTTCAGCTCCGCGCGCATGCGCACGCGCAGGAAGGGGTCGAGCGCGGAGAGCGGCTCGTCGAGCAGCAGGACGCGCGGCTTGGTGATGAGCGCGCGCGCGAGCGCGACGCGCTGCTGCTGCCCGCCCGAGAGCTGCGCCGGCAGCCGCCCGGCGAATTTCGTCATGTCGACGAGTTCGAGCAGCTCCCGCGCCCGGCCGAGCCGCGTCGCCTTGTCCACGCCCTTCATCTTGAGGCTGAAGGCGACGTTCTCCTCGACCGAGAGATGCGGGAAGAGCGCGTAGCTCTGGAACATCATCGCGGTACCGCGCCGGGCGGGCGGCAGATGCGCGATCTCGGCGCCTTCGAGCACGATCGAGCCCTCGGTGACGCTCTCGTGCCCCGCGATCATCCGCAGCGTCGAACTCTTGCCGCAGCCGGAGGGGCCGAGCAGGCAGACATAGCCGCCGGCGGGGAAGACATGGTTGATCGAGTCGACCGCCAGACTGTCGCCATAGCGTTTGGTCAGGGCGACCAGCTCCAGGTCCTTCTCTGTGCGCATGGGCCTCCGGGGGGCACGGGATCGTTCGGTGCCTCATTGGGGTGCGCGCCGGACGGGACGCAAAGAATGACTCGCCAGACACCGCCCTCTTTTCATGCCGCGACGAGCGAATGCCGAAAATTTGGGCGAGATGGCGATGGAAGCGGCGAAAATCGTATACGAAGCCGGGAGGATCAGGCGACAATCTCGAAGAGGATGGTCGGCGGGCGCGAATCGGCGTCTACTCGGGAGACGCCTGAGAGGAAGGTGTTTCGATGCTCGGATCACGACAGATCACCGCCGCGGCGCCGGAGCCGGCGCCGAGCGAGGAAATCGCCGTGGCGCTCGCCCGCGGCATCCTCGAACACCGCCTCCCCCCCGGCGCGCGGCTCTCCGAGGACGAGGTGGGCGAGCTCTTCGGCGCCGGGCGCACGGTGGTGCGCGCCGCGCTGGCGCGGCTCGCGCATCAGGGGCTGGTGACGCTCCGGCGCAACCGCGGCGCCTCCGTCGCCCGGCCCGATCCGCGCGAGGCGCGCGAGGTCTTCGAGGCGCGCGCGCTGCTCGAACCGCGGACCGCGCATTTCGCGGCGCGCCGGGCCGGCCCCGGCTGGGCCGCGGAGATGCGCGCCCGGATCGCCGAGGAGGACCGGGCGATGCGCGCGGGCGACGTCGGAACGGCGGTCTATCTCTCGGGCCAGTTCCATTGCGCGATCGCCGAGGCCGCGGACCAGCGCACGATCGCGGAGATGATCGTCTCGCTCGTCGCGCGCTCCTCGCTCGTGATCGCGCTCTACTGGCGGCGGCGCGACACGCTCTGCGAATGCCACGCCCATCACGCGCTGGTGGACGCCTTCGCGGCCCGCGACGGCGCGCGGGCGGAGGAGCTGATGCACGGCCATCTCGTCGACCTGCTCTCCGGCCTCGACCTGCGCGAGCGCGAGGCGGCGCCGAGGAGCCTGCGCGACCTGCTCGGAGGCGGAACATGAGCGCGCCCCGGATCGCGGTGATGACGCCGGCCGATCTCGACCGCGCGCTCGACTGGGCGGCGGCGGAGGGCTGGAACCCCGGGATCGACGACGCGCAGGCCTTCCGCGCGGCGGATCCGGAGGGATTCCTGATGGCCTTCATGGGCGAGGAGCCGGTCGCGGCGATCTCCGTCGTCCGGCAGGGGGCGGATTTCGGCTTCCTCGGCCTCTATCTCTGCGTGCCCGCCTGGCGGGGGCGGGGGCTGGGGTGGAAGATCTGGCAGGCGGGGCTCGCGCGGCTCGCCGGGCGCGTGGTCGGGCTCGACGCGGTGCCGGCGCAGGAGGCGAATTACGCCCGCTCGGGCTTCGCCGTCGCCGACCGCGCGCGGCGCTGGGGCGGCGTCGTGGCCGGGGAGGCGGCCGGGGGCGGGGCGGCGCCCGCGCGCCCGGAGGATCTCGCCGAACTGCTCGCCTGGGACCGCGCCGCCTCCGGGATCGACCGCGCCGCCTATCTCGGCGCCTGGCTCGCCCCCGCGCCGACGCGCATCACGCTGGTCCTGCGCGCCCCCGATGGCCGGCTGCGCGGCTTCGGCACGATCCGCGCCTGCCGGGCGGGGGCGAAGGTCGGCCCGCTGATGGCCGAGGACGCGGACGCGGCCGAGAGGCTGCTCCGCGCGCTCGCCGCGACGCCGCCGGGGCCGGAACTCGTCGTCGACATGCCCGCGAGCAATCCCGAGGCCGAGCGGCTCGCCCGGCGGCTCGGCCTCCGCCCCGATTTCGACACCGCGCGGATGTATCTCGGCCCCGCGCCGCGGGAGGAGACGGCGCGCGTCTTCGGGCGCGCGACGCTGGAACTCGGCTGAGGCCCAGCCCGCCTCAGCCGGCCTCGCCGCGCCCGCGCGCGGCGATCAGGTCCTTCCGCGCCGCGTCGAGCCCCGCGATCACCAGATCGGTCGGATCGTCGCGCCGCGGCGTCAGTCCGGAGAGGCCGAGCGCGCGGGCATAGGCCCCGGCGAGCGGGCTCTCGCCCACGAGCACGATGTCGCGGCCGAGCCAGTAGGGTTTCGACGCCGCGATCTCGAGCCCGACGAGCAGGCCCGAGAGCCGCGCCCGCGACGCCGCCGCCGAGAGGCCGCGCAGCAGCGCCTCCGCCCGGATGCCGAAGAGCTTGCGCGCCACCTGCTCGGGAAAGGACAGGGATTCCTCGACCGCCGCGTCGAAATCCGGTTCCGACCAGCCGCCCTCGTCCATCGTGTAGTGCAGGACCGAGGATGTGGAGAGCAGGCCGAAGACCTCGCCGGTCATGAAGGTGGCGAAGCTCACCACCTCGCCCGCGCTGATATGCACCCATTTGGTATGGGTGCCCGGCAGGCAGACCACGCCGTCGAAATCCGGCTCGCGCGCGATCAGGCCCGCCATCAGCGTCTCCTCGCCGCGCATCACGTCGGGGGGATCGTCCTGGCGCATCCCGGGCAGGATGTGGACCGAGATGCCGTCGTCCGCGACCGCGGGCTCGACCAGCGGCAGCCCGCCCCGGGGGGGCGCGGGCACCGTCACATAGGGCGTTTCCGCCCAGCCCTGCCGCGCGCCGGCCATGCCGCAGACGAAGACGTCGGTCACGCGCGTCAGATCGAGCCAGTCGAGCACGCAATCGAGCAGCGCCGGCTCGAACCGGTCGGGCGTCAGGCTCAGCGTGCCGGCCTCCGATTCCACCTCGGCGAGCACCCGCCCCTCCGGGCCGACGGCCCAGGCGCGCATATGCGTGGGTCCCCAGTAGACGGCGATCCAGTCCGCCGCGATCCATTCGCCGGAAGCAACCATGAGGGAGACGCGATCCCGATCTCTCGTGTGAAATGCGCGAAAGCCCTACCACGCCGGCCGCGGCCGCGGCAACAAGCGCGTCGCAGCCCTCAGCCGTCGCGCCCCGGCGGATGCAGCGCGCCGGGGTTCATCCGCCCCTCCGGATCGAGCGCCGCGCGCAGCCCCGCCAGCATCCGCCGGGGCGCGGGCGCGAGCCGCGCGTCGAAATCGGCGCGCTTCAGCCGGCCGATCCCGTGCTCGGCGCTGATCGAGCCGCCGCGCGCGTCGACGCGCGCGTTGAGGATCTCCTTCGCGCGATGGATCGCCGCCTCCATCTCCGCCGCCGGCCCCTTCGCGGGCAGCACGGTCACATGCACGTTGCCGTCGCCGAAATGCCCGAAGGCGAGCGGCAGGGCCCCCGGCACCCCCTCCGCGATCGCCTTCGTGACCTCGGCCACGAAGGCGGGCACCTCGGAGAGCCGCGTCGAGACGTCGCTGCGCAGATGCGGCCCGTGCCGCGCCGCGCCGTCGTTCACCGCCTCGCGCAGCATCCAGAGCCGCTCCGCCTGCGCTCCGCTCGTCGCGATCACGCCGTCGCGGACGAGGCCGCGTTCGAGCGCGGTGGCGAGGAAGCCCTCGAGCAGCGCGTCGAGATCGACCGGCCCGGGCGCGGCGAGGTCGATCAGCGCGTAGGCGCCGCCGGGGCCGGGCAGGTCCGGCGGCCCCTCCATCGCCTCCCGCGCCACGGCCATCGCCTCGGGCATCATGAATTCGAAGGCCGAGAGCAGGTCGGCGCAGGCGCGGCGGGCGAGGTGGAAGACGCCGGTCAGCGCCGCGACATCGGGCAGCGCGACGAGCGCGGTCGCCCGCGCGCGGGGCAGCGGCGCGAGGCGCAGCGTCGCCGCCGTGATCACGCCGAATGTGCCCTCGGCCCCGATGAAGAGCTGCCTCGGATCGGGGCCGGTGTTGTTCTTGCGCAGGCTCGACAGCCCGTCCCAGAGCGTGCCGTCCGCGAGCACGACCTCGAGCCCCAGCACCTGCTCCCGCGTCATCCCGTAGCGCAGCACGTTGATCCCGCCCGCGTTGGTCGAGACGATGCCGCCGATCTGGCACGTGCCCTGCGAGCCGATCGAGACCGGCAGGAAGAGATCATGCGCGGCGACCGCCTCCTTCACCGCCTGGAGCACGCAGCCCGCCTCGGCCGTCACCGCGTAGTCGTCCGGCTCGATCGAACGGATCCGGTTCATCCGGCGCAGCGACAACGCGACCTGATCCGTCCCGGCCGGGATCGCGCCGTGGACGAGGCCGGTGCCGCCGCCCTGGGGCACGACCGCGAGGCCGAGCCGGGCGGCGGCGCGCAGCATCGCCCCGACCTCCGCCGTCGAGCCGGGCAGCAGCAGCGCGGCCGCCGTGCCCGTGACCTCGCGGTAGAGATCGGTGAGGCTCGGCGCCATCTCCGCGGGGTCCGTCAGCACCGCCCGCGCGCCGAATTCGGCGCGCAGCGCCTCGGCCGCCGCGCTCATTTCGGCACGGGCACGGTGATGGAATTCGGGCTGCCCACCACCCGGAAGGCCTTCACGCCGCGCAGGGTCACGTTCTGGACGAAGAGCGCGGCGTCGAGCATCCGGGTGCGCGCCGGCCCCGTCGCCCCCGGCGTCGCCGGCGGCAGCGCGGTGAACTTCACGGTCACGATGCCGTTCGCATCGGCCCGGCTCTCCGGATCGACCGGCGCGAGCAGCGCGCCGTAGTACCCTTGCGTCGGCGCCACCGATTCCGCGCGCAGGATCACGCCATGGAGCCCGCGTTCCGCGACCGCGGAGGTGACCGGCATCTCGACCGGGTCGGGTGCCTCGGCGGCGTCGCCGCCGAGCGTATAGGTGCCCGACTGGTCGCCCTCGCGTCCGAGGAAGGAGGGCATCTCGTAGGAACAACCCGAAAGCGCCGCGAGCGCGAGAAGACAGACTGGACCGCGCCGCATGGGTGCTCCGCCGGTAGAAAACTGGCCAAGGGATAGTCGCCGCCGCCCGGCTTTGGAAGGGCAAATGCGGGGCGGGGCGTCGCTCGGCACTGGAACTCCGGGCAGGGCCGGCATAAATCGGGGACATCAGGGACAAGGGGCGTTCGCAACCGTGGCCACCGACCGTTTCGAAGAGATCGCCGCCGATTTCGCCTTCCTCGACGAGTGGGAGGACCGCTATCGCTATGTGATCGACCTCGGCAAGGCGATGCCGCCGCTCGACGACGCGCTGCGGGTGCCCGCGACCAGGGTGGAGGGCTGCGCGAGCCAGGTCTGGATCGCGCCGCGCTTCGAGGGGGCGGGCGCCGAGGCCCGGTTCGATTTCGCCGGCGATTCCGACGCGATGATCGTGCGCGGGCTGATCGCGGTGCTGCACGCGCTCTATGCCGGGCTGACGCCGTCGGGGATGCTCGCGGTCGACGCGCCGGGGGAACTCGCCCGGCTCGGGCTCGACTCGCATCTCTCCTCGCAGCGCTCGAACGGGCTCCGGGCGATGGTCGCGCGGATCCAGGCGATCGCCGCGACCGCGGCGCGGTCGGCCTGAGCCATGTCGGGGGTGTTCGGCGCGCTCCTCGAAAGCCGCGACTGGCTGCTCGCCGATGGCGCGGTCGGCACCAATCTCTTCCGGATGGGGCTCGAACCCGGCGAGGCGCCGGAACTCTGGAACGCGACCGACCCGGGCCGGGTGCGCGCGCTGCACGAGGGCTGGGTCGGGGCGGGCTGCGACATCTTCCTCACCAACAGCTTCGGCGCCAATGCGAGCCGGCTCGCCCGGCACGACGCCGAGGACCGGGTCTACGACCTGAACCGGAGGGCGGCCGAGATCGCGCGCGAGGTCGCGGACGCGGCCGGGCGGCCGGTCGCGGTCGGCGGCTCGATCGGCCCGACCGGCGAGGGCGTGGGGCCAGGCGGATCGCTCGACGCCTCGGCGGCCGAGGCGATGTTCGGGGAACAGGCACGCGGGCTCCGGGACGGGGGCGCGGATCTCGTCTGGATCGAGACCTTCTCGGCCCCGGCGGAATTCGAGGCGGCGGTCCGCGCCGCGGCGGCGGCCGGCCTGCCCTGGTGCGGCACGATGAGTTTCGACACCAACGGCCGCACCATGGCCGGGCTCGACGTCGCGGGTTTCGCGGCGCTGGTCGCGGGGCTTCCCGCGCCGCCGCTCGCCTTCGGCGCCAATTGCGGCGTCGGCGCGTCGGATCTGGTGCGAAGCCTGATCGGCCTCGCGGGCGCGGCGCCGGGCGCGGCGCTCATTGCCAAGGCCAACGCGGGCGTGCCGAAATTCGTCTCGGGCCGGATCCTCTACGACGGCACGCCGGAACTGATGGCGCGCTACGCGCTGCTCGCGCGCGACGCGGGCGCGCGGATCATCGGCGGCTGCTGCGGCTCGACCCCCGCGCATCTCGGCGCGATGCGGGTGGCGCTCGAATCGCGGCCCAGGGGCGCGGCGCCGGATCTCGCGGCGATCACCGGCGCGCTCGGGCCGCTCTCGCCGGCCGAGACCGGTCCCGGCACCGGCTCCTGACTATTCGAGCCGGCGCAGGTCGCGCAGCGTCGGGAAGAGCCGCATCCAGAGCGCCGCGACCAGCACCGTGCCCGCGCCCCCGATCAGCACCGCCGGCACCGCGCCGAAGAGCGCCGCGGTGACGCCGCTCTCGAATTCGCCGAGCTGGTTCGAGGCGTTGATGAAGAGGAAGTTCACCGCGCCGACGCGCCCGCGCATCGCATCCGGCGTCCGGAGCTGCACGAGCGAGGTGCGGATCACCACGCTGATCGTATCCGCCGCGCCCATCACGAGCAGCGCGAGACCCGAGAGCCAGACGTGGCGCGAGAGGCCGAAGACGATCGTGGCGAGGCCGAAGACGATCACCGCCTGGAACATCCGGAGCCCGACCTTGTCGCGCAGGCTGCGGCGGGCGAGGACGAAGGTCATGGCGAGCGCGCCGACGGCCGGGCAGGCGCGCAGCACGCCGAGGCCGAGCGGCCCGACGTGCAGGATGTCGCGGGCGAAGATCGGCATCAGCGCGGTGGCGCCGCCGAGCAGCACCGCGAAGAGGTCGAGCGAGATCGTGCCGAGGATCGCGGGGTCGCCGCGCACGAAGCCGATGCCGGCGAAGAGATCGGCGAGCCGGGGCGGCTCCCGCCCGCCCGGCTCGCGCGCCGGCACGATCGCGCCGTTCAGCATGCCGCCGAGCACCCAGAAGACCGCCATCACCGTATAGGGCACCGCCGGCCCGGCCGCGTAGAGCAGACCCGAGAGCGCGGGGCCGCCGATCACCGCCATCTGGAAGCTCGCGGTCGAGATCGCCGTCGCGCGCTGCAGCGCCCCCCTCGGCGCCACGCCGGGCAGGAGCGCGGCCGAGGCGGGGGATTCGAAGGCGGCGGCCGCGCCGAAGAGCATGACGGCCGCGAAGATCGTCCCCGCCGTCAGCCAGCCCTCCCAGCTTCCCCAGGCGAGCAGCGCGGCGGCCAGCCCCTGCGCGACCTGACAGATCTGCACCACGCGTTGCCGGTCGTAGCGGTCGGCGGCGTGGCCGGCGAGGAAGGTCAGCAGCGCCATCGGCGTGAACTGCGCGAGGCCGACCATGCCGAGCATGAAGGCGCTGTCGGTCAGCGCGTAGACCTGCCAGCCCATCGCCACCACCGCCATCTGCGCCGCGAAGCGCGAGAAGCCGCGGCCGAGGATGAAGAGCAGGAACGGGCGATGCGAGAGCAGCGGCGCCGGCGGGGCGGCTCGGTCGGCGGTGGACATTCGGGATCTTTCGGAGAAGGCGGGGAAGCCGCGCGCCGGTCCATCTAGGCCGGCGGCCCGGCCCGGTCAACGCGGAGCCGGCGGGCGGAATATGCATATGCATATCTTCCCGTCCGGCTCGCGGTCCGGCGCGTGGCCGTTCGATATGCATATGCATATTCCGCCCCGTCAGAACAGGCTGAGCTGTTCGGGCCCGCGGCGGGGCGGGCGGAAGAGGTCGCGGCGGAGCGGGGGCCAGGGGCGGTCGAGGCCGAGCCGCCGGCTCGCGACGGCGAAGCGCCGGGCGATCAGCGCGGCGATCGGCCCCTCGCCGGTCATCCGCTTGCCCCATTCCGGATCGTAGTCCCGGCCGCCGTGGATCTGGCGGACGAGGTTCATCACCCGCGCGGCCCGGTCGGGAAAGCTCTCCTCGAGCCAGTCGCGGAAGATCGGCCCGACCTCGCGCGGCAGGCGCAGCACGATGTAGCCGGCGCCCCGCGCGCCGGCCGCCTTCGCCGCGGCGAGCAGGCGCTCCATCTCCATGTCGTTCAGCCCCGGGATCACCGGTCCGAGCGAGACCCAGACCGGGCAGCCGGCGGCGGCCAGCGCCTCGATCGCGGCGAGGCGGGTCGCGGGCGCCGCCGCGCGCGGCTCCATCGCGCGGGCGAGGGCGGGGTCGAGCGTGGTCAGCGACAGCCCGGCGCGCGCGAGCCCGGCCCTGCCCATCTCGCCGAGAATGTCCGCGTCGCGGGTGACGAGCGCGCCCTTGGTCAGGACCGAGACCGGATGGTTGAACTCGCGCAGCACGCCGAGGATGGCGCGGGTGATGCCGAGCCGCTTCTCGACCGGCTGATAGGGATCGGTATTGGTGCCGATCGCGATCGGCGCGCAGACATAGGCTTTGCGCGAGAGTTCCGCCGCCAGCCGCTCGGCGGCGTTCGGCTTCGCGGTCAGCCGGGTCTCGAAGTCGAGCCCGGGCGACAGCCCGAGAAAGGCGTGGCTCGGCCGGGCGAAGCAGTAGACGCAGCCATGCTCGCACCCCCGGTAGGGATTGACCGAGCGGTCGAAGGAGAGGTCGGGCGATTCGTTGCGCGCCAGGATCGTGCGCGCCCGCTCCATCGCCACCTCGGTCCGGAGCGGCGGCCGCGTCTCCTCCGCGAGACCCCAGCCGTCGTGGAAGGCGAGGCGCGCATGCCGCTCGAACCGGCCGTCGCGGTTGCTGGCGGCGCCGCGCGCGCGCCGGAGGGACTTGTCGATCCGGTCCGATTCGGTGTCATCCATGCCCGGCATTCTGGAACAAAAAGAGAACATATGCCACGCGGGATTTGCGTCCCCTCCGCCTCTCCGGCCGCGGATAGCGTGCGCTTCCGCCGGCGAAGTCACTGTGTTCTCAATTCTTCGTGCGCGGTTCTCCGCCGCCGGGCGATGAGATGGCCACGAAAGGTTGACAGGCGCCGCCGGCTTCGGCCCTAATCGGATTACGCACAGGAAGCGCGGAAAACTTGCGTCGGAAAAAATCTGAAAGCCAAGGGCTTCCACTGTTCCTTTACCACGGGACTTGAGGTTGGGCAGCTGTATCGGCATGCGCTTCGCGATGAAGCGCATGCCATGGATTTGAATTATTGAAAGGTCCGGACCCCCCGGGATCCCGGACCGCGGCGAGGAACCATGGCAGACCCCAGAGTACTGATCTCGACCGATCTCGGCGGCTACGACAACGACGACGCGCAGTCGATGATCCACGCGCTCGTCTATGCGAACGACGTGAACTACCGCGGCTTCGTGATGACCCGCACGCTCGACGGCGGGACGATCAACGGCGTGAAGACCAGCGGCGCGGCGATGATGCGGGAGATGCTCGACGCCTATGCCAAGGACCTGCCGGATCTGAGGGCGCATGACGCGGCTTTCCCTTCCGCCGATTCGCTCAGGAACAAGATCGCCGAGGGGAGCTACAACGGCGCCTGGCCCGGGACGCTCTCGAACGGGGCGAAGCTCATCGTCTCGGAGGCCCGCGCGGCCTCGCCCGGGGATCCGCTCTACGTGCTGGTCTGGGGGCCGATCCACGACGCGGCGGCGGCGCTGCTCTCCGCCCCGGACATCGTGCCGAATGTCCGGCTCTTCTCGCTGTCGGGCTTCGGTCAGGACGAGGAGAATCCGGCGGCCTTCAACGCGCTGGTGAACGCGGTCAGCAACAACGCCGCCTATCACGACCTGTGGTGGATCGACTCGGAATCGACCATGCGCGGGATCTACGTCGACGAGAACGGGGACCGGCACAAGGGCATCGCGGCGAACCTGCCCTGGGTGCTCGAGAACGTGGCCGACCACGGCGCGCTCGGCACGCTCTTCAAGGAGAAATACACCTACGACCTGTCGACGACGCGGACCGGCGCCTCATCGCCCGACGGGCTCAAGATGGGCGACACCCCGTCGCTGCTCTATCTGCTCGACAATGTGAGCAACGACAATCCGACCGGCGGCGACAGCTGGGGCGGCCGGTTCCGGGAGTGGAACATCGGCGAGAACGCCTGGACCGACCGGACCGAGGCCTCGCTGAAGCTCGGCCAGTGGTTCGGCGCGCGGACCGTCTACGACCACCGGGCCGAGATCTACGCCGATTTCGCCGAGCGGATGGACTGGGCGGCGGGGACCGGCGGCGGCGGCGGAAGCGATGGCGGCACCGGCGGCACAGGGGGAGGTACCGGCGGGGGCGACGGCGGGACCGGGGACGGCGGGCCGTTGATCCCGGTCGGGCTCGCCCAGGCCGAGTCGCTCGATCTCGACGGCTATCGCGTGATCAGCGGGCGGCAGGGATCGAGCCCCCTGGTCGAAACCTACAAGGGCACGGGCGGGCACGGCACCGCGGAAGGCACCTTCAAGGGCGCGTCGGGGGACTACGCGCTGACGGTGCGCTATTTCAACGAATCCGACGGGAAATCGACCTTCAAGGTCTATGTGGACGGGGATCTCGCCTTCTCCTGGCGCGCGCTCGGCAACGAGAACCAGTTCCAGACCGAAAGCCATGTCGTCCATATCGACCGCGGCGACACGATCATGGTCGAGGGCACGCACGACGCCGGGGAATGGGCGCGCTGGGATCACCTGACCGTGCTGCGAACCACCGCTTCCGCGGATACGTTCGACCTGGTCTGAGCCGGAAGGCCGGAGGCGCGCCGGGGATCGCCGGCACGCCTCCCCGCGCGTCAGAGGTAGTCGCCCCGGCTGAGGCCGTATTTCGTCATCTTCTCGTTCAGCGTGCGGCGGGGCAGGGCGAGTTCGGCCATGACCGCGCTGACCGAGCCGGTGTTGCGCCGGAGCGCGTGGTCGATCAGCATCTTCTCGAAGGCGTCGACATGCTCCTTGAGCGGCTTCTCGGCGTCGAGCGCCATGATCGGCGCCTGGAAGCCGTCGTCGATCAGCAGCGCCGAGATGTTGTGATCGCCGCGCCGCGCCTGCAGCACCGCGCGCTCGGCGAGGTTGATGAGCTGGCGCACGTTCCCCGGCCAGGGCGCCTGGACGAGGTTCGCCGCGTCGGCGGCGTTGAGCGTCGGGGGCTCGCAGCCGTATTCCTCGGCGAACTGCACCGTGAAATGCGAGAAGAGCGTCAGGATGTCCTCGCCGCGCGCGCGCAGCGGCGGCGCCTCGAGGATGAGCCCGGCGAGGCGGAAGTAGAGGTCGTCGCGCAGCACCTCGGCGGGCGGGGCGCCGGCGCCGAGCCGGCTCGAGATCGCGACGACGCGGATGTTGTGCGGGCGGTTCGCCGCGCTGCTCGGGTCGGTGGCGCTCAGCGTCTCGACCAGCCGGGCCTGGGCATGCGCGGGCAGCGCCTCGATGTCCTCGAGGGCGAGCGTGCCGCCCTCGGCCTGGTCGATCAGCGACTTCTCCGGCCGGTCCGGCGCGCCGAAGAGCATCGGCTCGATCGTCTCGGGGGGCACGCTGGCGCAGTTCAGCGTGATGAGCGGCTTGCTCGCCCGCGCGCCGCAGGCGTGGAGCGCCATGGCGATCAGGCTCTTGCCGGTCCCGGTCTCGCCGAGGATCAGCACGTGGCCGTCGGCCTGGCCCATGTCGAGGATCTGCTCGCGCAGCTTCTCCATCGCCGGGCTCGCGCCCATGAGCCGGCGCGTCAGCACGTTGCCGTCGGAAAGCTCGCGGCGCAGCGCGCGGGTCGCCAGCGTCCTCGCGCGCGCCTGCGAGGCCTTGCGCACGAGATCGGCGAGCCGCTCCGGATCGAAGGGCTTCTCGACGAAGTCGAAGGCGCCGATGCGCATCGCCTCGACCGCCATCGGCACGTCGCCATGGCCGGTCATCAGGATCACCGGCAGGCCGGGATCGACCGACTGGAGCCGGCGCAGCAGCGCCATGCCGTCCATGCCCGGCATCTTGATGTCGCTCAGCACGACGCCGGGGAAATCGGGGCCGAGCGCCTTCAGCGCCAGCTCGGCGGTCTCGAAGGTGCGGGGCTCGAATTCCGAGAGCTGCATCCACTGCGCGACCGACTCGCGGAGATCCGCCTCGTCGTCCACGATCGCGACCGTCGTCGTCTTGTCCGTCATCTGTCACTCCGCGGCGTGATTTTGCGCCCGTTCCCTCGGCAGCAGCAGTTCGAAGACCGCGCCGCCGTCGGGGGCGTTGCGGGCGACGAGCCGGCCGCCGAGCTCGTTGGCGAACCCGGCCGAGATGGCGAGGCCGAGGCCCAGCCCCTCTCCGGGCTTCTTCGTGGTGTAGAAGGGTTCGAACAGCTTGCCCGGATCCTTCAGTCCTTCTCCGTTGTCCTCGACCGAGAGCAGGATCATCTCGCCCTGGACGAGGAATATCTTCACCCTCTTGTCGTCGCGTCCCTTCACCGCGTCCAGCGCGTTGCGGAGCAGGTTCACGATGATCTGTTCGATCCGGAGCGGATCGGCCCGGACCATGACCGGCTCGGAGGGCAGGGTGGTGGTGATGTTGACCGACATCTTGCCGAGCTGCGGCGCCATCATCGCGAGCGCCGCGCGCACGCTGTCGCGCAGGTCCACCGGCTCGAGGTCGTCGGCGTCGCTCTTGCGCGCGTAGGACTTGAGCTGGCGGGTGATCCCGCCCATGCGCTCGATCAGGTCGTCGATGCGCTGGAACGAGGTCAGCGCCTCCTCCGCGCGCTTGCGCGTGAGCAGGAGCCGCGCGCCGGCGAGATAGGTCTTCATCGCGGCGAGGGGCTGGTTCAGCTCGTGGCTGACGGCGGCCGACATCTGGCCGAGCGCGGCGAGTTTCGACGCCTGTTCGAGGCTCAGTTCCGCGTCCTTCAGGTTGCGCTCGACCCTCTGGCGCGCGGCGATCTCGGCCGAGAGCCGGCGGTTCAGCTGGCGCAGGTCGTCCGATTCCCGCTTCACGCGGCGGTTCTCGGCCCGGGCGCGGCGCGAGAGCAGGTAGAAGGCGAGCGCGAGCAGCAGGGCGAGCACCATGATGATGAGCGCGAGCACCGCGTTCACCCGCGCCCGCACGTCCTCGAGCCCCGCGAAATAGGTCAGGCGCCAGTTGCGGAAGCCGACCGGCACCTCGGCGCCGATATAGGGCGTGCCGGAGATGTAGACATAGGGCGGCGCGCCGAAACCCTCGCGCGCGTCGCGCAGCACCTGGGTGACGCGGGACGGGTGCGAGGCGGAGGCGAGCAGCGTGTCGAGCGCGCTCTTGCGCCAGGTCGGCTCGGAGGCGAGCAGCACGTTGCCCTCGGAATTCGTGACCGCCACCTTGACGCGGGACCGGCGCCAGCCCTCCTCGAGCGCGCCGAGGTCGACGGTCACGACGATCACGCCGAGAAGCTGCCCCTCGTTCTCGACCTTGCGCGCGTAATGGAAGCTGTAGGCGCCGTCGTCGTTCTCGATGATCGAGAAGATCGTGCCGGTATCGGCGACGGCGAGCGTGAAATAGGCCTTGTCGCCGTCGTACTGCTCGATCGGCTGCTTGTCGCTCGCCGCGACGATGCGGCCCTTGGCGTCGAGCAGGAAGATCGAGCCCGCGCCGATCTCCTCGCGGAAGTCCCGGAGCCGCGCCTCGGCCTCGGCGAATTCGCCGGTGCGGAGCGCGATCTGCAGGATCGGGTCGCGGGCGAGCAGGAGCGGCACGACCGAATGGCGCTGCATCGCGCTCTGGATCGAGCCGGCGTAGAGCGTCGCGCGCAGCGTCGCGTCGGTCTCCTGGCTCTCGGAGAAGGAGCGGGTGAGATAGATCTGGCTGGCCCAGATCACGACGCCCATGACCAGCACGGAAACCACCAGCCCGGCCCGCATCCAGATGCGACCCGGATACCCCGTCGGCTTCGCCGCTGTGCTGGCCTGGTTCATGAGCCTGATCTAACCCCGGCGGGGGTCCGGCTCAAGCGCGCACCGCTTCCCCGCTCAGCGCCGCCACGAGACCGGCGAACATCCGCGCGCCGTCCGCGCCGCCATGCGCGGGATCGACCGCGCGTTCCGGATGCGGCATCAGCCCGAGAACGCGGCGGTTTTCCGACAGGATCCCGGCGATGTCCGCGGCCGAGCCGTTCGGATTCTCGGTGTAGCGCAGCGCGATCCGGTCCTGGTCGGCCAGCGCCGCCAGCGTCTCGGGATCGGCGAAGTAGTTGCCGTCGTGATGGGCGATCGGAATCTCCAGCCGCTCGCCCCGCGCATAGGCCCGGGTGAAGGCGCTGTCGGTCGTCGCGACCTCGAGCCCGACCGGCGCGCAGACGAAGCGGAGCCCGGCGTTGCGCATCAGCGCGCCGGGCAGGAGGCCGGTCTCGATCAGCACCTGGAAGCCGTTGCAGACGCCGAGGCCGTAGCCGCCCGCGTGGACGAAATCGACGACCGCGCGCATGATCGGCGCCCGCGCCGCGATCGCGCCGCAGCGCAGATAGTCTCCGAAGGAGAAGCCGCCGGGCACGCCGACGAGATCGAGCCCGGCCGGAAGCTCGGTCTCCTTGTGCCAGATCATCGTGACATCGGCCCCGGCGCGGCGGAGCGCCACGGCGAGGTCACGGTCGCAGTTCGATCCCGGAAAGACGACGACGCCGGCCTTGAGGCTCATGCGATCTCCACCGCGTAATTCTCGATCACCGTGTTGGCGAGGAGCTTCTCGCACATCTCGCGCACGCGCGCCTCGGCGGCCGCGCGGTCGGTCTCGGCGACCTCCAGCTCGATCACCTTGCCGATCCGGACCTCGCCCACGCCCTCGAAGCCGAGCGCGCCGAGCGAATGGCGCACCGCCTCGCCCTGGGGATCGAGCACGCCGGTCTTCAGCGTCACATGCACGCGAGCTTTCATCAGTTCACCAGCTTCGGGCCGGAATGGGTCCGGCTCTGCGATTTGGGCATGACGCCGAGGCGCTTGGCCACTTCGGTATAGGCGTCCGCGAGATCGCCGAGGTCGTGGCGGAACACGTCCTTGTCGAGCTTGCGGCCGGTCTCGATGTCCCAGAGGCGGCAGGAGTCGGGCGAGATCTCGTCCGCGACGATCAGGCGCTGGAAGTCGCCGTCGTAGATCCGGCCGATCTCGATCTTGAAGTCGACGAGCCGGATGCCGACGCCGAGGAACATGCCCGAGAGGAAGTCGTTCACGCGGAGCGCGAGCGCGATCATGTCGTCGATGTCCTGCTGGCTCGCCCAGTTGAAGGCCACGACATGCTCCTCGGTCACCAGCGGATCGTGCAGCGCGTCGTCCTTGTAGTAGAACTCGATCACCGGGCGCGGCAGCTGCTGCCCCTCGGGAATGCCGAGGCGCTTGGAGAGCGAGCCCGCGGCATAGTTGCGCACCACGACCTCGAGCGGGATCATCTCCACCATGCGGATCAGCTGCTCGCGCATGTTGATGCGGCGGATGAAGTGGGTCGGCACGCCGATCGCGTTCAGCCCGCTCATGAAATGCTCGGAAAGGCGGTTGTTCAGCACGCCCTTGCCCTCGATCGTCGCCTTCTTGGTGGCGTCGAAGGCGGTGGCGTCGTCCTTGAAGTACTGGATGAGCGTGTCGGGCTCGGGGCCTTCGTAGAGAATCTTCGCCTTGCCCTCGTAAATCATCCTGCGGCGGGCCATGAAAGTCTCCGAAAATACCAATGGGAAAGGGGGGCCGGACGCCCGCCTTTCCCGTCCCCCGCTCTCTATACCCGGGCCCGAAAAGGAGCAAGGGCGATTGCAGGGCGCTTGTCCGGGGACGGGCGGAATGATTATGTGCGCGCGAACGAGAGACCCCCGAAGGAGGATGCCGATGGACAGCTTCAAGGACCGTGAAAAGGCCTTCGAGAACAAGTTCGCCCATGACGAGGAGATGCAGTTCAAGGCCTTTGCCCGGCGCAACAGGCTGATCGGGCTCTGGGCGGCCGCGGAGCTCGGCAAGACGGGCGCCGAGGCCGAGGCCTATGCGATGGAGGTCGTCTACGCCGATTTCCAGGAGGTCGGGCACGAGGAGGTCTACCGCAAGATCGCGGCCGATCTCGCCGGCAAGGCCGACGAGACGACGATCCGGTCCAAGATGGACGAGCTGCTCGGCATGGCGAAGGCGCAGATCCTGGAGGAGTGACGCGCGCGCCCGGCGCCCGCGCTCAGGCGGTGGCGGCGTCGAGCTCGTCCATGACCCTCGCCCAGACCTCGGGCGGCTGCGCGCCGTTGACCGCGTAGCGGCCGCCGAGGATGAAGGTCGGAACCCCGGTCACGCCGATCCGCGCCGCCTCGGCGACCTCCGCCGCGACCTCGGCGCGGTCGGCCTCGCCCGCGAGCAGGCGCGCCACCGGGGCGGGGTCGAGGCCGGCGGCCTCCGCGGCCGCGGTCAGCACGCCCGGATCTGAAATGTCCTCGCCCTCCTCGAAATAGCGCCGGAAGAGTTCGGTCGCGACCAGGGTCTGGCGATCCTCGGCCGCGGCCCAGCGGGTCAGCCGGTGCGCGTCGAGCGTGTTCGGCGCGCGGGTGATCCGGTCGAAGCGGAAGGCGATTCCCGCCGCCGCGCCCATCTCCGTCAGCCGGGCATGGGCGGCCGCGGCCTGCTCCGGCCCGCCGAGCTTCGCCTCGATATAGGGGCCGCGCGCATGGCCTTCGGGCGGGATCGTCGGGTCGAGCTGGAAGGCGTGCCAGGTGATCGCGAAGGGATGCGCGCCGCGCGCCGCGATCGCGGCCTCGAGATTGACCTTGCCGAGGTAGCACCAGGGGCAGACGAAATCGGAGATGATGTCGAGGCGGGTCATGGCCAGCCCTCCTTCAGGGCGCGGCGGATGATCTTGCCATTCGCGCTGCGCGGCAGGGTTTCGAGGGCGATGAAGGCCCTCGGGCATTTGTAGCGCGCGAGCCGCGCGGCGCAATGGCTGGCAAGCTCCTCCTCCGCGGGCGCCGGTCCCTCGGCCACGTAGAAGGCGGCGATGACCGTGACGCCCGGGCGGACCTCGCGCTCCACCACCGCGACCTCGCCCACGGCCGGATGGGCGAGCAGCGCGGTCTCGACCTCGGCCGGGGAAACCCGGAAGCCGCCGGCGTTCAGCAGGTCGTCGGCGCGGCCGTGATAGGTGATCGTGTCGTCCGCCGCCATCTCCGCCCGGTCGCCGGTCAGGAACCATTCGCCCCGGAAGTTCGCCGCCGTCTCTTCCGGCCGGCGCCAGTAGCCGAGCATCAGGCCCGGATCGCGGCGCGAGACGGCCAGAAGGCCGTGTTCGCCGCGCGGGACCGGGGTTTCGCCGTCGCGTTCGGAATCGGGCAGGATCGCGACGCGGCGGCCCGGCTGCGGCCGCCCGGCGCGTCCCGGCACGGGCGGCGCGGCGGGGGCGAAGGAGATGTAGGTCGAGACCTCCGACATGCCGAGCGCCTCGTAGACCTCGCGGCCCGCGCGCGCGCGAAACCCGGCCCGGACCGCCTCGGGCATCGCCTCGCCCGCCGAGAGGCCGTGGCGCAGATGCGCGAAGCCCGCGGCGAGATCCGCCTCCGAGCCGAGTATCTGGCGGTAGACCCCCGGCGTCGCCGCGAAGATCGTCGCGCGGTGCGCGCGCGCGAGCGCGGGCCAGACGCCGCGGTCGGGCGGGCCGGCGTGGATGAGCGCGGTGGCGCCGATCGCCCAGGGGTCGGTCAGCCCGGCGCCGAGCGTGTAGGTCCAGTTGAAGGCGCCCGCGTGCAGCATCCGGTCGGAGGGGGCGAGCCCGTACCAGCCCTGCCACATCATCCGCCGCGCCCAGGCGGCGCGCTGCGCGTGGACGACGCCCTTGGGCCGGCCGCCGGTGCCCGAGGTATAGACCATGTAGGCGGGATCGTCGGCCGCGGTCTCGGCGAAGCCCGCGGCCGGCGCATGGGCGCGGATCGCGGCGATCGCGGCGGTGTCGAGCCGGTTTCCCGCGGGCGGGCAGGCGACGCCCTCGGCGGCGAGGATCAGCGCCGGGTCGAGATCGGCGACGATGCCCGCGACCTCGGCCTCGGTCAGCTGGGTCGAGGTCGGGACCGGCACGGCGCCGAGCGCGTTGGCGGCGAAGAAGAGGATCGGGAAATCGGAGGAGTTGCCGATCCGGAGCAGGATCCGGTCGCCCCGGCCGATCCCCCGGGCCGCGAGCCCGCCCGCGGCCGCGAGCACCGCGGCGCGAAGTTGCGCGTAGCTCCAGCTTTCCGCGACCGCGCCGGGGGCACTCAGCACCTCGAGCGCGATCTTCTCCGGCGCGGCGCGGTCATGGCCGAGCGTATGGGCGGCCATGTTGAAGCGCGCGGGGCAGGGCGGGGGCGGGCCGGCGTCGAAGAGCGAGAGGGTCATGGGCCGGTTCTAGCGCGCCGCGCCGGCCGCGCCCAGCCTCAGCGTGCCAGCTCGCGGATGCCGCTCTCCAGGCCCGCCAGCGTCAGCGGCACCATACGCCCCTCCATGATGTCGCGGATCATGCCGATGGAGGGATCGTGGCCCCAGCGGTCCTCGCGCACCGGATTGATCCAGAGCGCGTGGCGCCAGAGGCCGAGCGCGCGGCCGAGCCAGACGGCGCCCGGCTCCTCGTTCCAGTGCTCGTTCGCGCCGCCCGGATGGGTGATCTCGTAGGGCGACATCGTCGCGTCGCCGACGAAGACGCAGCGATAGTCGGGCCCGTAGGTGCGCAGCACCTCCTCCGTCGGGATCGCGGCGTCCCAGCGGCGACGGTTCTCGCGCCAGACGTGTTCGTAGAGGCAGTTGTGGAAATAGTAGTGTTCGAGATGCTTGAACTCGCTCCGCGCGGCGGAGAAGAGCTCCTCCACCGCCGCCACGTGCCGGTCCATCGAGCCGCCGACGTCGAGAAAGAGCAGCACCTTGACCGCGTTGTGCCGCTCGGGCCGCGTCACCACGTCGAGCCAGCCGCGCTCGGCCGTGGCGCGGATCGTGCCGGGCAGGTCGAGTTCCTCCGCCGCGCCCTCGCGCGCCCAGCGGCGCAGCCGGCGGAGCGCGATCTTCATCGCGCGCGTATTGAGCTCCACCGCGTCGTCGAAGTCGCGGAAGTCGCGGCGGTCCCAGACCTTCACCGCGCGCTGGTGCCGGCTCTCGTCCTGGCCGATCCGCACGCCCTCGGGATTGTAGCCATGGGCGCCGAAGGGCGAGGTGCCGGCGGTGCCGATCCACCTGTTTCCGCCCTGGTGCCGCCCCTTCTGCTCCGCGAGCCGGTCGCGCAGCGCCTTCATCAGCGCCTCGAACCCGCCGAGCGCCTCGATCTCGGCGCGCTCCTCCGGGCTCAGATGCTTTTCCGCGAGCTTGCGCAGCCACTCCTCGGGCAGGCCGATCGCCTCGAGCGCCGCCTCCGGCCCCTCGGAGAGCAGCCCGCCGAAGACCGCGGCGAAGACGCGGTCGAACCGGTCGGTGTGCCGCTCGTCCTTCACGAGGCAGGCGCGGGCGAGGAAATAGAACCCCTCCGCGTCGTAGAGCACCACCTCGGCCTCGAGCGCGCCGAGAAAGCCCAGGTATTCGCGCAGCGAGACCGGCACGCCGGCGGCGCGCAGATCGGCGAAGAACCGGGTGAACATCGCCGCGCCCTCAGCGGCGGCGGAGGGGCGGGCGGCCGGGCATCAGAGAATTCCCGCCTTGATCGCCACGATCCAGCCGACGAAGGCCACGAGGGTGAAGAGGATTCCGTGCACCGTGCCATATTGCAGCCGGTCGAGCCGGTCGCCGCCCCGGGTCCGGGCACGGTACCAGCCGAAGGCGAATCCGGCGATGAAGACAAGGGTCAGCAGCATTGCGCGCTCATTTCCGGGGTTCCGCGAGATCGGCCGCGAGCGCGATCTGCTCGCGCGCGAGCGCGCCGTCGGGGTCGCCGAAGCCATAGCGCGCCCAGCGCAGGCTGTCGAGCCGCGCCTCCGCGGCGGCGGCCTCCGCGCCCTGGGCGGCGAGCGCCTCGGCCTTGATGCTCATGAAGCTCGCCGCGAGGATCGCGTTCTGATAGGCGACCGCGTCGGGCATGTGGCGCTCGGCCAGCCGGATCGCCGAGTCGGTGTCGCCCGCGCCGAGCGCGAGCGCGGCGAGATGCACGCCCGCCTGCGCCGTGCGGATGTCGTGGGGGCCGAGCCGGTCGCGGAAGCCCGCGTAGGCTTCGGCGAACTGATGCGCGGCGAAGGCCGGGTCGCGGCCGAGCGTCGCGCGGCCGAGCGCGAGTTCGGCCACGCCGAGCCGGTGGTCGGGCGGGCGCATCTCCGCGGCGAGCCCGGTCGCGAGCAGCCCCGCCCGGATCCGTTCCTCGCGGGGGGCGTCGGGCGCCTGCGCCGCCTCGATCGCGTCGCCCCAGACGCGCGATTCCGGCGCGCGCTTCCGGGGGGCGAGGTTCCGGCCCATCGGATTGGTCCGGGCGAGCACGCGCGGCAGGACGGCGGCGACCGCTTCCCGCGTCATGCCGCTGTGGAGTTCGGGCTGGTAGAGCGCGCGCAGGATCGTCATGTCGAACGAGGTCGGCATGCCGTGGAAATTGTCGTCGTTCCAGATCGAATCGGGCAGGCGGTAGAGGTCGTTGGCGGGGCCGAGCGCCTGGGTGATCTCCTCGGCGAGGCAGTCGCGCGTGTCCTGCGGCGTCGAATCCGTCGGCAGGAAGATCGCCGCCTCGCCGAGCGCCTTCTGCGCCGACCAGCGCGGATGCGTCTCGGCGGCGCGGGCGCGGAAACCCTTCCAGTCGCGCTCGCCCGGCGCGATGAAACAGGCCGCGGTCGGGAAGACGGCGGCGATCTCGTGCGCGGGCACCGCCTCGATGAAGATGAGCGCCTTCGCCGGGTCGTCGGTCCGCGCGATGTCGATCCCCGCCTCGCGCCGGATCCGGAGCAGGAGTTGCGCGAGATCGGGCGCGTATTCGGCGAGTTCGGGGCTTCCCATGTAGATCCGCACCGGCCGCTCGTAGCGGAGCAGCGCGGGCAGCGTCTCGCCGTTCTCGAGCGCGAAGGTGAGGTCGAGGAAATCCTCGGCCAGTTCGCGGTTCGACTGCCGCGTGCCCCGCGGGGGCGAGACCGGCGCGAAGCGCACGCCGGTCAGCGTCGCCGGCGCGTCCCCTTGCGGCGTCGCGCAGCCGCCCAGCAGGATGAGGGCGAGGCAGGCGGCGAGGGCGAGGGCGCTCACGGCGGGGGGCGCCGGTATTTCATGAACGGGGTCGCGACGCCCACCGCGTCGTAGAGCCGGCGCGCGCGCGCGTTGTCGGCCTGGGTCAGCCAGTAGACCTCGGGCCGGCCGGCGGCGTCCGCGGCCGCGTAGACCGCCTCGATCAGCGCGCGCCCGACGCCGCCGCCGCGCGCCTCGGGCGCGACGTAGAGATCCTGGAGATAGCAGACCCCGGCGGGCTGCCAGCCGTGGCAATGGAAGATGTAGTTGACGATGCCGACCGCGCGCCCGTCCTCGCGCGCGATCAGCCCGTTGTACTCCGTCACCGCCGGATCGACGAGCCGGGCGAAGCTGTGGGCGTAGACCTCATCCGGCCGCTCGGTGTCGTAGAAGGCGAGATAGGCGCGCCAGAGGCGCCGCCAGTCGGCCTCGTCCGAGGCGCGGGTGGGAGTGATCTGCGACATCGGCACCGCCGGATCTGCCCGGCGGACCGGGCGGGGTTAGCCGCGTAACCTGCGGACGTTGGAACGGGTCTTGGCGCCATAGGGCTTCAGCGCCTCGGACGCAATATTCATGACGTCGCCGCCGCGCGCGGCGACGAGCGCGGCGCGCTCGGTCGCGACGGCGAAGGCGGTGGCCTTCTCCATCACCATGCCGATCGCCTCCGGCGCGCTCATCGTTCCCGTCGCCATCTGGAACGTCCGGTGCGCGATCACCTCCGCGGCGTGCAGCGACATCTCGCCATAGGCCCGCGTGAATCGCATCCAGGAATCGGTGTAGGCCGCGTAGGTGGTGAAGGGGAGCATCCGGTCCTCTCAAGCTTTGCTGCGCCGCAGCATAGCATGCCCGCGGCGTTCTGTCATGTAAGATGACATAGCGCGCGCGCGCCCGCCGACCATCAGGATCGTCTTCCGCGGGCGATGAAGGCGAGCCGCTCGAAGAGATGCACGTCCTGTTCGTTCTTCAGGAGCGCCCCGTGCAGGCGCGGCAGCGCCTCGGACGGGTCGCGCCGCAGATCCTCCGGCGCGAGATCGTCCGCCAGGAGAAGCTTAAGCCAGTCAAGCACTTCCGACGTGGAAGGCTTCTTCCGCAGGCCCGGCGTCTCGCGGATCTCGAAGAACTGGGTCAGCGCCGCGCGGATCAGCGCGGGCTTGATGCCGGGGAAATGCACCGAGACGATCCGCGCGAGCGTTTCCTGGTCGGGGAAGCGGATGTAATGGAAGAAGCAGCGGCGCAGGAAGGCGTCGGGAAGTTCCTTCTCGTTGTTCGAGGTGATGACGACGATGGGTCTTGTGCGCGCGCGAACGGTCTCGCCGGTCTCGTAGACGAAGAACTCCATCCGGTCGAGTTCCTGCAGCAGGTCGTTCGGGAATTCGATGTCGGCCTTGTCGATCTCGTCGATCAGCAGCACGACCTTCTCCCCGGCGGTGAAGGCGCGCCAGAGCGGGCCGCGGCGGATGTAGTTCGCGACATCGCCCACGCGCGGATCGCCGAGCTGGCTGTCGCGCAGCCGGCTGACCGCGTCGTATTCGTAGAGCCCCTGCGCCGCGCGCGTCGTCGATTTCACGTTCCACTCGATGAGCTCGAGCCCGAGGCTTCCGGCGATCTGGCGTGCCAGTTCGGTCTTGCCGGTCCCCGGTTCCCCCTTCACGAGGAGCGGCCGTTCGAGACGGATCGCGGCGTTCACCGCCACGGCCATGTCGGGCGTGGCCACATATGCGTCGGTGCCATTGAATTTCATCGTTTTTTCATACCACTGCCAGTTATTTGCACAGCCTGCCCGAAGGCGCTCCGCGGGGAGCATGAATCGGCAGGTAGCGCGTGACAAGCTATCCGAATCCCTATATCGGGAGGCCACGAAAACGTTGAGGGGCCATGGGGAAACCGGCCGGTATTGACGGGCGGGATCACACGGCCAGGACGGCATAAAAGGTGTGGTTCTATGAAGCCTGAGACCAAGTTCGACGTCGAGTATCATCCGACCGACGACGAACCCTTTATGAATCCCCGCCAACTGGATTATTTCCGGCGCAAGCTCCTGGCCTGGAAGGCGTCCATCCTGGCGGAAAGCCGCGGCACGATCGAGACGATGCAGGAGGGGACGCGCAACATCCCCGACATCGCCGACCGCGCCTCGGAGGAGACCGACCGCGCGCTGGAGCTTCGCACCCGCGATCGCCAGCGCAAGGTGGTGTCCAAGATCGACGCCGCGCTGCGCCGGATCGAGGACGGCAGCTACGGCTATTGCGAGGAGACCGGGGATCCGATCTCGCTGCGCCGGCTCGACGCGCGTCCGATCGCGACGCTGAGCCTCGAGGCGCAGGAGCGCCACGAGCGCAAGGAGCGCGTGCACCGCGACGACTGAGCGGCGCCCGAACATGTCCGGGGCCCCGGGGCGGGGCCCCTTCGCCGACGATGGCCCGGCCCGCTTCCGCGGCCCTCAGCTGATCGGGGGCACGCCGCAGGTGACGGGCGTGTCGGAGACATTCGTCATCTCCTGGGTCATCGCCGTGTCGTGCCCGTCCTGCGTCTCGATGATCAGGATCTCCTTGCCGAGCCGCGCGTGCCGGAAGCAGGCCGGCGGCTGCCCCTCCCAGTAGAAGCAGTAATGCGGCGCCTCGTAGTTCCAGGTGCCCTGAAGGCAGCGCCCGTCGTTCGCCTGAAGCGTCACGCGGTTCGAATGCGGGTAGTAGTGTTCGAGCGCGAAGAAGATCCCGTTGATCTCGTAGGTCAGGGTGTGCCCGTCGGCCATCGCGACCCATTCCTCGACCGGAATGTCCTTCGCCCCCGCGGTCTCGGCGGAGAGGGCCGGGCCGGGGAGGGCCGCGAGCGGCAGGAAGGCGAGCGGGAAGAGCGGCGACAGGCGCATGGGGAGCCCCCGGGGGATGCTTCGGCGCGCGAGGATAGCGCGGCCCGCGGCGCCTCGCCAGTGGGCGGGAGTGAAACGCCCGTGAGGCCGGGCCGCGCCTTCGAGCGGTTCGCGCCGTTAACCATCTTGCGCCGTTAACCATTCCTTTGCGACGATGCCGAAGGCTGGCCCGGTCGGGGGCCGCCCGGAGGAACGTCGGATGTCGATTTCAGGAATGGCGCGGGGAGGCCGCGCGGGACCGGGGCTCGTGGCGCTCCTTCTCGCGGCGCTGACGCTGCTGCCGGGCGGCGCGCCGGTCCAGCCCGGCCCGCGCGGCGCGGCGCGGGTTTCGGACGGCGACACGCTCCGGGTCGGCGGGGCCGTCGTGCGGATTTTCGGGATCGACGCGCCGGAACGGGCGCAGAGCTGCGGTGCCTGGGCCTGCGGCGAGGCGGCGCGGGCGCGGCTCGTCGCGCTGGTGGCGGAGCGGGAGGTCGCCTGCGTCCGGCGCGATACCGACCGATATGGCCGCGTGGTCGCCACCTGCCGCGCCGGCGATACCGATCTCGGCCGCGCGCTGGTGGCGGAGGGGCTCGCCTGGGCCTTCCGGCGCTACGCCGCCGACTACATCCCCGACGAGGCGGCGGCGAAGGCCGCGGGCCGGGGCGTCTGGCGGACCGGCGCGGAGGCGCCCTGGGATTATCGCGCCGATCTCCGCGCGGCGCGGACCCGGGCCGCCGAGGCTCGGGCCGAGAGCGAGGCGGGGGACTGCCGCGTCAAGGGGAACATCTCCGCCGATGGCGAGCGGATCTACCATCTTCCCGGCAGCGCCGCCTATGCGCGGACGCGGATCTCGACGGCGAAGGGGGAGCGCTGGTTCTGCGACGAGACGGCGGCGGTGGCGGCGGGCTGGCGGGCGCCGCGGGGGTAGTCGCCCCGGTGTCGCGCGGGGCGTTGCGCGTGGCGGTCCCGCCTCCCGTCAGTGCAGGCCGAGGAAGGAAAGAATGGCCAGCACGATGACGACGAGTCCCACGAGGTAGATGATCGAATTCATTGGCGTTTGTCCTTTCGTACACAACGCCGGCCGGCTATCCCGGAAAATAGCGCGGTCCGGCGAAGATGTGTCGAAAACAAACGGCGCCCGCTTCGGTTCCGCGGCCGCGCCGATTTCCGCCCGCGCGCGGCGGCGGCCGACGGGGCGTCAGAGGTCGAGTTCGTCCATGTCGACGAATTTCGCGTTCTCCTGGATGAACTGGAAGCGCAGTTCGGGCTTCTTGCCCATCAGCCGCTCGACCAGCCCCGCGGTGTCGCCCTCGTCCTCGCCGTCGAGCGTCACCCGGATCAGCGTGCGCTTCGCCGGGTCCATCGTGGTTTCCTTGAGCTGCGCGGGCATCATCTCGCCGAGGCCCTTGAACCGGCTCACCTCGATCCTGCCGCGGCCGCCGAGGCCCTTGGCCATCAGCGCGTCCTTCTCGGCGTCGGTCGAGACATAGACCGACTTCGCCCCCTGGGTGACGCGGTAGAGCGGCGGGGCGGCGAGGTAGAGATGGCCGTGGTCGATCAGCGGCCGCATCTGGGTGAAGAAGAAGGTCATCAGCAGCGAGGCGATATGCGCGCCGTCCACGTCGGCGTCGGTCATGATGATGATCTTCTCGTAGCGCAGGTCGTCGAGCCGGAACCGGCTCCCGGTCTGCACCCCCATCGCCTGGCAGAGGTCGGAAAGCTCCTGGTTCTGCGTCAGTTTCGACGAGGCCGCGCCGAGCACGTTCAGGATCTTGCCCCGCAGCGGCAGGATCGCCTGGGTCTTGCGGTCGCGCGCCTGCTTGGCGCTGCCGCCCGCCGAATCGCCCTCGACGAGGAAGAGTTCCGATCCCTCGCGGCTCGCCCCCGAACAGTCGGCGAGCTTGCCGGGCAGGCGCAGCTTCTTGACGGCGGTCTTGCGGCTCGTCTCCTTCTCGGCGCGGCGGCGCGCGCGCTCCTCGGCCTTCAGCACCAGGAAATCGAGAATCGAACCGGCGGTCTTCGGATCGGCGGCGAGCCAGTTGTCGAACCGGTCGCGCACCGCCCCCTCGACGAGCCGCGCGGCCTCCTGCGTCGAGAGCCGGTCCTTGGTCTGGCCGACGAATTCGGGGTCGCGGATGAAGACGGAGATCATCGCGCCCGCGCCGGCCGTCAGGTCGTCGCGGGTGATCTGCGCGGCCTTGCGGTTCGAGGAAAGCTCGCCATAGGCGCGGATGCCCTTCAGGAGCGCGGCCCAGAACCCCGCCTCGTGCGTGCCGCCCTCGGGCGTGTTGACCGTGTTGCAGTAGGAGGAGACGAAGGGATCGCGCTGCGGCGTCCAGTTGATCGCCCATTCGACCGAGCCGACGGTATCCGCGCCGAAACGCTCGGCGAAATCGACCTTCCCGGCGAAGGGCCTCTCGGCATAGGTATCGGCGCCCGCGAGCCGTTCGCCGAGATAGTCGGCGAGCCCGCCGGGGAAGTGGAAGGTCGCGCTCGCGGGCGTGTCGTCGCCCGCGCCGATCAGGGCCGGGTCGCATTTCCAGCGGATCTCGACGCCCGAGAAGAGATAGGCCTTGGAGCGCACCATCCTGAGGAGCCGCGCCGGCTTGAACCGCGCCGAGGCGCCGAAGATCTCGGCGTCGGGATGGAAGGTCACGCTCGTCCCGCGCCGGTTCAGCGTCTGCCCGAGATTCTCGAGCGGCCCGAGCGGGATGCCGCGCGAGAAGCTCTGCGAATGAAGCTGGCGGCCGCGGGCGACCTCGACCGTCAGCCGGTCCGAGAGCGCGTTCACGACCGAGGCGCCGACGCCGTGCAGCCCGCCCGAGGTCTGGTAGACCTTGCCGGAGAACTTGCCGCCCGCGTGCAGCGTGCAGAAGATCACCTCGAGCGCCGACTTGCCGGGGAACTTGGGATGCGGGTCGACCGGCATGCCCCGGCCGTTGTCGCGGATCGTGACCGCGCCGTCGGCGTGAAGTTCCACCTCGATCCGGTTCGCATGGCCCGCCACCGCCTCGTCCATCGAATTGTCGAGCACCTCGGCGACGAGATGGTGCAGCGCACGCTCGTCGGTGCCGCCGATATACATGCCCGGGCGCTTGCGCACCGGCTCCAGCCCTTCGAGCACCTCGATCGCCGAGGCGTCATAGGCCCGCTGCGAGGGGTCGTCGTCGAAGAGATCGGAGGCATGGACCATAGGTTGGCTCTTTATCTTTGTTCCGGTTTCGCCAAGGATAGCGGGGGAAATGCGCGCCCAAGCCATATCTTGTTTGGTCCGCGCGGGCAAAGGGTCTTTGGAAACGGACGGGATGAGCGGGATCTCGCAGCGGCGCCTGCCGGCCGCATCCTGGATGGATGAGCGCGGCTGGCGGCCGCCGGGCGCGGGGCCGATCGCGCCGGAAGACGGGTTGTTGCGGCGCGACGAAGCCTTCGCCGCGCGGAGGGCGCCGCGCGACCGCGGGGCGCCGGGGCTGTCTGGCGGACCGGAAAACGCGGCGTGAGGGTCTTCGTCCTCACCGGCGCGGGGATCTCGGCGGGCAGCGGGCTCGGCACCTTTCGCGACGCGGGCGGGATCTGGGCCAGATTCGATCCGGTGAAGCTCGCGACGCCGGCCGCCTTCGCCGCCGATCCCGGCCGGGTGCACGATTTCTACAACACGCGGCGGCGGGCGATGCTGGCGGCGGGGCCGAACGCGGCGCATTTCGCGCTCGCGGAACTCGGCGAGGGGCTCCGGACCGACGGCGGGGCGCTTTTCCTCTGCACCCAGAACATCGACGACCTGCACGAGCGCGCCGGGTCGCGGGCGGTGCACCACATGCACGGGCGCATCTGCCGCGCGCTCTGCGGCGCCTGCCGCGTCACGGTCGAATGGCGCGGCGATCTCGGCGTCGGCGACCACTGCGCCGCCTGCGGCCGGTCCGGGACGCTGCGGCCCGACGTGGTCTGGTTCGGCGAGATGCCCTATGACATGCCCGAGATCGAGGCGGCGCTCGCCCGCGCCGATCTCTTCGTCGCGATCGGCACCTCGGGCGCGGTCTATCCGGCGGCGGAATTCGTCGAGATCGCGCGGACGATGGGCATCCTGACGCTGGAGTTCAATCTCGAGAAATCGGCGAACGCCCATCTCTTCGACGAAAGCGTCTACGGCCCGGCGGTCGAGAGCGTGCCGCGCTTCGTCGCGCGGCTGCTCGGGACCGGCGACGCGGGGGCGTGAGGGAAGGCGATCCCGCCTCCGGCGGGATCGGGCGGAGCGGCCCTTTGGCCGCGAGTCCTTTTCTCCCCGCCTGTTGGCGGGGCCCCTCGTCCCGGCCCGTTGGCCGGGACGGACTGCCCGATAGATTTCATGCCCATATGAAACATGGGAGGAAGCGCGCGTTGGCGGGCCACCCGGTGGGGCGAAGAGCCGGCGGGTGAGGCGGGGGTGCCACGGGCGAAGGTCCCGGAGCGCGCCGCGGGCGCGGCCTTGCTACCAGCGCGGCGCCGGACGCGGCGCCACCGCCCGGAGGGCGGGGAGTGCGACGCGAGAAGGCGGCGCCGGGGCGCCGCCTTCGGAAAGTGCGATACCGATCCGGGATCAGCCGGAATAGTACATCTGGTACTCGACCGGATGCGGCGTGTGTTCGAAGGCGTAGACCTCCTTCCACTTCAGCGCCATGTAGCCCTCGAGCTGGCTCTCGGTGAAGACATTGCCCGCGAGCAGGTAGTCCTTGTCCGCCGCGAGGCTCTCGAGCGCTTCGCGCAGCGAGCCGCAGACGGTCGGGATCTCGGCCAGCTCCTCGGGGGGCAGGTCGTAGAGGTCCTTGTCCGAGGCCTCGCCCGGATCGATCTTGTTCTTGATCCCGTCGAGACCGGCCATCAGCAGCGCCGCGAAGGCGAGATAGGGGTTCGCGAGCGGATCGGGGAAGCGGGCCTCGACGCGCTTCGCCTTCGGGCTCTCCGACCACGGGATGCGGACGCAGCCCGAGCGGTTGCGCGCGGAATAGGCGCGCAGCACCGGCGCCTCGAAGCCCGGGATCAGCCGCTTGTAGCTGTTCGTGGTCGGGTTGGTGAAGGCGTTGAGCGACTTCGCGTGGTGCAGCAGGCCGCCGATGAACCAGAGCGCCTCCTGGGAGAGGTCGGCGTACTTGTCGCCGGCGAAGAGCGGCTTGCCGTCCTTCCAGACCGACATGTTCACATGCATGCCCGAGCCGTTGTCGCCGTAATAGGGCTTCGGCATGAAGGTCGCGGTCTTGCCGTAGGCGGCGGCGACCTGCTGGATCACGTACTTGTACTTCTGGATCTCGTCGGCCTGCTTGGTGAGCGTGCCGAAGATCAGGCCGAGTTCGTGCTGGGGCGAGGCCACCTCGTGGTGGTGCTTGTCGACCTTCATCCCCATCCGCTTCATCGTCGAGAGCATCTCGGCGCGGATGTCCTGGGCGCTGTCGACCGGGGGCACCGGGAAGTAGCCGCCCTTGACGCCGGGCCGGTGGCCCATGTTGCCCATCTCGTAGACGGTGTCGGTGTTCCAGGAGGCGTCGATCGCGTCGATCTGGAAGCTGACCTTGTTGATCGTGTTCGAGAAGCGCACGTCGTCGAAGAGGAAGAACTCGGCCTCCGGGCCGAAATAGGCGGCGTCGCCCATGCCGGAGGACTTCAGATAGGCCTCGGCCTTCTCGGCGGTGCCGCGCGGGTCGCGGTCATAGGGCTCGCCGGTGTCGGGCTCGACGACCGAGCAGTGCACGCAGAGCGTCTTCTCGGCGAAGAACGGGTCGATATAGGCGCTCTCGACATCGACCATGAGCTTCATGTCCGATTCCTCGATGCCCTTCCAGCCGGCGATCGAGGATCCGTCGAACATGAACCCCTCGTCGAGGAAGTCCTCGTCGACGAGGTCCGAAAGGACGGTCACATGCTGGAGCTTGCCCTTGGGATCCGTGAAGCGGATGTCGACATAGGGGATGTCGTCTTCCTTGAGGGACTTCAGAATGGACTCTTTATCGCTCATGTCTGTTCCTTAGCGGTTATGGCGCGATGCGGTTGCGGGCCTCCGCGCGTGGCCCGTTCGGTTCGAGGCTCGGGGTGCCGGCGGGCGGTCAGAGCGCGTCGTTGCCTTCCTCGCCGGTGCGGATCCGGATCGCCTGGTCGACGGGCATGATGAAGATCTTGCCGTCGCCGATCTTGCCGGTCTTGGCGGCGGAGATGATCGCCTCCACCGCGGCGTCGACCTGGTCGTCGCCGAGCACCACCTCGATCTTCACCTTGGGCAGGAAGTCCACGACGTATTCGGCGCCGCGATAGAGTTCCGTATGGCCCTTCTGCCGGCCGAAGCCCTTGGCCTCGGTCACGCTGAGACCCTGGATGCCGACTTCCTGGAGCGCCTCTTTCACCTCATCGAGCTTGAATGGTTTGATGATCGCTTCGATCTTTTTCATGAGGGGGACGCTCCCTTTGCCATTCCGGACGACCCAGTCGTCGATCGCGCTCGAAAAATCAGCTTGATGGGGGGGATTCAAGCGCCCCGCCGCCAAGCGCCGACCGAGGCCGGAAAATCCTTCGTCATTGCCCATCTATTGATCATGTTGCCCTAGATGCAAGCAAATTAAGATCGGTCGCCAAAGTCAGCGGAGGGCCGCTTCGCCGGCCTCCGGACGCGGGAGGAAACCCGGCGGCGCGACGGCGCGGCGGGTGGCGAGATCGACCGCGACGAGGGTATGCCCGACCCGCGCGAGGGCCGCGCCGGTGTCGGTCTCGAGCCGGTGGCGCGTGGCGAAGGAGCGGGGTCCGGTCCGCGCGAGGCGGGAGCGGACCCGGAGCAGCGCGCCGGGGCGCAGCGGGCCCGCGGCGAGCGGGCGGATCCGGGTTTCCACCGCCATGCGGCCGATGCCGTGCTCCGCCGTGAAGTCCCGCGTGAAGCCGAGCCCGTCGAGCAGCGCGTGCAGGCCGAGGGCGACGCGCCGGAGGATCTCCTCGAGCAGCGGGGCGCCGGTATGGTCGAGTTCCGCCGGGCGGACCGGGCCGGTCTCGGCGATCCGCGCGCCCGCCCAGTTTTCCTCGGCGTCCGCCGGCGCGCCGGCGCGGGGAAAGGCCAGCCGCGCCTCGCGCGCGCTCGCCCGCGGCAGCGCCGCGCCGCCGGTCCCGGGCAGGTCG
This sequence comes from Amaricoccus solimangrovi, assembly GCF_006385685.1. Lineage (GTDB taxonomy): Bacteria > Pseudomonadota > Alphaproteobacteria > Rhodobacterales > Rhodobacteraceae > Amaricoccus > Amaricoccus solimangrovi. The sequence continues at coordinate 23,238 of NZ_VFRP01000007.1, read as the reverse complement.
AGCGCGGTCGCGGCGAGGCCGCGCGCGTCGCCGAGCAGGTGGAGCACCGCGCCGCCGTATTCGCCCCCCGAGACCCGGGCCGAGCGCACCTCGACGCCGGTCCCGGCCAGAAGCTCGCGGTGGAAACGGATCGTGCGCGCCCCGAGGAGGCCGAGGCCGGGATTGTCGCGGCCGTCGAGCGTCGCCACGCGCTCGGCGGCCTGCTGGAAGCTCCGCGCGTAGAACCGGGCGTTCCAGTGATCGTTGAAGTCGCATTCCCAGCTTTCGACGCGGGTCGTCAGCGTCGGGCGCCCGATGGTCATTGCGCGCATTCATCCGTCCTCGCCGCCGCTCCGGGAGCCATCGACCAAGTCTGGCCGGGCCTGTCAAGCGGCGGGCCGGATCGCGGCCCCGGGACGGCTCCGCGATTGGCGCTCCGCCCCGATGGTGGCAGGATGGCCGGAGGGGAGAAGCGCCGGGGGGAATGGCATGGCGGGGCCGGAGCGGGAGACGGGGGCGATGGTGCTGCGCGCGATTGGCGCGCCGCTCGTCTGGGAGGCGCGTCCGGCGCCGGTTCCGGGGCCGGGCGAGATCCTGGTCGCGGTCGAGGCCTGCGCGGTCTGCCGCACCGATCTGCACGTGGTGGACGGGGAATTGCCGAACGGGCGGCTGCCGATCGTGCCGGGCCACGAGATCGTCGGCCGGGTCGTGGCGCGCGGTCCCGGCGTCGCAAGCCCCGCGCCGGGCACGCGGGTCGGGATCCCGTGGCTCGGCCATGCCTGCGGCCACTGCCCCTATTGCGCGGAGGGGCGCGAGAATCTCTGCGACGCGCCCGAATTCACCGGCTTCACCCGCGACGGCGGCTTCGCCACCCATGTCGTGGCCGACGCGGCCTTCGCCTTCCCGCTCGCCGGGTTCGAGGATCCGGTGGCCGCGGCGCCGCTCATGTGCGCGGGGCTGATCGGCTGGCGCTCGCTGCGGCGCGCGGGAGAGGGGCGGCGGATCGGGCTCTACGGGTTCGGGGCGGCCGCGCATCTGCTCGCGCAGGTGCTCGTCTGGCAGGGGCGGGAGGTCTACGCCTTCACCCGGGCCGGGGACGCCGGGGCGCGCGCGCTCGCGCTCCGGCTCGGCGCGGTCTGGGCCGGCGGGTCGGAGGAGCGGCCGCCGGAACTTCTCGACGCCGCGATCCTCTTCGCGCCGGTGGGCGCGCTGGTGCCGCTCGCGCTCCGCGCGCTCCGCAAGGGCGGGCGGGTCGTCTGCGGCGGGATCCACATGAGCGACATTCCGTCCTTCCCCTACGAGATCCTCTGGGAGGAGCGCGAGATCCTCTCGGTTGCCAATCTCACCCGCGCCGACGCGGTCGAGTTCCTCGACCTCGCGCCCCGGGCCGGGATCCGCGCCGAGACCTCGGTCTATCCGCTCCGCCGCGCGAACGAGGCGCTCGATGACCTGCGGCGGGGCCGGTTCCAGGGAGCGGCGGTGCTCGTTCCCTGAGGCGCGCGCGCGGGCGGCGTCCTTCGGGGCTGTCCTTTTCACCCGGCGGGGCGCAGTCTGCCAGCGGGGCAGGGGGAGGACGCGGTGGAACGGGACACGGAACTGGCGCGGTTCAGGGCGCTCGACCGGTTCGGCTCGCTGGCCGAGGCGGTGCTCGCCGCGCGCAGGGCGCATGGCGCGGGCCGGGTCGCGGTCGAGGACATCGCCGGGACCGCGCTGACCTATGGCCGGCTCACCCTCGCCGCCGCGGTGCTGGAGCGCGCCTTCCGCGCGCGCTTCGCGTCCGGCGAGCGGGTCGGCGTGCTGCTGCCGGCGGCGCCGGGGGCGGTCGCGGTCCTGCTCGGCTTCTGGCGCTCGGGACGGGTGCCCGCGATGCTGAACCCGACCGTGGGGCCGGGTCCGGTCCTCGCGGCCTTGCGCGTGGCGGGTTGCGGGAGCGTCCTCTCGAGCCGCGTCTTCGTCGAGAAGGCGGAACTCGGCGCGCTGGTGGAGGAGATGGTCGCGGCGGGCTTCGCGATGGTCTGGACCGAGGATCTGCGCCGGTCGGCGGGCGCCTTCGACAAGCTCGCCGCCGCCGTCGCCGGACGCTTCGCCCCGCGCGACGTGACGCGGGCGAGCGAGGCGGCGGTGCTCTTCACCTCGGGCACCGAGGGGGCGCCGAAGGGCGTCGTGCTCACCCATGGCAACATCCTCGCCAATATCGCGCAGCTTCGGGCGCGCGCGCCGATCGGGCCGGAGGATCGCGCGGTCTCCGCCCTGCCGCTCTTCCACAGTTTCGGCCTGACCGCGGGCGTGGCGCTGATGCTCGCCACGGGGATCCGGACCGGGCTGCATCCCTCGCCGCTGCACTACCGCGTCATCCCCGAACTGGTGCGGCGGCTCGAAGCGACGATCCTGATCGGCACCGACACCTTCCTCGCCGGCTGGGGGCGCCGGGCCACCGCCGCGCAGCTCGGCTCGCTGCGCGCCGTCGTGGCGGGGGGCGAGCCGGTGAAGGCGACGACCCGCGCGCTCTGGACCGGAAGCTTCGGCGTGCCGGTGCTCGAAGGCTACGGCGCGACGGAGACCGGGCCGGTGCTCGCGCTCAACGACTACGCCGACCCTCGGCCCGGCACCGTCGGCCGCCTGCTGCCCGGGATCGAGTACCGGCTGGAGCCGGTGCCGGGCATCGATGGCGAGCGGCTTTTCGTGCGCGGGCCGAACGTGATGGCGGGCTACCTCCGTCTCGGCGGGGAGGGCGCGGTCGAGCCGCCCGAGGACGGCTGGTACGACACCGGCGACGTGGTGCGGATGGGCCCGGAAGGGCATGTCACCATCGTCGGGCGGCTGAGGCGCTTCGCCAAGGTCGGGGGCGAGATGGTCTCGCTCGCGCGGGTCGAGGCGCTCGCCGCCGATGTCTGGCCGGACGAGCCGCTCGGCGCCGCCGCGCTGCCCTGTCCGCGCAAGGGGCAGAAGGTCGTGCTCGCGATCGCCCATCCCGGCGCGCGGCTCGAGGATCTGCGCGCCCATGCGCGCGAGGCGGGCGTGGCGGAGATCCAGCTTCCGGCCGAGCTGCGCGTTCTCGCGGAGATCCCGGTGCTGGCCTCGGGCAAGACCGACTTCCCCCGCCTCCAGGCGCTGCTGGAGGCGGAGTGAGCCGGGCCGGTCAGACGACCCGCGCCGGCATCGGCCGTCCGGCGAAGAAGGCCTCGAGATTGTCGACCGCGAGCATCCCCATCGCGGTGCGCGTCTCAAGCGTCGCGCTGCCGATATGCGGCAGCAGCGTCACGTTCTCGAGCGCGACGAGTTCGGCCGGCACCTTCGGCTCCTCGGCGAAGACGTCGAGCCCGGCGCCGGCGATCCGGCCCGCCGCGAGCGCCGCGACGAGCGCGGGCTCGTCCACGACGTCGCCGCGCGCGGTGTTGACGAGGTAGGCGGTCGGCTTCATCGCCGCGATCATCGCCGCCGAGATCCGGCCCCGGTTCTCGCCGCCGCCGGGGATGTGCAGCGAGACGACATCGGCCTCCGCCATCACCTCCTCGATCGTCGCGCGCCGCTCGGCCGGGAAGTCGAGTTCCACCCGGAGGTCGGAGCGGTTGAAGTAGATCACCTTCATCCCGAAGCCGAGCGCGGCGCGGCGCGCCGTCGCCTGGCCGATCCGGCCCATGCCGACGATGCCGATCACCTTGTCCCTGAGGCCCATGCCGAGCTGCGCGGTGATCGAGAAGCCCTTCCAGCGGCCCTCGCGCAGCATCTTCTCGGTCTCGTACATCCGCCGGGTCGCGGCGAGCATCAGCGCGATGGCGATGTCCGCGGTCGCGTCGGTCAGCACGTCGGGCGTGTTGCCGACGGCGATGCCGGCGGCCTCCGCCGCCTTCAGGTCGATGTTGTTCACGCCGACGCCGAAATTGGCGACGATCCCGGCCCGCCTGCCCGCGACGCCGAGCACCTCGGCCGTCATCGGGTCGACCACGGCGCAGAGCACGCCGTCCGCCTCGCGCATCGCCGCCTTCAGCTCGTCGGCCGGGAGCGCGCGGTCGCTCGGGTTCAGCGTGACGTCGAAGAGGGCGCCGAGCCTTTCCTCGACCGGATCGGGCAGCTTGCGGGTGACGATGACGCGGGGACGGGACAAGGGCTGCTCCTTCAATGCAGGCGGGCGCCGAGAGGGGTCTCGGCATCGGGGGCGACGAGGACGACGCGGCCCTCGGCGTCGGCCACGCCGAGGACGAGCACCTCGGAGCGGAACGGGCCGATCTGGCGCGGCGGGAAGTTGACGACGCCGAGCACGCGGCGCCCGACGAGATCCGCGACCGCGTAGAGTTCGGTGATTTGGGCGGAGGATTTCCGCGTGCCGATCTCCGGGCCGAAGTCGATCCAGAGCCTGTAGGCGGGCTTGCGCGCCTCCGGAAACGGCTCGGCCCGTTCGATCCGGCCGACGCGGATGTCGACGCGCAGGAAGTCCTCGAATGTGGCGGTCCCGGTCATGCGCTCTTCCCGCGGGGGCAAAGGGGTTCGCGCGCAAGGAAAACCGCCTGCCCGGCGCGGGCAAGCGGTTTTCCGCGTTTCTGGCTTAAAGTCGGAGGGCGCCCCCTGGCCGGCTCAGCCCTTCTTGGCGAGCTTGGTCGCCATGTCGCGCAGTTCCACGAGGCTTTCCTGGATGCGCGCCGAGACGATCTCGTAGGCGCTGGCATTCGCCTTCTGCGCGGATTCGGCCAGCGCCTGCATGTTGGCGAGCGCCTTCTCGAAGGCGGCCTTGGCCAGCTCGGCCTGCGCCTTGGCGCTGTCGGCGTCGAGCTTCGTGGTGTCGAAGGACTTCAGGTGCTTCTGCGCCTCGGCCATCGTCTCCTCGAAGATCGAGACCTGCTTCTTGAAGAGATCCTGATAGCCGGCGGCGGCGGCCTTGTTGGCCTCCACCAGGGCTTCCATGTTCTTCTTCTGGGCGGTCATGAAGGCCTCGGTATCGACCTCCGGCATCTTGAAGTTCTGGAACTGCTTGGTGAAGTCGTTCTGCTTGAAGAACTCGGAGATCTTCTCCGGGTCGAAGGCGAAGGTCTTGGGGTCGAACATCGGGCTTTCCTCTCCCTTGATTGTCCTCGTGTTATGCTGCACCGCAGCATTCACGTCAACCGGCGTCTCGCGGCCGCCTCCCCGCGCGGCGGGGACAGGGCCAGCCTAGCACGCGAGAATGCCGGGCGCGTGACAATCGGACGCGCCGGAACCGCTCCCCCCGAGAGGTGCGCATGCCGGGGGGAGCGGGCCGGGGCTCAGGCCCGGCCGTAGGCCTCGGTCATCGCGATGCCGAGCGCGGTCTCCGGCGACTCGTTGCCCCAGGCGACGAGCTGGAAGGCGGGATAGAATCGCTCGCAGGACATCACGGCGGCGCGCACCATGTCGTTGATCTGCGCCGAGCTCGCCATCGCGCCGCCGGTCAGGTTCAGCGCGTAGCGGAAGGCCATCATCTTCTGTTCCGGCCAGAGTACGAAGGCGCCGAGCCAGCACTTGTCGTTGGCCAGCATGATCGCGCGGTTGAGCGCGTTCAGCTTGCGCGCGGGCGGGGCCATCTCGAAGGCGCAGATGAGCCGGAGCGACTCGTCCTGCGCCGACCAGGCAAGGGTGACGGAATAGGTCCTCCAGCTCCCCTCGATGGCCATGGCGATCTGATCATCGGCGACGCGGTCGAAATCCCACGAACGCTCCTCCGCGAGCGTCTCGACGATATCGATGGGGTGGATTTCCTCGCAGTCAAAATCACGCTCGACAATGCCCATACCCGGTGCCTCTTCGTCTGGCCGCCGGCGGGGCAAGACCCCGCGCGGGGGCTGTGAGGTTAACAACAGGTCACCCGCCTGGACGGGGGACCTACAAAATATGGTGTGTGAGAGTGAAGGCCCTGTAAAGACAATTCTTGGTCGCGGGGCCCGGGCCGCGCGGATTTCGCCGCGGCTGCGAAATGGCCGGTCCCGCCGGGCGATAGAGGCCCGAATTCCACCGGCTTCTGAACCGCGCGGCGGCGGAATCCGGCCGGTCGCGTCAGGACTTCGCGGCTTCCTCGAGCGCGGCGATTCGGGCCTGGAGCGCGTCGTTCTCCTCGCGCGCCTTCTGCGCCATCGCGCGCACCGCGTCGAATTCCTCGCGCGTCACGAAGTCGCGATCGGCGAGCCAGCGGTCCATCATGCCCTTGAGCGCGGTCTCCGCCTCGGTCTTCGCGCCCTGCGCGACCCCGACGGCGTTCGACATGAGCTGCGTGAGGTCGTCGAGGATCTTGGAACGGGTCTGCATCGGCATGGTCCTCCCGGGGGGTTTCGCGTGCTGATATGGTCCCGGCGCGGCGTTTTGCCAAGCGCCCGGCACGCGATCCGCGGCTTGACTTCGCCCGGATCGGCCCCGATGCAGGGGCGCCCTCACGAACCGGAGCCGCGATGCCCTTCGTCCTGCCCTTTCCCGACATCGACCCGCGGCTCTTCTCCATCGACCTCTTCGGCGTCGAATTCGCGATCCGCTGGTACGCGCTCGCCTATATCGCCGGGCTGGTGCTCGGCTGGCGCTACGTTGCCGCGCTCTGCCGGCGGCCCGCGCTCTGGGGCGGGGCGGCGCCGATGCCGCCGGAGCGTACCGACGACCTGCTGACCTGGATGGTGCTCTCGGTGATCCTCGGCGGGCGGATCGGCTACGTGCTCTTCTACCAGCCGGGATATTTCCTCGCCCATCCCGGCCAGATCCTCGCGGTCTGGCAGGGGGGGATGTCCTTCCACGGCGGGCTGATCGGCGTCGCCACCGGGATCATCGCCTTCTGCCTCCGGAACGGCTTCCCGATCCTCGGCGTCGGCGACGCGGTCTCCGCCGCCACGCCGATCGGGCTCTTCTTCGGGCGGATCGCGAACTTCATCAACGGCGAGCTCTGGGGCAAACCCTCGACCGCGCCCTGGGCGGTGATGTTTCCGGGCGCGGGCGCGACCTGCCCGCCGGACTGGACGGCGGTCTGCGCCCGCCATCCCTCGCAGCTCTACGAGGCGGCGCTGGAGGGGATCGTGCTCTTCCTCGTGCTCTTCCTCGCGATCCGGCGCGGCGCGCTCGCCCGGCCCGGGCGGATCTTCGGCCTGTTCCTGATCGGCTATTCGCTCAGCCGGATGTTCGTCGAACTGTTCCGCCAGGCCGATCCGCAGTTCGTCACCCCCGGGAACCCGATCGGCCATGTGATCGCGCTCGGCGGCGGCTGGGGGCTGACGATGGGCCAGCTCCTGAGCCTGCCGATGCTCGCGCTCGGGCTCTTCCTCTGGGCGCGCGCGCGGCGCGCGGCGCCGTGACCCCGCTCGGCGCGCTGATCGCGGGGCGGATCGTCGAGCGGGGGCCGATGCCGCTCGACGAATACATGGCGCTCTGCCTCGGCCATCCGGAGCATGGCTACTACGCCACCCGCGACCCGCTCGGCGCGGCGGGGGATTTCACCACGGCGCCCGAGATCAGCCAGATGTTCGGCGAACTGGTCGGCGCCTGGCTCGCGGAGGTCTGGCGCGGGCAGGGGGCGCCCGCGCGCTTCGTGCTGGCCGAACTCGGCCCCGGCCGCGGCACGCTGATGCGCGACGCGCTCCGCGTCGCCTCGCGGCTGCCGGGTTTCGCCGAGGCCGCCGAGCTCTGGCTCGTCGAGACGAGCCCGGCGCTCAGGGCGCGGCAGGCGGAGACGCTGGCGGGCCATGGTCCGAACTGGGCGGCGCGGGTCGAGGAGCTGCCGGCCGGTCCGCTCTATCTCGTCGCGAACGAATTCTTCGACGCGCTGCCCGCGCGGCAGTTCCGGCGCGCCGACATGGCCTGGCTCGAACGGCTGGTGGAGCGGGCCGGGCCGGGCCTCGCCTTCCGCTGGGGGCCGCCCCGGGCCGAGCCCGAACTCGCGCGCCGCTTCCCGCTCGCGCCCGACGGGGCGGTGGTCGAATGCTGCCCGGCGGCGGAGGCGATCGCCGGGGCGGTCGGCGCCCGGATCGCGTCGGCGGGCGGCGCGGCGCTCGTGATCGACTACGGCGCCTGGGACGGCACCGGCGACACGCTGCAGGCGCTGCGCGCGCATGACTCCGTCGATCCGCTGGCCGAGCCCGGCGCCGCGGATCTCACCACCCATGTCCGCTTCCGCGCGCTGGCCGAGGCGGCGGGGCCGGTCGCGGTCGCGGGGCCGGTCGCGCAGGGCGTCTTCCTGGAGCGGCTCGGGATCACGGCGCGGGCCAATGCCCTCGCCCGCGGGCGGGACGCGGGAGGCGTGGCGGCGATCGCCGCCGCGCATCGGCGCTTGACCCATCCGGACGAAATGGGAAACCTGTTCCGCGTTCTGGGGTTCGCCCCTTCGAACAGCGCGCCGCTGCCCGGCCTCGACCCGGCGGAGCCGCGCCCAGGCATGGATCGATGATGCTCGAAATCCTCACCTCCCCGCGTCTCGACGGCACCACGCACGGGTTCTTCACCCGCAAGGGGGGCGCCTCGTCCGGGATCTTCGAAGGACTGAACTGCGGCCAGGGATCCTCCGACCTGAGCGAGGCGGTGACGATCAACCGGAGCCGCGTCGCCGAGGCGATGGACGTGGCGCCCGCGCGTCTCCTCTCGCTCAGGCAGGTGCATTCGACCCGCGTCGTCACCGCGGAAGGCCCCTGGGAGGGCGGGACGCGGCCGGAGGCCGACGCGGTGGTGACCGACCGCCCCGGCCTCGCGCTCAGCGTGCTGACGGCGGATTGCGCCCCGGTCCTGTTCCGCGCCGGCGACGCGGAGGTGATCGGCGCGGCCCATGCCGGCTGGCGCGGCGCGCTCGGGGGCGTGCTGGAGGAAACCGTGATCGCGATGGAGCGCCTCGGCGCCACGCGCGGCGCGATCCGCGCTGTGGTGGGGCCGACGATCAGCCAGCGCGCCTACGAGGTCGGACCGGACTTCTTCGAGCGGTTCGCCTGGGAGGAGGCGGGGTTCGAGCGCTTCTTCGCGCCGGGCCAGGGCGACCGGCTGCGCTTCGACCTGCCGGGCTTCGTGCTCGCCCGGCTGCGCGAACTCGGGGTCGAGGCGGAGTGGACCGGCCATTGCACCTATTCCGATCCGGGGCGGTTCTATTCCTACCGCCGCGCGACCCACGCGGGCGAGCCGGATTACGGGCGGCAGATCGCGGTGATCCGGCTCTGACGGGGGGCTCGGCGGGGGAGAGGGATGGATGGCGGACAGATGTCCGCCCTACGTCCCCCGTAGGGCGGACATTTGTCCGCCCCATGCCGCGACCCCGTAGGGCGGACATCTGTCCGCCACCCCCCCTCTCAATCCCGCGCGCGGGCGCGTTCCTCGTAGACGTCGAAGGGCACCGCCGGCTCGTCCTTCGCGCAGCGGATCACGAGGCTCGTCTTCACGCTCGCGACATTGGGCGCGGAGGTCAGCCCCTCGGTCAGGAAGCTCTGGAAGGTCGAGAGGTCGGGCGCCACGCATTTCAGGATGAAATCGATTTCGCCGTTCAGCATGTGGCATTCGCGCACGAGCGGCCAGTCGCGGCAGCGCGCCTCGAAGGCGGCGAGGTCGCGTTCGGCCTGGCTCGACAACCGGATCATCGCGAAGACCTGCACCTCGAAACCGAGATCGCGCGCGTTCACGTCGGCGTGGTAGCCCCGGATCAGCCCGGCCTCCTCCAGCGCGCGCACGCGCCTGAGGCAGGGCGGCGCGGAGATGCCCACGCGGCGCGAGAGTTCGACATTGGTCATCCTGCCGTCGGCCTGGAGTTCCGCGAGGATCCGGCGGTCGATAGGATCGAGTTTGGTGGAGGCCATGAGACGCGACAATTCCCGTAGTGTGTCGCGGTAATTATGCGGACGCACGCGGGAAAGCAATAATCTTTCCCATGAGCGAAACAAATCGAAACGCCGCCGCGCGCCCTCGCGGGCCCCACGCGCGGGGGTTTCCTTCGCGCCGCGGGGAACCTATATGACGCCGGTCATTTGGGGATCCTCGTTTCATGTCCGCTCAGCGCCACACCCGTCTCCTGATCATCGGTTCCGGTCCCGCCGGCTACACCGCCGCGGTCTATGGCGCGCGCGCGATGCTCGAGCCGCTGCTGGTCCAGGGGATGCAGCCGGGCGGCCAGCTCACCATCACGACCGAGGTCGAGAACTGGCCCGGCGACGTCGAGGTGCAGGGGCCCGACCTGATGGTCCGGATGGAGGCGCATGCGCGCGCGACCGGGGCGGAGATCGTCACCGACCACATCTGTTCGCTCGACCTCTCGCGCCGTCCCTTCGTCGCGCGGGGCGAGAGCGGCGACACCTACACCGCCGACGCGGTGATCCTCGCCACGGGCGCGCAGGCGAAATGGCTCGGCCTGCCGTCGGAGGAGACGTTCAAGGGCTTCGGCGTCTCGGCCTGCGCGACCTGCGACGGGTTCTTCTTCCGCGAGCGCGAGGTGGTCGTGGTCGGCGGCGGCAACACCGCCGTCGAGGAGGCGCTCTTCCTCACCAATTTCGCCTCGAAGGTGACGCTGGTCCATCGCCGCGACTCCCTGCGCGCCGAGAAGGTGCTGCAGGACCGGCTGTTCCGCAATCCGAAGGTCGAGGTGATCTGGAACCACGCGCTCGACGAGGTGCTGGGCGACAGGACCCCGCCCTCGGTCACGGGCGCGCGGCTGCGCGACGTCGGCACCGGGGAGACGCGCGATGTGAAGGCCGACGGCGTCTTCATCGCGATCGGCCACGCGCCGGCGAGCGAACTGGTGGCGGGCCAGCTCACGCTGCATTCGGGCGGCTATGTGAAGGTGAAGCCCGGCTCGACCGCGACCGAGATCCCCGGCGTCTTCGCCGCCGGCGACATCTGCGATCCGATCTTCCGCCAGGCGGTGACGAGCGCCGGCATGGGCTGCATGGCCGCGCTCGAGGCGGAACGCTATCTCGCCGCGACGGAGACCGGCGCGGCCGAGGCCGAGCCGGCGCTGGACTGAGAACCGGCGCGGGCGGCCCCGGCGCGGATGAGACGCGTCCGGGCCGCCCGCGCGGTCAGTACACCGGGGTCAGTACACCGGGGTCAGCACAGCGGGATCAGTGCACGCTGACCGGCGAGAGTTCGTTCTGCCGCGCGACCACGAAGGCCTGCTGGCGGTCCGAGACGAGCGCGAGCACCGAGCCGTCGGGCGCGTTGATCGAATAGACGTGGTCGAGGCCCGGGGCCTGCGCCTGGATCGATTCGGGGAGTTCCGACGTCTTCACCGACCGCACGTAGACGATACGGTTCGGCGAGTCATCGGTCAGAGAGGGAAAGTCGGTCATGGCTGCCTCCTTAACTTTTCCGGCCATTGATCGCGATGGTACGCACGATCGCTTCGGGTTGAGCGCGTTCCAGATCGACGTGGAGCAATCCGTTCTCGAGCGCGGCGCCCGAGACCTCCACCCCGTCGGCCAGCACGAAACTGCGCTGGAACTGGCGCGCCGCGATGCCGCGGTGCAGGAACACCCGGTCATCTCCCTCATCGGATTGCCGTCCCCGGATCACGAGCTGGTTGTTCTCCAGCGTGATCGAGAGATCGGGCTCACCAAATCCGGCCACCGCGAGCGTCACGCGGTATGAGGTCTCGCCGCGCTGCTCGATGTTGTACGGAGGATAGCCGTCGTTGCCCGCCTTGGCTGTCCTTTCGACCAGCCGGTCCAGCTGCTCGAAACCGAGCAGGAACGGATGCGAGGCGAATGTAACCTTCGTCATGGCAAAGCCCTTGTCCTAAGCGACCGCCGCGGCGCCCCTTACGGCGACGCCACACCGATCAAGATGGTCCCCCGGGGGCGGAAAACAAGGGCCGGGGAGGCGCCGGGAAATGCGCGCGCCGCCGCCCTCATCCCCTAGGCGCGGGGCGCGGGCGGGGCTATAAACCCTCTCCAGCCGTCCCCGGACGGACAGCAGCGCCCAAGGTGACCCGACGCCCATGAACGAGCCCACGATGTCCCGCGAGGAAGTGCTTCGCGTCAAGCTCGAGCTCCTGCGCGCCGAGCATCGCGACCTCGACGACGCCATCGCCGCGCTCGATCTCGAAGGCCGCGCCGACCCGCTCGCCGTGCGGCGGCTGAAGAAGCGCAAGCTGTCGCTGAAGGACGAGATCAGCCGCCTGAGCGACGAATTGACCCCGGATATAATCGCATGAGCCTTGAGGACAGAGACACCGCGCCGCTGGTCGGCATCGTGATGGGGAGCCAGAGCGACTGGGAGACGATGCGCGCGGGCGCCGATATCCTCGCCGCGCTCGACGTGGCCTGCGAGGTGCGCATCGTCTCGGCGCACCGCACGCCCGACCGGCTCTTCGCCTATGCCGAGGAGGCCGCGCCGCGCGGGCTCAGGGTCATCGTCGCGGGCGCGGGCGGCGCCGCGCATCTGCCGGGGATGCTCGCCTCGAAGACGCGGCTCCCCGTGCTCGGCGTGCCGGTCCAGTCGAAGGCGCTCTCGGGCATGGATTCGCTGCTCTCGATCGTCCAGATGCCGAAGGGAATCCCGGTCGGCACGCTCGCGATCGGCCCGGCGGGGGCGGCCAACGCCGCGCTGCTCGCCGCGGCGATGCTGGCGACGACCGACGCGGATCTCGCCGGCCGGCTCGACGCCTGGCGCGCGCGCCAGACCGCCGAGGTGGCGGAGGTGCCCGATGACCTCTGAGGTTCCGATGGCCGCGAAGGACGCGGCGCGGCGCCTGCCGATCGGAAGCCGGATCGGCATCCTCGGCGGCGGCCAGCTCGGCCGGATGCTCGCGGTCGCCGCGGGCCGGCTCGGGATGGAAGTGGAGATCTTCGAACCCGCCTCCGAACCCTGCGCCGCCCAGGTGGCGACCCGCGTCACCCGCGCGTCGTACGAGGATGTCGGCGCGCTCCGCGACTTCGCGGCGCGGATCGACGTCGCGACCTACGAGTTCGAGAACGTGCCGATCGGCGCGGTCCGTGTGCTGGGCGACCTCGTGCCGGTCCGCCCGGGCATGCGCGCGCTCGAAGTGTCGCAGGACCGGATCATCGAGAAGGATTTCCTGAGCGGGATCGGGCTTGCCACCGCGCCCTACGTTGCGATCGACGATTTCGGCGACCTGACCGCCGCGCTCGGCCGGATCGGCGCGCCCGCGATCCTGAAGACCCGGCGCTTCGGCTACGACGGCAAGGGGCAGACGCGGCTCAGCGACGCGGACGAGGCGCCGGCCGCCTGGGAGACGCTGGGCGAGACGCCGTCGGTCCTCGAAGGCTTCGTCGCCTTCGAACGCGAGATCTCGGTGATCGCGGCGCGCGGCATGGACGGGCAGGTCGTCGCCTTCGATCCGGGCGAGAACCGGCACGAGGACGGGATCCTGCGCGCGACCACGATTCCCGCCGCGATCCCGAACGGCCTCGCGCAGGACGCGGTGCTGCTGGCCGGGCGGATCCTGAACGCGCTCGATTATGTCGGCGTGATCGGGGTGGAGCTCTTCGTCACCCCCTCCGGCCTCGTCGTGAACGAGATCGCGCCCAGGGTGCACAATTCCGGCCACTGGACCCAGGACGCCTGCCTGATCGACCAGTTCGAGCAGCATGTGCGCGCGATCTGCGGCTGGCCGCTCGGCGACGGGTCGCGGCATTCGGACGCGGTGATGACCAACCTGCTCGGCGAGGAGGTCTACGCGGTCGAGGAGATGACCGGCGCCGCCGTCCATGTCTACGGCAAGGGCACCGCCCGGCCGGGGCGCAAGATGGGCCATTTCACCCGGCTTTCGCCGCGAGGGTGAGGCGGCGGCGCGGCGGGACGGGCGCGCCCGTCTTGCCTCCGCGCGCCATTCTGGGGCACTAGAGCCGCATGACGCCCGGTGCCCGCCTCTCCGCCGCGATGGAGCTTCTCGACCCGATCCTCGCCGGCGAGCCCGCCGAGCGGGTGCTGACGCGCTGGGCGCGCGGCAGCCGCTTCGCGGGCTCCAAGGACCGCGCCGCGGTGCGCGACCTCGTCTTCGACGGGCTGCGCCGGCGCCGCTCGCTCGGCTGGCTCGGCGGCGGCGACACCGGCCGCGCGATCGGGCTCGCCCTCGCGGCGGCGGAGGGAAGCCTCGACAGGCTCTGCACCGGCGACGGCTACGATCCCGACCCGCCGACGCCGGCGGAGCGGGCGCGGCTCATCGGCGATCTCGCCCGCGCGCCCGAGGGCGTGCGGCTTGATTTCCCCGATTTCCTCGGTCCCGCGCTCCACGCCGCGCTCGGCGCCGATTTCGGCGAGGTGCTGGAGGCGATGCGCCACCGCGCGCCGGTCGATCTGCGCGTCAACACGCTGCGCACCAACGCGGACGCCGCGACCGTGGTCCTGGCGCGCGACGGGATCCGCGTCGCCTCGCAGCCGCTCGCCGGGCATGCGCTGCGCGTGCTCGAGAATCCGCGCGCCGTCGCCGCGAGCCGGGCCTACAGCCAGGGCATGGTCGAGCTTCAGGACGTCTCGAGCCAGTATGTCGCCGAGACCGCGGGGGCTGAGCCGGGCATGACCGTGCTCGACTACTGCGCGGGCGGCGGCGGCAAGACGCTGGCGCTGGCCGCGGCGATGAAGGGGCGGGGCAGGCTCATGGCCTGGGATGCGAATCCGCGCCGGATGGCGGACCTGCCCGACCGCGCGCGCCGGGCCGGCGCCGAGGTGCTGATCCTGTCGGAGCGCGATCACGCGGCGCTCGGGCCGGTCTGCGATCTCGTGCTGGTGGACGCGCCCTGTTCGGGCACCGGCGCCTGGCGGCGCAAGCCCGAGGGCAAGTGGCGCCTGACCCCGGAGGAGGTGGCGAGCTATCCACCGCTGCAGGATGCGATTCTCGACGAGGCGGCGACGCGGGCGCGGCCGGGCGGCCTCCTGACCTATGCCACCTGTTCGCTGCTGCGCGCCGAGAACGAGGAGCGCGCCGAGGCCTTCGCCGCGCGGCATCCCGGCTGGCTCGTGCTCGGCGACCGGCGGCTGAGCCCGGTCGACGGCGGCGACGGTTTCTACATGGCGCGCTTCCGGGCGCCGGAGGGCACTCCCGCGCCGCGATCCTGACGGGGAACCGATATTACCTGTGGTTGTTTCCATCCGGACACGTTATGGTTGAACGGTCCAGGCGGGAGGCAAGCTGTGCCAGGGTCCATCGGTGGTTTTCGGCCGTTCAGGCCCGCGCTGGTCGGGGGCCTCATGCTCGCGCCGCTCGCCCTTCTTCCCGCGGTCGGCCCGGGGCCGGCGGTGCCCGCCGCGCTCGCCGCCGCCGGTCTGGTGGTCGGCGGGTTTCTCCTCCTCCTCCGGGTCTCAAACGCGGGCGCGCGCGCCGACGCGGCCGAGGCGGCGCTCTTCGACGGGCAGGAGGCGGCGGTCTTCCTGACCGACCTCCGGGGCCGGGTGCGCGGCCGCAACGCCGCCGCCCTGGCCCGGGCCGGCGCGCCGGGCGACTGGCTGCCGGCGGCGGAGGCCGCGCGCTACCGGCTGATCCGCGCCGCCCGCGCGCGCGGCGTCGCGGCCGAGGAGGCGGAGGGGCGCCGTCTCGTCGTCACCCGCCACGGCCGCGACCGCCTGCTCTGGCGCGAGGAGGCGGTCCAGGCGCCGGAGGCCGGCGCGGGGTTCCCGGCGCCGACCGCGCTTCCCTGGATCCGGATCGACGCCCGGGGCGGGGTGCTGGCCGCCAATTCCGCCGCCACCGCGCTGGGACAGGGCGGGGCGCCCGCCCATGTCGGGGAGATCCTGCGCGACGCGCCGCCGCGTCCCGACGCCGCCCACGCGCTCCGCTCGGGCGGCGCGGCGCGCGCGGTGCTGGTCGGCGAGGGCGAGGGGCATCGGGACTTCCTCCTGAGCCCGCTCGACCCGGAGGCGATCGCCGGGCTGATGCCGGACGATTTCCTCGAGGATCTGCCCGTCGCCGTGGCCCGGCTCGGGACCACGGGCGCGCTCGGCTTCGCGAACAAGGCCGCCCGGACGCTGCTCGGCGCGCGGGCCGCGCCCGGCGTCGCGATCGACGCGCTGATCGAGGGGCTGGGCCGTTCGATCGGGGAGCGCGTGCTCGACACGCTGCGCGGTCGCGCGCTCGGCAAGCCCGAGGTGGCGCGCGCGGTGATCGAGGGCCAGGAGATCTTCCTGCAGGTCGCCTTCACCCGGGCGATGCTCGACGGCCAGCCCTCGGTGCTCGCGATCCTCTCGGACGCGACCGAGCTCAAATCGCTCGAGGCGCAGTTCGTGCAGAGCCAGAAGATGCAGGCGGTGGGCCAGCTCGCCGGCGGCGTCGCGCATGACTTCAACAACCTGCTGACCGCGATCAACGGCCATTGCGACCTCTTGCTGATGCGCCACGACGTGGCCGATGTCGAGCATGGCGACCTGATGCAGATCCGCCAGAACGCGAACCGCGCGGCCTCGCTGGTGCGCCAGCTGCTCGCCTTCTCGCGCAAGCAGACGCTGCGCCCGACCGTCATCCACCTGCGCGACACGCTCTCCGAACTCAGCCACCTGCTGAACCGGCTGCTGACCGACAAGGTCACGCTCCGGATCGAGCACGGCCCCGACCTCGCCCCGGTGCGCGTGGACGAGCGCCAGCTCGAACAGGTGATCATGAACCTCGTCGTCAATGCCCGCGACGCGATGCCGGGGGGCGGCGAGATCCGCGTGATCACCCGCAACGAGCATCTGGAGCAGGACGTGAACCGCGACCGCGCCGCGATCCTGAAGGGCGATTACGTGGTGATCGAGGTCGCCGACAGCGGCGCGGGCATCCCGAAGGACAAGCTCAACAAGATCTTCGAACCCTTCTACACCACGAAACAGGTCGGCGAGGGCACCGGGCTCGGCCTCTCGACCGCCTATGGCATCATCAAGCAGACCGGCGGCTTCATCTTCGCCGACAGCCAGCCGGGGCAGGGGGCGATCTTCACGATCTACCTGCCCGCGCATGACAGCCGCGAGCCGGCTCCGGCGCCGGAACCCGAGAGCCCCCGGCCGCGCGACCTGACCGGGCGCGGCCTGGTGCTGCTCGCCGAGGACGAGGATCCGGTCCGCAGCTTCGCCGCCCGCGCGCTCCGGCTCCGGGGCTACACGGTCGTCGAGGCGAGCTCGGGCGAGGAGGCGCTCGACATCCTGCGCGAGGCCGATGTCCACGTCGACATCATGCTCTCGGACGTGATCATGCCGGGGCTCGACGGGCCGGCCTGGGTGCGGGAGGCGCTGCGGACCCGCCCGGGGGCCAAGGTGATCTTCATGTCGGGCTATGCCGAGGACGCCTTCGTCGGCGGCGACGGCGGCATTCCGGAGGCGGCCTTCCTCGCGAAACCCTTCACGCTGCAGGAACTGACGCAGCGGGTGAAGGAGGCGCTTGACGGGTGAGGGCGCGCGGGGATTGCTGTGCCGGGCCGCGCGAAGGCCCGGTACCCAGAGCGGGAGTCGCCCATGCCCGGCCACGTCGAAACCCATCTCGTCCACCGTACCGGCTGGCTCCGCGCCGCCGTGCTCGGCGCCAATGACGGGATCGTCTCGACGGCGAGCCTGATCGTGGGCGTCGCCGCGGCCTCGAGCGAGATCCGTCCGGTGCTGGTCGCGGGGGCGGCCGGCCTCGTCGCGGGGGCGATGTCGATGGCGGCGGGGGAATACGTCTCGGTCAGCAGCCAGTCCGACACCGAGGCCGCCGACCTCGCGCGGGAGCGCCGCGAACTGGGCGCCGATCCGGAGGGGGAGCTGCGCGAACTCGCCGGCCTCTACGAGGCCCGCGGCCTCGCGCCGGATCTGGCCCTCGAGGTCGCGCGCGCGCTGAGCGCCCATGACGCGCTCGACGCCCATGCCCGCGACGAGCTCGGCATCACCGAGATCGCGACCGCCCGTCCGGTCCAGGCCGCGCTCACCTCCGCCGCCACCTTCGCCTGCGGCGCCGCCGTCCCGCTCCTCTCCGTCTTCGTCGCGCCCGGGGGCCTCGTCGGGCCGACCGTCTCGGTCGCCGCGCTCGTCTCGCTCGCGCTCCTCGGCTATGTCGGCGCCCGCGCGGGCGGCGCCGCGCCGGCCAGGCCGGTGGCGCGGGTCGTGTTCTGGGGCGCGCTCGCCCTCGCGCTGACCGCGGGGATCGGCGGCCTCTTCGGCGTCGCGGCCTGACTTCACATTCCGTTAACCAGCGCCGCGGCAGGCTTGGGGAGGCCGAAGATTCGCATTGCAATGTTCCTGTTTTATCCCCATCTTGGCTGGGAGAACAAGTTGGGAACATTTTCCCTCCGGCGATTGCCGGTCCGGCGCGGGTGTGAAATAAGAGGCGACAATGGCCAGTCAGATTCTGGACTTCAGCGAAAGACGCGGAATGGACAAGCAGAAGGCGCTGGAATCGGCGCTCGCCCAGATCGAACGGAGCTTCGGCAAGGGTTCGATCATGAAGCTCGGGGCGACACCGGCGCTGGATATCGAGGCGATCTCGACCGGCTCGATCGGGCTCGACATCGCGCTCGGGATCGGCGGGCTGCCGAAGGGGCGCATCGTCGAGATCTATGGGCCGGAAAGCTCGGGCAAGACCACGCTCGCGCTCCACGTCCTCGCCGAGGAGCAGCGCAAGGGCGGCGTCTGCGCCTTCGTCGACGCCGAACACGCGCTCGATCCGGTCTATGCGAAGAAGGTGGGCGTCGATATCGACGAACTCCTGATCTCGCAGCCCGACACCGGCGAGCAGGCGCTCGAGATCACCGAGACGCTGGTGCGCTCCGGCGCGGTCTCGGTCGTCGTGGTCGATTCGGTCGCCGCGCTCACGCCGAAGTCGGAGCTCGAGGGCGACATGGGCGAGGCGCAGGTCGGCGCCCAGGCCCGGCTGATGAGCCAGGCGATGCGCAAGCTCACCTCCGCCATCAGCCGCTCGAACTGCATGGTGATCTTCATCAACCAGATCCGGATGAAGATCGGCGTGATGTTCGGCAGCCCCGAGACGACCTCGGGCGGCAACGCGCTGAAGTTCTACGCCAGCGTGCGGCTCGACATCCGCCGGATCGGCTCGATCAAGGACCGCGACGAGGTGGTGGGCAACACGACCCGCGTGAAGGTGGTGAAGAACAAGGTCGCGCCGCCGTTCCGGCAGGTCGAGTTCGACATCATGTACGGCGAGGGGATCTCGAAGCGGGGCGAGCTGATCGATCTCGGCGTCAAGGCGGGCGTGGTCGAGAAATCCGGCGCCTGGTATTCCTTCGGCGACCAGCGCATCGGCCAGGGCCGGGAGAATGCGAAGACCTTCCTGAAGGACAATCCCGACATCGCCTGGCAGATCGAGGACAAGCTCCGCGCCGCCCATGGTCTCGACTTCGGCATGACCGCGGAGGAGCAGTCCGAGGTTCTGGACGACTGACCCCGGCGGGAGGGGCCGCTTCGCCGGCCCCCCGGACCCCGGGCCTGTTCCCCCTCGCGGGATCGGTGCCCGGAGGTTCTTCCCGCCCCGCCGGCGCGCGCGGACCCCGCCCGGATCGCGCAGCCGATGGACTTCACCGCGCGGGAAGGCTAACCGTACGCGGTCACGGGCGGCGTCCGCGCCGCGCCCATCCTGCTTGCGAGAATCCGATGGCCAGCCTGAACGACATCCGCTCCACGTTTCTGGAGTATTTCCGGCGGAACGATCACCGCGTCGTCGCCTCGTCGCCACTCGTTCCGCGCAACGATCCCACGCTCATGTTCACGAACGCGGGCATGGTGCAGTTCAAGAACCTCTTCACCGGGGTCGAGCGCCGCGACTATTCCCGCGCGGCGACGAGCCAGAAATGCGTGCGCGCCGGCGGCAAGCACAACGACCTAGACAATGTCGGCTACACCGCGCGGCATCACACCTTCTTCGAGATGCTCGGGAACTTCTCCTTCGGCGACTATTTCAAGGAGAATGCGATTCCCTATGCCTGGGAACTGCTGACGAAGGATTTCGGCCTGCCGAAGGAGAAGCTGCTCGTCACCGTCTATCACGACGACGAGGAGGCGGCGGCGCTCTGGAAGAAGGTGGCGGGGCTCGGCGACGACCGGATCATCCGCATCGCCACCTCGGACAATTTCTGGATGATGGGCGCGACCGGACCCTGCGGCCCGTGCTCGGAGATCTTCTACGACCACGGACCCGAAATCTGGGGCGGACCTCCGGGCAGCCCGGAAGAGGACGGCGACCGCTTCATCGAGATCTGGAACCTCGTCTTCATGCAGTTCGAGCAGCATGACGACGAGAGCCGGACGGCGCTGCCGAAACCCTCGATCGACACCGGCATGGGGCTCGAGCGGATCGGCGCGGTGCTGCAGGGCAAGCACGACAATTACGACACCGACCTGATGCGCGCGCTGATCGAGGCCTCGGCGCATGCGACCTCCTCCGATCCGGACGGGCGGGACAAGACCCATCATCGGGTGATCGCGGACCATCTGCGCTCGACCTCCTTTCTGATCGCCGACGGCGTCACGCCCTCGAACGAGGGGCGGGGCTATGTGCTGCGCCGGATCATGCGGCGCGCGATGCGCCACGCGCATCTGATCGGCGCGCAGGATCCGGTGATGCACCGGCTCGTCCCGGCGCTGGTGGGCGAGATGGGCGCGGCCTTTCCCGAACTCGGCCGCGCCCAGGCGCTGATCGAGGAGACGCTGCTGAGCGAGGAGACCCGGTTCAAGGCGACGCTCGACCGCGGCCTCCGGCTGCTCGATGACGAGCTGACTCGGCTGCCCGAGGGCGACGAACTGCCCGGCGCGACCGCCTTCAGGCTCTACGACACCTTCGGATTCCCGCTCGACCTCACCCAGGACGCGCTGCGCGAGAAGGGCCGCGCCGTCGACGTGCCCGGCTTCGAGGCCGCGATGGCCGAGCAGAAGCAGAAGGCGCGCGCCGCCTGGACCGGCTCGGGCGAGGCGGCCGACGAGGCGATCTGGTTCGAACTCGCCGAGAAGCTCGGGAGCACCGAATTCCTCGGCTACGACACCGAGGCGGCGGAGGGCCAGATCCTCGCCATCGTGCGCGAGGGCGCCACGGTCGGCTCGGTCATGGCGGGCGACACCGCGCAGATCATCCTGAACCAGACGCCGTTCTACGGCGAATCGGGCGGCCAGGTCGGGGATATCGGCACGCTCACGACCGACGGCGCGACGGTCACCATCACCGACGTGCGGCGCAAGCTCGGGCTCTTCGTCCATTACGGCAGGGTCGAGAGCGGCGACCTCATTCCCGGCGTGCCCGCGGTGCTGACCGTCGATCACGACCGGCGCGCGGCGATCCGCGCCAATCACTCCGCGACGCACCTGCTGCACGAGGCGCTGCGCCGCGCGCTTGGCGAGCATGTCGCGCAGCGCGGCAGTCTCGTCGCGCCGGAGCGGCTGCGCTTCGATTTCAGCCATGCGAAGGCGATGTCCCCCGAGGAACTCGCGCGGGTCGAACGGGAGGTGAACGACTTCATCCGCCAGAACACCCAG
The DNA here is from genome assembly GCF_006385685.1 of Amaricoccus solimangrovi. Lineage (GTDB taxonomy): Bacteria > Pseudomonadota > Alphaproteobacteria > Rhodobacterales > Rhodobacteraceae > Amaricoccus > Amaricoccus solimangrovi. The sequence goes on along the minus strand of NZ_VFRP01000007.1, from coordinate 1,935 downwards.
GTCGAGACCCGGATCATGACGCCGGCGGGCGCCCAGGACCTCGGCGCGCGCGCGCTCTTCGGGGAGAAGTACGGCGACGAGGTGCGCGTGGTCTCGATGGGCACGGCGCCGGGCTCGGGCATGGGCGCCGCCGGCGACACCTATTCGCTGGAACTCTGCGGCGGCACGCATGTGCGGCGCACCGGCGACATCGGCGCGTTCAAGATCCTGAGCGAGGGCGCGAGCGCGGGCGGCACGCGCCGGCTGGAGGCGGTGACCGGCGTCGGCGCGCTCGCCCATGTCGCGGCCCAGGACGCGGCGCTCCGGGAGACCGCGAGCCTCCTGCGCGCGCGGCCCGAGGAAGTCGCCGAGAGGGTGCGGGCCCTGCTCGAGGAGCGCAAGGAGCAGACGGCGGAGATCGCGGATCTGCGGCGCAAGCTCGCCCTGGCGGGGAGCGCGGGAACCGGCGGGGGGGCCGGGGACGGCCCCGAGCAGGTCGGCGGCGTGCCCTTCCTCGCGCGCACGCTATCGGGCGTTTCCGGCAAGGACCTGCGCGGGCTGATCGACGAGCACAAGTCGCGGCTCGGTTCCGGCGTGGTGCTGCTCGTCGCCGATACCGGCGACAAGGCGGCGGTGGCGGCGGGGGTGACACCCGATCTGACCGCCCGCGTCTCGGCGGTGGATCTGGTGCGCGCCGCGGCCGAGGCGCTCGGCGGCAAGGGCGGCGGCGGACGCCCCGACATGGCCCAGGCCGGAGGCGCCGACGCGAGCCGGGCGCCGGAGGCGATCGCCGCCGCCCGCGCCCTTCTGGAAGCCTGAGGGAGAGCGACATGCCGGCTTACTGGCTCACCCATGTGAGCGTGACCGACAGGACGCCTATGGCGAATACGCCCGGCGCGCCGGCCCCGCCATCGCGGCGCATGGCGGGCGGTTCCTCGCCCGCGGCGGGCGCCACAGGCAGCTCGAGGGCCGCGACCGGCCACGCAACGTGCTGATCGTCTTCGACACGCTCGAGGCGGCCGAGACATGCTACCGCTCGCCCGAATATCAGGAGGCGCTGTCCTTCGCCCGGGACGCCTCCGAGCGCGATCTGGTCATAGTGGAGGGCGTGGCGGACTGACCGGAAAAGGTCCGACGGCTTTCGCGCCGCCTGGTTGGGCAGGGTCGCGGCGGACGGATCCTCCGAGACGGGATCCGACAGGCGCGGAACGAAGGAGCGGCGATCTTGCGCGGCGGGCGCCGGTCGTTCTCCGGGAGCGCGGCCGCGCGGTTGGCCGAAGCACAGCCCGGACCGCGTGATCCGCCCGCGGCGCAAGGGGCGGCGTGCTTCCGGCCCCGTCCGAAGGCGGATGCGCGGTGATCTGGGACGTCGCATCCATTACTCGGCCTGATTGGGGAAGCTTTCAGTGCCCAACTCGAAAAGAGTGGCCATGTCTGAAAAAGCGCGTTGGTTATGCGGCTATCAGTCGATCCATGCGTCTTCGACGCGCTCCGGCTCGGTGCGAGCCGAGCGTGCGATGAGCCACGAGGCGTAGCCGGTCAGGTTCTTTGTCGCCGGCCCGCGGAACGGCTCCATGAAGCGTTCGAAGCGGTCGTGCAGGCTGTTGATGGTCTGGACGTGGAATGCCTTGTCGATGACGAAAGGGGCCCTTCTTCGCGTCGATGCGGTAGTGCGGCGCGCCATTCCGCCGGGAAGAAGTCCTAGCTGTTTAGTCCCAGCATGTCCTGGCTTGGCTGACGAACGAACAGTTCCGGCCTTTCCACGGCGATCGGCTGAATTGCTTCGAGGGGCGTCCTGAAGCGGAGCGCCTTGAGTTGCTTGGCGTAGTTGTAAGCGAGCAGCCAGTCGCGGACATGACGCCGAAGGTCCTCGATGCTGGCGTAGTGAAAGGCGCGGACCGTCGCCTCCTTGATGGTCCGAACCATCCGCTCGGCCTGACCATTGGTCCAGGGATG
>NZ_VFRP01000069.1 GCF_006385685.1 Amaricoccus solimangrovi | reverse complement strand
GATTGGGTTGCCATTGGGGTATCCCTTGCATGCGACGCTCCGGCCGGCCCCGGGGGCGGCCACGATCGCTTCGCGCGGAGGTTGGTCCGGGCCACCCCGGTGGGCGGTCCGGTTTGAAGGGCTCGCGCCGAGGTGCGCTCGGCTTCAGATGTTAACGCACACCCGCCGCCACGCCTTCGATCGCGGCGTCGACACTGTCCCCGTCCACGATCTTGGGGCCGGTGAGGATGGGAGCGGTCGGGATATCAAGCCCATAGCTCGCGTATCCGGCCGCGAGAGAAACGGCGAGGTAACCCTGCATGTAGGGTTGCTGATCAACTGCGAAGAGCTGGCTGCCGTCCTTGACGCGGTCGAGCCCCGACTTGTCGAAGTCGAAAGAGCCCAGCTTCACCCGACCTTGGCCCCCAGCCTGCATGATGCCGTTGGCGGCGCTGTTCGCGTCCGAAGCGCTGATCGTGATCACGCCATCGACTTCGGCGTTCTTGAGGAGCGCCGCCTTGATCGCCTCGGCCACGGCCGTCGGGTTGCCGAAGCTCGTCGCGGGCAGCGGCAGCTGACTGGCGGTCCCGCCGGTGGCCGCGATACCCTCGGATACTCCTTTGCAGCGCGCCTCCAGATTCGCCGCGCCGGGAACCGTGTTCACGCAGATGACGTTCTTGGCGCCATGCTCTCCCAGGTATTTGCCCGCGGCGGTACCCGCGATGAGTTCGTCGTTGCCTACGAAATTCATCGCTCCGAGCCGCTGGGCCGCTTCCATGCCACCAGCGTTGTAGATGACGACGGGAACGCCCGCGCTGATCGCGGCCTTGAACGCGTCATCCATCGACTCGGGAACCCAGTCCGGTCCGATGATCGCGTCCGGCTGCTGGCTCAACGCGGTGCGGATCAGGTTGGCCGCGTCGGCGCCAAGGTTATCGTAGCTCTGCGGTCCGAGCCAGGTCACCGAACCGCCATGTTCCGTGACCACAAGGCCGGCATCGTCGGCACCCTTCTTCACCTTCGCCCAGAACGGATCATCGGGTTTGCCGCCGATGACAACGATATTGGACCCTTCGGCATGAGCCCCGACCGGCGCGCAGAACGCGATCACCGCCGTCGATGCCAGGACCGCGGCAAGGATCTTCATTGGTTTCATTTCATCCTCCCTCTCCCCGCGTACTCGCGGATTTCTTGGATAATTATGGTGGATCGTAAGACGAATACTAAATCGCGTGATGACGAAGCGAATTGCGCATCTGTCACATGTCGTTCAGGGGGCATCCACTCGTCGTCGTTCGTTTAACTGCCTGGCACAACTACATGGACGCGGCGGCGGATTCCTTCTCTTTCATCCGATCCTTCCTTTTCTTGAAGCGAGCGTTCATCATGGCGTCGCCTTCCTTGGAGCCGTCGTGCCAGGTGCCGAACCACTTATCGAGCGGGATCAGCCCGTCGCCGCCGTAGTTCACCTCGAAATACTTGTGATGCAGGTAGTGAGTGAAAGCATGGCTATCGAGCGCGGTCTCGTCCGTCAGTTCGAGCTTGTCGAAGCCGATATGACCATTAACCGCCCCAAAACCTGCGATGTTGAGTTGGAACAGCGCGACAATGGGGTTTGAGGGGATCACCAGATGCCAGAGTCCCACTGCGAAATAGGCGAATCCCTCGACCGGATGCATGGAAAGCGACGACCATGGGGAGGGATTGATCGAATTGTGGTGAACCGAGTGGATCCACTTATAGAGCGGCGGCCAGTGGATCGCACGATGGATGAAGAAGAAATGCACCTCGTGAATGAATGGTGCGAAGAAAACGAGTAGCGCGAGGTACACCGGATGGTCAGACCAGGCGAGCCAAGTACCGATGCCGTTCGCATGGCACCAGAGGATCGCAACCTCGATGACAGTCCACATCGGGATCGTCACGAAGAAGCTGCGCAAGAAATTGTCGATGTTCTGGCTCTTGAACCAGAAAACATCCGAAGGCTGCTCGGCCGGGAACTTTCCGTTGAACTTGAACCGGGTGCCCTGCACGCGCTTGATGTAGTAGAAGAGTTCGATCCCACCATACATCGCGAAGATCGCGAGCGCGTTGACCGCGTAGAGCCAGAGGATCCAACCCGGCGTGAGCGTGCGCGCGGTCTCGACATCCGGCACTACAAGGTACCAATACGCGAGCGCGGTCGCCATGTGGAAGGCATTCCATGGCCAGAGGTATTCGGGTAGCCATCGGAGGACGCGCCCCAGTGCTGGCGGCCAAGCCCAGAATGGCGCTATCTCGACCGTGGCATTGGGCGCCCAGTCTCCTCGCTTGTTCCGTGTGCCATACTTGAGATCGTCCATGCTTCCTCCTAGGCGCACCCGCCTCTTTCCTGATCAGCCCCGCGCTGCTCGGCCGCCTCATCCCGAAGGCTCATGCGGAATCCGATTTCTACGCGGTCCGAGTGGATGGAACAAAAATATCATTCTGACGTTGACCTGATCAAGAGATCACCTTGAAGAAACCAACAAATTGTATCATTAGTCTCATTATGGCCGATAAATGAGATAAATTGTATCTTCCACGGAGAAAACGGTGCGCCGACCAACAATCCGCGATTTGGCCGCTGCCTCAGGGCTGTCGGTGGCAACGGTAAACCGCGTGCTTTCCGGAGCTCCGGGGGTGCGCCCTGTGACGCGGGAGAAGGTGCGCGCGACCGCCGCCGAGATAAACTTCTACGGGCTCGGCGCCATCGACGCGCGCATGGCCACGACACGACCCAGGTACCGCTTCGGCTTTCTCTTGCTCCAGTCACAGCGTCCCTGGTATCGCGCGGTCGCACAGGAAATCCGCGCCGTGGCACAAGCCTGTCAAGACGCTGAGATTGAAGTCCGGATCGAGCATCTCGAGGATCTCTCTCCCGCCAACACTGCCGAACGCGCACGCGCGCTCGCGGGTGACTGCGCCGCGATCTGCGTGACTTCAATGGTACATCCCACGATCACCGACGCGCTGGAGGACCTACAATCCCAAGGTACGCCCGTTTTCGCGTTGATCTCCCAACTGGCAGCTACTGGCCAAGTCCATTATATTGGGCTCGACAACTGGAAGGTCGGACGAACCGCGGCTTGGGCAATCGAACACATCGGTCGAGAACCCGGCGCGGTGGGCATTTTGATGGGCAGTCCGCGCTATAGAAACCAGGAGATGAACGAGAGCGGATTCCGGTCCTATTTTCGCGAACACGCACCCGGCTTCGCATTACTCGAACCCCGCGCCACCTACGAGTCGGCCGCCATCGCACAGGAGTTGACGGAGGAGCTTCTCCGCGATCACCCTGACCTGGCGGGGCTTTACATCGCGGGAGGCGGCATCAGCGGCGCGCTCGCCGCGTTGCGGCACGTGGCGCGGCCCAAGAATCTCGTTGTTGTCGGCTACGAACTCATGGATGTCACACGCGCGGCCCTGCTCGAGGGGACCATGACATTGGTCATAGCTCATCCGTTGCGCCAGCTAGCGGAGGAGGCCATTTCCCGAATGCTAGCTTCCGTTTCAGCTGGAGCCGATCCTGGAAATCTGACAAAAATCATTCCATTTGAAATATATACCCGAGAAAATATGTAATGTTATTACAGGTCGGACCGCCCGTCGCCTCCGGATCACCGCGGCCTCGGCGCGCACGAGGGGCGGAATGGCGATTACGCTAAGTGGTGTAGCTCACGGCGGACCTCGCGCTCATCGGCGGGCCAAGCTGGTCAGTCGCACGACGCGGCTGGCAGGCCGACGGTGATGAGACCTGTGCGCGGGTAGGTCTGGACGGAGGGTACTGAACGTGATCCGCTCAATCCGGACAAGGAATTGAGGTGTGCGATGTCTGGGCGGCGGATTGGCCAGGAGAGCTTCGGGCTTCGTCGCGGATCGGCGTGGCGCGCATTCATCCCTGGATGATCTCGCGGGCTGATCGACTGGGCACCGGTCGAAGAGGCGCTGTCCGAAACTTCCAGCGCGGCGAAAGGCGAGCCGGCCTGGCCGCTCTTGGCCTGTTCAGGACGACGCTCCTTTCGGTGTGGTAAGACCTGTCCGACGTACCGTTCGCCGAGGCGCTGGACGACCGGGCGTCGTTCCGACGGTTCTGCGGCTCCTCCTCCTCCTCCGAACCGATGCCTGAGCGGACCGCCTTCGCGCGCTTCGGGTCGCACTCGGGCAACGGGAACACCAAGGCGTAGCGCGGCGGCTTCGGCCCGCCGCGCACCCACGCTCACCCGAACATGGTGTTGGGGATGAGGAGTGCGATGCTTGGGAAGGCGATGATGAGCAGGAGCCCCAGCGCCATGGCGAGCAGGAAGGGCAAGACGCCGCGGAAGATCGTGGTCATCGGCACGTCGGTGGCGACGCCCTTCACGACGAAGACGTTGAGCCCGACGGGGGGCGTGATCATCCCCATCTCGATGACGATCACCGCGAC
>NZ_VFRP01000068.1 GCF_006385685.1 Amaricoccus solimangrovi | reverse complement strand
CCGGGGTCGGACAGACACATTTGTGTTTTTAAAACACAGGAAATAATTCTTACAATGGAGAGTTTGATCCTGGCTCAGGATGAACGCTAGCGGCAGGCCTAATACATGCAAGTCGAACGAATCTGATCTCTTCGGAGGTCAGGTTAGTGGCGCACGGGTGCGTAACGCGTATGCAACCTACCTTCCACTGGGGGATAGCCCGTCGAAAGACGGATTAATACCGCATACCATAGTTTGAGGGCATCCGAAGACTATGAAAGCTTTGGCGGTGGAAGATGGGCATGCGTGCCATTAGCTAGATGGCGGGGTAACGGCCCACCATGGCGACGATGGCTAGGGGTTCTGAGAGGATGGTCCCCCACACTGGTACTGAGACACGGACCAGACTCCTACGGGAGGCAGCAGTAGGGAATATTGGGCAATGGGCGAGAGCCTGACCCAGCCATGCCGCGTGCAGGAAGAAGGCCTTCTGGGTTGTAAACTGCTTTTATCTGGGAAGAAAACGCCCCTGCGGGGGTAACTGACGGTACCAGATGAATAAGCACCGGCTAACTCCGTGCCAGCAGCCGCGGTAATACGGAGGGTGCAAGCGTTGTCCGGATTTATTGGGTTTAAAGGGTGCGTAGGCGGCCCGTTAAGTCAGCGGTGAAATCCCACGGCTCAACCGTGGAACTGCCGTTGATACTGGCGGGCTTGAGTTCGGTCGAGGCGGGCGGAACTGGCGGTGTAGCGGTGAAATGCTTAGATACCGCCAAGAACCCCGATTGCGTAGGCAGCTCGCTGGGCCGAAACTGACGCTGAGGCACGAAAGCGTGGGGAGCGAACAGGATTAGATACCCTGGTAGTCCACGCCGTAAACGATGATGACTCGATGTCGGCGATATACGGTCGGCGTCCAAGCGAAAGCGTTAAGTCATCCACCTGGGGAGTACGCCCGCAAGGGTGAAACTCAAAGGAATTGACGGGGGCCCGCACAAGCGGTGGAGCATGTGGTTTAATTCGATGATACGCGAGGAACCTTACCTAGGCTAGAATGCGCGTGACCGGTTCAGAGATGAACCTTCCCTTCGGGGCACAAAGCAAGGTGCTGCATGGCTGTCGTCAGCTCGTGCCGTGAGGTGTTGGGTTAAGTCCCGCAACGAGCGCAACCCCTACCTTTAGTTGCCAGCGCGTCATGGCGGGGACTCTAAAGGGACTGCCTTCGCAAGAAGCGAGGAAGGCGGGGACGACGTCAAGTCATCATGGCCCTTACGCCTAGGGCTACACACGTGCTACAATGGCCGGTACAGAGGGTCGCCACCCAGCGATGGGGCGCCAATCTCAAAAAGCCGGTCTCAGTTCGGATCGGAGTCTGCAACTCGACTCCGTGAAGCCGGAATCGCTAGTAATCGCGCATCAGCAACGGCGCGGTGAATACGTTCCCGGGCCTTGTACACACCGCCCGTCAAGCCATGGAAGTCAGGGAGACCTGAAGCCGGTGACCGTCATAGGAGCCGTCTAGGGTAAAACTGGTAACTGGGGCTAAGTCGTAACAAGGTAGCCGTACCGGAAGGTGCGGCTGGATCACCTCCTTTCTAGGGAAGACCCCGGGCTTTCCTGAAATAGACGCAGGTCCTGCAAGGATACCTTAAACAACTGTTTCAATTAATCATTCTCAAAACCTGTAAGGCAAGGACAAAAGGTTTTTGCTTCACGCTTAAGGGGAAGTTAACGGCAAAGAGGGAAGAGTGCACGCACTCCTAACCCGGCGCCCGTAACCCGTACCTTAAGGAACGTTCTTTGACATGTTGGGAGAGAGATAAAAGAAAAGAAGACTAGGCTCTGGCAACAGAGCCCTAGTGCGAGAGAGGCGGGCCGGCCCACGCTTGTGGGGCCGGCCGAAGACGCTAAAGAAGGGCGCACGGGGGATGCCTAGGCTCTCAGAGGCGATGAAGGACGCGACAAGCTGCGATAAGCCGCGGGGAGGGGCACATACCCACTGATCCGCGGGTGTCCGAATGGGGCAACCCACTAGCATGAAGTGCTAGTACCCTACGGGGGGCAAACCCGGGGAACTGAAACATCTAAGTACCCGGAGGAAGAGAAAACAACAGTGATTCCGCAAGTAGTGGCGAGCGAACGCGGATTAGCCCAAACCACAGCTGTCACGGCAGCTGCGGGGTTGTAGGACCACGCCGTGGGACCAAGTATTGAAGCATAACAGGCTGGGAAGCCTGACCATAGGGGGTGAGAGTCCCGTGTGCGTAAGCTGCTTGGCCCTAGTGGTATCCTGAGTAGGGCGGGACCGGAGAAATCCCGCCTGAATCCAGCGGCACCATCCGCTAAGGCTAAATACTCCTGAGAGACCGATAGTGAACCAGTACCGTGAGGGAAAGGTGAAAAGCACCGTGAATAACGGGGTGAAACAGATCCTGAAACCGTGCGCCTACAAGCGGTCGGAGCCACCTAGTGTGGTGACGGCGTGCCTTTTGCATAATGAGCCTACGAGTTGCTCCTCCCTGGCAAGGTTAAGTGCTTGAAAGCACGGAGCCGCAGCGAAAGCGAGTCTGAACAGGGCGCGCAGTCAGGGGGGGCAGACGCGAAACTTTGTGATCTACCCATGGGCAGGATGAAGGCTGGGTAAAACCAGTTGGAGGTCCGAACCAGTTTGCGTTGAAAAGCATTTGGATGACCTGTGGGTAGGGGTGAAAGGCCAATCAAACTGAGAAATAGCTCGTACTCCCCGAAATGCCTTTAGGGGCAGCGTCGCGGTGGAGTCTTGTGGAGGTAGAGCTACCGATAGGACTAGGGGGAGTCACATCCTACCGAATCCTGACGAACTCCGAATGCCACTAGACATACGCGGCAGTGAGGCTTGGGGTGCTAAGGTCCCAGGCCGAGAGGGAAAGAACCCAGACCGCCAGCTAAGGTCCCTAAATTTAGACTAAGTTGAACAAAGGGGGTCCACTTGCCCAGACAGCCAGGAGGTTGGCTTGGAAGCAGCCATTCCTTTAAAGAGTGCGTAACAGCTCACTGGTCGAGCGAGAGGGCATCGATAATAATCGGGCATCAAGTCTAATACCGAAGCTGCGGATTGCAGTTTACTGCACTGGTAGGGGAGCATTCCCTGGGCGGTGAAGGTCAGCCGGCGAGGCTGACTGGAGCGCAGGGAAAAGCAAATGTAGGCATAAGTAACGATAATGCGGGCGAGAAACCCGCACACCGAAAGACCAAGGTTTCCTGATCAACGCTAATCGGATCAGGGTTAGTCGGGTCCTAAGGCCGAGGCGAAAGCGCAGGTCGATGGACAGCTGGTTAATATTCCAGCACCGGCCATGCATAGCGATGCGGTGACGGAGAAGTGAAAGGACCGCGCACTGACGGAATAGTGCGCTTAACACCGTAGGTATATCTTTGGTAGTGAAGTACGCCATCGATGCTGAAAGTGGAAAGTACGCCAACCCTTCGGGGGCGGCGAGCGTCCCTAACCAGGCTCCCGAGAAAACCCGCTAAGTGTTTGACTGCATGGCCGCCCGTACCGCAAACCGACACAGGTGGTCGAGGAGAGAATCCTAAGGTGCTCGAGTGAATCACGGCCAAGGAACTCGGCAAAATGACCCTGTAACTTCGGGAGAAGGGGTGCTTCCTCCAGCGATGGAGAAGCCGCAGTGAAAAGGCCCAGGCGACTGTTTAACAAAAACACATGGCTTTGCGAAATCGAGAGATGAAGTATAAGGCCTGACACCTGCCCGGTGCCGGAAGGTTAAGAGGGGATGTTAGGGGCAACCCAAAGCATTGAATCGAAGCCCCGGTAAACGGCGGCCGTAACTATAACGGTCCTAAGGTAGCGAAATTCCTTGTCGGGTAAGTTCCGACCTGCACGAATGGTGTAACGATCTGGGCGCTGTCTCAGCCGTGAGCTCGGTGAAATTGTAGTCTCGGTGAAGATGCCGAGTACCCGCAACGGGACGGAAAGACCCCATGAACCTTTACTATAGCTTAGCATTGACGCTGGGTAACTCATGTGTAGGATAGGTGGGAGGCTGCGAGGCGGTGTCGCCAGGCATCGCGGAGCCGTCCTTGAAATACCACCCTTGAGTTGCTTGGCGCCTAACCTCCTACGAGGGGGGACAGTGCTTGGTGGGTAGTTTGACTGGGGTGGTCGCCTCCAAAACAGTAACGGAGGCTTTCAAAGGTTCCCTCAGCACGCTTGGTAACCGTGCGCAGAGCGCAATAGCACAAGGGAGCTTGACTGTGAGGCCCACAAGCCGAGCAGGGCCGAAAGGCGGATATAGTGATCCGGTGGTTCCGCATGGAAGGGCCATCGCTCAAAGGATAAAAGGTACTCTGGGGATAACAGGCTGATCTCCCCCAAGAGCTCATATCGACGGGGAGGTTTGGCACCTCGATGTCGGCTCGTCACGTCCTGGGGCTGGAGAAGGTCCCAAGGGTTCGGCTGTTCGCCGATTAAAGTGGCACGCGAGCTGGGTTCAGAACGTCGTGAGACAGTTCGGTCCCTATCTGTTGTGGGCGTTGGAGATTTGAGGGGTCCTGACCTTAGTACGAGAGGACCGGGTTGGACGAGCCTCTGGTGGACCTGTTGTGCCGCCTGGTGCAGCGCAGGGTAGCTACGCTCGGACGGGATAAGCGCTGAAAGCATCTAAGTGCGAAACCCGCCCCAAGATGAGATCTCCCTTGAAGGGCCGTCGAAGACGACGACGTCGATAGGCCGCAGGTGTAAAGCTGGAGACAGCAAAGCCGAGCGGTACTAATTGCCCGGGGGCGTCCGGCCGAGAACCGGCCCGCCGCTCTCACCTCTTCCCTTTGTCTCTTTCCCTCCTACATGTCCTAAAAAAGCATTGCACATAGCAAAACAGCATCGACTGCGACACAGACCGCAGCAAGGCAATGGTGGCTATGGCCCCGGTGAGCACCTCTTCCCATTCCGAACAGAGCAGTTAAGCCCGGGCGCGCCGATGGTACTGGGGTCACACCCGGGAGAGTAGGTGGCCGCCAACCCCAACAAGAAGGGCCCCT
>NZ_VFRP01000067.1 GCF_006385685.1 Amaricoccus solimangrovi | reverse complement strand
ATGGGGGAGGAAGGAGCGCCAGACGGTGAGGTGGAAGCGGTCGTCGGCCTCGCGGGTCAGCACGATCTGGACGGTGTCGAAGATCGTGCGCGCGCCGGTGCCGATCGCCATGCCCGCGAGATCGCGCGGGCAGCCGGTGGCGATGAGGTCGAGGACGGCCGGCCCTTCGAGCGCCAGCGTGATCTCGCGGTCGGAGACCTCGACGGCGCTGAGCGGCAGGTGCGTCGCGATCTCGGCGAAGGCTTGCGTGAGCGCGTCGCGCTCGCCCTCGGGCGCCTCGACGAGCCATTCGTCGGGGCCGAGGCAGAGCGCGGTGCGCGCGCCGGAGACGGCGCGGGCGCCGATCCGGGACGGCAGCGCGAGGCCGAGGGCGATCGCGGCGGCGCCGGGATCGCCGAGGCGGAGCACGAAGCGCGCGCTCGGCTCGAGCCGCGTGACGGCGACGGGCCGGGTGGCGCGGGCGGGGGTCATCACGTTCATCTCGCTCCTCCTCAGGCGCTGAGCCGGGTGTTCTCGGGGTCGAGGAAGACCGTGCTCCTCACGACCTTCGCGGCGATGGTGCGGTCCGTCATCGGCACGTGCAGCGTCTCGCCGTCGCGGGCGCGGCCGTCGACGACCACCGCCATCGCGATCGACCGGCCGAGCGCCTCGCTCCAGTAGGAGGAGGTGACATGGCCGAGCATCGTCATCGGCTTCGGCTGGTTCGGATCGGCGACGATCTGCGCGCCTTCCTGGAGCACGGTGTTCGGATCCTCGGTCAGGAGGCCCACGAGCTGCTTGCGGCCCTTCGCCACCATGTCGGGACGGATCAGCGAGCGCTTGCCGACGAAGTCGGGCTTGGCCTTGCCGATGGCCCAGGAGAGGCCGGCGTCGTCGGGCGTCAGCGTGCCGTCGGTGTCCTGGCCGACGATGATGTAGCCCTTCTCGGCCCTCAGCACGTGCATCGTCTCGGTGCCGTAGGGGCAGATGTCGTACTTCCGGCCCTCGGCCCAGAGCTTCTCCCAGAGCGCGCGGCCGTGGCGGGCCGGCACGTTCACCTCGAAGCCGAGCTCGCCGGTGAAGGACACGCGGAAGAGCCGCGCCGGGAAGCCCGCGACCGTGCATTCCTGAACCGACATGTGCGGGAAGGCGGCGTCGGAGATGTCGAGCCCCGCGACGAGAGGTTCCAGCAGGTTGCGCGCGTTCGGGCCGTTCAGCGCGATCGTCGCCCACTGCTCGGTCGTGGAGGTGAGCCAGACCTTCAGATCCGGCCATTCGGTCTGGAGGTAGTCCTCCATCATGTTCAGCACGCGCGCCGCGCCGCCGGTCGTCGTGGTGACGTGGAAGCGGTCCCCGGCCATGCGGCCGATCACGCCGTCGTCGCGGATGAACCCGTCCTCGCCGAGCAGCAGGCCGTAGCGGCAGCGCCCGACG
>NZ_VFRP01000066.1 GCF_006385685.1 Amaricoccus solimangrovi | reverse complement strand
CATTTGGCCTCGGCCCAGCCGTCGATCGGCGTCTTGCGCGTGACCTCGAAGGTCTCGCCCTGGTGGTAGCCGGCGAAGGCGCCGAAGGTGGTCGGCGAATAGGGCGGGCGGAAGGTGGTGAGCCCGACCTGGGGCGGCGCCTTGCCGAGCGCGTCGGCGGCGATCATCAGCCCGTTGATGTTGGACATCTTGCCCTGGTCGGTCGCCATGCCGTTCGTCGTGTAGCGCTTCACGTGCTCGATCGAGCGCATCCCCTCGCGCACGGCGAGGCGGATGTCCTTCGCGGTCACGTCGTTCTGGAAGTCGATGAAGGCCTTGGCCGAGGCCGGGTTCCGGTCGGTCGGCAGTTCCCTCAGCGTGACGCCGGCGCCCGCGCGGTCCGAGGCGACGGCGTGGGCGCGCGGCGTCGGCGCGGCGCGTCCGATGTCGCGCGCGGCCTTCGCGCCGGCCTCGGCGCCGTCGTCGAGCGCGGCGGCGATGCCCCAGAGGCCCCGGCCCGCGCCGGCGATCTCGACCGCCTCGCTCTTCTTGCCGGGCAGGAAGGCGCGCAGGTCCTCGTCCCAGGCGAGCGAGCCCTTGGTGTGGCTGAAGAGATGCAGGCAGGGCGTCCAGCCGCCGCACATCAGCAGCGCGTCGCAGGCGAGCGCGCGCGCCGCGCCGGCCTTGCCGTTCTCGACGCGGTTGACGCGGACCGACTTCACCCGGAGCCGGCCCGAGGTGCCGGTGACGGTGTGGCCCGTGAGCGTCTCGATCCCGAGCGCGCGGGCGCGGTCGGTCAGGAGCGCGTCGACCGCCGGGCGCACGTCGATGATCGCGACCGGCTTCACGCCCGCGGCCGCGAGGTCGAAGGCGGTGGCCCAGGCGCTGTCATGCGCGGTGACGATGGCCGGGCGGTCGCCGACCTTCACGCCGAAGCGGTGCAGGAAGGTCTGCGCGGCGCCGGCCAGCATCACGCCGGGACGGTCGTTGCCGTCGAAGACCAGCGGCTTCTCGAGCGCGCCCTGGGCGAGCACGACATGGCCCGCGCGCACCTTCCAGAGCCGCTCGCGCGGCGCGCCGGCGGGCACCTCGGCGAGATGGTCGGTCAGGCGCTGCGCGAGGCCGATCAGGTTCTGGTGGTAGTAGCCGATCGCGGTGGTGCGCGGCATCACCGTGACGTTCGGCAGCGTCGCGAGCTCGGCCAGCGCCGCCTCGAGCCAGTCCCAGGCCGGCTTGCCGTCGATCGCCACGCCGGGCTCGGAGAGCAGCGCGCCGCCCGGCTCGGAATTCTCGTCCACCAGCATGACCGAGGCGCCCGCGCGCCCGGCCTCGAGCGCGGCGGCGAGACCCGCCGGCCCCGCGCCGACGACGAGCACATCCACGTGGCCGAAGCGGCTCGCGTAACGGTCGGCGTCGGATTCGGTCGGCGAGACGCCGAGACCGGCGGCGTTGCGGATCACCGGCTCGTAGACGCGGTCCCAGAAGGCGCGCGGCCACATGAAGGTCTTGTAGTAGAACCCGGCCGAGAACAGCGAGCCGAGGTTGTCGTTGATCGCGCCCATGTCGAAGGCGAGGCTCGGCCAGCGGTTCTGGCTCGTCGCCTCCAGCCCGTCGCGGAGTTCCTGGATCGTCGCGCGGGTGTTGGGCTCGAACCGGCCGGGGCCGCGCCGCGTGCCCATCAGCGCGTTCGGCTCGTCCGATCCGGCGGAGACGACGCCGCGCGGGCGGTGATACTTGAACGACCGGCCCATCAGATGCACGCCGTTCGCGAGCAGCGCCGAGGCGAGCGTGTCGCCGGCGAGGCCCTGGTAGGACCTGCCGTCGAAGGTGAAGCTGACCGGGCGGGCGTGGTCGACGCGGCCGCGGTTCGGAAGGCGCCAGGAAGCACTCTTGCTCGTCATTTGCCCTCTCCGGTCAGGGTGGCGGGATCGGGGCGGGGCTCACCCGCCTTGTAGGTCGCGAGGAACTTGTCGCCCACGGTCTCGCGCGCCGCGTTGAAGAAGCGCGCGCAGCCGTTGATGTGGCGCCAGCGCTCGAAATGCACCCCCTTCGGGTTGGTGCGGATGTAGAGGAAGTCGCGCCATTCCTCGTCGGAGAGCGCCATCGGATCGGCGGGCCGGGCGATATGCGCCTCGCCCTCGTAGGCGAATTCGAGCTCGGGCAGGTCCTGCTCGCAATGGGGGCAGCGGATCAGCAGCATGTCGGTCTCTCCCCTAGTGCGCGACGGCGGCGGCGGCGGCTTCGTCGATCAGCCGGCCGGTGGTGAAACGTTCGAGGGTGAAGGGCGCGTTGATCGGGTGCGGCTCGTCCTTCGCGACCGTGTGCGCGAGCACATGCGCCGCGCCGGGCGTCGCCTTGAACCCGCCGGTGCCCCAGCCGCAGTTGACGTAGAGCCCCGGAACCGGCGTCTTGCCGAGGATCGCCGAGCGGTCCGGCGTCACGTCGACGATGCCGCCCCATTTGCGGAGCATCCGCATCCGGCGGAAGATCGGGAAGATCTCGCAGATCGCCGCCAGCGTGTGCTCGATCAGCGGCAACCCGCCGCGCTGCGAATAGCTCACGTACTGGTCGGTGCCCGAGCCGATCACCAGCTCGCCCTTGTCGGACTGGCTGATGTAGGCGTGCACCGCGTTCGACATCACGACGCAGGGGAAGATCGGCTTGATCGGCTCGGAGACCAGCGCCTGCAGCGGATAGCTCTCGAGCGGCAGCCGCACGCCCGCGCTCTCCATCACCACCGAGGTATGGCCCGCCGCCGAGACCGCGACCTTCTTCGCCGCGATGAATCCCTTCGCGGTCTCGACGCCGGTCACGCGCCCGTCGGGGCCGCGGCGGATCGCGGTGACCGGGCAGTTCTGGATGATGTCGACGCCGCGCGCCGCCGCGCCGCGCGCATAGCCCCAGGCGACCGCGTCGTGGCGCGCCGTGCCCGCGCGCCGCTGCAGCGCCGCGCCGACCACCGGATAGCGCGCGGTCGGGCTGAGGTCGATCGGCGGGCAGAAGACCTTCGCCTCCTTCGCCGAGAGCCACTGGTTGTCGACGCCGTTCAGCCGGTTCGAATGCACGTGGCGCTGGAAGGACTGCACGTCGTGGACGTTGTGCGCGAGCATCAGCACGCCGCGCTTCGAGAACATGACGTTGTAGTTCAGCTCCTGGGAGAGGTTCTCCCAGAGGTCGAGCGCGTGGTCGAAGAGCCGCGCGCTCTCGTCATAGAGGTAGTTCGAGCGGATGATCGTCGTGTTGCGCCCGGTGTTGCCGCCGCCGAGCCAGCCCTTGTCGATCACCGCGACATTGGTGATCCCGTGCTCCTTCGCGAGATAATACGCCGCGCCGAGCCCGTGCCCGCCCGCCCCGACGATCACCACGTCATACGCCGCCTTCGGCTGCGCGTCCGGCCATTGCGGCGTCCAGTTCTTCTGGCCCGTCAGCGCGCCCCTGACGACCTGGGCGAAGGAAAAATGCGTCATGGGCCGGGCCTCC
>NZ_VFRP01000065.1 GCF_006385685.1 Amaricoccus solimangrovi | reverse complement strand
GAAGATCTTGGCGTAGGCGTAGCCCGCATCGGCGGTCACGGTCTGGATCGGAACCCCTGTCGCCTGGGCGACCGCGTCGAGCCGCGCCAGGAGTTGCTCGCCCTCGTTCGTCTCGCCGGTGGTAACTTCGACGTCGAGCACCACGCCGAACACGTCATCGACCACGCCGTGCTGCCTATGACCGCTACGACGTGCCCGGCCTCCGCGCGAAGCTTGAGCAATACGACGATGTCTCGCGCGAGGATTTGAAGGCGAATTTCAAGCGCTTCCTCGAGGAGATCATCCCCACCGCCGAGGAATGCGGCATCCGGATGTGCGTGCATCCCGACGATCCGCCCCGTCCGCTCTTCGGCCTCGACCGGATCGTGTCGGACGCGGAGGACATCGCCTTCATCCTCGACGCCGTGCCCTCGCGGGCGAACGGGCTCACGCTCTGCGCCGGATCGCTGGGCGCCAATCCGGCGAACGACGTCCCCGCGATCGCCGCGCGCTTCGCCGACCGGATCCATTTCGCGCATCTGCGCAACGTGGCGAAGGAAGCGGACGGATCTTTCATGGAAGCGGACCACCTCGGCGGCGATACCGACATGGTGAAGCTCGTCCGCGTGCTTATGGCCGAGGAACGCCGGCGCGAAGCCGAGGGGCGCGCCGACCGGCGCATCCCGATGCGCCCCGACCACGGCCACGAGTTGATCGACGACAACACGCGGAGCACCCACCCCGGCTATCCGATCATCGGCCGCCTCCGCGGGCTCGCGGAGCTGCGCGGCGTCATGGCGGCGGTGGAGCGGATCGAGGCGGAGCGTCGCGCGTAGGCAAACAGGATATTCCGCGTCTGGGATGAACCGCGCCGCGAGGGCGCCGATGCCGGTCCGCTCCTTTCGCTCCGGTCCGTCCCCGTGCCTCTCCACACCCCAGTTCGTACCTGATGACCGGGACCGAGGACTTCCTGCTCCGCGTCGTGGTCGAGGACCTGCCGCGCTACCAGGAGCTGGTGCTCAACATCCTGACCCAGATCCCAGGGGTCGCCAACATTCGCTCGAGCTTCGCGCTCGACCAGGTGAAATACACCACGGCGCTTCCGACCGGGCATCTGCGCGGGGGCTGATCCGGGGCTGATCCTCAGGCGGCATCGCGGGGATCGTGGCCGAGCGGCTTGCCGTAGAGGCCGATGTTGGCGTCGCCCCAGTCCTTCAGCGCCCGCAGGATCGGCTCCATCGTGCGGCCCAGGTCGGAGAGCGCATATTCGACCTTGGGCGGCACCTGCGCGTAGACCTTGCGCGTGATCAGGCCGTCCGCCTCCATCTCGCGCAGCTGGTTCGTCAGCATGCGCGGCGTGCAGTTCTCGACCTGCCGGCGGATCTCGTTGAAGCGCAACGTGCCCGAGAGCAGATGCCACAGGATGATCGACTTCCACTTGCCGTCGATCAGCCCGATCGCGGCCTCGACCGAGCAGCCGGGAGTACAATCGAACCGGGAGTGCCGGGCCTTGGCCATGACAGTATCCTTCTTGATACTATATGCGTTTTTTGTGCGTATTGCCTGATGGAGAGGGTAGAGCCAGCTTCGGCGCATGGCAACAGCGACACGGAGCATTCCCATGAAAGCCATAGGCTACCGCGTTCCCGGCCCGCTCGTCCGCGCCGAGGCGCTCGAGGACATCGACCTGCCGCGCCCGGTCGCCACTGGCCATGACCTGCTGGTCGAGGTCGCGGCGGTTTCGGTGAACCCGGTCGACACCAAGGTGCGCCGGAGCGCGACCCCGCCGGAGGGAGACTGGAAGGTTCTCGGCTGGGACGCGGTCGGCCGCGTCGCCGAGGTCGGTCCGGAGGCGAAGGGATTCGCCGTCGGCGACGAGGTCTTCTACGCGGGCTCCATCGGCCGGCCGGGCGCGAACAGCGAATTCCACCTGGTCGATGCCCGGATCGTCGGTCACAAGCCGCGTTCGCTCTCCGACGCCGAGGCGGCCGCGCTGCCGCTGACCGCGATCACCGCCTGGGAGATGCTGTTCGACCGGCTCGACATCCGCCGGCCTGTTCCGGGCGCGGCCAACGCCGTTCTCATCATCGGCGGCGCCGGCGGTGTCGGCTCGATCGCGATCCAGCTTGTGCGCGCGCTGACCGACGTCACGGTGATCGCCACCGCCTCGCGCCCGGAGACGCGGGAGTGGGTGCGCGATCTCGGCGCGCATCACGTCATCGACCACCACGGCGATCTGGCCGCGCAGGTCGAGGCGCTCGGCATCGGCGCGCCCGGTTTCGTCTTCTCCACCAACCAGAGCGACCGCCATGTGAAGGGCATCCAGGCGCTCATCGCGCCGCAGGGCCGCTTCGGACTGATCGACGACCCCGAGACGCTCGACGTGCTGGGCTTCAAGCGCAAGGCGGCCTCGATCCACTGGGAGCTGATGTTCACGCGGCCGGTCTTCGGCACGCCCGACATCGGCGAGCAGGGCAGGCTGCTCGACGAGGTGGCGAAGCTCATCGACGCGGGCCGGATCCGCACCACGCTGACCGAGAGGCTGGCGCCGATCAACGCGGAGAACCTCCGCGAGGCTCACGCGCTGATCGAAACCAATACCGCGCGCGGCAAGATCGTGCTGGAGGGGTTCTGATCCAAGTCCGGCACCCTCCACCTCGCCACGGCCTGATCCCCCGGGCGATCAAGGGAGCGGGTGCTGATGCCGCGCTCCCGCGACGCGGCGGTGACCGCCGCGCGCAGCCGGAGGGCTGAACGGCTTGGTGGCGCGGGGCGGCGACATGCCTCAGCCGCCGACCCGAGGCGCTCCTCTCCAGATCGGACTGGCGGAGCGTTCGGTCTCTTCGCGCCGTCGGCGCAGACGTACCCGCAGCAGGTCGTGGCGGGTGATGATCCCGACGACGCTCCCGGTATCCCTGGAGAGGACCGGAAGCCGCCAGGCGCCGGATCGCAGCATCAGATCCGCCGCCGCGGCGCAGGGGGCGTCGGTAAAGACGAAGCGCTGTTCGCGATCGGCCAGGGTGTCGGCCAGCGTCGCATTCGGGTCTCCCTCGTCGCGGCGCCAGGACAACGCGTCGTCGCGGGAGACGAGGCCGAGGAGGTGCCCGTCCGGATCGACCACGGGATAGGCGCGGTGCGTCGCGCGCCCGGAAAGGAAGTCGGCCGTCTCGGCGAGGGTGCGCGCGCCGCTCAGCGTCGCGGGCTCTCCGGTCATCATCTCTTCCACGCGGATCACATCCAGCGGATCCACCGCGAGTTCCTGCGACAGGTGGTGTCCCCGACGCGCGATCTTCTCTGTCAGGATCGACCGCGGGCTGATCAGCACGGTCAGCCCGTAGGCGGCCGCGGCGCCGGCGATCATGACCGGCATGGCATCGAAGCGTCCGGTGACCTCCGCGGCGAAGAGCACGCCCGTGAGCGGCGCGCGCATGCCGCCGCTCATGATCGCCGCCATGCCGATCATCGCCCAGAAATCGCCGTCGCCGGGAAGGATCGGGCCGCCCAGCCAGCCCAAGGCGCCGCCGATGATCAGCATCGGCGCCAGCACGCCGCCCGAGGTGCCGGAGCCGAGGGCGATCAGCCAGATCGCGGCCTTCAGCGCGAGTAGCGCGAGAACGGCGCTGCCCGCCGGCGCGCCCGAGAGGAGATCCGTGATGTTACCGTATCCGGCGCCCAGAACTCTCGGGTCCAGCAGGCCGCCCAGCCCGACGAAGACCGCGCCGACCGCCGGCCACCACATCCAGTGGAGGGGCAGGCGGTGAAACGCATCCTCGATCCGGTAGAGCAGCGCGGCCATCGCGCTCGCCGTCAGGCCGATGACAAGACCCAGCACCGCGGCGCCCGGCATGACCCACGGCCCGGCGGGGATGACGCCGGCGGCGGGAAACAGCGGCGCCGTCCCGAGCCAGCCCGCGCGCCAGCCGAGCGAGACGAGGACCGCGGCGGTCACCGGCAGCAGGCTGCGCGGCTTCCATTCGAACAGCAGGACCTCCACCGCGAGCAGCACCGCCGCCAGCGGGGTTCCGAAGATCGCCGTCATCCCGGCGGCGGCGCCGGCCACCAGCAGGGTCTTCCGCTCGGCCGCGCTCAGGTGGAAGCATTGCGCGAAGAGCGAGCCGATCGCGCCGCCGGTCATGATGATCGGTCCCTCGGCCCCGAACGGCCCGCCGCTGCCGATCGAAATCGCGGCGGACAGCGGCTTGAGGACAGCCACCTTCGGCGACAGCCGGCTCTGTCCATGGAGAATGATCTCCATTGCCTCGGGAATGCCGTGACCCCGGATCTTGTCGGATCCGAACCGGGCCATGAGACCGATGACGAGCGCGCCGAGGACCGGAATGGCGAAGCCGGCGGGGCCGAGCAGGGCGTCGGTGATCTCGGCCGGGGCGGAGGACAGGCGGCCGAACCACAGCAGGTTCGTGACGAGGTCGATGAGGTGGAGCAGGATCCAGGCACCGGCGGCCCCGCCGGTGCCGACGAGCAGGGCCATCGCGCACAACAGGATCACGCGACGGTCGGCGCTGTGGTCACCCAGACGGGCGGAGGAGGATCGAAACGGCATGCGGGGCTCCCGGCTCTTCTGGCTCCGGGGTAGTTATATCGTACTGCGATATAGTTCAATCCCATGTTGTGAAGCTCGCGCGAAAGCGGGACCATCGCTCCGCAAGCACCGCCCAAGGAGCCCCACATGCCCGACCGGATCGATCGCGAGGATCTGCGGACGCTCGCGTCCTTTCGCAGGGAATTGCGGAGCTTCCTCAGCTTCAGCGAGGGGGCGGCCCTGTCGCAGGGGCTGGCGCCGCAACAGCACCAGGCGATCCTTGCCATCGCCGGTTCCGAGCATCAGGCGCTCACGGTCGGCGAACTGGCCGAGACGCTGCTGTTGCGCCCGCACAGCGCCAGCGGCCTCGTCACCCGGCTGGAGAAACTGGGCATGGTCGAGCGTCGCGAGACCGCGAGTGACGGACGGCAGCGGCTGGTGCGCCTGACCAACGAGGGCGCCGCGAAACTCGCCGCGCTTTCCTCCGCTCATCGCGCCGAACTCAGGCGCCTGCGGCCCATGCTGACACGGCTGCTCGAAGCGCTGGAGTAGGAAATCCCCGAGACCGCCGGCGGAAGCCGTTCAACCCGGTCCGGGCAAGTTCCCATCATGGGCCGATGACGTGTACCGGGGCACGGATTCGAGACAGCGCTTTGCGCCGGTTACGCCGCCAGTTTGACCGTGGCGGCTTCGGTTTCAAGGCCGAGTTGCGCGGC
>NZ_VFRP01000063.1 GCF_006385685.1 Amaricoccus solimangrovi | reverse complement strand
GGCGCCGATCGACATCGTGAAGCAGATCTTCGCCTGGGTGACCGATCCCGGCTTCTACAAGCACGTCACGATCACCCTGACCGAAACCGTCCTAGGCTACGTCATCGGCACCGCCCTCGGCGTCGCGGCGGGCGTTTGGCTCGGGCTCTCCAGGGGCGCGTACCGGATCCTCGACCCGTTCATCAAGGCGCTGAACGCGATCCCGCGCGTGGTGCTCGCGCCGATCTTCGTGCTTTGGCTCGGGCTCGGGCTGTGGTCGAAGGTCGCGCTGTCGGTGACGCTGGTGTTCTTCATCACCTTCTTCAACGCCATGCAGGGCGTGCGCGAGGTGAACCCGGTCGTGCTCGCCAACGCGAAGATCCTCGGCGCCCGGCGGCACGCGCTGCTCACCAC
Source organism: Amaricoccus solimangrovi (assembly GCF_006385685.1). Classification (GTDB taxonomy): domain Bacteria; phylum Pseudomonadota; class Alphaproteobacteria; order Rhodobacterales; family Rhodobacteraceae; genus Amaricoccus; species Amaricoccus solimangrovi. Next base: position 6,462 of record NZ_VFRP01000063.1, on the reverse strand, counting down.
GGTCTACTTCCCGGCGGCGGCGAGCTGGATCCTGTCGTCGCTCCGGACCTCGGTCGGCTTCGCGGTGGTGGGCGCCATCATCGGCGAATACCTCGGCGCCTCGGCCGGGCTCGGTTATCTGATCGCCCAGGCGGAGGGCAACTTCGACGCAGTCGGGGTTTTCGCAGGTATCATCATCCTTGCGATGTTTGTCCTGCTCATCGACCGCGTACTCGACGTGGCCGAGGCGAAGCTCATCAAGTGGAGCCCGAATTCGCGCGAGACCGAAACCGCCTGACGCGCGCCCCGGGTGTCCGGCCGCTCGTGGCCGGGCACCCTGGACAATACATTCACAGGAACGCGGCGCGGCACTCCGACCGCCACAGGACGCCGGCGACAGCTTGGCGACAATCTCGAAGCGCATATTCGCGACGGATGCCCGCGCAAGGCGGTGACAGGAGAGGAAACGCAGCGATGCAACTGAACGGTATGCTCCACGGGTCGAAACTACTTGCCCATGTTGATTTTCCCGCCTCGGAGGTATTGGGACCGGATGCGTCCGAGGATGCGATCCAGTCGCTGATCGATCGCCACGGGCTCATCTTCGTCAAGCCGGTGTTCCGGGGCGGCGTCGGCAAGAAGGGCAAGGCCGGTCTCGTCGGCAAGGCCCGGACGCTGAAGGAGGCGCTCGCCGAGAAGGAGCGGCTCTATTTCTGCGAGCACCACCACGGCAACGCCTTCGCCAAGGCAAATGGCGTCACGTTCGAGGCCGGCGTTCCGGCCGAGCACGAGGTCTATTTCTCGATTACCGACAACACGGCCTTCCGCGCGCCCACGATGACGCTGACCCATCGCGGCGGCATGGACATCGAGGAGTTGCCGAAGGGCGACGTGGCGACGGTGCCCTTCGAGGCGCTGACCGGCCTCAAGGCCTTCGTGGTGGCAAACGCGCTCAGCGACATCGGCGCGCCGAAGGAGATCATCTCGCCGCTCGTCCAGCACCTGCCGAAGCTCTGGGAACTCGTCCACCACTACGGGATGACGACGCTCGAGCTCAACCCGATCCGGATGATGCCGGGGAAGGGCGGGCGGCTCCTGCCGGTCGCCTGCGACTTCAAGTGCGGCTTCGACCGCGACGATCCCAGGGTCGCCCGGCTCGGCCTGCCGGACCAGCTCTTCGCCTCCGACATCTCGGCCTTCGAGCAGGAGGTGAACCAGCTCCGCACCCATCAGGGCCAGTCGGACGTCTTCGTGATCAACGACAAGGGGACGATCCTCGCGCCGACCTTCGGCGGCGGCGCGAACAGCCTCGTGACCGAGGTGCTCGGCGAGGCGGCGATCATCTCGTCCGACTTCGGCGGCAACCCGCCCTACGAGAAGATGAAGGCGGTCGCCTCGATCTGCTACCGGCATTTCCTGAAGCAGACCAACGTGCTCTTCATCATCGGCGGCAAGTCCAACAACACCGACATCCTCGAGACCTTTCGCGGCATGGGCGACGCGCTGCGCGAGCATTTCGCCGCGCAGGGTCCGACGCCGCTCTACGTGGTGGTCGGCCGGGGCGGGCCGAACCTCGTGCGCGGCATGGGCAACCTCGCCGAGACGCTGGAGAGCCTGGGGCTTCCCTACCGTTTCTTCGGCTTCGACAGCGCGATTTCCGAGGTGGTGAACTACGCCAGGCGCGTCGACGCGTGGATGCGCGCGGGCGGCCGCGCGGAGATCGCCGCCGCGCTCGGGCTCAAGGCGGAAGTCGCCGCCTGAGCCTCGCGCGACAGAGACATCCATTCCAATAATAGCGCGCCGCATCCCGCCCGAAGGGCGGTCGAGCCGCGCCGGGAGACCGCTCATGTTTCACCAGGGCATCCAGGGCATTCCGTACTACCTCGGCATCCGCTCGCTCGCGGAGATCGCGACGCCGGAGGACCGGGTCTGCGTGCTCAACATCGCCGGCGGCGAGAGCCGGCAAGTCACGCCGACGAGCCACGCCTTCTCCGGCGGCAACGTGGTCTTCGGCACCTCGCCGGGCCGCGCGGGGCAGGTGCTGAAAACCCCGGCCGGCGACATTCCGATCTTCAACAACGTCCGCGAGGGGCTCGACGCCGGGCTCTCCTTCAATACCGGCGTCGTCTACCTGCCGCCCTCGGGTGTGCGCGACGGCGTGGCCGAATTGATCCGCGTCAATCCCGAGCTCCGCAAGATCGTCATCATCACCGAGAAGATCGCCGTCCATGACGCGCGCGAGATCCGGGCGATGGCACAGGCCAACGGCGTCGACATCATCGGCGGCAATTGCCTCGGGGTCGCCGACAGCTGGAACCGGGTCCGCATCGGTGGCGCGCTCGGCGGCGACCACCCGGAGGAGAGCCTGATCAAGGGCTCGGTCGCGATCTTCTCGAACTCGGGCGGCTTCACCACCACGATCGCCCAGTATCTCGCCACCTCGGGCTGGGGGACGACGACGCTCGTCTCTTCCGGGAAGGACGTCTACATCCACTACGCCGCGCCCGACTTCGCCCGCGCCTTCGCGGCCGACGACCGGTCGAAGGCGGCGGTGCTCTATGCCGAGCCCGGCGGCTATTACGAGCATGCGATCGACTGGACGAAGCCGATCGTCGCCTGCGTCGTCGGCCGCTGGAAATCGAAGCTGACGCGCGCGGTCGGGCATGCCGGGGCCATGGCCGGAACCGGCGATCGGGCCGAGGACAAGGAGGGCTGGTTCATGGAGGCCGTCGGCGTCGACGGCATCTACACGCCCGAGAACCCGGTCGTCTCCGCGAAGGGCGCCGTGGTGACCAACATCGCCGACATTCCGGCGGCGCTGACCGCGGTGATGGCGCTGAATGGCGTCGCGCCCGACTTCGAGCCGCGCGGCGATCTCTCGCCGAAGCCCTGGCTCGCGAACGACCAGGGGCTGTCGCTGCCCGCGGATCTCGCGCCCCCGGTTGTAACGGCGCCTGAGCCCTACGCCGGCCAGATCGCGGCGCTCGGCCGCCAGATCGGCGCCGTGGTCGCCCGGCAGAGCATGAAGGACAGGTCGGGCGCCTCGGTGATGGATCCGACGACCCAGGTGACGAGCGTGCACGGGCACGCGGTGCTCGACCTCGCGCTCAAGCCGCTCGAGGCCTGTTTCGCGCTGCCGCTGGTGCACGAGATCGCGAACGAGAACGACCGGGCGCTGCTCGACGTCGCGGTCGCGGCCGAGGTGAATCTCGTCGGCGACCCGATCCTCGTGGCAGCCGACGCCGCGCGCGACGCGGGCAACGCGCCGAACGCGGTGATGGCGGTGGCGGCGGCGATCTGCGGCCCGATGCGCGTCGAGCGCGCGCTCGCCTGCGCACGGGCGCTGATCGACCTCTTCGCGCATTCGGGCCTTCGGGACGGCCGCGACGAGGACTTCGACCTGAGCGGCATCGACATCGTCCCGGCGACCCGCGCGCTTTTCCTCGCGACCGAGGCGGAGGCGGACGATCCCCGCCCCGAGGCGATGCTCGCCGCGATCGAAGCGCGGGGCGGCAAGTCGGTGTTCCTGAAATACCTCGGCACCCTCGGCGGCCGCCTGTCGCGCGATGCGATCCTCGCCGCCATCGCCACGACGATCAGCTGGGGCCCGCTGACGCGCAAGCGGATCAGCCGGCTGACGGCGGAGACGCTGCCCTGGTATCTCCGGCTCTACGGCGTGATGGTCGGGGCGTCGATCCCGGGCGAGCACCACCAGCCGGGCTCGCTCCGCGGCATCCCGCGCGCCGACCGCTTCGGCCAGTGGACGATGGCCGACCTCTGCTTCCTCGCGATGACCGGCAAGAAGCCGAGCGCGGAGGAGGCGTCGCCGCTCCGGATCCTCATCGGCCTGCTGATCTCCAACGGCCCCGGCGCGATCTCGGCGCAGGGGGCGAAGGGCGCGGTCTCCGCCGACGGGCCCCAGACGCCGGGCCGGGTACAGATCAACAAGGCGATGGTCGGCTTTCTGACGCATACCGGCTACAGCCACGGCGGCAACGGCTTCGAGGGCATGGCCTTCCTGCTCGACCAGTTCAGGGACAAGGGGTTGGCGGATCCGACGGACCCGGCCCATGGCATCAACCTCAAGGCGATGGCGACGGAGTTCGCGCGGGCCTATCGCCGCGAAAAGAAGGCGTCGAAGGAGGCGGGAGCCGAGCTCCGGGCGCTCCCCGGCGTGCATCATCCGGTCTTCAAGGGCAAGCCGGTCAACTTCGATCCACGCGAGCGGTTCGTGGCGGAGTACCTGGCCCGCGCCGGCAAGTACAACATCTTCCACGCCTTCTATCGCGAGCTCGTCCAGGCGCTCTACGAGCAGGGTGCGAGCCCCTATGTCTTTTGCGTCAACGTCGACGCGGTGATCGCGGCGCTTCTCCTCGCGCTGCTCTGGCCGGATTATCAGGCGGGGCGGCTGAGCGAGCGGGATCTGGAGACCGCGGCCTTCACCGTCTTCCTCTACGGCCGGATGATCGGATCGGCGGCGGAGATCGACGATCACCTCAACCGAGGTCGCAACATGGATACGCGGACGCCGGCCTCGGCCTGCGGCTTCGTGGTCTGATGGACGGCGAGGCGCGCTCGCCGCGGGACCAGCCGGTCATCCGCACCATCGCGATGCCAGCCGATACCAATCCCGCCGGGGACGTATTCGGCGGCTGGCTGATGAGCCAGATGGACCTCGCCGCCGGCAACCTCGCGGCGCTGACCGCCCGCGGCCGGGCGGCGACCGTAGCGGTCGACGGCATGCGCTTCCATCTGCCGGTCAAGGTCGGCGACGAGGTCTCGCTCTACGCGACGCTGACGCGGCGAGGCCGGACCTCGATGCACATCCACGTCACCGCCTGGCGCCGGAGCCGCCACGAGGCGGCGAGCGAAAAGGTCACCTGCGCCACCTTCGCCTTCGTCGCCCTCGACGACGCGGGCCGCCCGCGCCAGCTTCCTGAATAGGGCGTCTGGCGCGATTGCTCCGATATAACGGAGGCCAAGGCGCCGCAACGGACGCGGAAGGGTCGGCGACGGGAGCGTCGCCGGCCTTTGTTTGCGCGGGAGAGAGCCGCCGCCCCGCGGCGCCGCGCCGCACCTCGAGCCCGATGTTGTATCGGACCCACCGAAGCTACAAGGGTCCGGGCGCGGGCGGAGAGTTTGGCAGGAAGGAAGATGGCTATGAAGCGCGCCAGATGGGCCTGGGGCTCGTGGATCGCGTTGGGCTTGAGCGTCTATCCCGCCGCGGCCCAGCAGGGCCCGTCGTCGCTTACGCCCGCCTTCGACGCCGAGACCATATATCGTGGGAACCGCGATCTCGATGGCGGTGGCGCTTTCTCCGTCAGCCGGAACATCGTCGGCGTCGGCGTATCCCGGTCGCTCGGCGGGCGCGATTCCATCGGGCTCAACTTCGGCGCGGGTGTGGCCAACTACGATTTCGACGACGTGACGGCGCCATGGAGCGGGATCCGCGAACTCAGCCTGTCACTCCCGGTCGTCTTCCGAGCCTCTCGTTCCGCGACGGTCGTGGCCGTGCCGGTCGTGCGATATGCCGGCGAGGGCGGCGTCGACCTTGGCGACGGTGCCACGGCCGGGTTGATCGTCGGCGCGAGCTGGAGGTTCAGCGACAGCTTCAGCGCCGGTCCGGGCTTTGGCGCCTTCACCAGGCTCGCGCCGGAGGATGGTTACGAACTGTTTCCGTTCCTGCTCGTCGACTGGCGGATCACCGAACGGCTGACCCTCGACAACGGCCGGGGATTCGGCGCCTCGCGGGGACCGGGGGTGGGGCTGAACTACGAACTGCGCGACGATCTCTCCGCGGGTCTCTTCGTCCGCTTCGACAGCACCGAATTCCGGCTCGACGACCACGGGCCCGCGCCGGGCGGGATCGGCGAGGACAAGGCGACCGCGGTGGTCGCGACGGCCGCCTACCGGCCCGGGAAGGGACTCGATCTCACGGGCTTTCTCGGCATGGAGGTCGGCGGCCAGCTCACCCTGAAAGACAGCGCCGGCGAGACCATCGACAAGCGCGATTACGATCCAGCTCCGATCCTCGGCGCGAAGCTCCGTCACGTTCGGATCGTAGGGTCGGCGGGCCCTCGCAGCGCGACTGCGAGAGCCGGACGGCGGCGGGCGGTGGAAACCGACAGGATCCGAGCGGCGAGCGTATCGGGCGGACCATCCGCCGCGGGAGCTGTCAGCGTATTGCCTGGCTGAGCCGCTCACGGGGCTGGCGCGGCCCCGGCGAGAGCGGGCATCTCCGCGTCGGCCTCAAGCGCGGACAGAACCAGCGTTCCGACCCGGGAGGACAGGAAATCGTCGGAGGCGACCAGATAATAGCCCCGCGCGGAGCGGAGCGGATCGGTATCGAGCGGCACCAGCACGCGGTTGCGGATGAGATCGTCGATCACCCCGGACCAGCCGAGCGAAATCCCCTGGCCGATCAGGGTCTGGTGGATCGCGATCCCGTGGTTGGTGACCCGCACGCCCGGGTCGATCTGGCGC
>NZ_VFRP01000062.1 GCF_006385685.1 Amaricoccus solimangrovi | reverse complement strand
TCCCCGCGTGTGGGAAAGGAGCCGGTGGTAGACGTCGTCGGCGACTCGGATGCGTGCCGTGTCGTCGCAGGGAAGCCGCGGCGCTCCCGTTCCGGGGATCCGCGCGCCCCTCGCGGCGAGACGCTCCACCTGCTCGGTCAGACGGGCCTCGAATTCCGGGTCAAACAGCGTCGGATCGAGGGCGACGATGGTCATTCCGGTTCCCGGCCTCGCGGTTCCGGTGGTGAAATCCGGCGAATCGAGGGACCAGTTGCCTCCGGAAAGCCCCGCCGACAGCACCTCGACCATCAGCGCGATGTTCGCGCCCTTGTAGCCGCCGAAGGGCAGCAGGGCGCCCATCAGGGCCCTGGACGGATCCGTCGTCGCCTGGCCCTCGGCGTCGATCGCCCAGCCTTCGGGGATCGCCCGGCCCTCGCGCGCCGCCCGGGCGACGTTCACGAAGGCGCTCGCGCTCGACGCCTGGTCGATCACCAGCGGCGCGCGCGGCGCGGCGAGCGGCGCGCCGAAGGCGACGGGGTTGGTCGAAAAGAGCCGTCCGCTTCCCGCGCGCGGCGCGACGATCGCATTGGCGTTCGCGGCCACGAGCGAGACCAGGCCTTCGCCCGCCAGCCGGCGCGCGTAGTAGCCGAGCTCGCCGCAGGGAAAGCTGTCGTGTTGCGTGAGGACCACGACGCCCAGTTCCTTCACGCGACGGGTCAGTTCGTCGAAGACCAGGTCGAAGCCGAGTTGCGCGACGCCGCCCGCCGCGTCGATCCGGATCATGCCGCGCGCGGGCATGTCGATCTTGGGGACGGCGCCTCCGTCGATCCGGCCCGCCCGCAGGCCGTCGAGATAGTCGAGGAGATGCGCGAGCCCCACTTCGGCACGCCCGACGAAATCGGCCGCGAGGCTTGCCCGCGCGAGGGACCGGCTCATCGCCTCGCTCGCGCCGCGGGCGCGGCACGCCGCCTCGGCGATCCTGAACAGGTCGGCGGCCGCGTGTTCGGTGAACCCGGTCATCGCTGGTATCTCCTTGGCGGGGGCGGCCGATCCGGCTGCTTCATCCGGGGGCGGGGAGGGGCATCGCGGGATAGACACGGGAGGTGTCGGTCTCGAAGTCCCGGAGTTCGGCGAGGCGCCGTTCCTCGCTCCAGCCCGCGGCGGTGGCGAGGACAGCGGAGAGGTCCCGCGCCGCGTCCCGGCCGAGATCCGGATCGAGGCCACGGGGAAGCCTGCGGCGAACGAGGTCGCCGAGGCGGACGACATGCTCCCGCGTGACCAGCTGAGCGAGCTCGGCGGTCGTCGCGGGAGGCGCCGGGCGCGCGATCGCACCGCGCGGGGGAGGGGATCGGCGCCCCAGCCGCCGCTCCGCGGCGCGCGCCGCGAGCCGCGCCGCGTGCCGGTGCAGCATGATCGTGGACCCGGTGACGGCGTAAAGCCCCGGACCGCTCTCGACGACGCGGACCGGAAGCAGCGTGCTTTCGCCGTCCAGGGTGGAGGTCGGCCGGACGCCGCACCAGCAGTGAACCACGTCGGCGCGGGAGAGGGCGAGTTCCGGAAAGAGCCGGTTCGCCTCTTCGAGGACGTAGTCCACCTCGGCCTCTTCCACGCGGACCTCGTCCGGATCGGCGCTCACGACGGTCTCGGTCGGGCCGATGAAATGCAGGTCGCGCCAGGGAAAGACGTAGAAGGGTTCGCCCCTGCTCGAGAAGGCTTCCAGTCCCTGGCCGCGGAACCCGCCGGGCAGGCGGACCATCACGTTGACGCCCTTCACGCCCCGCACCCTCGGGCCGGCGCCGCCGCCCGGAAGCCGGTCGATCCACGGGCCGCAGGCGTTGATCACGACATCGCAGGTCACCGTGACCGACCCCTCGGCCTCGGGCGCGCGCTCTTCCAGCGTGACCTGCCAGCCCGCGCCGCGCGGCTCGATCCCGGTCACCGCCGTGTAGGTCCGCGCGACGCAGCCCAGCCGCTCCGCGTCGAGCGCCGTGTCGACGCAGATCCGCTCGGGCCAGGCGTACATGTACTCCTCGAACACGCCGATGCCCGTCAGTTCGCCGCCGAGCCCGGCGGCGAGCGGGCTTTCCGAGGCGGCGGAGGCGACATCCCTCCGGCGGTAGGCGAGCGGAACCTTCCAGCCGCCCAGGGCCTCGGTCAGCCTGAAGCCGAGATCGACCAGCCAGGGCGGATACCGGTCCCCGGCGCGGAACGGGTAATGGAAGCGGTGCTTGGTGAGATGACCGGGCATGTCGCGGACGAGCTCCGCCCGGCACCGCATCACCGCGCGGGTATGAAACAGGCGCTGGATCATGTCCCCCGGGTGAAGCGGCATCTGCCAGAGCGGATAGCGCGCGGCGAGATAGCCGAGGCCCGAATAGAGCATCCGGCTGGAGCGCGACGAGGTGCCGGATCCGAAATCGGCGCGGTCGACGAGCAGCACGCCGAAGCCGCGCCCGGCGAGCTCGCGCGCCGTCGCGCAGCCAACCGCGCCCGCGCCGACGACGACCACGTCGTAGCGTGCTCCCCGGAGCTGTTCCAACGCTGGTCTGGGCAAGTCAGCTCTCCGTCAGGAAGCGGCGGAAACGGCGCGAACCAGGCGCGGGCGCCCGACGCGGTTCGCCGAGGCGGGCTGGTCAGCGGCCCCGACCGGGCGATCCGGCTCCGTCACCGGATCGAGACCGGTCTCGTCGGCGATCTCCTCCGAGGCGCCGATCGCCGAGAGAAGCCAGGGTATGACCGCGCGATCGCCGCTCGTGATCGTGTCGGCGGCCCACCAGGGCGTGAGGGACGCGCCGAACTCGGCGGCCGCGTTCGGCATGGCGCGCGCGATGCGACCGCCGTGGCGCGCGAGCATCCTCGCGCTCACGCCGGCCATGAACGAGAGGACGAGCTTGCCCTCCGCGCGCGGGGTGAGGCGCGGCCAGGCGTCGGGACGGACGGCGAGCACGACGACGTCGGAGCGGAAGACGAGATCCGGGATATCGATGGCCGGCGTGACGCCCGCGTACCCGTAATACTCGAAGCGATGGCTTCCGCAGCCAAGGACGACCAGCTGCTCCGGAGCGATCAGCTTCCGCGACAGCAGTCGCCTGCCGAGGGCCGACCCCAGCCAGCCGGTCGCGCCGATGATACCCACCCGCATGCGTCACCTCCCCGCGTCGGGACATGAATCGCCCCGCGATCACCAGGGTACGCTGTCCGGTCATATCGATCAATCAAATGTTCATATGTGTCATACCAAGGTTCAAGTACGTCCAACCGAGGGTCATGCGAGAACACGAATTGCGGACCAGGTGGTTCGCGGGCTCAGGGCTGGTCGTCGGGCCGGAACCGGGCGTTGAAGCGGGCGATCTCGCGCGGTTCCGGCGCCTGGTCGGCGTAGATCCGCACATACATCGGAATCCGCGCGAGGCGCGTCTCGATGTCCTCGTTCGCCTGCGTCGAGATGTAGCCGATCTGCACGAGATAGATCGTCCGGGCCCGGATGTCGGCCTCGGCGGTGTCCAGCCCCCATCGCGCGAGCATGTTCGTCAGCGCGGCGAGCCGCGCCTCGTCCGCCTCCCGGACACGCGCGGCGACCCTCTCGTCCTGCAGCGCCCAGCTGCGGACCGCGAATTCCAGCCGCGAGTCGAAGATGTCGGCGGCGAGGAAGCAGGTCAGCACGTTCAGCATCGCCTCGGCCCGCGTCTCGGCGTACTGGCCGGTGGCCGCGATGAGCGGCCGGGTGGTCCGGGCGTCCCAGCCGTCGATCAGCGCCGCCAGAAGCGCCTCCCGGTCCTCGAAGAACCAGTAGAAACTCGTGCGGGACAGGCCGAGCTTCCTGGCGAGCGGCAGGATCTTCACCGCGTCGACGCCACCGTCGATCAGCGCCTGATAGCCGGCCTCGAGCCAGCCTTCACGCGATCCACGCCACCCGGTTTCCGGTTCGGTACCTTTGCCCATAGGGCTGGGATAAGGGGGAAACGGCTCATGTGCAACGCAAATGTCCAATCTTGGGCGCCTCGCGTTCATGAGTGATTTCGCAATTGACATATATGAACATTTCGTGCGATCCTCGGCCATCTCCTCCTGTGACAGGCAGACCTCATGTCGACCGATCCCCTTCTCCAGCCGTACCAGCTGAAGCATCTCACGCTCCGCAACCGGATCATGATCACCAGCCATGAGCCGGCCTACCCCGAGGACGGGATGCCCAAGGATCGCTACCGCGCCTATCACGTGGAGCGCGCGAAGGCCGGCGTGGCGCTGACGATGACGGCGGGATCGGCCTCGGTGTCGCGCGACAGCCCGCCGGTCTTCAACAACATCCTCGCCTGGAAGGACGAGGTCGTCGGCTGGATGAGGAAGCTGACCGACGAATGCCACGACCACGGCTGCGCCGTGATGATCCAGCTCACCCACCTCGGCCGCCGCACCCGCTGGGACAAGGCCGACTGGCTGCCGGTCGTCTCGCCGAGCCACGAGCGCGAGGCGGCGCACCGTTCCTTCCCGAAGAAGATGGAGGATTGGGACATCGCGCGGATCATCGGCGACTACGTCGACGCCGCCGAACGCATGAAGGCCGCCGGGCTCGACGGGCTGGAGCTGCAGGCCTACGGCCATCTGATGGACCAGTTCTGGTCGCCGCTGACCAACGATCTCGACGGCCCCTACGGCGGCTCGCTCGACAACCGGCTGCGCTTCACCCTCGACATCCTGCGCGGCATCCGCGAGCGCTGCGGCGAGGACTTCCTGCTCGGCGTGCGCTACACCGGCGACGAATGCCTGCCCGGCGGGTTCGACGCCGAGGACGGCATCGCCATCTCGCGCAAGCTCAAGGACAGCGGCCTCGTCGATTTCCTCAACGTGGTGCGCGGGCATATCGACACCGACGCCGGCCTGACCGACGTCATCCCGGTGCAGGGAATGCGCAACGCGCCGCATCTCGAATTCGCCGGCCGGATCCGCGAGGCCACGAACTTCCCGACCTTCCACGCCGCGAAGATCCCCGACGTGCCGACCGCGCGCCACGCGATCGCCGCCGGGCTCGTGGACATGGTCGGCATGACGCGCGCGCACATGGCCGACCCGCATCTCGTGCGCAAGGTCATCGAGGGGCGCGAGGACGACATCCGCCCCTGCGTCGGCGCGAACTACTGCCTCGACCGGATCTATCAGGGCGGCGCGGCCTACTGCCTGCACAACGCGGCGACCGGCCGCGAGGAGACCATGCCGCAGACGATCCCCGCCGCCGAGACGCGGAAGCGGATCACCATCGTCGGCGCCGGCCCGGCGGGCATGGAAGCCGCGCGCGTCGCCGCCGAGCGCGGCCATGCCGTGACGGTCTTCGAGGCGGCGGACCAGCCCGGCGGGCAGATCCGCCTGACCGCGCTGCAGGAGCGCCGCCGCGAGATGATCTCGATCATCGCCTGGCGGATGGCGATGTGCGAGAAGCACGGCGTCACCTTCAACTTCAACAGCTTCGCCGACGAGAGCGACGTGCTCGCGACCGAGCCGGACGAGGTGATCATCGCGACCGGCGGCCTGCCGCATACCGAGGTGCTGAGCGTCGGCGACGATCTGGTCTGCTCGGCCTGGGACATCCTGTCGGGCGACGTGAAACCCGGCGCGAACGTGCTGATCTTCGACGACGCGGGCGACCACGCCGCGCTGCAGGCGGCGGATGCGATCGCCGCGACCGGCGCGACGGTCGAGATCGTCACCCCGGACCGCAGCTTCTCGCCCGAGGTCATGGCGATGAACCTCGTGCCCTACATGCGCTCCCTGCAGCGGCGCGACGTGACCTTCACCGTCACCTGGCGGCTCATGTCGGTCACGCGCGAGGGGAACCGGCTTCGCGCGGTGCTCGGCAGCGACTACGGCGACATGACGCGGGAACGGCTGGTCGATCAGGTGGTGGTGAACCACGGCACCCGGCCGCTCGACGATCTCTATTTCGACCTGAAGCCGCTCTCTTCCAACCTCGGCGAGGTCGATTACGAGGCGCTCACGACCGGGCGCGTCCAGGCGACGCGGAAGAACGAGGCGGGAAGCTTCCGCCTGTTCCGGATCGGCGACGCGGTGGCGGCGCGCAACACCCACGCCGCGATCTACGACGCGCTCCGGCTCGTCAAGGATCTCTGAGCGGCCCGCGCCCGCGCCGACTTCCGGCGGCCCGTTCCTCCGGGAACGGGCCGCGTCCATCGCCGCGCGCCCCTGGCCACGGATATGCCGAGGAGAGACTGAATTGGCCTTCAAACGAATGATCCACGCGGTCGACACGCATGCCGGAACGCCGATGCGGGTCATCACCGGCGGTGTCCCGCATGTCCCGGGGAACTCCGTCCACGAGAAGATGAAGTGGCTCGAGGAGAACGACGACCAGCTCCGCAAGCTGGTGCTGCGCGAGCCGCGCGGCTATCCGGCGCATTGCTGCAATCTGATCGTACCGCCGAGCCATCCCGAGGCCGACGCGGGCTACGTGATCATGGAGCAGATCGAATATCCGGTCATGTCGGGCGGCAACACGATCTCGGTCGTGACCGTCCTGCTCGAGATGGGTCTCCTGCCGATGAAGGAGCCGGTGACCGAGCTGGTGCTCGAAGCGCCGGCGGGCCTCATCCGCGTCCGGGCCGCCTGCGCGAACGGCAAGGTGAAGAGCGTCACCTTCCGCAACGTTCCCGCCTTCGCCGCGCATCTCGACGCCGAGATCGACGTGCCCCATCTCGGCAAGGTGCGCGTCGACGTCGGCTGGGGCGGCATGTTCTACGCGATCGCGGATGTCCGCCAGTTCCCGGGGCTCGAACTCATCCCCGAACATGGCCGCGAGATCGCGCGGGTCTCCGCGCTGATCCGTCAGGCCGCGATCGAGCAGCTGCCGGTCGAACATCCGGACTACCCCGGCGTGGGGATCACGATCTCGCAGCTCTCCGGGCCGACCGACGATCCGGAGGCGGACTGGAAGAACGCGGTGACGATGGCCTCGGGCGATTTCTCCTGGGACAACCCCGCGAGCTGGACCGGCGCGCTCGACCGCTGCCCCTGCGGCACCGGAACCTGCGCGAAGATGGCCGTGCTGCATGCCAAGGGCGAGCTCCCGCTCGACCGGAGCTTCCGCCATCAGGGCATTCTCGGCAACATCTATACCGGCAGGCTGGTCGAGGAGGCGACCATCGGCGGCCGCCCGGCGGTGGTCCCGGAGATCTCCGGCACGAGCTGGATCCACGGCCTCAACACGATCGTGCTCGACCACGACGACCCGTT
>NZ_VFRP01000061.1 GCF_006385685.1 Amaricoccus solimangrovi | reverse complement strand
CGGCGGGCCGCGCGCGCAGACGCCCGCTGGCGGCGCCGCGCCCGCGCCCGTGTTCCCGGGCGCGCCGCCCGCCCCGGCCTCCGCCGGCCGCCTGCCCGGCGCCCCCGCCTTTCCCGCCCGCCCTTCCATCTCGAAAGAAACGGACCGGTCCCGCCGATGATCAAGACTTACCGACAGATGCTCGAGGTGATGACGCCGCGCGAAAGACGGGGCTTCTACTGGCAGGTGCTGCTCCTCTTCGTGGTCGGCATCTTCGAGACGGCGGGCGTCGCCTCGGTCCTGCCCTTCATGGCGGTGCTCTCGGAACCCGGGAGCATCCACGAGGGACGGATCCTGCCGCGGCTCTACGACGGGCTCGGCTTCACCGAGCCCCAGAGTTTCATGATCTTCCTCGGCCTCGCCACCTTCTGCGTTGTGATGCTCGGGATCTTCGCGCAGATCTTCGCGCTCTACACGATCCAGCGCTTCACCAACGCGCGCGCCTATTCGCTGAGTTCTCGGCTCCTGCGCGGTTATCTGCGCCAGCCCTATGCCTGGTTCCTGAACCGGCATACCTCGGACCTCGGCAAGGCGGTGCTCTCCGAGGTCGACGCGGTGGTGAACCAGACCTTCATGCCGGCGATGAAGATGATCTCGAACTTCTTCATCGCCGGGCTGATCACGGCGCTTCTAGTCGCGATCCAGCCCTTCGTCGCGCTCGGCGCCGCGGCGCTGCTGCTCGTCTGCTATCTCGGGATCTTCGTCACCGCGCGGCGGTGGCTCACCCACTTCGGCAAGGAGCGCTACGTCGCGAACCGCGAGCGCTTCCGCATCGCCCAGGAGGCGACCGGTGGCATCAAGGACGTGAAGCTGATGGCGCTCGAGGACAGCTACATCAAGCGCTTCCAGGGGCCCGCGCGGCGCATGGCGCGCGCCAATACCTTCAAGGGAGTGGTCGGCGACGCGCCCCGTCTGATGCTGCAGGGGATCGCCTTCGGCGGCATGCTGCTCGTGATCCTCGTCCTGCTCATCACCGGCTCGGGCAGCCTCGGGAGCATCCTGCCGATGCTCGCGGTCTACGCCTTCGCCGGCCTCAGGCTCCTGCCCGCGATGCAGCAGGTCTACAACCAGATCACGCTGCTGCGCTTCAACCAGCCGGTGCTCGACGGGCTCTACGAGGATCTCAAGGAGATCGAGACGAACGAGCAGGGCCTCGCCCGGGTGCCCGAGGGGGAGCCGGTCCATCTGCGCGAGCGGCTCGAGCTCAGGGGCATCGAATACGCCTATCCCAATACCGAGCGCGCGGCGCTGCGCGGACTCGACCTCGCGATCCGCGCCAATACCACGGTCGGCATCGTCGGCGGCACCGGCGCGGGCAAGACCACGGCGGTCGACCTGATCCTCGGCCTGCTCGACGTGCAGAAGGGCGAGATGCTGGTCGATGGTGTGCCGGTGACGAAGGGCAATCTGCGCTCCTGGCAGAAGGCGATCGGCTACGTGCCGCAGCAGATCTTCCTGACCGACGCCTCGGTCGCGGCCAACATCGCCTTCGGCCAGCCCAGGGAGAAGATCGACATGGCGGCGGTCGAACGCGCGGCGCGGATCGCCGAGCTACACGATTTCGTCACCCGCGACCTGCCCCAGGGCTATGACACGCTGGTCGGCGAGCGCGGCGTGCGCCTCTCGGGCGGGCAGCGGCAGCGCATCGGCATCGCCCGCGCGCTCTACGCCGACCCCGACGTCCTCATCATGGACGAGGCGACGAGCGCGCTCGACAACCTGACCGAGCGCGCGGTGATGGACGCGGTGCACAATCTCGGGCGCAGGAAGACGATCATCCTGATCGCTCACCGCCTCTCGACCGTCCGGGCCTGCGACACGATCTTCATGCTTGAGCACGGGCGCAAGATCGCCGAGGGACCCTATGACGAGCTCATCGACTCGAGCCGCCAGTTCCGCGCCATGGCGGTCGGCCACCCCGCGGAATAGCCACCAGGCACGGAACCTGCGCTCAGGGGCTGGCGGGTTCCGCGACACGAAGAGTCATCGCAATCGCTTGGGGGGGAACTGGATCATGACGCGGATGGAAGCCGGGACCGGGGCCGAGGCGCGCCTTTCCGCCGGCGCGGAGCCGGTCCGGGTGACCCGTTCCGGCCCGGCGCCGATCCTCGTGACCGGCGCGCCGCGCTCGGGCTCGACCTGGGTGGGCAACGTGCTCGCGCTTGATCCGCGCTCGGCCTATATCCATGAACCCTTCAACAAGGATTGCCCCGACGGGCGCTGCCGGGCGCGATTCAGCGGGGCCTTCACCTATGTGACGCGGGAGAACGAAGAGCCTTATCTCGCGCCGCTGGCCGATACCCTGGCCTGGAAATACAGTCCGGCCGCCGAACTGCGCCGCCTGCGCGAGCCCGTGTCCCGCCGGCGGCCGCTTTCGCGCGACCTCGCGCGGCTGGTCCGGGACTATTCGTATTTCGAGACCATGCGCCGGCGCGGACAGCGCGTGATCCTGAAGGATCCGCTGGCGATCTTCTCCGCCGACTGGATCGCCGAGCGATTCGACGCGCGCGTGGTGGTGGTCATCCGCCATCCGGCGGCCTTCATCGCCAGCCTCAGGGCGGCCGGCTGGCAGCGGGTCCGCTTCGGCATCTTCTCCGGTCAGCCGCGGCTCATGGAGGATCGTCTCGCCCCCTATCGCGCCGCGGTCGCGGCGGCGGAGGCGGAGATGCCCGATGGCGTCTCCGCCGGGGCGCTGCTCTGGAACCTCGTGCACCATCACATCGCCCTGCTGCGCGAGGAACATCCCGACTGGATCTTCGTGCGCCACGAGGATCTGTCGCGCGCCCCGGAAAGCGGGTTCCGGGAGATCTTCACGCGGCTCGGCCTCGATTTCTCCGAGGATGTCCGATCGGGGCTCGCCCGGTTCACCAGCGGCGGCGCCGCCCTTTCGAAGAGGTCGATCTTCGGGACAGCGCGGCGCACCATGCGCAACAGCCGCGACAGCATCGCGCTCTTCCGCGAGCGGCTCACCCCGGAGGAACTCGCGCGGATCCGCGACGAGACGGGGCCTCTCTGGCAGAAATTCTATTCCGACGCGGACTGGTAGGTGGAGGGTTCCCCTCTCAGCCGCCGCCGCGCAGCTTCGCGAGGCCGGGCTTCAGGACGCCGCGGTAGAGCGAGAAGGCGCCGTCGACCGGGACGCGCCAGGCGGCGCTCCGGTGGCGCTTGTTGCCGAGGAAGATGTAGATGTCGCTCAGCAGCCCCCGGCGGTGGATGTAGCGGCTGAAATAGGGATTGGGCGAGAGGTAGTTCCAGTCCCAGAGCTTCACCCCGAGGCCAGAGCGGTGCAGCACGTAGGGCAGGCTCAGCTGGTCGCGCTTCGTGAAACGGGCGAGCTGCTCCCACCAGAGCTCCATCGCCGCGTCGAGCGCGGCGCCGCGCGCCTCGCCCCGGCCGTGGCGGCGCAGGATGATCGCGTTCTCGGTCAGCACGTGATCCCGGGGCAGCCCCTCGGCGCGGTAGAAATCGATCTGCGCCTGGCCGAGCGGGAGGTCGGCGGGGGCGATCTTGCCCACCTCGCCGCAGAAATCGAGTTCCGACTGGATGTCACCCCGCGCGCTGTGCGGGAAGAGGCCGATATCGGCGCCGGAGGCGATGAATTCCTCGAGCAGCGGGTTAAGATCGGCGATCACCAGCAGATTGGCGTCGATGTAGATCGAGTAATCCGCCTCCGGGAAGATCTTCGCCGGAAAGAACTTCGCATAGCGGTTGCCGAGGCTCGGCCCGAGCGCGGCCGCGGCCTCCGGCATCGGCCGCCAGTTCCAGCCCGAAACGAACCGGGGCTTGCGGTCGGAGAAGAGCACCGGCTCGATCCCGGGGCTCGATACCACGGGCGAGAAGATCTGGTCATAGGCGAGATTGGCGCAGGTGTAGAGAATCGTCTGGGTCATGGGGCGTACTCGGAACAGCGGGGGCGGCGCGAGGATAGGAGGCGGCGCCCGGAGGCGCCAGCCCGCGCCCGCGCGGTCGAAGCCGTCACCGCCGCCGCGGCGGGCGCCGCCCGGGTTCGAGGGGCCGCTCCGCGCGGGCCGGCGGATCAGGCGGCGATGCCGCCCTTCTTCGCGTCGTATTCGTGGATCAGCTCGATCGTGTTGACGATGTTCGCACGGCTCGAGGCGCCGAACAGGATCGATTCCACGTAAGGCTCGTTGACCACCCATTCGATCGCCTCGCGCGGGTGGATGCCGCCGGAGGCGAGGACCGACATGGCGATGACGCGCGCGGGGTATTCGGCGGTCGCCTTCCGGTACCCTTCGATCCCGCCGGACATGCGGAAGGCGATCTTGTTGACGTTGGAGCAGACGATCGGATTCTCGATCCCCGCCTCGCGGAGCATCGGCAGCAGATGGGGCAGGTTCATCGTGATGAAGCCGGCCTCGGCGTCGTAGCGCTTCCGGCAGTGCTCCGAGAAGATCCGGAAGGCATCGGCCATCCCGAGGCCCTGGATCAGGTCGGTGACCACGTTCTGGAGGAAGATGACCGGTGTCCTGAGCCCCTCGAACATCTTCATCTCGGCGTCGACGAGCAGCGTCATCATGCCCTCGATGTCGCGGTTGATGACCGCCTTGCCGCCGCGCAGCATGGTATCGACCAGCCCCTCCTTCGGCAGGAACTTGCGGAGCGCGTCGAAATAGCCGAGTTCGGTCACGGCGTTCGCGTATTTGTGGGCGTAGGGCATGCCCGGATAGAAGGTGAACCCTTCCCAGGCCGCCGGATCGGCGCGCACCCGGTCCGCGATCTGCTCGATCGTGTCGTGCGTGGTGCACATGAAGCCGCCGGCGCCCGCCCGCAGCGCGACCTGGAGCATCTCGACGATGTTGTCGATGTCCTGGAAGCGCATGGCCTGGCTCCGGGCCTTCTCCTCGGACATGTGGTTGATGCCGAAGAACTGGTTGTCGCCAAAAAGAATGCGTTCCATGTCGGTTATCCCGCTTTCGTGATCGGTGTGGGCGTACCGCCCTTCAGGAAGGTCGCCACCGCGTCCAGGAGCTGTGGGCTGGCCTTCGTCGAGAAGTCGCCGCCCCCGACCCGCATCGGCTCGCGCAGGAGCCGCGTCATCTCTTCCCGCAGCGCCTCGGTCGTCTCCACGATCCGCAGGCCCGGACGCCCCTGGAAGCGCCTGGCGGTATGGATCTGATGATCGGTGGTGTGCTCGCGCAGCGCGATGTCGCGCGGCAGGAGCAGCATCTGCGCCCGCGCCTCGAGCCCCTGCAGGATCGACCCCATGCCGACATGCGCGACGAAGAGATCGCATTCCCGGAGCCGCCGGCGGTATTCGGAGATCGGCAGCATGCGCGCGAAGGGGGCGTGGACCGGCTCGTATTCGCCCTCGCCGATCTGGATGAACACCTCCTCGCTGGGATTGTCGCGGGCCCATTCGTCCACGGCGCGCACGAAACGGTCGAAGGGCAGCATCGAGCCGATGGAGGCGAAGATCACAGGACGCTCCCCCAGTACTGCACGCCTTCCGCCTCGGCGACCTCGGGCCACTGGGACACGGTGCGATGCGCGAGCCTGCGCGCGAGCCGGCCGGAGGAGGACATGCGCTCGGCATTGGCGATGCTGTCCACCCAGAGCGTGCGGGCGCCCATCATCCGGCCGAGCAGGATGAAGCCGAGCATCGGCGCCGATCCGGTCGTGACGATCGCCTTGGGGCGCTCCTTCGCCATGATCCGCAGCGCCTTGAGCCCGACCTTCAGGAAGGAGAGCTTGTCGAAGCGCGACGCGTCCGGGATCGTGTAGAGCCGCGCTCCCGGAACCGCCTCGGCATAGTTCTCGAACATCGAGACATAGACGGTCTCGAAACCCTCGAAGGCATCGCGCAGGCGCAGGAGCTGCACCCAGTGACCGCCGCCGGAAGCCACCGCGAGGAGCCGGGGTGGACGTTTCGCCATTCAGCGCCCCAGGATGCGGCGGACCAGGCCCGCCTTGCGCGGCGCGATCTCCGTCGCGCCGAAGCTGCCGACGCCGCCGTTCGCCTCCGCCGAGGCGCGGATCATCTCGATCGTGGCATCGGTCTCGGCCGAACTCAGGAACGAGTTCTCCCGCGACCCCTCGCCGGCCGCGATCGTGTCGCCGAAGGCCTCGAGCTGGGCGCTGTATTCCTCGCCGCGGAGGTAGAAGCTCACGGGAGGGGTGAGTTCGGTGATGTATTTCACCGTCCAGCCCTTCCTGTAGCCCTCCGGGATCGGGGCGTCGCCGGTCAGGAAGACCTGGATCTCCTGCCGGTCGGCATAGATGCGCCCCGCCGTGCCCCAGACGGTGATGCGCGTCGTCATCTTGCGCACCGAATGGTCGGACCAGTTGACCGAGATCTGGCCCGTCACGCCGTCGGCGAAGCCGAGCGCCGCGTAGACCTCGTCGTCCACCTCGGCGGAGAAGCCGCTCTTCAGCAGGGCGCCGCCGCAGGCATCCGCCTCGCCGAAATACCAGTTGAGCAGGTTGATCGGGTGCGCGGCGTAATCATAGAGGCAGCCGCCGCCGCCGCCGGCCTTGCCGCGCCAGGTCGGCTTGGCGGGCTTGAGCACGACGGGGCCATAGGCCTCGCCCTGGACGTGGCTGACCTTGCCGATGGCGCCGGCGTCGAGAAGCCGCTTCACCTCGCCGAAGGTGCCGATGAACCGGTTGTGGTATCCGACCTGCGTCACCAGCCCCCTCGCCTCGGCGGCCGCGGCCAGTTCGCGGGAGACCGCGGAGGAGAGCGTGAGGGGCTTCTCGCAGAAGACGTGCAGGCCCTTCTCGATCGCCTTGTGCGCCATCCAATCATGCGTGGTGGTCGGGGTGGCGATGATCACCGCCTCGAGGCCGGGCCGGTCGAGCAGCTTGTCGAAGTCGGAGACGAAGGGCAGCCCGGTATATTTCTGGAGGACGCCGCCGAGGATCTCCGACGTGTCGCAGATCGCCGCCACGTCGAACTGGTCCAGGGCGTTCGCAATCGCGAGATGCGATATGCCCATCTTGCCGAGCCCGATTATCGCGACATTAACAGCCACTTACCATACCCCTTACCATACCGCGCCGCATCAAATACCCCTTTACCGACAAGTCCGTCAACGTGGCGTCCCGCATCCTCAGTTAAAGGCGGTTGCCCCTCACTGTCCAATCCATACCGCGCCGCGGCCATGGCCCCTGGGGCTGCGACTGCCCGCTCGCTGGTCGTTTACCCTATCCGGGCGCCGAGTTGAACGCCGGCGAGACGGACTCCCCTTCATGTGAGGGAATGTCGCCGGGAGAGGACGCATCCGGCGTCGGGGGATCGGATGCGGGGGATCGCGGGGGTGGCGGCGGAGATCCGGCGCCAGGAGGCGATGGGGCTGCGCCCGACGCCGCGGCTTGCGGAGTGAGGGGTCCGGCCTTGGCTTTCGCGGGTTGT
>NZ_VFRP01000060.1 GCF_006385685.1 Amaricoccus solimangrovi | reverse complement strand
CTCGGTCCGGCCGGTGTAGAGCGCGGCGCGCGCCCGGCGCTCCTCGACGCGCATGTTCGGGAAGGCGGCGCGGAGCAGGCGGTTCGCGGTCACGCGGCCGAGGTCGCAGGGCCGCGTTCGGTGTCGGTAGGAATGGGCAGAAAACTCCACGGCGACGCTCCTAAAATGGACGCTGCGCGGCATTCGCGCGGAAAATGGTCTTCGGTTGAGGGGTAATGAGTGAGGCGTGATGACCGGAGACGGACGGGCCGGCGACCGGAAGGGCGCCGGCCCTGCTTGGATGAGTGCGCGTCATTCGGCTCCTCCGGATACAACCGGATTGCACTCGGCCCTATGCCAACTCGCGACAGGTACCTCCCCATTGGTCGCCTGCTCGATCCGCAGTGCCTGCTGGAGGCTGATCCCCACCTTTCCTGCGCAGAGCCGAGAGATGGTGCTCTGGGCCACCCCAACCTCCTTCGCGAAGGAGGCTTGGGTGAGTCGATGGTTCTCCAGGAAGGATGCGAGCGTCATCATGGCAGACAGAAAAATGCTTAATAGGCATATTCCCGTCAAGCATATTTATGCCGTCCCCGCCATGGCGCGATCATCTCAGGTCGCGCAAGAATGCGCTTTATGAACAGGATTGCCGCGATACGTCGAAAGCTGAAGGTGGGCCAAAATGTACTGGCAGATGCGTTAGATGTTGATCAGTCAACAGTTTCGAAACTCGAAAACGAGAAAATCCCTCTAACTATACATCAACTCAGGACAATCGCCAGAACGTTGCACGTATCGTTTGGAGAGCTTGAGGATCCGCCTATGTTTTCTGAGCGGACTATTGAAATCGCGAGATTAATTGACAACAAACCTCAGGACTATCAGGTTGCCCTCCTGAAGCTTGCAGACACGCTGAGCAGCGCGCCGCCAGCCATTGCCCCATCTCTCGTGCAGCTGGTGGAGGCATTTCTTGGCGCACTACCTGCGCCGCCGCAGAATGTAAGGCCTGAAGCTGACACAATCGAAGATTCAGAACGGCCTGAATAGGCGATGGAGTTTTAGTCATAGTATACGTATCCAATTCATGCATTACGCTCAATATTCTATGAGCTATGCTTGCAGATCAGATACCGGAGATAAATTCAAATATGGATAAACTTAAGATGTTCATGAAATTTAATAGGTATAAGTGGCACTTTGCAATCATAGCATTGACGTTTACAAACGCTAGTCATGCGAATGCCAGATACTTTTGGCAGAGTGATAAGAGTTACGCTATCCAGGAATGTGAACCTGTTTTAAAGATGCGTTTAAAATCACCATCTAGCTACAAAAGAATAGATGTATCAGATCTTGAGCGGCGGCGAGCAACTCTGGATGAATACATGGGATGGTACAGTGAGAAAGAAAAATCTCGCTCAAAGGAGATTTCTGCTTCAGATCCAGATGGATACGGAGACATAATTAGCGATAAGCTGGACATGTTTTCGAAGGTTATGTTTGATATAGTTTACATATATATCGAATATGACGCAGAAAACTTATACGGAGCGTCCATACGATCTACTGCAATATGCAGCGACATTATCCCATCTGGTGCGGAGTTTGACGAGTTCGGAATTCCTGGGCCCTCAATCAACGGCATGACGGAGATCGACTGGCGCATCGATCGGCTGCGTTGATTCCCTTCCAATAACCAGTAAAATGCCTGTTGAGCATAAATATGTTTGACAGGCATATGCCTGATAGGCATTTTTTCCCATCCACCGGATGGGAGACCTCGCCGCATGCCACACCCACTCGTCATCGGGGCCATCGTGAGCCTCGCCCTCTGGGCCGGCCTCGCATGGGTCGCGCATCTCGCGAGGGCCTTCTGATGCGCCGCCTCACCCTGTTCGACGTCGCATACCTCGCCCTCGTCACCGTCGCCGTCTGGATCGGCGTCCTGGCCGCGCAGGTGACCTCGGCCGAGATCGACCGCTGGCTTCACCCGCTCGAATGCCCGCCGCCCTACGAGATGGAGGGCCCGGCCGACCCCGCCCCGTCGCCGGAGGAAAATTCCTTCGGCCCCGTCATGCCCGCCCTCGACGAGGCGCCCGCGATATGACCGACCTCAGCCTTCTCGACCGCGTCCGCGTCGCCCGCGCCGTCGGCGGAACGCTCACCTTCCAGGGCGACGCGCTGGAAGAACTGCGCCAGCTGATCCTCGCCGGCAACGAGACCCGCCTCGGCTACATGGCCCTGCGCGACGAGGTCTCGGACCTCCGCGCCGGGCAGGCGGCCCGCGCCGCCGCGCTCGCCGACACCATCGCCAGGACGGAGCGCGCCGCCCGCCTCTCGCGTTCGTGGATCACCGGCGCCTGCCTGACGGCGCTCATCGTCCTCGCGGCCAGCGCGGGAGGGCTTCTGTCGTGACGAGCGCGGCGCTGGCTGGACCGCTACGGCCAGACCTCCCCGGCTCCCCAGCCGGGTCAGCTGCTTTCGCTCAGCTTCTTGTAGCTGAAGCCCTCGAAGCTCAGGAACCGGCCGAGCAGCCGCTGATACCATGGGATGCGAAGCCGCTCCGTCAGCGGGTAGACCCCGGACGCGTCCAGCGCGTCGTTATAGGCCTTGGCATCGACCGCGCGCAGCACCGGAGGTTCGTCGGCCGTGATGAGCATCATCTCTCCGCGCCACTGGGCGAGGCTCTCGGTGGTCGGCTCGGTATCCGCCTCGATCTCGGCCAGCAGGCGATAATAATCGCGCTGCAGTACCTGATGATCTCGCGCCTGGCGGCCGAAATCGAAGACCAGCTGCAGGGCGCCGACGATCGCGACCGCGGCCCCGATCTGCGCTTGGGTAATGCCGTAGACGCCGAGCATGTCGCTCACCGCGGCGGTGCCGAGAAGGATGACGAACAGGTTGAAATATCGCGCCACCCCCTCGTAGTGGCGGCGGCGCGCGGTGTGGTAGAGCGCATTGCGCAGGGTGTTGAAGCGCAGATTGTCGGCATCCATAGGCGGAACTCCTACTTCTTGCTGCCCTCTCCCGGCTTGGTCGAGGTCGGTGGTGGCGTGGGCTTCACCGGCTGTCGAGGTCCGGCGGTCGCCTGTCCGTCAAGTGGCCGCCCCGGTCGCGTAACAATAACGCGGGGCGGGAATATTGGCTTTCGAGCCATTCAGTTCGTCCTCTTTTGGTTGCGTCGAAAGGGGATGAAGGGCCTCGGGTCGGTTCCGCCGCCGATCCGAGGCCGCCTGCTTAGCACATCACTGGCCGTGGTGGAGGCTGATCTTGCCGGCCACCATGACCTTCTCCGGCCCGTTCGCGACGATCGAGGCCCGGCAAATGACGTTCGCGAAATCAAACCCCCCCGGTTTGCTAACTGGGGGGGTTTGATTTCCGTCG
Organism: Amaricoccus solimangrovi; assembly: GCF_006385685.1. GTDB lineage: Bacteria > Pseudomonadota > Alphaproteobacteria > Rhodobacterales > Rhodobacteraceae > Amaricoccus > Amaricoccus solimangrovi. Next base: position 4,625 of record NZ_VFRP01000060.1, on the reverse strand, counting down.
AGGACCTTTGCATCCGGAGGACCACCGCCGTGACCATCGACCCGATCCCCGATCTCGTCGCCCCGTTCCTCAGCCCGACCGACGCGGCGATCGCCGAGGCCGCGATCGGCCTGATCGCCAAGGGCGAATTCTCCACCGCCGCCACCCTCCTGCGCAGCCGGACGGCGGATCGCGAGGAAGCGACCCTCCGGGCCTTCCAGACCTGGTACGACCTGCCGCGCGAACTGCGCCCGCCGTTCTGGGAGTGGCGCGCCGAGCGTCGCCGCGACGCGATCCAGGTCCTCGTCGAGGGAGGCGCGGCACGCGCGTCGGCCGAGCCGGAGTGCGCGCGATGAACACAGATCCCGCCCACAAGATGGCGATAGACGCCATCGGGTTCGCGGCGCGGATCCTCGGGCCGCAGGAGGACGCGCTCCGCCGCCTGGTCGAGGCCGAGCGATCAATGCACAGCGTCATGCCGATCACCGACCCGACCCTCTACATGCGCGCCATCCGCAGCGACGGGCTTCGGCAACAAGTCGAGCTGGCGAAGGCGGCGCTCGCGTTCATCACGGTGGTCGAGCAGGTCAAGGAGGAGATCGCCGATGCCTGACGCTGCTGACCATCCGACCCTCGCAGAGATCGACGCGCTGCGCGAGACGGTGGCGCGGTTGAGGCCGCTCGGAGACGATTGCGGCTACACCGTCCTCGACCTCATCGGCGAAGGATTGGAGCGCCTGGCCCCGGAGTCCGCGGAACCGGACGAGATCGTTGCCGCCATCCTCGCCGCCGCTCTCGTCGAGCGCGACGCCGCCATAGCGCGGCTCACGGCCGAGCGGGACCGCGCCCTCGAATGGCGCGACCACGACAAGGAGCGCGCGGAGGGGGCGGAGGCCGAGAACAAGCGGATGAGCCGCGTGCTGACCGCTGTTCGAACGGTGGAAGCGCCGCAGTATTCAGCCGAGCACGCGGTCGGCTGGGAGGTGTTCGAGGCGGTGGTCGATCGTGCCACCGCGGCCGAAGCGGAGGCCAACCGGCTGCGCGCTGAGAACGAGCAGCTCTTGGCAGCGCTGACCCCGAGCGCCGAAACGAAGGCCGCCTATATCGGCGAGATCAAGTTCATCACGTCGGTCGGGTGGGATGGGGTGGAGTACCCATTCAACGTCGTGGTGCCGTGGGACAGCATGAAGCAGTTCATGGCGTTGATCCGCTCTCGCGCCTCAACCATGAAGGACGGCAACGATGCCGAATGAGTCGCGCATCCGCACCCCGACGCCCGCCTGCCTCTCCGGGCAGCCGCGCGCGTTGGCCCGGGCCTCCGCCTCGCTCCTGCTGGACGCCGTCCATATCTGGCGCCTCGCCCGCGCCGAGCGCCGGGTCTTCCGCGCCTGCGCGGCGCGGCTCCGGGCCGACGACGATCTCCGCCGGGCCCGGCACCGGCACGGCGCGCTTCTGCGGGGCGATTCGCGGTGAGCCGCGCTCCCTTCACCCAGGCGCAGGTCGAGCGCGCCCTTCGCGGGGCTCTTCGGGCTGGCCTGCCCGTCCAGCGGGTCGAGATCACCCCCACCGGATCGATCATCATCTTGCCGAATCCCGAGCCCCCGGCGTCTGATGCGGCCGACGACTGGTTTGCGAAGCGGGGCAGGGGTGGCGCGGATCCCCATGACCGGGATTAACAGGGTCCGGAAGCGGCTCGCCTCGGGCGAGGTCCGCGAGTACCACTTCGCCTGGAGAGGGAAGGGCGCTCCGCTCTTCTGGCGCTCGGACAGCGGGATCGGCATCGGCTCGGCCGAGTATGTCGCGGCCTGGAAGGCGGCGATTCCCGCGAAGCCGATGGCCGCCCAAGGCAAGTTCCGCGAGCTGATTCTCGGCTATCTCGGGGGGCCGGAGTTCAACGGCCTGGCCGCCCGCACGCGCGCCGACATCGAGGCCTCGATCCGCCATCCGAAGAACGGCATCGACACGGAGTTCGGCGCGGCGCCGATCCCGGCCTTCAACGATCCGCGGATCCGACGCGAGGTCCTCGACTGGCGCGACCGGATCGGCGGGAAGGTCGGAGACACCCGCGTCGACCACCTGCAGGCGATCGTCGGCTGGGCGCACGATCGCGGCCGGCTGACCGCGAACCACCTGCTGCGGATCAAGGCCGTCTACAAGGCGAACCGCGCCGAGATCTTCTGGACCTCGGACGAGATCGCCGCCTTCGAGGCCGGCGCGCCGCACGCCGTCGCGCGGATCCTGATCGCCGCGACCGAGACCGGACTCCGCCCGGGCGACCTGCTCCTGCTCGAGCGCGCGCACATCCACCCGACCCCGAAGGGCCGGCGCATCGTGCTCTGGACGCGAAAGCGCGGCCGCCTGGTCTCGATCCCGGTGACCGACCGCATGGGCGCGCTGATCGACGCGACGCCGGAGGGCAGGGAGCGGATCCTGGTGAACCAGGGCGGTGAGCCCTACCGGCATGAGAACTACCTCGGCGACGCAGTCAGCGCCTGGCGGGATCGGTTGAAGATGCGGCGGGAGCTGCGCCTCTACGACGCGCGCGGCACCGCGGCGACGCGGCTGCTCGAGGCCGGCGCGGACCTCCGAGAAATCGCGACGGCGATGGGCTGGTCGGTCGCGCATGCGTCGCAGGTGATCGAGCGGTATGTGGCGCTGCATCCGGGGATGACGGATGCGCTGGGGGCGAAGCTGGCGGCGGTGGTTGCGCGAGCCTAGCGCCCCTCAGCTATCACGACACGACGAGTTCGCTCAAAGGAGCGGATGGCGAGTTGCTCACAAAAGCGTACTCGCATCTTGGCGATCGATCTCTTAGAGTCTCCATGCTCAACCTTTCCTTCGTCGAAGAGTCCCATGGAAGAAGATGTGTCGATCGAGACCGTTCTGACTTGGCAGCACGTGCGGAAGGAATCCGAACGCTTAGAGTTCAAGGAAGCTAAGAGCAACTTTGATCGCGATCGGCTTTTCAAGTACTGTGTTGCCATTGCGAACGAGGGCGGTGGCCATTTGGTTCTTGGAATGGGCGACGCTGTTCCCCGAGAGATTGTTGGAACAAACGCATTTCGTGACCTCTCGGTTCTGAAGAAGGATATTCGTTCGAATGTTCGCTTAAATGTCTCAGTCAACGAGGTTAAAGTTGATGGTAAGCGGGTTGTAACCATCCAACTTCCCGCGAGACCACGTGGCACCGCATATGATTATAAAGGTGCTTATTACATGCGCAGTGGCGATGAGCTTCTGCCAATGACTGAAGATAAACTTCGGTCGATATTTTCGGAAACTAAGGAAGAATGGGGTCTGTCCATAATTCGAAATGGCCTTGCTGCGAAGGATATCTGTGATCTGCTCGATGTGTCCGCATTCATGAACATTATTGGCCTTCCGCCAACGGATAACACCTCCGAGATCACGGAGCGCTTGGAGGCTCACTCTCTCATCGTGCGAGAAGGGGCTGGATTCGCAATGCGCCAGATGGCTGCCTTGGTTCTAGCCCGGGATATACGAGACTTTCCTACCCTTGAGAGGAAGTCGCCCCGATTAATCACTTACAATGGAAAGGACAAGCTAAACACCAAACTTGATATTACTGGACAGAGAGGTTACGCGGCCGGATTTCAGGGACTGATTAGACTTTGTATGCAGCATATGCCGCAGAACGAAGTCGTACAGAATGCTCTACGCCAAAAGATGCCACTATTCCCAGAGCATTGCATACGTGAAGTCGTTGCCAATGCTCTGATCCATCAGGATCTCTCGGCGACTGGGACGGGGCCAATTATCGAAATATTCTCTAATAGAATTGAGGTCTCGAATCCGGGCAAGCCGGTGGTACCCGTTGAGCGATTCATCGACGGATTCCGATCGAGGAATGAGCGACTTGCTTGGGTGATGCGACAGTTAAAGATATGCGAAGAGCGCAGCAGTGGCGTGGACAGAATGGTTGCGGCCGCAGAGATGTACCAATTACCTGCTCCAGAGTTCATATCTACTCTCGAAACGACCCATGTAGTTATTCATGGTCATCGCATCTTTAGAGAGATGACTCAGGAGGATCGTATCCGTGCGTGCTATCAGCATTGTGTTTTGAAGTATGTGATGCGAGAGCAGATGACGAATGATTCTCTCCGAGGCCGATTCGGGCTCAAAGACGACAACGCCACCACCTCCAAAATCATCCGAGCTACCGCAGACGCGGGATTAATCGCCGCTGACCCATCCGCCGGAAATTCGCGCAAATTCGCTCGCTATGTCCCCTCTTGGAGCTTAGCCGCTGAGAGCGTTGATTCTTTATCCTAGAGCCCCATGTCAAGTTATTTTTTGGATGCAAAAGTGTTTGAAATCAGAGGATTATTATAATCCTTCAATTTCCGCCTCTCTACCTAGGCTGCCCGGAAGCACTACATATAGGGCCGCTCTGAAAGCTACCCACTAGACGCCAGATCCAAACAGCGCCGAATGCCAGAGCGGAACGCTTGCAGGACGGCTACAGATTCAGCCTTGGGCCAGAGCGTTGTGACGGGCTCAATGCAAGAGGATAAGCCACTGGTCTCCTGCAAACCGCTCTGCAAACCGGGCATTCCGATGTCCGCTAAGTGCTGGTCGGGGCGACTGGATTCGAACCAGCGACCTACGGTACCCAAAACCGT
>NZ_VFRP01000006.1 GCF_006385685.1 Amaricoccus solimangrovi | reverse complement strand
ACGAACATAGCGCCATGCCACGCGCGGCGTCCAACCCGCGTCACACCTCCCGCGCGAGAGCCGGCCGCGCGCTCGCGGCGTTCACGGGCCTCCCGGGGCATGGCGGTGTCCTGGGCCGGAATAGGGCGGGATGCGCATTCATGTCAATATAAACAACCTGATCGTCTTCTAAATGAACACTCATGAACGTTTCTATTGCCTGAGGGCGGCGGTGGGGTTAAGGTGCCGGTATGGAACGGTCCATACCCGAGGGCGGCCGGCGCGGCTCCGCCGAGGTCCGATCCGACTCCGGCTGCCATGTCGCTGATTTTACCGGCGAGCGGCGCGAGCTCGACCGGTTCTTTGCCCGGCATGGCCACGCGCCGATCCACCCGACCCCCTGAGAGAAGGCTCCCGATGCGCAGCAGCAAGACCATCCACGTGATCTCCGCCCATGCCGAGGGCGAGGTCGGCGACGTGATCGTCGGCGGCGTCGCACCCCCGCCGGGCGCGACGCTCTGGGAGCAGCGGGCCTGGATCGCCAAGGATGCGACCCTCAGGAACTTCGTGCTGAACGAGCCGCGCGGCGGCGTCTTTCGCCACGTGAACCTGCTGGTGCCGCCGAAGCATCCCGAGGCGGACGCGGCCTTCATCATCATGGAGCCCGAGGACACGCCGCCGATGTCGGGCTCGAACTCGATCTGCGTCTCGACCGTGCTGCTCGACGCCGGCATCCTGCCGATGACCGAGCCAGAGACCCATCTCGCGCTCGAGGCGCCCGGCGGCCTCGTCCGCGTCCGCGCCGAATGCCGCGACGGCAAGGCCGAGCGGATCTTCGTGCGCAACCTGCCGAGCTTCGCCGCGCGGCTCGGCGTGGCGCTCGAGGTCGAGGGGCTCGGCACGCTGACGGTTGATACCGCCTATGGCGGCGACAGTTTCGTGATCGTGGATGCTCAGGCGCTCGGCTTCGCGCTGGTGCCGGAGGAGGCGCACGAGATCGCGCGGCTCGGCGTGCGGATCACCAATGCCGCGAACGCGGCGCTCGGCTTCGTCCATCCGACCAATCCCGACTGGCGGCACATCTCCTTCTGCCTCTTCGCCGGGCCTGTCGAGCGCACGCCCGAGGGGCTCCGGGCCGGGGCGGCGGTGGCGATCCAGCCGGGCAAGGTCGACCGCTCGCCCACCGGCACCGCGCTCTCGGCGCGAATGGCGGTCCTCCATGCGCGGGGCGAGATGGCGGAGGGCGAGCAACTGACCGCCGTCTCGCTGATCGGCTCGACCTTCACGGGCCGGATCCTCGGCACGACGCAGGTCGGCGAGACCAAGGCGATCCTGCCCGAGATCTCGGGCCGGGGCTGGATCACCGGGATCCACCAGCACATGCTCGACCCGTCCGATCCCTGGCCCGGCGGCTACCGGCTGAGCGATACCTGGGGAGCGCGGTGATGGAGGACGTGACGCTGAGTTTCGACGCGCTCGCGGACCGGGTGCGCGCGGTTCTCGAGGCGGCCGGGTTTTGCGCCGCGCAGGCGGGCGCGCTCGCCCGCGTGGTCGCCGCCGCCGAGCGCGACGGGGCGAAGTCGCACGGGCTCTACCGGCTCGACGGCATGCTCGCCTCGGCGCGGGCGGGCGTCGTCGATCCGCGCGCCGAGCCCGCGCTGGTCCCCGACGATGGCACCGCCGTGATCCGCGTGAACGCGGGGTTCGGTTTCGCGCCCGCGGCGCTGGAACTCGGCGCGCCGCTGCTCGCGGAGCGGGCGCGGGCGCTCGGGATCGCGGCGCTGGTCGTCAACGACTGCGGCCATCTCTCGGCGCTCTGGCCCGAGGTGGAGCTCATGACCGCGCAGGGTCTCGCCTGCCTCGCGATGTGCCCGAGCTATTCGACGGTCGCCCCGGCGGGCGGCACCGCCCCGCTGCTCGGCACCAATCCCTTCGCCTTCGGCTGGCCCCGTCCGGGCGGCGATCCTTACGTCTTCGACATCGCCACCTCGGTCGCGGCGCGGGGCGAGATCGAGTTGCATCGCCTCGCCGGCAAGAACCTGCCCGAGGGCTGGGCGCTCGATCCCGAGGGGCGGCCGACCACCGATCCGTCGCAGGCGCTCGCCGGCGCGATGCTGCCCTTCGGCGGGCACAAGGGCTCGGCCCTCGGCACGATGATCGAGCTTCTCGGCGCGGTGCTGATCGGGGATCTGACGAGCCGCGACTGCCTCGACCGGATCAGGACCACCACGCTCTCCCCGATCCACGGCGAGCTTCTGATCGCTTTCGCGCCCGAGGTCTTCGCGAAGGGGCGCCCGGGCGATCCCTTTGCCCGGGCCGAGGTCCTGTTCGAGGCGATCGTCGGCCAGGGCGCGCGCCTGCCCTCGCAGCGCCGCTTCACCGCCCGCGCCCGTTCGGCGGCGGAGGGAATCCGGCTCTCCGCCGCCGAGGTCGCGAAGCTCGACGCGCTTGCCAACGGGTGAGCCCGCGTCAGGGGAGGCTCAGCTTCGCCATGCGCCCGCCGTCGACGGTGAATACCTGGCCGGTGACGAAGCCCGATTCCTCCGCCGCGAGGAAGGCCACGACCGCCGCGACTTCCTCGGGCCGGCCGGTGCGCGCCACGGGGTGGATCCGCCCGATCTCGCGGCGGAAGGCGGCCGGGTCGGGCATGCCCTCGACGAAGGCCTCGTTGAGTTCGGTGTCGATCCAGCCGGGCGCGACCGCGTTGCAGCGGATGCCCTCGTGCCCGTGATCGACCGCCACCGCGCGCGTCAGCCCGTGCAGCCCCGCCTTGCTCGCGCAATAGGCGGCGTGGCGCGGATTGGCGCCGAGCCCCTCGATGGAGCCGATGTTGACGATGGCGCCCCGGCTCGCCCGCAGATGGGGCAGCGCCGCCCGGATCATCAGGAAGGGCGCGGTCAGGTTGACCGTCAGGCTGCGAGCCCAGTCCTCGGGCGACATGGCCTCGACCGCCGCCTCCCGCATCATGCCGGCGTTGTTCACCAGCACGTCGAGCCGTCCGGCCCGCGCGATCAGGTCCGCGACGACGCGGCCCGGGCTCTCGGGATCGAGGAAATCCGCCGCGATCCCGTCGAACTCCGGATCCGCGCCGCGCTGCGCGGTCAGGACCCGCGCGCCCTCGTCGCGGAGCCGGCGGGCGATGGCCTGGCCGATGCCGGACCGGCCGCCCGTGACAAGCGCGACCTTGCCTTCGAACCGGGTCATGCGACGGCCTTTCCGCCGTTGATCTCGACGAGCGCGCCGCAGACGTAGCGCGCGGCGTCGGAGGCGAGGAAGAGCGCGACGTCGCTGATGTCCTCCGGCTCCGCGATCCGTCCGAGTGGTACGGTGCGGCCGAGTTCGGCCACCGCGGTATCCGGATCGAAGCCCCGGCGCGCGAAGCCGGTCCGGAGCATCGGCGTGTTCACCTCGTTCGGGCAGACCGCGTTGACGCGGATCCCCTGGTGCGCGTGGTCCATCGCCATGCACTGGGTGAGCGAGGCGATCGCGGCCTTGGTCATGCAGTAGACCGCGTGGTTCGGCCCCGGCGCCTTGCCGCCCCAGCAGGAGGAAACGTTGACGATGGCCCCGCCACCCGTGGCGGCCATCAGCGGGATCGCGGCGCGGCAGATCCGGAACGGCGCCTCGACATTGACGCCGAGCGACAGCGACCAGTCGGCATCCGTCGTCTCGGTCACCGGCCCGCGGGTGATGACGCCCGCGTTGTTGATCACGATGTCGAGCCCGTCGAGCGCGGCGCGCGCGGCGCCCGCCAGCCCGTCGGCATAGGCCGGGTCCAGCAGGTCGCCGGGCAGATGCGCCTCGGCCTCGATCCCGCCGGTGTCGCGGTCGGCCACCGCCACCCGCGCCCCCTCGGCGCGAAGCTGGCGCGCGATCGCCGCGCCGATGCCGCCGGCCGCGCCCGTCACGAGCGCGGAACGTCCTGAAAATCGCATTGTTCTCTCCCGGGGTTCAGAAAGCGGCGATGGGTTCGCCGAAGATGTCCGCGTCGGGCGTCACGCCCAGGCCGGGCCCGGACGGCAGGGCGATATGCCCGCTCTCGATCCGGAGGCCGGCCGTCTCGTCGTAATGGCCGTCGATGTAGGGCGCCGCGATCCAGGCGCCTTCGTTGAGGTCGGGCCGGACCGTGGCGCCGACGTGGACGCAGGCCGCCGCGATCACGTCGCCGCCCCAGGCGTCGTCGCTGGTATGGGGCAGGTTGCGCGCGGCGCAGATGTCGCGGAAGGCCCGCATCGGCGCGAGCCCGCCGATGCGCGTCACCTTCATGCCGAACCCGTCGACCAGCCCCCGCCCGGCGGCGGTGATCACGGTGTTCAGGCTGGTCCCGCTCTCATCCATGTAGATCGGGTGCGAGACCATGGGACGGATCCGCTCCAGTTCCTCGAGGCTGTCGCAGGGCTGCTCCAGCACGAAGGGAATATCGGCGCATTCGCGGCTGAGGCGGATCGCGTCGCGCGTGGTCCATCCGCGGTTGCCATCGGCGGCGAGGCGGATGCCTGATCCGCCGATCGCTTCCCAGACCTTGCGGAGCGCCTCGAGGTCGGTCTCGACGTGCCGCCCGCCGAGCTTGACCTGAAGCCGCGGATAGCCCTGGGCCAGGCTTTCGCGCGCGATCCGCGCGGTCTCGTCGGGATCGCCCACGCCGATCGAGTAGTAGCTCGGCACCCGCCCGGCCGCGCCGCCGCCGAGAAGCTCCGCGACGCGCACCCCGAGCCGCTTGCCGATCAGGTCATGCGCGGCGATGTCGATGGCGGCCTTGGCGTAGTCGTGGCCGTTGAGCAGCCCGTCCATCGTCCGGCGCAGCGCCACGGGCCAGAGTTCCGCGCCGATCAGGCCCGGCGCCATCGCGATCAACGCGGCGCGCGCGCCAGGGCCATGCGCCTCGGCATAGGTCGCGCCGACCGGACAGGTCTCGCCCCAGCCCTCGGTCCCGTCCTCGGCGGTGATCCGGACGAGGGTGGTGTCGAGCGACCGGACGGTTCCGCTCGCCATGACGAAGGGCGGATTTTTGACCGGCAGGTCATGCGCGTAGACGCGGATTTTCCGGATTCGCATTCACTTCTCCGATTCTGGTGAAAGCCTAGCGGATATCCTCGGCGGCGAGCGCGGCGCGGGCGGCGCGCAACGCGGCCTCGCAGGCCTTCTCGCGTCCCTGGAAGCGCGCGGCCTGGGTCATGCCTTCGTGCAGCAGGAACAGCGTCTCGGCCAGATCTCCGGTGTCCCGCCCCGGGGCGACGCGGGCGAGCCGCCGCGTGAATTCCTCCGCCAGCCGCGCCTTGTGATCCCGGACCACCGCGCCGATGGCCGCGCTGTCGGGATATTCCGCGAGCGCGTTCAGGAAGAGGCAGCCGGTGTTCGCGACCTCGCAGAGCCAGTCGCGGAGCCGGACCAGCGGGTGCAGCACATGCCCGACCCCCTCCTCCGGCCCGCCCTCGAGCCAGGCGAAATAGGTCGCGTCCCGGTGCTCCAGCGCGCCGACGATCATCGCCTCCCGGCTCGGGAAATGCCTGTAGAGCGTGCGGAGCGACACATCCGCCTCGGCCCGCAGCGCCTCGACGCCCTGCTCGGCGAAGCCCTGCTCGGAAAAGCTGCGTTCCAGCTCGGTCGCGATTCGCTGTTTCATGTCTGTCATGGACACGAGGTAGAGTGATCGCTCTACCTCGTCAATCGAAAAGTAGAGCGATCGCTCTACCTGTCGTTCCGGCCATGCCCGGAGCGATGAAAGGGCATCTTTCCAGCCCGCGCGGAACGGTGCAAAACTCCCCGGTCAGATGGCACACCGGTATTATCAGCTTCCCTCGCTCACGGCGCTCGCGGCCTTCGAAGCCGCGGCGCGCCACCGCAGCGTTCACCGGGCGGCGCAGGAACTCAACGTCACGCCCGGCGCGGTGAGCCGGCAGATCAAGGCGCTGGAGGAGGATCTCGGAACGGCCCTCTTCACCCGCGGCAGGACCGGCCTGACGCTGACCGCCGACGCGGAGGCGCTCCACGTGGTGCTGTCCCAGGCCTTCGGCCGCGCCGCCGAGACGATCCAGGCCATCCGGGGCGGCAACCGCGCGCGGCGCGTGGTCCTCGCCTGCACCCATGCCTTCGCCACCTTCTGGCTCATGCCGCGCATCGGCGATTTCTGGCGCCGCTTCCCGGAAATCAGCGTCGATCACGTGATCTCCGACGACGCGCGCGATTTCCAGCGCGCCGAGGTGGATCTGCGCGTGCGCTACGGCCTCGGCGACTGGCCGGGCGAAAGCTCGACGCCGCTGATGACCGAGATGATCTATCCGGTCGCGGGCCGGGGCTTCGCCGAGCGGTACGCGGGGCGCGGTCCCGCCGACATTCCGGAACTGCCGCTCCTGCACGTGGACTGGGCCGACGCGGAATGGACGGGCTGGGACGAACTGCTGCGGCGCGGCGGGGTGCCGCATGGCGCGCTCGCCGGCCGCCGTTTCGGCACGTTCGGCGTGGTGATCCAGGCCTGCCAGGAGGATCAGGGGCTCGCCGTCGGCTGGCACAGGCTGGTCCGCGGCCTCGTCGACGAGGGGCGGATCGTGCCCTTCACCGGGCTCCGGATCGCCTCGCCCGGCTCCTACTACCTCAGCTGGAACGACAAGCGCGACTTGAGCGGACCGGCCGCGACCCTGCGCGACTGGTTCCTGGAGACGGCGCGGGCGGATGACGTCTAACCCTCTCCGGGGTTGAGTTTTTTTCGCGGCCCATGCGATTTTTTCTCGCATGGTTTCCGACGGCCGCGGCAGTATAGAGGGCCATTCAGATTCGGGCGTAACCCCGCGGCGTCCGCCCTCTCGCTGAAGCGCCGCGCACCGTGATGACGAGGTTCTCATGACGCAGGATTTCGACGCGCCGTCCTTGCTGGCCGAACGCGAGCCCAACCACTCGCTGCCCCGCCCGTTCTATACCGATCCGAGGATGTTCGAGCTCGATCTCGAGCGGATCTTCTACCGCGACTGGCTCTTCGCGGTGCCGGCCTGCGAGATCCCGAAGGCCGGGAACTACATCACCTACAAGGTGGGCCTCTATTCCGTCATCATCGTCCGCGGCACGGACGGCGTGATCCGCGCCTTCCACAACAGTTGCCGCCACCGCGGTTCGACGCTCTGCCGGAACCAGAAGGGCTCGGCGCCGAAGATCGTGTGCCCCTACCACCAGTGGACCTACGATCTCGACGGCCGCCTGCTCTGGGCCCGCGAGATGGACGCGGATTTCGACCCGTCGAAGCACGGGCTCAATCCGGTGCATTGCCGCGAGCTGAACGGTCTCGTCTACATCTGCGTCGCCGACGAGGCGCCCTCCTTCGAGGAATTCGCCGCGCAGGTCGCGCGCTACCTCGCGCCGCATGACCTGACGAATTCCAAGGTCGCCTTCGAGAGCACGATCATCGAGAACGGCAACTGGAAACTCGTCTGGGAGAACAACCGCGAGTGCTACCACTGCGCGGGCAACCACCCCTCGCTCTGCCGCACCTTCCCGGAGGATCCGAAGCTCTTCGGCACGGGCAAGGAGCACTCGCCGGTGCTCGACGCGCATATCGCGCGCTGCGAGGAAGCCGGCGCGCCCTCGAAGTTCCTGCTCGGCGAGAATGGCCGCTGGCGCTTCGTGCGGATGCCGCTCCTCGGTTCCTCCGAGAGCTACACGATGGACGGCAAGGTCGCGGTGACGAAGCCGAACTCGTCGATCCCGTTCAGGGACGCGGGCGCGCTGCTGCTCTACAACTACCCCTCGACCTGGAACCACTTCCTCTCCGATCACGCGATCCTCTTCCGCGTGACGCCGATCAGCGCGACCGAGACCGAGGTCTGCACCAAGTGGCTGGTGCACAAGGACGCGCGCGAGGGCGTGGACTACGACCTGAAGCGGCTGACCGAGGTCTGGGTCACGACCAACGACGAGGACCGCGTCGTGGTCGAGAACAACCAGCAGGGCATCCTGTCGCCGGGCTACCGTCCGGGCCCCTATTCCTCGGCGCAGGAAGGCGGCGTGATCCAGTTCGTCGAGTGGTACGCCGCCCGCCTCGGCCGGACCTTCGCCGATCCCGCCGCGCTCGCCGCGGAGTGATCCCGATGGAAGTCGCCTTCGAAGAACCGTCGATCTGGACCGACGCGGAGCCGCTCGAGTGCTGCGCGATCGTGCCCGAGGCGCCCGACGTCGCGACGATCAGCTTCGTCTCGCCGAGCGGGGCCTGGTTCCGCTACCGCCCCGGCCAGTTCGTCACGCTCGAACTGCCGGTGCCGGGCGGAACGGTCTGGCGCACCTACACGATCTCCTCCTCGCCCTCGCGGCCGCTGACGCTCGCGATCACGGTGAAGGCGGGGCCGAACAGCATCGGCACGCGCTGGATGTTCGACCACCTGCGCATCGGCATGAAGATCCGCGCCAAGGGACCGGCCGGCATCTTCACGCTGCCGATGCGCGGCGACGGGAAGTACCTGTTCATCTCGGCGGGGGCCGGCGTCACGCCGGCGCTCTCCATGACGAACTACCTCTTCGACCGCGGCCTCGGGACCGACATCGTGCTGATCAACTGTGCGCGGCGCCCGGCGGAGATCATCTGCCGCCGGCGGCTCGAGCTCATGGCGGCGCGCGTGCCCTCGATCAAGCTCCATTTCATCGTCGAGGAGGATGACCCCTACGACGTCTGGACCGGCTATCGCGGACGGCTGAACCAGCTCATGCTCGGCCTGATCGCGGGCGACTATCTGGAGCGGCAGGTCTACTGCTGCGGACCGGAGCCCTTCATGGACGCGGTGCGCGAGATGCTGATCGCGCTCGGCTACGACATGGAGAACTACCACCAGGAGAGCTTCGCCGTCGCGGTCAAGACCGAGGCCGAGGCGCCCGAGCTCGACGACTACGTTCCCGACGAGAGCAACGCGGCGGAGATCCTCTTCGCCGATTCCGGCGTCACGGCGAAATGCGACGAGACCGACACGGTGCTGGTCGCCGCCAAGGCCGCCGGGCTCAACATCCCGAACGGCTGCAACTTCGGCATCTGCGGCACCTGCAAGGTCCGCAAGCTCGCCGGCGATGTCCACATGGTCCACAACGGCGGCATCACCGAGGAGGAGATCGAGGAGGGCTACATCCTCGCCTGCTGCTCGCGCCCGATCGGCCATGTGGAGGTCGCGATCTGAACGAGACCCGCGACCGCCCGCCGCGCGCGGCGGGCGGTCGTTTCCGCTAGCGTTCGGGCCAGAGCGCCCAGAAGGCGAAGAGCGGGTGCGCGCCCGAGCGCATCGCATGGGTGACGAAGGGCGTGTTGTAGAAGGATCCGCCGATCCCGGGCGCGAACCAAGCGCCGTCGCCCTGGCGGAATTCCCCCTCCGAGAGCACGAGATAGGTTTCCTCCGGCGCGTGCGAATGGTCGGTGTAGCGCACGCGCGGCGCGAGCAGCGAGACGCCGAACCAGACGTCTGCGCGGTTCTCGAGCCCCGCGGGTCCGAGGATCATCGCATTGGCATGGCCCTCGGTGAAATTGGCGCTGGCGCTGGCGTCGAAACTCGCGCGACGGACCCATTCGAGATCCGGTTCGACGGCGCGGAAGCTCTCGATCAGGTGGCGGAGCGCGGGACGGGGGACCGCGACCGCGAGCGCGGCGTCGAGATGCTCGCAGACCGGCAGACGGCGCCCGGGCCGTTCGCGCCGGGGCGCGGGCGTGCCGAGCGCCGCGGTGATCCGGTCGAGCGAGGCGCGCGCCTCGGGACCGGGAACGACCTCGGCATAGGCGGCGAGGGCGGCGTCCACGAAGGACTGGAGCGCGGGATCGCGGCTGTCCATCGGCTCACGCGCCTTGCAGCGCGAGCGATTTCGCGAGCGCGGCGCCGAGGCCCTTCGCGACGGCGGCGTCGAATCCGGCCGCGCGCATCGCCTCGATCCCCTCGGCGGTGACGCCGCGATAATCGACGAAGGCCTTCACCGTCTCCGCCGGATCCTCGTCCTTCGCCTCGAGAAGCCGCCCGGTGCCGATCAGCATCTCGACCACCGCGCGCCGCGCCACCGCGGGCGGCAGACCATGGGCCACCGCGTCCGCGATCAGCGCGGTGGCGAGCAGCGCCGGATAGGCCGGGCCGGTGCCGGAAAGCCCGGTCATGTAGTCGATCTCGGCCTCGCTCCCGACCTCGTCGCCGCTTCCGATCGCTTCCACGAGCAGCCGGACCGCGGCGCGGTCCGCCTCGGTCACCTCGGCCGCGGCGGTCCAGGGGGTGTAGGACCTGCCGACCTCGGCCGCCGCGTTCGGGAGCGCGCGCACGACGCGCCCCGTGCCGAGCCGGCCGGCGATATCCGCGAGCGAGACCCCGGCCATCACCGAGACGACGAGCTTGCCCGGCGCCGCGACGTCGATCGCCGGCCAGTCCTGGGGGCGGACCGAGAGCACGATCACGTCGGAACGCTCGGCGAGTTCCCGGCTGTCGCGGGTCCAGCGGGCGCCGGGGAGCCAGCCGGGCGGCGCGCTCCGGCAGGAGAGCGTCAGATCCGCCTCGCCGAGGCTCCCCCCGGCGACCAGCGCCCGCGCGAGGGCGCCGCCGATCCAGCCGTTGCCGCCGATGATTCCGACATGCATGATCTCTATCCTTTCCGTCCACGTTCGAGCGCCGCGCGCGACAGCCGGTCGAGCAGGATCGCCACCGCGACGATGGCGAGGCCCGCGCGCAGGCCGAGGCCCATTTCCATCCGGGTCAGCCCGCGCGTCACCTCGGCGCCGAGCCCGCCCGCGCCGACGAGGCCGGCGAGAACCACCATGGCGAGCGAGAGCAGGATACACTGGTTGAGGCCGACCATCAGCGTCGGGATGGCGGAGGGCAGTTCGATCTTGAGAAGGATCGCCCGCGGCGTCGCGCCGATCGCCTGGCCGAGCTCGATCAGGTCGCGGCGGATCTCGCGGAAGGCGAGCGTGGTCAGCCGCAGCATCGGCGGGACGCCGTAGACGATGGTCGCGATGATCGCCGGCACCCGGCCGAGGCTGAAGATCATCACGGCGGGGATCAGGTAGACCCAGGGCGGCACCGTCTGCATGATGTCGAGCACCGGGCGCAGCGCCGCCTCGAGCCGGGGCCGGCGCGCGGCGAGGATGCCGAGCGGCACCGCGATCGCGACCGAGATCGCCACCGAGACCGAGACGAGCGCGACCGTCTCCATCGACTGCTCCCAGAGGTCCATCACGAAGCAGAAGCCGAGCGCGATCAGCGCGAGCAGCCCGAGGCGCCAGCCGAGGAGCAGCGCGACGACGACCGCCACGAGCGGGATCATCACGAGCGCCGGCGGGTAGAGCAGCGCCGTCTGCAGGCCGCCGAGCACCGCCTCGATCACCGCCGCGATGCCGGCGAAGAGCCCGTGCAGATTGGTGTTGAGCCAGTCGACGGCGGGGGCGAGCCAGGCGCCGGGCGAGAGGTCGAATGTCATGGCCGGGCCCTCACCACGCGCACGAGGTTCTGCGTCAGGCGGTCGATCACCATGGTCAGGATCACGATCGCGATGGCCGCGTTGATGGATTTGGCGATGTCGAGCGTCCGGATCGCCTCGTAGATCGTCTCGCCGAGCCCGCCGGAGCCGACGATGCCGGCGATCACCACCATGCCGAATGCCATCATCAGGCTCTGGTTGATGCCCGCCATGATCGAAGGCAGCGCGAACGGGAGCCGGATCTTCCAGAACATCTGGCCCGGCGTCATGCCGGTCGCCTGGCCGAGCTCGACGAATTCCGTCGGGGTCCGGCGGATGCCGAGCGAGGTCAGCCGGATCGCCGGCGGCATCGCGACGATGAGCGTCGCCGCGAGAGCCGTCGCCGGGCCGAAGCCGAGGAGCGCGATCGCGGGCAAGAGGTAGATGTAGGGGGGCAGCGTCTGGATCAGGTCGAGCACCGGCTCAACCGCGCGGTCGAGCCGGGGCAGGAAGCCCGCGAGCACGCCGAGCGGCAGGCCGATCACGAGCGCGAGACAGGTCGAGGTGATGACGAGGGCGAAGGTCGACATCGTCTCGGGCCAGAGCCCCATGCCGGCGCAGAAGGCGAGACCCACCGCGGTCAGCACCCCCGGCCAGAGGCCGAGCAGGCGCCAGCCGAGGAGCGCGAACAGCGCCGCGACCACCGGCCAGGGGGCAAGGGTCAGCGCGGCGAGAACGCCGTCGTAGAAACCCTCGAAGAGGGCGCGGATGCCATCGAACAGGAAGGCGCCGTTGTCGCTGATCCAGATCAGCGCGTCGTCGACGGCGGTGTCGAAGGCGTCGGCTATGGCGGAGGTGTCCATCGCGTCCCCCTCAGCCGTGCGCGGCGCCGGAGGTGCGCGAGCCCTGCACCCCGTGGAGCAGGCTGCGCGGCGTGACGACGCCGACGAGCGTTTCGCCGTCGCGCACGGCGATGCCCGCGCCCGCGGACTCGAGCGTCAGGTCGATCAGCGCGTCGATATCGGCCTCGGGCGAGGTGTCGGGCAGGGCCGCGGGATCCACGCCGGGCCGCTCCGCCGCCCAGTCCGCGACCGGCACCATCACCGAATGCGCCTTGATGAGATGCAGCCGCGAGATGCCGGCGACGAATTCCGCCACATAGGCGTCGGCGGGGTTGAGGATGATCTCCTCCGCCGTGCCGATCTGGATGATCACGCCGTCCTTCATGATCGCGATACGGTCACCGATGCGGATCGCCTCGTCGAGGTCGTGGGTGATGAAGACGGCGGACTTGCCGAGCGACTTGGTGAGTTCGCGGAACTCGTCCTGCAGCTGGCGGCGGATCAGCGGGTCGAGCGCCGAGAAGGGCTCGTCCATCAGGATGATCTCTGGGTCGGAGGCGAGCGCGCGGGCGAGGCCGACGCGCTGCTGCATGCCGCCCGAGAGTTCGGAGGGATAGCGCCGCGTCCAGTCGGAGAGCCCGACCTTGGCGAGCGCGGCCTCGGCGGTCCGCTCGCGCTCGTCCCTGGCGACGCCGCGCACCTCGAGCCCGAAGGCCGCGTTCTCGAGCACCGTGCGGTGCGGGAGCAGCGCGACGGACTGGAACACCATCGCGATATGGCGCGCGCGGAGTTCGCGCAACTCGGCCGGGCCGAGCTTCGCGACGTCCCTGCCCTTCACGAAGACCTGGCCGCCGCTCGGCGCGATCAGGTTGTTGAGCATCCGGATCAGCGTCGACTTGCCGCTGCCCGAGAGGCCCATCACGCAGAAGATCTCGCCGCGGCGGACCTGGAGCGTCGCGTCCGAGACGCCGACGACGCAGCCGAACTCCTTGAGCACCTCGCTCTTGCCGAGCCCGCGCTCGTTGATCGCCCGCATCGCGGCGGGCACCTTGTCTCCGAAGACCTTCCAGACCGAGCGGCAGTCCACCAGGACGTCGTCGGCATCGGTAACTTGTGTCGCCATATCCATATCCTCATCCTCCCCGCGCGACCACGCCCCCGGGACGACCCCGGCGCGATACCGCGCCGGGGTCAGTCGCCGGTCTCAGTATTTCTTGATGTTTTCCCAGCGCTTCAGCAGGTCGCCATGCGCCGCGACCCAGTCCGCGACGGCCTCGTCCATCGTCTTGCCGTCCTTCACCGCGCCGTTCATCGCCGTGATGTCGTCCTTCGGCACGAACACGCCGGCGATCAGCTCCCGCGCCTCGGGGTTCTCCTCCGAGAAGCCCTTCTGGCCGATCCAGTAGTAGGTCTGCGGCGGCGGGAAGACGCCCTTCGGGTCCTTGAGGAACTTCACGTCGAACTTCTGCGCCATCCAGGACGGCTCCCAGAGGGTGACGGCGATCCATTCCTGCCGGTCCACCGCCGATTTCAGCGCCGCCGTCATCCCCGCCGTCGAGCCTTCGACCAGCGTCAGATCGAGGTCGTAGCCGTCGACCGCGTCGCCGGTCTCGCGCATCAGCCCCGCGCCCGGCTCGATGCCGATGATCTTGCCGCCGAACTTGTCCGCGTTCGCGTTCAGCTCGTCGATCGAGTCGACCGGCACGTAGGAGGGCACGGCGATGCCGTCGAAGAGACCGTGCGACACCGGCGAGATCTTCTCGAGCCGGCTCTTGTTGCGGTTCCAGTAGTCCTGCGCGACATAGTCGATCTGCGAGGCGAGGATCTGCACGTCGCCCTTGGTCAGCGCGGCGTAGGCGATGCCCCACTCGGAGAACTGGGTCACGTTGACGGTATAGCCCGCGTCCTCGAGCACCTTCTTCGTGATGCCGGAGATCGGCGTCAGGTCCTCCCAGGACATGGTGCCCATCTCGATCGTCTTCTCGTCGGCGTGGGCGGGCATCATGCTCAGGCCCACGAAGGCCGCGGCGCAGAGCGCCTTCAGGATCGTTCTCACTCGGGTAGCTCCTTTGAGTTGGGAACAGTCGTCCGGAGCTCGGCCGGACGGCCGAACCCTTCCTTCGGGTCTTCGGTCTTGAAGTCTCAGCCTTCCCGGCCGGCCCGCATCTCCTGCCAGCGGATCACCGCGCGGGCTCCGATGGTCGCGGCGGGCTCCGGCGGGAGGCGGCGCGGCTTCGGCTGGTCCTGGTAGCGGTCGAGATCCCCGGACCGGGTTCCGGTCGCGAGATCGGCCGCCATCATCCCCGCCAGCGTGCTCTTGACCGTGCCGAGGCCGTTGCAGCAGCAGGCGGAATAGAGGTTCTCGTCCACCTCTCCGAAGGCGGGAACGTGGTTGAGGCTGAGGCAGAGCCGCCCCGCCCAGCTGTATTCGAACCTGAGCCCCGCCAGATCGGGAAAGCGCGCGTCGAGCGAGCGGCGGTGGTCGCGCACCATCGCGGCGAGCTTGCGCTCGGAGACCTGCTTCGACGGATCGTAGCTGTAGCGGGTGCGGATCGCGATCCGCGCGCCGTCGGGCCCGCTGATCTTGCGGACCGTCGCTCCCATCGCATCGGCGGGCAGGATGCCCCAGCGCTCGCGCCCGGCGGCGCCCGTGAAGGGCGCGGTCATCGAGGCATAGGTGAAGACGTGCATCAGCCGGCCCCGGAAGAAGCCGAAGTCCTGCGCGAGGCCGTTGACGCCGAGGATCACCTTCGGCGCCGAGACGCTGCCCCTCGGCGTCCGGGCGACCCAGGCGCCGGCGTTCCGGGCGAGCTCCACCACCGGGGAGTTCTCGTAGAGGTCGATCTTTTCGCCCAGCCCCGCCGCGAAGGCGCGGATGTAGTCCGCCGGCTGGATCTGCACCGCGCCGGGCGTGAAGAGACCGCCGCGGTAATAGTCGCTGCCGGTGATCGCGCGGATCTCCGCCGCGTCGATCCGCGCCACCGGCTCGCCGATCGCCTCGAGCGAGGCGGCGAAATCCTCGTTGTGCTTCAGGCCGCGCTCGCTCGCCGCCGCGTTGATCTTGCCGCAAGGATCGAAGGTTTCGCGCGGCATCCCGTATTCCGCCGCCGCCTCCTTCGCGAAGGCGATGGCGAGCCGGTTCCGGTGCATCTCCAGCCGCGTGCCGCCCGCGTCGGCCGAGGAATATTCCCCCGCCGCGAGGTTGTGCGGCACGTCGATCATGAAACCGGAGTTGCGTCCCGCCGGCCCCTGCGCCAGTTCGCGCGCGTCGAGCACGACGATCCGCGCCCCCGGCGCGCGCTGGCTCAGCCGCCGGGCCGCCGAGAGCCCGGCGAAGCCCGCGCCGATCACGAGCCAGTCGGCCGTCACCTCGGTGTCGAGGCCCCGCGCCGGGAACGGGCGGCGCGACAGCGCCTCCCATCCCGAACGCCCGGTATCGGCTGGGAGGCTAGGCACCCGTGTCACCGGACGAACTCGTCCGGACGGTCGGAGACGTCGATCCAGATCGTCTTGAGTTCGGTGTACTGGTCATGGGCGAAGACCGACTTGTCGCGGCCGCCGAAGCCCGATTCCTTGTAGCCGCCGAAGGGCGTCGTCACGTCGCCCTCGCCGAAGCAGTTCACCGTCACCACGCCGGCGCGGATCTCGCGCGCGAGCCGGATCGCGTTCCTGAGGCTTCCGGTATAGACCGAGGCCGCGAGCCCGTAGGGCGTGTCGTTGGCGAGCGCCACGGCCTCCGCGAGCGTCTCGAAGGTGGTGACGGCGAGCACCGGGCCGAAGACCTCCTCGCGGAACAGCCGGCTTTCCGGCTCGACGCCGTCGATCACCGTCGGCTCGACGAAGATGTCGCCCTCGGTGCCGCCGCCGAGCGCGGCCTTCCCCTCGCCGAGATAGGATTTCACCTTCTCGAAATGGTCGCGGCTGACCAGCGCGCCGACCCGGTTCTCCGGATCGAGCGGATCGCCCATCTTCCAGTCGCGCATATGCGCGGCGACGCGCTTCATCAGCTCGTCCTTCACCGGGGCCTGGACGATCAGCCGCGAGGTCGCGGAGCAGTTCTCGCCCATGTTCCAGAAGGCGCCGTTCACGACATGCTCGGCGACGAGATCGAGATCCTCGGCATCGGCGAGCACGACCGCCGGGTTCTTGCCGCCGCATTCGAGCACGACGCGCTTCAGGTTCGAATCCGCCGCGTAGCGCAGGAAGCGCCGTCCGGTCAGGGTCGAGCCGGTGAAGCTCACCATCGCGACGTCCATGTGGAGGCCGAGCGGCTCGCCCGCGTCCTTGCCGGTGCCCGTCACGACGTTGAGGATGCCCGCGGGGATCCCGGCCTCGATCGCGAGTTCGGCGACGCGCAGCGTCGAGAGCGAGGTCTGCTCCGCCGGCTTCACCACGACCGAGCAGCCGGCGGCGAGCGCCGGGCCGATCTTCCAGGCGAGCATCAGCAGCGGGAAGTTCCAGGGCAGCACGAGGCCCACGACCCCGATCGGCTCGCGCACGACGAGCGCCATCGCCGAGGGCGCCACCGGCGCGGTATGGTCATAGATCTTGTCGATCAGCTCGGCGTGCCAGCGGATCGTGTGGATCGTGTCCGGCACGTCCACGGTCTCGCATTCGCGGATCGGCTTGCCGCTGTCGAGGCTTTCGAGCACCGCGAGTTCGTGGCAGTTGCGCTCCATCAGCTTCGCGAGCCGGAGCAGCGCGGCCTTGCGCTCGGCCGGGGCGAGGCCGCGCCAGCGGCCATCCTCGAAGGCGTCCTTCGCCTTCGCGACGGCGAAATCGACGTCCTCCGCGCCGCAGGCCGCGACATCGGCGAGCTTCTCGCCGGTCGCGGGGTTCACGGTCGGGAAGGTCTTGCCCGAGGCGGCGGGGCGGAAGGCGCCGTCGATGAAGGCGTTGCCGGCGGGGCTGATCCCGCCCGCGATCGCGGCGTATTCCTCGGCGGTCAGAAGATCATGCATGGTTCGCTCCCGAGGTGATCTGGGCGACGGTGCGCCTGAGAGTGGCGACGACGGTCTCGAGTTCGCGCTTGGCATCCTGGTCGAGCGGCCGGAGCGGCGCGCGCAGCCCGCCGGCGCGGAGCCCGTTGAGTTCGCAGCCGTATTTGATCGACTGCACGAACTTGCCGCCGTCGAGGAAATTCATGAGCGGCATCATCGCCGACATGATCCGCCGGCCCTTGTCGAAGTTCTTCTCGAGGACGCAGGCCTCGTAGAGGGCGATATGCTCGGCGGGCAGGAAGTTGGAGCCGGCGCAGACCCAGCTCCGCGCGCCCCAGGCGAAGAATTCGAGCGCCTGGTCATCCCAGCCGCAGCTGAGCGCGATATGCGGGAACTTGCGCGCCAGCAGGTGCAGCTGGTTCACGTCGCCCGAGCTTTCCTTGATCGCGATCACGTTCTTCGAGCGGCCGACGCGGGAGAAGTATTCCTCGCCCATCGAGATGCCCATCCGGCCGGGATAGTTGTAGAGCATGATCGGCATGTCGGCGGCGCGGTCGATGGTGAGCGCGTGCACCGCGTTCTCCCGCTCGGTCGGCACCGCGTAGGGCGGCGAGGTCACGAGGATCGCGTCGGCCTTGATCTCCTTCGCGGCGGTCGCATAGGCGACGGCGTCCTCGGTCCGGATCGCGCCGGTGCCCACGATGAGCGGCAGCCGCGTCCCGATCACTTCCTTCGCGAAGGTGAAGCTCTCGATGCGCTCCCGCATCGTGTGGGCGTAGTATTCGCCCGTCGAGCCGCCGATGATGATCCCGTGCACGCCGGCCGCGATCAGCGACTCGAGCACCTCCGCGAAGGCCTCCCGGTCGATCTCGCCATCCGGTCCGTGCGGCGTGATCGCCGGGGTGTAGATTCCTTCGAATTTCACGACGATTTCTCCGATCTGGAACCGCCCGCCTCGACGAGCGCGTCGGCCTTCAGGCCCTGCGGAGCGATGAACAGCTCCATGTTCTCCCGGGACAGCTCCCAGTGGTCGAAGACGAGGTCGACGACCGCCTCCTCGTCATGCGCGGCGATCGCGGCGATGAACCCGTCATGGTGCTCGACCGCGAGGCCGAGCCGCCGCTCCATCTCGACGTCATGCGGCCGGAAGAACGTGTGTCCGATCCGGGCATGGTCGATCAGCAGCCGCCCGAGGCTCGGCCGCAGATAGGCGTTGGCGGACATCTCCCCCATGATCTCGTGGAACCGGTTGTTCTCGAGCACCATGGCGAGCGCGTCGCGCGCCCCGGTCGCGGCGCGGAAGCGTTCCTGCGTGTCGCCGAGTTCGGCGAGCTGGCGCGGCTTGAAGTTCTGCACCGCGAGCCGGCCGATCGCCGCGTAGACCATCGGCGCGACGAGGAAGAACTGCCGCAGCGTCGCATGGGTCATCGGCGAGACGCGCGTGCCCTTGTTCTCCCGGATCTCGACATAGCCCTCCCCGGCGAGCCGGCGGAACGTCTCGCGCACCGGGGTGCGCGACAATCCGTACTGCTCGCAGAGGCCCGCCTCGTCGAGATCGGCGTCCGGATCCAGCTCCATCGTCAGGATCCGCCGCTTCAGGTCTTCGTAAAGACCGTCCTTTCCGCCCTTCACCCGAACCTCCCGCCGCCGCGGGGCATCGAATCGCCCCTGTCTTGTCCCGAGGATCGCTCTTTTGCATATGCGTTGTCAATCAGAAAGTATTCTCAGTGTATTCAAAGCGGATGCACTCCGCACACAAACGGGCGCGGCGGCCCGCGCGGGCGGGGCTCCGTCGCGTGGCGCCGGCTGGACATGGGGGAGGGTTCAGGCGGAGGGATCGGCTCCCGGCGCCCCTGCCGGGAGCGACAGCGAGGCCACGGTTCCGGGACCGTCCGCGCGCCGGGCGAGGACGAAGCCGGCGCCCATGCGTCCGGCGGCGGTCCGCACGATCGAGAGGCCGAGCCCGCTCCCGACATAGCCCGCCCCGCTGCCCCGCCGGAACCGCCCCTCGCCCTGTCCGGCGTCGCTTTCGGAAAAGCCCGCTCCGCGGTCGGAGACCTCGACGCGCGTCTCGCGTCCGGTCTCGACGAAGCCGATCTCCACGACCGCCCCGGCAGGGCTTGCCTGGATCGCGTTCTCGACGAGATTCCGGAGCGCCGTCTGCAGGAGAAGCTGATGCTCCCGGACCGGCGTTCCGCCGCCGGCCCCGACGCGGAGGCGGACGTCGCGCGCGCGCGCCAGATGGTCGAGATCCTGCGCGACCTCGCGCGCGAGCCGGTTCAGCGGCGCCGGCGGCTCGGGCCGCGGCGCGTCCTCCGCCTCGACCCGGGCGAGGTCGAGGAGCTGGGTCACCAGCCGGTCGGTGCGGGAGACGCCGCCTTCGAGGCGGGCGAGCGCGCGGTCGCGGGTCGCGGCGTCCGGAGCGCGGGCGGCGATCTGGGCCTGGGCCTTGAGACCGGCGAGCGGCGTCTTCAGTTCATGGGCGGCGTAGGCGATGAAATCGCGCTCGGCCCGCCGGGCGGCGGCGACGCGCCCGATCAGGCCGTTGACCGCCTCCGCGAGCGGGGCGATCTCGCGCGGCGCCGGCGTCGCGGCCAGCGGCGTCAGCTCGGCGGGACCGCGCGCCTCGAGCCCGGCGGTGAACCGGTCGAGCGGCGCGAGGCCGCGGGCGAGCGCGAGCCAGATCAGCCCCGCGAGCGCCGGCAGCACGAGGAGCGCCGGCAGCACGAGGCCGGTTCTCACGTCGCGGGCGAGACGCTGCCGGACGGTGAGCCGGTCCCCGACCATCACGCGCACGCCGGCCGCCGGATCGGCGACGGTGTAGACCCGCCAGGGCTCGCCCTCGACCATGCTCTCCGAGAACCCCTCCCCGGCCGCCTCGGTCAGCTTCGCGACCGGCGCGCCGCGCGAGCGGCCGAGAAGCGCGCCGTCGAATTGCCAGATCTGGCAGGAGATCTGCCGGGCATAGTCGTGATCGGCGCTGAAGACCGAGGGCGCGGCCGGGATGGCCGAGGCGGCGCCGGGCTCGATCCTGTGCTCGGCGACGAGCGAGGCCACCATGCGGGCGGCCTCCGCGAGCCGGGCGTCCAGCACGCGTTCGACCTCGACGCGGGTCGAATGCTGGATCCATAGGAAGGCCGAGAGCCAGATCGCGCCGGTCGCCGCGGTGAGGATGAGGAAGAGCCGGGCGCGGATCGAGATCATCCGGCGCCCTCCTCCGCGGCGAGGCGGTATCCCGCGCCGCGCACGGTCTCGATGAACCCGGCGCCGAGCTTGGCGCGAAGCTTGTGGACATGGACCTCGACGGCGTTGCTCTCGACTTCCTCCTGCCAGCCGTAGACCCGCTCCTCGAGCGCGGCGCGGCTCAGGATCGCGGTCGGATGCTGCATCAGAGCGTGCAGGATGACGAATTCCTTGCGCGAGAACGCGACCTCGGCGCCGCCGCGGCTGCCGACCATGCGCGCCGGATCGAGCGCGAGGCCGTTCCAGACGAGTTCGGCGCGCGCCCGCCCGTCGCCCCGGCGCAGGATCGCCCGGAGGCGGGCGGCGAGTTCGTCGAGTTCGAAGGGCTTGCCGAGATAGTCGTCCGCGCCGGTATCGAGCCCGGCGATCCGGTCCCCCAGACCGTCGAGCGCGGTGAGGACCAGGACGGGCGTGCGCGCGCCGCGCGTCCGGAGTCCGCGGAGAAAGTCGAGCCCCGAGCCGTCCGGCAGCATCACGTCGAGCACGACGGCGTCGAAGGCGCCGCTTGAAAGCGCCTGGCCTGCGTCGGCGAGCGTTCCGACCACCTCGGGCACGAAGCCGGCGAGCCGGAGCCCGACCGCGAGGCCGTCCTGCAGCAGTTCGTCATCCTCGACGATCAGGATCCGCATGCGCCGTCTCGCCTCCCCGCCCTTCGATCACCGCCGTTCGATCACCGCCGCACCTTAAGCTTGGCTTAAGGCGGGCGCGAGATGCCCGGGGGTGAAAGCGCCCCAGCCGCCGAAAGCAAGATGCCACGCAGAGCCCGCCTACGCCTCGCAGCCAGCCTCCTCCTCCTCGCCGCCCTCGGGGCCTGCGCCCGGCCCGAGCCCGAGGTCGCCCGCGCGGCGCCGGTGGCGCCCCCGCTCAGCGAGGAGACGCGCGCGATGTACGCCGCGCGGACGGACGGCGAACGGGAGATGCCGGCGATCGAGGATCGCTGGCTCTCCGACGAGAAGGCCCGGCGCGAGGTCGACTACTGGACCGACGAGAAGCCCGGCACCATCGTCGTCGACCCCTGGGCGAACCGGCTCTACTATGTCCTCGGCGACAACCGCGCGATCCGCTACACCGTCGGCGTCGGCAAGGATGGCAAGGGCTTCGCCGGCGAGGGGACGATTCCCTATACGCGGGAATGGCCGCGATGGACGCCGACGCCGGAGATGCTCGAACGCGATCCCGACCTCTACGAGCCCCACCGGGGCGGCATGGAGGGCGGACCCGGGAACCCGCTCGGCGCGCGGGCGCTCTATCTCTTTCAGGACGGCAAGGACACGCTCTACCGCATCCACGGCACGCCCTACCCCTGGACCGTGGGCGAGGCGGATTCCTCCGGCTGCGTCCGCCTCTTCAACCAGGACGCCGACGACCTCTATCAGCGGGTGCGTTCGGGGACGAAGGTCGTCGTGCTCGGCGAGGCCGAGAGCGGGCGGGGCACCCTGCCGCCCGGAGCGGTGCTTCCGCCCGCGGCCGATCTTCTCACCTCCGCCCCCGCCCCCTCGAACACGGGAGACCGCACATGATGCTCGACCGACGCGGCCTGATCGCGGGCCTGGCGGCGCTCGCCGCGACACTGCCCTCGCGGCGGAGCGCCGCCGCCACCGATCCGCTCGACCCGGACCTGGTGCTCCACGATCCCGAGGCGCCCGCGCTGCGCAATCCGGAGGGCGACGTGACGGTGGTCGAATATTTCGACTATCGCTGCCCCTACTGCCGGGCCGGGCATCCGATGATGCTGGAAGAGGCGGATCGCGATCCCGGTCTGCGCCTCGTGATGAAGGACTGGCCCGTCTTCGGCCCGGATTCCCTGCGCGCCGCGCGGCTGGTTCTCGCCGCCGGGGCGCAGGGTCAGTACGTGCTCGCGCACGACACGCTGATGCGGGCCAAGGGAGGGCTGGGCGGCCGGGGTCTTCCCGTCGCGCTCGGCGCCGCGGGCGTCGACGTGGCGGCGGCCGAGGCCGCCCTCGCCGCGGACGGGGCGCGGATCGACGCGCTGATCGCGCGCAACCGGGCGCAGGCGGCGGCCTTCGGCTTTCCGGGAACGCCCGCCTACGTGATCGGCTTCGCGCTCTTCCCCGGCGTCATCGAGCGGCGGACCCTGCGCGACGCCGTGGCCCGGGCCCGCGGATAGCGGATCCGGGCACCGCGCCGGGGAGGCTCACGCGACCCGTGTCGCCGCCTCCAGCGCGCCGCGCAGCCGCGCGAGGCTCGCCGCCAGCTTTCCCGCCAGGTCCGGATCCCGCTGAACCGATGGGTCGAAGGGTTCGAGCGAGACGAAGCCGGAATAATCCGGCAGCCCGGAAAGCCGCGCCAGGTTCTCCACCCGGTCCTCCGGGCCGACCAGACCCCGGTCCGGCTCGGTCAGTTCGGCGGGGGCGAGGTCGGTCCGGGTGATACCCGAGACATGGACGAGCCCGACATGCTCGGGAAAGAGTGTCGGGTCGCCCCGCCGGAAGGACTGGAACGTGTCGTAGCAGAGCCGGAACACGCCCGCCGCGCCGACCGCCTGCATCGCCTCCACCGCCTCCGCCTGCCGATCCATCGTGCTTCCCCTCATGCCGAGCGGCTCGACATAGCCGGTCACGCCCGCGTCGGCGAGGATTGGCGCGAGGCCGCGCAGTCCCGCGGCAATCCGCGCGAGCCTCTCGTCCGGGGACCAGCCGAGGCTCTCGTCGATCACCGGGCAGAGCACGATTCCCGGCGCGCCGAGGTCGCGCGCATAGGCCGCGAGCACCGCCGCCTCGCGCTCCCGCGCCGGGGTCCAGTCGTTGAACCGTTGCAGGGCGTTGATCGAGGCGACGGCGAGGCCCGCCTCCGCGATCCGCGCCCGGACCTCCGAGGCCGGGGTGCCGTCGGCGAATTCGCGGCCCGGCACGTCGTTGCGGATCTCGACGCCCTCCGCCCCCGCGTTCCGCGCCAGCGCGAGGAAGTCCGCGAGCGGAAGCCCGGGCGCGACCGTCCGGTTGATCGCGAGACGGGGCCGGGTCATGCGAGCGCCTGCCAGGTTCCGCCGGCCTCGCTGCTGTCGGCTGCGGCGTGGATGAACTTCACGCCCCGCGTCCCGTCCTCGAGATCGGGCAGAGCGAGCAGGTCCGCGGGCACCGCCCCGCCCTCGCGCCGCGCTTCCACCGCGATCGCGATCTCGGTGTAGAGGTTGCCCCAGGCGTCGGAGAGCGACTCGCCATGGCCGCGCGGCAGCAGCGCCATGCGCTCGGCCGCCGGCGCGACGCCGGAGCCATGGCCGCGGACGATCACCTGTTCGGGCGCGTTCAGCGGGCGGAACCTCAGGTGCTCGGGGAATTCCTGGTCCCATTCGAGCCCGCCCTTCTCGCCATAGACGCGGAAGCGCAGCGCGCAGTAGTTTCCGGGCGCGGCCTGCGTCAGCCACATCGCGCCGGGCGCGCCGTTCTCGAAGGCGAGGTTGAGGAAGGCGGTATCCTCCATCGCCTTCGGCGCGCCGCAGACGTGGAACTCCGCGCGCAGCTTCGCGACCTTCAGTCCGGTCACGAATTCGATCATGCCGAAGGCGTGGGTGCCGATGTCGCCCGTCGCCGAGGCGCGGCCGATCTTGGCCGGGTCCCGCCGCCAGGAGAGCGAGCGCGAGTCCGGATCGTCGGCCTCGGTGGCCCAGTCCTGCGCGTATTCGACCAGCGCCTGCCGGATCTCCCCGATCGCGCCCGCGGCCACCATCTCGCGCGCCTGCCGCGCCATCGGGTGATAGGGATAGGGATGGGTCAGCGCGAAGACGACGCCGGTCTCCGCCCGTTTCGCCGCGAGCGCCGCGCAATCCTCGGGGGTCATCGCCATCGGCTTGTCGCAGATGATGTCGATTCCGGCCTCCATGAAGGCCTCGGCGATCGGCCGGTGGGTCCAGTTCGGCGTGCAGATCGCCACCGCCTCGATCCCGTCGGGCCGCGCCGCCTCGGCCTTCGCCATCTCGGCGTAGTCGGTGTAGATCCTGTCCTCGGCCAGCATCCACTCGCGACCGGAGGCCAGCGCCCGCTCCGGGTCCGACGAGAGCGCGCCCGCGACGAGATCCCAGCGGTTCGAGAGCCGCGCGCCGGTCCAGTGCCACTGGCCGACCAGCGCGCCCTGCCCGCCGCCGACGATCCCGAGCCTCAGCCGCCGCGAGGCCTTCGGATAGATTTCCGTTCCGGTCAGGCCCATGCCCACCGTCTCCTTCTCTTGTTCATTGGTCCGGGCCGAAGCCCGCGGTCGCTCAGGTCCGGATCACGTGATCCGTGACTTCCTCGATGGTCGTGTCCTCCTTGCGCGCCTCGAACACCTTGGCGCCGTGGCTCATCACCACGAAGCGGTCGCAGACCTGGAAGGCATGGTAGATGTTGTGCGTGACCAGAACCGAGGAAGTGCCCTCGGATTTCAGGTCGCGCACATAGCCGAGCAGGTGCTCGGTCTCGCGCACCGAGAGCGCCGAGGTCGGCTCGTCGAGCAGCAGGATGTTGCGCTTGAAATGCACCGCGCGCGCGATCGCCACCGCCTGTTTCTGTCCGCCGGAGAGAAAGCCCACCTCCTTCTCGGGATCGTCGATGCCCGAGATCTGCACCGCCGAGCCGAGGATCTCGATCGCGGTCCTCTCCATCGCCTTGTGCTTCATGAAGCCCCAGCGGTTGGTGATCTCGCGGCCCATGAAGATGTTGCGGGTGATCGGCATGGAATCGACCAGGGCGATGTCCTGGTAGATGGTCTCGATCCCCGCCGCCTCGCTGTCGGCGCGGCAGTTGAGCGCGACCTTCCCGCCCCGGGCGTAGATCTCCCCGGAGGTGGGCGGGTTGATGCCCGACATCATCTTCACGAGCGTCGACTTGCCCGCGCCGTTGTCGCCGAGCAGGCCGACGACCTCGTTCTCGCCGATGTGGAAGTTCATCCTGTTGAGCGCGACGAAGGCTCCGTAACGCTTGACGATGTTCCTCATCTCGAGGAGTGGCGTGCCCGCGGGTTTCACCCCGGGGGAGCGCGGCTCGCGGGGCGCGATGACCTCGACCTTCGCGGTTGACGCGTTCATCATGTCCCTCACCCTCAGTTCTTGCGACGGATGGCCATGTTCGTGATCACGGCGACGACGATCAGGCCGCCCACGAACATCTCGAAATAGAACCCGGGCGCGCGCAGGAGCAGCAGCACGTCCTGGATCGTGAACATGAGGCAGGTGCCGAGCACGATGCCGAGGATCGAGCCGCGCCCGCCCATGAGCGCATGGCCCCCGATCACGCAGGCCGCGATGGCGACGAGTTCGAGCCCGAGCCCGCCGCCCGGCTGGATCGAGCCCACGCGCGCGCCCGCGACGATGCCCGAGAGCGCGGCCATGAAGCCGGCGATCGCGAAGGCGATGATCTTGGTGCGCGTCGGGTTGATGCCGATCGCCACCGCCGCCTTCTGGTTGCCGCCGACGGCGAAGAAGTGGTTCCCGATCCGGTGGTGGTGCAGGATGAAGTGGAAGATCACCGCGAAGACCGCGAACCAGATGATCGAGGCGTGCACGACGCCGAGCGAGCCGTCGAAGATCGTGTCGAAAGGCTCCGTCGGCTTGAACCGCAGCGAGGCGGCGCCGTGATAGAGCAGCGTCGCGCCCTTCCAGAGCAGCATCGCGCCGAGGGTGGTGATGAAGGAGGGGATGTTGAACCTCAGCGTGACCAGCGCGTGGATCACGCCCGCGAGCGTGCCGATCGCGAGGCCCACGAGCATGCCGCCGAAGGGCGCGAGGCTGCTCGCCCCCTCGGCGCCGGCATCCCCGCCCCACTGGTTCGAGAGCGTCGCGGCGACGATGGCGCAGAAGGAATAGAGCGCGCCGACCGAGAGATCGAATTCCCCGGCGATCATCAGCACGCCGACGCCGAGCGCCATGATGCCGATCGGGGCGATGGATTTCAGCAGCACGGCGATATTGGGTTCGGAGAGGTAGCGGAAGCTCGTCGGGAAGGCCAGCGCGCCGGCGACGCAGGCGATCTGGACCAACACGAACAGGACGGCGATGCCGCCCTCGGGCCGCGTGCGGATCCAGTCGATCGCCTTGGCCGCGAGGCTCCGGTCGTTCCTCGCCGCGATCGCCGCGTGGATATGCGCGGATTGCGAGACGCTCATGGGCGTTCCTCCAGGGGGAGTTTGGCTCTTCGCCCGGGAGACGGCGCTCCCGGGCGGATTCGGCTCGGGCTCAGCGGATGGCTCCGGCGTATTCCTGCGCCTTCTGGTAGTTCGTCTTGTCGACGAGCCCGGCGCCGCCGGTATTCATCTCGGAGGGATAGAGCCCGTACTTGATGTAGAGCGCGAGCTGGGTGACCGAGTAGTAGCCCTGGCTGTAGGGCTGCTGGTCCACCGCCGCCGTCATCGTCCCGTCGGCGATGTCCCGCAGGATCGATTGCGAGATGTCGAAGCCGCCGATCGGCAGGCCCTCCAGCCCGGCGTCCTTCGCCGCCTGGACCGCCTGGCTGTTCGGCGTCTGGCCGAGGCTGATGATCGCCTTGACGTCCGGATGGCCGAGCAGGTACTGCGTCATCAGGTTGAGCGCGGTGCCGTGGTCGTTGCCGGTGCCGAGGATCTCGGATGTGGCCCCGACCTCGGAGAGCGCCTTCTGCACCCCCTCGTGACGCTTGACCGCGTAGCTGCCCTCCGGCGCCTCGACGGGCGTGAAGACGAGGTCGCCTTCCCTGATCCCGTGCTCCTCGATCATGCGCTTGCCGAGGTTGTAGCCGGCCTCGACGAAATCCTGCCCCATGAAGGCGAGCCGGCAGGTGCCCTCGGCGCCCCTGGTATCGTCGATGTTGTTGGTGACGACGGCGACGCCCGCCTCGCTGGCGCGGCAGAGGATCTCGTCGTAGGCGTCGTCGTCGGCGATGCCGACCGAGATGCCGTTGACGCCCGAGGCGATCGCCGCCTCGAGCTTGTTGCTCTGGGTGACGGGATCCTCCTCCCCGAACTGGATGTCGAGCGTGATCCCCTGGTCCTCGGCCGCGTCCATCGCGCCGTTGTCGAGCGCCTCGAAGAACGGGTTCGAGGACTGCGACCAGTTCAGCAGCAGGATGTTGATGTTGGACCAGTCGGTGTCGGCATCCCTGGCATGGGCGAGAGGCGCGCTCAGCGCGGTCCCGAGAAGCAGCGCGGCGGTGATCCAGGATCTGGCAGGCATCGTTTCGGCTCCCTGTTCGCGTGTCCGGCCTTCGCGCCGGAACCCGCGTTGATCGGGCCGATCCTGGCCCTTGGGCCGATGTTTATTGCAAAATGAATCTTCGCGCAACTTAAATTGCGACAATTGATCCGTGAATGCGTCATGGACAACGTGGCATCTGCCTCATGGCCGAGGAAAATGTAGCATCTTGGTGCCTCACCATGGGCGCCGGGCGCGGCGGATCTGCCCACCCGGCGGTCCGGATCGCGCAGGGGAACCCAGCGCCGCGCCGCCTTTCCGCGGCGCTCGCGCGCCGGGATCTGAAATGCCGATGGGTCTCGGAGGGAGGTCGTCGGACCCGGGGGCCGGCGCCCGGGGAGCCGGACCTTGCCCGGGCTACTGCCCGGTCACGGTCGGGATGCGCGGATCGCGGGCATTGTTCTGGAGCCGCGCCGCCAGCGCCACGGTCAGCGCCTGCGCGAGGCACATCGGCGCGGCGAGCGAGCGCGAGAAGGTGTATTCGTGCTCCGGCACGGCGAAGAGCACCTCGGCGTTCTTCGCGAGCGGCGACAGCGTGCTGTCGGTCAGCGCGATGATCGCCCGTCCCGCCTCCGCCGTCCTCTCGACGATGTTCACCACCTCGGTCGCATAGAAGCGGAAGGAGACCGCGACGAGCACGTCCTTCCCGCCCATGCTCCGCGCCATGTGGGTCGCGAGCCCGCCGCTCGGGTCGAGCAGGACGCAGCGCTTGCCGAGCATCGTCAGCAGGTAGCGCAGGAGATCGACCACCGGCGCCGAGCGCAGCTGTCCGAGCAGGTAGACCGCCTCCGCCCCATCCAGCAGTTCGGCCGCGCGCGCGAGATCGTCCGGCGCGATGTCGGTCAGCAGCGCCTGGAGCGAGGCGACGTCGCGCACGACAAGATCGCGCAGGAAACCGTATTCGCTCCGGTCCTTCCGCGAGCCGAGCTCGCCCTCGAGCGCCTTCACCCGGGCCTCGAACCCCGGCGCGGCGGTCGAGAGGCGCTTCTGGAACACCGCCTGCAGATCCTTGAACCCGGTGTAGCCGAGCGCCTGAGCGAAGCGGACGAGGTTCGAGGCATGCATGCCGCACCGCTCCCCGAGCGCGTTCACCGAGCGCACCGCGACGTCGTTCGGGTTCTGCGTCAGATAGAGCGCGATGGCCTGATAGCCCTTGCTCATCGTCTCGTAGCGCGCGTGGATCACCCGGATCAGTTCCTCGTAATCCCGCGGAGCCTCGCGTGTCTCCGGCTTCGCCCGGCTGCCCGATCCGTCTTCCACTCGCTTCAACCTCGCAATTTCCGTTGCGAGTATGCCGCGGGACGGCGAAGGGCGCCATGGGAAATCCGGCCGCCGCCGGGACGGGGCGAAGCATTAATCCTTCGGTAGCGAATGCCCCGGCAGAAAGGGCTACGCCCCCCTTCGAAGGACGCTCGCGAATGATCTCCGCGCTCCGGCGCCTCCCCCCGCCCCGGACCCCCCGGTCCGTCCGCCCGTCCCGGCGCGGAGCCGCGGCGTGACCGGCCCGACGGTCCTCGCCCGCAAGCTCGGGCGCGTGAGCACGGCGCGCTCGCCGCTCCCCAGCACCGACATCCTGGGCCAGGCCTTCACCCGGGGCCTCGAGAAGCACCTGAGGCCGCTCGTGAAGGCCAATGTCGGCGCATTGCCGCGCGAGGCGCGCGTGATGAAGGTCCGCGATGCGATCGGGAACATCGCGGTCCCCGCGATGCTGAGCGTCTTTTCCGGCGAGAGGGGCGGGCCGCGGGGCCTGCTCGCCGCCGGCGCGGACCTCTGCTTTCACCTGATCGACCTGATGCTTTGCGGCGATCCGGCGGCCGCGCCCGCGCCGGTCGCCCGCGCCTTCACCGCGATCGACGTCGCGCTCTGCGAACTGGCGCAATCCGCGATCCTCGCCGCCCTGACCGACGGGCTCGCCGCGAGCGTGGGACGCGCGCTTCCGGGCGGATTCGCCATCGCCGCGCCGCACCAGGACGTCACCCAGCTGCGCTTCGCCCCCGCGAACGGCGATGTCCTCGTGCTCGACGTCACGCTCGACATCGGCACCGCCGGCCGCGCGGGAACGCTCCGGGCGCTCCTGCCGCTCGCGCTTCTCGACAGCGTCTGCGCCGCGGCGCGGGCGGCGGCTCCGGCCGCGCCGGCGGAGGAGCCGGACGATCTCTGGGGGACGCGGATGCGGCGCGCCGCGGCCTCCGCGCCGGTGAGGCTCGCGGGGGTGCTGCACACGACGCGCATGACGATCGACGAGGTCATGCGGCTCCGTCCCGGCGCGGTGATCGAGATCCCGGCCGAGGCGCCGGGCCGGCTGCGGCTCATGATGAACCAGCGCGGCGGCCGCCGGATCGCCCTCGCGGCCGGCGCGCTCGGAACCCATGGCGAGAGCAAGGCCGCGCGGCTGACCGAACCGCCGGACCCGCGCCTCGCGGAGCAGTTGCGCGCGACGCTGGGGCTCCCCGCCGCCGACCCACCGGCGCTTCCGGCGCGTCGCGGAGAGCCCTGACGCCGCGGAGGAGCGGAAGATCCCGCGGTCAGCGCGTTCCGGCCAGCGCCGCGCCGCCGCCCGCGACCCGCGCGCCGACGACGACGGACATGCCGGGAACGAGGCTTTCGGTCAGCGGCTGGCCCGGGTCGATGGCGACGCGGACCGGGATGCGCTGCGCGACCTTGGTGAAGTTGCCGGTCGCATTGTCGGCCTTGATCACGGAGAATTCCGATCCGGTGGCGGGCGCGAACCGTTCGATCCGGCCGGTGAGGCGCGCGCCGCCGAGCGCGTCGACGGTGAAATCCACCGCGGCGCCGGGGCGGAGCCCGCCGAGCTGCGTCTCCTTGAAATTGGCCACCACCCAGACGCGGTCGGGCACGACCGAGCCGATCTGCGTACCGACCGAGACGTACTGGCCGACGCGGCCCGTGACCTCGCCGAGAGTGCCGTCCTGGGGCGCGGTGATCCGGGTGTTCGCCAGGTCGATCTCGGCGAGGCGGACCGAGGCCTTCGCGCCTTCGACGGCCGCCTCGAGGGAGCGGCGGCCCACGACGATGGCGTTCAGATCCTGCTCCGCGACCTGCTCGGCGGCCTCGGCCTCGTGGACGGCGGCCCGGGCCTGATCGTAGGTGGCCCGGCTCGCATCCGCGTCGCTCTGGCTCGCGATATGCTTGGCGAGCAGGCTCGCGACGCGGGCATTGGTGGTGCCGGCGGCCTCGAAGGCCGCCCTCGCGCTCTCGATCACCGCCTTGGCGGAGGCGATCTTCGCCTCGGCCGACTTCCGGCTCTGTTCCGAATTGGCCAGCGCGGCCTCGGCGGTGGCGAGCGCCGCGCGCGCCTGTTCGAGCTTCTGGACGTAGATGGCATCGTCGATCCGCGCGATGAGATCGCCCTTGTGGACCCGCTGGTAGTCCTGCGCCGGCACCTCGCTCAGGTAGCCGGCGAGCCGCGGGCCGAGGATCGTCACCTGGCCCCGGACATAGGCGTCGGTCGTCGTCGACATCGAGCCCCGGAAGGGCGGCAGCCCCCAGGCGTAGAGCACGACGAGCACGCCGCAGGCGCCGACGAGGAAGGCGACGTAGGTGGCGATGGAACGGAAGATCGGTTTCATGCGGCTGTTCCGGTTCTGTCGGATCCTTCGGGCGGCATCGGGCTCCGGAGAGCGCGCGGCGCGAAGCGGTGGCGATGGGTCCAGGCGAGGTCGAGCAGGAGAAGCGCGATGGCGGCGAGGGCGAGAAGGAAGATCGCGCGGAAGGCATCGTCATAGGCGAGCACATAGGCCTCCCGCCGGACCTGCCCGGCGAGAAGGCTCGCGCCCTCGGCGGCGCGCTGGACGGCGTCCGGCGTGACCCGCGCATAGGCGCCCGCGTAGCCCGCGAGCCGCGCCGCGACGAGCGGGTCGGTCGCGTCGAGCCGGGCGGTCAGCATCGCGGAATGGAACTGCTCGCGCCAAGTGACGAAGGTCCCGAAGAGCGCGCTGCCGATGAACGCCCCGACCTTCTGGGTGAAGAGGAAGACGGCGAAGAAGCTCACGACATAGGAGAGGCCCTTCGACAGCGCCGCCGAGAAGCCGACCGCCATCGCGGGCGGCAGGAAGAGGCCGCTGCCGAAGGCCATGATGGCCTGGCTCAGATACATTTCCCGCGGCCGGGTCAGCGCGGTCGAATGGCTGTCGAGCCAGGCGCCGAGCGCGATCATGACGAGGGCGGCGAGATGGATCGCCGCCTCCCGGCCCGGCTTCATGACCGCGGCGCAGACGAGGCCGGAGACGACGCTGGTGGCGAGGATCGCCCAGTAGAGGCCCGCCATCTGCCCGTTCTGCAGGCCGAGCTGGCGCAGGAAGCTGATCGCGCCGGAGGATTGCTCGCTGAGCAGGATCCGGAAGACGAGCAGGATCCCGGTGAAATGGATGATCTCGCGCGAGGTGATCCAGCGCACGTCGATCAGGTGCTGGCGGCGGTTCAGCTCGATCATCGCGACGAGCGTGCCGGAGGCGATCGCGGCGATCAGCACCCAGGCGAGCCAGTCGGCCTCCACCCACCAGTAGATCCGGCCCATGGTGAAGAAGACGGCGAGACATCCCATCGCCGTGGCGAAGAGGAGGTAGTCGAGGACGTCGAGGGCCGAGATGACCTTCTGCCGCGGCGGCGAGGCGAGCGGCAGCAGGTAGATGAAGCCGAAGGTGACGAGCGCGAGGCCCAGTTCCAGCAGGTAGAGCCCGCGGAGATCCCGCGCGTCGAGCAGCGAGGGGGAGATGAGCCCCGCGACCGGGGTCGCGAGCCCGATGCCGATCAACGCGAGGCAGAGCCCGATGTTGAGTTTCATCCGCGGCGGGAAGATTTCCAGCATGTAGAGAAAGGCCACCGAGGCGATCGGCGCCGCCGCCGCGCCCGCGAAGAAGCGCAGCGCGATGGCGACGCGGAAATCCGTGACCCAGAGATGAGCGAGGCTCACCAGCACGTAGGGGATGATCGCGATCTCGCAGAAGTTCCGGATGCCGTACTGGGTCCGGAGCTTGTAGAGGATCAGGCTCAGGCTGACGTTCGGGATGAGATAGGCGGCCATCAGCCAGGAGGCCTCGGTCTGCGTCGCCTGGAGCGGTCCCGCGATCTGGGCGAGGTTCGCGGAGACGAGGCTCGTGCCGAGCCCCTGCGTGATCGCGGCGGTCACCGAGGCGAGCGCGTAGGCGAACACGAGCAGCGGGGGCTTCGGCGTGAACGGAGGCGGCGCCGCCGGCGCCGGGACGGCGGTGCTCGCGGGCGCGGCGGCCGGGCCGATCTCGTCACGCGGAGACATCGGCCACCTCGGGCTCGGCGAGATTGGCCCAGAGGCGCTCCAGCACCCCGAGGGCGGATCTCAGCTCATCCGGATCGAAACCGCGGAAGATCTCCTCGCGCATCCGGCCGGCGATCGCGCTCACCACCTCGGCCTGTTCCCGGCCGTGGTCGGTCAGCGCGACGAGTTTGGCGCGGCGGTCGCCCGGATCCGGCCGGCGCTCGATCAGACCGTTCTCCGCCATCCGGTCGAGCAGGCGCACCAGGGTGGCCTGCTCCAGCTCCAGTTCGCAGGCGAGCTCGCGCTGCGTGACGTTCTGCTTCCGGATCAGGCGGAAGAGGACGCGGGCGCGCGGATAGGTGAGCCCCTGCTCCGTCACCCGCTGATCGAAGGCGGTGCGGATCTTCCGGCTCACCTTGGTCAGGGTCTCCAGGAATTCGGACGGGGTCGGATCGGGTTTCATGGTGCGCTTAATGTTAGCATGCTATCTATAAGAGAGCCGTGATATATGGCGCGGAACGCCTTCCGTCAATCCCCCCGTGGCCCCCGCCGCGTCCGGCTCGGAAAAGGCGCGCGTGGCGCCGCCCACGTGCTAGGCTGCGCTCCGCGTCTGCTTCTGGAGAATCGGATGAGCGTTCTTCTGTCCCTGCTGATCGGCATCGTCGCCGGATCGCGCGCGATGACGGCGCCCGCGGCGCTCGCCTGGGCTGGATGGCTCGGCTGGATCGATCTCGCGCCAACCTGGGCCTCCTTCCTCGCCTCGGGCTGGGCCGTGCTGATCCTCTCGGCTCTCGCGCTGGTCGAATTCGTGACCGACCAGTTGCCGACGACGCCGAGCCGGAAGGTGCCGCCGCAGTTCGGCGCGCGGATCCTGAGCGGCGGCTTCTCGGGCGCCGCGCTCGGCGCGCTGGCCGGGAGCGCCATCCCCGGTCTTCTCGCCGGAAGCCTCGGCGCCGTGCTCGGCACCCTGGGCGGCGCGGCGGTCCGGGGCGCGCTCGCCTCGGCCTTCGGATCGGACCGGCCGGCCGCGTTTCTCGAGGACGCCGCGGCCATCCTCCTCGCCCTCGCCGTCGTGGCGCTCGCGTGACCGGGGAGCCATTCGACGACGTGGTGATCGGCGCCGGGCAGGCCGGCCCCTCGCTCGCCGCGCGGCTGGCGGGGACCGGGCGGCGCGTCGCGCTGATCGAGCGGCGCTTCGTCGGCGGCACCTGCGTCAACACCGGCTGCCGCCCGACCAAGGCGCTGATCGCGAGCGCGAAGGTCGCGGCGATGGCGCGGCGCGCGGCGGAATTCGGCGTCGCGGCCGGACCCGTCTCCGCCGACATGGCCGCCGTCCGCGCCATCGCCGCGACCTCGCCGACTGGCTCGCGGGCGTGGCGGGGCTCACGCTGATCGAGGGCCACGCGCGGCTCGCCGGTCCGGGCAGGGTCGAGGTCGGCGGCCGGCTGCTTGCGACCGAGCGGATCTTTCTCGATGTCGGCGCGCGGGCGGCGCTGCCCGATCTGCCGGGCATCCGCGACGTACCGGTGCTCGACAATGTCGGGATCCTCGATCTCGATACGCTGCCGGAACATCTCGTCGTCGTGGGTGGCGGCTATGTCGGGCTCGAATTCGCCCAGGCCTTCCGCCGCCTCGGGTCCGAGGTGACGATCGTCGAGAAGAGCGGGCGGCTCATCGGGCGCGAGGATCCGGATGTCTCGGAGGCCGTGCGGGGCATCCTCGAAGCCGAGGGCATCCGGCCGCGCCTCGACGCGGAATGCATCCGCTTCGCGAGGGCGGAGGGCGGGGTCGCGGTCCATGTGGATTGCGCCCGGGGCGCGCCGGAGGAGATCGGGACCCATGTTCTGGTCGCGATGGGGCGCCAGCCCCATACCGACGACCTCGGGCTCGATACCGTCGGGCTCGCGACCGACCGGCGCGGCTACATACCGGTCGACGAGCGCCTCGCGACGCGGGTTCCGGGGATCTGGGCGCTCGGAGAATGCAACGGGCGCGGCGCTTTCACCCATACCGCCTACAACGACTACGAGATCGTGGCGGCGAACCTGCTCGACGGTGGAAATCGCGCGGTGACGGACCGGCTGCCCGCCTACGCGCTCTATACCGATCCGCCGCTCGGCCGCGCCGGCATGTCCGAGACGGAGGCGCGTGCCTCTGGCCGCCGGGTGCTGGTCGGGACACGGCCGATGACGCGGGTCAGCCGGGCGGTCGAGAAGGGCGAGACCCGGGGCTTCATCAAGGTGCTCGCCGATGCCGATACCCGCGAGATCCTCGGCGCCGCGATCCTCGGCGTCGAGGGGGACGAGGCGGTCCATGCGATCATCGACCTGATCTATGCCCGCGCCCCGGTCGAGACGATCGCCCGGGCGGTCCATATCCACCCGACGGTTTCCGAACTGCTTCCGACCGTGTTCCAGGAACTCCGGCCGCTCGGCTCCGCGCCCTGAGCGGCAGCCTCAGGGAAGCGGGATCTCCAGCGCGTCGAGCCAGTCGCTCGACGCCGGCCGGACGCGCAGCACGTCGATCCCGTCGCCGGCGGCGAGCGGCCGGTAGAAGATCAGGAAGCGGTCGCAGGGAAAGACCCGCACCTCGGGATGTCCGGGCAGGCGGCGCGCGCCCATGCGGGGGTTCTCGGCGAGGAGCGCCAGCACACGCTCGAAGGCCGCGCGGCGCCGCGCCAGGAGATCGCCGCCCCGGCCCGCCGCCCGCGCGAGGATCTCGACGAGATCCTCCGTCGCCGCGTTGGTACGCAGGATGCGCGGCATCAGGGGATCCGGCGCGCCCGCCGTTCCGCCTCGGCCACGATGGCGTCCAGATCCATCGCCCCCGCCGAGCCGCTCTCGACCCCCTCGCGCACCACGGCGTCGATCTCGGCCAGCGCCCGGGCGCGGCGCGCCTCGCGATCCTCGAGCAGCCGCAGCCCCTCCCGGACCACCTCCGACACGCCCTGATAGCGGCCCGCCGCCACCAGATCGTCGACCAGCCGGCGGTGCTGATCGGACAGCGAGATGCTGGGGTTGCGCGACGTGGTCAAAGGCTCGTCCTCCGAAGGTGTAGCCGATCATGCTACATCCCGCCGCGCCGCGCAAGCGTCGCGCGCCGCCGGCGCATTGTCCGGCGGCGCGTGAGAGGGTCGGGTCGGCTCAGGCGGGAAGCTGGAAGAACCAGTTCGCGAAGATGACGATCCCGAGCCCGAGGATGAGGGCGAGATAGGGCAGGATGCCGGCGCGTTTCACGCCCATGTCCTGGCCGACGAGGCCGAGGTCCTCGAGCGCCTCGGGCGGGAAGACGCCCCTGTCGCGGACGTAATGGCGGAAGCAGAAGACCGGCAGGATCATGAAGGCGAGGGCGAAGCCGACCCAGAGCGCGTTGGAATAGCCCCAGACCTTGGCGCCGGCGCCGAGGAAGACGGCGTTGACGAAGGCGAGCACCGTGTTGAGCCCGATGAGCCAGGTCGGCGCCTTCCACGGCCGCGCGACATGGCCCGAGTCCATCCGGTGGATCCAGCCCGAGTTGAGGTTGAGGAAGTTGAAGATGATGTAGCCGACGTTGGAGACGGCGAGGACGAAGAAGTAGCCGCCGGCGTCGGAGGCGATGGCGAGCAGGAAGAGGTTGAAGGCGAAATCCGTCCACATCGCCCGCGTCGGCGCGCCGTTCTCGTTCACGTGGTCGAGGTATTTCGGCAGCCAGCCGTCCTTGGAGCCCTGGTAAAGCGTGCGCGAGGAGCCCGCCATCGCGGTCATGATCGCGAGGAAGAGCGCGAGGATCATCAGCACGACGAGAAGCTGTGTCACGATCCGGCCCGCGCCGATCAGCCCGCCGAGCGCCTCGGCGACGCCGGTGCCGTCGACGATGCCCGGCTGGAGCATGCCGTCGAGGCCGAGCACGCCCTGGAAGGTGAAGGGCACGATGAAGAAGAACAGGCAGCAGGCGAGGCCGGAGTAGACGATGGCCTTGAACGTGTCGCGCGCCGGATCCCTGAGCTCGCGCGTGTAGCACACGGCGGTCTCGAACCCGTAGGTCGACCAGGCGGCGATGTAGAGCCCGCCGAGGAACAGCGTCCAGCCGCCGACGCTCCAGCTCCCGTTCTCGCCGGAATAGGCGGCGGTCGGCGGCACGAGGCTGGTGACATTGGCGGAATCGATCTGGCCGGTCAGGATCGGCCAGAGGCCGATGAAGAGCAGCGGCACGAGCACGGCGATCGCGAGCCACTTCTGCACGCTGGCCGTGCCCTCGATGCCCCGGTGCTGGATCGCGAAGATGATCAGCATCAGCGAGGCGCCGATGAAGAAGGTCGCGTTGACATGCGCGGTGGCGAGGTAGGGGATCTCGAAGGAGGTGAGCGACCAGGTCCGGATCACGGGCGTGAGCGTGGCGACCGCGTCCTGGGTGAGCAGCGCCTGGATCGCCTGGTCCGGCGTCGCGCCCGCGTGCGCGCCGAGGTATTCCAGGACGCGCGGGCTGTCGGCGGCGATCGCGCCGGCGTGGGCCTGGACCCAGGCGAGCACGGCGGGGGCGGTCTCGGACGGGATCGGGAAGAGCGCGTTCAGGATGTAGCCCGCCGCGATCGCGCAGCCGAGCGAGAGCACCGGCGACCAGGCGAACCAGTTGCACCAGACCGAGAGCGGCGCGACGAATTTCGAATACCTCAGCCACGCGGTGGCGCCGTAGACCGAGGCGCCTCCGGACTTGTTGCCGAACATGCCGGCGATCTCGGCGTAGGTGAAGGACTGCAGGAAGCCCATCGTCATCGAGATGATCCAGACCATGAAGGCGAGCTTGCCCGTGGTGCCGGCGATGCCCCCGATCGAGAAGAGCACGAGCGGCGGCACGCCCGCCGCCACCCAGAAGGCGCCCTTCCAGTCGAGCGCGCGGATCATGCTGCCCTGTTGTTGCGTGCCGGCGGTCATTCCGGCGTCCAGGCTGTGGGTCATGGGGTGTTCTGTCCCTTCTCTCTGAGGATGGGCTGGTGGCGCGGGCACGGCCGGGCCCCTCGGCCGGAGCGATGCCCCGGCCGCTGACCCGCGATCGGCGAAGGCGCCGGCGGGCGCCTTCCGGGAATGGTCAGTCCGGATAGATCCCCGGCGAGGTCGGCGCGCCGTCGTCGAACCGGGCGAGGTAGTCGACGATCAGCGGCCGGTTGACGGCGAAGCCCTTGTATTCGGCCAGCTCGTCCGGCAGGTCGCGCAGCACCCGGTGCAGGCGGCGGCCCCATTTCGGCACGCTCACCAGATCCTCGAGCGCGATCAGGTAGCAGCGGATCGGGAAGGCGAGCGCGTTCGACCGCGGCAGCCGCCAGAAGCTCTGCAGCTCGACCCTGAGATACTGCTTCGCGCCCACGTTCTCCGGCGTGAGTTCGCGCTTCTCGGGGCCCCACTTGTGGTAGTTCTCGGGGCTGGTATCGAGGCGCGGGTTCACCGTCATCGTCCAGTTCAGCCGCCGCGACGGCGCGCCCTGCTGGACGTTCATCAGGAATTTCAGCGCGCGCTGGAAGATTCCCATCTCGTGCGCCTTCGGCACCGGCGCGTGCCATTCGAAGAAGTTCATGCCGATGTCGAAGTCGAGGCTCCAGTCGGCCTGGCTCGTCACCATGCCGGCGTCCATCCAGAGATTGCCCTCGCGCTGGTCGAGCACGGCGAAATCGCCCTGGGTCTGGCGGGTGATGTATTCCATCGGCCCATGCGGCAGCGTCCCGGCGTCGAGGAAGGTGAAGCGCTGCTCGATCCCGAGCGGGCGGTTGATCCAGTGCCACTGGTCGCCGTCGCGACGGAGTTCGAAGAGGTCGGGGTAATCCTCGGCCTTGCAGGTCATGATGAGCTCGAGCAGGTCCCAGCCCGCGAGCTCCATGTGCGGCAGCGACTGGCAGCGCAGCGGATCCTCGTCGAGCGTGATCGCCCGGTCGCGCATCTCGGCCACGTAATGCTCGTCGACGTCGAAGCGCCGCTCGAAGACGCTGCCCTCCGGCCCGCCCGCGTGCGGCTCCATGTTGACCGAATACATGTAGTCGTCGCGGTCGAAGGGGAACGGGAAGCGTCGGATCGCCTGGGGTGAATTGTAGAAGGTGTAGTCGTCGCGGAAGGTCTCTTCGTTGAAGCGGATGGTCATGGCAGTCCCCTATCGGTCGAGGATGAGCTCTTCGCCTGCGAAACGCGACACGCAGGGCATGATCTTGGTTCGCGAGGCGCGATCTCCGGCGTCCAGCCAGTGGTCGTGATGCTCGATCTCGCCCCGGCAGGAGAGGACGGCGGTCTCGCACTGGCCGCAGGCGCCGCCCCGGCAGAGCCAGGGCGCGTCGACGCCCGCCGCCTCGATCGCCTCCAGCAGGCTCTCGTGCGGGCCGACCTCGATCGTGATCCCCGATCGCGCGAGGCGGACGGTGAAGGGCCGGCCCGGCGGCGGCGCGAGGAAGGCCTCCGAATGCAGCGCCGCCCTCGGCCAGCGCAGCCGGGCGGCGGTCTCCTCGACCGCGGCGATCAGCCCCTCCGGCCCGCAGGTATAGACATGCGTGCCGAGC
Organism: Amaricoccus solimangrovi; assembly: GCF_006385685.1. GTDB lineage: Bacteria > Pseudomonadota > Alphaproteobacteria > Rhodobacterales > Rhodobacteraceae > Amaricoccus > Amaricoccus solimangrovi. Next base: position 151,304 of record NZ_VFRP01000006.1, on the reverse strand, counting down.
GGCTGGCCGGCGAGCAGGCCGCCGAGATCCATCCGCCCGCCCTCGTCCGAGATATGCACATGCACCCGCGGGCTCCTCGGCAGCAGCCGCAGCCCCGCCGCCTCGGCGCGCGAGCGCGCGGCGTAGCGCAGCTCGTAGGGCTGGCCGAGCCGGTCGAGCTGGCGGATCTGCGCGAGGAAGGGCGTGACGCCGATGCCGCCGGCGATCATCAGGTGCTTGCGCGCCCGCAGGTCGAGCGAGAACAGGTTGACGGGCGCGCCCACCCGGATCAGGTCGCCCGCGGCGACCCGGCCGTGCATGAAGCGCGACCCGCCCCGGCCCGCGTCCTCGCGCCGCACCGCGATCTCGTAGCCGGAACCGTCGTTCGGGTCCGAGATCAGCGAATAGGCGTTGCGCCGGAGCTGGTTGCCATCCGTCATCTCCACGACGACATGGGCGCCGCCGGAGAAGAGCGGCAGGCGCGCGCCCTCGGGATGCTCGAAGCGGAACCGGGTCACGAGCGGCGTCAGCGGCTCCTTCGCGGCCACGCGCAGCGTCAGCGCGGTCATGGGCGGATCTCCTGGCTCGCCGGCACGATCCCCGGCGTCTCGGCGTCGACGCAGACGCCCTGGAAGGCGCCGAGCCGGCGGGAATAGTGGTCGCGCACGAAGAGCGTCAGCCCGCAATGGGCGCAGACGAACGGGTCGGTGGCGACATCCTCGGTGATCCCCTTGCAATGGACGCATTGCATCCGCCGGGCGATCGAGCCGCGATGTTCGCTCTGGATCGCATCGAGCGGCAGGCCCGCCGAGACCGCCTCGGCGGCGACCCGTCCGATCAGCCCCTCGGTCCCGGCGAGATAGAGCTGGAAGCCCATCCGCGCCTCGGCGAGCGCGGCGCGGATCCGGGGCAGCGCGGCGGAAAGGCTCGGCGCCTCGTGACAGAGCCGGGCGCCGAGCGCCGACAGGCGCGCCCCGAAGGGCGCCCCCGCCGGCACGTAGACGATATGGGCCGCGTCGAGCACGGCGGGGTCGCGCTCCACGAGGTCGATCAGCGCCTCCGCGCCCTCGGCGTCCGCGACCATCAGGCTCGGCGCGGCACCCCGCGAGACCAGCCCGGGATAGACCGGGCGGCTGGTGATCGACGGCGAGAACTTCGTAGCTGGCATGTCGCCTCCTTGGCGCGCGACCCGGGCCTCAGCCCTTCGCCGTGCGGCGCAGCTTGTCGGGATCGTAGAAGGGCATCGGATGCGCGATGGCCTCGATGTCGCCGTCGGGGTTGCGGATCGTGAGCGGCGTGCCCTCGACCGCGCAATCGACCGGCATGCGGGCGATGCCGACGTTGTGGTCGTTGAGCGGCGAGTAGAAGCCGATCGTGACCACGCCGACCTCGCGGCCGTCCTTCAGGATCGGCGCGCCTTCGACCGCGGCCTCGGTGCCCCGGAGCTTCACGCCGTAGATCTTGAAGCGCTCCTTGCCCTTCAGCCGGTAATGCTCCTCCGCGCCCCGGAAGCCGGTCTTGCCGGGCGAGACGGTGAAGTCGAGCCCGAGTTCCCAGAGCGTGTCGCCATGCGGCTCGTCGGGGAAAGGATACTTCTCCGAATTGTCGTAGGGGAAGAAGAGCAGGTAGCTCTCGGCCCGCAGCAGGTCGAGCGTGGTGAAACGGGTCGGGATGATCCCCATCGCCGCGCCCTCGGAGACGATCGTGTCCCAGATCGTTTCCGCGTCCTGCCGCCGGCAGAAGATCTCGTAGCCGCGCTCGCCGGTATAGCCCGTGCGCGAGATCGTCACCGGCTTGCCGAAGAGCGTGGTGTGGATATGGCTGAAATAGACCACGTCGCGGATGCCCGGCACGTGCTTCTCGAGATAGTCGACGGCGAGCGGGCCCTGCAGCGAGATGTCGTGCAGGTCGTCGTCGAAGAGCACCGAGACGTTGCGCCCCATCGCGGCGCGGGTGATCTGCTCATGCCCCTGGCCCGAGCCGTGCACCACCATGAAGCTGTGCGGCCCCATCCGGTAGACCACGCAGTCGTCGACGAACTTGCCCGCGTCGTTCAGCATGCAGGCATAGGTCGAGCGGCCGGGCTTGATCTTCTCGACGTCGCGCGTCACCGCGCGGTCGATCACATGGCTCGCGTGCGGGCCGATGATGTGGATCTTCTTCAGCCCCGAGACGTCCATCACGCCGGCGCGGGTGCGGATCGCCAGATATTCCTCGAGCTGGTCCTTCTCGTAGCTCCAGGCGGTCCCCATGCCGCTCCAGTCCTCCAGCGCCGAGCCGAGCGCCCGGTGCCGCGCCGCCAGAGCGGAAAATCGCCACGATGCCGTCATGCTTCTCTTCCTTGTCCTCCGTCCGCCCCGGGGCGGACCCTGTTGAAACTCCGCGCCCCTCAGGACCGGGGGCGTTCCTTCTTCGGGTCGTAATGCGGGAAGGGGGTCACCTCGGCGGCGATCCGCTTGATATGTCCGTCGAGCCGGCCGACCTCGAGCGCCGTGCCGGGCTCGGCATGGGCGATGTCGACGCGGGCGAGCGCGATCATCCGGCCCGTGCGGGGCGAACGCATCGCCGAGCAGATCTCGCCGACCTGGGCCCGGCCGACGCGCAGGCAATCGCCGTGGCCGACCGGCTCCCGCCCCTCGATCTCGAGGCCGACGAAGCGGCGCGCGGGGTGGTCCTTGCGGCGCTGGAGCGCCGCGCGGCCGACGAAATCGGCGGCCTTGGACTTGAGCGGCACGGTGAAGCCCACCCCCGCCTCGAACGGGTCGGTCTGATCGGAGAAATCGTAGCCGGCGAAGACCAGCCCCGCCTCGATCCGGACGAGATCGAGTCCGGCGAGGCCCATCGGCCGGAGACCGAGCGGCTCGCCCGCCGTCCGGACGGCGGCGAAGACCTCGCGCCCGTGCCTCGGGTGGCAGAAGATCTCGTAGCCGAGTTCGCCGGTATAGCCGGTGCGCGAGACCACGACCGGGACGCCCCGAGGCCCGCCGATCCGGCCGACGGTGAAGCGGAACCAGCCGAGTTCCGCCACGGCGGGCTGATGCGGCGGGGTCCAGACGATCTCGCTCATCAGCGCGCGCGATTTCGGCCCCTGCACTGCGAGATTGTGCAGTTGATCGGTGGAGGAGCGGATCATCACGTTGAGCCCGAGCGCCGCCGCCTGCTCCCGCATCCAGACCCCGCCCTCGTCCGAGCCGCCGATCCAGCGGAAATTGCTCGGCCCGAGCCGGAACAGCGTGCCATCGTCGATCATGCCGCCATGCGGGTGGCACATCGCCGAATAGACCACCTGGCCGACGCCGAGCTTCTCGACGTCGCGGGTCAGCACCCAGTTCAGCAGCGCCTCGGAATCGGGCCCCGTGACCTCGAACTTGCGCAGCGCCGAGAGGTCCATCGCCACGACCCCCTCGCGGCAGGCCCAGTAGCTCTCGACGGGATCGGTGCCGGGGAAGGAATTCGGCAGCCAGAATCCGCGGTACTCGACGAAATCCCGGGTGAGTTCGGCGAAATCGGCGTGGAAGGCGCTTTCGCGCGTCATGAAGGGTTCCGCCTCGGGGGTGGGCCGCCAGGCGGTGGCGCGCTGGAAGGTCTCGGTCACGGCGTAGCTCCGGACATGGATGTCGGTGAGGGTCCAGCCGTTCGCGGGCGTCGTGTCGTCCGGGCAGGCGGAGGAGACGCAGACCACGTCGGTCAGCGCGCGAAGCAGCACGTAATCGCCCGGCCGCGACCAGGGCTCGTCGGTATACATGACGCCATGGGCGTCGATGCCGGTGTTGAAGAAGAAGTTCGCAGCCATCCAGCCCGGCCGAGGATCGACGCCGTAGGGCGCCAGCGCGGCGTTGAAATTGTCCGAGCAGTTGGCATGCCCGGGATAGCCGATGTCGTCGTAGTATTTCGCGGCGCAGGCCATCGCGAAGGCGTCGTGGCGGCCGCAGGTGTCCTGGATGACCTCGACCAGCGGCGCCATGTCCTGGTCGAAGTATTTCGCGTGCAGCCCCGGCATCGGATAGGCATGGCCGAGGATCGTGCGCGTCGCCGTCACGTCGAGCGGATGGATGAGGCCCCGGTCGAGCTTGCGCGCGTCGAAGCACTGGAAGTCGGTGCACTGCCGGCCGTCGACGTCGAGGATCTGGATGAACTCGCCCGCCCGGACGACATAGGCCTCGGCGGTGGCGGACCTCACGCGCAGGTCGAGGATCCGGTCGGCCAGCGGATCGGGCAGCGCGAAGCGTCCGGCCGCGCGCGGGGCCGCCCGGGTGATCCGGAGCGTGAGCGGCGTCGCCGTGTCCTGACGCTCCGCGTCCATCGCACCGCCCGGCGCGGCGAGGATCAGGAGGCCCGGGCCGGCGGCCACCGCCTCGACGCGCTCGCCCGCTGGGCTCGCCGCGCCGAAGAGGCCGACGGCGCGGGCGCCGCCGAGATCGATCCCGCGCCGCGCGAGCCCGGCGCGGAGCCGCGCGAGGCTCGGCTCGCCGCTCGCGAGCAGCGCGCGCAGCCCGTCGGCGGGCGTGTCGGCCGCGAGGCCGAGAAGGCCGGGATCGAGCCGCCCGTCGGGATGGGCCGCGAGCAGTTCGCCCCGCTGGCCGCCCTCGTCGTTCGTGATCTCGATCCGGTCGCCGGACCGGATCTCGACCAGCGCGGCGCCCGCGCCCGGAACGACGGTGCGCTCGAGGCCCGCGGCGACGCCGAAGCCTTCGGGACGGCGCGCCCGGCTGGGGCGCGGCGGCCCCGGGCGGAACAGGATTTCGGGAGAGAGAGACATCGGGCTCGGACTCCGGATCGCCAGGAGGAGACCGCCCGGCCCCGCGGCCGGGCGGAACGGCTCAGTTCTGGAGATAGGCCGCCATGGAATCGTCGAGCGCGAGCTTCCAGGGCGTGTGATGCGCCGGCGCCATCGTCCCGGTGATGACCGAGCGATAGGAGTGGTTCCGGAACCCCATGATGTCCTCGGCCTTGTGCGCCTTCCATTCATAGAAAGCCTCGCAGGCGCCATCGACGTCGAAGCTCGGGTAATCCGTCTCCGCGATCAGTTCCTTGACGTAGTCGCCTTGGTACTTGATCGCGTATTTCTGCGTCTCGCCCGCGTCCTCGCGCTCCTCGCGCTCGCGCACATCGGCCATCAGCGCCTGCTTGTCGGCGGGAACCTCGATACGGTCCATGATGATGTCGCGCACATACCAGGCCTGGGCGTCGAACATGTTGAAGGTGAACCACTGGTCCTGCATGCCGAGGTAGAAGAGCTTCGGATTGTGGACCCAGACCACGCCCTTGTAGAGGTCGGCGGCGGCGAGGCGGTTCGCGGTCTTCAGGCGCAGGTCGTCCGGCAGGAACGGGAAATAGTGCTTGTAGCCGGTGCAGAGGATGATCGCGTCGACGTCCTTCTCCGTCCCGTCCGAGAAGATCGCCGTCTTGCCCGCGAGCTTCTCGAGCGCCGGCTTCTCCTCCCAGTTGTCGGGCCAGTTGAAGCCCATCGGCGCCGAGCGGTAGCAGGAGGTCACGCTCTTCGCGCCGTATTTCCAGCACTGCGAGCCGATGTCCTCGGCGGAATAGGAGGAGCCCATGACGAGCACGTCCTTGCCGGCGAATTCGCGCGCGTCGCGGAAGTCATGGGCGTGGATGATCCGGCCGTTGAAGGTCGAGAAGCCCTCGTATTCGGGAACGTTCGGCGTCGAGAAGTGACCGGAGGCGACGATGACGTGGTCGAACCGCTCCTTGTAGACGTGGTCGGCGGCGAGATCGTGGACGGTGACGGTGAAATCGCCCGTCTCCATCTCGTATTCGACGTTGCGCACCACCGTCGAGAAGCGGATCCAGTCGCGCACGCCGGCCCGCTCCACGCGGCCCTCGATATAGTCGAACATCACGGCGCGCGGCGGATAGGACGCGATCTGCTTGCCGAAGTGCTCCTCGAAGGAATAGTCGGCGAATTCGAGACCTTCCTTCGGACCATTCGTCCAGAGGTAGCGATACATCGAGCAGTGCACCGGCTCGCCATTTTCATCGAGACCGGTACGCCAGGTGTAGTTCCAGAGCCCGCCCCAGTTCGACTGCTTTTCGAAGCAGACGACCTCCGGGATTTCCGCGCCCTTCTGCGCGGCGGACTGGAAGGCACGAAGCTGCGCCAGCCCCGAAGGCCCCGCGCCGATGACTGCCACTCGCTTCTTCACTGGTTGCACCCTCCCGTGGGTTTGAGCCGGTTGCCCTTACTGGTTCTTTCGGCATGAACCAATTCAGCGCCACTTGGAAACGCGAATCAACATTTTTTTCCCAGAGGAATATCGATTGGCGAAAATTTCCGCGTTTCCGCGGACCTCCGGCGCGTTATGCATCAAGGCATGAACACCTATTCCTTCGCTCAGCGCCTCGCCGTGACCGGCGCGCTGCCCCGAATCGGGGGGCGTCTCCGGCCACCGGTCCGGATCGGATTCCTCGCTCCGCTGTCGGGTCCCGAGGGGAGCTGGGGCGCCCCCGGCCTCGCCGGCTGCCGGATCTGGGCCGACTGGCTGAACGAGCGGGGCGGGATCCTCGTCGGCGGCGAGCGGCGGCGGATCGAGTTCGTCGTGCATGACAGCGCCGGGGGCGCCCGCGCGACGCTGCGCGCCGCCCGCGATCTCGTCGAGCGGCGCGCGCGCATCATCCTCGCGCTCGGCGGCGACAGCCTCGCGCCGGCCCTGCCCTACCTGATGGGCCACCGCGCGCTCGTCTCGACGCTGCTCCCCTCCGACCTCTCGCCCGATACGCCCTATCTCATCGCCCCGGCCGAGGTGCATCCGCTCTACAACGTCACCGGCGTGGAATGGCTCGCGCGCGAGGAGCCCGCCGCGCGGCGGATCGCGCTCTGCAGCCAGACCGACCGGCTCGGGCTGCCCTCGCTCGCCACCTATCGCGCGGCCCTGGAGGCGGCGGAGCGCGTGATCACGCGCGAGATCCGCTACGATCCCGCCCGGCCGGAGCCGGGAACCATCGTCGAGGCGATGCTCGCCGACGATCCCGACGTGCTCTGCTTCTGTTCCTCCGCCCCGCCGGTGATGGAGGCGCTGACCGAGGCCGCGTATGCGCGGGGCTTCGGCGGCACGATCCTGGCCTGCACGGCCGACAACTACCCCCGGATGATCGCGCGGACCTCGCCCGGCTTCATGGAACGCTACATCTTCCAGTTCCCCGATTTCGACGATCCGGCGCTCGCCGACACCGCCTTCTTCTTCCGCCAGCCGCGCGCCTTCTTCGAGGCCTACAACGCCCGCTTCCCCGGAGAATGGACCGCCGTCAGCTGGGAATACGCCTCCATCCTCGACCTCTGGCACAACGCGGTCGAGATCGCGGACACGACCGAGCCGGTCTCGGTCCTCGCCGCGATGAAGCGCGGCCGCGAGATGCGCCACGTCTTCGGCACGGCGCGCTGGTGGGGGGCGGAGATCTTCGGCATCGAGAACGCGCTCGTCGGCGACTGGCCTGTGGTGAAGATCCGCGAGGGCAAGGCCCGGATCGTCGGTTTCGGCTCGGTCCTCGGCTGGCTGGAGCGCCACGGCCCGCTGCTCGAGCGCCATCTCGAGGAACTGGGCCAGAGCTGGCGCCAGCGGGTCACCGCGCGCTCGCTCGCGCGCGGCCGCGAGGCGGGACCGCGCTGAGCGGAGGCGCCCGCGCGCTCAGTCCGCCTGGGTCAGCAGCTTCTGATCCTCGATCAGCGCGAGCTTCATGAACTCGGTCGCCTCCTCGATGTCGCGGGCGGCGATCGCGTTGAAGAGCGCGTTGTAGGCGCGCTGGTAGGCGGCGATCCGGCTCGGCGTCAGGTGGCGGCGGTACATCGGCGCGCGGAAGGACTGGCGGCGCGCGTCGATCACGAGGTTGTAGCAGGCGATCAGCAGCGGATTGCCGGTGCCGAGCGCGATCTGGCGGTGAAACTCCTCCTCCAGGCGCGTGAAGGCGCCGGCGTCGGCCTGCACCGCCTCCATCCGCGACAGCACGGCACCGAGCGCCTCGATCTGGCGGGGGGGCATCGAGATGATCGCGAGCCGCACCATCTCGGGCTCGAGGATGCCGCGTACCACCTGGAGTTGCAGCGGCCCGGTCTCGTTGGCGACCGGGGCGGCGGATTCGCTCAAACCGTGCGGGTCGTAGGTGACGAAGGAGCCCGAGCCCGCGCGGCGACGGATCAGCCCCTTGAACTCGAGCTGGTCGAGCGCCTCGCGCACCGTGTTGCGCGCGACGCCGAGTTCCTGGGCGAGCTGCCGCTCGGAGGGCAGGCGCTCGTCGCTTCCGTATTCCTGCGAGACGATGCGCGTCGTCAGAGTCTCGACGAGCGCGCGCACCGTCGCGCCAAGGACGGGCTCGGCCTGGCTTGGCGCGGTGGCGCGCCCCAAAATCGCGGGCAAGTTCGGATCCTCTTTCCGGCGCGCGTAAACCGGCGCCGGGTCGAGAATAGACCGCGGGCGCGGGCGAAATCCAGCCCGCGCGGCGCGACCGATCAGCCCATCCGTTCGGAGGCGAAGGAGCCGGGGGATGCCGGGAAGACCACGGTCTTGTTGCCGTTCAGGAAGGAGCGGCGGTGGATATGGGCGTGAATGGCACGGGCGAGCACCTGGCTTTCCACGTCCCGGCCGAGGCTCACGTAGTCGTCGGGCGACTGCGCGTGGGTGACGCGGATGATGTCCTGCTCGATGATCGGCCCCTCGTCGAGGTCGGCGGTGACGTAGTGCGAGGTCGCGCCGATGAGCTTCACGCCACGCTCGAACGCCTGCTTGTAGGGGTTCGCGCCCTTGAAGCTCGGCAGGAAGGAGTGGTGGATGTTGATGATCCGGCCCGACATCTCGCTGCACATCGCGTCCGAGAGCACCTGCATGTAGCGCGCGAGCACGATGAGTTCGGCGCCGGTCTCGCGCACGATCGCCATCTGGCGCGCCTCGGCCTCCGGTTTGTTCTCCTTCGTCACCTTGATGTAGTGGAAGGGGATGTCATGGTTCACGACGACCTTCTGGTAGTCGAGGTGGTTCGAGATGACCGCGACGATGTCGATCGGCAGCGCGCCGATCCGCCAGCGGTAGAGCAGGTCGTTCAGGCAGTGGCCGAAGCGCGAAACCATGATGATGACCTTCATCCGGTCGCTCTCGTCATGGATCGCCCAGGTCATCCCGAAGGGCTCCGCCACCGCGTCGAACCCCTCGCGCAGCGAGGCGAGATCGGCCTTCTCCTCGGAGACGAAGCTCACGCGCATGAAGAACCGGCCGGTCTCCATGTCGTCGAACTGCGAGGAGTCGGTGATGTTGCAGCCGTTCTCGGCGAGAAAGCCGGCAATGGCGGCGACGATGCCGCGCCGCGTGACGCAGGCGACCGTCAGGGTATATTTCGACATCGGTTTTCCCTCGTTCGGAAGGTCTCTGATCCGTCAGGCGGCGAGCCGGGCGGGTTCCGGCAGGCCGTGCGCGCGGCAGGCGGCGGTCAGCGTGTTGGCGAGCAGGCAGGCGATGGTCATCGGCCCGACACCGCCGGGAACCGGCGTGATCGCGCCGGCGACCGCCTCGGCGGCGGCGTAGTCGACGTCTCCGACGAGACGGGTCCGTCCGTCCCGCTCGACGCGGTTGATGCCGACGTCGATCACCGTCGCGCCCGGCTTCACCCAGTCGCCCCGGATCATCTCCGGACGGCCGACGGCGGCGACGAGGATGTCGGCGCGGCGGCAGACCTCCGGCAGGTCGCGGGTCCGGCTGTGCGCCAGCGTCACGGTGCAGTTCTCGGCGAGCAGCAGCTGGGCCATCGGCTTGCCGACGATGTTCGAGCGGCCGACGACGACCGCGTTCAGGCCCGAGAGCTCGCCGAGATGGTCGCGCAGCATCAGGAGGCAGCCGAGCGGGGTGCAGGGCACCATCGCCTTCTGCCCGGTCGCGAGCAGGCCCACGTTCGAGATCGTGAACCCGTCCACGTCCTTCGCGGGGTCGATCGCGTTGATCACCGCGTCGGCCTCGATATGGGCGGGCAGCGGCAGCTGCACCAGGATGCCGTGCACGGCCGGATCGGCGTTGAGCCGCGCGATCAGCGCGAGCAGATCGGCCTCGGTCGTGTCGTCGGCCAGCCTGTGCTCGAAGGAGGCCATGCCGGCCTCCCGCGTCTGCGCGCCCTTGTTGCGGACATAGACCTGGGAGGCGGGATCCTCGCCCACCAGCACCACCGCGAGGCCCGGCGTGATCCCCGCCCCGGCGCGAAGCCGGGCCACGCCCTCGGCCACTTCGCCGCGCACCCGCGCGGCGAAGGCCTTCCCGTCGATGATCGCGGCGCTCATGCGCGGATCCTCCCCTTCGCGGTCATATGTCGAGCGTCGTGTCATGCTCCCAAGCGGTGAACTGGGCGCAGTAGTTGTTCCATTCCCGATGCTTCATCTTCAGGAAGGCGGCGGAGAATTCGGAACCCATGGTCTCCATGAATTCCGGATCCGCCTCGTAGGCGCGGAGCGCGTCGAGCAGGTTCAGCGGCAGCTTCGGCGCGTCGGTGATCGTGTGGCCGTCCTCGTACATGTTGATGTCCGAATGCGGCCCCGGATCGGCCTTGGACCGGATGCCCGAGAGGCCCGCCGCGATGATCACCGCCTGCAGCAGATAGGGGTTCACCGCGCCGTCGGGCAGGCGCAGCTCGAACCGGCCGGGGCCCGGGACGCGCACCATGTGGGTGCGGTTGTTGCCGGTCCAGGTGACCGAGTTCGGCGCCCAGGTCGCGCCCGAGACGGTGCGCGGCGCGTTGATGCGCTTGTAGGAATTGACCGTCGGGTTGGTGATCGCGGCGAGCGCGGAGGCATGCTTCATGATGCCGCCGAGGAAGGTCCGGCCCTGGTCGGAGAGGCCGAAGTCCTTGCTCTTGTCCGCGAAGGCGTTGGTCTTGCCGTCCGTCGACCAGACCGAGATATGCGCGTGGCAGCCGTTGCCGGTCAGGCCCTTGAAGGGCTTCGGCATGAAGGTCGCGCGGAGCCCGTGCTTCTCGGCGATCGACTTCACGAGGAACTTGAAGAAGGAATGCTTGTCCGCGGTCGCGAGCGCGTCGTCGTATTCCCAGTTCATCTCGAACTGGCCGTTCGCGTCCTCGTGGTCGTTCTGGTAGGGCTTCCAGCCGAGCTCGAGCATCGCGTCGCAGATCTCGGCGATGACGTCGTAGCGGCGCATCACCGCCTGCTGGTCGTAGCAGGGCTTCTCGGCGGTGTCGGCGGCGTCGGAGATCGCCTGGCCGTCCGGGGTGATCAGGAAGAATTCGGGCTCGACGCCGGTCTTGACGCGGAGACCGGCCTCGGCCGCCTCCTTGATCAGCCGCTTCAGCACCACGCGCGGCGCCTGGGCGATCGGCGCGTCCTCCATCACGCAGTCGGCGGCGACCCAGGCCACGTCCTTCTTCCAGGGCAGCTGGATGACCGAGGAGGCATCGGGGATGGCGAAGACATCCGGATGGGCGGGGGTGAGGTCGAGCCAGGTCGCGAAGCCGGCGAAACCCGCCCCATCCTCCTGCATCTCCGCGATCGCCTGGGCCGGCACGAGCTTCGCCCGCTGGCCGCCGAAGAGATCGGTATAGGAGATCATGAAATACTTGACGCCGCGTTCGGCGGCGAAAGCGGCGAGATCGGTGGTCACGAAGCTTCCCCGTTTGCTGAGTTCTTCATTGAAAAGGCCCGGCGCCGCTTGCGCGGCGACCGGGCCAGGGATCAGAAGCCGGCCTTGCCCGGGTACCAGTCGGTCCCCGCGAGCGGCACCTTGGCCATCGCCGCGGCCTCCATGGTCAGCGCGCAGAGGTCCTCGGGCTCGAGGTTCGCGAGGCGGTTGTGGCCGCAGGCGCGCGCGATGGTCTGCGCCTCCAGCGTCATCACCTTGAGGTAGTTCGCGAGGCGCCGCCCCGCCGCGACCGGATCGACCCGCGCGGCCAGCACCGGATCCTGCGTGGTGATGCCGGCCGGGTCCCTGCCCTCGTGCCAGTCGTCATAGGCGCCGGCGGTGGTGCCGAGCTTCTGGTATTCGGCCTCGAGATGGGGATCGTTGTCGCCGAGCGCGACCAGCGCCGCCGTGCCGATCGCCACCGCGTCCGCGCCGAGCGCCAGCGCCTTCGCGACGTCGGCGCCGGAACGAATGCCGCCCGAGACGATGAGCTGCACCTCGCGGTGCATGCCGAGATCCTGCAGCGCCTGGACCGCGGGCCGGACGCAGGCGAGCGTCGGCATGCCGACGTTCTCGATGAAGACGTCCTGCGTCGCCGCCGTGCCGCCCTGCATCCCGTCGAGCACGACGCAGTCGGCGCCGGCCTTCACCGCGAGGGCGGTGTCGTAGTAGGGCCGCGCGCCGCCGACCTTGATGTAGATCGGCTTCTCCCAGTTGGTGATCTCGCGCAGTTCCAGGATCTTGATCTCGAGGTCGTCCGGGCCGGTCCAGTCGGGGTGACGGCAGGCCGAGCGCTGGTCGATCCCCTTCGGCAGCGTGCGCATCTCGGCCACGCGGTCGGAGATCTTCTGGCCGAGCAGCATGCCGCCGCCGCCGGGCTTCGCGCCCTGACCCACCACGACCTCGATCGCATCGGCGCGGCGCAGGTCGGTCGGGTTCATGCCGTAGCGCGAGGGCAGGTACTGGTAGACGAGCTTCTCCGAATGCCCGCGCTCCTCGTTCGTCATGCCGCCGTCGCCGGTGGTGGTCGAGGTGCCGGCGATCGTGGCACCGCGGCCGAGCGCCTCCTTGGCCGGGCCCGAGAGCGCGCCGAAGCTCATGCCCGCGATGGTGATCGGGATCTTGAGCTCGATCGGCTTCTTCGCGAAGCGGGTGCCAAGCGTCACCGAGGTGTCGCAGCGCTCGCGGTAGCCCTCGAGCGGATAGCGCGAGATCGAGGCGCCGAGGAAGAGCAGGTCGTCGAAATGCGGAACCTTGCGCTTCGCGCCGGCGCCCCGGATGTCGTAGATGCCCGTGGCGGCCGCGCGGCGGATCTCGGCCAGCGTGTAATCGTCGAAGGTCGCCGACTTGCGGGGCGGGGTATGCGGGTTGTGGTAGCTCATCTCGCCCTCAATACGCGTCGGCGTTGTCGATGTTGAAGTTGTAGAGCGTGCGGGCCGAGCCGTAACGCTTGAACTCCTCGGGCTTCGCGTCGGCGCCGGCCTTCTCGAGCAGTCCGGCCAGCACCTCGATATGCTCGGGGCGCATCTCCTTCTCGACGCAGTCGGCGCCGAGGCTCTTCACCTCGCCCCGGACGAAGAGCTTCGCCTCGTAGAGCGAGTCGCCGAGCGCCTCGCCGGCGTCGCCGAGCACGACGAGGTGCCCGGACTGCGCCATGAACGCCGACATGTGGCCGATGTTGCCATGCACGACGATGTCGATCCCCTTCATCGAGATCCCGCAGCGCGAGGCGGCGTTGCCCTTGATGACGAGGAGGCCGCCGCGGCCGGTGGCGCCCGCGTACTGGCTGGCGTCGCCCTCGATGGTGACGGTGCCCGTCATCATGTTCTCGGCGACGCCGGGCCCGGCCGAGCCGTGCACCGTGACGGCGCCGCCGTCGTTCATGCCGGCGCAGTAGTAGCCGACCGAGCCGCGCACGTCGACGCTGAGCGGCTGGTCGATCCCGACCGCGAGCGCGTGGGAGCCGCGCGGGTTCAGCACCTCGAAGGCGGTGTCATTGTCGCCGTTGCCGACGGAATGGAGCGCGGCGTTGAACTCGCGCAGCGGGGTCTTGGCAAGATCGAAGACGGGCATCTCAGGCGGCCTTCCCGTGGTCCCAGAAATAGACGGTGGCGGGCTCCGGCTCCCAGACGCGGGCGGTCTCGATCCCGGGCAGGTTCACGAGCGCGCGGTATTCGGAGCCGAAGGCGATGTACTGGTCGGTCTCGGCCATCACGGCCGGCTTGCAGGCGATCGGGTCGCGGACGACGCCGAAACCGTCCTTCGTGCCGACGACGAAGGTGAAGAACCCGTCGAGATCGTCGAGCGCGGAGGTGAGCGCCTGGCCGAGATCCTTGCCGCCCGCCATCTCGGAGGTGAGATAGGCGGCGGCGACCTCGCTGTCGTTCTGCGTCTCGAACTTCATTCCCTGCTTCACGAGGACGCGGCGCAGGTTGTTGTGGTTCGAGAGCGAGCCGTTGTGCACCAGGCACTGGTCGGCCCCGGTCGAGAACGGATGCGCGCCGAGCGTTGTGACGGCCGATTCCGTCGCCATCCGCGTGTGGCCGATCCCGTGGGTGCCGCCCATGGCGCGGATGTCGAAGCGGGCGACCACGTCCTTCGGCAGACCCACTTCCTTGTAGATCTCGACGCTCTCGCCCGCGCCCATCACGCGGAGCCCCTTGCGGGCGAGGAAGGCGCGGGTGTCCGCGACCGCGTCCTCGGCGATCTCGATCACCGCGTGGGTGCTCTTGAGCGTAACGTCGGCGGCGACGCCCGCGAGTTCGAGCTCGGCGACGAGGCCCTTGAATTCATTCTCAGGATCAGCCGACTGCGCGGTGATCTTCACCTTTCCCGGCGCGCCCGCGCCGTAGATCGCGATGCCCGCGCTGTCCGGGCCCCGGTCGGTCATGGTGATGAGCATGTCCGACAGAAGCTCCCCCAGGCGGGGCTCCAGCGCCTTATCCTTCAGGAACAATCCGACGATGCCGCACATGGGCCAGTCTCCGATCTGCTTCACGAAACCGTCTTACCGCGGACGGGCCGGGTGCGTCAATCTTAAAGAATAAAATATTCTTGTTGAGAATAGCCTACCCTTCGGCCTGGCGGGGGTAGCTGATGATGGAGAGGTAGCGCGCGGGCAGGCTGATGAGCTGCTCGGGGCCGTGCGGGGCGTCGGCGTCGAAGAAGAGGCTGTCGCCCGGCTGCAGGGTGAAGAGCTGGTCGGCGTGGCGGTACACGACTTCGCCCTCGATCATGTAGAGGAACTCCAGCCCCTCGTGCTGGAAGGTCGGAAAGACGTCCGACGCCTTGGTGAGGGTGATGAGATAGGGCTCGACGCGCACGCCGCCCGAACCGCCGTCGATATGGCCGAGGAGGTTGTACTGATGGCCGGCGCGCGTGCCGCGGCGCTCCAGTTCCACGCCGCCGCCGGCCTTCACGAAGACCGCGCTCCGCCGCTCCTCGAAGCGGCGGAAGAAGGTCGTGAGCGGCACACCGAGCGCGCGGGCGAGCGATTGCAGCGTGGAGAGGGAGGGCGAGATGTTGCCGTTCTCGATCTTCGACAGCATGCCGACGGAAATGCCCGTCGAACCGGCGATGTCGGTCACGGTCAGGCCGAGATGCTTGCGCAGCAGCCGCACCTCGTGGCCGATCGCCTGTTCGAGATTGTTTTCCTTCGGCTCCCGCACCGCGTGCGGGTTCTGCGCCTCGACCTTCGTCTCGCCCATCGTGCCTGACCCCATTTTACTCACAAGGGTCAGGCTATTCCCGCGGGTGAAATTTTACAACTCTCCCGAATAGGGCCTAAGCCGCGGCGATACGTCCCGCCGCGGCTTCGAGCGCGTGCCAGAGCGAGGCGGCCGAGGACCGGGCGCCGAGCACCGCGAAATGCTCGGGCGCCCGGCGGATGACGAAGACGCCCATGTGCTCGAGCCCCGTCCGCCGCGCGCGCCCGGGAACGAGGGAGGCGGGGTCGAGGTTGACGAGCTTCGCGAGCAGGCGCTCCGCCAACCCCTCGCCGGCGGCGGAGACGATCTCGACCGCGGTCCAGCCGTCGGTCTGCTCGGTCACCGAGGCCCCCGGCGCCTCCGCCCTGAGCGCCGCGGCGAAATCCTCCGCCGCGCGGCCGGGCGCCTCCACCATCCACTGGCCGGGACCGGTCCAGAAGGCGGCGACGCCCTCTCCCGCGGTCCAGCCGGCGGGGCCGGGCAGCGCGAGGCCGAAGGGCGCGGGCGTCTCCCCGCCCCGGCGGAGCGCCAGCGAGGCGAGCGCGAGATCGGCGTTCTCGCTCAGCGTGAAGGAGCCGAGCCGGGTCACGCGGGGCGCGGCCGCGCCGAGCGCGGTCAGGGGGGCGAGATCAGTCACGCAGGCGTCCTCCCTCGGGATCGACGAAATGGGCGCTCACGACGCGGACCCGCGTCGCCTGGCCCTGAAGCGGGTTCGCGGCGATCACCACCTCGCCCATCCGCTCGGCGCCGCCTTCGAGGAAGCCGAGGCCGATCGCGGCGCCGACATGCGGCGAGTAACAGGCGGAGGTGATCCAGCCCTCGTCGGTCTCGGTCCGCCGCTCCGCGCCTTCGGCGAAGAGATGCGATCCCGCGACGACGGGGCCGACCGGATCGACCGGCTGGAGGCCGACCAGCACGCGCCGGTCGGCGGCGAGGCCTTCGCGGCGCGACATGACCGCGCCGATCGAATCCTTCTTCGCGCTCACCATCCGGCCGAGACCGAGCATTCGCGCCGTCGTCTGACCGTTGAGCTCGTTGCCCGCCGCGTGGCCCTTCTCGATCCGGAGCACGCCGAGCGCCTCGGTGCCGTAGGGCGCGACTCCGAGATCGGCGCCCTTCTCCATCAGCCGCTCCATCAGCGCCGCGCCGTAGCGCGCGGGCACCGCGATCTCGTAGGCGAGCTCGCCCGAGAAGGAGATCCGGAACAGCCGCGCCCGGAGCCCGCCCGCGACGGTGAGGCTCGCGCAGGCCATGAAGGGGAAGGTCTCGTTCGAGAGGTCGAACCCGTCCACCACCCGTTCGAGCAGCACGCGCGCCTTCGGCCCCGCCACCGCGATCTGCGCCCAGGCGTCGGTCGTCGAGATGAGCTGGACGTCGAGCTCCGGCCAGAGGCACTGGCGCGCGAATTCCATGTGGCGGAAGATCGGCACCGCGTTCGCCGTGGTCGTGGTGACGACGTAGTGATCCTCGGCGAGACGCGCGCAGGTGCCGTCGTCCCAGGCCTGCCCGTCCTCGCGCAGCATGAGGCCGTAGCGGACCATGCCGACCTTGAGGCTCGCCATCGCGTTGCAATAGAGCCGGTCGAGGAACGCGCCCGCGTCCGCGCCCTGCACGTCGACCTTGCCGAGCGTGGTCACGTCGCAGAGCCCGACGCCGGAGCGTACCGCCAGCACCTCGCGATCGACGCTCTGGCGCCATTCGGTCTCGCCGGGCCTCGGGAAATACTGCGCCCGCATCCAGGGGCCGACCTCGGTGAAGACCGCGCCGCGCGATTCGGCCCAGGAATGGGTCGGCGTGAGCCGCCGCGGCCGGAAATGCGCGCCGGTGTCGCCGCCGCCGAGCACCGAGAGCGCGACGCCGGTATAGGGCGGGCGGAAGATCGTCGTGCCGGTCTCCGGGATGCGCCTGCCGGTGAGTTCCGCCATCACCGCGAGGCCGGTCACGTTCGCGGTCTTGCCCTGATCGGTCGCCATGCCGAGCGTGGTCCAGCGCTTCAGATGCTCGACCGGGCGCATGTTCTCCTGATGCGCGAGCCTGATGTCCTTCACGGTCACGTCGTTCTGGAAATCGACCCAGGCGCGGCGCTTTCCCGGCACATGCCAGAGCGGCTCCGGCGCGGCGAAGCTATCCGTCCCCCGCGGCAGTTCCGGCGCGGAGGCGTCGATCCCGAGCGCGCCGAGCGCCTCGACCGCCGCGCGGGCGCCGCCCTCCAGCGCGCCCGCCGTCGTCATCTCGCCCGCCGCCGCGCCGACGGCGAGAAGGCCGACCGGCCCGCCCTCGCCCGGCACGAAGGCCTGGATCGCGTCGTTCCAGACCGGGCGGCCCCGGTGGTGGGAGGCGAGATGCAGGTTCGGGTTCCAGCCGCCCGAGACGCCGAGCGCGCCGCAGTCGAGCCATTCGCTCCGGCCGTCCGTCGTGACCTCCACCGACTTCAGCCCGAGCCGCCCGCGCGTGCCGGTCACCCGGCCGCCCGCGAAGACGCGGTAATCCCCGAGCGGCTTCGCACCCGCGCGCGGGTCGATCACGCCCGCCACCTCGACGCCCTTCGCGCGCAGGTCAAGCACGGTTCGGTGGCCGTCGTCGTTGTTGGTGAAGACCGCGACCCGCTTCGCCGGGCAGGCGGCCCAGCGGTTGGCATAGGCGCGTAGCGCGCCCGCGAGCATGATACCCGGGCGGTCGTTGTCGGCGAAGGCGATCGGCCGCTCGGTCGCGCCGGCGGCGAGGATCGCGCGACGCGCGGTGATCCGCCAGAGCGTCTGGCGCGGCAGCCCGCCGGGCACCGGCAGATGGTCCGCCACCCGTTCGACCGCGCCATAGATCCCGTGGTCGAAAGCGCCCCATACCGTGGTCCGGCGCATCACGCGCAGGTTCGGCAGGCTCGCGAATTCGGCCTCGAGCCCGGCGATCCAGTCCGCCGCCGCGACGCCTTCGAGCGGCGCCGATTCCGCGAGCAGCCGCCCGCCGAGCCGGAAGTCCTCGTCCGCGAGGATCACCCGCGCCCCGGCCCGCGCCGCCGTCAGCGCGGCGGCGAGACCCGCGGGGCCCGCGCCGATCACGAGCAGGTCGCAATGCAGGAAGCCCTTGTCATAGGCGTCCGGATCCGGCTCGAAGGAGAGGCTGCCGAGGCCCGCCGCCCGCCGGATCGCGGGTTCGTAGAGCTTCTCCCAGAAGGCGCGGGGCCACATGAAGGTCTTGTAGTAGAAGCCCGCCGTCAGGAAGGGCGAGACAAGATCGTTGACGCCGAGCAGGTCGAAGGCGAGCGAGCCCATCCGGTTCTGGCTGCGCGCGTCGAGCCCGTCATAGAGTTCGGCCACCGTCGCGCGCGTGTTCGGCTCGGTCCGCGCGCCGGTCCGGAGTTCGACGAGCGCGTTCGGCTCCTCCGATCCCGCGCTGATCGGTCCGCGCGGCCGGTGATACTTGAAGCTCCGCCCCATCAGCACCGTGCCGTTCGCGAGGAGCGCGGAGGCGAGCGTGTCGCCGGGATGGCCGGAGAAGGCCTTGCCGTCGAAGGTGAAATGGAGCTTGCGCCCCCGGTCGATCAGACCGCCGGTAAGCCGCGTCATTCTCCCCTCCCCCCAAGCGCCACGTCGCGGGCGAGTTCCGCGCCGAGGATCTCGTGCGTCAGCGTGTTCCGCGTCACGACGAGCCAGGAACGGTCGCCCTGCTCGTGGAACCAGAGCTCGCGATGCACGCCGGCCGGATTGTCGCGGAGATAGACGTAGTCGGCGAAGGCGGCCGCGGCGCCCTCGGCCATCCCGTCGGGGCGGTCGATCAGCCGGGCATCGCCGAGATAGGTGAATTCGCTCGAGTCGCAGGGGCCGAGCAGCGGATGGGGGATCAGCATCGTGTCATGCCTTCAATGCAGGTTCGGCTGGGCGCCCACGCCCTTTTCGTCGATCACGTAGCCGCGCTCGAACCGGTCGAGCCGGTAGCCCCGCGCGGTATCGTGCGGCGCGCCGGTCGCCAGAAGATGGGCGAAGGCGTAGCCCGAGGCCGGCGTCGCCTTGAAGCCGCCGTAGCACCAGCCGCCGTTGAGATAGAGCCCCTCGACCGGTGTCCGGTCGATGATCGGCGAGCCGTCCATCGACATGTCCATGATGCCCCCCCAGGCGCGCAGGAGCCGCGCCCGCCCGATCATCGGCATCAGCGCCATGCCGCCCTCGGCCACGTCCTCGATCACCGCCATGTTCCCGCGCTGCGCGTAGGAATTGTAGCCGTCGAGGTCGCCGCCGAAGACGAGCCCGCCCTTGTCGGACTGGCTCACGTAGAAATGCCCGGCGCCGAAGGTGATCACGCCCGGGATGGTCGGCTTCAGCCCCTCGGAGACGAAGGCCTGGAGCACGTGGCTCTCGATCGGCATCCGCATCCCCGCCATCGCCATCACCCGGCCGGTCGAGCCCGCGACCGCGACGCCGACCTTCCCGGCGCCGATATAGCCCCGGCTGGTCTCGACGCCCCGGATCCGGCCGTTCTCGATCCGGAAGCCGGTGACCTCGCAGTTCTGGATCAGGTCGACGCCCGCGAGATCGGCGCCGCGCGCGTAGCCCCAGGCGACGCCGTCGTGGCGCGCGGTTCCGGCCCGGCGCTGGAGGAGGCCGCCCTTGATCGGGAAGCGCGCGTTGTCGAAGTTGAGCCAGGGATACATCGCCCGCACGCCCTCGCGGTCGAGCAGTTCCGCGTCGGCGCCCGCGAAGAGCATCGCGTTGCCCCGGCGGCGATAGGCGTCGCGCTGGCCGTCGGTATGGAGCAGGTTCAGGATCCCGCGCTGGCTGACCATCGCGTTGAAGTTGAATTCCTGCTCCAGCCCTTCCCAGAGCTTCATCGAGAATTCGTAGAAGGGCTCGTTGCCGGGCAGCAGGTAGTTCGAGCGGATGATCGTCGTGTTCCGCCCGATGTTGCCCGAGCCGAGCCAGCCCTTCTCGAGCACGGCGATCCGCGCCTTGCCGAAGGTCCTCGCGAGATAATAGGCGGTCGCGAGCCCGTGTCCGCCGCCGCCGATGATGATGTAGTCATAGGCCGGCTTCGGCTGCGGGTCGCGCCAGAGCGGGCGCCAGCCCTTGTGACCCGTCAGCCCCTCGATCAGTACCCTGAGCCCGGAATAGCGCACCGCGCACCTCACCTTCTTCGCCTCGTTCCGATGGATACCGCCGATCCGCCGCCGGGATTTGTCCGCGACGGCCAGATCCTTGTCCGCGGACGCCATGCCCGTCATATTCCCGTCACGGAGCGAGGGAGGAATCGCCATGGCAGAGAGCACCGCGCCCCGGCGCATCGGTTTCATCCTGACGCCCGACTACGCGCTCATGTCACTCGCGACCGCGGTCGAGCCGCTGCGCGCGGCGAACCACCTCGCCGAACGCGCGCTCTACGAAACCCTGTTCTTCTCGGCCCGGGGCGGCTTCGCGCCCTCGACCTGCGGCGGCGGCTTCGAGAGCCGGCCGCTCGCCGAGGCGGGGGCTGGTCTCGATCTCGTCTTCCTCGTCGCGGGCGGCAATCCGATGCTCTTCGAGGATCCCGCGGTGATCCGCCGGCTGCGCTGGCTCCGCGCGCGCGGCATCCCGCTCGGCGGCATCTCCGGCGGCTCCGCGATCCTCGCGCGCGCCGGGCTGATGGCCGGGCGCCGCTTCACCGTCCACTGGCGGCATATCGACGTGCTGGCGGATTTCTCGGCGGAACTCATGATCGAGCGCGCGCTCTATGTGATCGACCGCGACCGCTACAGCTGCGCGGGGGGCGTGGCGGCGCTCGACATGATGTGCGCGCTGATCGCGCAGGAGCATGGCGCGCCCTTCGCCCGCGCGGTCAGCGACTGGTTCATCCACCCCCGCGTCCGCACCGCGAACGAACCCCAGCGGGCCGGCCCGGGGGAACGGTTCGACCTCCGCCACCCGGTGCTGGAAGCCGCCGTCGGCCTGATGACGAGCCATCTCGCCGACCCGCTGTCCCCCGCCCAGCTCGCGACCCTGACCGGGGTGAGCCAGCGCCAGTTGCAGCGGCTCTTCGGCGCGCATCTCGGACAGTCGATCACCGCCTTCTACCGCGACCTGCGCCTTGACAAGGCGGACGAGCTGCTCATGCAGTCGGCGCTGCCGGTGATCGAGATCGCCGCCTCGACCGGCTTCGCCAGCGCCGCGCATTTCTCGCGCTGCTATGCCCGGCGCTTTGGCCTTCCGCCCCGCGCCCGGCGCGGCGCCGCGCAAGGGGGCGGCAGGCCCGCCTGACGTCGCGGCGACATCCCCCCGCGCAGGATTTCCTTGACAGAAGAAGGGCGATGTATTTTCCTGTGAGAAATTTAACTTGCCCCAAAAGAAAAACCGGCTCGGCCGACCTCCGGCACGAGCCAAGGGAGGAAGACAATGTCGGATCTGCGGCGGCGCATCGGCGCCATGCACAGGCGGGACGTGACCGTCGCCTGGGCCTTCGTGATAGGATTGTGGTTCGCGATCTTCTTCGTCGCGCTCACCACCTGGAACCTCGCTCCGAACGGGGTCGCGCGGGCGATGCTCCTCTTCGCGGGGACGGTCATCCTCGTCTTCAACACCGCGGCGATCCGCGCGATGCTGCGGCACTACCGCGAGGACCGCGACTTCATGTATGGCATGGACCTGAAGTTCCTCGACGCCAGCCGCGAAGCGAAGGGCTGAGCCCATGTCGCGCTACGTTCCCCCGAAGCAGGGCCGTGTCGGCCAGTTCCTCGACGTCGCGGTGCTGCTCGCGATGACCTTCGGCGCGCTCTACGCGCCGCTCTACCTCGGCCTCGCCGGCAGTTCGAAGAGCGTTCCGGCGATCGGCGAGGCGACCTGGGAGAGCCTCGGCCAGAACGCGACCCAGGTGGCGCAGTACCAGGCGCTCGGCCTGACCGATCCCGCCGCAGCCGCGCCGATCATCCTGGCGCGCTACGACTACGGCTTCTCCTGGCTCGCGCTCGCGGTGATGTTCGTCGTCGTGATCGGCTATTACGTGATGATGCTGCGTCTCTCCGACCGGGAATACCGCGATGTCATCGCCGAGAAGTTCGACGGATCGAACGGGAGGACGCGGCGATGACCTTCTGGGGCTTCATGGAATACGCGGCCTGGGCGCTCTCCGCCGTCTTCGGCCTCTATATCGTCACAGACTGGCTGCGCACCGACGCGACCTATCCGGAGGATGTGCTGACCTCCTCCCGGGAAGGCGAGATCGAGGCGATGACCGAAGAGCACCGGATGTGAGCGAAATGAGCGATTTTGACATCACCTCCGATACCATGGACGGCATGGGGCCGCACGGCACCAAGGTCGGCCTGCTCCGCGTCCTCGGCCCCGCCCATGTCTGGGCGCTCGGCGTCGGCATCGTGCTCGTCGGCGAGTACATGGGCTGGAACTTCGCCGTCGGAAAGGGCGGCGCCTACGCGGCGCTGCTCGCCTGCTGGTTCGCCGGCATCCTCTACACCTGCGTCGCGATGATCGATTCCGAGGTCACCTCGACGGTGGCCGCGGCCGGCGGCCAGTATACGCAGGCCAAGCACATCATCGGGCCGCTCATGGCCTTCAACGTCGGCCTCTACCTCGTCTTCGCCTATACGATGCTCGAGGCGGCGAACGCGATCACGGCGGGCTACCTCATCTCCGAGGTCGCGCGGCTGACGGGCGGGGTGGTCGAGCTCGACCAGCGGCCCTTCATCGTGCTCGTCATCATGTTCCTGGCCTGGCTCAACTACCGGGGCGTGCTGGCGACGCTGACCTTCAACCTCGTCATCACCGCGATCGCCTTCTCCGCGATCCTGATCCTGTTCCTCTCGACCTCCGGCATCCTCGGCGCGGGCGAGACGCATCACGCCGAGCTCATGGCCGGACAGGCGGCGCTGCCCTACGGCTGGATCGGCGTGCTGGCCGCGATCCACTTCGGCCTCTGGTTCTACCTCGGCATCGAAGGCACGACCCAGGCGGCGGAGGAAGTGCGCTCGCCGGCGCGCGCGCTGCCGTTCGGCACGCTCGCGGGCATCATGACGCTGCTGATCGCGGCGACGCTGACCTGGTACATCTGCGTCGGCCTCATCCCGTGGGAATATCTCGGGGACGGCGTGAACGGCTCGGTGGCGCCGCTCTTCGACGCGGCGCGGCTCTCGGGAACCCCGGCGCTCGTCTGGCTTCTCGGCATCGGCACGCTCTTCGCGACCCTCGCCTCGGCCAACGGCTGCATCAACGACGCGTCGCGCGCCTGGTTCGCGATGGGGCGGGACAAGTACCTGCCCGGCTGGTTCGGCGCGGTGCATCCGAAGTACCGCACGCCCTACCGCTCGATCATCTTCCTGGTGCCGATCGCGCTCGCCTTCGCGCTCAAGGTGCCGCTCGACCAGGTGGTGACCTTCTCGATCCTGTCGGGGCTGCTCGAATACACGTTCATGCCGCTCAACGTGATCCTGTTCCGGCGCAAATGGCCGATGGGCGTCATCAAGCGCGGCTACGAGCATCCGTTCCACCCGATCCCCGCGATCGCGCTGCTCTGCCTCTGCTCGGTGGCCTATTTCGCGGTATTCCTTGGCTACGGCACGCAGCTCGTCGCGATGATCGTCTTCTACATCGTCGCCTCGCTCTGGTTCCACTTCCGCCGCTACCGCTTCGTGAGCCGCGCCGCGCAGTTCACGATGCCCTGGCCGCGGCCGAAGGGCTACTGACACCAGGCGGCCCCGCCCTCGCAGGGGGCGGGGCCGCCTGATACGGGGAAACACGATGGATCACCCGCTCCTTCTCATCACGCTCGGTCTCGCCCTGGCGCTCGGGCTGAGCGCCCGGCGTCTCTGGCGCGCGGCCCGGCTGCGGCGCGCCGCGCGCGCCGGCTATCTCGGCGCGGTCGACGCCTTGCTCCGCGACCGCCGGGCGCGGCTCGATCCCTCGGGCTTTCCGCGCCTCGCCGGGCGCTTCGAGGGCCGCGCCGTGGAATTGCGCGCGATCCCCGACGCGCTCACCTTCCGCAAGCTGCCGGCGCTCTGGCTGCTCGCGACCCTGACCGAGCCGCAGCCGCTCCGGGGCGAGACGCGTCTCATGCTCCGCCCGACGGGGCAGGAGCCGTTCTCGACCTTCGGCGCGCTGCCCGCCGAGATCTCCCCGCCCCCGGGCTTTCCAGAGCACCTCGCGATGCGGTCGACCGCGCCGGAGGATCTGCCCCCGGCGGGCTTCCTGCTCGGTCTCGCCGGGCTGTTCGAGGATCCCGCCCTGAAGGAAATCGTGCTCTCCCCCCGCGGGCTCCGCCTCGTGCACCTGGCCGAGGAGGCGTCGAGGGGGGCCTATCTCCTGTTCCGGGACGCCGAGCTTGGCCGGGCGCCCGCCCGGGCCCCGCGGGCGCGGGCGCTGCTCGAAACCCTGCTGACGATGTCGGAGAACCTCGCCCGTGCCGCCCGCCCCGCCTGACCGCCGTCCGCCGCGCCCCTGGCTCGTGCTCTGCGTCGCGATCCTGCTTCCGGGCTGCGGCCAGGTGATGAACCGCCAGCCCGTCCGCGGGCTCACCTTCCTCTTCTTCATGCTGCTGCTCGGCGGGCTGACGCTGGCCACCGCGGCGCCCGAGGTGTCGCAGGTCGGCAAGCTCGCCGGCGGGATCTTCGTCTACGCGATGGCGATCTTCGACGCCTACCGCGTGGCCCGGCTGCGCCGGGAGCTCTGGCGCCTCGGCCGCGCCTAGACGGTCGCGGAGCGCGCCCCGACGGCCGCCGCCGCCGCGCGGCGGGAATCGGCGTAGATCGCCGCCACCGCGCAGGAGGCGAGACGGGTCCGCACGCTGTCCGCGCGCGAGGTCAGGATGATGGGAACGCGCGCGCCGAGCACGATGCCGGCGGCGTCGGCATGGGCGAGGAAGGTGAGGTTCTTCGCCAGCATGTTGCCGGCCTCCAGATCGGGAACGACCAGGATCTCCGCGTGGCCCGCCACCGGTCCGCCGATGTCCTTGATGCGCGCGGCCTCGCGGTCGATCGCGTTGTCGAAGGCGAGCGGCCCGTCCAGCAGGCCGCCGGTGATCTGCCCGCGCTCGGCCATCTTGCAGAGCGCGGCGGCCTCGATCGTGGAGGGGATCTTCGTCGTCACCGTCTCGACGGCGGAGAGGATCGCGACCCGGGGTGTCCCCAGTCCGACGCCGGTCCAGAGGTCGATGGCGTTCTGGACGATGTCGCGCTTGGTATCGAGATCGGGAAAGATGTTGATCGCCGCGTCGGTGATGAAGAGCGTTTCCGGATGGCCCGGCACGTCCATGATGAAGACATGGCTGATCCGCCGCTCGGTCCGCAGGCCCGTGGCCGAGGAGGTGACCTCCTTCATCAGCTCGTCGGTATGCAGGCTCCCCTTCATCAGAAGTTCCCCCCTGCCCTCGCGGATCAGCGCGACCGCCTGCGCCGCGGCGGCGTGGCTGTGGGGGGCGTCGACGATCTGACGGCCGGCGAGGTCGATCGCGTGCTCGGCGGCGACGTCGCGGATCCTGAGCTCCGGACCGACCAGCACCGGCTCGATCAGCCCCGCCTCCGCCGCCTCGATCGCCCCCCTGAGCGAGGTCTCGTCGCAGGGATGGGCGACGATCGTCACCGCGGGCGCGCATTCGCGCGCGGCCGCGATCAGTCGGTCGTACTTCCGGCTTCCGGCCGCGCGCGCCTCCATCTCAGGACGCCTCCTCCGTCACGAGTTCGGGCCCGAGGCCGAAGAGCGCCGCGACGCGCCGCAGCCGCTCCTCCCGGGCCTCGTCGGCGGCGCCACGCGCCTCGAGCACGCCGCGCAGCGCGGCGAAACCCTCGCGCCGCTCCGCGATCGGCCCCGGCATCAGGGCGGGGATGGCGGCGAGCGCCGCCTCCTCGTCGATGAGCAGCATCAGGTACTGTTCGCGGACCGCCGCCTTGAACCCGGCCAGCGTCATGCGCGGCAGCGCGGCATAGGCGTCGCGCAGCCGCCGGATCGCCGCGAAGGCGCGCTCGTCCACGTGGTCGCGGTCCATGCCGACCCAGGCGAGCGCGCGGATCAGCGCCTCGGCGAAGCCGCCGCGGGTCATCCCGGCGCGCAATTCCTCGACGCGGCGCGCGACCAGCGCTTCGTGCAGCTTGCTCCGCGCGGCCTTGCGCGGACGCCGCGGCGAGGACGTGTCGATGCCGAGCGCGGCCTGCAGCGCGGGCGTGCCGTAGATCGCGTGGAACGCCTGTTCCGAGGCCTGTTCCGCGGCGACGCGCCAGGCATCGAGCCCGTCCACGACCGCCTTCGACACCAGCGCCTGCGCGGCGAGAAGCGGATTCTCCCCCGCCGAGGGCCGACGGCGGTCGCGAACCCGCTCCGCTTCCGATGCGATCCAGGCCGTCCAGGGGTTCTTCCGCCCGAACATCTCGTAGGAGAGACGCAGCGGATGCATCCGGCGCATGGTCTCCGCCAGCGCCGGCGGAACCATCGCCCGGACCGCCGGCTGGGCGAGCGCGCGGTAGAGCGCGAGGTTGACCTCCGAGACCCGCGCGGCCGCCTCGAACTCGCGCTCGTCGGCGAGGTCGTTGCCGCCGAGCGCGCGGATGTCGTCGAGCGTGCGCGCCTCGCAGCGCATCACCCATTCGCCGGTGACCAGATCGGGATTGGCGATGGCCTCGCCCTTCGGCGTCAGCACCGCCTCGTAGAGCCCCGGGGGCAGCACGTCGATCAGGTCGATGTTCGACGCGAATTCGTCATGCTCCTTCCGCGCGACACTTCCCGAGACGAAGATGCCGAGATGGCCGATCCTGTCGTGGACGGTATAGACGATGGTCTGGCCCCAGGCGCGGATGTCGTCGACGCCGTCGTAGAGATCGAGGATCCAGTCGAGCGCCTGCTGCGGCGGCGTGATGTTGTCGCCCCTGGAGCAGAAGACGACGATCGGCGAGCGGATCGAGCGCAGGTCGATCGCGGTGCCGTCCTCCGCGCGGATCTCGCCGGAGGCGAGGCGGTTGCCGACGAAGAGTTCATCGACGATCCACTGCATTTCCCCGGCGTTGAGACTGACATGCCCGCCCCACCATTGCTCGAAGTCGAGATAGCGCTCGGGCTCGGTGTCGATCCTGGACCAGAGGTTGTACTGCTTGGTCCAGAGCGTGTTGGCGGGATTCTGGTTCTCGAAGTTCTGGACGAGCCAGGCGCCGTCGAAGACCCCGCCGCCGAGGTCGCCGGCCAGCGCGGTCAGCCAGGATCCCCCGAGCAGGCCGCCCGAGTAGCGCATCGGATACTGGCCGCGGACGCCCGCCCAGTAAGAGAGCGGCGTGCCGGCGAGGATGATCGGCCCGAAAAGCTCCGGCCGGAGCGCGGCCAGCATCGTGACCGCCCAGCCCGCCTGACAGTTTCCGATGACGCAGGGCTTGCCCTCGGCCTCGGGATGGAGGTCGATGACCTTCTCGAGAAAGACGGCCTCGGCCGCGGTGACGTCGAGGATCGTCTGGGCCGGGACCGGGTCGGGGAGGAAGCCGATGAAATAGGCCGGATGCCCCGCCTTCAGCGCGACGCCGATCTCGCTGTCGGCCTTGAAGCCGCCGATCCCCGGACCGTGGCCGGCGCGCGGATCGACGACGACGAAGGGACGCTTCGCCGGGTCGACCGTCACCCCCGGAGGCGGGACGATTCGGGCGAGAAGATAGTTGACCGGGCGGGCAAGCTCGCGCCCGTCCATGACGAGCTCGGCCTCGTAGTCGAGCACGTTCGGCGCCGCGGCGGAAGCGTGCGCCTCGTGGCGCGCGGCGCGCCGGCGCATGACGTCGAGGAAGAGGATCGAGCGTTGCCAGGCATCTGTCAGGTATTCCCCGGCGGCGAAGGGGCTGGGCAGCCGCGGGGTCTCGCGGGCCATCTGATCCATCATGCATCCCTCTGGTTCGGAACAGGCGGGCGGATGTCGCGGGCGGAGTGTGCGGGTGCGAAGGGAAAGGGTCAAGCGGCTTCGCTTCCCCGCGATCCCACCCGGCGAACCGCGGCCACGTCGCCGGGCACCGCCCCCCCGGGCTGCGGCATTCATCAAGGGAGCGTCGGAAATCGCAAAGGGTCCGGCGCGATCCGTCGTATCCTCGCCCGTGTCTGGTCAGGAGAGAGGAAGCCACGATGACGTCTCGCGTATTCGCCGCCGGCCTGGTCGCCGCGCTTCTCGCGGGCGTCGCGCCGCTCGCCGCCGCGGAACCCGAATCCTGCGCCTCGCCGCGATTCTCCGACGTGGGCTGGACCGACATCTCGGCCACGACCGCCGTCGCGGGGCGGATCCTGACGAGCCTCGGCTACGAGCCGCGGATCGACATCCTCTCGGTCGCCGTGACCTACGAGGCGTTGCCGCGCGGCGACGTGGATATCTTCCTCGGCAACTGGATGCCGTTGCAGGAACCGACGCAGAAGCCGCTGGTCGACGCGGGCAGGATCGACGTGGTCCGCGCCAATCTCGAAGGGGCGCTCATCGGCCTCGCGGTACCGAAAGCCGCGTATGACGCCGGTCTCCGGACCTACGCCGACATCGCGAAGTTCGGCGACGCGGTCGACCACAGGATCTACGGCATCGAGGCCGGCTCCAGCGCGAATGCCACCATTCTCGACATGATCAAGGCCGACAAGTTCGGCCTGAAGGACTTCACGCTGGTCGAGTCGAGCGAGCAGGCGATGCTCGCGCAGGTCAAGCGCGCCGCGCGGTCGGAGAAGCCGATCGTCTTCTTCGGCTGGCGGCCGCATCCGATGAACGTCAATATCGAGATGGACTATCTGACCGAGGGCGACGACGTCTTCGGTCCGGACGACGGCGCGGCGCGCGTGCTGACCAACACCCGCCCCGGCTATCTGGCGGACTGCCCCAACGTGGGAAGGTTCCTCTCCAACCTCGTCTTCTCCGTCGAGGCCGAGGACCTGATGATGAGCTACATCCTCGATGACGGGATGACCGCGGACGCCGCCGCGGAGAAGTGGCTGAGGGACAATCCCGCCGCTCTCGATGCCTGGCTCGACGGTGTGACGACGCGTGAAGGCGCGCCCGGTGTGCCGGCGGCGCGTCAGGCGCTCGGGCTCTGAGACGCCCGGCGCGCCGCGGAGGGCGGCAGGCCGTATTCCCGGCGAAAGGCGCGTGACAGCGCCGCGATCGAGGAAAAGCCCGCGCGCTCGGCGATCTCGGCCATCGGAAGCCGGGTGTCGAGCACCAGCCTGCGCGCGGCCTTGAGGCGGAGCGCGAGGTAATAGGCGCCGGGCGAGGCGCCGACCGCGGTCCGGAACAGGGTCTCGAGCCTCCGGCTCGAGACCCCCGCGTGTCTGGCGATCGCGGTGATCGGGAGCGGCTGGTCGAGGTGGTTCTCCATCGCGCGGATCGCCGCGGCCACCCGGGGCTCGCGATCCCGGAGCCGCCCGAGCGAGACCAGCGGCTGCGCCGCGCTCGCCGCCTGGGTCTCGTCGTAGACATAGAGGCTCGCCACGTCGAGCGCGGTGGAGAATCCCTGCCGCGCCCGGATCAGCGCCAGCATCAGGTCGAGCGCGGGGCTCGCCCCGCCCGCCGTGATGACCGGCCCGTCGATCACGAAACGGTCGGGCCGCGCGTCGGCGAGCGGAAAGCGCGCGGCGAAATCCTCCAGATCCTCCCAGTGCGTCGTCGCCGCGCGTCCGTCGAGCAGCCCGGCGAGGCCGAGCACCCAGGCGCCCGCCTCGATCCCCGCCGTCATCGCCGCGTGCCGCGCGCCCATCCGCGTGGCCGCCAGCACCCCCCGGGTCGCATGGGCGAAGACGTTGAACGCGGCGAGCACGACGAGGAGATCCCGGCGCCGCGCCGGCTCGAACCGCCCCGCCACCGGGATCGGCAGGCCGCAGGTGGTCACCGGCGGTTCCCCGTCGAGCGAGACGGTCTCCCAGCGGTAGAGATCGCGCCCCGCGACCCGGTTCGCCGCGCGCATCGGATCGAGCGTGGAGGCGAGCGTCATCAGCGAACTGTCGGGAAAGACGAGCAGCGTGATGGCAAGCGGCTCGTCCGACGGTGCAAACAGCATCGCATTCGCCTTCGATCAACACGGCTTCGCTCCAAGCCAAATGCCTCCCGCCGCGCCGCGTCAAGGTCGCAGCCGGAACCGCAGCCGCGCCGGGGATCATGCCATGCCGCTTCAGCCGAACCGAGACGTCTTCATCACCTGCGCCGTGACCGGCTCGGGCGACACCACCTCGCGCTCCGACAAGGTGCCGGTCACCCCCGCCGAGATCGCCGCCGCCGCCGTCGAGGCCGCCCGGGCGGGCGCGGCCATCGCGCATATCCATGTCCGCGATCCCGAGACCGGCAAGGGCGCGCGCGACCCGAAGCTCTATCGCGAGGTCGTGGAGCGGATCCGCGATTCCGGCGTCGACATGGTCCTGAACCTGACCGCCGGCATGGGCGGCGATCTCGTGCTCGGCTCCACCGAGGCGCCGCTTCCGGTCGATCCCGCCGGGACCGACATGGTCGGCGCCGAGGAGCGACTCGTCCACGTCGCCGAGCTCCTGCCCGAGATCTGCACGCTCGACTGCGGCACGATGAACTTCGGCGAGGGCGACTATGTGATGACCAACACGCCCGCGATGCTCAGGGCGATGGCGCGGCGGATCCAGGCGCTCGGCGTCCGGCCCGAGATCGAGGTCTTCGACACCGGCCACCTGCTGCTCGCGAAATGGCTGAGGGCGCAGGGCGTGATCGACGATCCGGTGATGGTGCAGCTCTGCATGGGCATTCCCTGGGGCGCGCCGGACGACATCGGCACCCTGAAGGCGATCGTGGACCAGATGCCGGAGGGCTGGACCTATTCCGCCTTCTCGATCGGCCGCAACCAGCTCCCCTACGCCGCGCTCGCGGTGCTCGCCGGCGGCAACATCCGCGTCGGGCTCGAGGACAACATCTGGCTCGACACGGGCGTGCTCGCGACCAACGGCGCGCTGGTGGAACGCGCGGCCTCGATCGTGACCGCGATGGGCTGCCGCCTGCTCGGACCGGACGAGGTCCGCGCAAAGCTCCGGCTGGAGCGCCGGTGGTGAGCGCGCGCGTGGAAACCGGCGGGATCGGCAAGGCCGCCTGCGTCGGCGGCGGCGTGATCGGCGCGGGATGGGTCGCGCGGCTGCTGCTCTCGGGATGGGACGTGGCCGTCTACGATCCCGGGCCGGAGGCGGAGCGGGTCGTGGGAGAGGTTCTCGCCAACGCCGAGCGCGCCCATGCCGCGCTCTTCGACGCGCCTCTGCCCCCGAAGGGCAGGCTCACCTTCGCCGCGAGCCTCGAGGCGGCGGTGGCGGGCGCCGATTTCATCCAGGAGAGCGTGCCGGAGCGGATCGATCTCAAACGCCGCGTGCTCCAGGCCATCGACGCCGCCGCCCCCGCCGAGGCGCTGATCGGCAGTTCGACCTCCGGCCTGCTGCCGAGCGACCTTCAGGAGGGCATGACACGGCCCGGCCGCCTCGTCGTCGCGCATCCGTTCAATCCGGTCTACCTGCTGCCGCTCGTCGAGATCGTCGCGGGCAAGGCGACGGCGCCCGAGGCGGTGGAGCGCGCGAAGGCGCTCTACGCGGCGCTCGGCATGAAGCCGGTGGTCATCCGCCGCGAGATCGAGGCCTTCGTGGGCGACCGCCTGCTCGAGGCGCTCTGGCGCGAGGCGCTCTGGCTCGTGAACGACGACGTCGCGAGCGTCGGCGAGATCGACGACATCATCCGCTATTCCTTCGGCCTGAGATGGGCGCAGATGGGCCTGTTCCAGACCTATCGGATCGCCGGGGGCGAGGCGGGAATGCGGCACTTCCTCGCCCAGTTCGGCCCGGCGCTGAAATGGCCTTGGACGCATCTGACCGATGTGCCGGATCTCGACGAGGCACTCGTCGAGAAGATCGGCAGGCAGTCGGACGCGCAGACCGGCGATCTTACGCTGCGCGAACTGGAACGGATCCGCGACGACAATCTGGTCGCGACGATCCGCGCCCTCGCGGCGCGGCGTGGCGGCGCGGGCTGGGGCGCCGGCGCGCTCCTGCGCGATCAGGAGGAACGGCTGCGGTCGGCGGCGCGCGGGGCGAACGAGCCCGCCGAGCCGCCCCGGATGCTGGACGGAACCGTCCCGCCGGAATGGATCGACTACAACGGCCACATGACCGAGCACCGCTATCTACAGGTCTTCGGAGACACGACCGACGCGCTCCTCGCGAAGATCGGCGCGGGGCCGGATTACGTCGCGACGGGGCACAGCTACTACACCGTCGAATCCCACATCATGCATCTCGGGGAGATGAAGCGGGGCGAGCGGTTCCACTCGACGACCCGCATCCTCGCGAGCGACGAGAAGCGGATCCGCCTCTTCCATCGCCTCCACCGCGCCGATGGCGCGCTGGTGGCCACGGCGGAGCAGATGCTGCTGCATGTCGATGCGAAGGCCGGCCGCGCCTGCCCGGCCTCCGACGGGATACGCGCGGCCCTCGACGCGCTTGCGCGGGCGCACGCGGGCCTTCCCTGGCCCGCGGAAGCCGGGAGGTTCGTCGGCGAACGCCGCTAGCCTCCGGCCCCGCCCGGACGCGCCGGGCCGCGGCGATTGGATCGCGATCGCCGTGGCCGCGTTGAAACGCGACGACGAACGGATGGCGAGGACGAAATGGCGAAATGCGGCGAACGCGAGGGACCGGTTCCACGCCCCCGCGAGGGAATGCCGACACCCCGGCTCGACGAGGAGACCTTCAAGGCGCGGTACCGCGGGCGCTTCACCGATCCGGCCTTCGACGCGCTGTCGGTCGAGATCGACCGGATCGCGGAGGTGGCCTGGCAGGCCTATCGCGACGGTCGCAAGGCCCCCCGGACCCGGCGCGCCGGGGAGGCCTTCGCCGATCCCGACCACGAGCTCTCCACCGACTGGCTGGCCGCGCGCGAGGCCATCGCGCGGGCGCGGGCGCGTCATGACGGGGCCCAGAGGCCGCGGGCGCTCGTCATCAACGCGTCGCCCCGGAGCGAGCACACCTGCCCCGGCGAAATGTCGAAGAGCTGGCGGCTCGCCGGACTCGCCGAAACCGCCCTCGCCTCGCAGGGCATCGACGTGGACATCCTCGACCTCTCGCGCCTGACCTCCGAATACGGCCGGGAAATCCATCCGTGCAAGGCCTGCTTCTCCACCGCCGCGCCGCTCTGCCACTGGCCGTGCTCCTGCTATCCCAACCACTCGCTCGGCCAGGCGCATGACTGGATGAACGAGATCTATCCGCTCTGGGTCGGCGCCCACGGGATCATGATCATCACGCCGGTCCACTGGTATCAGGTCAGTTCGCCGCTGAAGCTCATGATCGACCGGCTCGTCTGCGCGGACGGTGGCAATCCCGATCCGACCCTGACCCATGGCAAGGACGCCCTGCGCGCGAAGACGATCGAGCTCGGCGGATGGGACTACCCGCGGCATCTCGCGGGACGCCTCTATTCCGTCGTGGTCCACGGCGATGTGGAGGGGGCGGAGAATGTCCGGCGCGCGCTCTCGGACTGGCTGGCGTTCATGGGGCTGACCTCGGCCGGGTCGCGCGCCGAACTCGACCGCTACATCGGCTACTGGGATCCCTACGCGACCAGCCACGAGGCGCTCGACAAGGACGAAGCCATTCGGGGGGAGGTCGCGAACGCGGCGCTCTCGCTGGCCGAGGCGCTTCACGCGCGGCGGGCCGGCCGCCTCGCCCCCGTCGGCGCGGGCCTGGAGGAACCGAGGCGGAAGTGACGCCCGCCGTCGCCACCCGGCGCGGCGGCGGAGGTCTCCAGCGCTGTCGGCGCCGAAGCGCGTGGAGGCGAGAGCACCAGTTGACACGCCGCAGCCAACTTGTATGATGACATATAACTTATGAATCACCCGCGGGGGAGGCGTGAATGCGGATCGAAGATGTCTCGGTCAGGGTCTTCCGGACCACGACGAAGAGGCACGCCGACAGCGCGGGACATGCGCATCCGGGGCCGGCGCATCAGGTGCGCATGGGGGTGCTCACCGTACGGACCGAAACGGGCGAGGAGGGGCATTGCTTCGCACCTCCGGAGGTGATCCGGCCGCATGTGATCGAGAAGTTCGTCAAGGCGGTGCTGATCGGCGCCAACCCCTTCGACCGCGAGAAGCTCTGGCAGGAGCTCGCCCACTGGCAGCGCGGCAGCGCGATGCAGCTCACGGACCGGGCGCTCGCGATCGTCGATTGCGCGCTCTGGGATCTCGCAGGCCGGGCGCTGAACCAGCCGGCGCACAAGCTGATCGGCGCCTATCGCGACAAGGTGCCGGCCTATGGCTCGATCATGTGCGGCGACGAGCTCGAAGGCGGGCTCGCGACGCCGGAGGATTACGGGCGGTTCGCCGAGAAGCTGGTGGCGCGCGGCTACAAGGGGATCAAGCTGCACACCTGGATGCCGCCGGTCTCCTGGGCGCCGGACGTAAGGATGGACCTTAAGGCCTGCGCGGCGGTGCGCGAGGCGGTCGGGCCGGACATCCACCTGATGATCGACGCCTTCCACTGGTATTCGCGCACCGAGGCGCTGGAACTCGGCCGCGGGCTCGAGAAACTCGGTTTCGCCTGGATCGAGGAACCGCTCGACGAGCAGAGCATGTCGACCTACGCCTGGCTCGCGGAGAACCTCGACATTCCGGTGCTCGGCCCGGAAAGCGCGCCGGGCAAGCATTTCACCCGCGCCGAATGGATCAAGGCCGGGGCCTGCGACATCCTTCGGACCGGCGTGCATGACGTCGGCGGCATCACGCCCGCGCTCAAGACCATGCGGCTCGCCGAATGCTTCGGGATGAACTGCGAGGTGCACGGCAACGGCGCGGAGAACCTGATCGTCACCGCCGTCTCGAAGAACTGCCGCTGGTACGAGCGGGGGCTGCTGCACCCGTTCCTCGAGTACGACGACGGGTTCGACTACCTCAACGCGCTCGCCGATCCGATGGACGAGGACGGCTTCGTCCACCTCTCCGACCGGCCCGGGCTCGGCCTCGACATCAACTTCGACTTCATCGATGCCAATCTCTGCTATTGAGCCAGTTTTCCCCAGAGGATTGACAATGAACAAGATTCTCCGCCCGGTCGCCCAGGCCTACACCCCCGAGGAACTCAAGCAGGTGCTTTCCTCCGGGCTCATGTCCTTCCCGATCACCGATTTCGACGCGGCCGGCGACTTCGCCGAGGCGCCGTATCGCGAGCGGCTCGAATGGCTGATGCCCTATGGCGCGACGGTGCTCTTCGCCGCGGGCGGCACCGGCGAGGGCTTCTCGCTGACGCCGGCCGAACAGGCCCGGGTGGTGCGCGCCGCGGTCGAGACCTGCGGCTCCGATACGCCGATCATCGCCGGGGCGGGCTATGGCACGCGGCTCGCGATCGAGATGACCCGGGCCGCCGAGGCGGCGGGCGCGGCGGGGGTGCTGCTGATGCCGCACTATCTGACCGAGGCGAACCAGAAGGGCCTCGCCGCGCATGTCGAGGCGGTCTGCAAGGCGACCTCGATCGGCGTGATCGTCTACAACCGCAACGTCTGCCGGCTGAGCGCGGAGACGGTCGCGGAGCTCGCGGAGCGAAATCCGAACCTGATCGGCTTCAAGGACGGCGTCGGCGACATCGAGGGCGTGATGGCGGTGCGCTCGAAGCTCGGCGACCGGCTGAGCTACCTCGGCGGGCTGCCGACGGCGGAGGTCTATGCCGAGGCCTATAACGCGGCCGGCTTCCCGGTCTATTCCTCGGCGGTGTTCAACTTCATCCCGAAGACGGCGATGGACTTCTACGCCGCGGTCCGGAGCGGCGACACGGCGACTACCGGCCGGCTGCTGCGCGATTTCTTCATGCCCTATCTCGCGATCCGCAACCGCTCGCAGGGTTACGCGGTCTCGATCATCAAGGCGGGCGCGCGGATCGTCGGGCGCCCGGCCGGGCCGGTCAGGCCGCCGCTGACCGACCTGACCGAGGCGGAGGAAGCCGATCTCGCGGCGCTGATCGCGACGCTGGGGCCGCAGTAATCACCCTCCCGGTGGCGGCGCGCGACCGTCTCCGGGGCCAAAATCGGCCGAAATATGCATATGCATATTTGACGGAAGTCCCGGAACAGCCCGGAAAGGGCGGTAATATGCATATGCATATTCGACGCCGCCGGGCGAATAAGGACGCGCGTTCCGGAGGGGCAAGCGGAGAAACCTTGCCCATCCCGATAAGACATCATACAAGTTGAAGCAAAGTCGACGTTCCACGATCGACACGACTCGGAGGAATATCCCAATGCTCGCATCCCTTCGCGGCCTGACCCTCGCGGCGCTGCTCGGATCGGCGGCGCTGCCCGCGCTCGCCGAGACGCCGAAGGACCAGCTCGTCGTCGGCTTCTCGATGACCAATGTGCTGACGCTCGACCCCGCGGCGATCACCGGCCGCGAGCCGGTGCAGATCCTCGCCAATGTCTACGACAACCTCGTCACGCTCGACGCGAAGGACCGGGCGAAGGTCAATCCCGATCTCGCGGAAAGCTGGGCGATCGCGCCCGACAACAAGAGCATCACCTTCCACCTGCGCGACGACGCGGTCTTCGCCTCCGGCAATCCGGTGACGGCGCAGGATGTGGTCTGGTCGCTGAACCGGCTGATGACGCTCAACCTCGCCCAGGCCTCGTTCCTCAAGACCCACGGCTTCACCAAGGAGAACGCGGGCGCGAGCTTCACCGCGCCGGACGAGAGGACGGTGGTCGTCACGCTGCCGAAGCCGGTCGATCCGAAGGTGATCGTGCAGACGCTCGGCATCGTCGGGCCGGGCTCGGTGCTCGATTCGAAGCTGGTGATGGAGAACGAGAAGGACGGCGACCTGGGCGCCGACTGGCTCAACACCCATTCCGCCGGATCGGGCAAGTTCACCTTCGACGGCTGGAAGGCGAACGACCGGGTGATCCTGACCCGCAACGGCGACTACTGGGGCGAGCCCTCCGCGATGAAGCGCGTCATCATGCGCCACATCCCGGAATCGCAGAACCAGCGGCTGATGCTCGAGAAGGGCGACATCGACATCGGCTTCTCGCTCGCGGGTCCCGATCTGAAGGCGCTCTCGGCCGAGGAGGGCGTCGAGGTGATCTCGCAGCCGGGCAGCGGCTTCTACTATCTCGCCGTCAGCATGAAGGACGAGCGGCTGGCCAAGCCGAAGGTGCGCGAGGCGCTGCGCTATCTCATCGACTACGACGGGATCAACGCGGCGATCATGCCCTATTACGGGCAGGCGCATCAGCGGCCCATCGCCTCGGGCGTGATCGGCGCGATGCCGGATCCGGGCTACACGCTCGACGTCGACCGCGCCAAGACGCTGCTGAGCGAGGCGGGCTATCCGGACGGCTTCAAGGTGACGCTGCGCGCGCTCGCCGACGCGCCCTTCATGAGCACCGCGACCGCGATCCAGGCGACGCTGAAACAGGCCGGGATCGACGCCGAGATCATCTCCGGCTCGGGCGAGCAGATCTATGGCGCGATGCGGGAGCGGAATTTCGAGCTTCTGGTCGGCCGCGGCGGCGGCGGGCAGTTGCCGCATCCGGACTCGAACCTGCGCGCGATCATCTACAACCCCGACAACTCGGACGCGGCCAAGCTCACCAATTTCCAGGGCTGGCGGACCTCGTTCTACGACCCCGAGATCAACGCCGCGATCGACGCGGCGCTGATCGAGAGCGACGCCGACAAGCAGGTCGCGATGTATCACGACATCCAGGGGCGGATCGCGACGGTGGTGCCGTCGATCCAGCCCTTCGCCGAGGTGCTCGACTCGGTCGCCTACCGCGCCGATCTCGAGAACTTCACGCTGAACCCGTCCTGGGGCACCGACCTCGGCGCGATCACCAAGGACCGCTGAGCGGACAGGGGGGAGCACGATGCGACTGGCCTTGTCACCGACTTCCGGGCGTCTGGCGGGTTTCGCCCGGCAGGCGGGAACGATCCTCGTCACGCTGCTCGGTCTGCTCGCGCTCACCTTCGCGATCGGCCGGCTGATGCCGGTCGATCCGGTGCGCGCGATGGTCGGCGAGGAAGCCGATCAGGCGACCTATGAACAGGTCTATCACGAGCTCGGCATGGACCAGCCGGTCTATGTCCAGTTCGCCGACTACCTCGGCCAGATCGCGCGGGGCGACTTCGGCACTTCGCTCAGGACCGGCCAGCCGGTGATCGAGGACATCGCGCGCGTGATGCCGGCGACGATCGAGCTCGCGACCTTCGCGATCCTGATCGGCGCCGGGCTCGGGGTCCCGCTCGGCGTGCTCGCGGCGGCGCGGAAGAACCGGCCGACCGACCACCTCGTGCGGGTCGCGACCCTGCTCGGCCATTCGATGCCGATCTTCTGGACCGGCATGATCGGGCTCATCCTGTTCTACGCCAGGCTCGACTGGGTCGGCGGCGGCGGGCGGGTCTCGGACTTCTACGACGGGATGGTGGAACCCCGGACCGGGTTCCTGCTGATCGATTCGGCGCTCTCGGGCGACTGGGACGTGTTCGGGGACGCGCTCAACCACCTGATCCTGCCGGCCTCGATCCTCGGGCTCGCCTCGCTCGCCTACATCACCCGGATGACGCGGAGCTTCATGCTCGACCAGCTGAACCAGGAATACATCACCACCGCGCGGGTGAAGGGGCTGAGCCAGACGCGCACGATCTGGGGCCATGCCTTCGCCAACATCCGCGTCCAGCTCGTCACCATCGTGGCGCTCGCCTATGGCGGGCTGCTCGAAGGCGCGGTGCTGATCGAGACGGTGTTCTCCTGGCCGGGCTTCGGCTCCTACATGACCAACAACATGCTGACCGGCGACATGAACGCGGTGATGACCTGCGTGCTCATCGTCGGCGTGATCTTCATCGCGCTGAACCTGCTCTCCGACCTGCTCTACAGGGTCTTCGATCCGAGGACACGATGACAGCCATTCCGATGCACTCCTCCGCCCCGCCCCGCCGTCTCGCGGGCCTGCGCTCCGGCGCCGACTACCTCGGGACCGTGCTGCGCCATCTCGCGGGCAACCCGTCCTCGGCCTTCGGGCTCGTCGTGATCCTCGCGCTGATCGTGATGGCGGCCTTCGCGCCCTTGATCGCGACGGCGGACCCCTACGCGCAGGATCTCGGCGCGGCGCTCCAGCCGCCGAGCTGGGCGCATTTCTTCGGCACCGACGAGGTCGGGCGGGACGTGTTCAGCCGGCTGGTCTATGGCGCGCGGATCACGCTCACGATCATCGCGCTCGTGGGCGTGATCGTCGGGCCGATCGGGCTCGCGGTGGGGACGGTCGCGGGGTATTTCGGCGGCTGGTTCGACACGGCGCTGATGCGGATCACCGACATCTTCCTGTCCTTCCCCGGGCTCATCCTGTCGCTCGCCTTCGTGGCGGCGCTCGGGGCGGGGCTCGAGAATGCGATCGTCGCGATCGCGCTCACCTCCTGGCCGCCGATCGCGCGGCTGGCGCGGGCCGAGACGCTGACGCTGCGCGGGGCGGACTATG
Organism: Amaricoccus solimangrovi; assembly: GCF_006385685.1. Lineage (GTDB taxonomy): Bacteria > Pseudomonadota > Alphaproteobacteria > Rhodobacterales > Rhodobacteraceae > Amaricoccus > Amaricoccus solimangrovi. The sequence continues at coordinate 111,601 of NZ_VFRP01000006.1, read as the reverse complement.
TCTCGGCGGCGAAGATGCAGGGGGCGTCGGCGGCGCGGATCATCTGGAAGCAGATCGTGCCGATGTGCCTGCCCTCGGTGCTGACGCGGCTCACGCTCTCGCTCGCGACCGTGATCCTGACCGCGGCGGGGCTGGGGTTCCTGGGCCTGGGCGCGCAGCCGCCGTTGCCGGAATGGGGGGCGATGATCGCGATCGGGCGGCGCTACATGCTGGAGAGCTGGTGGCTGGTGGCGTTCCCGGGCGGGGCGATCCTCTGCGTCAGCCTCGCCTTCAACCTGATCGGCGACGGGCTTCGCGACGCGCTCGATCCCAAGCAGCGGAAGGGGCGGCACTGATGGACCGGTTGATGACGGTGGAGGGGCTGCGCGTCACCTACGGGCGCGGGGCCTCGGCCAACCCGGCGGTGCGGGGCGTGTCCTTCGCGCTGGGGCGGGAGCGGCTCGGGATCGTCGGCGAGAGCGGGTCGGGGAAATCGACGATCGGCCGGGCGCTGCTGAGGCTGCTGCCGGGCGCGACGATCGAGGCCGGGCGGATGGAGTTCATGGGGACCGATCTGCTGAAGGCCTCCGAGCGGCGGATGCTCGACATAAGGGGCGCGCGGATCTCGATGATCCTGCAGGATCCGAAATTCTCGCTCAATCCGGTCAAGCGCGTCGGCGACCAGATCGCGGAGGCCTATGCCGTGCATCATCGCGGCGCCAAGCGGGAGGCGCGGGAGAAGGCGCTCGAGATGCTCGAGGCGGTCGAGATCCGCGATCCCGAACGGGTCTACGAGCTCTATCCGCACGAGATCTCCGGCGGCATGGGCCAGCGTGTGATGATCGCGATGATGCTGGTGCCCGAACCGGAGGTGGTGATCGCGGACGAGCCGACCTCGGCGCTCGACGTGACGGTGCGGATGAAGGTGCTCGGCATCCTCGACGACCTGGTGCGCCGGCGCGGGCTCGGGCTCATCATGATCTCGCACGACCTGAACCTCGTCCGGAACTTCTGCGACCGCGTGCTCATCATGTACGCGGGCCAGGTGGTCGAGGCGCTGCCCGCGGCCGAACTGGGCCGGGCGCGGCATCCCTATACCCGCGGCCTTCTCGCCGCGCAGCCGAGGATCGGCGGCGACCGCAGGCCGCTGCCGGTGCTGCGACGGGAGGAAGGCTGGAAGCAACCGATGGCGGAGGCGAGCGCATGAGCGACATAACGATCGAAGGGCTGACCATCCGGCTCGGCCTCGGCGCGCAGGCGCGGCGCATCCTCGACGATGTGAGCTTCAAGGTGCGCTCCGGCGAGAGCTTCGGGTTGGTCGGCGAATCCGGCTCGGGCAAGTCCACGATCCTGAAATGCATCGGCCTCCTGCTCACCACCTGGGAGGGCCGGATCGAGATCGGCGGGCAGCCGGTGCGCGAGGCGAAGCGCAAGGCGCGGTGCCGCGACGTGCAGATGGTGTTCCAGGATCCCTACGGTTCGCTGCATCCGCGGCACTCGATCCGGACGACGCTGGCCGAGCCGCTCAGGATCCACGGGCTCGACCGCGAGGCGGAGCGGATGGAGCGGGCGATGGTGGACGTGGGCCTGCCGGTCGATTTCCTCGACCGCTATCCGCACGAGCTCTCGGGCGGGCAGCGGCAGCGCGTCGCCATCGCACGGGCGCTGGTGCTCGAGCCCTCGGTGCTGCTCCTGGACGAGCCGACCTCGGCGCTCGACGTCTCGGTGCAGGCGGAAGTGCTGAACCTGCTCGCGAAGCTCCGGGCGGAGCGCGGCCTCACCTATCTGCTGGTCAGCCACGACCTTGCCGTGGTCGACCACATGTGCGACCAGTTCGCGATCATGCTGCAGGGGCGGATCGTCGAGATCCTCGACCGGGCGGCGATCCCGGGCAACGCGGCGGCTCACCCCTATTCGCGCGAGCTCATCGGCGCGAGCCTCGCCTACGAGCGGGCGGCGTAAGGAGATGGACATGGCCCGGCCACGGCAGTCGCTGACCTCGCAACTCGTCGAGTCGATGACCGACCGCATCCAGGCCGGCGCCTATCCGAAGGGCACCCAGCTCCCGACCGAGAAGGAGCTGATCGAGGAATTCGGCGTCAGCCGGACCGTGGTGCGCGAGGCGATCGCGAACCTCAAGGCGAGCGGCCTCGTCGCGACCCGGCAGGGCAAGGGCGCCTTCGTGCTCGACGAGGGGGTGCGGGCCTTCCGGATCTCCGAGGAGAACCTCTCCGTGGTCAGCGAGGTGCTGGAGGCGCTGGAACTTCGCATCGCCATCGAATCCGAGGCCGCCGCGCTCGCCGCGCGGCGGCGCTCGCCCGAGGAATTGCGGCGGATCACGGAGGCCTGCGCGGCGATGGACGCGGCCATCGAGGCGGGCGAGGCGACGGTCGATCTCGACATCGCCTTCCACCGCGCCATCGCCCAGGCGACCGGCAACCGGCATTTCCTCGGCCTCTTCAACTACCTCGGAGAAGTTCTCGTGCCACGCGCGCGGGTTCCGGCGCACCAGTACGACGCCAAGACCCTCCGGGACTACCTGCGCAAGATCAGCGACGAGCACAAGCAGATCGTCGCGGCGATCGAGGCCGGCGACAGCGACGCGGCGCGCGCCGCGCTCCGGATGCATCTCGGCGGCAGCCGCGACCGGCTCGCGCAGGCGGCGAAGAGCCGGGGCTGAACCGTGACGATCGACGCCGACAACATGCCGGACTTCCTCGCCGGCATGGCGGCGGAGCCGCGCTTCTCGCATGGGTTCGGGAACTGGCGCGGCGATTTCGAGGGCTGGCGCGCGGCGGGCCGGGATCTGCTTCGCCGCGGGGTCGGACCGGCGCTCGACGGCGAGGCGGTGGCGGAGGAGATCGGCCGCTCGGACGCTGGCGGGGTCACCCGCCTGCGGCTGCGGCTGCGCTTTCCGACCGGGGCGCGGAGCGAGGCGCTGATGCTGCTCCCCTCGGGCGCGGGGCCGCGTCCGGCGGTCCTGCTCCAGCATGACCACGGCTCGGAATTCGCGATCGGCAAGGAGAAGATGATCGCGCCCTGGGACGATCCGGAGCGCGCCGGGGTCGCCCGCGAATGGCAGGAGCGGCTCTATGGCGGGGTGGCGCTCGGGCAGGCGCTGGCGGCGCGCGGCTTCGTGGTGATCGCGGCGGACGCGCTCGGCTGGGGGTCGCGCGTCGGCAACGGCTATGCGGCGCAACAGGCGCTCGCCTGCAACCTGATGCAGTTCGGCCTGACCCTCGCCGGAATCATCGCGGCGGAGGACGCGCAGCTTGCCCGCTGGCTCGCCCGGCACCCGGCGGTGGACCGGACCTGTGTCTCGGTGCTCGGCTTCTCCTTCGGCGGTTTCCGCGCCTGGCAGGCGATGGCGCTCGAGCCCGCGATCCGCGCCGGTGTCGCGGCGGGCTGGATGGCGCGGCTCGCGGATCTGATGGTGCCGGGCGGCAACCAGACCCGGGGCCAGTCCGCCTTCACGATGCTGCACCCGGGTCTCGGCGGCCGGCTCGATTATCCCGACGTCGCCGGGCTCGCGGCGCCCCGGCGGCTCCGGCTCGTCTCCGGGGCGGAGGACCGCCATGTCCCCGAAGCGGCCGCGCGCCAGGCCTTCGGCGATCTCGCCCGGATCTGGGCGGCGGCGGGCGCGCCCCGCGCGCTCGAAACGGAGATCGCCCCCGGGGGCCATGTCTTCACGGCCGAGCAGCAGGCGCGGGCCATCGCCTTCCTGGCGCGGAACTGAGGCGCCTGAGGAAGGGGCCGGGCCCCGCGGGGCTCAACCGAGCCAGGCCTGCCCCGAGAGCGTATTCGCCATGAAGAGGAGCCCGTCGCGCAGGCGGTCGCGGGAGATGGCGCCGCCGAGGCAGACCCGGAGGTATTCGCCCGGCGGGCCGGCGACGGTGAAGGCGTCCGACGGCATGAGGCCGATGTCGCGGCCCGCCATCCGGCCCATCAGTTCCGCCCGCCCCGCGCCCTCGGGCAGGCGGAGCCAGAGGTTGAAGGCGGCGCGGTCGCCTTCGTAGCTCAGGCCCGTGAGGATCTCGGCGGCCAGAGCCTGCCGCGCGGCGGTCTCGGCGCGGATGAAGCGCCGGATCCGGTCGGCCGTGCCGTCCTCGATCCAGCGGGTGGCGAGCGCGGCGGTGACGGCGGAGGGCATCACCGCCAGCGTGCGGATCGACTGGCCGAGGAGATAGGCGGCGCGGCTGTCGGGCGCGATCGTATAGGCGAGGCGGAGCCCGGCGCCGATGCATTTCGCGAGACCGCCGATGTGCCAGGTCAGCGCCGGCGCCAGGGTCGCGATCGGGGCGGGCGGGCTCGGCGGGATGAAGCCGTAGGCGTCGTCCTCGATCAGCGGCAGGCCGTGCCGGAGGAGGACGGCTGCGATCTCGGTCCGCCGCTCGGCCGGAATCGTGGCGGTGGTCGGGTTGCGCAGCGTCGGATTCAGATAGAGCGCCTTCGGGGCGCGCTCGCGGATCGCCGCCTCCAGCGCGTCCGGGAGGATGCCCGCGGCATCCTCGGGGAGACCGACGAGATCGAGCCGCAGCTTCGCCGCGATCGAGCGCAGGCCGGGATAGGTCACGCTTTCCGACAGCACCGCGTCGCCCGGGCCCGCCAGCGCCGACAGGATGGCGCTCATGGCGACATGGGCGCCGGGGGTGATGGCGATCCGGTCGAGGTTCGGCACCATGCCCCGCTGCGAGAGCCAGGAGAGAGCGGCGGCCCGGTCCTGCTCCGCGCCGGTCGGAGACTGGTAGCGCAGGAGCGGCACGAGATTGGCCGAGATGGCGGCGAGCCCCTCGCGCATCGCGGCGAGGAGTTCGGGGTCGGCCGGCTCGGGGGGCAGGTTCATCGCCAGATCCTGCTCGCGGGCGCGGCGCGGGTCGGCGGCGGGAACCGGCGCGGGAGCCGCCTCGGCGCGCACGAAGGTGCCCCGCCCGACATGGCTCTCGACGAGGCCGCGGGACCGGGCCTCGGAATAGGCGCGCGACACGGTCGTGAAGTCGAGGCCGAGCCGCTCCGCGAGCCTACGTTGCGGCGGCAGGCGGCCCCCGGGGGCGAGGATGCCCGAGCGGATGTCGCGCGCGATGGCGTCGGCGATCTCTACATAGCGGGGCTGGCCGTTCTGGGCGAGCTCCGGTGACCAGGTCAGCATGGGCGGCTCCGGCATATTGAGGCGCATTGTATGCATCATGATTCGCGCCATGTGCAAGCCCCTCGGCGAGATGCCACGGTTTTTTCGTGCCTCTTGAGGCGGCAATGCCGAGTTAGAACGCTCATTCGGGCGGCAGAGAGACGCCTCGGCGCGGCTTTATTGTATGTATAATTGATTCGGATATTGATCGGATCGGCGCCGCGCCCACATGCTTTCCCCGTCGCAACACACGCATCAGGGAAATCGCACATGCCCCAGGTCACCGCCGCCGCCCACAAGCCGGGCGACTTCTTCGTCGATTACGAGAGCAAGGTCTTCGAGGACGTGAAGGCCGAGCCCGGCCAGAAGGCGCTCGTCACCTTCCATACCGTCGCCTTCGAGGGCTCGATCGGCCTCGTGAACCTCCTGAATGCCATCCGGCTCCAGAAGAAGGGCTTCGAGACCTCGATCCTTCTCTACGGCCCCGGCGTCACCCTCGGCGTGCAGCGCGGCTTTCCGACGCTCGGCGACGAGGCGTTCCCCGGCCACCAGAACTTCAATAGGAACCTCGAGCGCTTCATGAAGGATGGCGGCCGGGTCTATGCCTGCCGCTTCGCGCTCCAGGCACTCTACGGCCATGGCGAGCCGTCGCTCATTCCCGGCATCACCCCGATCGCGCCGCAGGACGTCCTCGACTGCGTGCTGCTCCACAAGCGCGCCGACGCCGTCGTCATCGACACCTGGACCGTCTGACGCCGCCCGCCCGGGCCCCGTGCCCGGGCTCCCCCCCGATCAGGAGCAAGCCCATGCAGAAGCCAGTGGTCCGCGCCGCCGCCGTGCAGATCGCCCCCGACCTCGCCTCGCGCGCCGGAACCATGGAGCGGGTGCTGAACGCGGTCGCGGAAGCCGCCGACAAGGGGGCGGAATTCATCGTCTTCCCGGAGACCTTCGTCCCCTTCTACCCGTATTTCTCCTTCGTCCTGCCCCCGGTCCAGCAGGGGCCGGAGCATCTGAGGCTCTATCAGGAGGCGGTCAGCGTACCCTCCGCGGAGACCCGCGCGGTCGCGGAGGCGGCGCGCAGACGCGGCGCGGTGATCGTGCTCGGCGTCAACGAGCGCGACGGCGGCTCGCTCTACAACACGCAGCTGATCTTCGACGCGGACGGTACCCTGAGGCTGAGGCGGCGCAAGATCACGCCGACCTATCACGAGCGGATGATCTGGGGGCAGGGCGACGGCGCGGGGCTGAAGGTGGTGGAGACCGCCGTCGGCCGGGTCGGCGCGCTCGCCTGCTGGGAGCATTACAACCCGCTCGCGCGCTACGCGCTGATGGCGCAGCGCGAGGAGATCCACGCGAGCCATTTCCCCGGCAGCCTCGTCGGGCCGATCTTCGGCGAGCAGATCGAGGTGACGATGCGCCACCACGCGCTCGAATCGGGCTGTTTCGTCGTGAACGCGACCGGCTGGCTCTCGGAGGAGCAGGTCGCGTCGATCCATCCGGACCCGGCCCTGCGGAAGGGGCTCCGCGACGGATGCATGACCTGCATCGTCTCGCCGGAGGGGAGGCATCTGGCGCCGCCGCTGACCGAGGGGGAGGGGATGGTGATCGCCGACCTCGACATGAAGCTCATCACCAAGCGCAAGCGGATGATGGATTCGGTCGGGCATTACGCCCGGCCCGAGCTGCTGCGCCTCGTCCACGACACCCGCCCCGCCGTGCCGCGCGAGGAATACGCGCCCGCGCCGGTCGAGGCCCAGCCCGAGGAGATCGAGACCGATGCCTGACGCCGATCTGATCAACGAGCTCCAGACCCGGGGGGCGCGCCTCGTCGATCCCCACGCCGGCCACGCGAGCCGCCGGGGCGGCGCGGGGCCGTCCGACCACAAGGCGCTGACGCTCGGGGACCGCACGGTGATGGTCCCGGTCCATACCCCGCCCGCCTTCGAGAGCCCCTACGTGATCGAGGCGCCCGAGGGCGGCGCGGCGCGGGTGCTGCGCGAGGGGCGCGAGGTCGGGCGGGTGAGCTTTCCGGGCCGGCCCCGGTTCTACGACCTGACGACGGCGGAGGGGATTCCCTACAGCCAGATCGCGGTGCTGCATTCGCGCGACGTGCTGGCGACGACCGTGCTCCAGACCTGCGTCCGCTACGAGAGCCGGAAGAGGACCTGCCAGTTCTGCGCCATCGGCCAGAGCCTCGCCGCGGGGCGGACCATCGCGCGCAAGACCCCGGCGCAGCTCGCGGAGGTCGCCAAGGCGGCGGTGGCGCTCGACGGGGTGAAGCATATGGTGCTGACGACCGGCACGCCGCGCGGCGCCGACCGGGGCGCGGCGGTGCTCGCCGAGAGCGCGGCGGCGATCAAGGCGGCGGTCGCGCTGCCGATCCAGGCGCAGTGCGAGCCGCCTGAGGACGATGCCTGGCACGGGCGGATGCGCGCGGCCGGGGTGGACGCGCTCGGCATGCATCTCGAGGCGGTGACGCCCGAGGTGCGGGCGCGGATCATGCCGGGGAAGGCCAGCGTGCCGCTCGCGAAGTATTTCGCGAGTTTCGAGGCGGCGGTGCGCGTCTTCGGCCGGGGGCAGGTCTCGACCTACATCCTCGCCGGGCTCGGCGACACGCCGGAAGCGATCCTCGCGACCTCGGAACGGCTGGTGGCGCTTGGTGTCTATCCCTTCGTCGTCCCCTTCGTGCCGATCTCGGGCACGCCGCTCGAAAGCCATCCGGCCCCCTCCTCCGCCTTCATGGCCGCGATCCTGGAGCCGCTGTCGCGGATGATCGTCGCCGGTGGCCTCGGCTCCGAGGACATCAAGGCGGGTTGCGGCAGATGCGGCGCCTGCTCCGCCCTCGCCACCTACGAGCGGCTTAGCCCGAGATGAGCGGCGCCGAACTCCTCACCCGCGACTTCGCCGTGCGCGCCGCCCGGGGCGCGGAAATGGAGGCCGCCTTCGCGCTCCGCCGCGCGGTCTTCGTCGCCGAGCAGGGCGTCTTCGCCCGGGACGACCGCGACGCGGTCGACGCCGTGGCGCTCCCGCTCGTCGCCCTCGCCGGCGCCCGCGTGGTCGGCACGGTGCGCATACACGAGGCCGGGCCCGGCGTATGGTGGGGTTCCCGCCTCGCCGTCGCGGCCGATCACCGCCGGGTCGGGCGGCTCGGCGCCGAACTCATCCGCCTCGCGGTCGGAACCGCCCGGGCGCGCGGGGCCACGAGCTTCCACGCCCATGTCCAGCGCCGGAACGCGGCTCTCTTCCGCCGGCTCCACTGGCACATCGAGGGCGAGGCGGAACTGCACGGGCGCCCGCATCTCAGCATGTCGGCGAGCCTCGCGCATTACGCGCCGGTCCCCGACCCCGCCACGGGCTGGCGCCTGGCCGCGCCCGGAGGCGGAGCATGACTCCCGGCGAACTGGCGGCGGCGCTCGCCGCGCATCCGTCGATCCGGGGCAAGCTCGACATCGCGACGGCGACGCGGGGCCTCGGCCTCGGCGCGGCGAGCGAGGGCCGCCCGGGCGACGACGCCGCCGCCCTGCCCCGGCCCGGAGGAGGTTTCGACCTCTTCGCGGCGGAGGCCTTCATCCCGGCCTTCGTCGCCGACGATCCGTGGTTCGCCGGCTGGTGCGGGGTGATGGTGAACCTCTCGGACATCGCCGCCATGGGCGGGCGCGCCACCGCGCTCACCGACATGATCTGGGCGCCCGACGCGGCCAGCGCCGCGCCGGTGCTCGCCGGCCTGCGGGCGGCGGCGGCGGCCTACGGCGTGCCGATCGTCGGCGGACATACCAATCTCCGCGCGCCCGGCCTCAATCTCTCCGTCGCCGTCACGGGGCTTGCCGGCCGGCTCATCTCCGGATCCGGCGCGCGGCCGGGCGACCTGCTCATCGCCGCCATCGACCACCGGGGCGGCTGGCGCCCGCGGTTCGACAACTGGTTCGCCGCCGAAGCCGCGCCCGAACGTCTGCGCGGCGACCTCGCCCTCCTGCCCGCGCTCGCCGAGGAGCACCTCGTCGACGCCGGCAAGGACATCAGCCAGGGCGGCATCGCCGGCACCGCGCTCATGCTCGCCGAAAGCTCCGGCGTCGGCTTCGACATCGACCTCGCCGCGATCCCGCGGCCACCGGGGGCGCCGCTCGAACGCTGGCTCCGCGCCTTCCCGAGCTACGGCTTCCTGCTCTCCATCCGCCCCGAGTCGGCCTCCGCTACCCTCGCCCGCTTCCGCGCCCGCGACATCCGGGCCGCCGTCATCGGCCGCGCCACGGCCTCCTCCCGCGTCGATTTCGTGGGAGAGGGCGCGCACGCGCTCTTCTGGGACTGGCGCGCCAGCCCCTATCTCGCCCTGGCTCCGGAGGACGCCCATGCCTGAGGTCCGTTTCACCGTCCGCTGGCCCGATGGCACCGAGGAGACCTGCTATTCGCCCTCGACCGCCATCGCCCGCCACCTCGAGGCGGGCGCGCGCTACCAGCTTGCCGACTTCCTCGCCCGCGCCCGCGCCGGGCTCCGCGAAGGCTCGCGCCGCGTGGAGGCGAAATACGGTTTCGCCTGTTCCAGCGCCCTCGATCAGCTCGCGCGGATCGAAGCCCGCGCCGCCCGCTTCGACCGGGGCGACGTTCTCTGCCTCTCCCTCTCCTGAAAGGTCAGACCCATGTCCGCGATGAACACACCAGCGCATGTTTCCGTCGTCGTCATCGGCGGCGGCCAGGCCGGGCTTTCGGTCAGCTGGTACCTGCGCCGTGACGGTATCGATCATGTCGTGCTCGAACGCGACCGCCGCTTCCAGTCCTGGCGGGTGAACCGCTGGGACAGCTTCTGCCTCGTCACCCCCAACTGGCAATGCCGCCTGCCGGGCTGGCCCTACCGGGGCAGGGATCCGGACGGATTCATGCTCCGCGACGAGATCGTCGACTACCTCGACGGTTTCGCCGAAAGCTTCGATCCGCCCCTGCGCGAGAACGTCGCCGTGACCCGCGTGGCGCCCCGTCCGGGCGGCGGCTATCTCGTCGAGACCACGGCCGGGCACTGGACGGCGGAGCAGGTGGTGATCGCGACCGGCGGCTATGACACACCGCTGGTGCCGCCCTATGCCTCGGCGATCGACCCTTCGATCTTCCAGATGCATTCGCGCGAATACCGGCGGCCGTCGCAATTCCCCGAGGGCGGCGTGCTCATCGTCGGCGGCGGGCAGTCGGGCGTGCAGATCATGGAGGATTTCCACCGCGAGGGCCGCCCGGTTCACCTCGCCATCGGCTCCGCGCCCCGCAGCCCGCGCAGGTATCGCGGACGCGACGCGACCGACTGGCTCCACGACGCCGGACACTACGCCCTCACCATCGACAGGCATCCCGATCCGATCAAGGCGGTCAGCCAGACCAACCACTACATGTCCGGCCGCGACGGCGGCAAGGAGATCGACCTGCGGAAATTCGCGCTCGAGGGCGTGAGGCTCTACGGCGGCCTCTCCGGGGCGCGGGGGACGCGGCTCACCTTCCTGCCCGAACTCGGCAGGAACCTCGACGGCGCGGACAGGAGCTACCAGGGCATCCGCGACCAGATCGACCGCCACATCGCCGCGCACGGCATCGACGCGCCCGAGGAGCCCCCGTTCGAGAAGGTCTGGGAACCCGCGCGCGAGATCACCGGGATCGACATGGCGGAGGAGGGCATCGCCTCGATCCTCTGGGCCATCGGCTTCCGGCCGGACTATTCGTGGCTCGAGGTGGACTGTTTCGACGGCCGGGGCAGGCCCGCCTTCCATCGCGGCGTGACCGACGCGCCGGGGGTCTACTTCATCGGGCTCGGCTGGCTCAACACCTGGGGTTCGGGCCGTTTCCTCGCCATCGACGAGGATGCCCGCCATCTCGCCGGCCGGATCGCGGAGTTCCGCGCCAGGGGAGCCGCCGCGTGATCCGCGCGGGCCGCCTTCCCGAGCCGCGGGAGATAGACGAGACACATGCGCTCGGCATGGCCGAGATGGGTTTCGCCGGGCTTTCCGAACCATGGCTGATGCGCCGCGCGGGCGATCTCCACTGGCGGCTGATCGCCCGCGCCATGGGGCAGAGCGAAGCCCTGTTCACCTGCGCGCGGGGCGAGCCGCTCTACGCCGCCTTCTGCGCGACCCGGCTGACCATCGAACGGCCCGGCCTGCCCCGGCTCGGCGGCGCGCTGAGCATGTCCGGGCGGCTTCATCGGGTGGGGCGGGGCCGATACGGCTCGGTGATCGAACTCTTCGCGGCGGGCGCGCCGGTCGGCCGGGTCGAACTCGTGACCGCCTTCGTCGGGCGCGGGCCGGAGGGCGGCAACCGGACGCTGGTCCGCCGCGCGCCGCGCGTGCTCGCCGTTCCCGCGGGAGCCGATCCCGCGCTCGACGCGCTCGCCCGCGACGCCGCGCGGGGGGCCCGCGCCTTCCGCGCCGCGCCGGACGACGGCGCGGGGCGCTGGTTCCTGCCCTGCCCCGCGCTCGACTTCAACGCCGCCGGCCTGCTCTATTTCCCGAGCTTCGCCGCCCTCGCCGACCGCGCCGCCTTCGAGGCGGGGCACCGCGCGGGGCCGGTCCGCCGCCGCGCCGTCTGCCATCTCGGCAATGTCGAGCCCGGCGAGCGCCTCCGCGTGACCCGCGCGCGCCGCCGCCAAGGCTGGCTCGACGCGATCCGGGGCGAGGACGGACGTCCGCTGGCTTTGCTGCGAGGCACGGATTGATCGGATATTGTCCGCATTGAATGCGCACAGATTGCATGTCATATGTACGTTCGATCAGGAGGAGGGAAAGCGATGACCGAAGGACCCGACCGCGCGCTGGGAGAGGCCATCCGCAATGGCCTGCGCCGGCGTTGCCCCGCCTGCGGCGAGGGGCGCCTGTTCGATTCCTATCTTCACGTCGCGCCGGAATGCCCGGCCTGCCGCGAGGCCCTGCATCACCAGCGCGCCGATGACGGTCCCGCCTATGTCACGCTGCTCGTCGTCTGCCATGTCGTGGGCTTCGCGCTGATCCCGCTGGTCACGGCGGGTCTGCGGCCGTGGCTGGTCGCGGTCCTGCTTTCCCTCCTCGCCGTGCCGCTCTGCCTCGCGATGCTGCCGCCGATCAAGGGCTTCTTCGTCGCCGTGCAATGGGCCAAGCGGATGCATGGCTTCGGCGAGGTCCGCGTGCCTTCGGCGTGACGCCAGCGCCACGCCAAAGCAAGGAGTCGCTCCAAGTACCCGCCGGTCCGGGTCGAGGCCGAAGCCCCCTATAGGGCCATGAACACCCCGACGCCGAGAACGGCGGGAAAAGCCGCGGCTTCGTCCCCGTCGGCCGCTGACCGCGCCGGTCAGGCGGCCTCGGCCCCGATCCGCCGGGATGTCACGCGGCGCCCTGCCGGAGGGCGGCCTTGAGGTCGTAGCCGGCCGCCTCGAGCGCGGATCGGGGCGCGCCGATGAGCCGGCGCGCCGCCATGTGCTGGCCGGGCGCGTTCACGGTTTCCGCCGCGATCAGGCGGCCCTGGCGATAGAGCAGGACCATCTTCGCGCCCTCGGGCTGGGGGACGTCCTGGCTCTCGTCGGCGGCGGTGCCGAGCCCTGCGATCTGCAGCTTCAGCTTGCCCTGGTCGCTCCAGAACCACGGCACGGCGGCGTAGGGCGCGCTCTCGCCCCTCAGCAGCCGCTTGGCGATGTGGCGCGCGTGATCGACCGCCGCCTGCACCGATTCGAGCCGCGCCCGGCCGCCCTCGGGCAGCGGAAAGCTCGCCGCGTCGCCGAGCGCGGAGATCGCCGGGTCCGAAGTCAGCAGGGACTCGTCCACCACGATCCCGTTATCGACATGCAGCCCCGCCGCCTCGGCGAGTTCGACATTGGGACGGATCCCGGTCGCGATCAGCACGAGATCGCCGGGCACGACCCGGACATCAGCGGTATCGACGCCGCTCACCTTGCCGCCCTCCGCCTCGATCCGGCGCGCGGCGGCGCCGAGCAGCACCTCGGTGCCCATCTCGCGATGCGCGGCGAGGAAGAACTCCGACATCGCGGGCGAGAGCGCGCGGCCCATCAGCCGGGGCGCGGCTTCGAGCACCGTGACGCCGACGCCGGCCGCGCGCGCCATCGCCGCGAATTCGAGGCCGATGAAGCCGCCGCCGATCACGATCGCATGGCGCGTCTCCGCGAGCCGGGCGCGGATCCGGACGGCGTCGGCGAGCGTGCGCAACTCCAGCACGCCATCCGCCTCCTGGCCCGGGATCGGCGGCCGGAAGTTCCGCGCGCCGGTCGCGAGGATCAGGTGATCGTAGCCCAGCCGCTCGCCCGCCGCGGTCACCACCTCGCGCGCGGCGCGGTCGATCGCCCCGATCCGGACTTCCGGACGGTAGGTGATCGTCGATCGCTCGTAGAAGCTCGCGGGCTTCAGCAGCAGCCGGTCGGCGTCGCCGTCGGCCATGTAGGCCTTGGAGAGCGGCGGGCGCTGGTAGGGCAGACCCGGCTCCTCGCCGAAGAGCACGATCTCGCCCGCGAAGCCTTCCTGGCGCAGGCTGGCGGCGGCCTGGAAACCGCCCTGCCCCGCGCCGACGATGAGGATCCGGTCCATCAGATCTGCGCTTCCGGCAGATGCACGACGAGCCCGTCGAGCTCCTCGGTGAGCTTGATCTGGCAGGACAGGCGACTGGTCGGCTTCACCTCGGAGGCGGCGCAGTCGAGCATGTCGCTCTCGCCGTCGTGCTGGGGCCCGGTCTTCTCCACCCAGGCGTCATCGACGTAGCAGTGGCAGGTCGCGCACATCATCGACCCGCCGCATTCGCCGATGATGCCGTCGATGTCGTTGGCGATCGCCGCCTGCATCACGCTGTCGCCTTCCCTGGCGTTGACCTCGGTCTCGGTGCCGTCGGCGGCGATATAGGTGATCTTCATGGGACTTCTCCTCAGTTCAGGACGACCGGCAGGTTGATGGGGCCGCGGAAGCCGAAGCCGCGCCATTCCACCACCGACGGATCGGGAAGGGTCATGCCGGGAAAACGCTCGAACAGCATCCCGAGCATCACCGCGCCGACGGTGCGGCGGGCGACATGAGTGCCGGCGCAATGATGCGGGCCGGAGCCGAAGGCCTGATGCGGGTTCTTCGCGCGGAAGACGTCGAACCGCTCCGGATGCTCGAAGAGATCCTCGTCGTGGTTCGCCGAGGCCTGGATCGTCATCACCGTGTCACCCTTCGGAATCAGGCAGCCCCGGATCTCCACGTCCTCCGTCACGAGGCGCGAGGAGGCCTGGATCGGCGCGACCCAGCGCACCCCTTCCTCGAAGGCCGCGCCCCATTTGCCGGTGCGCCGCGTCTCGGCAAGCTGCTCGGGCTCCGTCAGCAGGCCGAAGACGATGGTGGAGAGCGCGTCGCGCGGCTCGTTGATGCCGCCGCCGATCGCGATCTTGATATTGGCCACGATCTGGCTCATCGGGATCGGGTTCTCGGCGTTGACCATCACCGAGAGCGCCGAGCGGTCCGGGTTCGCGCGCACCCGCTCCACCGCCTTTTCGAGCAGCGCGTTCATCTCGAGATTGGCATGGTCGGAGACCGCGAAGGGGCCCGGCTCCCAGCCGAAATTGCCCGCGCCGTCGATGAGCGCCTGGCTCCAGAAGATCATCTGCTCGTCGCTCGCCTCCGGAATGCCGAGGATATGGGCGAGGATGCGCGCGGCGATGGGGGCGGAGAGTTCCTTGTGGAGATCCACCACCTCGCCCCGCGGCAGCCGGTCGAGATACTGCCCGACCAGGTCGCGATAGAGCGGCTGCCAGACCTCCTGGATCGTCTTCGGCATCAGCGCGGGGGCCATGGCCATGCGCTCGGCCATGTGCTCGGCCCCGTCCTTGCGCATCAGCGTATGCGCCTGGAACGCCGGCTTCATCGGCGTGTTCGGGTCGTTCGAGGAGAAGATCTCCGGCGTGTCCTTCACGAACTTCGTGTCGGCGGCCTTGGTCAGGAACGTCCGCCCCGCCGCCTTGACCCGCATGACCGGCGCCTCGGCGCGCAGCCGGCGGTAGATCGGATAGGGGTCGAAATGGAGGTCGCGCAGCGTGATCGTTTCGTCGACGGGCGCGAGGTTCGCGGTTTCAACCGGCATGAGCGGGGCTCCTCTGGTTCTGCTTGGCGATGACGCCGAGATGGAGTTCGAGCGGCGCGGGATCCTCGATCAGCGCGCGGCTCGGGGCTTCGTGGACGATGGCGCCCCGGTCGAGGATCACGGCGCGGTCGGTGACACCGAGGATCTTCTTCGCATGCTGTTCCACGATGATCGTGGCCATGCCCTCCTCGCGGATGATCCGCCGGATCGAGGCGAGCAGCTGCTCGATCACGATCGGCGCGAGCCCCTCGGTCGGCTCGTCGAGCAGAAGGATCCTCGGATTGAGCATCAGCGCCCGGCCGATCGCGAGCATCTGCTGCTCGCCGCCCGAGAGCTGGTCGCCCATGTTCGCGCGCCGCTCCCCGAGACGCGGGAACATCTCGTAGACGCCGCGCAGCGTCCAGCGGCCCGGCCGGGCGGTGGCGGTCAGGTTCTCCTCGACGGTGAGGGACCGGAAGATGTCGCGCTCCTGCGGCACCCAGCCGATCCCGGCCGCCGCGCGCTTCTCCGGGCTCGCGGCGGTGAGGTCGACGCCCGCGAGCCGGACCGAGCCGGCGAAGCGCCGGGTGACGCCGATGACGCTGTCGATGAGCGTGGTCTTGCCGACGCCGTTGCGGCCGAGCAGCGCCAGCGCCTCGCCCTCGCCGAGCGTCAGCGAGAGGTCGCGGATCACCACCGCCTCGCCGTAGCCGGTGGTCAGCCCCTCGAGTTCCAGAAGCTCAGGCATGTTCCTCCTCCCCGAGATAGACTTCGCGCACACGAGGGTCCTTCATGACATCCCCGGGCGTTCCCTCCGCGAAGTGCGTGCCGTTCACGAGAACGGTGATCCGGTCCGCGAAGGAGAAGACGAGATCCATGTCGTGCTCGATCAGCAGGATCGACACGTCGGACGGCAGAGCGGCGAGCGTGTCGAGGAGTTCCCGCCGCTCCGCCTCCGGCACGCCCGCCGCCGGCTCGTCGAGCAGGAGCACGCGCGGATTGCCCGCGAGCGCCACGGCGAGTTCGAGCAGGCGCTGCTTGCCATAGGCGAGCCGCGCGGTCGGATGGTCCATCACGTCGATCAGCCGGAAGCGTTCGAGCAGGTCGAGCACCTCGCCGATGATGTCGCGCCGCGCGCCGAGGCTCCGCCAGAAATCGGCGCCGCCGCCCATCCGTTCGGAGACCGCGAGGCCCACGCTCTCGACCGGGGTCATCGCCGGGAAGAGCTGGTTGATCTGGAAGGTCCGCCCGAGCCCGCGCCGCGCCCGTCGCTGCTGCGAGAGCCGGGTCACGTCCTCGCCGTCGAGCAGAACCTGGCCCGCGGTGGCGGGCAGGACGCCGGTCAGCAGGTTGACGAAGGTGGTCTTGCCCGCGCCGTTCGGCCCGATCAGCGCGTGGCGCGCGCCGTGTTCGAGCGTGAAATCCACCTTGTTGGTGGCGACGAGGCCGCCGAAGCGCTTCTCGAGCGCGATGGTCCGGAGCGCCGCGCTCATTTCGCGCCTCCCCGGATCCGGTGCCAGAGGGCGAGGGGCGCGGCGTTGATCCTGTCGCGGCCGATCAGCACGATCACGACGAGCACGAGGCCGATCCAGAACATCCAGTATTCCGGCGTGATGGTCGAGAACACGTCCTGCAGCAGCTTGAAGACGATCGCCCCGATCAGCCCGCCATAGAGATAGCCGACGCCGCCGAGCACGAGCACGAGCAGCACGTCGGCCGAGCGATGGAAGGCGAGCACGTCGAGCGAGACGAACATCGTCGTCTGCGCGAGCAGCGCGCCGGCGATCCCGGCATAGAGCGCGGAGAGCGTGTAGATCGCGACGAGGCGCCGGCCGACGGGCACGCCGATCGTGTTGGCGCGAAGCGCGTTGTCGCGGATCGCGCGGAGCGACAGCCCGTAGGGCGAGGTCACGATCCGCCGCGCGATCAGGAAGAGGAGGAAGGTGACGGCGAGCGCGTAGCCGTAGGCGGTGGTGCCGAAGAGGTCGAATTCGAACCGGCCGAACAGCGGGTCGATCCAGACCCCCTGCAACCCGTCCGCCCCGCCGGTCAGCCAGGCCGCCTTGTTCGCCGCCTCGTAGAGCAGCATGGCGATGCCGAGCGTCACCATGAGCCGGGTGAGATCGGAGGCGCGCAGCAGCAGGAGCGGCGCGGTCGCGAACCCGAGCACCCCCGCCGCCAGCCCGCCGAGCAGCAGACCGGTCAGCGGCTCCCCCGTCAGGTGGATCGAGACGAGCCCCGCCACATAGGCGCCGAGCCCGAAGAAGGCGCCGTGGCCGAGCGAGACGATGCCCGCGTAGCCGAGGACGAGGTCGAGCGAGAGGGCGAAGAGGCCGAGGATCACCACCTCGGTCAGGAGCAGGTGCTGGTCGGGCAGGAAGAAGAAGCTCGCGAGGGCGGCGAGCCAGAACAGGGCCTCGGCGGGGCGCCAGCGGCCGGTCCGTCCGAGGTCGCGGAGCGCGCGGGCCTGGAGATCGGTCGGGGCGGCTCCGCGAAGCGGGACGGTGCCGGGGGAAAAGGCGGTTCGGGTCGACATGCGGGGTGTCCTCGGGCTGGCGTCAGCGGGCGATCAGGCCCTGGGGCCGCAGGATCAGGATGACGATCATCAGGAGATAGATCATGAAGGCGCCGAGTTCGGGCGCGTAGTACTTGCCGGCCACGTCGGCCACGCCGATGATGAGCGCGGCGAGGAAGGGACCAGTCAGGCCGGCGGTGCCGCCGACCGTGACGACGATCAGGAAGTAGACCATGAACTTGAGCGGGAAGGTCGGGTCCATGCCGAGGATCTCGACCCCGAGCGCGCCGCCGAGCCCGGCGAGGCCGGAGCCGACCGCGAAGGTCGAGGCGAAGATCACGCCGACGTTGATCCCGAGCCCGCGCGCCGCGCGCTGGTCATCGACCGCGGCGCGCAGCCGCGCCCCGAACCGGGTCCGCGTCAGGACGAACTGCAGCCCGACCACCAGCGCGGCGCAGACGAGGATCAGGAAGGCGCGATAGCGCCCGATGGCGACGCCCGCCAGTTCGAACCGCCCCTGCAGCCAGGCCGGCAGCGTGATGAGCTGCTGCTGCGAGCCGAAGAGCCAGTCGGCGGCCGTGACCGCCATGAAGACGAGCCCGATCGAGAACAGCACCTGATCGAGATGCGGGCGGCGGTAGAGCCGGACGTAGAGCGTGCGTTCCGCCACCGCGCCGATCAGCGCCGGGACGAGGAAGGCGAAGGGCAGCGTGGCGAGAAAGGGCAGGCCCGCGCGGTTCATCAGGAGCGCGGTGGCATAGCCCCCCATGAGCGCGAAGGCGCCATGGGCGAGATTGATGAAATTCATCAGCCCGAGCGTCACGGCGAGGCCGGAGGCGAGCACGAAGAGCAGCATTCCGTAGGCGATGCCGTCGATGAGGATGGTGAGCATGAGCGCGGGATCCCGGGTCGTGGTCGTGGCGGTGGACATGCCCCTTCCGGGGCGCCGCCCGAGGGGGCGGCGCCGAACGGAATCCGTTCGGGGAAAGGGGGGGGCGGAAGGCCGGGCGCGGCGCCCGGGCCGTCCTCAGGAACCGGACTTGGCCGGGTCCTTCACCGCTTCGAAGGTCTCGAACTCGACGTTCCAGAGCTCGCCGTCCGCGCCGCGCTCCACCCGGCGCATGTAGACGTTCTGGACGATGTCGCGGGTTTCCGGGTCGATCGAGACCGGCCCGCGCGGGCTTTCCCAGGAGAGCCCCTTCATCGCCTCGATCAGCGCGGTTCCGTCGGAGTCGCCCCCGGTCTTCTCCAGCGCCTGGTAGAGCAGAGCCATGCCGTCATAGCCGCCGACCGCCATGAAGTTCGGCCGCATGCCGGGATTGGCCTTCTGGAAGGCTTCGACGAAGGCCTTGTTGGCCTCGCTGTCATGCGCCGCGGAATAGTGGAAGCCGGTGATCGCGACGAGGGCGGGATCGCCCATCGAGTTCAGGATGTCGTCGTCGGTCACGCCGCCGTCCGCGATCAGCTTGATCCCGGACTTGTCGAGGCCGCGTTCGACGAACTGCTTCATGAAGGGGGCGCCGACGCCCGAGGGCACGAAGACGAAGACCGCGTCGGGCTTCAGATCCGCGACCTTCTGCAGGAAGGGGGCGAAATCGGGATTGGCGAGCGGCACGCGGAGCGAGTCGACGACCTCGCCGCCGAGGTCGTCGAAGACCTGCGCGAAGGTCTTCTCCGCGTCGATCCCGGGACCGTAATCCGAGACGAGGGTCACGACCCTGGAGATGCCGTTCGCCTTCGCCCATTCCGCGATCTTGGAGGTGACCTGCGGCGTGGTGTAGCTCGTGCGCGTGACGAAGGGCGACTGTTCGGTGATCGAGGAGGTGGCCGCGGCCATCACGATCTCCGGCACCTTGGCGCGCGTGGCGAGCGGCGCGGCGGCGAGGGCGAGCGGCGTGAGACCGAAGCCCGCGATCACCTCGGCCTTGTCGCGCACGATCAGTTCCTGCGCGAGGCGCTTCGTCGTGTCGGCGACGCCCGCGTCGTCCTTGACCACGAGTTCGATCTCGCGGCCCGCCACCTCGGCGCCGTGCTCGGCGACATAGAGCTTCGCCGCCGCCTCGATCTCGCGGCCGGTAGAGGCGAAGGGGCCCGACATCGGCAGGATCAGCCCCACCTTGAGCGGCTCGCCCCCGGCCAGCGCCGGCAGGCCCGTCGCCATCGTCGTGGCCGCGAGCATCGCGCCGACGAGCACGTCGCGTCGTTTCATGCGGAATTCCTCCCTGCTGCGCGGACGGAACATCCGGCCGCGTGGCGTCGCATTGCGACTTTTCATTGATCGTGCGCCGTCCCTCAGGCGGGACGGCGAATGAGCCCCGCGCCCGCGACCCCGGTCAGGGGCGCCTTGGCGCGGAGCGCCTTCATCAGGTTGCGCTCCGAATGGCGCGCATGCTCGCGCATGATCGCCTCCGCCCGCGCGCCCTGCCTTTCCCGGATCGCCTCCAGCACGGCGCGGTGCTGGTCCTGCGCCGGCAGGAGATGATCGCGCGAAGCCGCGCCACCGCCCCGGACCCGCACCAGCGCGCTCGCCGCGGCGAAGGGCCGCGCATTGGCCCGCCGCGCCTCCTCGACCACGAGCGCGCTGCCGGTGGCCGAGGCCAGCGCCGCGTGGAAGCGGGCGTTGAGCCCGCCATAGGCGACGAACTGGTCGGCCCCGAAATCCTCCGCCTCGAAGAGCGCGTCCATCTCGGCGACCAGCGCCCCGAGCCTCGCGAAATCCTCCGGGGCGATGCCGCGCTCGGCCAGAAGCCGGGCGGCGAAACCCTCGATCATCCCCCGCAGCTCGATCGCCTCCGCGATCTCGGCCGGACCGAAGGCGCGGGCATGGAAGCCCCCGCCGGGCAGGGGTTCGAGCAGACCCTCCGCCCTGAGCTGCTGGATCGCCGCCCGGATCGGCGTGCGCGACATGCCGAGACGCTCGGAAAGCTGAACCTCGGTCAGGCGTTCCTCGGGCGGGATGTGACCGCCGACGATGAGGTTGCGCAACTCCAAGACCGCCCGGGAGCTCTGTGTCCCCGCCGGTTCCGCGTCGCAGCCATTCGTCGCCGAAGCGTCAGCCATGTCCTCCCCTCTTTTTTGTCTATGTATACACGAATCGCCTCTAGACGCAAGCCATCTCCTATTATGAGCGGAAATCGGCCTTTCATGTATACATTAACCTGAGTGGTCCGGTCTCCGGCCTTCCGGAGCCTGGGAACCGCTACCTCCGCCTTCGCCGTAAGTTGACGAATCAACTTCTTTGTCTTGCTAGCTCTTATATGTTGATCTGTCAACAAAACGCTGCTGTCGGCTCAGGGGATGGCCACCGTTGGCCCTTGATTCTCGAACCTGTGAAACATTATAAACTCCATTTATATTGCTTACAAACAACGATCTTTTCAGATCCGGCCCTTCCGGAGGGACCTCCCTCTCCATCTGCGCATGCCTTGAGCCGGTGTGCCATATGTTGACTAGTCAACTGATGATCGCTATCGTCCGAGGAAATACCACCCCCCGCCGCGCGACATTCGCCGGGAATGATCCCCGCGCGGGAACGGACATCCGAGGAAACGCCATGACACTGATCGAAGGCCACCGGCCGATCGACCCGCCCGCCGGAATTCCGGTCTGGGACATCGACCCCTATGACGAGGCGATCCTGGCCGATCCGCTCGGCTATTACGCCGAACTCCGCGCCCGGGGGCCGATCGTCTTCATCCCGCGCTACGCCGTCTTCGCCGTCGGCCGCTACGAGGAGACCCGGGCCGTCTTCTCCAATCACGAGCGATTCGTCTCGTCGCGCGGCGTGGGCCTCAACGACTTCCGGATCGGAAAGCCCTGGCGCGACCCGTCGATCATCCTCGAGGTCGATCCGCCCGATCATACGAGGACGCGCAAGGTGATGGCCCGGGCGCTGTCGCCGAAATCCGTCGCGACGCTCCGGGACGCCTTCCGGGTCGAGGCCGAGGCGCTGGTCGACCGGCTGCTCGCGAAGGAGCGGCTGGAGGCGGTGACGGAAATCGCGGAGGTCTTCCCCACGACGGTCTTCCCGCGCGCCCTCGGCATGCGCGACAGCGATCCCCGCCGGCTCGTCGATTACGGCGCCCTCGTCTTCAACGCGCTCGGTCCCGACAACCGGATCCGGCGCGAGGCGATGGCCCGCGCGCCCGGGATCGTGCCCTGGATCACCGCCGCCTGCGCGCGCGATCGACTGACGGGGGACGGGCTCGGCGCGATGATCTACGCCGCGGCCGACGCGGGCGAGATCACCGGGGCGGAGGCCGCGATGCTGGTGCGCTCCTTCCTCTCGGCAGGGGTCGACACCACCGTCACCGGCATCGGCAACGCGCTCTGGTGCCTGTCGCGCAATCCCGAAGCCTGGGAGATGCTCCGCGCCGAGCCGAAACTGGCCCGGCCCTGTTTCGAGGAGGTGCTGCGCCATACCTCGCCGGTGCATACCTTCGCCCGAACCGCGAACGTCGCCTGCGAGATCGCGGGGCAGCCGATCGAGGAGGGGAGCAAGGTGCTCTGCGTCCTCGGATCGGCGAACATGGATCCGGAGAAATGGGGCGATCCGGAGGCGTTCCGGATCGACCGCGCCCCGGTCGGCCACCTCGCCTTCGGCGCCGGCATCCACGGCTGCGTCGGCCAGAACATCGCCCGCGCCGAGCTGGAGGCGCTCCTGACCGCGATGGCGGCGCGGGTCGCCCGGATCGAGCCGGACGGCGAGGCGGTCTGGCGCCCGAACAACGCGGTCCACGCGCTCGACCGCCTGCCGCTGCGGCTGGTCGCGGCCTGAGCCCGTCCGGGCGCTTGTCCCCGCGCCGGGGCTGATGGAAGATCGCCCGGCCGGGCGCCCCCCGGCTGGCGGGACAGGAGCGGCATGAAAACGAAGGCGAGAGCGATCCGGATCGGCGAGAACGGACAGCGGCTGTCGAGCCCGGTGACGATGCGCGAGGACATGACGATCCTCGCGGTCGACAACTATCCGCCCTTCCTGCTGAACGTGGTCTCGAACGCGTGGCAGCGGATGACCGCGGCGATCTACCGGACGCGGTTCGATCTCGGCATCGTCGAGTGGCGGGTGATCTCGATGCTCGCGATCGAGCCCAGGATCACCGCGAACCGGATCTGCGAGGTGCTCCGCCTCGACAAGTCCGCGGTCAGCCGGGCGCTCGGCCAGCTGCTCGCGAAGGGGCACGTCCATTTCGAGGCCCAGCCGAGCGACCCGCGCAAGCGCCGGTGGTGGCTGTCGATGAGCGGCCGGCGCGCGCATGACGAACTGCTCACCATCGCGCTCGACTGCGAGGCCCGGCTGATCCGGGGCGTCTCGCCCGACGACCTCGAGGCCTTTCTCCGGGTCACGCGGCGGATGCTGGCCAACATGGAGGCGGACATCGAAGCCCCCGGCGACGGCGGCGCGGACGAAACGGAATAGCCTCCTCCCCTCAGCCCTCCTCGCCGGGCGCGGAGGGCGAGACCAGCGCCACGCCCTTGATCTGGGCGAAGACCGGCTGGCCGGGGCCGAGGCCCAGGTGATCCCAGGAGCGACGCGTGATCCGCGCGAGGATCCGCGCGCCCTCCCCCTCCGCGCCGAGCGCCAGCACCACCGTCATCATGCCGCGGCCGCGCGGCGCGGCTTCGATCACGCGCGCGGCGGGGCAGTTCAGGATGCTGCTCGCCCGGGGGGGATCGCGCACCAGCGCGACGTCCGGCGCGGCGATCCGCACGCGCCGGCGGCTGCCGGGCGGGCCGAAGGCGCCCGGCGCGATCAGCCGCGCCCCATGCGCGGCGAGCGTGGTGAGATCGTAGTCGGGATCATGCGCCACCACCTCGGCGGCGAGCGTGACGGCGGCCTCGGGCATCCGCGCGAGCGGCAGGTCGGGCCGGGACTGGATCTCGCCAAGCGGACCGGCGGCGGCGACGCGCCCCGCCGCCATCAGCACGACATGGTCGGCGAGCCGCTCTACCTCGCCGATGTCGTGGCTCACATAGAGCGTCGGAAGGCCGAGCGAGTCGCGCAGCCGCTCCAGATAGGGGATGATCTCCTCCTTCGCGAGACGGTCGAGCGCGGAGAGCGGCTCGTCCATCAGGAGGAGCCGGGGCTGGGTGAGCAGCGCGCGGCCGAGCGCCACGCGCTGACGCTCGCCCCCCGAGAGCGCGCCGGGGGCGCGGGCGAGGAGCCGCGAAAGGCCGAGCAGATCCACCACGTCGTCGAACCGCGTACTCTCGCGCGCGCCGCCCCGGAGCGCGCGGCGGCGGCCGTAGTCGAGGTTGGCGCGCACGTCGAGATGGGGAAAAAGGCTCGCTTCCTGGAATACGTAGCCGATCGGACGGCGGTGGACCGGCCGGAAGGCCGCGCCCTCCTGCCAGACGTCGCCGCCGAGCGCGAAATACCCTTCCGCGAAACGTTCGAGCCCTGCGATGGCGCGCAGCACGCTGGTCTTGCCGCAGCCCGAGGGGCCGAAGAGCGCGGTCACCCCGCGGTCCGGCGCCTCGAAGGCCACGTCGAGGCGGAAGTCGCCGAGCCGGCCCCGGAACCGCGCCGAGAGGCCGAGGGCGGGCGGGGCCCTGTCCCTCATCGCCCGCCCCCGCTCATCGCGCGCTCCGCCGCGTCCGCCGCTCGATCAGCCGCGTCGCGAGGATGACGAGGAAGGAGAAGGCGAGCATGCCCCCCGCGAGCAGATGCGCCTCGCGCCATTCGCCGATCTCGACCAGCTGGAAGATCGCGATCGAGAGCACCTTGGTCTCGCCCGGCACCGCGCCGCCGATCATCAGCACCACGCCGAATTCGCCGACGGTATGGGCGAAGCCGAGCACCGCCGCCGTCAGGAAGCCCGGCCGGGCGAGCGGCAGGGCGACGGTCAGGAAGGCGTCGAGCGGCGTGGCGCGCAAGGTCGCCGTGACCTCGAACGGCCGCTCCCCGATCGCCTCGAACGCGTCGCGGATCGGCTGGACCACGAAGGGCAGCGAGGCGACGACCGAGGCGAAGACCAGCGCCTCGAAGGTGAAGGCGAGCGTGCGCGCGCCCCGGAGCCCGGCGATCCAGCCCCCCGGCCCGTCCGGCCCGAGCAGGATGAGCAGGTAGAAGCCGAGCACCGTCGGCGGCAGCACCAGCGGCAGCGCGACCAGCGCCGCCACCGCCTCCTTCCAGCGCGCCTTCGACCGTGCGAGCCACCAGGCGAGCGGCGTGCCGAGCACGAGGAGGATCGCCGTCGCGGTGACGGCGAGCCGCAGCGTCAGCAGGACCGGCTGCCAGTCCATCTCAGCCGGCGGCCGGCCCGGCTTCGGGATCGCGCGCGTAGCCGTAGGATTCGATCACCCGCGCCGCCTCCGGCCCCCTCAGGAAATCGAGGAAGGCCTTGGCCGCCGCGTTCGAGGCGCCGACCCGGAGCAGCACCGCGTCCTGGCGGATCGGCGCGTGCAGATCCGCCGGCACCACCCAGCGCGAGCCGCCCCCGAGGCGGATCACCTGGCTGAGCGCGACGAAGCCGAGCTCGGCATTGCCGGTGTCGACGAACTGGAAGGCCTGGGCGATGCTCTGCCCCCGCACGATCCTGGGCGCGAGCGAGTCGTAGAGGCCGAGCTTCTCCATCGTCTCGACCGCCGCCGCGCCATAGGGCGCCGATTTCGGGTCGGCGATCGAGAGCCTGTCGAAGCCCATGTCCCCGAGCGTCTCCGGCCCGGTGACGAGCCCCGGCTCCCGGCTCCAGAGCACGAGCGTGCCGAGCGCGTAGGTGAATTCGGTCCCCGGGATGGCGAGCCCGTCCTCCACCGCCTTCCTCGGCCGCGCGTCGTCGGCCGAGAGGAAGACCTCGAAGGGCGCGCCCTGGGTGATCTGGGCGAAGAACTGGCCGCTCGGGCCGAAGCTGAGCTTCGCGGTGTGCCCGGTCTTCTCGGCGAAGAGCTTCGCGATCTCGGTCGCGGGCTCGGTGAAATTGGCGGCGACCGCGACCCGGGTCTCGTCGGCCCGGGCGACGGTGGCGGCGCAGACGAGGAACAGCGCGGCGACGTATCGCTTCATGGAAGAACCTCTCATTCGACGGCGAGGATGACGTGGGCCGGATCGATCAGGGCCGCGACCCGATCGCCCGGCGCGAAGGCGGGGAGTTCCGCCCCGCCGGAACGCACGGCGCAGAGCGTCTTGCCCGCGCCGATATCGACGATGATCTCGGCCGAGGTCGCGTCCCGCTCGACGCGCGCGACCTCACCCTCGATCCGGTTCGCGCATCGGCCCGGGTCGGCGGCGGGGACGAGCGCGATCATCGGCGCCTTGACGAGCGCGATCGCCGGCCGGCCGGGAAAGAGGCCGAGCGCGCGCAGGCTGCGGCTCGTCAGCGAGACGCGCAGCAGCGCCTCCGGGGCGATCCGGAGCGCGACCTCGGCGTTCACCGCGCCCTCGGCCACCGTCTCGACCGCGCCGCGCAGCGCGTTGCGCGCGCTGGTCGCGAGGAAGCCGCCGAACATCAGCCGCGCCGCGGCCTCCTCCCCGGCGAGATCGGGGGCGAGCGCGTTGAAGGCGCGCGCCATCTCGGCCTCAAGCCGGCGGAAGCTCTCGACGAGCCGGAGCCCGTCCTCCGTCAGCCGCGCGCCGCCGCCCCGGGCGCCGCCGGGCTGGCCGGCGACGAGCGGCCGGCCGACCAGGTTGTTCATCGCCCGGATCGCGTCCCAGGCGCCCCGGTAGCTCAGGCCGAGCGCGCGCGCCGCCGCCGAGATGCCGCCCTCGCGCCCGATCGCCTCCAGAAGCGCGATCCGCCGCGCCCCGAGCGGGGCGGCGTCGGGGGCGGTCAGGGCGATCTCGGCGTGAAGCCGCATGGTCCGGCACCGTTATGCACGTGAATCACATAGCGCGCAACCTGCGCCATTCGAGGGCGGGTCGCAAGGGTCCGCGCGGGCGGTTCGCGCCGCGCAAGGCCCCCCGCGGCGACCCGGCTCTTCCCTTTCCCGCCCGAGCCGGCGTAAGCGGGAGCGGAAGCGGCGAAGGAGCGGGCGGATGGCGGCCGAGGACGAGGAATATGTCTATGACGAGGCGACCGGCGAGTGGCGGCCGGCCTCCGAACTGGCGGCGGAGACCGCGCGGGTGGTGCGCGATTCCGCCGGCAACGCGCTCGCGGACGGCGACTCGGTCGTGCTGGTCAAGGATCTGAAGGTGAAGGGCGCGGGCCAGACCCTGAAGCAGGGCACGGTGATCCGCTCGATCCGCCTCACCGACAGCGACGAGGAGATCGACTGCCGCCACGACACGATCAGGGGGCTGGTGCTGCGCACGGAATTCGTGCGCAAACGGTAGGGTTCCGGGACGCGCGGCGTCACGGGGAAAGCGGGCGGATCGGAGCGGGCCGGGCGATGGAGACACGGGAAGGACCGGACGGGCGGCCGCGGTGCGGCTGGTGCCTGTCGACGCCGGACTATCTCGCCTATCACGACACGGAATGGGGCTTTCCGGTCGCCGACGACCGGCGCCTGTTCGAGAAGCTCTGCCTCGAGGGGTTCCAGTCCGGGCTGAGCTGGCGCACCATCCTGACGAAGCGCGAGAACTTCCGCGCCGCCTTCGCCGGGTTCGATTTCGACCGCGTCGCGGAATTCGGGCCGGCCGACGTGGAGCGGCTGCTCGGCGACGCCGGCATCGTCCGGCACCGCGGCAAGATCGAGGCGACGATCAACAATGCCCGCCGCGCCCGCGACCTCGTCCGGGAGAAGGGCTCGCTCGCCGCGCATGTCTGGAGCTTCGAGCCGCCGCCACCGGAGGGCCCCTGGCGCCCGGTGGCACAGACGGCGGAATCGGTGGCGCTGTCGAAGGATCTCAGGAAGCGCGGCTGGTCCTTCGTCGGCCCGACCACCGTCTACGCCTTCATGCAGGCGATGGGGCTCGTCAACGACCATCACGACGGCTGCGCGCTCCGCGCCGAGGTCGAACGCGCCCGCGCCGCCTTTCCGCGGCCCGGCCAGCCGGCTCGCGGAAACCTCTGAACGATCCCCTATGAACCGGAGGCCGGGAATGGCGCTCTATGACACCTCGCATCGCCCTCGCCGCGGCGGCCCGGGCGACACACATGCCGCGCGCGCGGACCGGACGGCGTCATGACCGGGGAACCGATCCCGCGCGCCGCGGCGCCGCGGCGCGACTATCCCGGCCTCGGCGAGGCCACGCGGGTCTGGGCGCGCGTCGCCGCGCTTTCCTTCGGCGGACCGGCGGGCCAGATCGCCGTCATGCACCGCGTCCTCGTCGAGGAGCGCCGCTGGCTCGGCGACGCGCGCTTCCTGCACGCGCTCAATTTCTGCATGCTGCTGCCCGGACCGGAGGCGCAGCAGCTCGCCACCTATATCGGCTGGCTGATGCACGGGATCCGGGGCGCGCTCATCGCCGGCATCCTGTTCATCCTGCCCGGCATGGCGGCGATCATGGCGCTGAGCTGGATCTACGCGGTCTGGGGCGAGGTCGGTCTCGTCGCCGACCTGTTCTTCGGGCTGAAGGCGGCGGTGCTGGCCATCGTGCTGCAAGCGGTGGTCCGCGTCGGCGGCCGGGCGCTCAGGAACCCGGCCACGCGGATGATCGCGGCTGCATCCTTTCTCGCCATCTTCGCCTTCGGCGCGCCCTTCCCGCTGATCGTGCTCGCCGCGGCGCTCATCGGCTGGGCCGGGGACCGCGCGGGCCTCGCGACCTTTCGCGGCGGCGGCGGGCATGGCGGGGCGGGAGGCCCCCATGTCGAGGACGCCGAAACCCTGCTCGGGGCCGAATCGGCCGATCGCGGCGACGAGCACACCGCGGCCGCGCTCCGCGCCGGGCTGGTCGCCATCGCGCTCTGGCTGCTGCCGGTGGCGGCGCTGCTGATCCTCGCGCCGGGCAGCGTCTTCGCCGACATCGCCGCCTTCTTCTCGAAACTCGCGGTGCTGACCTTCGGCGGCGCCTACGCGGTGCTCGCCTGGGTGGCGCAGGAGGCGGTCGGCACCTATGGCTGGCTCGCCCCGGGCGAGATGCTCGACGGGCTCGGCATGGCCGAGACGACGCCCGGACCGCTGATCATGGTGCTGCAGTTCGTGGGCTTCATGGGCGCCTTCCGCGAGGCCGGCTGGGCGGCGCCGCTCCTCGCCGGGACGCTGGGCGGGCTGCTCGCGACCTGGGTCACCTTCGCGCCCTGCTTCGCCTGGATCTTCCTCGGCGCGCCCTGGATGGAACGGCTGCGCCGGAACGCTTCCATCTCGGCGGCCCTCACGGCGGTGACGGCGGCGGTGGTGGGCGTGATCCTGAACCTCGCGATCTGGTTCGCGATTCACGTCGTCTGGCGCGAGGTGATCCGCTGGCGGGCGGGACCGCTGTCGCTGGAACTGCCGGTCCCGGGCTCCATCGACTGGGCCGCGGCCGCGCTCTCTGCGCTGGCGATCCTCGCCGTTTTCCGGTTCAGGCTCGGCATGGTGCCGGTTCTCGCCGGCGCCGCCGCGCTCGGGGTCGCCCCGCGCCTCCTCGGCCTCGCCTGAGGACGCGCGGGGCGAAGCACGAGGCGGGCTCCCGGCCGATCCTGTCCCGCTCCGCCGGAGGGAACAGATCGGCGCTTCGCCGGTTCCCACGGCTTCGAACGGGATTACCGGCGGAGTGAGCGATGCGCGACCCTGACAAGCCCAGCCCCCGACGCAAGGCCCGCGCCGGTGTGACGATCGTGGCCCTCGTCTTCCTCATCATCCTCGTGACCTTCGTCGGCATGAACATCGGGCACGCCCAGGTGCTCGACCGGCAACAGGAGGCGCCCGGGCAAGCGCAGACGAAACCGTAGCCCGACCCGGGCCGTCGCGCGCCAATCCGGAAAGATTCGGACCGTTCGAGGAACAAGGTCCCTCCGCCCCGGTTCGGCGACAAACGGAGGAACGCGATGCGCCACCACACCCCCTACGCCGGCCCCGCCCTCGCCGCGACCCTTGCCACCGGCCTCGCCGTCGTCGGGCTCGCGACGCTCGGCCAGCGGCGCGCCCGTCAGCGCGACCTGGTCGCCCGCCACCCCGACGACGCGCCCGCCCGCGATCGCCGCGCGGCGCCGCCGGGCCCGCGGCGGACGGGGCACGCGGTGACGATCAACCGCCCGCGCGCCGAACTCTACGCGTTCTGGCGCGACTTCCGGAACCTGCCGAAGTTCATGACCGCCGTGGAGAAGGTTACCCCCGGCACGTCCGGGCGCGCGACCTGGACCATCGCGGCGCCGGGCGGCTCCCCGGTCGATCTCGAAACCGAGGTGACCGAGGAACGCGATGGCGAACTGATCGCGTGGCGCACCCTGCCCGGCTCGGCCGTGGAGGCCAGAGGACGCGTCCGGTTCCGCGATGCGACCGGGGGGCGGGGCACGGTGGTCGACGCCGAGGTCGCCTATGACCCGCCGGGCGGCGAGATCGGCCGCTGGGTCGCCAAGCTCTTCCAGCGCGAGCCGGGCATCCAGGGGCGGCGCGAGCTCAAGCGTTTCAAGATGCTGATGGAGACCGGCGAGATCGCCACCTCCGACAACCACAAGTAAGGAGAAGCCGATGCGCGCGCTCACCTGGCAGGGCAAGCACGACGTCCGCGTCGAGACCGTCCCGGACCCCGAGATCGTCAACCCGCGCGACGCGCTGATCGAGGTGACCTCGACGGCGATCTGCGGATCCGACCTGCACCTCTACGACGGCGTGATCCCCGGCCTGCTCGCCGGCGACATCCTCGGCCACGAATTCATGGGACGCGTCGTCGACGTCGGTCCCGACAGCACGCTCCGGAAGGGCCAGCGGGTGGTGGTGCCGTTCACCATCTCCTGCGGCCGCTGCTATTTCTGCGAGAAGCACCAGTTCTCGGCCTGCGACAACTCGAACCCCGTGGCCAAGCAGGACATGACCGAGGGGCTCTACGGCCATGCGATGAGCGGGCTCTTCGGCTATTCGCACCTGACCGGCGGCTACGCGGGCGGCCAGGCGGAATATGTGCGCGTGCCCTTCTCCGACATCGGTCCGATCGTCGTCCCGGACGGGCTCGAGGACGACAAGGTTCTCTTCCTCTCGGACATCCTGCCCACCGGCTGGATGGCGGCCGAGAACGCCGGGATCGAGGAGGGCGACACCGTCGCGGTCTGGGGCTGTGGCCCGGTCGGCCTCTTCGCGATCCAGAGCGCGCGCATCATGGGCGCGCGGGTGATCGCGATCGACCACTATCCGCGGAGGCTCGAACTCGCGCGCCAGCTCGGCGCCGAGGTGATCGACTTCGAGCAGACGAGCGTGCTCGAGGCGCTGATGGACATGACCGGCGGGATCGGGCCGGACGCGGTGATCGACGCGGTCGGGATGGAGAGCCACGGCTTCGGCGTCGACAACGTGATGGACGCGGTGAAGCAAAAGGTCGGCTTCGGCGCCGATCGCGGCCACGCGCTCCGGGAAGCGATCCTCGCCTGCCGCAAGGGCGGGCGCCTCTCGATGCCCGGCGTCTACGGCGGATTCCTCGACAAGTTCCCGCTTGGCGCGCTGATGGAAAAGGGGCTCACGATCCGGACCGGCCAGACACATGTGCAACGCTACACGGCGGATCTGCTGCGCCGCATCGGGGAGGGCGAGATCGACACGACCTTCCTGATCAGCCACCGGCTGCCGCTCGAGGAGGCGCCGCGCGGCTACGCGAATTTCAGCGACAACCAGAACGACTGGACCAAGGTCGTCCTGAAGCCGCGATAACGGGAGGACGGCATGTCACAGGGACTGGCGGTCGTCACCGGCGCCTCGTCGGGGATCGGGCTCGAACTCGCGCGGTGCTGCGCCAGGGACGGCTACGCGCTG
This sequence comes from Amaricoccus solimangrovi, assembly GCF_006385685.1. Taxonomy (GTDB): domain Bacteria; phylum Pseudomonadota; class Alphaproteobacteria; order Rhodobacterales; family Rhodobacteraceae; genus Amaricoccus; species Amaricoccus solimangrovi. The sequence continues at coordinate 80,186 of NZ_VFRP01000006.1, read as the reverse complement.
CTGATCTGCTCCGACACGGCGGAGATCGAGGAGGCGGCGGAAGCGCTGCGCGCCGAGGGTGCCAAGGTGGAAACGCTCCAGGCCGATCTCGCGACGCCGGACGGGGTCGCGCGACTGATCGCGGCGGTGGGGTCGCGGCCGGTGGAGGCGCTCCTCGCCAATGCCGGGATCGGCCTCGGCGGCGCGTTCCTCGACCAGGATCTCGGACGCGCGCTGCGTGTCGTGCAACTCAATATCGAGGGAACCGTCCGCCTCGTTCACCATGTCGGGCGCCGGATGCGGGCGCGCGACCGGGGCCGGATCCTGATCACCGGTTCGATCGCAGGCTTCCTGCCCGGCAGCTTCCAGGCGGTCTATAACGGGACGAAGGCGTTCCTCGACAATTTCAGCGTCGGCCTCCGCGACGAACTCAGGGATTCCCGCGTCACGGTAACCTGCCTGATGCCGGGCGCCACCGAGACGGATTTCTTCGAGACCGCGGGAATGGAGGACACGAAGGTGGGCCGGGCCGACAAGGCCGATCCCGCGGATGTCGCCCGCCAGGGCTACGCGGCGATGTGCGAGGGCGAGAGCGGCGTGGTGACCGGCTTCATGAACAAGGTCCGGACCGTGTTCAGCGGCCTCCTCCCCGACACCGTCCTGGCGGAAATGCATCGCCGGATGGCGCGGCCCGGCGAGGGCTGAGGCCGCGGTCGCGGCTCTCCGCCGGTCTCGGTCGGCAATTCGCGGCCGGGTGGAACAACCGCCCCCGATGCCGGTTCGGTGGAGCCAGTCTTGGAGAACAGCCGTGCGCTACCGCCACCGTCCGACCCGAATGCCGACGGCTCCGATCGCGCCGCTGTCGTCCGTCGGCCACGCAGGTATCCGAAGGAGACCCAGATGAACCAGGATCAACCGGCCATGACCGGCCGGCCCACGACCGCCGGGGAGGAACTCGGCCAGAAGGTCCGCGAGGCGAAGTCCGTCGCGGGGGAGAGCCTCGCGGAGGCGCGCGACGCGGCGCGCTCGGGGCTCGAGGACGCGAAGGCGGCCGTCGAGGACCAGGCCCGGCAGGCCAGCAGTTCCGTCGCGGACGAGATCGCGCGGACGGCCGAGGGGCTGGACGCGGCGGCCGAGAAGCTCGGGGATTCCCCGCTCCAGCGCGATTTCATGCGGAGCGCGGCCGGCGGCCTGAGAAACGTGTCGGAAAGCCTGCGCGACAAGAGCCTCGGCTCGATGGTGGGCGATCTGTCGGAATTCGGCCGGCGCAACCCGACCGCCTTCCTCGGCGTCGCCGCGCTCGCGGGATTCGCGATGGCGCGCTTCGCCCGCGCTTCCGCGCCGACCCCGACGCGTTCGCCGTATTCCGCGCCCGCGCCCACACCCAGCCCCACGACCCCCTCCCATGCGTCCCCGCCTCCCAAACCCTCGGTGACGCCCGGCGCAAGCGGCGTCGGGAGCGCAGCGGATTCCGTCGTCTCGCCGGGAGGAGCCACCAATGCCTGAGGAACAGGAACGCGCCACGCCGCTCCTCATCGGGGATCTCGTCACCCATGTGACGGAACTCGTGCGCAAGGAGATCCAGCTCTTCCGCGCGGAGACGGAGGAGAAGGCGACGCAGGTCATGGTCGCGGTCGGCTCGCTCGCCGCCGCGCTCGCGATCGCGCTGACCGCGCTCAACGTGCTCGCCGCCGCGCTGGTGGCCGCGATCACCGACGCCGGGCTCAACGCGAGCTGGTCGGCGATCATCGTCGGGGTGGTCTTCGCGATCATCGCCTATGTGCTCGCGAACCGCGGCATGAGCAACCTGAAGGCGACGAGCCTGGCACCGCGGCGCACCGTCCGGGCGACGACCCGCGACGCTGAAATGGTCAAGGGGAAGATGTGATGGCGCAGCAAGATACCGATCCGGGCACTCAGGATTCCGCCACGCTCGAACGCGAGGTCAATCGCGAGCGCGAGCGGGTGGCGGAGACGATCGACGCGCTTCAGCGCAAGGTCTCGCCCGGCAACATGCTCGACCAGGTGGTCAAGGTCGTGTCCGAGAACGGCGGCGATCTCGGACGCAACCTCGGCCGTTCGCTCCGCGACAATCCCCTTCCCGCGCTCCTCACCGGGGTTGGACTCGTCTGGCTGATGGCCGGTTCGGGCACGTCGGCACGCCGGGACTATCGCGACGAAGCGGACTGGTACCGGGGGAACGGAACCCGGAGCCGGCCCTATGGATCCACCGAACGCGAATACGGCTCCGTCGTCTCACCCGTCTATGGATCGGGCGGCGCCGACACGGACGAGCCGGGGCTGGCCGAACGTGCGAGCGACGCGGCCGGCGCGGCGCGGGACACGGCGGCGGAATGGGCGAGCAGCGCCGGCGAGGCGCTTTCGCAGGCCGGCGACGCGGTGCGCGGCGCGGGACGCGGCGTCCGCCACGGCGCGGAGCGGACGGCTCGGGGTGCCTGGGACGCCGGCCACGGCGTCGGGCGTGGGCTCGGGCGCGCCGGTCACGCGGCGGGGTCGCGGATCGGCGGCTGGAGCGACGAAGCCGGCGACATGCTCGGCGATCTGATGCGCGACCAGCCCCTGTTGCTGGGGGCGCTGGCGCTCGCGGTCGGCGCGGCCTTCGGCGGCGCCCTTCCGAGTTCGGAAGCGGAGGACCGGCTGCTCGGCTCGCACAGCGACCGCGTCAAGAAAGGGTTGCGCGACCTCGCGGAGGAGGAGGGAGAGAAGGCCATGGCCACGGCCCGCGCCGTGGCGGACGAGGCGGCCGACATCGCTCAGGAAACCCTCGGTGACGTGAACCGTCACCTGCCCGAAGCCTCCGACATGAAGGAGCGCGTCGCGGACCGCGTCGCCGAGGCGAGCGAGCGCCTGCGCGACGCCGGATCCGCCGAGGCCGAGCGGCGGGGCGTCGGGGATCCGCGCTAGAGGGATCCGCCGGGGCGGGCGGTGCCTTGCCCGCCCCGGCGTCCGGGCCTTCCGAATGGTGAGCGAGTCGGCCTGGCTGGTGCCGGCGGATCCGGAAAAGTCGTTATAATGCCTTAACATGGGTTCCAAGCTCGCGCGAAATAACATGTGATAACGACGAAACTCGCGTCCCGGGCCAACGTGCTCTCCTGCCGATAGAGACAGGGGGGAGAACGAAATGGTTGGCTCGGGTGTGGCGATTCCCACGGAACTGGCAATTCTGTCGGAGGCCGTGGAAAGCTACTGCCTCAAGCACGGGATCAACACCAGTGTCGGCCGCAATCAGGTCGCGCTCCGTGTGCTCGAATGCTTCCAGGCCGGCGTCATCGATCCCCGGGAACTCGCGACCGCCCTCGAAACCGAGGCGCGCTCCGTGTAGGATCGCCGCGGGCGCCGCGGCGCTTGCCGGACGACATGTTTCGCGAAGGCGGAAGGTGTTCCGTCCGGCCCCATTGTTGAAAGCATTGAAAGTACGGAATCCATTCGAATGCCCTCCATCATCCCGACGGTAATCATCCCGGCGGCCGGTCTCGGCACGCGGTTCCTTCCCGCGACACGGGCGGTCCCCAAGGAGCTTCTCCCTGTCTACGATACGCCTCTGCTGCAATTCGCACTCGACGAAGCGACGGCGACCGGCGCGCGCAGGCTCATCGTCGTCACCAACGAGACCAAGCCTGCCATCGAACGCTACCTGCGGCCCGATCCCGCGCTCGCCGAGGCGCTGGAAGCCGCCGGCAAGCCCGAACTCGCACGGCGGATGGCCGCGGCTCCGGTCGACCGGGACATCGAGATCCGCGTGGTCCACCAGGATGCGCCGCGTGGCCTCGGACACGCGGTGCTCCGCGCGCGCGGCGATGCCCTTCCGGGGCCGGTGGCGGTGATCCTGCCCGACGATCTGATCCTCGGCCCCTCCTGCGCCGGCGAGATGATCGAGGCGAGGGCGATGGCCGGCTCGGCCCATGTCGTCGCCGTGATGGAGGCGCCCCGCGCGGAGCTTCGCCGGTATGGGGTGCTGCGCCCCGAGGGGCCGACCGGAGGCCGGCTCATCCGCGCCAGCGGCATGGTCGAGAAGCCGCGGCCGGAAGCGGCGCCCTCCTGCCTCGCGGTGGTCGGGCGCTACATCCTGGACGAGCGGATCTTCGAGGATCTGGCCCGGACCGCCCCCGGCGCCGGCGGGGAGATCCAGCTTACCGACGCGATCGCCGAGGGCGCCATTCACGTCGGTCTCTTCGGAACCCGGTTCCGGGGACGCCGTTACGACTGCGGAACGCCGGACGGGCTCATGGCCGCGACGATGGCGCGCGCCGAGATGAGCCGGATCACCCCGTTCCTCGCGCGCAGCGCCTGAAGCGGGCCAACCAAACCGGTCCGGCGCCGAGGCGCCGGACCGGTGACTGGCCCGGGTCAGTCGTCCTTGTACTCGGGCCGCTGCTCGAGCTGCTCGCGCGACTGGTCGACATAGACCCGGACGTCGTCCCCGCCGTCCTTCGTCATCACCTGCATCTCGTCGTAATCGAGGGCGATACGATGCGAGCCGATGCCGAGCCATCCGCCCACGTCGACGATCGCCTTGTCGATCTTGCCGTCGTCGGAGACGAGCAGCCCTTCGATCGAGCCGATGTTGTCGTCCTTCGTATCGTAGACCGCGGCGTCCTCGAGATCGTCCGCGCGCAGCGTGTCATAGTTGGCGTTGGTGTAGCCCTCGCGCTCCATGGCGGGCCGGTTCATCGCCGCGGTCGAGGGATCGGCCATGGTCGCGGCGCCTGAGCCCGCCGCGAGGGTCGTCGTCGCCCCGGTCGCGTTCATCGCGTCCCTGTCCGGGCGCTCGTATTCAGGCGCGTTCTCGAGTTCGTCGCGCGTGCTGTCCACGGCGATGAACTGCCGGTTGGTCTCGTCGCTCAGCACATGGACCTGCTTCATGTCGAGCGCCACCGTATGCTCGCCCATTCCGAGAAATCCGCCGACATCGACCAGCACCGCGCGCGCGGTGCCGTCCCGGCTCAGCACGATGTCATTCACCTCGCCGATGTCGTTCCAGTTCCCGAGGTCCGCGTTCGGAACGGCGCGGTCGGCGTAATTGCCGGTATCCTTGTTCTCGGAACTGTAGACGTCCATCCCGATCAGGTCCGAGGCATAGAGCGAATCCGGCTCCGCGTTGGGAAGGAAAAGCACGACGACACCGGTACCGCCCTGCCCGTTCGCCGCGTCGCCGCCGGCCGCCGGCGTCGTCGACTGCTGGGCGAAGGTCGGGCCGGCCAAAAGCGCGGCGACCGCGCAGCTCGCAAGAAAGGTTCTCATCTTTTCATCCCCTTTTCGTATTGATGGCGCCCGGCCTGATCCGCCGTTCGCCCGTGCCCCCCAACCAGCGAAACCGCGAAATGATCGGCTGCGCGGTCGATTTTCTTGGGCCGGGTCAGATCCAGAGGAAGGCGAGGATCAGCACGAGGACCGCGGCCCCAAGCCCCAGGATCCAGCCGAGGGCGCTGCCCCGGGCGGCGGGGGCGGTGGGGCGAAGTCCGCTCTCGGTATCGGCCGGGCGGCCCCTCACTTCCATTTCGCGGGCGTGACGGATCTGCGCCTCCGTCGGCGGCGTCCCGGCCGCCTCGTCGTCGGTTCCGAGCGGCGCGGCGGCCGGGTCGGGCCAGTTCACCTTGTCGCCCGCCCGGCCCCGGTCGATATCCTTCCGCAGCCGGTCCGAGGTCTGCTCCGTCGCTGTCATCTCCGGGATCCTTCGTGATCGTTGCACGGCGATCGAACCCGGCGCGGCGGCGTTTGTTCCGCCCGCCGCCCGGGCCGCTCAACCCGCGTCGACGAACTTGTGGAACCGGCTCACCGAACCGTCCGCGGTCTTCTCCTGACGCAGGAAGCCGAGCCGCTCGCGGTCGAACTTCTCGAAGAACGCATCCCAGGAAATGAGTTCGAGCCCCTCGGCGCGTTCCGGCTCGAAATCGATCCTGAGAACGCCGGCTTCCTCCGCGCCGGTTCCCCGGACCGTCGCGGGCCGTCCGCCCCGCGCCTCGGCCCAGGCGCGGATCGTGTCGTGATCCCTGGTGATCTCCGCTTCCGACATTGGCTTACTCCGTGTTTGTCCGAGGGCGCGCAACCGGCGGCGCGCGCGAATGTTCCCTCCGCCCGCCGATGGGGAACCCTCGCGCGGATGAGGGGTTTTCGGGATATTTGCCTGAAAGGGGAGAAGCTCATGGACATCCCTCTCGAGATCGCCTTCCACAACGTCGAGAAGTCGGAGGCGATCGAGCGGCGCATCCGGGAGCGGGTGGCGCGGATGGAGCGGTATTTCGCCCATGTGAACAGCTGCCGCGTGGTTTTCGAGGCCCCGCACCGGAGCGCGGGCGGCGCCCGCCAGTTCCATCTCCGCGTCGAGACCCGGGTTCCGGACAAGGAACTGGTGGTGAGCCGCGATCCCGGCGCGAGCGGCGCGCATTTCGATCCCCTCGTCGCCGTGCGCGACGCCTTCGACGCGATGGACCGCCAGCTCGAGGCGCATGGCCAGAAGGCCCGGAACGAGACCAAGCTGCACCCCGCCGCGCTCCAGGGCCGGATCCTGAGGCTCTTCGACTCCCATGGCTTCGCCGCGACCAACGACGGCCGCGAGATCTACTTCCACCGCGACGCCGTGCCGGAGGAGGGGTTCGACGGTCTCAGCGAGGGCGACGCGCTCGAACTGACGCTCGTCCATGGCGAGAGCCCCGCCGGCCCCCAGGCATCGACCGCGCGTCCGATCCGGCCGATGGACTACATGCCCCGACGCGGGAGACGGACCTGACCCCGGAGCCTTCCCGCGGCGCGGCCGGCCGGACCGGGGCGCGGAGGGGTCTGGCCGCGCTCGGCCTCGCGCTTCTCGCCCTCACCGGTTGCGCCGGCGCGCGCTCCGCGCTCGATCCGGGCGGGGCCGAGGCGCGCGCGGTCGCCGACCTCTTCCGGGTGATGGTGATCGCGGGGGCCTTCATCTGGTTAGGCGTCCTGCTGGCCTATCTCCACGCGCGGCGACCGCGCCGCGCCCGCTGGAGCGACCAGGCCGCCGGCCGGCTGATCCTCTGGGCCGGAGCCGTCTTCCCGACGACCGTGCTCGGCGCGCTGCTCACCTACGCGCTGTGGCTGATGCCGGGGCTGAGGCCCTGGGCCGAGGCGGAACCGCCGGGGCTGGTGGTCGAGGTGACCGGGCACCAGTTCTGGTGGGAGATCACCTATCGCACGGCCGACGGGGCGATCGTCGCGAGCGCGAACGAGTTGCGCCTGCCGGTCGGCACCCCCGTTGAACTGCGCCTCGCGAGCCCGGACGTGATCCATTCGTTCTGGATCCCGCCGCTCGCGGGCAAGATGGACATGATCCCCGGCCGGGTGAACCGGCTCACGGTCACCGCCGAGCGCGCCGGGGTGTTCGAGGGCGCCTGCGCGGAATACTGCGGGACCTCGCACGCGCTGATGCGCCTCGTCGCGGTGGCGGAGGAGCCCGAGGCCTTCCGCGCATGGCTCGCGGCCGAGGCGGCGCCCTCCCCCGGCGTCGCGGCTCATCCGGAGGGGCGCGATGCTTTCGTCGCGGAGGGCTGCGGCGCCTGCCACACGGTCCGGGGGACGGAGGCGGACGGGCGCGTCGGCCCCGATCTCTCCCATCTCGGCGCGCGGCGGAGCCTCGGCGCGGATACCCTGCCCCTCTCCGAGGCGGCGATCGCGCGCTTCATCGCCGATCCCGCCGCGGTCAAGCCCGGCGCGCTGATGCCGGCCTATGACATGCTCCCCGACACGCGACGCGCGGCGATCGCCGCCTGGCTCGGAGGATTGCGATGACCGCCCCATCCGACGCGGAACGCCGCGCGGCCGAGGAGAAGCGGCTGCGGACCGTCTGGGCCACGCCGAAGGGCTGGCGCTATCTGTCCGCCGTCAACAATACCGAGGTGGGGGTCTGGTACGGCGGCACCGCCTTCGTCTTCATGCTCTTCGCGGGCTGCCTCGCGCTTCTCGTGCGCGCCCAGCTCGCCGTGCCGGAGAACGACCTCGTCTCCGCCGATCTCTACAATCAGACCTTCACCCTGCATGGCACGGTGATGATGTTCCTCTTCGCGGTGCCGATCTTCGAGGCGGTTGCGATCTATCTGCTGCCCGCCATGCTCGGCGCGCGCGAGATGCCCTTCCCCCGGCTCGGCGCCTTCGGCTTCTGGAGCTTCTTTCTCGGCGGGATCTTCGTCTGCGGCTCGATCTTCTTCGGCGCGGCGCCCTCGGCGGGCTGGTTCATGTATCCGCCCCTCGCCACCGACGAGGAATTCACCGGCATCGGCGCCGACATCTGGCTGCTCGGCCTCTCCTTCATCGAGGTCGCCTCGATCGCGGCCGCGGTCGAGATCATCGTCGGCGTGATGAAATGCCGGGCGCCGGGGATGCGGATCAACCTGATGCCGCTCTTCGCCTGGTACCTCCTGATCGTCGCCGGCATGATCCTCTTCGCCTTTCCGCCGCTGATCGCGGGCGACCTGCTCTTCGAGATGCAGCGGATGTTCGACTGGCCGTTCTTCGACGCGGAGCGGGGCGGGGATCCGCTGCTCTGGCAGCACCTCTTCTGGATCTTCGGCCATCCGGAGGTCTACATCATCTTCCTGCCCTCGATCGCGATCCTCGCGATGATCGTGCCGACCTTCTCGGGCCGGCCGATCGTCGGCTATTCCTGGATCGTGCTCGCCGCCGTCGGCACCGGGTTCCTGAGCTTCGGCCTCTGGGTCCACCACATGTTCGCGACGGGGCTGCCGCAGATCTCGCTCGCCTTCTTCTCCGCCGCCTCGGAGGCGGTCGCGATCCCGACCGGTGTGCAGATCTTCGTCTTTCTCGCGACGATGCTCGCGGGCCGGGTCACGCGCTCGACGCCGATGCTCTTCGGCACCGGCGGCGTGGCGATCTTCGTCATCGGCGGGCTGACGGGCGTCATGGTCGCGCTCGCCCCCTTCGACTGGCAGGCGCACGACACCTATTTCGTCGTCGCGCATCTGCACTACGTGCTCGCCGGGGGCATGCTCTTTCCCGTCGTCGCCGGGATCTACTACTGGTGGCCGCTCGTCAGCGGGCGGATGCTCTCGGACCGCGTGGGGCGGATCGCCTTCTGGACCATGTTCGCGGGCTTCAACCTCGCCTTCTTCCCGATGCATCTGGCGGGGCTCTGGGGGATGCCGAGGCGCGTCTTCGTCTATCCGGCGGAGGCGGGCCTCGGCCTCGTCAACCTCCTCTCATCGATCGGCGCCGCCATCTTCGCGGCGGGGGTTCTGGTCGTGGTCTTCGACGTGCTGCGCCCGAAGCGGGGCGCGGTGGCGCCGGACAATCCGTGGAACGCGGGCACGCTCGAATGGGCGGCGCAGGCGGACGAGACCTGGGGCCTGCGCTCGATCCCGCGCATCGAGAGCCGCTACCCCGTCTGGGAACAGCCCGATCTCGTCGCGGAACTGCGGGCGGGCAATGGCTACCTGCCCGACGCCGAGGAGGGCCGGCGGGAGGCGCTCATCACCTCGGTGCTCGACGCCGCGCCCGAGCAGGTGCTGCGCGTCGCAGGACCGTCCTGGCTTCCGCTCGCCTCGGCGATCACGCTCGGCGGCGTCTTCATCGCGCTCACCTTCCACTGGTGGCTGACCACGCTCGTCTTCGCCGTCCTCTTCCCGATCCCGCTTCTCACCTGGATCTGGACCGGCACCGCCGAGATCCCGGAGAAGCCCGCGAAGCCGATCGGGCGCGGGGAGACGCTGCCCCTCTACGTCTCCGGCCAGAGCGCAGTCGGCTGGTGGGGGATGTTCATCACGATGACGGGCGATGCGACCGCCTTCGCAAGCCTCGTCTTCGGCTATTTCTTCTACTGGACGATCACGCCCGACCTCGCCGCCGGACACGAGGGGCCGGGACCGCTCTGGCCGATGCTCGCGACCGCGCTCGTCCTGCTCGCCTGGGCGGCGACGGTCGCGGCCCGGTCCTGGAACCGCGGGGGCGCGCCCGGGCTGGCCCGGCTGGCGCTGATCGCGGGCGCCGCGTTCTCCCTCTGCGGCGCGGCGGCGGGGCTCGCGGGCCCCTGGGCCGCGGGGCTCGATCCGACCGCGCATGTCTATCCCGCCACCGTCTGGGTGATCGTGATCTGGACCGTGGCGCATGTCGCCGTCGGGCTGGTGATGCAGATCTACTGCGTGGCGCGCGGCGTCGCGGGGCGGCTCACCCCCGCCCACGACGCCGATCTGCGCAACACGACGCTCTATTTCCACTTCCTCGCCGCCACCGCGATCGTCGCCTTCGCGGTCGTCGGCCTCTTTCCCCTGGCGCTCTGAGGGCCGCGCGATGTTCCACCTCCTCCCCCGCGAAATCGAGAGCCTCTGGACCCTCTTCACCGCGCCGGTGATCTGGGCCGCGCATTTCCTGCTCTGCTACGTCGCCGCCGCCTTCGCCTGCGCGCGCGGGATCGACCTCGCGCTCGTGCGCCTCGGCGTCGCGGGGGCGACGGCGGTGGCGCTCGGCGGGATCGTCGTGGCAGGGATGCTCGCCTGGCGGCAATGGGGCTTCGGCTCGGGCGATCCGCCCCACGACGAGCCCACGCGTAAGGAGCGCCTGCTCTTCCAGGGTTTCGCGACGCTGCTTCTCTGCGGCCTCAGCTTCGCCGCCGTCGTCTTCGAGGCGCTGCCGGCGGTCTTCCTGGCGGATTGCCGGCCATGAGGTCCGCGTTCCTCATCGCCGGGCTCGCCGTGCTCGCGCTGATCTGGGGCGGCCCGCTGCTCGGGACCGACCGCGCCTCCTTCGCGGCGCACATGATCGCACATATGGGCGTCGTCGCCCTCACCGCGCCGCTGCTCGCGCTCGGACTGCCCGGGATGCCGGCGCTGCTCGGTCCGGGGGTCGCCACCGTGGTCGAATTCCTGCTGGTCTGGGGCTGGCACGCCCCGGCGCTGCGCGCCGCCGCCGAGACCTCGCTTCCCGCCACCGTCGCGGAACAGGCGAGCTTCCTCGCGGCGGGCTTCCTGCTCTGGCACGCCTGCCTCCGGGCCGGAGGCCTCGCGGGCGCCGTCGGGCTGCTCTTCACCTCGATGCACATGACGCTGCTCGGCGCGCTGCTCGCCCTCGCGCCCCGGCCGCTCTACGGCACGGCCTCCGTGACCTGCCTCGGCCTGACGCTCGGCCCCGGCGCGGACCAGAATTTCGGCGGCACGGTCATGCTCGCCGTCGGCGCCCTCGCCTATCTCGCCGGTGGTCTGGCGCTCATGACCCGAATGCTCGAGCCCGGCCGATGAGGATCCGCGCGCGCCACCTTCTCTACGCCCTTCTCGTGGCGCCACCGGCCGCGCTGCTTCTCGCCTGGCTCGGCGTCATCGGGGTCGGCGCCGCTTCCGGGCACTGGGCGGTCACCGACTGGTTCCTGCATTTCACGATGCGCTCCTCGGTCCGGACCGCCGCGCTCCTCGATCCGGTGCCGGCCCCGCCGGACGACGCGCTCCGCCCCGCCGCCGGCCATTACGACCGGGGCTGCGCGCCCTGCCACGGCGCCCCGGGCAAGCCCCGCCCTCCGCAGGTGCTCGGGATGCTGCCGAAGCCGCCGGACCTCGTCGGGCGGGTCGGCAGCTGGAGCGACGCGGAGCTCCATCGCATCGTCATGCACGGCGTCCGCTTCACCGGCATGCCCGCCTGGCCCGCCCAGGCGCGCGACGACGAGGGGCTGATGATGGTCGCCTTCCTGCGCGCGCTGCCCGATCTCTCGCCGGAGGATTACGCCGGGCTTGTCACCGCGCCCGAGGGGACGCTTCCGGCCGGCTGTTCCGGCTGCCACGGACCCGAGGGCCGCGGCGGCGGGCCGCGCGTGCCCCGGCTCGCCGGCCAGTCCGAGACCTATCTGCGCCAGAGCCTCGCCGCCTACGCCCAAGGCGGGCGGGAGAGCGGCATCATGGCGCAGGCGGTGAACGGCGTGCCGTCGGAGACGCTGGCGGAGATCGCCCGGCATGTCGCCCGGCTGCCGGCCACGGACGGAGGGGCGGACCCCGCGCCGGCCACGCCCGCGCCCGCCATCGCCCGGGTCGGCCGTCCGGAGCATGGCGTGCCCGCCTGCCTCTCCTGCCACGGCGAGCCGCGGAAGAACCCCTCCGTCCCCAGGCTCGGCGGCCAGCCCGCGGCCTATCTCGCGGCCCAGCTCCGCCTTTTCCGCGATGGCGAGCGGGGCGGCGGCCCCTATGCCAACGTGATGGCCCGGGCGGCGGCGGGACTGGAGGACGAGGAGATCGACATGCTGGCGGCCTGGTTCTCGCAGGCTCCGCCGGAACCAGCCAAGCCCTGAGCCGCGACGGAACAAATCGCCCGGCCGCGGCTTCGGACCCCATGCGTGGGCGCGCCCGATCCCGGACGCGTCGAGACGAGGAGTTCGAGAGCATGAACGATCAGGATCAGGTCCGCGAAGCGCCAAGAACCGAGGCGGAGGTGGGCGACACCCGCGCGGTCGTGGACGCGCAGCGCGGCATCCAGAAGGAAGTCCGCCGCGACGACGAGAGCGCCGAGCGCGGGAAGAGCGGCGCGGCGCAGCTCGGCGCGCGGGAATATCCGGTGCCCCCCTTCCCCGAGCAGCATCAGGCGAAGCCCGGCGCGGAGGCCAAGCTCGATCCCGCGCCGATGTACGACGCGCCCTTCTGGAAGGGCTCCGGCAAGCTCGAGGGCAAGGTCGCGCTGATCACCGGCGCCGATTCCGGCATCGGCCGCGCGGTCGCGGTGCTCTTCGCGCGGGAGGGCGCGGACATCGCCATCGCCCACCTCGCCGAGGACACCGACGCGGAGGAGACCCGCGCCGCCGTCGCCGCCGAGGGACGGCGCGCGATCGTGCTCCGGGGCGACGTGCGCGACCGCGACTTCTGCCAAGGCGCGGTCGAGGAGACGGTGCGCGCGCTCGGACGGCTCGACGTGCTCGTCAACAACGCGGCCTTCCAGGTCCATACCAAGGACTTCATGGACCTCTCGCCCGAGCATTTCGACCTGACCCTTCGCACCAATCTCGAGGGCTATTTCCACATGGCCCAAGCCGCGGTGCCGCGGATGGAGCCGGGCTCGGCCATCGTGAACACCGGGTCGGTCACGGGGATCGAGGGATCGAAGAACCTCGTCGACTATTCGATGACGAAGGGCGGCATCCACGCCTTCACCCGTTCGCTCTCGGGGAACCTGCTGCCGCGGGGAATCCGGGTGAACTGCGTCGCCCCCGGGCCGGTCTGGACCCCGCTCAACCCGTCGGACAAGCAGGCGGAGGGCGTCGCGCATTTCGGAGAGGGGTCGAAGATGAAGCGCCCGGCGCAGCCCGAGGAGATCGCGCCCGCCTACGTGTTCCTCGCCTCGCCGCAGTGCTCGAGCTACATCACGGGCGAGATCCTGCCCATCATCGGCGGCTACTGAGCCGCCGCGCCTTCCCGGGCGGGACCGTTCCGCCCGGGAAGCTTTTCCGGATCAGACTTTCGCCGCCTGGTTCACCCGCTCCTCCACGATCGCGGTGAGATCCGAATCGGCCGTCTTCTCCGCCTGCCGTAGCGCGTGATCTCGTGATGCTCCACCGCCTGGGCGGCGGCGGCGAGCGCCGCGCCGAAACCAGGTCGCGGGTGCTATGTTCCCAAGGGATCTCACCGGGCGTCCGCCGAAGAGCCCGCGGCGCGAATGTATCGATGGGAGGGGGCAGGCCCGGCTTGATTTCGGAGCCGGAGGTGACCATGCTCTCCTAGAGTAACATAGGTTAGTCAGAACGATGTCTCTGCCAGAAGATCAGTGGCCGGAAGATCAGCGGAGCGAGTCCGGGGACGCGGTGGACGCCGCGCTGGCGCGCGCGCGGATGGAGATGGAAGCCGATCCCGTCCCGGAGCGCCTGCTCGCCGCCGCGGCCGAGCTGGAGGCCAGACTCAGGAACGCGGGCCGCGATTGCCCGCCGGAGGCTCAAGCGCCAGCCGAAGCTGCTCGCGGGCGCGGTTGAGGCGGCTCTTGATCGTGCCGATCGGGCAGTCGCAGATCCGCGCCGCCTCGTCGTATTCGATGCCGAGCATCGCGACCAGAACCAGCACCTCGCGCTGAGCGCGGGGCAAAGTCCGGATCGCCGTCATCACCTCGCGCAGTTCCGAGGACCAGTGCTGCGTCGCCTCCGTCCAGGGCAGCGCGGAGACGCAGTCGGCCCCGCCCGGGCGCTCCCGGTTGGCCTTCACGCAGCGCGTCGAGAAACTGTTGCGCATGATCGTGAAGAGCCATGACCTGAGCCGCGTGCCGGGCTGGAACTTGTCGGTGTTCGCGATCGCCTTCATCAGCGTTTCCTGCACGAGATCGTCCGCCTCGGTCGGATCGCGGGCGAGCGATCGGGCGAAGGCGCGCAGCGCCGGGATCAGCTCGACGATGGAACCATGCAGCGAATCGTCTCTCCGCAAGGTCTGCGCGGTGTCTCGCACGGTTTTCCTCCGGCCGTCGGGGTCTCGGAGGGGAACGCCTCGTTCGAAGGTCGGTTCCGTAATGAGATCGGCGTATGTCCGCGAAGCCGCGAGGCAAGGGAACAGGCGGGGGATCTGACGGTTCGGGGACCATGAGCTTCGAAGGGAAGGCGATCATGGTCAGTCAATTGCTCGCATATTTTCCGGAACGGGCCGCCGCCGGCGCGGCCGAGCGCGTGCTGCGTGAGCGGCTCGGGGGTTGCGACGCCCGGGTCGGGGCGGATGGGGATGAATACGTCCTGATCCTGGACGAGCCGGACGACGGGAGACGCGCGACGGCCGTCACGCTCCTGCGCGAAGCGGGTGGACGCGTCGAGCGCAGCGTCGGGGCCGACGCGCCGCGCCCGGTGCAGCCGGGCTTCGCCCCGGCGGCGCCCGGCATGGTGCCCGAGGCGAAACCCCCCACCGCCCGCGACGTCGATCAGACACCCGAGGGCGGCCGCTTCGCGCGGCAGATCGAGACGGCCCCGGAGGAGAGGTAGCTCTCCCCCGGAAGGCCGATTTTCGGCGCGGCGCCGGAACAACCGGCCCGTTCTCCGGTTAGGCGGCGCGCATCACGCCAGGAGGGAAGAATGGATCAGGAACTCGAAGACCGCGTCCGGTCGCGCGCCTATGCGATCTGGGAGGAGGAGGGACGGCCGGAAGGCGCCGATCTCGACCACTGGCTCCGCGCGGTGCTGGAGCTCCAGGCCGAGGAAGCCGGCGGGCCGGCCAGCGGCGCGCAGGCCGGCGGCGGCCACACGAACGACCCCGTGACCGTGCCCGAGGACATGGACCCGGGGCGGCTGCCCTGACACGCTTGGAGCGCCCGCGCGGCTGACGCGCGGGCGCTTCCTGTCCGGCGGATGGGCGGGCACATCAGGCGCGTGGCGCCACTTCGCAGAGATAGACCTCCTCCTCGGCCTGCTCGAGGATCGAGAAGCCGGCGCTCCTCAGCATCGCCTCGGCGGCGGCGCGATTGGGAATGAACCAGTTGGTCGGATCCCCCGCGTAGCGCTCCTCGATGAACCAGAGCGTCGGAAAGCCGGGATCGGCGAAGGGCGCATGCTCGTCGAAACCGTAATCGCCCGCGGCCGGCGTGACGGAAGGCGCGCCGCGCAGCATCGACTGGAACAGCATCCGGTCGCCCGCCGCGTGCTCGCGGATCAGGTCGAGCGCCAGCAGCGGGTGGCGCAGGTGATAGAACACCCCCATGAACAGCACGAGGTCGAACCGCTCGCCGAGCTCCGGCACCTCGTACACGGACATGCGCCGGAATTCGATCGCCGCTCCCTCCACCTCGGCGGCGAGCCGGGCCTGCGCGAGATAGCGCGGATCGCTGTCGATCCCGAGCACCCGCCCCGCCCCGCGCCGTGCCATCTCGAGCGCGTAGAACCCGGCGTTGCAGCCGATGTCGAGGACGCTCGCGCCCGAGAGATCCTCCGGCACGACGTGGCGGAAGCGCTGCCACTTGAAGGCCGGATAGTCTCCGAGGAAATGGTCCGGCGCGGTCTCGACCCCGTCGAGGCGCAGGTTGTGGAACCACGGCCCGAGTTCGGCGATCCGCGCGGCCAGCCCCGGCGCGCGCGCGCTCATGCCCCGCGCCCGGCGGCGAGACGGTCCGGGGCCGCGCCAGGGGCCGCTTCCTCCGCGAACCAGCGGATCGTCCGGGGCATACCCTCCGCCAGCATCACGCGCGGGACCCAGCCGAGCAGTTCGCGCGCGCGGGCGATGTCGGGCCGCCGCCGCCGCGGATCATCCTCCAGCCCGTCCAGATGGACGATCCGCGACCTGCCCGGCAGCGCGGCATGGATGATGCGCGCGATCTCGTTGATGGTGAATTCCTCCGGATTGCCGAGGTTCACCGGCGTCTCCGGCGCCGGCTCCACCTCCATCAGCGCGACGAGGCCTTCCACGAGATCGGAGACGAAGCAGAAGGAGCGGGTCTGCGTTCCGTCGCCATAGACCGTCATCTCGGCGCCCGCGAGCGCCTGGACGATCATGTTGGAGACGATCCGGCCGTCGTCGGGCCGCATGCGCGGCCCATAGGTGTTGAAGATGCGCGCGACGCGCACATCCGCCCGCCCCGCCCGGCGATAGTCGAAGCAGAGCGTCTCCGCCGCGCGCTTGCCCTCGTCGTAGCAGGCGCGCACGCCCGTGCAGTTCACATGGCCGAAATAGGCCTCGTCCTGCGGATGACACTCCGGATCACCGTAGACCTCGCTCGTCGAGGCCTGCAGGAGCCGCGCGCCCTTCATGGCGGCGAGTCTCAGCAGCGCCTCGGTGCCGACGACATTCGTCATCATCGTATGCACCGGATCCGCCTGATAGAGCGGCGGCGAAGCCGCGCAGGCGAGGTTGTAGACCCGCGTGATCTCCTCGGCGACGTGAAAGGGCTTGCTTACGTCCTGGCGGATGAACTGGAAGTCCGGATGCCCGACGAGCGGCGCGACATTGGCCATGGTCCCGGTGAGCAGGCTGTCGAGACAGAGCACGCGATGCCCCTCCAACAGCAGTTTCTCGCAGAGATGCGATCCCACGAAACCGGCCCCGCCGGCGACGAGGATCGTCTGGCGCATGCCACGTTCGATCATGATCTGGCTCCTTCCGAGGCGAGTTCGGCTTCATGAGGCTGCTCGGCGCGCGGCGGCGTGGCGCGGATCGTCTCCGCGAGATCACGGGCGCGGGCGAGGCCGGTGTCGCGGGCCGTGACGATCGCGCGCGCGGCCCCGCCGATCGCCCGGCACCGTTCCGGGCCGATCCGCTCCAGCGCGCGTACGACATCCTCCGGACTCTCCGCGCGGATGATCGCGGAGCCGTCGGGGAAGAAGTCGCCGAGGCCGGGCCAGCAGTCCGAGATGACCGGGGTGCCGCAGGCGCCGGCCTCGAACAGCCGGACGCTCGGGGACCAGCCGGCCGCGCGCATCGCCGCGCGCGTCAGGTTGAGGGTGAAACGCTGCGCGCCGTAGAAGGTCGGATGTTCCGCGGGCGGAACATGCTCGATCCGCTCGACATTGGCCGGCCAGTCGATCTCCGGCGGGAACTGGGCCCCCGCGACCACGAAGCGGCGTTCGGGCAGCCGCCGCGCCGGCTCGAGGAGCAGCCGTTCCAGTCCGGGCTGGCGGTCGGGGCTGTAGGTCCCGAGATAGCCGAGATCCCAGCGGACCACCCGCTTCGCCGGGGGGCGGTAGCGTTCGGCGTCCACCGAACAGTAGAGCGCCCGCGGCCGGCGCACCCCGTGGCGCGCGGCGAGCAGGTCGAGCACCGCCCCGCCGGAGAAGGACAGGTAGAGATCGAATGCGCGCATCTGCTGCGGCGTCAGATAGCGCCGCTCGCCCCGCGCAAGCTCCGCGAGCGTCACGGGCGTGTCGATGTCGTAGAAGCAGAGCCGGCGCGGGCCGAGCGCGGCGAGCCGGTCGATCATCTCCGCCCCGTCGGGCACATAGGAGCCGACGATGACCGCGTCGGCGGAGCGGATCCGCGCCGCGTGCCGCGCCACGACCTCGGCGGGATCGTCGTAGAGCTCGAATTCGCAGAAATCCGGCGCCGGCAGATCGCGGCGGGTCGCGTACCAGGGCATGTCGCGCTCGAGGAACAGCGCCTCGTGGCCCGCCTTCGCGAGGCCGCGCAGCAGCGCGCGATAGGTCGTCGCATGGCCGTTGCCCCAGGAGGAGGAGAGCGAGAGGCCGAGGAAGACGATGTCGAGCCCCCGTTTCACAGCGTCGCCTCCATCGGATGTCCGGTGCCCGGGGAAAGCCGGCGCAGGATCCCGTCCACCTCCTCCGCGCGATGCGCGTAGGTATGCTCGGCGAGCAGGCGGGCGCGGGCGCGCGCGCCGATCCGGCGGCAGTCCTCGGCGCCGACGGAAGTCAGCGCCTCCGCCACGTCGGCGCCGTCGCGGGCGACGAGGATCTCCCGCCCCGGTTCGAGGAACATCCCGATCCCCTCCCACGCGTCGGTGACGAGGCAGGCGCCCGCGCCGGCGGCCTCGAAGACCCGCGTCGCGGGGGAGAAGCCGGTGGCGGCCATGCTGTCGCGGGCGATGTTGAGCACCATCCGCGCGCTGGCATTGAACGTGTTGTGGTCGGCGGTGCCGAGATGGCCGTGGACGCGGAGGTTCCCGGGAAAGGCCGCGCCGCCCCAGCCGGAGCCGGCGAGCAGGAACCGCTGGTCCGGTCGGAGGAGCGCGGGACGGACCAGGAATTCCCCGACGCGCGTCTCGCGATCGGGCAGCCGGTTGCCGAGAAAGGAGAGATCGGCGGCGAAACGCGCCTCCGCCGGCGCCGGGCGATGCGTGTCGGGATCGAGGGCGTTGTAGATCGGCCGGCAGGCACGGGCGCCGAGCGCGCGATAGGCGGCCATCACCGGCGCGCCCCCGCCATAGGTCAGCACCATGTCGAGATCGGGCAGCATGCGCCGCAGCGGGTGGTCCGGCTCCGCGCGCAGCAGGGCGAGCGTCGCCGGCGCGTCGACGTCCCAGAAGATCCGGAGCGCCCCGGGCCGCGCCGCCGCCATCACCGCGTGGAGCAGATCCTCGTCCTCGTAGCCGACGCCGCTCGCCTGGATCACCACGTCGGCCTCGGAGGCCTGCGCGGCCGCGGCGGCGAGGCCCCTCGGGGAGGCCTCCCACACCACGACCCGCGCCCATCCGGGTGGCGCGATGTCGCGGTGCGCGCCGCGATCATAGGCGTCCGGCTCGTAGAAGGTGATGTCGTGGCCGAGCGCGGCGAGCGCGCGCAGGAGCCCGCGATAATAGGTCGCCGCGCCGTTCCAGTAGGAGGAGAGAAGGCTCGATCCGTAGAAGGCGACACGACTCATCCGACCAGCTCTCCCGTTGTCTGTCCCGCCCGTCCCGGATCGATCCCGCCGATGATGGCGAGCAGTTCCTCCACCCGATGCGCGCAGGTGTGCCGGGCGCGGATCGTCTCCAGCCCCGCGCGGGCAAGTTCCGCGCGCATGCCCGCGTCGTCGCGAAGCGCGGCGAGCATCCGCGTCATCTCCGCCCCGTCGCGGGCGACGAGATAGTCCCGCCCGGGGCGGAACAGCCCCTCGGCATCCTCCCAGGGCGCGCAGACGAGCGGGATGCCGCAGGCGAGCGCCTCGAAGGGGCGGATCGTGGGAATGCCGGGCAGCGCCTCCACATAGGGGCGGCGCGGCACGTGGACCGTCATGAGATGCCGCGCGAAGACCTCCGGCGCACGGGCGTTGGCAAGCCAGCCGCGATAGTCGACGCCGGCCTGGCCGAGCCGTTCGAGGGCGTCGTCCGGGTATCGCACGCCGTGCACCGTGGCGCTCAGACCCAGACGCGCGACCGGCTCCACCAGGAATTCGACGAGTTCCCGCGACCGCTCGCCATCGCCCCAGTTGCCGATCCAGACCAGATCCCGAAGCGGCCCCTCCGGCGGCGTCTCGGGCGGGTGGAAGAGCGCGGTATCGGCCGCCTCGTGCCAGGTGAAGACCCGGCGGCCCCATCCGGCCGCGAGGTAGCGCTCCCTGAGCGTCTCGCCGAAGGCGAGAACCGCGTCGTAGCCGGAGAGGTCGAGCGCCGCGATCTCGCCGCGCGCGCTCACCGCGCGGTGGTGGGTGTCGTGGAAGAGGAGCAGGAAGCTCCCGCCCCGGCGCCGCGCCCGCCCGATCCGGGCGACGAGAGCGGGATCGGTCCATTCGTGGACGATCACCACGTCCGCGCCGTCCAGCGCCGCCTCGTGGTCGAACTCCTCGTCGTAATCGCGGCTTCGCAGTGTCGGAAAGGCGGCGTGGAAATCCTCCGGCGCGCGCGCCCCCTGCTCCGCGATCAGGTTCGCGACGCTCCAGCCCCCCGCCGGGGCGAGGGCGGACGCGTCATGGCCCGCGCGGCCAAGCTCGCGCATCACGCCACGCAGGAAATGGGCGTTGCCGTGGTTCCAGCACGAGACGAGGGAGTGGATGTAGAACAGGAATCGCATGTCAGACCTCGGCTGTGACGGGCAGGCGGGCGTCGCGGAGGCCCTCGAACAGGGCGAGCATAGACTCGGCCTGCCGCGCGGGCCGGTAGCGTTCCGCCCGGGCGCGCGCCGCGGCGCCGAGCCGCAGGCGCTGCGCCGCGTCTCCGGCAAGCTCGTCGGCGGCCCGCGCCAGCGCCTCCGGATCCCGCGCCGGGTAGAAGAGCGCCGCGCCGCCCCAGAGCTCGCGGAAGGTCGGGATGTCGGCGAGAAGGAGCGGAACGCCCATTGACGCCGCCTCGGCCACCGCGAGTCCGAAGGGCTCGTAGAGCGAGGGGGCGATGAGAAAGGGCGCGCGCGCGACCATCGCCAGCGCCGCCTCATGCGGCAGCGGGCCGATCGCCTCGGTGTGCCGCGGCCGGAACGGGTATTCGCCCGGCACTTCGCAGGGACCGATCAGACGGGCCGGCGCGCGCATCCGCGCGGCCGCGGCGTCGAGGATCACGCCGCCCTTGCCGGGGTCCCACCAGCGGGCGACGGCGACCGGGGCGGTGTCGCGGCCCGCCGCCTCGCACGGGATCCGGGGCGCCGCGCCGTTCCAGATCACCGCCGGCTCGGGCGTGCCGGGATAGCAACGGCGAAGCAGGGCGGCATGGGCCGCGGTCGGCGCGACCACCGCGGCGCAGGCGCGCAGCCCCGCCCGCGTCGCCTCCGCCTTCCAGGCGATCTCGCGCGGAACCTCCGTATCCCGCACCGCCCGGAACCAGGTCGCGAGGCAGGAATGGGCCACGGACACGAGGGGCGCGTCGGCATTCACGCCGACCGCCTGGGAAGGCGCGGCCAGAAGCGCCAGATCGGCGCGATACCGGCGCAGCGCGGTCCGGATCGCCGGGCCGACGGCGGCGAGCCGGTCGGGATCCGTCGCCTGCCAGTCGAGCGGCGCGTCGCTCCAGTCGAGCTGTCCGAGCCAGCGCGCTTCCCGCGCGCGCTCCGGTCCCGGTCGCGGGCCGAAACCGAGGAAGGCGACGTCGCTCCCGCGCGCCACCAGCGCGCGCGCCAGGGTCAGCGCGTAGGTCCAGACGCCGCCGACCGCGTCGAGCGTCATCAGGACCCGCGGTTGCCGCGCCCGGGCGCTCATGCCCGGAGCCTCGCCGGCTCGTCCGCCGCCGCGCCGAACCATGCCGCCAGCCGCGCCAGCCCGTCGCGCCAGCCGATCTCGGCCCGCCAGCCCGTCTCCGCCGCGAGCAGCCCGGTGTCGGCGACGAACCAGAGCTGATCCCCGCTCCGCCAGCCTTCCCGCGCGAGCACTGCGGGCGCGCCGACCAGCCGTTCGATCTCGGCCAGAACCTCGACGAGGCTGACGGCGTTGGCCGGGCCGCCGCCGAGGTTGAACGCGCGCCCCGACAGCGCGTCGATCCGGTCGAGCACCGCGCGATAGGCGCGCGCGGCGTCGTCCACGTGCAGGATGTCGCGCACCTGGCAGCCGTCGCCGAAAAGGGTGATCGGCTCGCCCCGGAGCGCGCGGATCAGGAAATGCGCGACCCAGCCCTGATCCTCGGTCCCGAACTGGCGCTGTCCGTAGACGCAGCTCATCCGGAGCACCGCCGTCGGAAGGTCGAAGCTTTTCGCGTAATCGAGCACGTACTGGTCCGCGACGCCCTTGGAACAACCATAGGGGGTGCGGAAGGCGATCGGCCGGTCCTCCCCGACGCCCCGCGCCCTGAGCCGCGGGTCCGCCGGAACATGGGTTTCTCCGATCCGGACCAGTTCGACATCCTCCAGCCCGCCATAGACCTTGTTGGTGCTGGCGAGGATCACCGGGACGCGGCGCCCGGTCGCGCGGATCGCCTCCAGCAGGTTGATCGTTCCGCGCGCGTTCACCTCGAAATCGTCGATCGGACGGACGAGGCTGGTGGTGACGGCGGTCTGGGCGGCGAGATGGATCACCGCCTCCGCGTCGCAGGCCGCGTCGCGCAGCGCCTGCTCGTCGCGCAGGTCCGCCAGCACGGGCCGGAGGCGCGGTCCATGACGTTCCGCGAGCCAGGCGAGGTTTTCCTCGACGCCCAGGCGCGAGAGATTGTCGAGCACCATCACGTCGCGTCCCTCGCGGAGGAAGCTTTCGGCGAGATTGGAGCCGATGAAGCCCGCCCCGCCGGTGATCAGCACCGGGCGCCGCGCCCGGCGTGTCGCGGGCGCGGCGAGCCGCGTCATCTCGCGCACCTTGTCCGCGCCCCCCGCGCGCAGGAGCCGCGCCAGAAGCTTCGGCTGGTTTTCCGCGTCGACGGCGCCGAGGTGGTAGTGCCGGGGATCGAACCAGAGTCCCTCCTGCGCGGCGACGTCGCCCGGCAGGTCGCGCCAGGCGTACCAGTAGACCCGGTCCGCGCCGGCCCCGAGCACGCGGGCGAAGCGGCGCACCTGCTCCATCTGGTCGTTGCGCCAGGTCGAATAGCCGGTCTCGGTGATCCAGACCTCGGCCTCCGGGTTCCAGCGGCCGAGCACGGCACGCATCTCGCCCAGATGCATGTCCCAGCCGTGCCAGCTCGCCTCCTCGCTGTCCCAGGTTCCCGGGAAGCCGTGGAAGCCCACGGCCGCCACCTCGGCCAACACGCCCCGCTCGCCCATCAGGTTGAGCCAGAGCGGGTCGAACGGGCTCGGCCCGCCGAGTACCGGTTTCCAGCCCCGCTTCCGCGCCCAGTAGGCGGCCGCGCCGATCATCTCGCAGAAGAGCGCGTAGTCCGGATCGGCCCGCCAGTCCCAGTCGAGCAGGTTGTTCGGCTCGTTCCAGAGCTCGACATGGCTGAAATGCGCGCCGTGGCGGGTCAGGACGTGGTCGATGAAATCGGCATAGGCGCGAAGTTCGCGAGGCGCGCCGGAGGTTCGTCCGGTGCGCGACAACGACGGGGGCGTGTAGTGGACGCAGGGCAGCAGTTCGAGCCGCGCGGCGATCGTCGGGATCAGCCAGTCGAACCAGACCTCGCCGCCCTCGGCGTGGTATTCCGCCCAGCTCACATGGGTGCGGAGCCGGCGCGCGCCGGCGGCGACCATGCCTTCGAGCGCCGCTTCGACGCGCGCGTGCTCGCCCGGCCGGAACCATTCGACGAAACCGTAGTCGCTCATGAAACGAGCCTCCGCTCTTCCAGATGCCGCCGCATCTCCGCGCCCCGGTCGACGACCGTCTCGCCGCGGACCCAGTCGACGAACGGGCCGAGCGAGGTCTCGAGCCTGTGCTCCGGGCGGAAGCCGAGCCTTTCGCGCGCCTTCGAGATGTCGGCGAAGCAGTTGCGGATATCCCCGGAGCGCGCGCGGCCCAGAATCTCCGGCCGAAGATCCGCCCGCCCCATCTCCCGCGCCAGAAGCCGCGCGACCTCGGCGATCTCGTAGGCCTGGCCGGAGCCGATGTTGAAGATCTCGCCGCCGATGCCGGGCGTCTCGCAGGCGAGGCGGAACGCGCGCGCGACGTCCTCCACATGAACGAAGTCGCGTTTCTGCCGCCCGTCCTCGAAGATCGTCGGCGCCGCGCCCGAGGCGATGCGCGAGGCGAAGTTCGCAAGAACTCCGGTATAGGGATTCGAGAGCGCCTGACCCGCGCCGAAGACGTTGAAGAGCCGCAGCGCCACCACCTCGACCCCATAGGCCTCGCCGAAGATCAGCGCCTGCCGCTCCTGCGCGTATTTGGTCAGCGCGTAGATCGAGGCGAGATCGACCGGCTTCTCCTCGTCCGTCGGGATGGGTGCGAGCGGCGCGCCGGCGTCGTCGGACAGATCCCAACGCCCGGCCTTCACATCGGCCGCGCGGCGGCGAATGGCCCCCGCCCGCGACCCGTCGCCGCGTCGATAGGCGCCCTCGCCATAGACGCTCATCGAGGAGGCGACCACGAGCCGTCGGGGCGGCGCGGCGATCATCGCCTCGAGCAGCACCGCCGTCCCGAGATCGTTCGCGCCGACATAGCGGGTGATCTCGTACATCGACTGGCCGACGCCGACCTCGGCCGCGAGATGGACGACCGCGTCGCAGCCCGCGAGCGCGCGCCCGAGCCGCTCCGCGTCGCGCATGTCGCCCCGCAGGAATTCCACCCCTTCCGGCAGGTCCGCCGCGCCCTCGCCATGCACCTGCTCGATCAGCGCGTCGTAGATGGTCACGTCATGGCCGCGTGCGACGAGCTCGGCCGCGAGATGCCTTCCTATGAACCCCGCGCCCCCGGTGACGAGCAGCTTCGACATGCGCCTTCCTCCCTTGCCGGAACAGGCGCCGAACAGGCGGTGGCGCGGAATGTTCCGAAGCCGCCGGGAGAAAATCCCGATCCACGCCAATCCCTTGGTGGATCTACTTCACGCCCCCGCATCTTCTTCAATGATATCAACGACATCTTCATCAACCCCCGGCAGGGGCGGAACAATGCCCCGCGCGTCCTGTTCGGCGGTGGAACAGGAGGGCCCGATATGGAAGCATTCGAGATCGCGGAACGCCCCGCGGAAGTCGCGGCGGAAGAGATGCGCGCGGCGGTGATCGACGCGCCCGGACGCGCGCGGATCGAGACCCTGCCCTGTCCGAGCCCCGGCCCCGGGGAGGTTCTGGTGCGCCTCGAAGGCTGCGGCGTCTGCGCCTCGAACCTCGTCCCCTGGTCGGGACCGGAGTGGATGCGGTTTCCGACCGAACCCGGCGGGCTCGGGCACGAGGCCTGGGGCCGGATCGCCGCGCTCGGCCCCGGCGTGGCGGGCCTCGAGCTCGGACAGCGCGTGGCGACGCTGGGCCAGAACGGTTTCGCGACGCATCAGCTCGTCGCGGCGGAGGCCGTCGTCCCGCTGCCGCCGGAACTCGACGGGATGCCCTTCCCGGGCGAGGCCTTCGCCTGCGCGATGAACATCTTCCGCCGCGCCGGGATCACGGCGGGCGACTGGGTCGCGGTCGTCGGCGTCGGCTTCATCGGCGCGGCGCTGACCCGGCTCGCCGCGGCCGCCGGCGCCCGCGTGATTGGCGTCTCCCGGCGCGACGCGGCGCTCGGCCTCGCGCGCGAGATGGGCGCCGAACACGTGGCGCGGTTCGACGCGGAGGCGCATGAGACCGTGGGGCGGCTGACCGGACACCGTTTCTGCGACGTCGCGATCGAATGCGTCGGCAACCAATCCGCGCTCGACCTCGCCTCGGGCCTCGTCGCGACCGGCGGGCGGCTCGTCATCGCCGGCTACCACCAGGACGGGCCGAGGAGCGTCGACATGCAAAGCTGGAACTGGCGCGGGATCGACGTGATCAACGCTCACGAGCGCGATCCGAAGGTCTATCTGCGCGGCCTGCGCGAGGCGGTCCAGGCCGCGCGGGACGGGCTCCTCGATCCTCGCGCCCTCGTCACGGATGCTTTCCCGCTCGACCGGCTCGACGCCGCGCTCGACGCGCAGCGCGATCGGCCGGGGGCGCTCGTGAAGGCCTATGTCCGATGCGACTGACCCCCCATCCCTTCGACGCCGCTGGCGCGCCGGTCGCGCGGCGGCCCCGGCTCGCCTTCCTCGGCCTCGGCTGGATCGGGCGCCACCGGCTTCGCGCCGTCGCGGAGGACGGATCCGCGGAAATCGTCGGCCTCGCCGATCCCGTGCCGGAGGCGCTGGCCGAGGCCACCGACGTCGCTCCCGGCGCGCGGGCGGCGGATGGGCTCGACGGCCTGCTGGCGATGGAGCCCGACGGGATCGTGATCGCGACGCCGAGCGCGCTCCATGCCGGGCAATCGATCCGCGCGCTCGAAGCGGGCGCCGCCGTGTTCTGCCAGAAGCCGCTCGGGCGCGACGCGCGCGAGGCGACGGCGGTCGTCGAGGCCGCGGGCAACGCCGACCGGCTGCTCGGCGTCGACCTCTCCTATCGCCATACCGCCGCGGTCGCGGCGCTACGCGAGGCGCTCCGGGCGGGCCGGCTGGGCGAGGTCTTCGCGATGGACGCGGTGTTTCACAACGCCTACGGACCCGACAAGCCCTGGTTCTACGACCGCGCGCTCTCGGGCGGCGGCTGCCTCGCCGATCTCGGCGTGCATCTCGTCGATCTCGGGCTCTGGCTTCTCGACTTTCCCGCGCTCGAGCACGTGGAGGCCCAGGCCTGGCGCGCGGGGCGCAGGCTCGACGCCGAGGCGCTGAGCCGGAAAGCGGAGGATTACGTGACCGCGACGCTCTCGCTCGCGGGGGGCCGCGCGCTCCGCCTCGCCTGCTCCTGGCGGCTCCACGCGGGACAGGACGCCGTGATCCGGTTCGAGGCCTTCGGAGCCGAGGGCGGGGCGGTGATCGAGAATCGCGACGGCTCGTTCTACGACTTCGCAACGCGGCTACATCGGGGGACAGCGAGCGAGGAGGTCGCCTCCCCGCCGGACGCCTGGGGCGGGCGCGCCGCGGTCGCCTGGGCGCGGGCGCTCGGCCGGGGCGCGCGGTTCGACCCGTCGTGCCGCCGGCTCATCGACCTCGCGCGGGCGATCGAGGCGATCTACCGCGCGGCGGGGAAAGGCTGAGGTCAGCCGCGCGCGGGGCCGAAATCGAGCTCGACCCCGCTCGCCGGACGCGCCGGGATCCGCGCGAGGTCGATGCCGAGATCCTGCTCCGGCGCGGTCCAGGCCGGCCCCCGGGTGAGGATCCGCGTCGCCTCCGCGATCAGCGCGACCGTCACCTTCTCACCCGGACAGCGATGCGTCCGCGCCGGATCTCCCGCGCCCTGCGGAACGAAGCCGGGCGCGGGATGACGCCAGTCGAGGCGCCGCCCGGGCAGGAACGCGTCGGGATCGGGGAAGCGGCGCGCGTCATGGCAGGTCCCGTGCAGATCGGCGATCACCCACTGGCCCTTGTCCAGCGTCTCGCCCCGCCAGTGGACCGGCCGTTCAGAGATGGCCCCGACGAAGGGAAAGAAGGGGGAGATCCGGCGGATCTCCTCGGCGAAGCGGTCGAACTCCGCCTCCTCCGCCGCGCGGAGCCGTTCGCGCCAGTCGGGCCGGAGGATCAGGAGGCGCGCGGCGAAGGCGACATAGCGTCCCACCGCCACGATCGGGCGGAGCAGGTTGAGGAGTTCCACCGCGACGGTTTCGGGAGGCAGGGGCCGGCCACGCTCCCCGGTGGCGCGGCAGAAATCCGCGAGCGGGCTCGCCGCCTCCGGGGGACCGGCGCGCCGCCACTCGCGAACCGCCGCCGCGAGCCGGGCTTCCACGCGGCGCCGCCGGGCCAGCGCGGCCCAGCTTCCCGGCCCCGGGAAGCCCGCGCGGTCGCTCATCTCGAACAGCGCCGCCGCGAGAGCGCGATCCCCGGCGAAATCGGCCCCGAGGCCGCACCAGTCGCAGGCCGCGCGAGAGAGAGGCGCGACCGTGTCGCGCAGCACATTGACGCGCCCGCCACGCCCGATCCGTTCCAGCAGCGCCGCGCCGAAGATACGCGCCAGCGTCGCATCCGCGTCGGACTCGATCAGAAGCCGCGTGAAGAGCGCCTTCCGCGCCCGGTGCTCGGCCCCCTCCAGCTGCTGCACGCTGCCCTTGTCCTGCAGCAGGCGCAGCACCCAGCCCGGCATCGCACCCCGGCGAGTGAAATCCGGGCTCTCGTAAAGAAGGTCGACGGCCTCGGCACCGCGCAGGCAGAGGACATCGCGCAGCATCAGGCGGGTGTGGAATCCGTCCCGCCCCGCCCGGTCGCAGCGGCGGCCGATGAACCGGTATCCCTCGCGCATGAGGCCCAGCGTGCCGTCGAATTCGGCGCGTGGAAAGGGCGCGCCGGCTTCCGCCTTTCCGGCTGTCCTCACGGAGCGGGCTCCGTCGGCTCCCCGGTCGCCGGCGCGATCCGGAGCTGCGCGGGCGTGCCCGCGTCCGTCGCCGGCGGCTCGGGGGCGGTGCGCGCCCGCGCCGCGTGCTGGTCGGTGCCGACCGGCGCGTCGATGATCCGGCCATCGGCCGCGGCGACGCGCCAGACCGTATTGCCCGCGTCGTCGGCGACGAGAAGCGCCCCAGTCCCGTCGATCGCCACCCCCACGGGCCGCCCGCGCGTCTGGTCCCCGTCGAGGAAGCCGGTTACGACGTCGCGCGCCTTGCCGGAGGGCTGGCCGTTCTCGAAGGGCACATAGACGACCTTGTAGCCATTGAAATCCGTCCGGTTCCAGCTGCCATGCTCGCCGACGAAGGCGCCGCTCGCGAATTCCTCCGGCATGGCGGAGCCGTAGCTGAACGTCATCCCGAGCGGCGCCACATGGCTCGACAGCGCGTAGTCGGGCGCGATGGCCTGCTCGACCATGTCCGGCCGGGGCGGATGGACGCGCGGATCGACATGCTGGCCGTAGTAGCTCCAGGGCCAGCCGTAGAACGCCCCCTCCTTCACCGAGGTCATGTAGTCGGGCACGAGGTTCGGCCCGAGTTCGTCGCGCTCGTTCACCACCGCCCAGAGGTCTCCAGTCTCGGGATGGAAGGTCAGTCCGTTGGGATTGCGCAGGCCCGAGGCGAAGACCCGGGCGGCGCCGCTCGCGCGGTCCACCTCCCAGATCGCGGCCCGGCCCTTCTCCGCCTCGAGCCCGTTCTCGCCGACGTTGGAATTGGAGCCGATCGAGGCGAAGAGCTTCGTCCCGTCGGGACTCAGGGCCAGATCCTTGGTCCAGTGATGGTCGATCGGCCCGCCCGGGAGCGGCGCCAGCACCTTCGGCGCCTCGGTGATCCCGGTCTGGCCGAGTTCATAGGGATAGGCGAGGATCGCATCGGTCGCGGCGACGTAGAGCGTGCCGTCGGTCCAGACCACGCCGAAGGGGGAGTTGAGCCCGGTCAGCAGCTCGGCGCGCTCGTCCACAACGCCGTCCCGGTCGGTGTCGCGCAGGAGCGTTACCCGGTTGCTCTCCTTCTCCGACCCTCCGGCGCCCTGCCCGTGGGCGTAGGACATGATCGCGCCCCGGATCACGTCCTTCGGGCGCGAGACGGGCTCGGTCGGACCGCGCGACTGGACCACGAGCACGTCGCCATTCGGCAGCGTGTAGACCGTGCGGGGATTGACGAGATCCTTCGCATAAACGCTTACCGTCAAGCCCTCCGCCACCTCGGGCGTCTCGCCTTCCGCCCAGCCCACGACCTCCGCGACCTTCATCCCGGCGATCAGCCCGGGATCGGGATCGGGCAGGACCGGATCGGGGCCGATCTGGCTCGTGATGTCGAAATCCTCCTGCGCGAGCGCGGGACTCGCGGCGCAGACCAGAAGCGCCGCCGAGGCGAGACGGAGGAAGGGGGGAGGGGCGCGGAAGGATTGCTCAGTCATGGATGCGCACTCCGATCCCCGCGCGATAGACCATCGCGCGGCCAAGCCAGACGGTGAAGATCATCACGACCCCGGTCACGAGCGACAGCGTCAATCCGACGGGAACCACGGCGGTCCAGCCGTCGCCCGCGTGGACGAGGCTGTTGAAGAAGGCGAGCACCAGGACCGCGAGATTGCCGAGCCCGTGCGCCCAGGCGGCGGAGTGGCGGCGCAGCGTGGCGCGCGCCAGCAGGTCGATCGCCCCCGCCACCGCCGCGAGCACCCCGCCGACGAGGCCCGCGAAAAGAAGCCAGGAGGAGAAGTTCTGCCACATCAGATTGGCCGTCCGCCAATAGGCGAGGTCGGTCAGGATGACGAGCGAGAAGCAGACGATGGGAAAGGGCACCAGCGCCGCGTGGACCGGATGGCCCGCCACCGCGAAGGCGGAGGGCGCGGCCAGACCGCGCGCCGCGGTGGGGATCGGCCTTGCTTGGGTTCGTCGCACGAATTCGCTCCTCCTCTGCCAGCTCGGATCAGAGGAACAGCCGAGCGGGCCGGATGTTCCGCCGGGAGCGCCTTCCCCGCGAAGGTGACTTTTTCCCGACAGGGGGAGCGGTCAGGCCCCGCCGGCTTCGCCGCCCGCCTCGGGCAGCGGGGCGCGCATGTTCCAGACGAGCCCCTCGGGCCCCAGCCGCCAACGCACGTCCGCGTCCATCTCGTAGTTCATGCTCCGCTCGAAGAGCTCGGAGCCGAAGCCGGGGGGGCCGGCGCCGTTGGTCAGCGCGGCGCCGGTCTCGGTCCAGTGCAACGCCAGGACCGGCCGCGCCGGGTCGCTCCGGTCCACACGCCAGTCGATCGCGATCCGCCCGCCCCGGCGCGACAGCGCGCCAAACTTGACCGCGTTGGTCGTGAGCTCGTGCAGGGCCAGGCCGAGCGTCTCCGCGTGCTTGCCCCTGAGCAGGACCTCCGGCCCATCGAGGGTGAATTCCCGCGTCTCGTGCGCGCCCGCCGCCATCAGCGTGTCCCCGGCCAGAAGCGCGAGATCGACCCCCATCTCGGGATGGCGCGCGAGCGCGGTCTGCACGCGCGCCAGCGCGGTGATGCGCCCGTCGAGATGATCCGCGTAATCAGCGGCCGAACGCGCGCCCACGCCGGTGCGCCGGGCGATCGAGCGGATGATGGCGAGCGTGTCGCGGCTGGCCCGCCGCGCCTCGTCGAGCCGCGACTGGAGCGCGGCGATCTCGCTTCGCGCCGCCAGCAGTTCCGCTTCCGGCGCGTGTTCGGGATGGGCCACCGCGAGCACGCCCGGCCCGTCATCCGATCCCCTCGCCGGCCAGGGACGGCTGAGGGAGACGACGAGATCCGCCTGCGCGGCCGCGGCCGTCACGACGGTCGCGCCGCTTCCCGCCGCGCCCCGGATCGAGCCGCCGAGCGCGTCCCAGAGCGGCCCTCCCGGCTGCCCGAGTCCCTCCAGGCCGAACAGCCGTCCGGCGGCGTCGTTGCGGAAGGCGAGGAATCGCGGTCCCCACCAGAGGAAGGCGGGAAAGCCGATCCCGAGCGTGACGGCGAGCGCGGAGCGCAGCGAGGACGACCAGCCGCCGGGCGGACCGAGCGGCGTCCCCGCCCACTCCGCCTCCCGGATGCGCGCCGCCGCCGTCGAGGCGCCGAGCCAGCCTGTCTCCTCCTTCGCCAGGGTCCGATACTCCCCTACTCGTTGTTCGCGTCGAGATGCGCCCCTTCCCGATCGAGGTGCAGGTAATTGGGATCGAAGACGGCGAGCCGTTTCAGCCGGTCGAGATCGAGAATGGTCAGCTGGCGGTTGGCAAGCCGGATGAGCCCTTCCTGGCGCAGTTCCTGCAGCGTGCGGTTCACATGCACCTTGGAAAGCCCGGTCGCATCTGCGAGGTCGCTCTGCGTCACTGGAAAGGCGCAATGTCCGTCGGTGGCGAGGCCCGCGCTCCACAGGCGCACATAGAGTTCGCAGAGCAGGTGCGCGATGCGTTCGAGCGCGTCGCGCTGCCCGAGGTTCACGGTCCATTCCCGCTGGATCGCGATCGTGACCAGCGCCTCCCACCAGAGCGCCTGGGTGATGCGCGGATGGTCATCGATCAGCCTCTCGAAGCTGTCCCGGCCGATCTCGGCGACCGTCACGTCGGTCAGCGCGCCAATGGAATGGTCCATCTGCCGCAGTATGAAGATGTTGAGATCGCAGAGATCGCCCGGCAGGAAGAAGGCCACGATCTGGCGCCGCCCGTCCTCGAGGAACTTGTAGCGGCAGGCCCAGCCGTTCAGCATCACGTATATCTTCGTGGGCTTGTCGCCCTCACGGCTGATGTCCTCGCGGCCGAGGAAGGTGCGCCGCCGCTCCGCCACCACGCGCTCCAGCGCCGCGCGGTCGGCCAGGGACAGCCGCGTGAACTGCTGAAGCTTGCATGTCAGGGCATTGGCCCCGGCCCCTTTCGGAGCATTGGAGGAAAGGTGATCCATGATCCCGAATTAGGCCATGCGCGGGTGCGCGTGAATAACACAGATTAACCGCCGCGAAGTCGAGCGTCCAACCCGCCGCGCGCGGTGGTCATCGGCATGACGAGAGGGCTTCACCAAACGGCCGCGACCCGATCTCGGCGGATTCTGGCTCAAGGAACAGATTCTTCCCCTTTCCTATCCTGCGATAATGAACTCGCCGGACTTCGCGTCCATATTGCCTCCCGCACCCAGAGGGAGGATGGCATGGCTGGTTCAGGTGTTGCCACCCCGGCCGAACTGAAGATCCTGTCCGAAGCCGTCGACAACTACTGCCGCGCGCACGAGATCATGACCAGCACCGGCCGTGAGTCCGTGGCGCTTCAGGTTCTCGGCTCGTTTCAGGACGGCGTGGACGATGCCGTCGGGCTGGCCGCGGCGCTGGAGCGCGACGACGGGTTCGACCCCTCCCGCGTTCCATAGCCGCGCGGCGGGGGAGTGCGTGTCGCTCACTCGATGACGCCGCAGGCGAGGCGATCACCGGCATCCCCGGAGGGCTGGCTCTCGTAGTCGTCCGCGCCGGCGTGGATGATGAGTGCCTTGCCGGAGGCGTTACCGGTGTCGCCGCCGAGAAAGACGTAGGTGTCGAGAACCTGTGCGCGCAGCGTGCCGTCCTCGCCGACGTACTGGTTCGGCATGTCTCCCGAATGCGGTCCGTGCTCCGACAGGAAGCCGTGTTCCGTGTCGGAGACGGCGTAGTGCCCGCCCGCCGACTTGAAGCCGCCCTCCGCGTCGCATTCGCCGGTCTCGTGCACGTGGAACCCGTGCCAGCCGGGCGGCAGGCCCCGCAGGTCGAGACCGATCAGCAGACCGGCGCGCGTTCCGGTCAGTTTCGCCGTCCCAATGCTCTCGCCCTGAAGATTGGTGAAATCGACGGTCGTGGTGGCGGCGTCCCCCTGGGCGAGCGCGGAACCCGCCACGATGAGGCCGGCGGCGGTGATCATCCCGCCGAGGATTCTCCGCGACGCGCCGAAGGGCCCGGACGGAGCGCGAATGCGGGCGGTATCGATCGAGATCATGATGTTCTCCCTTGTCGCGTTCGTTGCCCAACAGGGGCCAACCGGATTTGTTCCGCCGCGCCGCGACGCCTGCCCAGCGAGGGCCATTTCCGAGACTTCGCCCGAACAAAAGCCGGGCATGCCCGGTTTGTCCCGCAGACGCCCGGCGCTGTCCCGCCCTGGAGAGAGCGAGGCCGGCCAGGTGGCGTCCCGCTTCCCGGAGGAGGGAAACGTGACGCGGGGACCGACATGGGCCGCTCGGGCCAGGAGACGCGGAGGCGACAAGGTGAGGGAAGACGAGACCGGCGCCGACGGGCGCGTGGACGCGGCCCTCGCGCGGGCGCGCGCGGCCATCGAGGCCGAACCGGTTCCGGCGGGCCTGGCGGCGGTCGCCGAGGAACTCGAGGAGGCGCTGCGCCGGGCGACCGCCCCGTTCTGGCTCGGCCCGCCGCGCTGAGCGGAGGCGCGCCGCTCCCGTCTCAGGCCGCCGAGCCCGCCGCGCTCTCGCCGCTCGCCGAGACGGGGATGGAGATGGTGCAATGGACGCCGTCCTCTTCGAGCGCGAAGGTGGTCTTCGCGCCGAACTGGTAGGGTAGCGCCCGCTCGATCAGTTCCCGGCCCTGGCCGGTCTCCGCGAGAACCCTGTCGGCCGGCGGCATCCTGACCCCGCTCTCCCGCCACTCGATATCGAGCCAGGGGCGGTTCTCCCCGTCGGACCGCCGCGCACTCCAGCGGACCGCGAGCACCGCCCGCGGCTGGCTCAGGGCGCCGTATTTCATCGCGTTCGTCGCCAGTTCGTGCAGCGCCATCGCGAGCATCTGCGCCATGCTGGAGCGCAGGCGGATCCCCCGCGGCCCCTCGAGAATGACCTGGCCGCCGGCGCCGGGCATCGCCTCGATCTCGGTACCGAGAAGTTCGTCGAAGGCGACGCGGTCGGTCTCTCCCAGCCGCGACAGCAGGCCCTGAACCCGCGCGAGCGCCTCGAGCCGGGCGCGGAAGCGCTGGAGGAAGTCGTCCAGATCCTGGCTGCCGTCGCCCGTGCGATCCGCCATCGAGCGGACGACCGCCATCAGGTTGCGCGTGCGGTGCTGGAGTTCCGCGACGAGGATCCGCTGGCGCTCCTGCAGCTCGCGCAGTTCGTGGATGTCCGTCGAGGTGCCGAGCCATTCGATGATCGCGCCGGTCCCGTCGCGGACCGCGGTGGCGCGGGTCTTGAACCAGCGGAAACCCTCGCCTCTTCGCAGCCGGTATTCGACCTCGAACCCCCCGGTCTCGAGCGCGTGCGCCCAGGCTTCCCGCGCGGTCTCGCGATCGGGGGGATAGAGCGCCTCGAGCCAGCCCCAGCCGAGGCTTTCGGCCGCGCTCTGGCCGGTGTATTCGAACCATTGCGGGCTCGCCCAGGTCCAGGTTCCCCCACCCACCGCGCGCCAGACGAGCTGCGGCATCCCCTCGATCAGCGTCTGCAGGCGAAGCTCGGTCTCGCGCAG
This sequence comes from Amaricoccus solimangrovi, assembly GCF_006385685.1. Classification (GTDB taxonomy): domain Bacteria; phylum Pseudomonadota; class Alphaproteobacteria; order Rhodobacterales; family Rhodobacteraceae; genus Amaricoccus; species Amaricoccus solimangrovi. The sequence continues at coordinate 45,658 of NZ_VFRP01000006.1, read as the reverse complement.
CTCGGTCAGGTCATGGCCGATGCCGCCGACCATGATGACCTGGCCGCTCGCATCGGCGATCGGAAAGTCCGTGTTCCGCAGCCAGCGGATCGCCCGGTCGCTGGGGCGCCGGATGCGGTAGTCGAAAGTCACATGCGCGCCGCGCCGGATGCTCCTGACGCTGTCGGCCGCGCGCGCGCGGTCCTCGGGCACGATCAGATCCATCCAGCTCCGATAGTTGTCGTTGGCCAGCGCCTCCTCGCGGCTCAGCCCGTAGATCTCCTCGAAGGCGGGGGTGAGGTACTGCCATTGCAGCGTCTCGGCGTCGCGGATCCAGAGCACGTCCCGCGACGCCTCGCCGAACTGCCGGAACCGTTCCTCGCTCTCGCGGAGCGCGGCCTCCGTCCGGGCGCGCTCGACCGCCGCCCAGGTGCGGTCGGCCGTCTCCTCGACGAGCGCGACCTCGGCCGGGGTCCAGTCGCGCTTGGCGGCCTGATGCAGGCCGACGATCCCCGCGAGGCGCCCGGCCTTCATCACCGGCACGCCGAGATAGGCGCCGATCCCCAGCGCCGCGTAGGCCCCCAGTTCCTCCGCGCCGAACCGCGCCTCCGCCGTCACATCCCCGACGGCGAGCGTGCGGCCGGCGCGGTAGGCCTCCGTGACGTGCTGCCCGAAGTCGTCGATGCGGAACCGGCCGACCACCGGCGGCGCCCCATCCGCGTAGCCCCCCTGTGAGTCGAGATACGTCGCCGACGGGTCGGCCTCGTAATACTGCGCCCGGGTCACCCCGAGATGCTCGCCCAGCACGCGCATGGCCCGCGCCTGGATCTCCACCGGATCGGCGATCGGGCGCAGCGTGTCGCTGAGCTTCAGCAGGAAGGCCTGCCGCTCCTCGCTCTCGCGCAGGGCCGTCTCGGCGCGGCGGCGCTCGGTGATGTCGTCGAAGAGGATCGCGACGCGGTTCTCCTCCGCCGGCCCCAGGCGCAGGGCATAGACGTCGTACCAGCGTCCCAGCGCCTCCGCGCGATGCTGGAAACGTTCGGGATGGCCGGTCCGGGCCACGCGGCCATAGGTGTCGAACCAGAACTGCTCGTGCCCGGGCGCCAGCGCGCGCATCCGCTTGCCCTCGGCCTCGACCAGTCCGGTCTTGCTCTCGAAGGCCGGATTGGCTTCCAGGAAGAGGTAGTCCACCGGCGCGCCCGCTTCGTCGAAAAGCACCTCGATGACGCAGAAACCCTGATCGATCGACTCGAAGAGCGTGCGGTAGCGCTCCTCGCTCGCGCGGCGCGCGACCTCGGCCCGGGCCCGCTCGACCGCGGCCCAGGCGCGGTCGGCGGCCTCCTCGATCAGCGAGACCTCGGCCGGGGTCCAGCCGCTCGGCCGCGCGCGCCGCGCTCCGAAGACCACGACCAGATCCTCCGCCTTGACCAGCGGCACCGCGACGAAGGACCGGCCATCGCTCGTGGAATGGGCGGGCGCGATACCGGATCCGGTGTCGCCCGCGTCTCGATCCGCGGACCGGAAAGGGTCGCGCCCGAACCATCCTCCCGTCGCGCCCGGACCCGCCGCGGGGAACTGTCGCCCGATGGTCTGGTCACCGCCGCACGCCTCCGCGCAACCCACCCACTCGGCGCCCACCTGCTCGGCCATGATCCTGCAGGCCGTCTCCTGGATCTCGCCCGGATCGCCGAGCGGCCGGAGCGCGTCGCTGAGCCTGAGCAGGAACACCTGCCGCGCCTCGTTCTCGCGCCGGACCAGCTCGACCCGCCGACGTTCGGTGATGTCGTCGCAGACCGCGGCGAAGCGATCCCCGCCACGGGGATAGATGGTCACCTCGTAGAAGCGGTCGAAGGCGGGAACCTCGCGCCCGACCCGGCCGGGCGCGCCGGTGGCGAGGATCCGGTCGATCTCCGCGGGCCACCACTCCTCGAAATCGGGCATGACCTCCGACGCGCGCCTGCCGCGCAACTCGCCCGCCGTCATGCCGAGCAGCCGCTCGAAGGCCGGATTGACGTCGAGGACGCGGTAGTCGACCGGTCGGCCGGTGGCGTCGCGGATCATCTCGCACTCGTCATAGCCCTGGCGCATCGTCTCGAAGAACGAGCGATACCGGCCCTCGCTGGCGGCCAGCGCCGCCTCGGCGCGGGCGCGCTCCACCGCCGCCCAGGCCCGCTCGGCCACGTCCTCCAGAAGCCGGACCTCCTCCCGCGTCCAGTCGCGCGGCTCGCGCGAATGGACGCCGACGATCGCGAGCAGTCGCCCCTGCTTGACGAGCGGCACGCCGACCCAGGCCCGGATCCCGACCGCGCGATACGCGTCCCGCTCCGGCTCGAGTTCCGTGTCGCGGCAACTGAGCGTGGATCCGGCGCGGTATGCCTCCGCCATGTCGGGCGCGAAGGCGGAGAGACGCGTCGGCGCCGAAGCGCGCGCCGGCGACCGCTCGTGACTGGCGATCAGCGCGAAGCCGTCCTCGTCGGCGTCGATCTCGAGGCAGGTCGCGCCCATCACGTCGAGCTGTCCGGCCAGGAGCCGCATCGCGACATCGAGAACTTCCACCGCCTCCGTCAGCGGGCGCAGCGCATCGCTGAGCCTCAGCAGGAACGTCTCGCGCTCCTCGCCGGCGCCCGGCGGGACGAAGCGGGCGCGCTCCGGTGCGAGCGCCGGGGTGAGCGTGTCGATGATCCCCACGACCGCGCCGGTGGCGTCGCGGACCGGACTGAGGCAATGGTCGAAGGCGAGCCCCGCCGAGGCGCCGTCGAACCGCGCCGCCGCCCCGTCGAGCGCCCCGGCGATCCGGGACGCGAGCCCGCGCCGCGCCGCGCCCCATCCCTCGGGGAAGGGCCGGCCGAGAACATCGCCGGGCCCGCCCGGGAGCGCGGCGCAGGCGTCATTGGGAAAGGTGACGAGTTCCGGCCCCCAGGCGAGCGCCATCGGCAGCGGATGGTCGAGGACGAGCGTCAGGGCCGTCCGCAGGCTCGCGGGCCAGCATGTGATCGGCCCGAGCGAGGTCGATGCCCAGTCGCGCGCGCGGACGCGGGCGCCCGTGTCGCCGCCCCCGCCCAGCCAGCCCTCATGACCTTCGTCCCGCATGATCCCGACGCGCCCCTCGGCTCCGGTGGCGAAACATCCTCCTGCGAGCCTCCTGTCCCCTGCTTTCCCTTGGGCAGCCCGGAGCGGAAGCTTCTTCTCTCCATAGCACAGCGCCGAAGGGCGGGAACCCCCGGCGCCTCAGCCCCGCGCCGCGAGCGCCTCGAGCGCCGCGGTCAGCGCGCCCATCTCGAACGGCTTCAGCAGCTTCGGGACCGCCTCGAAACGCTCCGGAATACGTGCCGCGTCGTAGCCGGTGGCGAAGACGAAGGGGATGCCCCGCGCCATCAGCGCCTCGGCGAGTTCATAGACGGTCACATCGCGCAGATTGACGTCGAGCACCGCGAGATCCGGCGACCGACCGTCGCCGATCAGCCGCAGCCCGTCGGCCAGCGACGCCGCCGGGCCGAGCACCACGGCGCCCGCCGCCTCGAGACCGCGCCGCAGATCGTCGGCCAGGTAGTATTCGTCTTCCACGACAAGCACCGTCCGCCCGCGCAACAGATCCGGCATCCTTCACCTCTTTTCCACACGATCTAGAGGTGTGGCGGGCGCCGGAAATTAAACTGTGTTAATGCGAGACCCTCCCAAGCGCATCACGCTTGGGTGTCACGTCCTCGCGCAGCGCGCGCGGGCTATGGCCGCTCCTCCTCCCCGGTCGCCCGCGTGACCCGCCAGACCCGGCCCCCCACGTCATCGGCGACCAGCAGCGCGCCCTGGCGGTCGATCGCCACGCCGACCGGCCGGCCATGCGCGGTATCCTCCGCGCCGAGGAAGCCCGTCAGCACGTCCCGGGGCGGCCCGGCGGGCGCGCCGTTCGCGAAGGGCACGAAGATCACCTTGTAGCCGCTGCGCGGCAGTCGGTTCCAGGAGCCGTGCTGTCCGACGAAGGCGCCGTCGCGATACGCGGGTCCGAGCGCGCCGCCCTTGGCGAAAGCGAGCCCGAGCGAGGCGGTATGCGGCCCGAGCGCGTAATCCGGCACGATCGCCTTCGCGGCGAGATCGGGCCGCGCCGGTTCGACCCGCGGATCCGGATGGGCGCCGTAGTAGCTCCAGGGCCAGCCGTAGAAGCCGCCGTCGCGCACATGGGTCATGTAATCGGGCACGAGGTCGCTTCCCAGTTCGTCGCGCTCGTTGACCGCGACCCAGAGCGCGCCGCTGTCGGGCTGCCAGGCAAGGCCGTTGGGATTGCGCAACCCCGATGCGAACTGCCGGATGCTCCCGGTCGCGAGGTCGATCTCGAGGATTCCCGCCCGCCCCGCCTCCGCCTCCAGGCCGTTCTCGCCGGCGTTGCTGTTGGAGCCGACGGTGACATAGAGCCCGCGCCCGTCCGGACTGGCGATCACGTCCTTGGTCCAGTGATGGTTGATCGGGCCGGCGGGCAGGTCCGCGATCCTCACGCCCGGCGCCGTGATCCGGGTGTCGCCGGTCCAATACGGGAAGGCGAGCAGCGCGTCGGTATCCGCGACATAGAGCCGGCCCCGCGACAGGGTCATGCCGAAGGGCGAATTGAGCCCTTCGAGCAGCGTCGAACGCAGCTCCGCGACGCCGTCGCCATCGCGGTCGCGCAGGAGCGTGATCCGGTTCGCGCTCGGCCGCCCCGCGCCAGCCCGGCCCATCACCGCCTTCATCACCCAGGCCTTGGGATCGAAACCCGTCTCGTCGTGCCTCGCGGGCGCGTCAGTCTCCGCCACGAGCACATCGCCGTTCGGCAGGACGTGAAGCCAGCGCGGATGGTCGAGCCCCGCCGCGAACGCCCGGACCGCGAGACCGGGAGCCGCGGTCGGGCCGCCGCCTTCGGGCCAGGGATCGGCCCGGGCGATGTGGACCGAGGGAAGGACGCTCTCGCGCGGTGGCGGCAGGACCGGGTCGGGACCGTAGCCCCGCGCGATCGGAACCGTTGCCCGCGCATCCGCGCAGGCGGCGAGCAGGGTCGCGGCGAACACCCAGAGCGCGCACCGCGCGCACCGCGCGCTGTCGCGCAGGGCGCCGGCCTCCCCTCTCCGGCGGGGCCTTCCCTGCCCGCTCCCCGGCCCCGCCGTGCTCATCTGGTCCGGAGGGAGTTCAGGAAGCGGATGAGCGCCCCGTTGAAGGCGCGCGCGTGGCTCACGTTGCAGCCGTGCGGCGCCGCTTCGAGCACGACGAGTTCGCTCCCGGGAATCGCCGCGTGGGTGAGCGCGCCGGATCCTTCGAGGGGCACGATCGCATCCGCGTCGCCGTGGATCACGAGGGTGGGCACGGTGATCCGCCTCAGGTCATCGCGGAAATCCGTCGCGCCGAAGGCCTTCATGCAGCCGAGCGCGGCCTTCTGGTCCGAGAGGCGGCAGAGCGCCATCGCATCCTCGCGCTCGTCCTCGGACACTTCGAGCCGGCCGTTGGCCGAGAAGAAGGTCCGGGTGAAGTCCTGGAAGAACGCCTCCCGGTCCGCCGCGAGCCCCGCTTCCATCTCCCCGGCCGCCGCCGGGGCGAGCGGGCCGTCGGGATTGTCGGCGGTCCGCATGAGATAGGGCGGAACGGCGGCGGCGAAGACCACCGCGCGCAGCCTGTCCTCGCCATGGTTCGCCACGTAGCGCGCGACCTCGCCACCGCCCATGGAAAAGCCGACGAGCGTCACGTCGCGCAGATCCTTCTTGACGATCAGGCGGTGGAGATCCGCCGCGAGCGTGTCGTAATCGAACCCCTCCTCCGGCCGGTCGGACTGGCCGAAGCCCCGCCGGTCGTAGGTGACGACGCGAAAGCCCGCGTCATGCAGCGGGCGGATCTGTTTCTCCCAGGCCGCCCCCGACAGGGGCCAGCCATGGATCAGCACGACCGTCGGGCCGTCGCCGCCCCAGTCCTCGGTGTAGAGCCTGACGACCCCGGCCTCCGGCGCGGTCGGAGCAAGAACGTTGGTCATCGTGTTTCCTCGCATTTCGAATTCCAGCGACAAACCGGCGGAACCCGCCGGTTGTTCCGGAGATCGGACCGGAGAGGCATCCCCGCGCGGCGCGGCGGACCCTCACGGGCGCGGATCCCGCGTCGCGAGCCATTCCGCGTAGCCTTGGAATGCCGCCTCCCTCAGATCCAGCGCGGCGTCGCCCGCGAGGGCGCGCAGGGCGGAGTCGAGGCTTCGGGAGGCGAGGTCGATGCGCGAGCCGCCGGACCGCTCTCCCGCGTAGGCCTCGACGCCGAAGGTCCACCATTCCTCGGCGGCGACCACCACGCGCGTCAGTTCCACCGCGCAGCCGATCTCGGGCAGTTCTTCCCCGCCGACCGGCTCCTCGCCCGAGTCTCCGGCGCCAAGCCGGATCTCCCGCGCCTCGGGGAGCGTCGCGAAGGCGCGGAGCCAGCGGGTCTTCGTGACCTCGACCGTCGGCTGGCCGTCGATGCCGAGCGTATCGGAGCGCCACTTGGCGAATACCTGGGGAAAGGCCGAGGTCTGGCCGAGCCCGCGGGCCCGCGGCAGGGCGTCGACGAGCCCCTTCAGTTCCAGCCCGTCCCCGCCGCTCCGGCGCTTGATCCCGAGGGTCGGGTCCGGGGGCGCGAGATAGGCGTCTGTCCGCGTCCGCCCGCCGCCCGCCGCCCAGGCGAAGGGACCGCCGGTCCCGCGGAACCAGGCCGTGAGGTCGTCCGGGGCCCGCCCTCTCCGGAACCAGCGCAATTCGACCGAGATTCGCATGCGACACTCCTCAGGCCGCCGCCCCCTCAAAGCGTCCGGCGCGAGGGACGGGTGGTCTCGCCCCGCCGCGCTCAGCCGCCTCCGAGGGCGAGCGGGTTCGTGTTCCGCGCCGTGCCCCCGGCGGGCGCGGCGACGCCGGCGGCGCGGACCAGCCGTGCCAGCTGGTCGAGCCTGAGCTCCACCTCGGAGATCGCGAAGAGCAGCGCGTGCAGCGCCCGCGCGCCGGGCGCGGCGGGCTCCTCTTGCGCGACGATGGCCTCGATACGCGCGCGCGCCGCCGCCGCCGCCGCCGCGACGTCGGCGGTTCCCGGGCGGTGATCCGGATCGCGGATCGCGGCGGCGATCAGGTCGAGCTCATGCTCGGCCCGCCGCTCCAGTTCGGTGACCGCCGGGTCGAGCGCGCGCGCCGTCCCGGCGTCCAGAACGGGCGTCTCGTCGGCCATGGCGCGGTCGAGGATGACGATCGAGTGCCACAGGCTCTCCACCGCCGTCGTGGCCTCGCGCAGCGCCGTCCCGCTCGGCAGCTTCGGGTCGAAACGGGAGAAGGAAACGCGTTCGAGGCTGGAGACGAGGTGATCGAGGAAGCGCGCGTGCAACGCGTCGGTCTCGCGCCTGTCCCGCTGATCCTTCCGGCCGGTGATCATGCGCAACAGATCGCGGCAATCGGTCACCGCCTCGCCGAGCGTGTGCCGCGCCCGGGTCCGGCCAAGTGTCGGCCAGAGCAGGAAGCTGGTCGCCGCGGCGATGGCCGTGCCGCACAGCACCGCGCCCGCGATCGAGACCGCGTCGGCGACGGAGGGCGTCGGCTCGAGCGCGACGATCGCCGCGGTGGCGGCGGCGTAGCGGACGCCCGGCCAGAGCGTGGCGATCATGTTGGCGATCACCACCGCGACGACGAGTCCGAGCAGCACGGCGCCCGGGGCCCAGCCGGCGGCGAGGCCGAGCGCGACGCCGAGCACCGCGCCGATGATCCGTCCCCGCGCGCTGTAGTAGCTCGCATCCGCGCTGAGGCCGATCGTGAAGAGCGCCGCGATCACCGCCCAGGATTCGTTCTCCGGCCCGAACCAGGGTGCGACGAAATAGGTGACGATCGTCGCGACCGCCGTCTGCGCGCCGGTCCGGACCAGATCGCGCCGGTGATGGCGCAGATATCGCAGCCATGACTTCATGCCGTTCCTTCCCGAACATCGCGCCCGACCGGGCCCTGCCGCGCGCGACCCTCCAACCGCTCGCCGATCGGCTTTGTTCCTTCCGCGCCGCCAACGCGGTTCAGGCGCCGGAAAATTCCTCGATCAGCGCGTCGACCACGGCGCGCAGGGCCGCCTCGTGGTCGCTCCCCGCCTCCCGCCGCCCGGCGTAGACCTGGCGCTGGCGGGTGGCGGACGTGCCCTCCATCGCGATCCGGCGCAGGCCCGACAGTTCCTCGCGGCAGCCGAGGTCCTCGGTGTCGGGGCCGACGAGCTCGATCAGTTCCTCGACGAGCGCCTCGAGATCCGCCGGGCGGCGCCGGCCATGATCGATCAGCCGCGCCTCCGCGCCGTGGCGCTGCGCGCGCCAGCGGTTCTCGAGGATCAGGGTCGGCGGATAGATCCGCCAGCGCTGGTTGGCACGGCGCAGCCGGAAGAGGAAGGCGACCAGCCCCTGGAAGAGCGCGGCGAGCGCGGCGACGTCCTCGAGGCGGGGGCAGACGTCCGTCACGCGCTGCTCCAGCGTCGGGAAGCGCGCGGAGGGGCGGATGTCCCACCAGATCCTGGTCCCGTCCTCGATGCATCCCGTCTCGACGAGATGAGCGACGAGGGCGCGGTATTCGGCGTCGCTCGCCAGCGTGTCGGGCAGGCCCGTCCGGGGCAGCGCGTCCATCACCGTCAGCCGGTAGCAGGCGAGGCGCGTATCCTGGCCCTGCCAGAACGGCGAGGAGGTGCTCAGCGCCAGCAGGTGCGGCAGGAAATAGGTGATCTGGTTCATCAGATCGATCCGCAGATCCGGATCCTCCACGCCGACATGCATGTGCATGCCGCAGATCATCATCCGGCTCGCCGGGGCGCCGATGTCCGACCATATCTCGTCGTAGCGCCGCTTCGGCGTGTGGTGCTGGTCCCGCCAGCGGGCGAACGGATGGGTCGAGGCCGCGATCGCCGCGTAGCCGTGGTTTCGCGCGCATTCCGCGATCGTCGCCCGAAGCGCCCGCAATTCCGCGACGGCCTGGGCGACGGTTTCGCAGGGCCTGGTGCCGACCTCGATCTGGCAGCGCAGGAATTCCGCCGAGACCTGCTCGCCGAGGGCCGCGCGGCATTCCTCGAAGAAGGCCCCGTCCGGCTCAGCCACCAGATCGCGCTCCGCCCGGTCGACGATCAGGTATTCCTCCTCGATCCCGAGGCTGAGGCTCGGTCGGTCCATGCCGCGTCTCCCCGTCGATGGGAATTGAACGCCCGACTCACCGGCGGGTTCAATCACGCGCCCGCCGATCAGCAAAGGCCCGCCCGTCGAAAACGGGGGGGCGCCTTCGGGAACATTGCCCAGCCCTTCCTGTTGGGCGGGGGAGCGGATCCCAAGGCCGGGATCACCGCTCGAGAAGGAGGAACTCCAATGAGAACCGATTGGGAGAATCGCGGACGCTACGGACGCGGCGGCTATGACGACGACTACGGACGCGGGCGGGGAGCTTCGGATCGCGACTGGTCGGATCGGGCGGGAGACGAGATGCGCTCCTGGTTCGGCGACGACGACGCGCGCCGCCGGCGCCGGATGGACGACGAACGGGACTATGGCCGGCGGGGCCCGCGCGACTACGGCTTCGCCGAGGGTTACGGGGAAGGCGACCGCGGCTATCGGAGCGAATATGGCGACTATGGCGCGGGCCGGGGTTACGAGGGCGGCGGCGCCTTCGGGGGCGGCTTCCGCGAGGACCGGATTCCCCGCTACGACCGCGGCGGAGGGTCGCGCGGCGGATATGGCCGCGGATACGGTGGCGGCTACGCCCGCGGCTATGGCGCGGGCTACGGTGCCGGCCACGGCGGCGGTTACGGTGGCCGCGCCGGCTCGCGCGACGAGGAGCGGGGCTTCATGGAGCGCGCGGGCGACGAGATCGCCTCCTGGTTCGGCGACGACGACGCGCAGCGCCGTCGCGACATGGACAGTCACCGCGGACGCGGGCCGAAGAACTACACCCGGTCGGACGAGCGGATCCGCGAAGACGTCAACGACCGCCTGTCGGAAGACTCGCGGCTCGACGCGCGGGAGATCGAGGTGTCGGTGAGCGGCGGCGAGGTCACGCTTCAGGGCAGCATCGGCGAGCGGTTCGAAAAGCGCCGCGCCGAGGACATCGCCGAGGACGTGCTGGGCGTGACGCATGTCCAGAACAACCTGCGCGTCAAGACGCGCGAGGACCGCTCCGTTTCCACCACCACCACCGGCGGCGGCTCGACCCCGGCCATGTGAGCCGGGAAGCGTCCGGCCCCCTCGTCCGGGGCCGGCTCGCACGCACGATGCTGCGAAGGAATGGAGGCCGCGACATGGCACTCGACGAGAACGGCGATCCTCCCCGCGGAACCGACTGGGTCCACCTCTGCGTGGACATGCAGCGGCTGTTCTGGCCGGGCACGGACTGGGGGCTGGACTGGATGCCCCGGATCGCGCCGCGCGTGGCCGCCTTCTGCGAGCGGCACCCGGGCCGCGCGATCTTCACCCGATTCATCCCGCTCCGCCGGGCCTCGGACGGCGAGGGCACGTGGCAGGCCTATTACGAGAAGTGGGATGCGATGACGCTCGACCGGCTCGCCCCCGGCATGGTCGATCTCATCCCGGAACTGGAACGCGCCGCCGCTGACGCCGAGGTGATCGACAAGCACGTCTACTCCCCCTGGGTGGAGACCGATCTCGACGACCGGTTACGCGCGCGCGGGTGCCGGACGCTCGTCGTCACCGGGGGCGAGACGGACATGTGCGTTCTCTCCACCGTGCTCGGCGCGGTCGACAGGGGGTACCGGGTTCTCCTGGCCAGGGACGGGCTCTGCTCCTCCTCCGACGAGGCGCATGACGCGACGCTCGATCTCTTCCGGCGCCGGTTCCGCCTGCATGTCGAGATCGTCGCCCTCGCGGATCTGGACGCGAGAAGCGAGGCTCCGGTCGCCGAATAGTCGCGGGCTCAGTCGAGCAGCGCGAGCAGCCCGGTCTCCGCGGGGGAGAGCCCCTCGAGCGGCGCGGGCAAGGCGGCGGGTTCGGCGCCGACGAGATCGAGCACCTTCGGATGAATGTAGCTCTCGCGCGCCACCGCGGGCGTGTTGCCGAGCCGTTCGGCGGCGGCGGCGGCGAGCGCCCCGATGCCGGCGGAGGGGTTCTCGCGATGGGCCTCGAAAGCGGCGAGGGTGCCCGACCAGGTCCGGAACACCTTCGAAGTGAAGGGTCCCTCGCCCAGATCGGCGAGATAGGCGTTGAGCCCCTGCGACGTGATCGGCCGGACCTCGCCCTCGTCGTCGATCCAGGTGAAGAGCAGCGTCCCGGGCAGGTCACGGGCGCGCGTGAGCGCGCGCATCAGGCGGCGGTCCCTGATCGTGCGCGTCACCCGTTTGCCTCCCTTGGCGACCCAGGAGAGCCGCAGCGCCCCGCCGACGAGTCGCAGATGCCGTCGCCTCAGCGTCGTGGCGCCATAGGTGTTGTTCTCGGCCGCGTAGCTCGCGGTCCCCACCCGGACGGCAAGCTCGTCGATGAGGAGCGCGGCGGCGGCGAGCGCGAAACGCTCGCTTCCCGTGCGCGCGCGCAGGTCATGGGCGATGCCCGCGCGGATCACCGGCAGCGCATGACCGAAGCCCGCGAGGCTTTCGTACTTGGTCTCGGCCCGGGCCAGCGCCCAGTCGGGATGGTAGCGGTACTGCTTGCGCCGGCGCGCGTCGTAGCCGGTGGCCATCAGATGGCCGTTCGGCTTCGGCGTCATCCAGACGTCTTCGTAGGCCGGCGGGATCGCCATCGCCTCCAGCCGGCGCCGCTCCGCCCCGCGGGCGATGGTCGTCCCGTCCGGAGCGACATAGCTGAAGCCGCGCCCGCTGCGCTTGCGGGCGATGCCGGGCATCGAGTCGGGATAATAGATCAGGCCGCCGGGCATCATCGCGACATCCGTCCCCGCGCCATGGAAGTGAACGCCGTCCGCCCCAACGCCAGTCCCGGCGCCCGGTTCCCGCGCGCCGGATCCCGGTCAGGGCTCCCGCGCCGCCACCCCCTCGGCCTCGATCCGGACCGGCACGGCCTTGCTCGCCGGCGTCTTCGAGAGCTCGTCGTGGTGGGAGAGCGGGATGAGGACGTTGCATTCGGGGAAGTAGGATACGATGGTGCCCCTCGGCAGGTCGTAGGGGATCACCGCGAGTCCGCCGAGCCGCCGGTCCTCCCCATCGTCGAAATCGCAGACGAGCGTGACGCGCTGATCGCGGTGAAGGCCCGCCTCCGCGATGTCCGCCTCGCTCATCAGGATCACGTCGCGCGTGCCCTCGATGCCCCGGAACCGGTCCGAATAGCCGTAGATCGTCGTGTTGAACTGATCGTTCGAGCGCACCGTCACCAGCCGGTAGCGCCCCGGCGCGTCGTCGAAATCGAGCGAATTCAGCCGCTCCGGCGTCGTGAACACCGCCTTGCCGCTCTCGGTCCTCCACTCGCGGCGGTGCGCGCCGATGTCGCGGTGGAAGCCTCCCGGCTCGAAGAGCCGTTCGTTGAATCCCTTGAAATCGTCGGGGTAGGTCTCCTCGATCAGGTCGCGGACCTTGCCGTAATCGGCGGTCCAATCGTCCCATTTCACCTTCGGATTGGGTTCGAGCGTCGCCTTCGCGATCCCGGCGACGATGGCGAGTTCGCTCATGAGCCTGTCCGACGCCGGCTCCCGGTGGCCGGTGGAGCCGTGGATCATCGCGAAGCTTTCCTCGATGCTCACCGCTTGCGGTCCGCCTTCCTGCACGTCCTCCTCGGCCCGGCTGAGGCAGGGCAGGATGTAGGCGACCTTGCCCGGGAAGAGATGGGAGCGGTTGAGCTTCGTCGAGACCATCACGGTCAGCTCCTGCCGCGGCCAGCAGGCTTCCATCAGGTTCCGGTCCGGGACCGCGCGCACCAGATTGCCGCCGAGGCTGATCGTCGCCCTGACCGAGCCTTCCGCCAGTCCCTTGACCGCGTCGACGATATGCGTGCCGTCCTTCTCCGGCGGCTCGAAGCCGAACAACTCGCGGAGCTTGTCCATCGGAACGAGCTTCGTCTTCTCGGCGATGCCGACGGTGCGCTGGCCCTGCACGTTCGAATGACCGCGGACCGGCGTGATGCCGGCGCCGGGGCGCCCGACGTTGCCGCGCAGCAGCATCAAATTCGTCAGCATCGCGATGTTGAGCCATCCGCCCGCCTGCTGCGTCAGACCCATCCCGTAGGCGGCGATCACCTTGTCGGTGGAGAGGTACATCGCCGCCGCCGCGCGCAGCGCCTCCTCGGTCAGGGCCGACTCGCGTTCGATCTCCGCCCATCCGGTCGCGCGCATCGCGGCGGCGAAGTCCTCGAACCCGGTCGTGTGCTCCTCGATGAAGGCGGTGTCGAGGACGCGGGCGCCGCCGTCCCGCCGGGCAGCGTCGTCGGCCTCGAGCACCGCCTTGCAGAGCCCGGCCAGCGCCGCGACGTCGCCGCCGGCCCGGACCTGGTGGTACTGGTCGGAGATCACCGTCTCCTTGCCGGTCAGCATCGCCGTCATGTCCTGGGGATCGATAAAGGAGACAAGCCCCTGTTCGCGCATCGGATTGAAGCTGATGATGTGGCCGCCCCGATCCTTGACCGCCTTCATCGGATGCAGGAACCGCGGCGAGCAGGTCCCGGGGTTCTGGCCGAAGAACATGAGGAGGTCGGTCTGTTCGAGATCCTCCCAGACGATCGTGCCGACCGGGGAGCCGATCACCCGCTTCAGGCCGACGCTGGTCGTCTCGTGGCACATGTTGGAGCTCTGCGGCAGGTTGTTGCAGCCGTAGAGTCGCGCGAGCAGGGCATAGAGATAGGAGGCTTCGAGGCCGGCGTGGCCGGAGGCGTAGAAGACGACGGATTCGTGATCGAGCCGTCGGAGCGTCGCGCCGATCTCGGCGAAGGCCTCCTCCCAGCCCGTCTCCACGTAGCGGTCGGTCGCCGCGTCGTAGCGCATCGGCGCGGTCAGCCGCCCCTCCGCCTCGAGGTCGTGATCCTTCCAGCCGCGCAGTTCCTCCACCGTGTGCCCCTCGAAGAACTCGGGCCGGCAGCGGTGGGTGGTGAGTTCCCACAGCGTCATCTTCGCGCCGTTCTCGCAGAATTCGAACGCGTGGTAGTTCGCGGGCTTCGGCCAGGCGCAGGACATGCACATGAACCCGTGGGGCTTGTTCTGCCGCCGCAGCGTGTCGAGCGCGGCGATCTCGCTGTCGGCCGCGCCGTAAATCCTGGCGAGACCGCGCAGCGACCCCCATCCGCCGGCCGGCCCCGATTCCTCGGGCAGATCCTTCGTCTTCATCGCATGCCTCCTTCGCTCGGCGGATCGGGGGCGGCGCCCGGAACCCGTCGAAGGCGGCCGCCTTCGTCATGGAACTCCTCCCGACCGCCTTCTCGCGCCCTCGGATGCGAACCGGCGGGCCGGCGGAATGTTCCGGACCTGTGCCTGCTCCCGGGCGGCGCGGAGGAAGCACCCTTTCGTCACCCGCGCCTCACACTCCCGGGAGCGGCGATGGACATCGCCGGCACCCTCCCGCAAGCTTCGCCGCGTTCAGTCTTCGAGAGGTGCCATGATCCGCCCCGCGACCCGCGTCCCGCCGCGCCGTCCCGTACCGCCGCTCGGGCGGCGATGGCCTTGTCACGCGGCGCTCGTCGGCGGGGCGCTGCTCGCCCTGACGAGCCTCGCCGGTGCCGCCACCGCCTCCGAGGGTCCTCCGCGGGCCCGGCCCGATCCGGCGGCGCGCGCGGCGGCCCCCTCCCCTTCCGCCTGCCTGCGCGAGGTCTGGGCGCCGCCGACCGGCGAGATCTGCGCCGCGACATGGGGCATCCTGCCGGCCGCGGGCAGCCACAATACCGAGGCCGAGGACAGGCGCTATTCCTGCGCGACGATGGACGGCGGCACCGTCCTCGCCATCACCTCCCGCGGCGACCGCCCGAACTCGCTGCTCGAATTCGGGCGGGATGTCGGGGGCGGCGGGGATGTGGCGCGCCTGAGCGCCCAGATCTACATCCCCGAGGACTACCAGCCTTATGTGGGCGGCCGGCTCGCTTTCGGTATCCAGATCGGAGACCGGGGATGCGCGAGCGGAGGCTGCCTGCCCGAGGAACAGACCGGCGCGAAGGTGCGGGCGAATTTCCGGGTCTCGGACGACGGCGGTTCCATCGTGCTCGCCGACTATTCCTACCACCTCGACCGCCGCACCAGGCCGCGCATGACGGACTCCCACTGGAAGGGGGGCGAGCGGACGCTCCGCGCGTTCGGCGCGGGCCGGAAGATGACGCGGGCGCTGCCCAAGGGGGAGTGGGTCACGCTGGTGCTCGACGTCACGCTCAACACCCCGGGCAAGGCCGATGGGTCCTCGCTGCTCTCGGCCTATGACGCGAAGGGCCGGCTGATCGATTCCGCCGGATACGCGAACGTGATCTACCGCCCCGATGCGAGCTGGACGATCACCGGACCGGTGATGACGGAGAAATACAACGACACCCGGCCCGGCCCGAAGAACCAGACGATCTACTATCGCGACTACCGGCTCGCGACAGGGGAGCGGGCGGCCTGCGGCGGCTGAGCGCGCTCAGCCATCCGCCGCGGGCGCCCGCCCGGAACCGATCCGCTTCACCCGCTCCCGCGCGCCCTGGAAGATCACGTAGAGCGCCGGGATCAGGAAGATGCCGACCAGCGCGGAGGCGAGCATGCCGCCCGCGACGCCGGTGCCGACCGCGCGCCGGCTCAGCATCGCGGCGCCCGTGGCGGTGACGAGCGGGATGAGGCCCGCGATGAAGGCGAGGCTCGTCATCAGGATCGCGCGGAAGCGCATCCGCGCGCCCCCGAGCGCCGCCTCGACGATCGGCCGCCCGGCCTCGCGCTCCGCCTTGGCGAATTCGACGATCAGGATCGCGTTCTTCGCCGCCAGCGCGATCAGGACGACGAAGCCGATCTGGGCGTAGATGTCGAAGGAGAGGCCCGAGAGCTTCAGCGCGATGAGCGCGCCGCAGACACCGACCGAGACCGAGAGCAGCACCGGAACCGGAATCGTCCAGCTCTCGTAGAGGCCGACGAGGAAGAGATAGGCGAAGACGAGCGCCAGCGCGAGGATGGTCGAGGTCTGCCCCGCCGCCTCGAGCTCCTGCGCCGCGGTGCCGGTCCAGTCGTAGCTGTAGCCCGGCGGCAGCACCTTCGCGCTGATCTCGTCCATCGCCTGGAGCGCCACGCCCGAGGCGACACCGGGCTTCGGGGAGCCGTTGATCGTGACCGAGCGGTAGTTGTTGTAGCGCACGATCGACTGCGGCCCGACCCGGTACTCGACCCGGGCCACCGCCGAGACCGGCACCATCTCGCCCGAGGCGGACCGCACGTGGATCCGGCCGATGTCGTCCACGCTGGCGCGGTCCGACTGCGCCGCCGTCACGTTCACCTGCCAGGTCCGGCCGTAGAGGTTGAAGTCGTTGACATAGATCGTGCCGAGCGTGCCCTGCAGCGCGGTGAAGAGATCGCTGACCGCGACGCCCAGCGTCTGCAGGCGCTCCCGGTCGAGATCGAGATAGAGTCGCGGCGTCGAGGCCGAGAAGGTGGAGAAGGTCGGCCCGAGGCGGGGATCCTGGCTCGCCGCGACCGAGATCGCGCCGGCGACGCTCGCGAGATCGGCCGGAGAGCGTCCTTCGAGATCGAGCAGCTGGTATTCGAAGCCCGATCCGGTACCGAGGCCGATGATCGGCGGCAGGTTGAAGGCGAAGACCTGCGCCTCGCGGATCGCCGTGCCCTGCAAGAGCGCGGTCCGGATCGCGGCGAAGGCGCTCGCGCCCGGATCGGTCCGCTCGTCGAAGGGCTTCAGGCCGACGATGGCGAAGGCGCTGTTGGAGGCCGCGAGCCCGTCGAGGAAGCTGTAGCCGGTGACGGTGACGACATTCTCGACCCCTTCGATGCCCGCGAGCATCGTCTCGACCTTCTTCACCGCCGCCGCCGTGCGGTTGACCGAGGAGCCCTGCGGCGTCCGGATCTCGACGAAGAACGCCCCCTGGTCCTCGGCCGGCAGGAAGCCCGAGGGCACAGCGCGCAGGAGCGCGCCGGCGCCGACGAAGGCGAGCGCGAGCAGCGCGAGGCCGAGCACTGCGCGCCGCGCGATCAACCCGGCGACCCTCACATAGCCGTCGCGCGCGTCGTCGATCCGGCGCGAGATCCAGCCGAGCGGCCCGCGCTTCGGCCCGTGACTGGGTTTCAGAAGCACGGCGCAGAGCGCGGGGCTCAGCGTCAGAGCGTTGATCGCCGAGATCACCATCGCGACCGAGACCGCCACCGCGAACTGCTGGAAGAGCTGCCCCGACAGGCCCGGGATGAAGGCGACCGGTACGAAGACCGAGAGCAGCACCAGCGTGATCGCCACGATCGCCCCGGTGATCTCCCCCATCGCCTCGTGCGCGGCCTCCCGCGCGGTCATGCCGGGGTTTTCCTCCATCACCCGCTCGACATTCTCGACGACGACGATCGCGTCGTCGACCACGATCCCGATCGCGAGCACGAGCGCGAGGAGCGAGACGGTGTTGAGCGAGAAGCCGAGCGCGAGCATCACCGCGAAGGTGCCGATCAGCGCGACGGGAACCGCGATCAGCGGGATCATCGTCGCGCGGACATTGCCGAGGAAGAGGAAGACGACGATGATCACGAGGCCGAAGGCCTCGAAGAGCGTGCGCTTGACCTCCGCCACGCTCGCCTTCACGAAAGCCGTCGTGTCGTAGACGGTCGTTACCCGCATGCCCTCGGGAAAGCTCCGTTCCAGCCGAGCCAGCGCCGCCTCGACCCCCTGTCCCGCCGCGAGCGCGTTGGCGCCGGGAAGCTGGTATATGCCGATCATCGCCGTGGGCTTGCCGTCGAGCGCGGCCGAGACGTCCGAGGTCTGCGCGCCGAGCTCGACCTTCGCCACGTCGCGGATCCGCACGAAGGACCCGTCGGGCATCGCGCGCAGCACGACATCGCCGAATTCCTTCGGATCCGTGAGCCGCCCCTCGGTCGTCAGGTTGAGCTGGAACAGCGGATCGTCGGTCATCGGCTGCGCGCCGATCCTGCCGATCGCCGCCTGGACGTTCTGCTCCTTCAGCGCGGCGACGACATCCTGCGGCTGCAGGCCGAGATTCGTCATCCGGTCGATGTCGAGCACCATCCGCATCGAATAGTCGAGCGCCCCGAAGAGCGAGGCGTCGCCGACACCCGGCACGCGTTTCAGCGTGTCGAGAACGTTGATCGTCGCGTAGTTCGACAGGAAGAGCCCGTCCTGCTTCGGATCGTCGGAGGTGATGGCGAAGACCTGCAGCAGCGCCGAGGACTGCTTCTTGACGCTGACGCCGGTCGCCTTGACCTCCGAGGGCAGGCCCGCCGTCGCGAGCGAGACCCGGTTCTGCACGTTGACGGTCGCGATGTCGGGATCGGTGCCGACCTCGAAGGTCACGGTGAGCTTGTAGGAGCCGTCCGCGCCGCTGGTCGACTTCATGTAGAGCATGTCGTCGACGCCGACGACCTGGCTCTCGATCGGCTGCGCCACCGTGGTCTCGACCACGTCCGCCCCCGCGCCGGGATAGGTCGCGGAAACCACCACCTGCGGCGGCACGATGTCGGGATACTGTGCGATCGGCAGCGCGCGCAGCGCGATCAGCCCCGCGAGGGTCAGCACGATCGAGATGACGGCGGCGAGCCGCGGGCGGGAGATGAAGACGTCGGACAGCATCTCCGGATCAGCCCGCCTGGCCGGTGGCCGCGTCGACCGTTATGCCGGGCCGGACCTTGTTGATGCCGTCCACGATGACATTCTCGCCCTCCTTGAGCCCGGAGGTGATCACGATCCGGTCGAGCTGGGTCGCCCCGGTCTCGACGCGCCTGAGTTCGACCTTCGACTGGGCGTCCACGACGAGGACGAAGGCGCCCATCTGGTCGCGCTGCACCGCCTGCCGGGGTATCGTCAGATCCGCCTCCGGGGTCTTGGCCTCGAGCGTCACGTTGACGAGCGCGTTGTCGCGCAGGATCCGGTCGGGATTGGCAAAGGTCGCGCGCAGCGTGATCGTGTCCGTGCCCTGCTGCACGGTCGGCGCCACGAAATCGAGCGAGCCGGCCTGCGCGAAGGGAGTGCCGTTGGCAAGCGTCAGATGGACCGCGCCGAGCGCGGTCGCCTTGCCGGCGGCGATCCTCTCCTGATAGTCGAGCACGGTAGCGGTGGCGACGGGGAAGGTCACGTAGATCGGATCGAGCTGCGTCAGCGTGGTGAGCGCGCCGCTTTCGGGACCGACGAGCGCGCCCACGTCGACCGCGCTCAGCCCGATGATGCCGTCGAAGGGCGCGGTGATCTCGGTATAGGAGAGCTTGAGCTTCGCCTGGTCGAGCGTGGCCTCGAGCTGGGCGAGCTGGCCCTCGGCCTGCCCGACCGAGGCCGTCGCGAAGTCGAGTTCGTTCTCGGCGACCGCCTGCTGGCGCACCAGCTGCCGCTTGCGGTCCTGCTCCAGCTTCGCGAAATCGAGCGAGGCCTGGGCCGACTGGATCGAACCCTCGGTCGCCGCGACCGCGGCGCGGTAATCGGTATCCTCGATCCGGTAGAGCACGTCGCCCGCCTTGACCTGGGCGCCCTCGCGGAAGTTCATCTGTTCGAGAAAGCCGGTGACCCGGGCGCGGATGTCGACGCGCTGGGTCGCCACCGCCCGCCCGGTGAAGCCCGCCGTTCCGCGGACCTGCGTCATCTCCGCCGGCGCCACCGTCACCGCGGGTTTCGGCGCGGCGGTCTGGGCGCCCGCGGCGCCGGCGATGAGCAGCGAAAGCGAAATCAACGCCGCGCGGAGCGAACTCGCACGTGCCATCATGCCAACGGCCTCTTTCCCGAAAACGTTCGCAAAAGTTGTGGCATGCTCGGCGCGGCCGTGACAACGGCGAATTCGTGCCCGCGTCTTCGGCACGCTCCAAAAGCGTCTTGCGATACCTCAAGAAAGAAACGGCTTCCGGCATTTCAACCGGACGGCGTGCGGCCGGAGCCGGCTTGACCTCCCCGGCATGCCACCGTTAGGCAGACCTTCAATCTGGGATCCGCGAGGCGGGGAATGCGGGACGATTTCGGTTCGCTGATGCGGCGCAGGCGCTCGGTCCGGGCCTATCTCGACCGGCCCGTCGCGCGCGAGTCGATCGAGGAGATCCTCCGCCTGGCCCGGATGGCGCCGAGCGGGGCCAATCTCCAGCCGGGTACCTTTCATGTGCTGACCGGCGCGCCGCTTGGCGATCTCGTCGCGCGGCTCGACGCCGCGCTGGCCGAGGGACTGCCCGAGACGGCGGAATATTCCTATTTTCCCGAGCCGATGCCCGCGCCGCTCAGGGCACGACAGCGGGCGGCGGGCTACGCGCTCTACCGCGCGCTCGGGATCGGGCGGCGCGACGTGGAGGGGCGGCGGCGGCAGTTCCGGCGCAACTACGCCTTCTTCGGCGCCCCGGTGGGCATCGTCGTGACGATCGACCGGAACATGGGCAAGGGCTGCTTCATGGACCTCGGGATGAGCCTGATGGCGCTCCTGCTGGCGGCGGAGGCGCGCGGGCTTGGCGCGACCGGCATCGGCGCGCTCGCCAATTACGCGCCGACGGTGCATCGTTTCCTCGACCTGCCCGAGGAGGAGATGGTCGTCTGCGGCGTCGCGCTCGGCTGGCCCGATCCCGGGGCGGCGGAAAACGCCGTGCGCACCGAGCGCGAGGATCTGCCGGCCTACGCCAGCTTTCGCGGCTTCTAGCGTCCCGGCTCAGGCCAGCCGTTCGAGCGCGACGGCGGTGCCGAGCCCGCCCGCCGCGGCGATGGCGGCGAGCCCGCTCTCGCCCGGGCCGAGTTCATGGACCAGCCGCGTCAGGTTGATCGCGCCGGAGGCGCCGATCGGATGACCCCGCGCGAGGGCGCCCCCGCCCCGGTTGACGCGCGCCGCCGGCAGGCCGGCCAGCCGGGCGCAGGCGATGGCCTGGACCGCGAAGGCCTCCATGAGCTCGACCGCCGCGAAGACCGCGGGTTCCAGCCCGGTCTCCTCCAGCACCGCGCGGATGGCGGGGACCGGGGCGAGGCCCGGCAGCGCGGGATCGGCGCCCAGCGTCGCACCCGCCAGGACGCGCAGCCTCGGCGTGGACAGGCGCCGGGCGATCCGGTCCGAGACCAGGAGACAGAAGGCCGCGCCATCGGCGGCGACGGCGGTGTTGGCGGTGGTCACACCGCCCGCGAGGACCGGCGCGCGGGCGCAGATGCGCGCCGTGATCCGGCGGGCGAAGGGATCGGCTTCGATCCCGGACAGGGGCACGATCTCCGCCGGCAACCGCGGCGCGGCCGCCAGAGCGCGCGCATGGCTGGCGATCGCCCATGCGTCCTGCTCCTCGCGGGAGATGCCGAGCCTTTCCGCCAGCGCCCCGGCAGCCTCGGCCATTCCCGGATCGCGGTCGGGCCAGGGAGTGAACGGCGGCTGGTCGTAGGGAACGGCTTCCCCCCCGCCGGGATCGGTACGCAGGCGCGAGGGCCGGCGGGAGTAGCTCTCGGCGCCGCCCGCGGCGATCACCTCATGCCTCCCGGCGCGGATCAACGCGTCGGCGAGCAGGATGGCGTCCATGCCCCCGACGCATTGCCGGTCGACCGAGAGCCCCCCTACCCGCTCCGGCAGACCCGCCGCCAGCGCCGCCAGCCGCGCCGGATTGCCGCCGCCCCCGAGCGCGTTGGCGAGGATCACCTCGTCGACGGCCTCGCGCCCCAGCCCCGCGTCTTCGAGCAGCGCGGCGATGACCGGCGCGGCCAGCTGGTGAATTTCAAGCAGCCGGAAGCCGCCGCCGCGCGGGACGACGGCGAGTCGGCGGGCGCCGACGATGACGGGGCCGGTCATGGCGCGGGGCCGACCATGCGCGCGAGCGCCGCGAGATCCGGCTTGCCGGAGGCGAGCGCCGGAAGGCGCGGCAGGAAGAGCACGCGGCGCGGCCCGGCATGCTCGCCCAGGGCGTCGCGGCAGGCGCGGCCGAGCAGCGCGGCGCGCGCCGCGTCCTCCCCGCCCTCGACGATGGCGACGACGGCCTGGCCGCGCAGCGCGTCCGGGACCGCGACGGCGGCGCAGACGCCCGCGCCCGCGGCCGTCAGCGCGGCCTCGATATCCTCGAGGAACAGCGTGCGGTCGGCGACGGTGACCATCCGGCTCTCGCGTCCGCGCAGGAAGAGATGGCCCGCCGCGTCGAGCATACCGATGTCGCCGGTGCCGAGATGGCCATCCTCCCGAGGCGGCGAGGGCAGGTCGGCTTCGGCGTAGCCGTCGAAGAGATAGGGGCTCGCGACGAAGACGCGTCCCCCCGCGCCGAGGCGGATGCTCACCTCCGGATAGGCCCGCCCGACCGAGCCCACCGGCGTGGCGGCGTCCGCGATCGTGATGAAGCTCGTTTCCGAGGCGCCGTAGAACTCCCGGACCACCGCGCCGGGACAGAGCGCGGCCACCCCCGCGCGGCAGGCGGCGTCGAGCTTGCCGCCACCGGAGAAGACATGGGTGACCGCGGGCAGCCTCGCCTCCCCCGCCGCGAGCAGGAGCCGCCGCAGTTGCGTCGGCGTGGCATAAAGGACACTGACGCGCGCCGCGGCCAGCCGCGCGATCTGGCTCCGCGGGCCGTCGCCGGCGAGCACGGCGACGCGCGCCCCGAGTTGCAGCGCCTCGAGCGTGGCGTAGAGCGACAGGGAATGCCCCAGTTCGCCCAGCACGCCGTAGCAGTCGCGGGCGGAGAGCCCGAACGTGGCCCGGTTGACTTCGAAACTCGCGATCCAAGATCCATGGCTCCGCCGGATCGTCTTGACCCGCCCCCCGGAGCCGGAACTCTGGCAGCAGAGGACCGGCGCCGGCTCCGGGCCGGCGGCGCGAATGCCGGCTTGGCTCGCATGGATCGGCAGGCCGCGGGCGAGGCAGTCGAGCAGTGCCCGAAGGGCGGGCGCGTTCCGGTCGCGCCCGCCGCTCTCGATCACCGCGCCGGGCCGGGCGGGCGCGAAGGCGCGCCGCGTCGCGTCGCTCACAGGCGCCGGTCGCCCGCGCCCGCGACGCCCCGGTGCCAAGCGAGCGTCTCCGGCCGCACCTTCGACAGCGCCTGCACCAGCATCCCGGTGATCGCCGCCTTCAGCAGGTCGCCCGGGATGAAGACTGCGACCAGCGCGAACGCCTCGCCGAGGCTCTTGCCCGTGACGAGCGCGAGCCCCGCCGCGCCGAGCAGGTAGAGGACCACGATCCCGCCGAAGACGGCGCCGAGCCCCGCCCTCAGCCCCGCGAGCGGCAGCCGGACGCGCTCGACGAAGAGCCCGGTGGCGAAGGCCGCGACCGGGAAGCCGAGCGCGAAGCCCGCCGTCGGCGAGACGAAGACGCCGAGCCCGCCACGCCCGCCCGCGAGAAGTGGCAGGCCGAGGGCGACGAGCAGGATGAAGAGGCCGACCGCCGCCGCGCCCCGGCGGGCGCCGAGCACCGCGCCGGCCAGCATGACGCCGAGCGACTGCGCGGTGATCGGCACGCCGAAGCCGAGCGTGATCTGCGGGACCAGCCCGAGCGCCGCGATCATCGCGGCGAAGAGGGCGATCCGGGCTATGTTGTGTTCCATGCGGTTACTCCTGTTGCGAAATGCCAATCGGGCCGCCCCGGGCGCGCAAAGCTTCACCGACGCGGTCGGCGTCGTCCAGCGCGCGAAGGGTGAGAGGCAGGACCAGCCGCCAGCCGGGGCGGTGGCGGGACCGGGCGCGCCACGCCAGCGCCAGCGTCTCGGCATGGGCGACCAGGACGGGGGTGAAGCGGATCACCAGGGGGATCGCGGTTTCCAGCGGATAGGTGGGCAGGCCGAGCCGGCGCAGCGGCGCGGTCAGGCGGCGGACGAGCTCGACCAGATCCTCGAGACCGGTGGTCATCGTCACCAGATTGGCGAGCGCGATCAGCGTGACCATGCGCAGCGTGATGAGCACCCCGGCGCGCAGGTCTCCCGTCGCCGCGTGCCAGACGATGAGCACGGCGGCGAAGGGCAGCGCCACGCGCAATCCGCGCAGGCCAGCGCGGAGGAAGATCCGTCCCGGCGCGGCGTAGAGCGCGAGCGCGAGGAGCAGCGCCACGAGATGGACGGCGAGGCTGTCGGTCAGGAACAGCCCGGTCGAGGCGAGGCAGAGCGCGCCGAGCTTCCATCCCGCCGGCCAGCGGTGCGCGCGGGTCTCAATCGGCGAAGTCAGCGATATCATCGAGATCCCCCAGCCGGATCATCTCGGCCCTGAACTCGGGCAGCAGATGCGCGGCCTCTCCCCGCGCGACGATCCGCCCGCGGTCCAGCCAGAACAGCTCGTCGCACTCCGCGAGATCGCCGGGTTCGTGCGAGATGTGCAGGAGCCGCGTGTCGGCCCGCCGCAGATAGCGGCCGAGCTGGCGCCGCGTCGGAATGTCGAGGCCCGCGTAGGGCTCGTCGAGGATCAGCAGGCGCGGGCGCATGGCGAGCACCGCCATCATGCAGACCAGATGCTTCTGCCCCTGCGATAGGGCCGAGATCGGCGCGTCCTTCCAGTGCGCCTTGTCGAAGGACCGCAGGACGGCCCCGCAGCCCTCCTCCGCCTCGGCCCTGCTCCGTCCCTGCTGGCGCAAGCCGAAGGCGATCTCCTCGCCGACGCGGGGAAAGATGATCTGGTGCTCGGGGTTCTGGAAGAGGATGCCGACCGTGCGCAGCGCCGCGCGGCGGTCGCGGAAGAGATCGATTCCGGCGACGCGGATGCGCCCGCTGCTCGGCGCCAGAAGCCCGGCCAGGAGCCGCGCCAGCGTGCTCTTGCCCGAGCCGTTGCGCCCGACGATGCCGATGTGGCGGCTCGAGGAGCGCAGCGTGACGCCGGACAGGACCGCGCGACCCGCGACCTCATAGCCGAGGTCGTCGAGCTGGATCGTCCACGCGGCCTCTCCGCCCATCTGCAACCCGTTCACCTCCGGAATTCCCGAGCCGCGGTGGCGGACAGCGTTTTCCGGCGCCTCTTTAATCCGATGCCCCCCGACAGGAAAGCCCGCCCTTCGAAGGAGAGCGGGCCCGCGTGCCAGGGCTCGAACTGACCTACAGGGCCGCCCGCGCCTTGGGAGGCATCAGTCGAGCCCGTCGAAGATCCCGGGCTCGAGTTCCTCCCAGAAGGCGAGGATCGCGCGCGCGTTGAGCGCGGAATTCCAGCCGTGCTCGCGGAAATGCTCGGCGTCGAGCGCGTCGCGGAGGCCGGCGGCGAAGAGCTTGCGATCGGCGTCGCGCCGCGTCGGTGTGCGGGCGGCGGCCGCGTCGCGCACACGCCGGAGCCGCGCCGCGCGCTGGCCCCGCTCCCGCTCCGCCACGCGGTCCTCGCCTGCTTCCAGCCGTTGCTCCTTCGGATCGCGCGTCAGCCGCTCCGGCGCCGCCTCCGTCGCAGGCGCGGGCCCGAAACCATCGCGCAGCGCGGCGGAGAGATAGCGCAGCGGGCTGCGCACGCTCCCCTGCCCTTCAACGTAGGCGAGCTTCTCCGCCACCTGCCCCTCTCCATGCTCGGCGATCCACTGCCGCGCCAGCCGGTCGCCGACGCCGAGCCCGATCAGCCGCGCATAGACCGCGCCGCCGCGCACCGCCTCGCCGTCGTCGATCTCGAACATCGCGAGTTGCGGGTTCTCGCGGATGCGGAACCGGATCTCCTCGACCGCCCTGCCCCTCCGGCGGAACTCGGGCGCGACGATGATGTTGGAGCCGCGGTTGATCTCGGCGACCGAGGGCTTGATGATCTTCGCGTTGAGATGCTTGAACGTCTCGTAATAGGCGGAGCCGTCCACGCCCATCAGCCGCCGGAACAATGCGATCTCCCACCAGCCGGTGGATCCGGTCCTGACGAAACGGTAGCAGTTCTCGTAGAGCGCCAGCGCATGGCCGGAGGTGAAGCGGCGCTGGATGTTGAGATTGATCAGCGCGAAAACCTTGGGATCGTGCAGCTTCTCCGCGAGCGCCGGGGAATAGGCGTATTCGCAGACGCCCTCCTTCAGCTTCGCATAGGAGAGCAGCGCCGAGACGCCCCACTCCTGCCGCCCGCGCTCGTCGAGCATGTCCCATTCGGCGACCGTTTCCGCCAGACCACGCAGGGCCGTCTTCAGCGTTTCCGTGTCGTTCGAATTGTAGCCGATCATCAGGCAGAGCGCCCGTGCGTCGATCCGGTGCGACGGCTTCGACAGCAGATCGTCATAGGCATTGAGGAGCAGCACGTTCGAGAGCTTGCGCTGCAGCAGCGTGAGCTTTCCGGAGACATGGATCGCCGCCACGTTCTTCTTGACCGCGCTCCGCCGCAACGGCCCGGTCAGCCTGTCCCGCTGGATGTCCATCGTCGTGCCCATGCGCGCCTGCTCTCTTTTGGAGGGAGCGTGACAGAACCACCGAGGCTCCGCAAGCACCCGGGAACCAGGTCCGCGCAGGTACCTCGGGGGCCTCCTTCCGGCGAAATCCTCTTGATGGACGCTCCCGTATACAGGTTCCTTTGCCCCCTTCCCGTCCGAACGCGTTCCCGAATACGGGTTCCTTTCGCGGTGATACCACCCCAATTTCCGGCGTCGAGGGTTCGACGGGGGCATTTTCTCAGCAAAAATAGCCTTGATGGCCCGCTCCTGCGAATCGGTGCCCCATCCACCGGCAACGGGTACTTACCCTCCCGTCCACGGGTCCCGGTCATCCCGTAGACGGGGCCCGCTGCTCCTGTCCATGGATACCCATTGCCCCTCAACGGATTGATTTTACACCGAATCCCGAGCGCAAAGACTCTAAACTCTCTAAAGATTCCTGAACTTTAGAGTTCACTCCCCACCACCCTACATGACGCTTGAACGGCTGGTTTCGCTGCGAAACCAGCGTCATGCGCCGCGCGCCTTACGATATAATTCCCTCGGCGTTCGCGCTGTGCGATAAGGCTGAGGAGGCCGCAGGCGTTTCCTGTAACAACTAGGGAAAGTTCGAGCATGACCCGCAAGCCGGAACCGGCACCCCCTCCCCCACCCTATTTCAATCTCGATCCAGAACGAGCCGCGACGCGGCTTGGCGACAGCATCGATACGACCCGATTCGCCAAAGCCGCGGCCTTTGCCGCGCGCGGCCGACAGGATCTGGCGAAAAAGGGGTACGCACCCGACGGCAAGAAGCGGCTGCGAAAATTCTCCACCTGGGAGGTCTGCCGTTATTTGCTCCCCGTCGCTCCCGCGCATTTCCGCAGGGTACTGCGGCAGAACCCGGACCTGCCTCAGGGCGAAGGCTCGGGTGGCACGAAGTGGTTCACGCTCGAGGAAGTTCTCCGACTTCGCGCGCATCTCGCGGACGAGGGTCTCGCGACGAAACAGTATCGTCCCTATCGGCCGAAGGGGGTGAGCGCCAAGATCACGGCGGTTGCCAATTTCAAGGGGGGCGTCGGCAAGACATCGACGGCGGCGCATCTCGCGATGGCGGCGGCGCTCGACGGCTACCGCGTGCTGGTGATCGACCTCGACAGCCAAGGCTCGATGACCTCGATCCTGGGTGGCGAGGTTCCGGACGAATGGATGACGGTCTTCCCGCTGATCGCCAAGGATTACGTGCGCTATCTCGACGACGAGAACAGGGTCCGGGCCGCGCGCGGTCAGCCCCCCCTCCCTCTCGACGAGACGCTCTCTGAGGCGCGCACGCGCACCGCCCGCGACGTGATCCAGACCACCCACTGGCCCAACATCGACCTGATCGGCGCGCAGCTCAACCTCTACTGGGCTGAGTTCCAGATCCCCGTCTGGCGCATGCAGGCGCGCGGCTGGCCGCTCTGGGACGGGCTGTCGAATTTCCTGAACGACGAAGGGTTGCTTGATACCTACGACGTGGTGATCCTCGATACGCCACCCGCGCTCGGCTACCTGACCATCAACGCGCTCGCCGCGGCCGACATCCTGCTGGTGCCGCTCGGCGCGTCCTTCCTCGAGTTTGATTCGACCGGGCGTTTCTTCGACATGCTCTATTCCACCTTCGCCTCGATCGAGGCGGGCGAAAACGCGGCGCGCCGCGCCGCCGGGCTGGAGGAGGTGCGGTTCGAATGGGATGTGGTTCGCGCGCTGCTGACGCGCTACGACGCGAACCAGCAGGGCGACCTCGCCAACGTGATCCAGGCCTACTTCGGCGACCTGATGTCGAGCCACCGGCAGGAATTCACCGCGCTCGTCGGCCAGGCGGGCGAGCAGGTGAACGGCATCTACGAGGCCGACTACCGCGACTTCAACCGCGAGACCTATACCCGCGGCCGGGAAGCGTTCGACCGGACCTACGCCGAATTCAAGGAACTGCTGATCGGCTGCTGGTGGCGCGACCAGCAAATGCTGCGGGCGGAGAAGGAGGAGCGGCATGGCGCGCAGAAAGCGGGTTGAGGGGCCGAGCCCCGAGGAGTTGATCGCGCTCGAGCAGGGTTTCGCGACGAAACCGGCGAGCAATCCCTTCGCCGTGCCACCGATCGCGCAGGTCGCGGCCGAAGCCGCCGCCGCCGCCGATCCCTTGCCGTCGGAGGCGCGGGTCGAGGCGGCGCGCGACCGCGCCGACGCGGAGGCTCTGCGCGCGGCCGAAGCCGAGGGCCGGGTGATCGCGCGGGTTCGCGTCTCGGAGATCGTCGTCGACGAACTGACCCGGGACCGGATGGCACTGGACCGGGAGGAACTCGACGAGCTCAAGATTTCGATCCGCTCCAACGGCCTCCGGCTTCCGGTGGAACTGTTCGAGCTGGCGACGCCTAAGGCCGGTCAGGGCTACGGCCTGATCTCGGGCCTGCGCCGGGTGACGGCGATGCGTGAGCTCTATGGTCCCGATGCGACGATCGCGGCGCTGATCCGGGAGCCCGCGGATGCCGCGGAGGCGGTCGCCGCGATGGTGGAGGAAAACGAGATCCGCGCGGGCCTCAGCCATTACGAGCGTGGCCGCGTGGCCGCGCTCGCGGTCGGGCAGGGGCGCTTCGCCGATCTCGACGAGGCGGTGGCGCGTCTCTTCGCCTCGGCGTCGAAGGCGAAGCGTTCCAAGATCCGCTCCTTTGCCCTGGTCCACGAGGAACTCGGAGACATGCTCTCCTTCCCGCAGGCGCTGACCGAAAAGGCGGGGCTCCGGCTCGCGAACGCGCTGCGGCTCGGCTTCGAGGAGCGGCTGCGGGCGGCGCTCGCCGAGGGGCGGGGGGTGGACGCGGCCAGTGAATGGGAGGCGATCGCTCGGGTGATCGAGGAGGCGGACGCGGGCTCGCGGCTCGCCGCGCGAGGCGGACGCCCCAGGAAGCGGGCCGCGGCGTCCGGAGGAGGGCAGGGGCCGCGCGAGGGACGGGAACTCGCGAACGGAGTGGTGATCCGGCATGAGCGGGATGACGCCGGTCACCTGATCCGTTTCGAAGGCGCGGGCGCCGACGCGGACTTGGTGGAACGCGCGATGCAGCGGATCATTGATCTCTTTGGCCCGGCGCCCTGAGAGCGGGACCGGTTTCGCCGCGAAACCTGGCGTTGGTGGGGGTGCGCCGTTCCGTGCGATGTCAGCGCCATCGGATCGAAGATGAGAACGCAGCTCCTGCCTCTCCCGGGGGAGATTCCCCGGAAGGTACGCCACGCCTCCCGCGGGCGGCTGGGAGGAAGCGAGGGGCACGTAATGTCTGATAATCCGGACTTACCGGGCATTACGAGGCGGGGCAGGAGGCGGCGGTTTTTCGCTTCGGGCTGGCCATGCAGCGCCGGGGCGGACGGACGGACGGCGACCGGAGGGGGATGCCTATTGATCCGGATCCTTTCGCATGGCCAGCGTCTCCTCCAGCCAACCCAGCCGCATCTCCGGCACGCAGGCGAGAAGCCTGGCGGTGTAGGCGTCGAAGGGCGGGGAGAGCGCGGCGGATTTGCGGCCGGCGCGGACGACCTTTCCCCGATGCATGATCGCCACGGAATCGGCGAAGGCGCGCACGATGCCAAGGTCATGCGTGATGAACAGGTAGGATACTCCCGTCTCCCGCCGCAGCCGCGCCAGCAGACGCAGGATGCCCTCCGCCACCAGCGGATCGAGGGCCGAGGTGGGCTCGTCGCACAGGATGATCTCGGGCTCCGCCGCCAGCGCGCGTGCGATGGCGACCCGCTGCTTCTGGCCGCCGGAGAGTTCCGCCGGATAGCGGTCTAGGAATCCCCGCCCCATCTCGATCTGCTCGAGCAGTTGCGTCACGCGCGCGGTCTTCGCCGCGCCGCGCAGGCCGAAGTAGAAGCCGAGCGGCCGCCCGATCAGCTCGCGCACGGTCTGGCGCGGATTGAGCGCGGTGTCGGCCATCTGGTAGATCAGCTGGATCCGCCGCAGCTGGTCGCGGTCGCGCCGGGCCGCAGAGGGCGGCAGCGGCGCGCCCTCGAACAGCACGCGGCCCGTGGCGGGCGGCAGGAGCCCGGTGATCACCCGGGCCAGCGTCGACTTGCCCGAGCCGGACTCGCCCACGATCGCCAGCGTCTGTCCCTTCGGCAGACGCAGGCTCACGCCCTCGAGCACGTTGGCGCCGCCGCCATAGCCGGCGCTCACCCCGTCGATCTCGAGAACGGCGCCGGACTGGTCGGCGGCTTCCGCCCGCGTGGTCCGCTGCGCGCTGACCAGCGCGCGGGTGTAGTCCTTCCCGGGCGCGTCGATGATCTGGCGGGCGGGTCCGTACTCGACCACGCGGCCATGGCGCAGCACCATGATGTCATCGGCGACCTGCGCCACCACGGCGAGGTCGTGGGTGATGTAGATCGCGGCGGTGCCCGTCACCTCGATCGCGTGCTTGATCGCGGCCAGCACGTCGAGCTGGGTGGTGACATCGAGCGCCGTGGTCGGCTCGTCGAAGACGATCAGCGCGGGGTTCGGGCAGAGCGCCATCGCCGTCATCGCCCGCTGCAGCTGCCCGCCCGAGACCTGGTGAGGGAAGCGGTCTCCGAAACTCGCGGGATCCGGCAGGCCGAGGATGTCGAAGAGATGCACGGCCCGGGCGCGCGCGGCTTCGCGGCTCATCAGCCCGCGCAGCAGCGTGGCCTCGATCACCTGGTCGATGAGCCGGTGCGCCGGATTGAAGGCGGCTGCGGCGGACTGGGCCACGTAGCACACCCGCGCGCCGCGCAGCCGGTTCACGTCGCGCCGGCCCAGCGACAGGATGTCCGTGCCGTCGAGCAGCACCTGTCCGCCGGTGATGCGAACGCCGCCGCGCCCATGGGCGAGGGTCGCGAGGCCGATCGTCGACTTGCCGGCGCCCGATTCCCCGATCAGCCCCAGGACCTTGCCGCGGGCGAGGTCGAAGGACACGCCCTCGACCAGCGTCACCTCGCGCGGAGGCTCGCCGGGCGGATGGCTGATCGCGCCGATCCTGAGATCGCGGACCGACAGAAGCTCAGCCATCGCCGCGCCCCCCCTTCAGGCTGGAGGTGCGTCTGAGAAGCCAGTCGACCACCAGGTTGACGCAGATCACCAGCGCCGCGATCGCGGCGCCGGGTACCAGCGCGGCCGAGATCCCGAAGATGATGCCGTCCTTGTTGTCCTTGACCATGCCGCCCCAGTCCGCGGCCGGTGGCTGGATCCCGAGGCCGAGGAACGACAGCGTCGACAGGAACAGGATCGCGAAGGCGAAGCGCAGGCCGAACTCGGACAGGAGCGGCGAGAGCGTGTTGGGCAGGATCTCGCGGAATATGATCCAGAGCGGCCCCTCGCCGCGCAGACGCGCCGCCTCGACGAAATCCATCACCGCGACATCCAGCGCCACGGCGCGGCCGATGCGGAACACCCGGGTCGAGTCGAGCACCGCCATGACCAGGACCAGCACGAACAGGTTCTTCGGCAGGATCGCCAGGGCCACCAGCGCGAAGATCAGCGTGGGGATCGACATCATCAGGTCGTTCCCGCGCGAGAGCACCGCGTCGATCAGTCCGCCCGACACCGCGGCGGCGAAGCCGAGCAGGATGCCGAGGCCGAAGGACAGGATCGTCGCCGCCAGCGCGACGGCGAGCGTGACGCGCGCGCCGTAGATCATCCGGGACAGCAGGTCGCGCCCGAGATTGTCGGTGCCGAGCAGGAACCGCGCGCTCGCCGGCTCCCAGACGCCGCCGACGATCTGGCGGTCGGTGTAGGGCGCGATCAGCGGCGCGAAGATCGCGCAGATCGCGACCGCGGCGATGCCGGCGAGGCCGATCCAGGCGCCGGCGGGGATCGCTCGCAGCCTCATCGGGGGTGCCTCAGCCTGGGGTTGGCCACGATCGCGATGATGTCGGCCAGCATGTTGAGGAAGATGTAGATCGCGGCGAAGATCAGACCGCAGGCCTGCACCACCGGCATGTCGCGCACCGTCACCGCGTCGACCATGTACTGGCCCATCCCGGGATAGACGAAGACCACCTCGATCACGACGACGCCGACCACGAGATAGGCGAGGTTGAGCGCGATCACGTTGACGATCGGCGCCACGGCGTTCGGCGCCGCGTGGCGCAGGATGATGCGCAGCGCCGACAGGCCCTTCAGCTCGGCCGTCTCCACGTAGGGCGAGGACATGACCGAGATCAGCGCGGCGCGGGTCATCCGCATCATGTGCGCGAGCACCACGAACACGAGCCCGGTCACCGGCAGCGCGACGACCCGCAGCCGCTCGAGCAGGCCCATCCCCTCATGCACCGTGGCGGGGAAGGTGGCGAGATTGAGCCTGATCGCGAAGAACAGGATCAGCAGATAACCCACGAAGAATTCGGGCAGCGAGATCGCGGCCAGCGAGGCGAGATTGATGATCCGGTCCGGGGCGCGGTCGCGGAACCGCACCGAGACGACGCCGAGGAGGATGGCCAGCGGCACCGAGATCGCCGCGGCCACTCCGGCCAGGAACAGCGAATTCGACAGCCGCTGGCCGATCTGCTCGCTGACCGGGCCGCGGCTGGCCCAGGAGGTGCCGAAATCGCCCCGGAGCGCTCCGGCCATCCAGTCCAGGTACCGCGTCGCCGCCGGCTGGTCGAGACCGAGCTGGGCGCGCAGGTTCGCCACGGCCGCGGGGGTCGCCGACTGGCCGAGATAGGTCGTCGCGAAATCGCCGGGCATCGCCTCGAGCCCGCCGAAGATCAGGATCGACACCGCGAAGAGCAGCGCGATGGATAGCGCGAGGCGTCGAACGACCAGACGCGCGAGCGGATGTCGGTCACCCCGGCGGACCCCGGCGGTCTGGCTTGGCATGCGCGATCCTCGAAGCGGAAGGGGATGACGGGTGGCCGAAGGAGGGACGGACGTCGCCGGGGCGCGCGGTGGCCCGCCCTGGCCGTCGTTTGCGATCAGGCGAACCACCAGCGCTCGACGGCGTGGTAGCCGTCGAGCGGCCAGGTGCCGGTGAGCGCGTCGCCGTGCATCACCGTGTCGCGCCGGGCGAAGACGTATTTCTTGAAGAAGGGCACCGGGGTGCCGGCCTCGTCGCGCACGATCCGCTGCAGTTCGGCGTACATGTCGGCGCGCCTGGCGTTGTCGAGCTCGGCGCGCGCCTCGACCAGGATCCGGTCGAAGCGCCCGTCGCTGAACATGGATTCGTTCCAGGGAGCCCCGCTCTGGTAGACCAGCGACAGGATCATGTCCGGCGTCGGGCGCGCGCCCCACTGGCCGAGGGTGAACGGCTTCACGTTCCAGACGTTCGACCAGTAGCCGTCGGTCGGCTCGCGCACGATGTTGAGGTCGATCCCGGCGTCGACAAGCGCCTGCTGGTAGAGCACCGCCGCGTCGACCCCGCCGGCGAAGGGCGCGTCCGAGCAGTGGAAGTCGACCGAGAGCCGGTCGAACCCCGCCCGTTTCAGATGGAAGCGCGCCTGCTCGGGGTCGTAGGGGCGCTGCTCCAGGTCGGCGTGGAAGGGCATCGTGGGCGCGACCGGGTGGTCGTTGCCGATCACGCCGTAGCCGCCCAGGACCGTGTCGATGATCTGCTGGCGCGGCAGTCCGAGCTTCAGCGCCATGCGCACGTCGGCGTTGTCGAAGGGCGCCACGTTCATCCGCATCGGCATGGAAACGTAGGATGCGGTGTCGGCGGTGTCGATGAGGATCCCGGGCGCGCGGCTCAGGAGCGAGACGGTGTTGACGCTGACCTCGTCCACCGCGTCGACGCTGCCGGTCATCAGCGCGCTCTGCCGGGCGGTCGCGTCGTTGATCGAGGTGAAGACGACGCCGTCGAAATACGCGGCGTCCTGCTTCCAGTAGTTCGGGTTGCGCACCAGCTCCGTCCGCACGCCCGGCTGGTGCGAGACGACCATGTAGGCGCCGGTGCCGTCCTCGGAGATCACCACGCCGCCCGCGCCGTCCGAGGGCAGGATGCACAGGTGGTAGTCGGTCATCAGGTACGGGAAGTCGGCGTTGCCGCCCGAGAGCGTGAAGATCACGCGGTTCGGCCCGTCGGCCTTGATGTCGGCGATCTGCTCCAGCAGCGAGGCGACGGCGGACTCGGACTTGGGGTCGCGATGGTAGTTGATCGTCGCGATCACGTCCTCGGAGGTCATCGACTTGCCCGAGTGGAAGGTCACGCCCTCGACCAGATCGAAGGTCCAGGTCTTCGCGTCGGGGGTCGCCTGCCAGCTCTTCGCCAGTTCCGGGCCGAGCGTGTTGTCGGACCGGATCGTGGTCAGCATGTTCCGGTTCACGTGGTTCATGTGGATCATGTACCGCGTGTTGGTGACCGCCGGATCCCAGTTGTCGGTCGAGGCTCCGTCGGCCATGCCGACGCGGAAGGTGCCGCCGCGCGTGGGCGTGGCCCGGGCCTGACCGCTCATCAGCGCGGTCGTCGCCGGCAGGGCGAGGCCGAGCGCCAGCGCCCGCCCCACGAAGGCGCGGCGATTCATCCGGCCGGCGCCCAGATCGCGAAGCGCGGCGTCGATCGCGCGGTGATTCGTCGAATTCTCGTTCGTCATGAATAACCTCCGCAGGGGGCGCCGGGTGTCGTCGCGGTTCGCCTGGACCCGGACACATGCATAGGCGCATTTGGTCCATACGGTCCAGAGAAAATTTACTATTGGATCAAATGATCCATTGTGCTTGAGTGGCGCAGGCTCCACAACGGGGGCGGCCGGTTCCGTTCGGAGCGCCGGCGGGGGAGGCGATCTTGAATGAGCCTGAAAATTTTCGCGGAATTCTCGACCGGATGGCGCAGCTGCGGCCGACGCTCAGTCCGCAGCTTCAGAAGATCTGCGGCCATGTCCTGAACCAGCCGGGCAGCGTGGCGACCCTGTCGATGCGCAAGGTCGCGGCCGAGGCGGGCGTGCCGCCGCCGACGCTGCCACGCCTGGCGCAAGCCGCGGGCTTCGACACCTACGAGGCCTTCCGGGACGTCTTCCGCGCCCATTTCCAGAGCCAGGCGCAGTGGTACCCCGAACTCGCCGAGGATCTGCAGCGCGAAGGCAGCGCGCGCGGCGCCGCCCATCTGACCGAGAGCTTCAGGCGCGAGTCGCTGGCCAACATCGACCGGCTGTTCCGCGACCTCGACGCGACGCTGCTGAGCGAGGTCGCCGACAGGCTGAGCCGGGCGCGCATGGTCTATGTCGCCGGGATGCAGGGGTCCTTCGCGCTTGCCATGTACGGCCATTACATAGCGGGAATGGCCTTTCCGAACTGGCGGCTGCTCGAGGCGCGCCCGAACCAGATGTCCGACCTCGCGGTCGACATGGGGCCGAGCGATGTGCTGCTGGCGATCTCGACGCCGCCCTGCGCGCGCATGACCATCGTGCTCGCCGACGCGGCGCGGGCGCGGGGCGCGCATGTCATCGGCCTGACCAACACAAGGCTCTCGCCCCTCGCCGAGCGGTCCGACACCATCGTGCTCGCCTCCACCGAGAGCCCCCAGTATTTCGACTCCATCGTCGCGACGGCGCTGGCGCTGGAAGTGATCGTCGGACTGCTGGTCGCGCGCGGCGGACCGGAGGTCGTGGCGAACATCGAACGCATCGAGACCTTCAGGAAGAACTTCGGCGAGTACTGGGATGAAAACTGACAAGACCGCTGGCTCCTCAGACGATGGCCGCCCCACCCTGCGCCTGCTCGCCTGCCAGGTCGCGGTTCCCGAGACGCGCGACGCGGCCGCCCGGGGCCGCCACCTCGCGCGCTGCGCGGCCGAGGTGTCGCGCCGGCTCGCCGAGGCTCCGGAGCCCATCGACCTCGTGGTCCTGCCCGAGCTTTCGAGCATCGAATACTCGCGCGAGGCGTTCGAGCGGCTCGACGAACTGGCCGAGCCGCTCGACGGCCCGAGCTTCGCCACCTGGTCCGGGGTGGCGCGACGCCACGGCGTGACCATCGTCTACGGCGCCGCGATCCGGGGGCCGGGCGGAGACCGGATCACGCAGGTCGTCGTCGGCCCCGACGGCGCGCGGCGCGGCGCCTATGCCAAGATCCACACCGCGCAGTTCGGCGCCTCGATGGAGAAGGAGTTCTTCGTGCGCGGCGAGACGCTGGTCGTGGTGGAGGTCGCGGGGTTCCGCGTCGCGCCGATCATCTGCTACGACATCCGCATCCCCGAACTCAGCCGCGTGCTCTGCGTCGACCAGGGGGTCGACCTGCTGCTGCATTGCGGCGCCTACGCGCACGACCTGTCGTTCTACAGCTGGCACGATTTCGTCGTGACCCGCGCGCTGGAGAACCAGGTCTACATGCTGAGCCTCAACCGCGCGGGCGCGGACTTCGGCGCCTCGATGTTCTGCGCCCCCTGGGTGGACGAGACCGCGCCGCCGGAGAACCTCGGAGCCGAGGAGACGTTCCGGACCTTCACCCTGACGCGCGCGGCGCTCGCGGAGGCGCGCGAGGTCTACCCGTTCCTGGCCGACCGGCTGGAGGATTACGCGGGCCTGCCGCTCGCGCTCGGCTGAGCCGCCCGGCTGTCCGGCGCCGGGCGTCACAGCACCTGATCCAGGAACTCGCGCGTGCGCGGGTCCTTGGGGTTGGCGAAGAACTCGGCGGGCGGACCATGTTCGACGACCACGCCGCGGTCGGTGAAATATATATGGTCGGCGACCTCGCGCGCGAAGCCCATCTCGTGGGTGACGAGGATGCAGGTCATGCCCTCCTCCGCCAGCGCCTTGATCGTGACCAGCACCTCCTTCACCGTCTCGGGGTCGAGCGCGGCGGTGACCTCGTCGAAGAGCATCACGTCCGGGTTCATGGCGAGCGACCGCGCGATCGCCACGCGCTGCTGCTGGCCGCCCGACAGTTCGCCGGGATAGCTGTCTTCCTTGCCCGAAAGCCGCACCTTGGCCATCAGCGACCGGGCGCGCTTCTCCACCTCCGCCTTGTCCTGCCTCAGCACCAGGACCGGCGCCATCATCACGTTCTGCAGCGCGGTCTTGTGGGGAAAGAGGTTGTACTGCTGGAAGACCATGCCGACCTTGCGCCTGAGCGCGAGCTTGTCGAGCTTCGGATCATGGACCTCCTGGCCCTCGAGGGTGATGGAGCCCTCCTGGATATCGTTGAGCGCGTTGATGCAGCGGATCAGCGTCGACTTGCCGGAGCCCGAGGGACCGATGATGCAGATCACCTCGCCCTTCATGACGTCGAAGCTGATGCCCTTGAGGACCTCGAAATCTCCGAAGCTCTTGCGCACGTTCCTGAGCGACACGATGGGCTTGTCCGGTGTCCAGGTCATTGAAGCATCCTTTCTTCCGCCGCTCAGAGCCTGGTCGCGAAACGACGCTCGAGCCGGCGCGTAAAGAGGGCGATCGGGTAGATGTAGAGGAAGAACCAGCTCATCAGCCAAAGGTAGAGCGGGATGAGGAATTCGCTGCGGTTCTCGGCGGCGAGCGCGTCCTGCGTCAGCGTCATCGCGTCCGAGATGCCGAGGATCGAGATCAGCGGCGTCGACAGCGTCAGGATGCAGTACCAGTTCATCCAGGGCGGGATCATCCGGGTGATGCATTGCGGCAGGATGATGCGCCAGATCGTCTGGCGGCGGCTGAAGGCGAGGCTCTCGGCGCTTTCCCACTGGCCGGTCGGGACGGAGGCGATCGCGCCCCGCACGATGTCCGAGATGTTGGCCATGATTGGCAACGACAGCGCGAGCGTGGCCTTCCACCAGCCCTCGAGCACCAGCGGGTGGCCGAAGACCTGCGCCCTGTAGGGCATCAGCAGCATGACGTAGAACAGCAGGACCAGCCAGGGCGAGTTGCGGAAGATCTGCGTGACGAGCCGGCTCGCCCCGCGCACGAGGCCGATGCGCGACACCTGGCCGAGGCCGACCCAGAGGCCCAGCACCGTGCCGATCGCCATCGCGCCGAAGCTGACGACGATGTTGAGGAGGAAGCCGCCGAGGACCCCCTCGGGGCCGCTGAACATCATCGGGGTCCATTTGACCAGGGTCTGGAACGCGGTCTGATCGGCGTCGCCCTGCATCTGCGCGAGGGCCGCGTCCGTCACGAGCCAGATCGCCAGCACCCCGGCCAGCAGCGGCGCCAGCCGCCGGTCGCCCGCGAGCGCCGCCCAGTCGGAGACACCCGGCCCGCCGCGGTCCGGGAGCCGGAATGGCAGCATGACCGGCAGATCGGTGCCATTCCTCGCGGCCGCGCGATGGGAGGAGCGGATCATCGCGCCGCTCCGTATCCGGGAATGCGCATGTTCTTCTCCCAGGCGTGCATCATCCAGACCAGGATCCCGACGAGGATCAGGTAGGTGACCCAGACCACGTTCATCATCTCGACGACGTTGTACTCGTCCGACCAGATCTGGTTGGCGACGTAGAGCGTCTCGGGGACGGCGATCGCGTAGGCGACGGTCGTCGTCTTGACGAGGTTGACGAGGTTCGAGTTCAGCGCCGGCAGGCTCGCCCTCAGCGCCAGGGGAAGCGTGACGTGGCGGTAGATCTGGAAGCGTGTGTAGGCGAGCGCTTCCGCCGCCTCGATGGTCGCGCCCGGCACGGAGCTCATGCCCGCGCGGAAGATCTCGACGTTGAAGGCTCCCGCGAAGAAGGACAGCGAGATCACCGCCCAGCCGAAGTTCGACACCAGTCCGCCGCTCACGCCCAGGAGCGACGACAGGGCGCGATCGACGGCGAAGTAGAAGAAGTACATCTGCACGAGCGGCGGCGTGCCCCGGAAGAACGCGATGTAGGCGGCGACGGCCATCCGCGGCGCGCGCGCGCGGGTGCCTTGCAGCCAGACGCCGACGATGCCGATGACCACGCTCAGCACGATGCAGACGACCGAAAGCTCGATGGTGGTCAGGATGCCGGCGAGAAAGCGGGCGCGGTCCCACGAGTCGGAGAAGATCGTGAGGTTGATGCCGTGCGCCTCGTAGAGCCAGAGGAAGAAGTCTTCGACGGATTGCATGAGCTGCCCCCCGGGAGCCGCGGTGCCTGTGGGATGGGGCGGCCTCCCGGGAGAGGCGCGCGCCCCGCGAGAGAGGCCTATTCGCCCTCGTCGAGCACATCGTCGCAGATCGGCTCGCCGGCGAGGCAGGCTTCATGCATCTTCGCCAGCCAGGCGGTCGCCGGGATGTTCCACTTGGACTCGAGTTCGACCAGATAGCCGGAAGTGTGCCAGTCGATGATCGCCGCCGAGAGCGCCTTGCCCAGAGGGGCATCGCGATCATCGAGGCGGACGGCGGCCCCCCACGGCGCGTCGGCCACCACCGGCGTCGCAATCTCGTAATCCGCCCATTTCTCCGGCTCGTTCACCTTGCGCGGCACGAAGGCCGAGTCGTCGTAGAGCCAGCCGTCGCAGCGGCCTTCCAGGATCGCGCTCTCGACCTCCGGAACACCGGGGAAGACCACCATGTCGGCGCCGTTCTTCAGGCCGTAGTCCTTGACGTACCAGCTGCCCTGGATCGCGCAGATCTTCTTTCCTTCGAGGCTGTCCCAGCCGTCGATGCCGCTTCCCTCGCGGGCGAGGATGGCGACGCCCGAGGAATAGTAGTCGGGCTGCACGATGCCGATGATCTTCCGGCGCTCCGGCAGGTCGTTCATCGTGGCAATCATCACGTCGATGCGCCCCTGCTCGAGGAACTGCATCCGGTTCGAGGCCACGACAGGCACGAGTTCGACCTCGATCTCCTTGCCGGCCTGCTCGCCGATGCGCTTTGCGAAATCGTTGATCATGTCGATTTCCATGCCGACGATCTCGCCGTTGGCATCCCGCATCCCCCAGGGGGCGTAGTCGGTCTTGACGCCAGCCACGAGCTTGCCGTTGGCGATGATGTCGTCAAGGGTATCGGCGGCGGCCGGCAGCGCGGTCAGCGCGGCGAGGCCGAACGCGAGCGCGCCGTTCCTGAGCCAGCGCTGCGTGTGGTTCACGGTCATTCGTCGGATCCTTCCTTTGCGTGGGGGATTGGCAGTGGTTCGGCGTTTCGTCCTGCAAGCCCGCGTCGCGCCCCTCGGGCCATCCAGCGGGGCGCGCGAGCGGGCGGGATCAGTCGGGTCGGTCGATCTCGTCGCTCCAGTGCTCGTGAAGCGTGGCGTTGGTGAGGTCGATCCGCGCGAGCCGCTCCTGGGCGCGCGCTCCGGCGCGGCGCACGACGAGGCCGATCAGGGTTTCGACCAGCACCATGACGGCGGCCTGCGAGGGGAAGAACTGCGGGCTCGCCGTCCGCACCCAGAAGACCTCGCCCGCGACCTCCGTCAGCGGCGAGGAGTGGCTGTCGGTGACGCAGACGAGCCGCGCGCCCTGCTCCGCGATCAGCCGGGCGCCCCGGATCGTGCGTCGGGCGAAAGGTTCGAAGCCCAGCACGATCGCCGCGTCTTCCGGACCGAGATCGATGATCTGGCCGGAAAGCGGACCTCCGCGGCCCAGCACCGTCCAGTTCGGCAGCGCCATGCCGCAGACGTAGCCCAGGTAATCCGCGATCACCGCCGAGCTGAGCGATCCCAGCAGGGCCACCCGCCGCGCGCGGGCGAGCTGCTCGGCCGTGGCCTCGAGCCGCTCCAGATCGACGGATTCCAGAAGGCTCTGTATGTTCGAGATCGTCGCCGCCGCGTGCCTAACGAGGAGCGGCTCCCGCGTCCCGGGCCGCGCGGCCTGCGTGTCATCGCCGCCTTCGAGGAAGCCGAGCACGCGGTCCGCGAAGCGCGCGGAGCGCAGCCGGAACTCGGCGCGGCACATCTCGCGCAGCTCGTCGTAGGTCTCGCAGCCGATGGCGCGCGCGAGGCGGGAAAAGGTCTGCGGCGGCAACTCGGCCTGGCGGGCGACATGGCGCAGGGAATAGGTCGCGACCTCTTCGGGACGCTTCATCACGAACCCCGCCGCCCGCCGCAGGGTCGGGCTGAGATCCGGGAGCTTCTGTCCAAGCGTCTGGTGCAACGAACTCGAGGCGGTCATCGAATCGTCCAGTGTGAGTCGGGTCTGGAACGATCGTTACCGATCCGCGAAGTCTTTGGAACAGATGAAACCTGAGAGGAGCGAGTTTTTTTACATCTGTTTCAGCCCGCCGTGACCCGTCTGCCTGCTTCTTGGGCGCAAGGCTCAGCCACTGGTCAGTTTGCGAACCCGGCGCGCCTAGTCCGGCGCTCTCGGCTGCGAGGAGCCCGGGCGGTTCCAGTAGAGCCCGCTTGCCCGCAGGGCGGTTTCGACCGCCGCGATCCGATCACCCACGGAGGAACCCGAGCGCGAGATCGCAAGCGCGATCAGCGTCTCGACCAGGAGGAACGGCTGCACATAGCTCGAGAAGAAGCCCGGTGTGTCCGTGGCGACCAGGAAATGTTGTTCGGAAATTTCCGAGACCGGCGACAGCGGGCTGTCCGAAATTCCGATGACGCCGGCCCCCCGCGCCCGGGCGATCTCGAGCGCGGTGATGGTCCTGGCGGCGTATGGCGAGATGGCGATGGCGAAGACCATGTCCTCGGGCCCGAGCGTCGCGAGGCTTGCCATCGAATCGAGGTCCGCCTCGTGCCAGTTCGGAAAGGCGAGCGATGCGATGTAGGCGCCGTAGCGGGCGACCGCGCCCGAGCTCATCGAGCCGACGAACCAGACGCTCCGGGCGGCGAGAAGGCGCCGCGCGGCGGTTTCGAGCGCCGCGTCGGGGGTAATCCGGGCCATGTCGGCGAGGCCGTCGATCGCCGACCGCGTCGCCGCGTTGAGCAGTCCCGCCGGCGCGGCATTGTCCGGCGTTCCGTGGCGAAGCCGATCGGCCTGCGCGGCGTAGCGGCTCCTCGAGCGGAGCAGTTTCCTGCAATCCTGCTGGAGTTCGTCGAAGCTGGCGTATCCAAGCACCCGCGTCAGTCGGGTGATGGTAGGCGGACTGACCCCGATGCGCTGCGCGAGCTGGCGGAGCGAGCGCAACGCGACCTCCTCCTGATTGCGCGAGATCCATTCGGCAACCCGGCGCATGCCCGGTGTGAGCTCGTCGGCCCGTGCGCGGATCTTGTCGTTCAACGCGGTGTCGCTGTCGCCCATCATGGTCCATAGAAACAAATGTTACAAAGAGCGTTTACTTGGGAAACGCATGGAGTCAGGGTCATGCCGCGCGGCGGCTGGATCGAGTCTCCCATCGGGCGGGGACACCGGGCCGCGACCGGAGCACGACAAGACATCCCATGACTGAGCATGCCAGGATCATCATCATCGGCGGCGGCATCGTCGGCGTATCGACGCTCTACCACCTCGCGAAGGCGGGCGAGAAGGACGCGCTGCTGCTGGAGCGGCGCGAGCTGACGGCCGGCGCGACCTGGCACGCGGCGGGAAATGTCCATACGCAAAGCGCCTATGCCAATCTCTCGGCGCTGCAGGCCTATTCGCTCAGGCTCTACGACGGACTCGCGGAAGAAGTCGGGCAGGAGGTCGGATCGCATGTCGTGGGTGGCTTCTTCCTGGCACAGACGCGGGAGCGGATGGAGGAATTCCGGCACCTCGCGGGCAAGTTCCGCGCGCTCGGTCTCGAATATGAACTGGTGACGCCGGGCGAGATCAAGGCGAAATACCCGCTGATGAATACGGATGGCCTCGTCGGTGGCGCGTGGGATCCCGAGGAAGGCTACGTCGATCCCTATTCGGTGACCATGGGTCTGGCAGCCGGCGCGCGCAAGTACGGGGGGCGCATCCGGCGTGGGACGCAGGTCGACGGCATCACCCGGCTGCCGTCCGGTCACTGGCGGCTGACCGCGGGCGACGCGGTCTTCGAATGCGAGATCCTGGTGAACTGCGCGGGCTTCTGGGCGCGCGAGGTCGCGGAGATGGTCGGGACGACGCTGCCGATCACCAACATGGAGCATCATTATCTCGTCACCGAGGCGATGCCCGAAGTCGCCGCGCTCGACTGCGAGCTGCCGATGATCCGCGATACCGACAGCCAGTACTACCTGCGTCAGGAAGGCAAGGGCCTGCTGCTCGGGCCGTGGGAGCGGGACTGTCGCCGTGCCTGGGGCCACGGCCGTGCGCCCTGGAGCTTCGGTCAGGAGCTGTTCGAGAACGACATCGACCGACTGTCCGACGTGCTGGGCGCGATCTACGACCGGATTCCCTCGCTCGAGACGGCCGGCATCCGGCGGATCGTGAACGGCGCGATCAGCTTCGCGCCGGACGGCCGTCCGATGATCGGCCCGATGCCCGGCGTGCCGGGTTTCTTCGTCGCCTGCGGCTTTCTGGGCGGCATCGCGCAGGGGGGCGGCATCGGGCTGGCGATGTCGCAGTGGATCCTCGAGGGCGAGCCCGAGCGTGATCTTCACTTCATCGACGTCGCCCGTTACGGCGACTGGACGACCCGCGAGTTCGCCCGCGAACGCACCTACGAGATCTTCCCGATCCGCTACGAGATCATCTATCCGCAGCTCGAGCGCGCGAGCGGCCGCGACCAGAAGGTCACGCCGATCCATACCGACCTGCTGGCCCGGGGCGCGGTGATGGGGCAGGCGTTCGGCTGGGAGCGACCGCTGTGGTACGCGCCCGAAGGCGTCGCCCCGAAGGACGAGCCGAGTTTCCACCGCCCGAA
This sequence comes from Amaricoccus solimangrovi, assembly GCF_006385685.1. Lineage (GTDB taxonomy): Bacteria > Pseudomonadota > Alphaproteobacteria > Rhodobacterales > Rhodobacteraceae > Amaricoccus > Amaricoccus solimangrovi. The sequence continues at coordinate 1,880 of NZ_VFRP01000006.1, read as the reverse complement.
CTGGTGGGAGCACGTGGGCCGCGAGGCCAAGGCGATGGCCGAGGGGTGCGGGCTGAGCGAGATGTCGAGCTATGGCAAGCTGCGCGTCCGGGGGCGCGACGCGGCCGCCTTCCTCGACCGCGTGGGCTCGGCCAAGGTGCCCGGGGCCGCGGGCAAGGTCGCGCTGTCGCTCCTGCTCAACGAGCGTGGGGGCATCATCGCCGACGTCACCATCACGAAGGAGGCCGACAACAGCTTCTATCTCGTCTGCGCGACCACGGGCGTGCTGATCTGCCAGCGCTGGCTCGACAGCCACGCCGCGGGCTTCGAGGTGACAATCGAGAACGTCACCGACGCCACGGCGGTGCTCGGCGTGGCGGGGCCGAACAGCCGCGCGCTCCTCAACCGGCTGTCCGACGGGGCGTTCGACGACTTCCCGCTCATGACTTCGAAAGTGGTCGAGATCGGGAGCGCGCGCTGCCGGGCGATCCGCGTCAGCTTCTCCGGCGAACTCGGCTGGGAACTGCATTGCCCGATGGTCCGGCAGAAGCCGCTGTTCGACGCTCTCGTCGCGGCCGGGTCCGATCACGGCATGGTGCTGCTGGGCACCCGGGCCCTCGGCATGCTGCGCATCGAGAAGGGCTACCGCGGCTGGGGCGCGGAGCTGACCGCCGAGGTCACGCCGTCGGCGGCGGGGCTGGAGCGCTTCTGTTCGCGCGGGAAGGACTACATCGGCCGGGCCGCGGTGGACGCGCTGCGCGGCGTTGTTCCGCCGAAGCGCTACGTCACGCTCGAGATCGCGCCCGAGGCGCCGCCCTGCTGGGGAACCGAGCCGGTGCTGAGAAACGGCGAGCTGATCGGGTACGTGACCTCGGGCGGCATGGGCTGGCGCTCGGGGAAAATGCTCGCCGTGGCCTGGGTCGGCGCGACGGATCTCTCGCCCGGCGACGCGGTGCAGGTGAGCGTGCTGACCGAGACCTACGCGGCGCGCGTGGGCGCGGATTCGGTCTACGATCCCGCGAACAGCCGCCTGCTGGGCTGAGGCGGCGCGAGAAGGCATCGCGGATAGGCGAAAGGGCCGGAGCATCCGATGCTCCGGCCCTTTCCGTGGGGACCTCTCGCGGGCGGGACGCTCAGCCCATCCGTTCGGAGGCGAAGGAGCCGGGCGAGGCCGGGAAGACGACGGTCTTGTTGCCGTTCAGGAAGGAGCGGCGGTGGATATGGGCGTGAATCGCACGGGCGAGCACCTGGCTTTCCACGTCCCGGCCGAGGCTCACGTAGTCGTCGGGCGACTGCGCGTGGGTGACGCGGATGATGTCCTGCTCGATGATCGGCCCCTCGTCGAGGTCGGCGGTGACGTAGTGCGAGGTCGCGCCGATGAGCTTCACGCCACGCTCGAACGCCTGCTTGTAGGGGTTCGCGCCCTTGAAGCTCGGCAGGAAGGAGTGGTGGATGTTGATGATCCGGCCCGACATCTCGCTGCACATCGCGTCCGAGAGCACCTGCATGTAGCGCGCGAGCACGATGAGTTCGGCGCCGGTCTCGCGCACGATCGCCATCTGGCGCGCCTCGGCCTCCGGTTTGTTCTCCTTCGTCACCTTGATGTAGTGGAAGGGGATGTCATGGTTCACGACGACCTTCTGATAATCGAGGTGGTTCGAGATCACCGCGACGATGTCGATCGGCAGCGCGCCGATCCGCCAGCGGTAGAGCAGGTCGTTCAGGCAGTGGCCGAAGCGCGAAACCATGATGATGACCTTCATCCGGTCGCTCTCGTCATGGATCGCCCAGGTCATCCCGAAGGGCTCCGCCACCGCGTCGAACCCCTCGCGCAGCGAGGCGAGATCGGCCTTCTCCTCGGAGACGAAGCTCACGCGCATGAAGAACCGGCCGGTCTCCGA
>NZ_VFRP01000059.1 GCF_006385685.1 Amaricoccus solimangrovi | reverse complement strand
CCCGACGATGAACTTCGTCGAGGGGCCGACCGCGGCGCGCTACGACGCCCAGACGATCGGCGTCCGGCCCGAGCACATCTCGGTCTCCACCACGCCCGTCGAAGGCGCCTGGAAGGGCACGGTCGGCGTCGCCGAGCATCTCGGCTCGGACACCTTCGTTCATGTCGAGACCGAGGGCCAGGGCACCTTGAACGTGCGGGCCTCCGGCGAGGTGCCGATCCGCCACGGCGACACCGTCTGGCTGACGCCGCATCCGGACCGCATCTACCGCTTTGATGCGGACGGACTGGCGATCGCCTCCTGATCCCCGCGGGGAAATGACTCCGAAACCTGATCCTTCAAACAGGAACCAATGCGATGAAACGTCTGGAAGGAAAATCCGCGCTTGTCACCGGCGCCGCCCGCGGCATCGGCGCCGCCTTCGCGAAGGCCTATGTCGCGGAAGGGGCGACGGTCGCGGTCGGCGACATCGCCATCGACCGCGCCGAGGCGACGGCGGCCGAGATCGGTCCCGGCGCCTACGCGGTCAGGCTCGACGTGACCGACCAGGGCTCGATCGACGCGGCCATCGCGGCCGTCGTCGAGCGCGCGGGCGGGCTCGACATCCTGATCAACAACGCCGCGCTCTTCGACGCGGACAACATCGCCGACATCACGCGCCAGAGCTACGACAAGCTCTTCTCGGTCAATGTCGCGGGGACGCTCTTCACGATGCAGGCGGCGGCGCGCCAGATGATCGCGCAGGGGCGTGGTGGCAAGATCATCAACATGGCTTCCCAGGCAGGCAGACGCGGCGAGTCCCTCGTCGCGGTCTACTGCGCGACCAAGGCGGCGGTGATCTCGCTCACGCAGTCGGCGGGGCTCAACCTGATCCGGCACGGCATCAACGTGAATGCGATCGCTCCGGGCGTGGTCGATGGCGAGCACTGGGAGCACGTCGACGCGATGTTCGCGAAGCTTGAGGGCAAGAAGCCGGGCCAGAAGAAGGCCGAGGTCGCGGCGGGCGTCCCGGCCGGTCGGTTCGCGACGCCCGAGGATCTCACGGGGATGGCCGTGTTCCTGGCCTCGCAAGAGGCCGATTACATCCTCGCCCAGACTTACAACGTCGATGGCGGGCAGTGGATGAGCTGACCCTCCTAGGCCGATGCGCGCATGATCAGCCGGGCCTCGAGCAGCGTCTGCTCGGGGCCACCCCCGTCGGAACGCTGTCCCTCGATCCGGTCAAAGAGCATTTCGAGACTGTGCGAGGCCAGCCCATCGTAATCCTGCGCCACGGTCGTCAGCGCCGGGCATGTGAAGCGGGACAGGGGATGATCGTCATGACCGGCCACGCGCAACTCACAGCCAGGTCCGATGCCGACCTTCACGCCCTCGGCATAGGCCGCCGCCAGTACTCCGATGGCGAGCCGATCATTGGCGCAGAGCACGGTTTTCGTCGGGAATCCGCCCGCGCGCAGGATCCGACCAGCCAGCCCATGCCCGATCTCCTCGAAGCTCCATCCCTGATGCTCGCCGAGTTCGACGATGCGCGGCTCGAGGCCGAGCCGATCCATGGCCGCGACATAGGCGCTTCGCCGCTCCTCGGTGTTCTGGTTGACCCTGGGCATGTCGAGGTAGCAGGGCGGTTCGCCGGAGCGGCAAAGGTAATCGACGATCAGGGAGATGCTTTGAGCATTATCAGTTCCGACGAACGGGGCCCCCTCGCCGACGCGGCTGTCGAGAAAGACGACCGGGACCTCCCTGCCGAGCGCCTCGATACGACGCGCATCGGAGCCTTCGCCGAGCGGGGCGACGATCGCGCCCGAGATCTTCAGCGAACGCAAGGTATCGAGCGCGTTGACCTCGAGCGTGCGCTCGCCATGCGAGCTGAGAACGATGGCCCAGTAGCCAGCCTGAGCGCAGCGAAGCTCGATCCGCCTGACGACCTCGGCGAAGAACGGGTCCACGAGCTGCGGCACGATGATCCCGATGTTGCGGGGATTCTTCCGGTTGAGGTTCCGCGCGAACATGTTCGGATGGTAATCGAACCGCGCCAGCGCCCGTTCGATCTTCTCCCGCGTCGAGACGCGCACGCTGGTGGGATCGTTGAAGTAGCGCGAGACCGTCGGTCTGGATATGCCGCTCGCGGCGGAAAACTCCTCCATGGTCCGGATCTTGGTCGCCGCCATGCGCGATTCCATTCGTGGCTTCTTCCAGGCGATCCTGCCGAGTTTCATGCCATGCGTAAAGATATTACCTGCATCCGCGTGATGTTTCTTGATCCCAGATTTTGGTCAGGTCTGTCATTATGATCGAGAAATAATTTTTCGCGCGTAAATTTTTAGGTTTGCATTAAGAAAGAAATGTGTTAGACACACCCTCAAGGCGTCCACGAAACTTGGCCGGAGCACAGCCTCCCGCCGCCGTTCCGCCATTCAGGGAGCCCACATGCGAAAGATCATCACCATCGGGGAGATCCTAGTCGAGATCATGGCCACGGAGATCGGCGACGGGTTTCTGGAACCGATCTCGCTGATCGGCCCTTTCCCCTCCGGCGCGCCCGCCATCTTCATCGATCAGGTTGCCAAGCTCGGCCAGCCCTGCGGCATCATCGCCCGGGTGGGCGACGACGACTTCGGGCGCCTCAACATCGAACGCTTGCGACGGGACGGCGCGGATGTCTCCGCGATCGCAACGGACCCCGACCGGCCCACGGGAAGCGCATTCGTCCGGTACCGCGCCGACGGGACACGCGATTTTGTCTTCAACATCGCACACAGCGCAAGCGGCGCCATCGCCCCGACCCGGGCCGGATCGGAGCTTATCGAGAGCGCCGATCACCTGCACATCATGGGCTCGGCCCTGTCCTCCCCCGCGCTGGCGGAGATGGTCTTCGCCGCGCTGGAGAGCATCCGCGCCCGGGGCGGAAGCGTGTCGCTCGACCCTAACCTGCGCAAGGAAATCCTCGCGGCCCCAGGCATGCGCGAGGCCCTCGATCGGGTCCTGTCCCGGACGGATCTCTTTCTGCCAAGCGGCGAAGAGCTGTTTCTGTTCTCGGAGCACGCGGACGCGGACCGCGCCATCAAGGACCTGCTCGCACGCGGTATCCGAACGATCGTCGTCAAGAACGGCGCCAAGGGCGCGCTGTGCCACGAGGCTTCCGGCTCATGGTCGGTTCCGGCCTATCCGGTCACCGAGGTCGATCCAACCGGCGCCGGCGACACGTTCGGTGCGACCTTCGTGACCTTCTGGCTCCGCGGCTCTCCGCCCCGCGAAAGCCTGACCCTCGCAACCGCCGCCGGCGCCCTCGCGGTCACCCGCCGGGGGCCGATGGAAGGCACGTCCACGCTCGCGGAGATCGAGGCCTTTCTCGCGCTCCACCACTCGGAGGAATCCCTATGACCACCCGTGTCCTCGCCGATCTCCCCAAGCACCACGCCAACGGCGAGAGGATCGGGATCACCTCCGTCTGCTCGGCGCATCCCCTTGTGATCGAGGCGGCGCTTCGGCAGGGAAAGTCGGACGGTTCTCCGGTTCTCATCGAGGCAACCTGCAACCAGGTGAACCAGGAAGGCGGATATACCGGCATGACGCCGGCCGACTTCCGGTCCTTCGTCGAAGGCATCGCCGACAAGGTGGGTTTCGCGCGAACGGACCTCATCCTCGGCGGCGATCACCTCGGGCCCAATCCCTGGAAGCACCTGGCCCCGGACGAGGCGATCGGGCGCGCGCGCGCGATGGTCGCGGCCTACGTCGCGGCCGGCTTCACGAAGATCCACCTCGACACCAGCATGGGCTGCGCGGGCGAGAGCGTCGCCCTTCCCGATGCCGTCACCGCCGAGCGCGCGGCCGACCTCGCCGCCATCGCCGAGGGCGCGGTCGATCCGGACGCCTTCGCCCCGCCCGTCTATGTGATCGGCACCGAGGTGCCGGTTCCGGGCGGAGCGCTCGAGGCGCTCGACCATCTTCAGGTGACCAGTCCCGAAGCGGCGCTGGAGACGGTGGAGATCCACCGCCGCGCCTTCGCCGCCCGGAACCTCGAAGCAGCCTTCGACAGGGCCATCGGACTTGTCGTCCAGCCCGGCGTGGAATTCGGCAACGAGGACGTCATCACCTACGTGCCGGAACAGGCCCGCGCGCTCAGCGGCGTTCTGACCGATATGCCGAGCTTCGTCTTCGAGGCGCATTCGACCGATTACCAGCCGCCCGAGGCGCTGGCGGCCCTCGTCCGCGACGGGTTCGCGATCCTGAAGGTCGGTCCGGGCCTGACCTTCGCGCTTCGCGAGGCGCTCTACAGCCTCGACCTGATCGCCGCGGATCTCGAGGGACGACCCGGCGCCGTGGAGCTCCAGCCCGCGATGGAGCGGCTTATGGTCGAGAAGCCGGACAACTGGCGGAAATACTACCACGGCACCGAGGGCGAACTGCGCCTGCAGCGCCACTTCAGCTATTCCGACCGGATCCGCTATTACTGGCCAGACCCGGCGGCGGCGGCGGCGGTCGGCCGGCTCGAGGAGCGCCTCGCCGGTCGGACGATCCCGGAGACGCTGATCAGCCAGCACCTCGCGGCGCTCTACCCGGGCGTAGCCTCGGGCGAGATCGATCCCCGCCCCTCCGCCTTGCTGATCGCGGCGGTCCAGCGCGTTCTCTCAATCTACGGAAATGCATGCCGTTCAGGAGGTTGAACGAATGGGCGGTTCGCAAGCAACGCCCACCACGGCAGGGTCTGAAGGCATCCCCTTCAAGATGAACCGCGACTTCACCCCCGGTGCCTGATCTCCCCTTCGTAACGCGTCGCTGCATCAGGCGGCCCGCGCCATCGCTCCGACGCTCGCGACCGGCAACACCGCCGTCGCCAAACCCTCGGAATTCACCACGGGCTCGCGGCTGACATCTGGTCGCGCGACATCGGCCGCGTTCACCGCGTCGCGGCCGGACTCGACGCGGGGCGGATCGTGGTGAATCCCGTCGACCAACGTCCGCGACTTGGGCCGAGGCCCCGGTGCCGCATCTGACCGCGCCCGATCTGGTGCCGGACCCGGCCACCACGGAACAGAGGGCGCTCCGGCCTCTTTCGGACGAACTCGTCGCCGAGCTTCAGGCCGCCGACACGCTGGTCATTGGCGCGCCGATGGATGAAACGGCAGCCAGGATTGTCCGACATGGATGAGCGGCTGCGCCGATTGAGCGACATCGACGACCAACTCGAGGCCTTCGCGCGGGTGGCGAATTGCGAAATCAGTCAGTCAACTCACTGGACGGCCATGACGTCCAAGCTCTCCGGAGCCTTCAAGGCTGAAAAAGTAGACCAATGATTCGTCGATGCCACCTTACCGAGATCCACGCTGCATGGATCTGAGCAAGGCACGCAATGCCTCCGGCAGCTGGCGTCGGCTCGGGTAGTAGAGATGGAAGGCGGGCCCCATGGACCACCAGTCGGGCAGAACATGCACCAGTCGCCCGTCGGCAAGTTGCGGTCGAACCCGGTCCTCAAGCGTGTAGCAGATCGCTCCGCCGTTTTCGGCGATCTCCAGTGACAGGACAGTCTCGTTGACGATGACGGCCCAGTCGAGGGACAGGACGACCTCTTCGCTCCCGCGCTCGAGTTCCCAGTTGTAGATGCGCCCCGTGCCCATGCGCAGGCCGACGCAGCGATGGGCTTTCAGATCGTCGGGATGCTCGAGCGGCGGCGCGTCTCGCAGGTAATCCGGCGAGGCAACCGTAAGCCAGCGCAGTTCCGGACCGAGCGGCAGTGCAATCATGTCCTCCGGCACGGTCCCGCCGTAGCGGATGCCGGCATCGAAGCCTTCCTGCACGATGTCGATGACATGGTCGTTGATCTCGACCTCGACGCGGACCTCGGGATAGCCGCGCATATAGTCGGCGACCACGGGGGCCAGCACCAGCCTCGCGGCGTCGGAGGGCACGTTGATCCGGAGGTTTCCCGCAGGCCGGTCGCGGTAGCGGTTGAGCCGCTCGAGCCCGGCCTCGATCGCGTCGAGCCCGGCCCGCACGTCCGCGAGCAGCTCGCGTCCGGCTTGGGTCAGCGTCACGCTGCGGTTGGTACGGTTGAACAACCGTACGCCCTGGCGCTGTTCGAGCCCCCGCATGGCGTGGCTGAGTGCCGAGGGAGACAAATCGAGCTCGGCCGCGGCTTTTCTAAACCCGCCCGTCTCGGCGACGAGGCGAAAGAAGTTGAGATCGCCAAGATCGGTGCGGTTGAGTTTCATGGCAGCTCCCTTGCTGATCACGCTAGCACGATCTGAGATGAATTTCATTCATCACCGCGTGCATCTCTGATGGCCTTACCCCGCCGCAGCCTGATCTCTACGTCTTCGTCCGGAAGCGAGACAGGAGGCCCGAATGAACACATCGCTGCCCAGATCGTCCTCGCGCTTGGCGGGCTCTTCCTCGGCACCGCGGAGTTCGCGGCCATGGGGCCGTTGCCGTCGATCGCCTACACCTACGAGGTCGACATGCCCACGGCGGGCCATCTCGTCACCGGCCTCACCGAGGCGCAGGTGCCCTGGATGCTGGCGATCTCGGCCGGGCTCGGCTGGGCCGCGATCGGTTATGTCGGCGCCGCTCTGGCGCTGGCCGGTCTCGGCATCTTCATCATCGTTCTCAAACTGCAAGCAAGGGACTGATCCATGACCAGAATGCAACGGATCGTCGCCAAGGGCTCCGTCGCCGTCATCACCGGCGCAGCCAAGGGCATCGGCGCGGCCGTGGCCACCGACCTCGCGGCGCGCGGGCTGAGACTGGCGCTTTTCGACCGCGACGAGACGGCGCTCGCCGCACTGGCGGGGCGCCTCGGCACCGACGTGCTGACAGTGACCGGGGACGTGGCGCAGCGTGCGGATTGCGAGCGGCTGCATGCGGCGGTCGCCGAGCGCTTCGGCACGCCGCGGCTGCTGATCAACAATGCCGGCCTCATGCGCCGTCCGGGCCCCTGGGCCTCGCCCGAGGAGTGGCGCGAGGTACTGGACGTCAACTTCATCTCGACGCTGCGCCTGCAGCACCTCTTCGTGCCCGACATGATCGCTGGCGAGCAGCCCGGGGCCATTGTGAACTTAGGCTCCAAGGAGGGCATCACCACCCCGCCGGGGCAGGCCGCCTATTCGGTGGCGAAAGCCGGGATCAAGGTGCTGACCGAGCAGCTGGAACATGAGCTGCGCAACGCCACCCAGGGCCGAGTTTCCGCACATCTGCTGGTGCCGGGCTACACCTACACTCCGATGAACTTCCCCGATGCCAAGCCGGGGGACCGCAAGCCCGAGGCACCGTGGTCGGCCGAGCAGATGGTCGATTACTTCATGGCGCGACTGCTGAACGGCGATTTCTACATCCTCTGCCTGGATAACGAGGTGACACCGGCAATGGATGCCAAGCGCATCCGCTGGGCCGCCGAGGACATGATCCGCAACCGCCCGGCGCTGTCGCGCTGGCACCCCGACTACAAGGAGGACTTCGCACAGTGGATGAAATCGTGAGACCCCGCGCACTTGTCACTGGCGGCTCTGCCGGGATCGGGCTGGAAATCGCCAGGCTGCTTGGGGCGGATAGCCATGACCTGATCCTCACAGGGCTCAGCCCGAGGGTGCATGCGGCGGCCGAAGAGCTGCGTGGCCTCGGGGGCGACGTGGTTGCAGTGCAGTCGGACCTGTCACAGCCGGAGGGCGTGCAGCAGGTCATCGAGGCCGTGCGCGCGGCGGGCCGGCTGGATGTCATGGTGCTGAACGCGGGCATCGCGATCGGCGGCGCCTTTCTCGACATCGCGCTGGAGCGGCACCTGAACCTCATCGATCTGAACATCGGCTCGACGGTGCGGCTGTGTCATGCGCTGGTGCCCGATCTGATCGAGACCCGCGGCAGGATCCTGATGGTCAGCTCGATCTCGGCCTTCGGCCCCACACCCTACGAGAGCGTCTATGGTCCGTCGAAAGCCTTCATGTCCTCCTTCGGGCACGGGCTGCGCGAAGAGCTGCGCGGGACCGGGGTGAGCGTGACGCTTCTGCATCCCGGCGCAACAGCGACCGAATTCCACCACCGCGCCGGCATGGATGCCACCCGCTTCGGCGACAATAGTTGGAAGAACGATCCGATGCTGGTCGCCCGCCAGGGAGTCGAGGCGATGCGGAGCGGCCTGAGTAGCGTCATCGGTGGGGACGAGGCGACGCAGAAGATCGGCGAGGAGCGCAGGTATCAGCCCGAAGAGGAGAAGGCGCGCCATCATGCCGAGCAGGCGCGGCCGTCGCACACCAAATGAAGGAGAATGCAATGCATAACGTGACCGCAAACGGCGCCTCGATTCCCGCCCCGGGCTTCGGCACCTTCCGGATGAGCGAGGCCGAGGTCGCAGACGTGCTGCCAGAGGCTCGGAAGGTGGGGTTCCGTCACGTCGATACCGCGCAGGTATACGGCAAAGAGGCTGCCGTCGGAGCCGTGATCCACGCATCCGGCGTCGGGATGAGGTCTTCCTGACCACCAAGGTCTGGGTGACGGAGTTCGCCGCGGCCGACTTCCTGCCCTCGGTCGAGGAAAGCCTCAGGAAGCTGGGGGTCGACCATGTCGATCTGCTACTGCTGCACTGGCCGCATGGCAACGACACGCCGCGCGAAGTCCAGATCGAAGAGCTGAACCAGACCGTGACCCAAGGCATGACCTGGCACATCGGCATCAGCAACTATAACGTCGCCGAGATGCACGAAGCGGCGGGGCTCTCGGCCGTGCCCCTGGTGACCAACCAAGTGGAATACCATCCCTACCTCAGCCAGGCACCGATCCTGCGGGCCTGCGAAGAGTGAACCGCGCCGGGTTGCCCGGAGACTCCAACTCTTGAGAGACTGGAGCCATGACGAAGAGAATCCCACCCTATAGCCCCGAGGTGCGCGCCCGCGCCGTCCGGATGGTCATGGACCATCAGGAGGAGCACGGCTCGCAATGGGCTGCGTGCCGCGCGGCAAACAGGGTGAGACGCTCGCCGCCGTCGACAGGCTCGTTCACCACGCGATCATCTTCGAGATGAATGTCGAGAGCTACAGGCGGCGGTCGGCCCTCGAAGCAAAGCGCAGGCGAGGCAGGCCCGCCGCCTACGCGACAATCAGGAATACGGGCGTCTCATCCTGATCGCCGCGCTACACCAGAAAATTGCGATGTCGGGCGTGGTCATGGCCGCGCCCTGTGTGATGGGCGGCTAGATTAATGACATTCGTTCGCAACGGCGATGAGAGGGTACCCGCCTCAGGGAGCGCCGAAGGTCTCTAGAAGCGGAAAGTCTATTGCATAAGCTGCAAATATCGCCACGGAGCCACGTTCCCACCTGTTGACGCCTCTCAAGGTCCCTCCCCTGAAAGCCAAGCCCGTGAACGGCGATCCATTGAATAAGTGTTTATTATAATTCAATCAATTCCGGATTGAATCCTATTAAGGAACAGCCGTGCGTGTACCGGGGCACGGATTCGAGACAGCGCTTTGCGCCGGTTACGCCGCCAGTTTGACCGTGGCGGCTTCGGTTTCAAGGCCGAGTTGCGCGGC
>NZ_VFRP01000058.1 GCF_006385685.1 Amaricoccus solimangrovi | reverse complement strand
AGGTTTCACGTCGCTCTTGTCGTCCATGCTCTACCCCCGTTCCTCGGGAAAGTAGCGCTCGACGCTGTCTCAAGAAACCGTGCCCCGGCCCAATGGGCCGATGACGTGAGCATGTCTCCGCCGCCGGAGGGGACCTATGTTGCCTCCCAAGGCGGGGGACTGCGCGGGCCGGTCACCGGGACCGCGCGGGACCGATCTTTCCGGGGTGCCAAGCCTGCCCGCCACGGCGCTGTCGCCACACCCTCTCCGGATTTCTGATCGGGCGTGAGTTCGTGGCTGCCGGTAACGACCACCGAGTGGAGGGCTCCGAAAGCATCGACGAGCCGCCGGTGAAGAAGGCGGCCGCGGATTTCGCGAGCGCCATGACGAGGTTGGCTGCGATGGCACTTTGCACGGTGATTGGCCTTTCGCCGCATCCTTCTGGCCTGAAGCGGTGCGCGCGCCGCGTCTGCCGTGCTTGAACGCTCTTAGGTCCATCGCCGAGTGCCCGCGCAACTCCGCGTCTCCGTGCTCCGGGCGCGCGGCCCGACCGGCTCCACTGTCCGGGGTCCGTGCTCGTGGTGATGCGCGTCGGCGCCGGACAGGCCCGGACGGATATGCTCGATTACGCCGCCCGCGACCTCGATCTCATCATCCGGTTCGTGCGCCGCCATGGGCGACGCGGTGTGCTCGGGTGTTCCCGCCGGCACGCACGAACAGGACCGATCCGTCGGCGATGCCGGGCAAGACGGCCTGTTGCTTCGTCCTCGGCCGATTGAAGGTATTCACGTTCATCGGCGGGGCGCGCGCGGCGCGAGATCGGCAATCCCGGTCACGATGCCGACTTCGTTCCGGTCATGGTTTCCCGCTCCACGGCGGCGTCGAGTTCCGCGCCCGCGAGCACCAGCGCGAAGGACAGCCAGAGCCAGATCATGAAGGCGATGACGGTGCTGAGCGAGCCGTAGGTGACCGTCAGGCGCGCGAAGTGATCGACCAGCCAGGAGAAGATCGCGGATGCGCCGACCAGCGCGGCCGCCGCGCCGAGCCCGCCGACCGTGACCAGCGGCCAGCGCTCGCCCTCCCGGTTCGGCGCGTAGCGATAGAGAACGCCAAGCCCGGCGGCGGCGAGCAGGTAGAGCATCGGCCAGCGGAGATATCGGGTCGCGGCCAGCCAATCGGCGGGGATCGCGGGCAGCAACCGGAGATACGGCACGACGACCGTGAGTGCGATCACCACGATCCCCATACCGAGCGCCCCCGCCGTGAAGGCCATGGATATCGCGGCGCGCCGGAGGAAACCGCGGCTTTCCAGGCGCTCGAAGATGGAGTTCAACGCGACCAGCAGGGCCCACACGCCGCTGTTCGCGCTCCAGACCGCGAACAGGATCCCGAACCACGGCGCAGCTGAGCCAGGGAAGGAGTTCGCATGACCGCTCGCGGGATCGGAGGCGAGCTTGCTCGACATGGCCCGCTCGACGATCGCGCGCGTGCTTTCGGGCAGGCCGGAGAAAACCGAGCGGACGGCGGACTGGACTTCCGCGGCGCCGAGAAGCTGGGCACCCACCCAGACGAGCACCGCGACCGCGGGAAAGATCGCCAGCGTGGCGCGAAATGCGACGCCGGAAGCCACCATCGACACCTTGTCGCGCCGGGATTCGGCGGCGGCGCGCCGCAGGATTCGACCCCAGGGATAGTGCGCCCACTCCTTCAGCCGAGCCACGATTTCCGCCTCCCGTGTTCATTTCCCGCGAGTACGGAACGGTCCCAGAGAGGAAGCGTTCAAAAAAGACGACCGTCGCGGGGCCGGTGGCGAGTCTGGCGGTCCTGGCACCGGACGATCGTCGGCCCCGTGATCCAGGGCTCCGTTCGCGCTGCGAGATGGAACGGCGAGCGATCGGAGCGGCGCGTACGAACAGGAGGACGAACCATGAAGAGCCGCCTGAGCGTCCTGGTCGCCGCGGGCCTTGTCGCGGGAGGCCTCCTCGCGGCGTATCCCGCCTCCGCCCAGACCGTCGCCTGCGCCGGTGGCACGACCGTGGTCCAGCGCGGCGACACGCTCAGCCGAATCGCGGACCGCTGCGACGTCACCGAGGGCGCTATCCTCTCCGCCAATCCCACCGTCGATGGCTCGGGCGATCTGACCGTCGGGGAGACCGTGAGAGTGAGCTCCCGACCCGAGGACACCGGCTCGCTGGAGGAAGGACTGGGTGACTTCACGGCCGGAGCCAAGGACGCCGTCGAGGGGATGGCACGCGAGGTCGGATCCTCCGTCCAGAACCTCCTTGACAGAAATCCGGACCTCAAGTCGCGCCTGCAGAAGCTCGGACGCGATGTCGGAATAGGCGACGACACCGCCGCGCCTTCGGCGAACGTGTCGCCGACGAGCGGCCCGGCCGGTTCCACCGTGACCGTCTCCGCCACCGGCCTGCCGGCCGAGAGCCCGGTTTCGGTCGCGGTCGGGACGCCGGGGACGGCGAGCGAACCGATCCGGGATGCGCGGGTATCGTCGTCGGGGACGGTGTCGGTGAACCTCGCCGTTCCCTCCTGGGTCGCGGCCGGATCGGAGTTGACGTTCACGATCAGGACGGATGACGGGCTGAAGGCGCGGACCGGCCGCTTCGAGGTGACACGGTAGCGGCGGTCGGGCCGAGCGACCCCGGGCTCCGGAGCGGTTCGCCCGCGCGGGGAGTGGGTCTCCGCGGGCGCTCACGATGAAGACGGGCGCCGCCCTTTGAGGATCAGAGCCTTCCAACGTATGGAGACAGAAGCGGAACGCCACCTGCGCAGCATCGCCGTCACCTTCCGCGCCGGCGTGATCGCGGCGCTGCTCCTGCCCGCCGTATGGCTGCTCCGCGACGTCCTGCTGCTCGTTTTCGCATCCATCCTGGCGGCTTGCGCCTTGAGGGCCGCCGCGACGTCGATCCACAGGCGTACCGGACTGGGCACAGGCGTTTCGCTCGCCCTTGTCGGCGCCGTTCTTCTGGTGATGACCGCGGCCCTGCTCTGGTGGCGCGGCCCCGCGCTCGCCGAGCAGGCGATCGAAACGGGGCGCCACGTGACGAGCCAGATCGAGCGGATCACAGGCGGGCTGGAGGAGAGCGCGTGGGGCCGTTTTTTGCTGGGACAGCTGCGCCACGCGGCGAGCGCGATCCGGGGCCTCACCGGTAGCGTGCCGGGCTTCGCGGTTTCCGTGCTGGGGATCGGCGGCAGCTTGCTGGTTGGCCTGGTGACGGCGTTCTCCCTCGCCGCTGCGCCGGGAACCTATGTATCCGGTGCGCTTCGGCTCCTCCCACCGTGTTGGCGGCCGCGTGGCCGCGAAGTTCTGAGCGAAATCGGCGAAACACTGCGGGGCTGGGTGGCCGGTCAACTCTTCGACATGGCGGTGGTCGCGGTGCTGATCGGGTCGGGACTGGCATTTCTCGGTATCCCGCTTGCCTTTACGCTGTCACTTATCGCTGGCCTGCTCAACTTCGTGCCGTATGTCGGGGCCCTCGCCGGGGCTGTTCCCGCCGTCGCGGTGGCTCTCGCGCAGGCGCCGACCGACGCGCTGTGGGTCTGTCTGCTCTTCCTTTCGGTCCAGATGCTGGAGGGAAACGTGATCGCGCCCCTGATCCAGAAAAGGGCGGCCTCGCTGCCGCCGACGCTCACCATCCTGTCGCAGACCGTGCTCGGGACCGTGTTCGGCGCGTTCGGCATCGTCGTCGCGACGCCTCTGCTGGCGGCGGTCGTCGTCGCCACGCGGATGATCTATGTGGAGGGCGTCCTTGAACGGAAGTCCTGAAAGCGTGCTTCCGCCGCGTTTCCGCGAGCAGACCTCTGTCGTTTGGCGCGGCGATCCGGGTGAGACACCCTCGCATCGCGGCGTTCAGACCGGCATTGGCCGGCCGCGCCGGATAGCGGCGCGCAAGACAGGCGCGGTGCGTGTGGCCGATTTGTTTGGTCAGTTCGCAGCCGGTCGTAGCCAACATCGGCTTCGCATTGAAGGCAGCGTCCGTGCACTCTGGCGAGGAACCTCTCGGCATGAAGGCCCTCGCGG
Organism: Amaricoccus solimangrovi; assembly: GCF_006385685.1. Classification (GTDB taxonomy): domain Bacteria; phylum Pseudomonadota; class Alphaproteobacteria; order Rhodobacterales; family Rhodobacteraceae; genus Amaricoccus; species Amaricoccus solimangrovi. The sequence continues at coordinate 5,948 of NZ_VFRP01000058.1, read as the reverse complement.
CTCGTGGCGGAACAGCGCGAGTCAAGGTTTCGATCCATCTCGCTTCGGGAGCTTCGGAGCCGGGTGACATTCAGGGCATCGGGTTCGACCTGAACGGCGATGTCGACGCTCTCTTCACCAATGGCACGATGTCGATCGGGTCGATCAGCACGATTGGCTCCTACACGGGACCCCTGGTTCACGACGTGGCTGAGCAGAGCGCCAACGCGGACTTCAATGTCCAGCCCGAGGGATACCCGCGCTTCATCCTGCCACCACAGCTCTATCTCGGTTCCGGCCGGAAGCCCTTTGCGGATCTCGTCCAACTCGGCGGGTAGTCTTTTTTATATTCATTGATGACCGCCTCGTTCCGCGCGTAGTGGCGCGGACGTGCCGAGATCTTCCGATAGCCGAGCGCACGCAATTCGCGGCTCACCGTCGTCTCGCTGAGCGAGATGCCGAACTCCTCCCATATCCAGTGCGCGAGATCGGCCAAGCGCCAGCGCACCACCTCGTGGACCGCCGGTATCGGGCCGCGCTCGACGAGGGCGGCCAGAGCCTGACGCTGGGCGTCGTCGAGCTTGGACGCGTTGCCCGGCGCCTTGCCGTCGATCCGCCCGGCCGGGCCGGGGGCGTTGAAGCGCAGCACCCAGTCGCGGATGGTCCGCGGGCCGACCCCACCCACCCGCGCCGCGTCAGAGCGGGAGCCTCCGTCGCAGACCTCCGCAAGCGCCAGAAGCCGGCGCGCCTGCGCCGCGTCCTTCGTGACCCTCGCGAGCCGTCGAAGAGCAGGCCCGTCAAAATCATCTCGCAGCAACACCGCGGCAGCCACGGCAAACCTCCCTCTGGTTCGCATCATGGATTCAGACCTTCAGCGTTTTGGGACTCCCTGGCGTGAGTCTGCCTCAGCGGGGGTGGGTATCAGAGCGGGCCGAACCCTGCTACGCGTGACCAAGCCTGCGTCGTCTCATCGCCGTCACGAAGTGCTCTCGCCGCTCGGGAGCGGCGATTCCGGGCCTCCCTTGCTCGCAGATGGTGGCGCGGATGTATCCCGGCTCAGCCGGATCTGTCTCGACCTACCCACCGCCGATCGGACTATCTTGGCGCCGGGGCCTGGAGATCCCGCCGCCGGAAGGCGCGGTCCACAGGCCCTCGCAGCGTGGCCGGCGGGGCGCGGCCGGTCAGTAGCCCTGGGCCGAGCCGGCGGCGGCGCGGCTGTCGATGGCGCCGGTGTAGCGCGGGCCGGTGCCGGCCTCGATCCCGGCGAGGTCGGCGCCGCCGACGAGGATGCCCGCCGCCGCGCCCCAGACCGGCCAGTCGGGATCGACGCCGACGTCGTAGCCCTGGCCGGCGAGAATGCGCAGCGTGTCGGGGGAAAGCGCGCGCGGCTCGACATAGACCTTGTCCGGCAGCCACTGGTGATGGATCCGGGGCGCGTCGATCGCCTCCTGGATGTTCATCCCGTGGTCGATCACGTTCAGGATCGCCTCCAGCGTGATCGTGATGATGCGCGCGCCGCCGGGCGAGCCGATCACCATGAAGGGCGCGCCGTCCTTCGAGACGATGGTCGGGCTCATCGACGAGAGCGGCGACTTGCGGGGCTCGATCGCGTTGGCCGCGCCCTGGACGAGGCCGTAGAGGTTGGGTACCCCCGGCTTCATCGTGAAGTCGTCCATCTCGTTGTTGAGCAGCACGCCGGTGCCCTCGGCGACCTTTCCCGTTCCGAAGGAGCCGTTCAGCGTATAGGTGACCGCGACCGCGTTCCCGTCCCCGTCGATGATCGAGTAATGCGTGGTCTCGGTCGATTCCCCGAAGCCCGCGGGCCTGAGGTCCTCCGAGACCCCGGCGCGGTAGGGGTCGATCTCCGCGCGGATGCCCTCGGCATAGGCCTTGCTCGTCAGCTTCGCGACCGGGTTCTCGACGAAGTCGGGATCGCCGAGCGCGGTGTTGCGATCGACATAGGCGTGGCGCATCGCCTCGACCATCAGCCGCGTCGCCTCCGCCGAGCCGTAGCCGAGATAGGAGATCGGATAGCCCTCGAGGATGTTCAGGATCTCGCAGAGGACGAGCCCGCCAGAGGAGGGCGGCGGGGCCGAGGCGATCTCGTAGCCGCGGTAGTCGCATTCGACCGGCGCGAGTTCGCGCACCTTGTAGGCCTCGAAATCTTCCCGCGCGAGGATGCCGCCGTTCGCCGCGCTGGCCTTCACGATCAGATCGGCGGTTTCGCCCCGATAGAAGGCCGGCGCGCCTTGATCGGAGATCGCCTGAAGCGTCTTCGCGAGATCGGTCTGGACCAGCGTGGCGCCCGGCGGCGGCGATTGGCCGTCCTCGAGGAAGATCTTCGCCGCCGCCGGGTCGCGGGCGAGCAGGGCGCCCGCGTTGGCGAGCGCGGCCGCGTCGCCGGGTTCGAGCACGAAGCCGTCGCGCGCGAGGCGGAGCGCCGGCGCGATCAGCTCGGAGCGCGGCTTCGTGCCGTATCTCTCGCGCGCCGCCTCGAGCCCGGCGACCGAGCCCGGCACGCCGATCGCAAGATAGCTGTCCGTGCTCGCGCCCGGCACCGGCGCGCCCTGTTCGTCGAGATACATGTCGCGGGTGGCTGCGCGGGGCGCGCGTTCGCGGAAGTCGAGGAAGGTGGTGGTTGCGTCGGCGAGGCGGATGGTCATGAAGCCGCCGCCGCCGAGATTGCCGGCCCTGGGATAGGTGACGGCGAGCGCGTAGCCGACCGCGACCGCCGCGTCGATCGCGTTGCCGCCCGCCTTGAGCACATCGACGCCGATCCCGGTCGCGAGATGCTGGGCGGTCACGACCATCCCGTTCTCCCCCGTCGCCGGCGGCGGCGACGCGGCTTCCGCCACCGCGACAGCGCCGAGCCAGATCGCGGCGGCGAGCCCCCTCCGCGTCCACCTGAGCTGTTCCATTTCGGCCCCTCCGTCAGATTTTCGGTTCCTCCCGCCCACCCACCTCGAGACCGGTGGGAGGAGGGCCGTCAGGCCGCGAGCGCCGCGTGAATCGCCGCGACCACGGCGGCGCCCTCGCCGATCGCGCCGCCGACCCGCTTGACCGAGCCGGCGCGGACGTCGCCGATCGCGAAGACGCCCGGCAGGCTCGCCTCGAGCGGCGGCTTGCCCGGCGCCGCCCCCGGAACGGAGGCGCCGGTGAGGACGAAGCCGTGGGTGTCGAGTTTCAGCGCGCAGGGCCGCACCCAGCTCGTCTCCGGATCGGCGCCGACGAAGATGAAGAGGTCGCGGATCGGCCGCGCCTCGGTCCGGCCATCCTGCCGGCAGCGCCACGTCAGGCCGGCGAGATGGCCCGCCGCGGTGGCATCGAGCGCCGTCACCTCGGTCGCGGCGCAGAGCGCGATGTTCGCTGTCGCTCCGATCCGGTCGACGAGATAGCGCGACATGCTCCGGCCGAGATCGTCGCCCCGGATCAGCAGGTTCACCTTCGACGCGTGGGCCGCGAGAAAGACCGCCGCCTGCCCGGCCGAATTGCCGCCGCCGACCAGCGCGACCTCGGCGCCGGCGCACATCTTCGCCTCGAGCGGCGAGGCCCAGTACCAGACGCCGCGACCCTCGAACCGGTCGATCTCCGGGATCGCCGGACGGCGGTAGCGGGCGCCGCTGGCGATGACCACGGTACGCGCCGTCACCGAGCCGCCGTCGGAGAGGTCGAGCCGGTAGGGGCCCGCCGGACCGAGCCGGACGAGCTCCACGACGCGGGTCGGAAAGACGATGTCGGCGCCGAACTTCTCGGCCTGGACGAAGGCGCGCCCGGAGAGCGCCTTGCCGGTGATGCCGGTGGGAAAGCCGAGATAGTTCTCGATCCGCATGCTGGCGCCGGCCTGCCCGCCGTAGCCCACCGCGTCGAGCACGGTCACCGACAGGCCCTCGGAGGCCGCGTAGACCGCCGCCGAGAGGCCGGCCGGCCCGGCGCCGACGATCGCCACGTCGAAGAGGTCGCGCGCGGGGGCGCGGCCGGAAAGCCCGAGCCGCTGACCGAGCTCGGCGAGGCTCGGATTGTGCAGCACCGCGCCCGTCGGCAGGATGACGAGCGGCAGCGGCCCTTGGCACGGCCGGTGCTCGGCCATCAGATCCGCGGCCACCGGGTCGCCGGGTTCGACGGTGCCATGCGGATGGCTGCTCCGGGTGAGGAAGGTGACGAGCCGGATCACCTCGGCGTCGTCGGCCGCGCCGACGATGAGCGGCCCGCCATGGCCGCTCTGGATCAGCGCGACGCGGCGCAGGATCAGCGCGCGGGTGATCCGCTCGCCAAGCGCCGCGTCGGCGACGAGCAGCGCGCGCAAGCCCGCCGGCGGCACGAGGATCGCCTCGACCGGGCCCTCGGCATGGGCGTCCGCGAGCGCGGGCCGGCCGGAAAGCTGCCCGGCCTCGGCGAGGAACTGGCCCGGACCCTGCTCGACGAGCGGCCGCCGCCGGCCGAGCCCGTCGCGCAGCGTCACGGCGACCTGGCCGGAGAGGATGACGAACATCCCGGCGGCCGGGCGTCCGGCCTCGAACAGCGCCTCGCCGGAGCGGAAGCTCCGGACCTCGCCATGCGGCCGGACGCGGTCGATCTCCGCGGCCGTCAGCGTCGGGAAGGTGTCAGCCTGTCGCGGATGAAGCGGCGGATGGGCCGCGCCCGTCGTCGATTCGTCCATGAGGCCTCCCTGGACCACGCGGTTCCGAGGGTAGACCGCCGCCGGTAGGTCGGCAACGACGGCGTGAACCGAATTCCCGCCTCGGTCGCAGTTGGGCTGCCATCACCTGGCGAACATACCGAGGCCGTTGGCGAATGGAGCGGGGATGCACGCCGTGAGCGAGCCTCGACGCGGCACGGATCGTCAGGAACCGGCCGGGGCCGATTCCGGTGACAGGTGATCCCCCCAGGTGTCGATCAGGATGCCGAGGAACCGGTCCGCGGCGGGAGAGAGGACCGCGCCGCGCCGGCGGACGACGCCGATCGTGCGCGAGATCTCGGGGCCTCCGATCGGGCGCGTGATGAGAAACGGGTGCTCGCCCTGGGGCGTGGCCATGCGCGGGAGGACCGAAATGCCGAGGCCCGCTTCGACGAGGCCGAGCGAGGTCGAGAGATGCGTGACCTCGTATGACCACCGAAGGGTGAGGTTCGCGCGCGCGAGCATCGAATCGAGCAGGATCCGGTTGGCGCTGGATCGGTGGACGGTGATCAGCTGATAGGGGCTGAGGTCGGCCCAGGTAAGGCTCGATCGCTCCGAAAGGGGATGATCCTTCCTGGCCGCAAGCACGAAGGGATCCTCCACCAGCCGGTCGAAGACGAGGTCGGGATCGGAAGATCCCATGATGTTGATCCCGAACTCCACCTCGCCGCGCGAGACCGCCTGCAGGCCCTCCGTGGCAGGCAGGTCCAGAATCCGGAACCGGATGTTGCGATAGCGCGCGTTGAACTCGCGGATGACGGAAGGCAGGAAATAGAACGCGGCCGTCGGGAGGCAGGCGATCGACAACGTGACAATGACCTTCGGCAATTTCGTCGCGGTCGAGAACGTCAATCCCACGGTCACCGACGGAGAATTCCTGGCGATCGTCGGCCCCACGGGCTGTGGCAAGAGCACGATCCTCAATGCGATCGCGGGCCTGCTCAAGCCCGCCAAGGGGACGGTGTCGATCGACGGCGCGCCGGTGCGCGACGTCCAGAACGACATCGGCTACCTCTTCCAGCAGGACGCGCTCCTGCCCTGGAAGACCGCGATCGAGAACGTCGAGCTCGGACCGTTGTTTCGCGGCGTTCCCGCGGCGGAACGTCGGGAAAGGGCGCTCGGCTGGCTCGCGAAGGTGGGGCTGCGGGGTTTCGAGCAGCGCTATCCGCACCAGCTCTCGGGCGGACAGCGCAAGCGCGTACAGATGGCGCAGGCGCTGATCACCGGACCGAAGGTGATCCTGATGGACGAGCCGTTCTCGGCGCTCGACATCCACACCCGGCACCTGATGCAG
>NZ_VFRP01000057.1 GCF_006385685.1 Amaricoccus solimangrovi | reverse complement strand
CGGCGCACGTTGGTTCCCAGCCAGCGTATCAGCCGTTTCAATCCAGCTTTGTCGTTGCCAAAAGCAGCCGTCTCTCCATCCGGCAGACGGTGGAGGTCGTGTCTCGGAATTGGTGGAAATTGCTTGGCGGCGTAATCTCCGGGTAAACTGACACCCACCCGACCAGCGGCTGCAACCGCCAGGGAGATCACGCCATGAACGAGATTACCGACACCGCGAACTTTGCGCTACTGGCAGACGAGGCCGGGTTCGATCCGCTCGAGGAGCGCTTGCGGGCGAACGTGCGCGCCACCATCGAGGCGATGTTCGAAGAGGAGCTGGCCGAATTTCTCGGCCGGCTCCGCTATGGCCGCGGCGAAGGGCGGGCCAAGGGATATCGTCATGGTCCCCCGGGATCGGCAGCTGACGGGCACTTTCGGCACCGAGACGATACGGGTCCCCCATGCCCGGATCGAGACCGAAGCGGGCAAGGCCAGCGAATGGCGGTCGAAGGCGCTGCCGCGGTATCAGCGGCTCACGAAGAGGGCCGAGGCGCTGATCGCCGCGGTCTATCTGGCCGGGACCAACACGCGGCGTGTCAGGCGGGCGCTGGTCGGCCTGTTCGAGGGGGCCGTCAGCAAGGACGTGGTCAGCCGCGCCTGGCGCAAGGTGAAGATCGACTGGGATGCCTGGTCCACCCGCGACCTCGCCGCCGATGACATCGTGCGGCTCATTCTCGACGGCACCGTCATCAGGACCCGGCTGGACCGCAAGGCCACGAACATCTCGGTTCTGGCCGCGATCGGCGTCCGTCGCGACGGGCAGAAGGTGCTGCTGTCCATCCGCAACATGGGCGGCGAGAGCACCGCGGCCTGGGGTCAGTTCCTGTCCGATCTCGATGCCCGCGGTCCGCGGCGGCCCGAGTGCGCGATCGTCGACGGCGCTCCGGGCCTCGAAGCCGCCCTCGTCGCACTCTGGGGCGAGGACCTGCCGATTCAGCGCTGCACGGTTCACAAGCACAGGAACCTCCTGGCGCATGCCCCCAAGCACCTGCACGACGAGCTGACCGAGGACTACCGCGACATGATCTATGCCGACACCGCCGCGGGGATCGCGCTCAGGCGCAAGATGTTCCTGCGGAAATGGCGCCTCAAGTGCCGCGCTGTCGCCGACAGCCTCAAGGAAACGGGCGACCGGCTCTTCAGCTTCACCCGGCTCGATCCATCGCAATGGAAATCGGCCCGCACCACGAATGCGATAGAGCGACTGAACGAGGAATTCCGCCGCAGGATCAAGACCCAGACCGTGCTGCCCCGCGCCGAGACCGTACCCATGCTGCTCTGGGCGCTGCTGGCCTCCGGCCAGATTCAGATGCGCAAGGTCGACGGTTGGGAGACCCTCTCTCAGCCCCTCGAGCCGATGCCACTTGACCTCGCGGCCTGAACGGAGCCAACTCCACATGCCCAGAGCGCGCTGCCAGGGAATTTCGATTACATTCGCGACACGACCCGCGTTATGCAAGCGACATGACAGATCGGGAGTGGACGCTGATGGGGCCCTTCATGCCGCCGCCGAGCCGGCTCGGGCGTCCTCGTACGACCGATCCGCGGGAGGTGATGAACGCGATCCTCCATATCGCGACGACCGGCTGCCAGTGGGTCCAACCACCGAAGGATTTCCCGCCCTGTTCGACCGTACAGCGGTATTTCTACGACGGGCGCGACAGCGGCCTGTCGCAGACGATCCGCTTCGCGCTGGCCATGGACTCTGGAGGTTATCGCATCGGCAAAAATCTGCCAAAGTAGTGCTAGGCGGTGAACCCGCCGGAAGGCTCGAAGTCCACGCCGGAAAAGTTGAGGGCGAGGTCGTGGCGGCGGGGTTTCGAGACCTGCTGGCTACGAGCGCGCGCTCACCGCCGGTAGTTCGCATGTCCGGACCGGGCATGCGCGTCTTCGCACGCCCGGCCGTTCCGGTTCAAAGCCTGGCCGATCGCAGCCGCAGCGCGTTGCCGATCACCGAGACCGAGCTGAGGCTCATCGCGGCCGCGGCGAAGACCGGCGACAGCAGGATGCCGAGGAACGGGTAGAGGATGCCCGCCGCCAGCGGCACGCCCGCGGTGTTGTAGACGAAGGCGAAGAACAGGTTCTGCCGGATGTTCGCCATCGTCGCCTCGGCCAGCCGCCGCGCACGCAGGATGCCGGTGAGATCGCCCCTGACCAGCGTCACGCCGGCGCTCTCGACCGCCACGTCGGCGCCGGTGCCCATGGCGATGCCGACATCGGCCGCCGCCAGCGCCGGCGCGTCGTTGACACCGTCGCCGGCCATCGCGACCGAGCGCCCTCCGCGTTGGAGTTCCTCGATCAGCGCGCCCTTGCCCTCGGGGCTGACGCCGGCCCTGACCTCGTCCAGACCGAGGGTCCGCGCCACCGCGCGCGCCGTCGGCTCGGCGTCGCCGGTCGCCATCACGACGCGGATGCCCGCTTCGTGCAGGCCCCGGATCGCCTCGGCGGTGGTGTCCTTGATCCGGTCGGCCACCGCGACGATCCCGGCCGGCGCGCCGTCGACGCCGAGGAACATCACCGTCCGGCCCTCGGCCTGCAACTCGGCCGCGCGCGCGGCGAGATCGCCGGGGGCGATGCCCTGATCCTCCATCAGCGCCGCGTTGCCGAGCGCCACGTGGCGCCCGCCGACCGTGCCGGTGACGCCCTTGCCGGTGACGGCCGCGAAATCCCGCGCCTCCGGCGCCTCGACGCCCCGCGCCTCGGCGCCGGCCACGATCGCCTCGGCGAGCGGATGCTCGGACCCGCGTTCGAGCGCGGCGGCGAGCGCGAGCACCTCGCTCTCGGGCAGGGCGCCCGGCACCACCTCGGTCAGCGAGGGCCGGCCCTCGGTCAGCGTTCCGGTCTTGTCGACCACCAGCACGTCGACCTTGGCGAGCCGCTCCAGCGCCTCGGCGTCGCGGATGAGCACGCCCGCGTGGGCGCCGCGCCCGGTCGCGACCATGATCGACATCGGCGTGGCGAGGCCGAGCGCGCAGGGGCAGGCGATGATGAGCACGCTGACCGCGGCGACGAAGGCGTAGGACAGCGCCGGCGCCGGGCCGAAGATCCACCAGGCGAGGAAGGCGATCACCGCGACCGCCACCACCGCCGGAACGAACCAGTTCGCGACCCGGTCGGCCAGCGCCTGGATCGGCGCGCGGCTGCGCTGCGCCTGGGCGACCAGGGCCACGATGCGCGAAAGGGTGGTCTCGGCGCCGACCCGTTCGGCCCGCATCAGGAAGCCGCCGGTCCGGTTCAGCGTGCCGCCCGTCACCGCGTCGCCGACGGATTTCTCGACCGGTACCGGCTCGCCCGTCATCATGCTCTCGTCCACCGAGGAATGCCCCTCGGTCACGGCGCCGTCGACCGGCACCGCCTCGCCCGGGCGGACGCGGAGAATGTCGCCGGCCCGCACCTCGTCGAGCGGCACGTCCTCGTCCTTCCCGTCGCGCACTCGGCGGGCCGTCTTGGGCGCGAGGTCCATCAGCGCGCGGATCGCGTCGCCGGTGCGGTCACGGGCGGTCAGTTCCATGATCTGTCCGATCAGCACCAGGATCAGGATCACCGCCGTCGCCTCGAAATAGACCGGCGGCGCGCCATCGTGCCGCATCGCATGCGGAAAGATCCCCGGCGCCAGCAGCGCCGCGATCGAGAACAGCCAGGCCGCGCCCGTGCCGATGGCGATCAGCGTCCACATGTTGGGCGAGCGGTTGACGATCGAGTTCCAGCCGCGGCGGAAGAACACCCGCGTGAGCCAGACGACGGCGGTGGCGAGGATCGCCTGGGTCCAGAGGAAGACCGTCGGTCCCAGCCAGTCGCGGAACGGCAGGCCGAGATGGTCGCCCATCTCGAGCACGGCGACGAGGGCCGCCATCGGCGCGCCGATCCAGAGGCGGCGGCGGAAGTCGACGAGTTCGGGGTTCGGACCCGCGTCGGCGGTCGGCATCATCGGTTCCAGCGCCATGCCGCAGATCGGGCAGTCGCCCGGGCCGTCGCGCACGATCTCGGGATGCATCGGGCAGGTCCATTTCGCGCCCGCCGGGGCGGTCGGCGCGGGGCGGTCGCCGAGGAAGCTCTCGGGATCGGCCTCGAACTTCTCCTGGCAGCGGGGTGAGCAGAAGTAGAACCGCTGTCCCTCGTGCTTGGCCATGTGCCGCGCCGAGGCGCGGTCGACGGTCATGCCGCAGACCGGATCCTTCGCCGTCAGATAGGTCTCGGGGGCGGCGACGAACTTTTCCCGGCAGCCGGCCGAGCAGAAGTGGAAGGTCCGCCCGTCATGGGCCGCGGTCGGCTTGCCCTTCGACGGGTCCACCGTCATGCCGCAGACCGGATCGCGGATCACCCCCTCCGCGGGGGCCGCCTTCGCGGAACAGCAGCCGCCGCCATGGTCGTGGGCATGGGAATGGGTGTGCGAGGTGTCGGACATGGAAGCCTCCATGGGCGGGATGAATCGAGTCGACGACAGAGATAGACCTTCCAGTCACTGGAAGGTCAAGGGGTGTCCGGGCTTGACCTTCTGGTGACTGGAACCTTTATCCTGCGCTGAAAGGAGGACGGGACATGAACATCAAGGACGTGGCCGAGGTCAGCGGCCTGCCGCCGAAGACGATCCGGTATTACGAGGAGATCGGCCTGGTGCGCCCGTCGCGCGGCGGCAACGGCTACCGCGCCTTCGGCGCGCGCGACGCGGCCAAGCTGGCCTTTCTCGCGCGGGCGCGGTCGCTCGGCTTCACCATCGACGATTGCCGCGCGCTGCTCTCGCTCTACGAGGATCGCGGCCGTGCCAGCGCCGACGTCAAGACGCTGGCCGAGGAGCGGCTCGCGGAGATCGATCGCAAGATCGCCGAGCTTCAGGGGCTGAAGGCGACGCTGGGCGAACTCGTCCACCGCTGTCACGGGGACGACCGCCCGGATTGCCCGATCCTCGAGGATCTGGCCGGTTCCGCCGGCCAGAGCGACGGCTGACCGACGCGCCGCCGGAATGTGCGAGGGCCTTCCCGCGCCAGGGACATTCCGGCGCGGGAAGGCCGCGGGCCTCAGGCGACGCGGAATTCGGTCATCATGCCGGTCTGCAGATGCGCCATGTGGTGGCAGTGGAGCATCCATCGCGCCGGCTCGCCCGCGTCGACGGCGATGGTGACGGCGGCCATCGGCGGCACCAGCACCGTGTCGCGCACCGCGCCGGGAAAGCGGGCTCCGTTCACGGCGACGACCTGGAAGACGTGGCCGTGCAGATGCATCGGATGCGCCATCATCGACATGTTGTGGAAGGTCATCTCGACGCGCTGGCCCGAGACCGCCTCCACCGGCAGGTGATCGTCCCAGGTCCGCCCGTCGATGGTCCAGCGATAGGGCGACATCGCGCCTTCCAGCATCAGCATCCGGCTGACCTCCGCGGGACGCTCCGGCAGCGGCTCGGCCGCGCGCAGGCGCAGCTCCGTTTCGAGATCCAGGGCCGGCGTCGCCTCCGCGCCCATCGGCTCGATCCGTCCGATCCGCGCCCCCGCCGTCGCCAGCACGATCCCCGCCCGCTGAGGCGCGCCCTCGCGCAGCGCGAGGACCGGGAACGCGCCCTCGCCCGGGATCTCCAGCTCGATATCCGCCCGCTGCGCCATGCTGAGCGGAAAGCGGCCGCCCGCGAGCGGCGCGACCGCGTGCCCGTCCACCGCCACGAGCCGGCCTTCGAGCCCGCCGAGGTCGATCCACCATCCGGTCATCGCCGCGGCGTTGACGACGCGCAGGCGCACACGCCCGCCGCGTTCGACGGGAACCACCTCGGGATCGTTCAGGGTGCGGTCGTTGGCAAGATAGGCGTCGAACTCGTAGTCGTTGATGTCCATCGCCATGCCGCCGGACATTCCCGGCATCCCGCCCGCGCCGGACATGCCCGCCATGCCGGACATGCCCGCGTGGTCCATCCCGCCCTGATCCATCGCGCCATGGTCCATGCCGCCGTGGTCCATCATCCCCTGGTCCATCGCGTCGTGATCCGCCACGCCGCCCTCGCCGACCATGTCGTGCCCGCCGGCCCCGAGCCGCGCCATCACCTCCTCCGGCTCGGCGAAGGTGAAATCGTGCAGGAACATCACCACCTCCTGCCGGTCGGCCGAAGCCGTCTCGCGCACGATCAGCGGCGCGGCGAGCAGGCGCATCTCGTGCAGCGGCACATGCGGATGCATCCAGTAGCTGCCGGGCTTCGCCGCGAAATCGTAACCGCGGCGCCCGCCCGGCGCGAGCAGCGGCGCCGGAATGTCCGGCACGCCGTCCTGCGCGTTCGGCGGGATCTGCCCGTGCCAGTGGATCAGGGTCGCCTCCGGCAACTCGTTCGCCAGTTCGACCGAGAATCGCTCACCGGGATCGAGCGTCAGGCCGGGGGTGCCGGCCTCGTTCAGCAGGCTCCAGACGGTCGCGGCGCGGCCGTCGATGTCGAGCACGCGGGTGGTGGCCCGCAGCTGGCGCGGCGCCGCGGCCAGGGCGGGCAGGGGCAGGGCGGGGGCGGCCGCGAAAGCGGCGCCGGCGGCGAGGAAGCCGCGTCGGGTCAGACGAGTCATGTCAGTGTCTCCAGCGGTCGGGCGACCGGATGTCGGTGTCAGGCGGAACGGAGGGGGACACCGGATCGCGGAGGACGCCAGGGCGGCAGGATCGCGGCCGAGACCGGAGGAAGCGGGCGCATCCGCGCTGAGCCGGCCGGCCGTTCCCGGAGATCCGGAGCGGAAGCCGCGGAGGGAAGAAGGCAGGGCGACTGCGAGGCGCAGGATACGAGGCAGGCGAGGCCACAGGCAGGCGCATGAGCCGGCATCTCGCTTTCGCCGCCCATCGCGTGGCGCGCGTGCGCCGCCGGCATCCGCGCCGGCATCGCCATGGCGCAGCCGGCCCCCGCGGCGCTCGCCCAGGCGGACAAGACCAGAAGAAGGGCGGCCAGCATGCGAATGGCGGGTACTCCGGTGGATCGCATGCCCAGTCAAAGGCCGAGCTCGCGCCGGAGGCAAGAGCGAAGACTTCGGCGTCACACCGAATTTACGCGTTCCGAACCGGATCTTGCCCCATCCTCCCTCTCGGGGATACGACGAGGCATGCCCGGCCGGCGGCCGCGATCCCGGACCTGGCCCGGGCGCCCCGGGCCACGGACCATGGTGCAACTCCGCGGAGGCTCCGATGCTCGTCATTCTCGCCAACCGGACATACCGCCATCTCTTCGCCGCCCAGGTGATCGCCCTCGTCGGCACCGGCCTCGCCACCGTCGCGCTCGGCCTTCTCGCCTGGCGGATCGCGGGCGAGGACGCGGGCCTCGTGCTCGGCACGGCGCTGGCGATCAAGATGGTCGCCTACGTGGTCCTCGCCCCCATCGCCTCGGCCCTCGCCACCCGCCTGCCGCGCCGGGCGCTGCTGGTGGCTCTCGATCTCGTCCGCGCCGCGGTCGCCCTGGCGCTGCCGTTCGTGACGCAGGTCTGGCAGGTCTACCTGCTCATCTTTCTGCTTCAGGCGGCATCGGCGGGCTTCACGCCGACCTTCCAGGCGACCATCCCCGATGTGCTGCCCGACGAGGCGGAATATACGCGCGCCCTGTCGCTCTCGCGCCTCGCCTATGACCTCGAAAGCCTGCTGTCGCCGATGCTGGCGGCGGCGCTGCTCACGGTCGTGAGCTTCCCGGTGCTCTTTGGCGGCACCGTGATCGGCTTTCTCGCCTCGGCGGCGCTGGTCCTGACCGTGACGCTCCCCTCGCCGGAGCCCGCGGCCACCCGCGGCGTCTGGGACCGGACCACGCGCGGCATCCGGATCTGCCTTGCCACTCCGCGCCTGCGCGGGCTTCTGGCGCTGAACCTCGCGGTGGCGGCGGCGGGGGCGATGGTGATCGTCAACACCGTCGTCATCGTGAAGGGAAGCTTCGGCCTCGGCGAATCGCAGGTGGCACTGGCGCTCGCGGCCTTCGGCGGCGGCTCGATGGCGGCGGCGCTGCTTCTGCCGCGGCTGCTCGAGCGGATGCCGGATCGCCCGCCGATGATGGCGGGCGCCGCGATTCTGGCCCTCGGCACCGCGCTCGGGCCCCTCGCCGGATCGCTGCCCGCGCTGATGGCGCTCTGGCTTGCGATCGGTTTCGGCTCCGGCCTGACCCAGACGCCGACCGGGCGGCTGCTCCGCCGTTCCGCGCGGACCGAGGACCGGCCGGCGCTCTTCGCCGCGCAATTCGCGCTGAGCCACGCCTGCTGGCTGATCGCCTATCCGCTGGCGGGCAGGTTCGGCGCGGGGTTCGGCCTCGGCGCGACCTTCCTCGTCATGGCCGCGCTCGCGGCCCTCGGCCTTGGTCTCGCGCTCCGGCTCTGGCCGGCCTCGGAACCCGATGCCCCGCCGCACCGGCACGACGACCTGCCTCCCGGCCATCCGCACCTGCGTCGGTACGGGGTGGAGGATCACCGACACCCCGTCGTCATCGACGACCTGCACAGGGTCTGGCCGGTCCGCCCCTGACGCGCCCCGGCCCGACCCGTTCCGCGCCGCCCGCCGAGGAAGCCGACCTCGCCACATCTGTTGTCGCGAGCTCGGCTCAAGTCCGGTTACCGCAGGTCCACCACGACCTGCTCCAGCTCGCCCTGGAAGTCGAACGGCGTGGTGTAGTCATAGGTCACCGGCGTGCCGGTGTCGGTGCCGATGTCCTGGTTTTCCGACAACGAGTATTTGAACGGCGTGGTCCGCCCGATCTTGCCCGTGCCAACCCGGGTTCCGTCCACGGACAGGGTGATGGTTCCGGCGCCGCCCATCTTGTCGCCGCCTTCGTAGGCGAAATCCATCCTGAGCTCGTGCGCGCCCGCCGCGACGGGAGCGTCGCTCGCCACATCGTATGTCTCGACGTCGATGTAGTTGTGCGCCGCCTTCAGCCTGCCGTCCTTGAGGTAGAAGGCCCAGCCGCCCGTGGTGCCGCCCTGGGCGAAGATCATGCCATTCGCGTTGTTGGCGATATCGGCGCGCGCCGTCACGCCGAAGGACTTGTTCTTCAGGTCCGGCGCCGAGGCCTCGGGGAGCCCGGCGAGGCGGCCGGGATAGGTGAAGCTCTTCCGGTCGCCGGCGAGGTTCGGCTTGCCGGTCACCTCGGCGCTGAAGCGCTCCGCGCCGCGCCAGTCGAGCGGCAGCGCCTTGTTCTTCGAGGCCTCGGCCCACCAGAGCGCCTCGAGCTCGGCGAGCTTCTCCGGGTTCTCGGCGGCGAGATCACGGGCCTGGGTGAAATCTTCGTCGAGGTTGTAGAGTTCCCACTTTGCCTTGAGCGGGTCGAAGTCGCCCCGCTCCGGTTGCCACGGCTCGAAACGCGAGCGAGGCGGCCCACCAGCCGTCCTTGTACATGGCGCGGTTCACGACCATCTCGAAATACTGGCTGGTCCGCACTTCCGGCGCCTCGGGATCCGGGAGCGTCGAGAGGAAGCTCTTGCCCTGCATCGGCGCCTGCGCCGTGCCGTTCACGCTGCGCGGCTCCGCGATTCCGGCGGCGTCGAGGATGGTGGGCGCGACGTCGATCACGTGCAGGAACTGCGTCCGCTTCTCGCCGCCCTTCGCGTAGCGGGCGGGCCATTTCACGATCATCGGGTTGCGCACGCCGCCGAGGTGGCTCGCGACCTGCTTCGTCCACTGGAACGGCGTGTCCATCGCCCAGGCCCAGCCGGCCGGAAAATGGTTGAAATGCAGCTCGGTCCCGATCTCGTCGACGCGGTCGAGCATGTCGTCGGTGGTCATCAGGTAGTTGTTGAAGAAGGCGTTCTCGTTCAACGTGCCGTCGAAGCCGCCCTCGGCCGAAGCACCGTTGTCGCCGATGATGTAGAGGATCATCGTGTTGTCGGCGTCGGGCAGGGTCCCGACGTAGCCGAGGACGCGTCCGACCTCCTCGTCCACCTGCTCGCCATAGGCGGCGAAGACCTCCATCATCCGTTCAGAGAGCCGCTTCTGGTCGTCGTTCAGACTGTCCCAGGCGGGCAGGCTCGCGGGCCGAGGCGTAAGCTCCGCGTTCCCGGGGACGATCCCCATCTCCTTCTGCCGCTGGAAGGTCCGCTCGCGATAGGCGTCCCAGCCCATGTCGAACTTGCCCTTGAACTTGTCCATCAGCTCCTTCGGCGCCTGATGCGGGGCGTGGGTGGCCGCCGGGGCGAGATAGGCGAACCATGGCTTGTCCGGTTTGGGCCGGGGCACGGTTTCTTGAGACAGCGTCGAGCGCTACTTTCCCGAGGAACGGGGGTAGAGCATGGACGACAAGAGCGACGTGAAACCTGGCGCGACGGAGGCTTCGGCCCCGCCGACGCGCGCCCCACACGCTGGCGGCGGCGGGGCCGAGGCCAGTCCGGGGAGGCGCTTTTCGGCGAAGATGAAACTGGCGGCTGTGCAACGGCTGATGCGGGGCGAGAGCCTGGAAGCTTTGTCGCGGGAACTGAACGTGCCGGCGCATCGGCTTTCCGAATGGCGTGACCGCGTGCTGATC
>NZ_VFRP01000056.1 GCF_006385685.1 Amaricoccus solimangrovi | reverse complement strand
CGGTCAATTGGGTGGCACGATCGCCTACCGCTGGCGGCATGACGGACTCGAAGTCACCCTCACGCTTCCACTGCGCCACCTCGAACACTGACCGTACGCCGCGCCCCGCGGGCGCATGTTCTCCGAAGCGTTCCTCCGGACATGTCACCCCATCGGCGGGTTGATCGGGCGACGCGGACGTGCGCGGAATGGGATTGACCGGAACAGGCGAGATCGACCCATGTTTACCAGCAACGGGCCGCCAGGCGAATTTCCGCGCACCCCTGGCTCAGCTGCGAGAAACCCGAGGACCTCCGCATGCGCGCATCTCCACCCGTTGTTCTCGTCGTCGAAGACGACCCTCTCCTGCGCCTGGCAGCCGTCGACTTCGTCGAAGACGCCGGCTTCGCGGTTCTGGAGGCGGCGAACGCGGCCGAGGCGCTGGCGATCCTGGAAAGCCGCTTCGATATCCGAGTTGTCTTCACGGACATCGACATGCCACCCGGAATGGATGGGCTGATCCTGGCGGCGGTGATCCAGGACAGGTGGCCTCCGGTCCGCGTCATCGTGACCTCGGGCCATATCCAGCCGCCCGCCGCCAGCCTCCCCCGAGGCGGCGTCTTCTTCTCCAAGCCGTATCGGGAGGACGAAGTCGTCGCCGCGATGAGAAGAATGGCGGCGTGACCTGGCCCATCGGCGGCCAGTCGTCGAGCCCTCAGCTATGGGGCCCCGCCACCGGCGGGCCCAGATAAGGGAGATCCGCGCTCTGACGCCGACGCACTGGGAGTGCCTTCGCCCGGCTCATGTGCGCCAACTATGGATTCATGGTCGAGGCCGTCACGATGATCCCGATCCCTCGCCGAACCGACGCGTGGCGCGGGCACGCTGACCCTGCATTTCCGGCAGCTCGATCCCGAGCCGGTCATCGAGGCGACCCAGGCCGACATCGTCTCGGGGGCCAACGTCTTCGTCCGCTCGGCGGCGAGTGCCTTGGCCGGGCTTGACGGGGAGGGATTCCTCCTGCGCGGGTATGGCACGGTGACAACCCTCGATCCGAGTGGCCTGGCGCGACGCGTCGGAAGCGACGTCGAGTAGATCATGGCTTCCAGGATCGCGGCCCGGGGACGCCACCCCCTGATTACCGATGTATTGGCCGCGTTGGTGAGGTAGACAGATGTCGATGGCTCGGGGAGGGACCCATGGCGCGCATCACGGTGATCCACAGGACAGAGTATACCTACCGCGACCCCGTCGGTCTGATGCGCCATCGGTTGATGGTCCGGCCGGACGACAGCCACGATCTGCGCCTGCACAGCGCGGAGCTGCGGGTCTCGCCGGAGCCCTCGGCGGTGCTCTGGAAGCACGACGTGTTCGACAACTCGGTCTGCATTCTCGAATGGCCGGAAGACCTGCGGACCGACCAACTCACCATCGTCTCTACGCTGGATCTCACGCACCATCCCGACGGTCCGCCCTTACCGTGCTACATCCTCGAGCCGGGCGCCAAGGACTTTCCCTTCTCGTACGCGCGGCCCGAGATCGCGGACCTTGCCCACCTCGCGGAGCGCCAGATGCCCGATCCCGGCCGGAAGGTCGAGGCCTGGGCCCGCCGCGTCGTCGCCGCGGCCGGCACGAACGACACGCTGAAGGTGCTCGAAGCGATCACCCGCGCGATCAAGAAGGAGTTCCGCTATGGCCAGCGCCACGAGGAAGGCACGCAAAGCGCGGCGCGGACGATAGAACTCGGCACCGGCACCTGCCGCGATTTCGCGGTGCTGATGATGGAGGCGCTGCGCGGCTACGGCCTCGCGACCCGGTTCGTTACCGGCTATCTCTACGATGACGTTTCCGGAGAGACGCGTGGCGGCGGCAGCACGCATGCCTGGTGTGGTGTATATCTCCCGGGGGCGGGATGGGTCGAATACGATCCGACCAACGGGCTCATCGCAGGTGCCAATCTCATTCGCGTCGGCGCGACCCGCGAGGCCGCGCAGGCGATCCCGATCTCGGGCAGTTTCGTCGGAAACGCGGACGATCCGATCGGCATGCACGTCGATGTCTCCGTGCGCGCCGTCCCGACCTGCTGAACCCTGCCGGCCAGAGGCCGGCCTCGCCATCTCGCGCGCGGCGCCCGGAAGATTGGCGCGTCCGCGGCGGGCCTGAGGCGAGCGGAACTCCGACCCGGCGACGGAGCCGGGCGAAGGGCCTGGTCAGCGAGACTGCTCTCCCGCCGCGCGGATCCTGCCCCGGGCGACGACGACAACCGTCGCGACGACCATCACGGCGCAGGCCGCGACCCTGGAGACGGGCTCCATCGTACCTTCGATCAGCAGCGCGTGAGCCGCGCTTCCGATCGCGATCACGAGCGCGAGCATCCTGTGAGCGAGATGCCAGAGCCGCGTCCTCCGATGGAAGGCCCCGAGAAGCGCCGCGATCACGAGCGCCCACATCGCGATCACGCCGAGAAGGCGGTGGGAGCCGTGAAGGTGAGCGCGTCGATCACGTCGGGCGGGCTGGTCATCCAGAGACCCGCGACGTGGACCAGCACCACGACCAGCGCCGCGGCGCCCGCGCAGCGGTGCGACCGGAGCCCGCGACGGCCCGCCAGCCCCGGCAGCGCGCCCGCCGCGAGCAGGGGCTGGACCAGGAGCAGCGCCATCGCGACGATCCCGGCGAAGCCCGCCACGATGTAGACCGGCTCGCGCCAATCGAGGAGCGGCCTCGCGGCGGCCGCGAGCAGCGGCGCGACCGTAACCAGCGCGACGACGGCCCAGACGAGGCCCGCGCGGATCCGGTGGGCCGGCCCGGTTGCCAAGAGCGTCGGACCGGCCGCAGCACGAAATGCGCTTCCAGGGCGCGCTGTCGCGCGCTCTTCATCACGGGCCGCAGGAACACCGTCTCGAAGTCGCCGCTGTCATAGGCGAGATGACCATGGGGCTGCCCGAAGGCCGGAACGATCCGGGGCATCTCGAGCCGGAAGACCCCGGCCGCGTCGGTGAGCGTGGCGCCGTGGCTCCACAGGTCGCGCTCGCTTCCCTCGGTCGTATGCGCCCAGATCTGGATGCGCTGCCCCGCGAGCGGAGCGCCATCGCCCGCGCGCCGGACGGTGCCCGACATCCAGAACCCGCCACCGCCGATCCGCTCAACCACGGGCGCCCCGGGAAGATAGTTGTTGGCGCCGCCGCGAGTCACAGGGGCGCCTTCGCGGACTATCGGCTCTCTCGAGGCGCGCACGGATCGGCCCGAGGTGCTCCGTGTCAGGGGACTGTCCCCACGCGGGCGTCCGCCGACGGCGGATTTCAGTAGAGCGCGCCCTCGACGGGCTGGCAGGGCTTGGGGGCGTCCTCGCCCAGCATCTGGAGCAGGTCGATCTCGATGAGCCGCGTCAGCGCGGCGATCGGCACGTCGGTCGGCTTTCCGTCGAACGGATCCGAACAGCTCTCGCTGACCCGCTGTAGCAGGAAGAATACCCAGGAGATCAGCGTGTTGAACGGGACCAGCGCGTAGATGTAGTCCCGCGCGACCACGGACATCACGGGGTAGTTGTCCGCGAGCCGCACGAAGGCGTCTACGAAGGCGAACGGCAGAAGCACGATCAGCATCCAGGTGAACAGGCGCCCGAAATAGGTGAACTGCTCCGGAAAGGGCGTGTTCCTGATCCGCTCGCACTTGCCCTGGCAGTCGTAGAGTCCCGAAAGCGCGCGGACAAGTTCGACGAGTCGGTAGTCGTCAAGCTGGCCGGCCCGGCGCATCCGCCTGAGCGCTTCTCCCTGCAGCCGCAGGATGTGAACGGCCGGATTCGCCTTCCCGGCCAGAGTGTCAGCTTCCTGCTCCGAGAGAAAGCTCAGATATCTGTCGCGGGAGCCGGGGACGGCGGCGCCGGTCTCTTCCGTGCCCGCGGGCGTCGGCATCGGGCGGAGCTGGAAGCAGAGCGCGTTGACCCAGGCGAGATGGCGCCGCGCGAGCAGGGCGACCTCGTCCGGGGCGCCTTCCGCCCCCGCCACGGGATCGGTCAGGGTCAGGCAGCTGTTCGCCCAGGAGCGGCTGGCGTTGATGATCTCTCCCCAGACAGTGCGCGCCTCCCACCAGCGCGCATAGGCCGAGGCACTGACGAACCCGAGAAAGACCGAGACAACGATGCCGATCGTGGCGACGGGCAGCGCCGGGACTTCCAGCGCCTGGAAGCCGAGCCGATCGTGGATGAGATAGACGGCGAGGGACAGGACGATCGCGACGAGGAAGAGCCGCCATGATCCCCGCGACAGCCGGCGCGGGTTCAGACCGCCGCGAACATACATCGCCGGGTTCTCCCTCCGGGCACCGGATCAGCATGGCCCATGGTACACCCGCGAGGCAACGGCCGGGTCGGGGTTCATCGCCAAAGCGGGATCTCGATCGTCAGGCTGCCCCCGTAGCCCTCACTGTTGCTCGAAGTGCTCAGGAACGCCTCGGCGCGAACCGTCATGTTGGCGGCGGTCAGTACGTCGAGACCGGCGCTCGCGTCGAAGACGGTCTCGTCGAGGCTGGTCCGCGCGGTGAAGTCGGGCGTGTTGTCGGGCGCGTTCGCGAAGTGCGCGCCGAGGCTGACGGCCGGGTCGTTCAGATATTGCGTCGCCCCGAGGGTGAGGTGTGGCCGCAGTCGGGTGCCGTTCTCCCTCACGATCTCTCCGCCGAATTCCACCGCCGGCCGCAGGCTGACGAAGGTCGCCGCGTCGGTGTTCACATCGAGCCGCGCGAAGGTGTCGCCACCCTCGGTGAAGCTCGCCGAGGCGAAATGATCGAAGGCGAGGCCGATCCGAGGCATGACATAGGCACGGTCGCTCCCGAGGATGTAGGCGGCGCGGACCTGGCCGGAGGTCGACCACTGGCCGTAGTCGGCGCGCACGGGCGTGCCCAGCCAGTCCCGGTCGATCTCGACGTCGCCGTAGCCGAGACTGAGCGCGGCGGAAAGCTCGAGCGCGTCGAAGCGCCGCTTCACCGATGCGCCGGCCCAGAACTGATCGACGTCGCTCGACGCCGAACTCGACGTCACGTCGAACTGGCGCTTCTCGTAGGCGAAGGCGCCGCCGACGAGCCAGTCGCCGCCGACCGCGACCTGTCCGCCGCCGGTCAGGGACCAGCTCGATCCCGAGAAGCCGAGGTTGTCGGCGGTGGTGTCGCGGTCGAAGCC
Organism: Amaricoccus solimangrovi; assembly: GCF_006385685.1. Taxonomy (GTDB): domain Bacteria; phylum Pseudomonadota; class Alphaproteobacteria; order Rhodobacterales; family Rhodobacteraceae; genus Amaricoccus; species Amaricoccus solimangrovi. The sequence continues at coordinate 6,383 of NZ_VFRP01000056.1, read as the reverse complement.
CGCCGCCGTTATCCGCAGATAGCTGCACTGGCCGTCGTCGTAGAAGCGAACCGCGCCGCCCGCCCCTGCCACGTCGCCGCAGCTCAGCAGGCCGTCGTTGAAGGCGCGCGCCGCCGGGACGGCGGCGAGCAGGTTGTCGAGCGCGACCTCGGCCCCCAGATCGTTCACCCCGCCCGCGTAGGAGCCCGCGTCCCTGAACGACAGCAGGTCTCGCATGAAGTCTCCGTCGAGCGCGCCGGCGGCGTAAAGCGACTGGATATTGTCGGTCAGTGCCCGCTGATTGCCGTTGACCGCCTCCCGGATCGTGTCGTTCGCGAAATCGATGTCATAGCTGAGATCGACCGTCCCTGCCTCGCCGGCGTTCAGCCGATACTGACCGGCCGCCGACGCGGCGACCGTGAAGCCATCCCGGAGGGTGAGCCCGGCATCGGAGGTCAGGATCGTCCGCTGCCACCTGCCCAGGGCCGGCGGCCGATCGACGTCGGTCAGGGTGACGTCGACCAGGCCGTCGAGTTCCGCCGATCCCGCCACGTCAAGCCTGTCCGAACGACGCGCGCCCGGATCGAGGTCCACCGCCAGGACGCCCGTCCCGGTCTGGCGGTAGTCGCCGGTGATCCGCGTCCCGCCCACCGACCTTTCGCCGGCGACGGTCAGCAGGCCGCGGTTCACGAAGCGCCGCGCGTCGAGAAGGCCATCGGTGGCCACCGTGCCCCCGGGGCCGCTGGACAGCGTGATCGCGCTGTCGCCACCGGCCCCCGCCGCCGCGGTGCCTGGAGCCGCCGTCACCGCCGCGTCGATCACCTGCCCGACGATGGCGCCGTTGTTGGTGACGACGAGCGAACCGTTGCCCGAATAGGAAATGGCGATCCCGTCGGCGCCCGTGAGGTTGGTGATCGTCCCTTCGTTGTCGACGGTGTTCGCCGTCCCGTCTGCGACGACCACGCCGACGCCCGCCGCCGCGCCGCCGGTCGCCCCGCCCTGCACGGTCGCGCCTTCGCCCACCGTCAGCGCCACGACCCCGCGCCCGTCGCCGGTGCTCTGGGCATAGATCCCGAAGGCGCCGGCGCCCGTGGCGGTGACATCGGCCTTCGCCGTCACGCTCACCTTCGTCCCGGTCGTCGTGCCGGTGCCCGACCCGCCGGCGCTCTGCGCGACGATGCCGTGCGCCGACGCGCCCGAGGTCGAGACGCCGCCCGCGCCCTGATCGACCGTGACGGTGACAAGGCCAGCCGTGCCGCTGCCACCCGAGCTTCCGACGAGCGCTCCCTTCGCCGTCGAACCCGCGTAGCCCGCGACGCCGCCACCGCCGCCGACCGACTGGGCGAGCACACCGAAACCGCTCTCGCCCTTGGTCGCGACCGAGCCGCTGACCGTGACGGTCACGCCGCCGCCGTCCCCGGAGGTCTGGTTGTCCTGCGACATGTGGAGCCCGGACCCGAAGTCCGCGCCCTCCGCGCTGAATGTTCCCGCGTAGCCGCCGCCGCCGCCGATGGACTGCGCGACGATGCCGTGCGAGCCCCCGTCGCCGCCCGTCGAGACCGTCCCGTAGCCGTTGACCGTGACGGTCCCGCCGTTCCCGCTCGACTCGCCGCCGACCGAGACGGTGCCTGGTACGCCCGCCGCGCCGATGGCGTAGCCGCCGCCACCACCGATGGACTGCGCGATCACGCCGAGGGAGTCTGGCCCGCCGGTGCTCACCGTGGCGGCTTCGTCGATCTGGGCGGTGGTGTCTCCGCCGCCGCCCGTGGCGCCCTCCTGACCGCCGACGGCGATGGTCACGGTCGTGTCGTTCGTCGGGGCGGCGACCGTCGTCACGCCGCCTCCGCCGCCGATCGACTGGACGATGACGCCGGCCGAGTCGTCGCCGCTCGTTTGCACGTCGGCCTTCGTCTCGACGGAGGCGACCAGCCCGCCGCCCCCGGAGCCGATGGCGCCGATGTTGAGGCCGAGCGAAACCTGGCCGGAGATCTGCGCCGGGGAGAGGTGGAGCCCGGCCAAGCCGCCGCCACCGCCGATGGATTGCGCCGTAAGGCCGGCCGAACGGTCGCCGGATGTGCCGATGGCCGCGGCGCTGGTGATCTCCGCGTTGTTCCCGGAGCCGCCGGAGCCACCGTTCCCACCAGTGCTGGATGAGAGGTTGAGAAGGCCATTGACGGAGATGGCCAGCGCGTAGGCGGCGCCGCCGCCGCCGCCACCGATCGATTGCGCGACGACGGCCCCGGAATCGTCGCCCTCGGTCGTGATCGACCCGTTGGTGAAGGCCGTGACCGCTCCGCCGGTGCCACCCGCGCCGCCTGACGCGCCGACCGCGAACGAGAGCGCGGGAAGGTTCTCGCCGCTGAGCGCGCCGCTCGCGGCATAGCTGGCCTGGCCGCCGCCTCCGCCGATCGATTGGGCGAGAATGCCCTGCGACCCGTCGCCGATCGTCTTGATGTCGGACGGCGCGATGCCCTCGCCGTTGATGGTGACCTTGCCGCCGTCGCCACCTTTGCCGCCTGTCCCGCCAACCGCGCTCGTGACGATGAGGCCGGCCGCGGTGGCGGCCCGGGCATGGCCGCCACCGCCACCGATCGATTGCGCCGTGATCGCGGGGGAATCTGCGAGACTGGCGGTGATGTCGCCGGTGTCGGTCACGGTGACAGTCTGTCCAGATCCGCCGCCGGCCGCCGCGCCGCCGACGCTGAACCAGCCGTTCGCCGCGCCGCCATTGCCGCCGCCGCCGCCGATGGATTGGGCCAGGATGCCGAGGGAGCAGCCTTCCTGGCACACCGCGTCGCTCGCCGCGTCGCCCGAGGGGCCGACACCCGTCCTGATCGTGGCCGCGTTCGTCACCGTCACGCCGCCACCGCTCCCGCCGCTGCCCGCGTTGCCGCCGAACGCGGCGATCGACCCCGAGGTACCACCCGAGCCACCGGTTCCCCCGATCGACTGCGCGACGATGCCGGACGCATCGTTGCCGCTCGTCGTGATCGCGCCTTCCGCCCCGTTGTCGACGATGACGGCGCCGCCGGCCCCGCCGTAGCTGCCTTCGTTGCCTCCCGCGTAGAACGCGCCGATCCCGTTTCCGCCGTGGCCGCCCGCGCCGCCGATGGACTGGGCGACGATCCCGCTCGACTGGTTGCCCGTCGTGGTGATCGGCGCCGCGCCGGCGGTCGCGTTCCTGACCGTCACGGCGCCGCCGGACCCCGCGCTGCCGCCGCTCGCCGCGAACTCAACCGCGCTGAAGGCGATCGTTCCGGCCGCGCCCGCGCGCCCGCCGATCGACTGCGCGACGATGCCGGCGGAATCGACGCCGGAGGTCAGGACCGATCCCTCGGTGATGGTGACGCCGACGTCGCCGGCGAGCCCGGAATTGCCACCGGGCGAGCCTCCGGCGAACCAGCCACCGTCACCGCCATTCCCGCCGACGCCGCCGATCGACGTCGCCACGATCGCATCCGAATTGGACCCTTCCGTGGTGGCGCTGATCGCGGCGTCGATCGAGACGAGGCTCCCGATACCGCCGTCGCCGCCATCGCCGCCGTCGCCGAAGCTCTCGCCCTTGCCGCCGTTCCCGCCCTGGCCGCCCTGACTGAACAGGACGAGCGCCGGCGCGTCGCTCGCCCCCGAGGTGGTGACCGTGAGAAGGCCATCGCCATCGATCCCGGCGGTTCCGGCCGCGCCGCCCCCCGCGCCGCTCCCTCCGTCCGCGTAGAGCGCTTCCCCGCCGTTTCCGCCATTTCCGCCGACACTCGCCATCGAAACGCCGGCGCCGCCGGGGCTCTTGACGATGGAATCCCCGGCAACCGAAAGCGTCACGTCTCCGGCGGTTGGCACCGAGCCGCCATCACCGCCTTTCGACGGGAGAAAGGCGCTTGTCATCGCCGCGCCGTTGCCACCGTCGCCCGCCATCGCCAGCATCGAAATCGCCGGCCCGGTGAAGGCCTTCGAGCCGACGACCGTGCCCGAGAGGGTGAACGTCGCCGGGCCGCCCGGCGCCGAGGTGCCGCCATTGATGGTCCCGGTCGTGTTCTTGCCGCGGTTGGCGCCGGCGTAACCGGTGCTCTCCAGGAGGACGACGGATGTCGCCGCGGTTCCCGACACCTGGAAGGCTCCGGTCGCGAGGGCGAGGTCGACCGGCTGATCGAGGTTGCCCAGCGAGGAATAGAAGATGCTGTTGACGATATTCGCCGTCAGATCCTCGACCGTGACCCGCTGCGCGGTGTTCGGCGGAAACGAGTCGGACGCGTTGGCCCGCACCTGCGTGAGGTCGCCGGCGCAGGTATAGGCGTTGTTGCCGTCCGCGACGCACTCGGCCTGCGCGGTGCCATGGCCCCCGAGGCTTGCGAGCAGCGAAGGAAGGGCGAGAAGCGCGATGCGACAGGGCTGGACCCAGCAGCGAGGTCTCGTCGCGGCGCGATCGACATGACCTGTGGGCGCGGCTGATCGCTCGTTCTTCATTGCAAGGCCCCGCGATGTCGCGACTCGCCAAGGCTCCAGCACCGTGACGGATCGCGTCAGTCTGTACTATGGTCCGGGAAAATCAAAAATCGACTACATTTCAATTGGTTTGAGAATTCATCATTGCTCCCGGATCGTGGCGTCTTTGGCACCATTGCCTATGGCTTCAAAGATTGCTTCTGCCTCAACAACAATCTCATGAATGGAAACTCGCCGCAACACGCGTGGCGTCGAGTTTTCCTCCCTGTTTCGCGCCGCGCGAGCCGCCCTGGCCTCGCGGCGAAACATAACACTCAGCCCCGGATCGGCGCACGCGTAAGGCGAAGGCTCTCTGGCCGCCGTGCGATGGATCCCGACATCATCGCGAGCACGCCGGCGTTGGAAGCGCGACCTCGAGTAGGTCGGCGCTGGCCGCGGTACCGAGGCGACCCGCCTGAGCTGCGCCCCGGACAACATAGACCTCGATCAGCGCCCCGCGGCCGGCCACCGGCGCACCGCGGCTCGCCATTCCTGCCATTCGCTGGATCAGCATCCGTCCAGATCAGGCGAAAGGGGAACGATCATCCGCCCACGCACCTTGCCTTCGAGGAAGAGCGGCGCGGTCTCCGGCACTCGCTCGAAGGGCACCTCGGTGACCATTGACTCCAGCAGCCTCATGTCCAGTTCCTCCGCGAGCCGCTGCCAGGCAACGCTGCGCTCGGGCTTCGGGCACATCACGCTGTCGACGCCGCGAAGCGTGACGCCGCGCAGAATGAACGGCGCCACCGAGGTGGGGAGGTCCATGCCGCCCGCCAGGCCGCAGGCGGCGACCACTCCGCGATACTTCATCATCGAGAGCACGTTGGAGAGCACCGTCCCGCCGACGACGTCCACCGCGCCCGCCCAGCGTTCCTTGTTGAGCGGCCGTGCCTTGTCGGAGAGTTCGGCCCGGTCGACGATCGTCGCCGCCCCGAGCCGCCCGAGATAGTCCGCCTCCTCGCGCCGCCCGGTCACCGCCGCGACCCTATAGCCACGCGCGGCGAGGAGCGCCGTCGCGACGCTGCCGACTCCGCCCGAGGCGCCGGTCACCACCACCTCGCCCGCCTCGGGGGGCAGGCCCTGCGCCTCGAGCGCCATCAGGCAGAGCATCGCCGTATAGCCGGCGGTGCCGATCGCCATCGCCTGCCGGAGCGAGATGCCAGCTGGCAGCGCCACCAGCCAGTCGCCCTTCACCTGCGCCCGCCGGGCGAGGCCGCCCCAGTGCTTCTCGCCGACGCCCCAGCCGTTCAGGACCACGCGGTCGCCCGGAACGTAGTCGGGGTGGCGGCTCTCGGCGACCACGCCGGCAAAGTCGATGCCGGGAACCATCGGAAAGCTCCGCACCACCGGCGAACTGCCGGTGATTGCCAGCGCGTCCTTGTAGTTCAGCGTCGTCCAAGCCACGTCGACGGCGACATCGCCGTCGGTGAGCTCCGGGAATGCGACGGGCTTAACCGTCACCCGCTGGCCGTCGTCGTCCTTGTCGATCACGATCGCGTCGAACACTTCGTGCTCCTCTCCTGGGCTTGAGGGGGCGGCCGCGACGCGACCGCCCCGGGTTTCATTCGGCGGTGTCGGGGGCGAGGGGCGCGTCCTCGGGCTTCGAGCCGAAGTCCTCCCTCAGCCATCGCATCAGCGAAAGCGTCAGGACGAGGAGGACGGGGATCAACGGCAGCGCCACCACGATCGTCGAGGTTTGCACCGGCTTCAGCCCGCCGAGCTGGATCAGTGCGATACCCACGCCTGCGAGGATGAGCGCCCAGGTCACGCGGATCGACCGCTTCGGCTCCTGATACCCGGAGAGCTCGCGGGTGGTGACCGAGGCGAGGACGTAGGCCGCGCTGTCGAGCGTCGTGGCGAGAAAGACGAAGCAGAGCAGGATGAACAGCGGGATGACGAGCCAGGGCATCGGCAGTGTGCCGAGG
>NZ_VFRP01000055.1 GCF_006385685.1 Amaricoccus solimangrovi | reverse complement strand
GGGCAGCCACTGCCAGGCGACGATGACGATGATCGAGAACAGCGGATAGGCGCCGAACCAGTCCACCGGCCGCAGCCCGACGCTCTGCGCGATGCCGGCGAAGACGCCGTAGCCTGGGTGGAAGATCATGTTCTTCCAGATGAGCGCGGCCACCGGCGGCATCACGAAGAACGGCGAGATCACCAGGATCCGCGCGATCCCCTGGCCGAAGATCGGCTGGTCGATCAGCAGCGCCACGCCGATGCCGCCGATCACGGTGATCGCCAGCACGCCGAGCACGATGGCGAGCGTGTTGCGGATCGCCTGCCAGAAGGCCGGGTCGGTCAGGAAGTACTGGTAGTTCTCGAAACCCGCCCAGCCTCCGGCTGCCGGGTTCAGCAGGTTGTAGTAGCGGAACGAGAAATAGACCGTCATCGCGAGCGGGATGATCATCCAGATGAACAGGAGGACGATCGCCGGCAAACGCATGAAGCGGGCGATGGATTCGGTTTGTCTTGTAGCCATGGCACCCTCCCTGGCCATCCGCCATCGCGGCGACCCCTGTCGACGTTTTGCTTTTGAAGAGGGCCGCCCGACGGTCCGGGCGGCCAGTTGGCGCTGGGAGGAAGCGCTCAGTACCCCGCGCGGCGCATTTCGCGCTGGGTAGTCGATTGAGCCTGGGCGAGAGCGTCATCCACGCTGCTCTGCCCCGCCAGAGCCGAGGCGAAGAGCTGGCCGACCGTGGTGCCGATCGACTGGAACTCGGGGATCGCGACGAATTGTCCGCCGGTATAGGGCACCTCGTCGACCGTCGGCTTGGTCGTATCCGCCGCGTCCATCGCCGCCTTGGTCGGCGCGGCGAAAGGCGCCGCTTTCAGATATTCCGGGTTCTCGTAGAGCGAGGTCCGGGTCCCCGGAGGCACGTTGGCCCAGCCCTCCTTCGAGGCGACGAGCGCTGTATAGTCCTTCGAGGTCGCCCATTCGATGAAGGTCTTGGCATCGGCCTGGTTCTTCGAGGAGGCCGGGATCGCGAGGTTCCAGTTCCAGAGCCAGTTGCCGTGGTTGCTCAGCCCTTCCTTGGTCGGGAAGATGACGAAGCCGACCTTGTCCGCGACTGTCGAGTTCTTCGGATCGGTCACGAAGGACCCAGCGGTCGTCGCGTCGATCCACATCGCGCACTTGCCCTGCTGGAACAGCGTGAGGTTCTCGTTGAAGCCGTTCGACGAGGCGCCCGCCGGCCCCGCGTCCTTCATCAGGTCGACGTAGAAGGTGGCGGCGTCATGCCAGGCTTCGGTGTCGAACTGCGGCTTCCAGTCCATGTCGAACCAGCGCGCGCCATAGGAGTTGGCGAGCGCGGTGACGAAGGCCATGTTCTCGCCCCAGCCGGCCTTGCCGCGCAGGCAAATCCCCGCGACTCCCGCCGAGGCGTCCGTGAGCTTGCGCGCGGCGTCGCCGATGAACTCCCAGGTCGGGCTATCCGGCATGGTCAGCCCGGCCTTCTCGAAGAGGTCGGTGCGATACATCAGGAACGCGGATTCGCCGTTGAACGGCGCCGCGTAGAGCTTGCCTTCGACGGTCAGGCCGCCCCGGATCGCGGGGAGCAGGTCGTCCACGTCGTAGGCCGCGTCGAACTCGAGCGGCGCCAGCCAGCCCTGCTTGCCCCAGATCGGCACCTCGTAGTTGCCGATGGTCAGGATGTCGTACTGGCCGCCGCCGGTCGCGATGTCGGTGGTGACCCGCTCGCGCAGCGTGTTCTCCTCGAGCGTGACCCAGTTCACGGTGATGTCGGGATGCGCCTTGGTGAACTCGTCGGTCAGGCCCTGCATGCGGATCATGTCACCGTTGTTCACCGTCGCAATGGTGATGGTGCCGGCCATGGCGCCGCTCAGCGCCGTGCAGGACGCGAGGGCGGCGACGGCGGTAACGCGGAAAAGAGATGACATCTGATTCCTCCTCATGTTTCTACGCGTCTCGTATATTTTTATCGCGCGTAAAATTTATATATGCGGAGAGGAACATTCTGTCAATCCAAGAATCACCCGCGCGCCCGTGCCCATCGCTGAAGGAGCGGGCTCGACAGCTTGGAGCCTGGCTGTCCTGGATTCTCACAGCGTCAGCTCATCGCTCAGTGACGAGACTGACGCTGAGCTGGACGCGGCCGTGAGGGAGCCGATTGGTCAGGCCGCCGAGAGCCGCCGGAACGCGCCCATGAAATCTCAGCGGGATCGATGATAACGGCGATGGCGTGCTTCAGACGGCTGAGGTCATCGGAGCGGTGCAAACGGCCTACGCGGGTGGCACCTATCATGCCGATACCGGCTCCGCGCTCGCGAGCTGCCTGGATGTGATGAACAATCAGGAAGGTCTCGGCGCGAGCGACTTCTTCGACCTGTTGGTCTGACCCCGCGAGGGGCGGGGCGTGCGAGGCGTTGGGATCGCGCTTCGCACGCGACGCCGTCCGCTGCTTGGCGCGGGTCGAGCGCCATAAGACGTGCGCGGCGGTCGCGCTTGCCCGGGATTCGCTATGTCCCAAGAAGGGCCGCCTCTGCGACCTTCGTGTCTTACTCGAGGCGGCGCTGACCGCCGCCGCGCTCCGGCAGTTCGCCCGGCTGTTCGGTCCCGAGGCCGTGCGCCCCCGCGCGACGCTCTACAAGGACTGGGCGAGCGATCCCCTGACCGCCACGCCGGCGGACTGGACCTCGGCCGGCCATCCCGACGGCGACCTCGCCCGCGTCGAGGGCCCTTGGGGCGGGCGCCTCGTGCTGGGCGGCAGCGAGGCGAGTCCGACCGAGGCGGGCTATCTCGCCCGCGCCATCGAGGCCTCGCGCCGCGCCGCGGCCGAGGTCGCCGGGCCCCTCGCCGAGCGGAGCGACTGAGGTGACCGAGCCCCCGCGCCGGATCGACCACCTCGTCCACGCCGTCGACGATCTCGACGGCGCGGCAGATCTCTACCGCCGCCTCGGCTTCCAGGTCGGCGCGCGCAACCGCCATCCCTGGGGCACCGAGAACCGCCTCGTCCAGTTCGGCTCGTCCTTCATCGAGCTCATCACCGTCGGCGACGGCGCGGAGATCGCGCCGCATGCGCCGGGAAGCTTCAGCTTCGGAGCCTTCGTCCGCGACTATCTCCGCGAGCGTCAGGGGCTCGCGATGCTGGTGCTCGACAGCGCCGACGCCCGCGCGGACGCGGCGCGCTTCGCGGCGGCGGGCATCGGCGATTTCGACCCCTTCTTCTTCGAGCGCGAGGGCCGCCGCCCCGACGGATCCGCGACCCGCGTCGCCTTCACCCTCGCCTTCGCCGCCGACCCGGGCCTGCCCGCCGCCGGCTTCTTCGTCTGCCAGCAGCATTTCCCCGAGAGCTTCTGGAACCCGGCCTTCCAGCGGCACCCGAACGGCGCGACCGACATTCGCGCCGTGACGATCGCCGCCGGCGATCCGCCGGCGCACGCGGGGTTTCTCGCGGCCTTCACCGGGTCGCCCGCGCGGCGCGCGGTGGACGGGCTCAACGCGCCGCTCCGGGGCGGCGGGCATATCGACGTCGAACGCACGGGCGACGCGGAGGGCATCGTCGCTTTTGCGACGGGGGTGCCCGATCTCGCGGCTCAGGCCGAGATCCTGGCCGGCGCCGGCATCCTCTTCGAGGCGAGCGGCGACCGCGTCACCGTGCACGCGGCCGAGGCCCTGGGAGCCGGGATTGCCTTCCGGGCAGGTGCAGGCGGCACCCGACGAGATATGCCTCCGCCCGCGCCTTGCACGGCCTGACGCCGACCGCGGCCCGGACAGGCCCGCGCCGGAAGCGGGCGAGACAAACGAGGCGGCCGGCGGGACCTTCGCCCCGCCGGCCGCCATGTCGCGAGATCCTGATCTCGAGCCGAGAGGCCGAGGTCCGGATCAGACGCCCTCGAGGATCACCCGGGTGAGGTTCGACAGCTCGTCTTCTATCCGCGCGATGACCTTCTCGCAGGTCGCGATCCGCTCCAGCTTGATCGCGTCGCCGGGCCGGCGGCGCAGCTTGCGCTCCGCGTCGCGGATCGTGTCCCGAACACCCTCTTTGGCCCGGAGCAGGTCCCGCTGCCTCTGCCGCTCCTCCGGGGTCCAGGGGCCGGTCGCCACGACCCGGCCGGAGAGCGGGCAGATATGGATCGTGTCCGGATGCGGCGGGATGTCGTCCTCGGGCAAACCCCGGGCACGCCGCCGCGCGACCTCGCGCGTGGCGTCCCCCCGGTATTCGACGATCATCTCGAATGCCTTCCGCCGCTCCCGGCTGTTGCTCACCTCGGTCGCCGAGACCGAACTCGCGGTGCCTGACCGCGCCCGCGACCCGGACATGCCCGTCGATCGGCACGTTATACGGTGAGTCGGTGAACACCATCTGGGCCCGTTCCGCCTCGAGCAGCCGGTCGTAGGTCGTGGCGACCAGCGCGTCGCCGCAGACCAGCCGGTGCGAGCCGAGCAGCCAGACGTCGCCGGGGTGGGTGATCGCTGCGTCCGACGCCGCCGGCGCGGGGAGATCATCGGCGGGATCGCGGGGCTCCTGGGGCGTGAGCCCGTCGATCAGGCTGTCGATCTCGGGGATCGAGAAGCCGATCACCTCGACGTCGAAGCCGAGATCGGCCTCGATCGCCATAAGCCCGGCGATCTCGGTCGCAAGCATTTCCTCGTTCCAGCCGGCGTTGAGCGCGAGCTTGTTGTCGGCGATCACATAGGCGCGCCTTCGCGCCGGTGTCATCGACGAGATGAGCCGGCAGGGCACGGTCGCCATGCCGAGCAGCTTCGCCGCCGCGACCCGGCCATGGCCGGCGAGGATGGTATTGCCCTCGTCGATCAGCACGGGATTGGTGAAGCCGAAGGTCCGGATGCTGTCCATGATCTGGCGGACCTGCTTCCTGGAATGGGTCCGGGCGTTGTCGGGCCAGGGCCGCCGCTGATCCGGGGCGATGCGCGGGATCAGATCGCAATCATTCGATGCCCGTTCAGGCATTTCGGTAAACCTTGTCAATGAGGGGGGTGTTTCGACGCCTGCCGGAGACCGTGCGGGGCGCGACCTCCGACGCCTGTCGGCGAGGTCCGCTTCGGCCCTGTCCCTTGGCGAACCTCTCCGGCGGCGTCGAAGGCGGGCGGCGTGGTGGCTGGAATGGACCGAAGCCCGGACCCTTCGTGAGCCGCTTCACGGCGGCGTCTACGTTTGCCCGCCGCCGGATCCACGCGTCGATCCGCTCTGTCATCTCGACCTTCCCAGCGCGCAGGCCGCGCGGGCGTGTCACCCCGCGGGAGGGGCCAGGATCGGTCTCCCGATCGTTTCCGCTGGATCCTCGAGCCCGAAGCGGGTCTGGCCGATCGGCGGCGGGACCGTCCGTTTACTGTCCGAGCCAGGCCTGAAAGCGAGCGTCGAGCTCGTCGCGATGGTCCGCCCACCAGGTGTAGTTGAAGAGGAAGGCGGTCTTCGCGTTCTCCGGGTTCGTCGACATGTGCGGCGCCATCTCGATCCCGAGCTCGGCGTGCTCGCCCACCAGCGGCTGAGACGAGGCGCGCGCCGGGCCGAGGGGCTGATATTTCGAAATGTCCGCGAGCTTCTGGGTGCTGGTCGCGAACCTCAGGAAGTGCTTGACCCGGTTCAGTCGATCCTCGGGCAGATCGGCCGGGACGACGAAGCCGTCGATGTCGAGCACCTCGCGGTCCCAGAGCATCGCAACGGGCTGCTTCTGCTCCTCGATAACCGCGAAGAGGCGGTTGCTATAGGTCGAGCCGATCACGACCTCCCCGTCGGCGAGCAGCTGCGGCGTCTCGGCGCCGGCCGACCACCAGACCGTCTGGTCCTTGATCGTGGCGAGCTTGTCGAATGCCTTCTGCACGCCCTCGTCGGTCTCCAGCGTGGCGTAGACCTGGTCGGCCGGCGTGCCGGAGCAGATCAGCGCCCATTCGAGATTGTTGATCGGCCGCTTTTCGAGCGATCGCTTGCCGGGGAACTTCTCGAGGTCGAAGATGTCGCAGACGCTGGTTGGCACCGCGCCGTTCCATGCGGCGACATCGGTGCGGTAGCCGAACGTGGTCGAATAGAGGTTGGTCGGGATCTGGCATTCGGCCACGATGTACTTGGCAAGATCCTCGCTCGCCGGGGTGCCGTCGGGCGCGGGCGCGAGCCACTCGTCGAAGGGCACCTCCGCGACCAGCCCCTCGTCGCAAAGCCGGATCGCGTCGGCGGCGAGGACGTCGATGAGGTCCCAGGTGACATTCCCCGCCTCGTTCTGGGCGCGAAGTTTCGCGACCCCCTCGGCGCCGCTTTCGTCCCAGATCACCTTGACGCCGGTCGCGGCGACATAGGGTTCGGCGAACACCTTCTGCTGCATGGTCTGGTAGGCGCCGCCCCAGGACACGATCGTGATCGAGTCGGCGCAGTTCTCGCAGGGGGGCATGTCGGCCTCGCTCTGCGCCATGGCGGCCATCGGCGAGGCTGCGAGCGCGAAAGCGGTCAGCAGTGGCTTCATCGTCATTGGTACACTCCCGTTGTGATTGGTGACGCGGCGGCGGTGATCGAAGTTGTCATCTTCTTGCCCGAGCCTTTCCGTCGTTCTTCCGGATACCTGAGAGGATCGGGCCCCGGTCCTTTTCAACGCTGGTACGTGGCGACCGGCTCACCCAGCACGTCGAGACGAGGCGTGATGCCGAGGCCGGGATCGGTCGGCGCGGTGACGCGGCCTTCCGTGACGTCGAACGTCCCGTCAGCGGTCTTGATCGAGACCATGTCGCGGCTTTCGAGAAGGCAGCGGAGGTTGCGTTCGGGGACCGTCTGGCCGAGATGGACGATCGCCGCGAAGGCGATGTCCGATCCGGTGGTCTCCTGCACGCTCACCGTATAGCCGGCGGCGAGGCAGATGTCGCGATGCCGACGGCCGCGGGTCAGGCCGCCGTTCTTCGAGATCTTGAGGCCGATGCCCTCGGCGGCGTCGTCCGCCACCAGCTGCGCGATCGAGGCGTCGCTCTGGGCGAGCTCGTCGAAGATGATCGGGACATCGGTCCGGCGGCGGAGCGAAAGGCACTCCCGCCAGGTTGCGCAGGGCGCCTCGAGCACGAAGTCGAGCCCCGGCGGAAGCAGGCGCAGCATCCGGAGCGCCGTCTCGACCAGCATCCCTCCGTTCGCGTCGACGATGAAATATTCGCCGGGCCGCTTGTCGGCGAGCGAGGCGGCGATCCGTTCGGCGTCCTCGGCGGGTTCTCCGCCGATCTTGACGGAGTGACCGATGTAGCCCGCCTCGCGATGCTCGGCCACGCGGCGGCGCATGTCCTCCGGATCGCCCATGTAGATCGACGAGATGACCGGCATCCGCGCGTCGGTGCGGCCGCCGAGCAGCTCGCAGACCGGAAGGCCGACCGACTTTCCGAAGACGTCCCAGCACGCGACGTCGAGCGCGGTCTTGGCATGCTCGTGGCCGACGAGGGCCTGGTCCATGGCGTCGTTCACGCGATCGACGCGGCGCGGATCGAGGCCGAGCAGACGCGGCGCGATCTCGGCGATGCCGGAGCGGACCCCGAGCGCGTGCGAGGCGATCCAGGTCGATCCGAACGGCGTGCTCTCGCCCCACCCCTCGAGGCCGTCGTTCGTGGTGACGCGGACGATCGTGCCGTCGAAGCTCCGGTATTCCCTGCCGCCGGACAGCGTATAGACGCCGCCGGCATAGGGAAGATCGACCTGGAAGACATCGATGCGCTCGATGACGAATTCGGACATCTGGGATACCTATTGAGGAACGACGAGGACCAGCTTGCCGCCGGTGCCCTTGCTCAGGAATTCCTCCTGAGCGTCCACGATGCGCTCGAGAGGATAGGTGTTCGAAACGTTCGGCCTTATCTCGCCGCGCTCGATATAGGAGATCAGGTTCTCGAAAACCTCGTCGTCCTGGAAGGTGCACCCGTGGAAGGTGAGGTCCTTGAGGTAGAGCGTGCGCACGTCGAGCTCGACGAGGGGGCCGGCGATCGCGCCGGCGACCGCGTAGCGGCCGCCCCTCTTCAGAACATCCAGCAGCTCGCCGAACCCGGGTCCGGCGACGACGTCGATGACGACGTCCACGCTCTCCCGGTCGAGATGGTCGGTGAGCGGCTCGCCGCGGGGGATCACGGCGTCGGCGCCCAGATCGAGGAGTCGCGGCGCCTTGGCCTTGCCGGCGATGGCGGTCACCCGCGCGCCCCGGCGTTTCGCCAGCTGGATCGCGGCCGAGCCGACGCCTCCCGACGCGCCCGTGATCAACACGTGCTCGCCCTCTTCCACGCGCGCGCGATGCAACATCCCTTCCGCGGTGGAGTAGGCGCAGGGGATCGAAGCCAGCTCCACGTCGGACCAGGCGCATTCGACCCTGTAGGTCTCCCGCGCCGGCGCCTTCGCATATTGCGCGAAAGCGCCGTCGCATTCGGAGCCGAACGTCCAGCATTCCCAGGGGCGATAATCGACGTAGGACCGCAGCATGTTCCGCACGAGGACACGCTCGCCCACGCGGTCCGGGCTCACACCCTCTCCGACCGCGACAATCCGTCCGCAACAGTCCGCGCCCTGGATGCGCGGGAAGGCCAGCGGAGTTCCGGACCAGCTCGCATCGACGTCGTTGGATGTCTGGAACCCCGCCGCGCCGCCGGCGGCGGTACCGTCGGACACGCCCTTGGAATACCAGCCGATGCGCGTGTTGATGTCGGTGTTGTTGATGCCCGCGGCGGCGACCTTGATCAGGACCTCGCCGGCGGCCGGGACGGGCAACGGGATGTCGCTTCTGACCTCGAGCTTCTCGAAGCCTCCATGGCCCGTGAGCCAGACGCCCATCATGCGGTCGGGGAGTTTCGGAATGTCGGTCATCGAGGAAGGTCCAGTCCCTGTGAAGAAGGTCGCCCGAAGTCCGCCGCTCCGTCCGGAGAGGCAGGACGATTTGAGGCGGCATGATCGGGCGATCCGCCCTGCCATGACAATGCGCTTTCGCTTCCACGCCGATTTGATATCAGCTCAAATCGTCGCGGGTTGGCAGCACGGCACCGTTCCCGAAGTCAAAGCCCCTTTTCGGCGCTGGCAGGAGGTCCCCTCGGTGCTGGTCGCCGACTCTTCGGGACGCTTCGAAGAGTGATCGCCGGCGCACCGATCGGTCCCGCTCCTTCCGAGCGGAAACACCATGCAAGAAGGCATCTGTATTAAAGCTCAGGAATGATGAGCCTTACGATCAATGGTGCTAATGGAAGGCCGGGCCTCCACATGAAGGCGGATGATCAGGGCGCGGCCGGCCAGTGCCCGGGGGTCTGGAAGCCCCGCCTTCCCCGAGGTCACCGAAAGGGTCTTGATCCTCGCCCTGGGCCGCGCGGCAACGGCGCTTCCGGCGCGCCGTTCCCCGCCTTTTCCCCCGCGGCCGGGTCAGGGGCGCGCGCGGTCGTTCCGGGAAGGTCGCCGCGGGGGCAGGGCGCCGCCCGCGCGGCCTCCGCCTTCTCGAGGATCCATTCCCTCAGGGTGACCGCCGCCGGCGAGAGCTTCCGCTCGGCGCTCCGGGTCAGATAGTATCCGCCCGGCGCCGGCACCACGAGCGCGGTGAGCCGGCGGAGGGTGCCCTCCGCGACGAGCGGGGCGACCAGACGGTGCCAGCCGAGCACAAGCCCCTGATGCGCCATCGCCGCCTGCAGCGCGACGCCGAAATTGCCGATCCTGCGTAACCGGATCGCTCCGCCAGGATTTCCCCCGCGGAGGAGCGCCTCTTCCCAGTTCATCCAGTCGGGGCCGAGGGAGTCCACGCTCAGCAGCGGAAGATCCGGCAAATCGGCGATCGTGGCGGATGCATGCTCCGCGGCGAACCTCGGGCTGCAGACCGGATAGACGCAGTCGTCGAACAGGAGTTCGGAACTCTCGGCCGCCCATGAGCCCAGGCCGTAGCGGATCCTGAGTTCGACGTCGCCCCGGCGGATGTTGCGCGTGTTCTCCCAGATGACGTGATCGACCGAGATGTCCGGATGCCGGTCCCAGAAGTCGGGCATCCGGGGGATGAGCCACATCGTCGCGAAGACGTCGCTGCAGGCGATCGCGACGCCGCGGGAGGTGTCGTCGTGCTTGATCGCCTCGATCGCCTCGGAGATGGAATAAAAGCTCTTCGACAGCGTGGCGAACAGGAGATGCCCCGCCTCCGTGAGCTTGATGCCCCTGCCGGTTCGCACGAAGAGCGGCACGCCCACTTCCTGTTCGATCGTCTTGATCTGGCGGCTCAGCGCGCCGGGCGTGACGTTGAGTTCCTGCGAGGCCAGTGTCAGACTCGCGTGGCGCGCCGAAGCCTCGAACGCGGCGAGCGCGGCCAGGGACGGCAGGCCGTAGTGTCGTCGGACCATCGTGAGACTCCCCGGATGCGCGCCGTGTCGCGGTCGTTGCCGCGCGAAGAATGCCCGACCGGCGCCGCCGGGATCAACGGCGGCGCCGTCCGGTCCACGCACTGTTCGCTGGTGCTTGCGTGGCATGCGTGAACGCTTCGTTGCGCCGAAGCTCCCGTCGCTATAGCAACCAACCTGGACGAGAGTTCAGGATGCCGACAGGCCGATGACGAGGTCGGGCCTTCGTCGGAATCCCGCTGGGACGCGCGCTTTCGGGGGAGCGGATGCCAGATCTCGCGCGTTCGTCACGCGGAAGGACGCGGTGAAGGGAAGGTAGAGCATGCGCGTGGAAGGTCGATGTCACCGCGGCTTTGTCACCTACGAGGCCGAGGTTAACGTGGCCGAGATCTCCGTCTGTCACTGCGCGGACTGCCAGCGGCTGACGGGATCGGCCTACCGGATCACGGCGAGCGTTCCGGCCGAGGCGTTTCGCCTTACTGGCGGAGAGCCGAAGCTCTACACCAGATTCGGCGACAACGGCCGCGGGCGCGACCAGTTCTTCTGCCCTCACCGCGGCTCACCGATCTATACGACGGGCGAGGGCGAGGATGCGAAGTGGGTCGGTATCCGCGTCGGCACCATCGATCAGCGGCGGGCGCTGAGGCCGAGCTCCCAGATCTGGTGCGCCTCCGCGCTGCCGTGGATCGATCACCTCTCCAAGATCCCCCGCCGTCAGGGAGACTAGGTCAGGCGGCCCCGTTCCCGGCGCGGATCGGCGGCCCGCGGCTCGACGTGCTCGGGCACACGCTTCCCGCCATGCTCAGCGGGAGCCTGAACTCGCACCGCGGCCGCGCGCCCGACATGTAGGCGTGCCGCGGAAGGACCCGTTCGGCTTTTGATGACGCGTGCCGGGTCTGGGAGCAGAGCGCGGTGACAGGCTCCCGCGCCGCATGCGTTTCCGCTCGTAGAGGAAGACGGGCCGCTGGCCGACATGGCGCTGGTCGCGGACGCGCAGGATGGCGCGCGGACGGGAAGCGGCCTCGCTCCTTGGCCGCTGCGGGTGCTCCACGCTCGACGAACGGGCGCCGCCCCGGCATGGCGCCGCGTGCCCGGTGACGAACACCCGGCGTGTTCTGACATTGTCCCCTCTCAGCCCGGGCTCATTCCGCGGATCTTCTCCGAGCGTCTCCGGAGGAGTTCGAGGGTGACGAGGAGGAGGACGGAGATGGCGATGAGGACGGTTGCGACGGCGAGGATGGTGGGGGAGATCTGC
>NZ_VFRP01000054.1 GCF_006385685.1 Amaricoccus solimangrovi | reverse complement strand
ACGATAGAGGGTCGCCCACGACACGCCCCAGACACGGCAGACCGTGGCCAGGGAGTACCGGCGCTGAACGGAGGGCGAGGTGGTATGGGTCATCTCCTCGACCTCCGCCCGGCCAAAGGGCGGCCCGCCTCCAGCCTTTCGATCTTCGAATACAGCAGCTCGTTGGTCATGGTGATCTCGCCCACCTTCGCCTTCAGCCGCTCGATATCTTCATCCCGCGCGTCGCGCTCGCGCTCCTTGAGCGCGCTCTCGGCCGCGATCAGCACGCGGTCACGCCATTCGGAAAGCCGATGCGCCGGCACGTTCAGTTCCCGCGACAAAGCTTCCAGGCTCTCGCCCCGCATCAGCCGCTGCACAGCCGCCAGTTTCATCTTCGCCGAAAAGCGCTTCCCCGGACCGGCCTCGGCCCCGCCGCCGCCAGCGTGTGGGGCGCGCGTCGGCGGGGCCGAGGCCTCCGTCGCGCCAGGTTTCACGTCGCTCTTCTCGTCCATGCTCTACCCCCGTTCCTCGGGAAAGTAGCGCTCGACGCTGTCTCAAGAAACCGTGCCCCGGCCCAAGGAACAGCCGTGCGCGGGCTGCCGGGCTCGAACCCCTTTCTCTCGTTTGCGCCTTCGCGCACCGCCTGCGCGAGGGCTTACAGCCCTAGAAAGTCCAATACGGACTTTTTGAAAAATCAATCAGGATCGGAACCCTGTAGATCCTTCTCATCCCAACCGCCGGGAAAGAGAGCAAAGCTCAGCGACACCGGCGCTTCTGGTCTGGAGGAAAAGAAAATGGATGTGCGTAGCGCCAAGGTCGAACCGACCATCGAGCATGAAGGGAGCTGTCTGACCTACTTCATGTTCCCCAAGGAGTCGGTTCGGAACAACACGATGGGGTCGTATCTGGAATATGTCGCCGAGTTCGAGCTGAAGCCGGGTGCGAGCCTGCATCCGCATTATCACGACTCCATGGAATTCTACCGGATTCTGGAAGGCGAGGCGATCATCCAGATCGAGGACGAGCAGCGCCTGCTGACCCCGGGGGACCTGGTTCACATTCCCCGCAACGCGCGGCACTCGATCTGGCCCGCGCGCGCGGGGGAGAGCTTCCGCGCCTTTTCCTTCGCGGCGAGCTTCATGGCCGAGAATGCCGGGCCGATCAATTGCGAGCTGCCGGCGCCCCGAAACGTCGTCGACGTGGAGCGGGCGTGATGCGGCTCGCTGGCAAGATCGCTCTCGTGACGGGCGGCGCTCGGGGCATTGGTCGCGCGACGGTCGAGCTCTTCGCGCGCGAGGGGGCGAAGGTTCACGTCGGCGACGTGGATTTCCCCGAGTCGTACGAGGGGGAAGGAATCGTCACCCACGCGCTGGACGTCACGGACCTGGAAAACTGGAAGACGGTCGTGGACGCGATCATCGATCAGGACGGCCGCGTCGACATCCTGTTCAACAACGCCGGAACGGTGAAATCCTACGACGGCATCGCCGAGATCAGCCTCGAAGACTGGAATCGCGTCATCGAGATAAACCAGACAGGGCCGTTCTATGGGATGCGCACGGTCATTCCGCACATGCGGGGGACCGGCGGCGGGTCGATCGTCAACACCTCCTCGATCTGGGGCAAGGTCGGCGCGGCCGGCGTCGCGGCCTATACGGCGAGCAAGGCGGCCGTCTCGCACATGTCGAAGAACGCGGCGCTGACCTACGTGGGCGACAGATGACACTCAGCAATATGTCCCGAGCTACCCTGACCACGGCCGGCCGGCTGGCCCTCGGCCTCCTCGCCGGGGCCGCGACCCTCACCGTGACGGCGGCGATGTCGCGCGCCGATGAGCCGGTGCGCATCGGTCTGGCGCTCTATACTCAGCTGCAGCAACGCTGGCTGTTCGACGCGCGCGCTTTCCAGGAGCAGGCAAGCGCGAACGGCGACGAGGTCATCGTCCAATATGCCGATGGCGATCCCGGCAAGCAGACGCAGCAGGTCCAGAACATGCTGTCGCGCGGCATCGACGTGCTGGTGATCGCGCCCGCCGATATCGCCGTGGGGCCACGCTCATCGACGAGGCCCGCCGCGAGGGGGTCAAGACGATCGTCTACGACATCGGGGTGACCGCCACCAATCCGGACTGGATGATTACCCGCAACCAGGAGCTCGTCGGCAAGCTGCAAGTCGAAGCGGCGAAGAAATTCGCACCCAAGGGCAACTACGCCGTTCTGAAGGGCGACCCCGCCAACGACCTAGCCCAGACCTCGGATCGCTCCTACGCCGCCGGGCTCACGGGAGCGGAGGGGATCAATGTCGTCTACAATGACTTCATCGCGGGATACGACCCCGCCAAGGCGCAAAGCGAAGCCGAGGCGATCCTCACCCGCAACGACGACGATGTCGCCGCCTTCGTGGTGAACAACGATGGCATGGCCGGCGGCGTGGTTCAGGCCCTGCGCGGAGCCGGGCTCAACGGGAAGGTCTTCGTCTCGGGCCTCGACGCCGATCAGGCGAACCTCAATCTGATCGCGCTCGGCGACCAGACGATGACCGTCTTCACCCCCATCGACGTGATGGCGAAGCGGGCCGCGGACGCCGCGCATCAGCTCGGGAACGGCGGAACGCCGGAGTCCAATTCCGTCGCCACCACCGACAAGGGCGACGTGCCGCTCTGGCAGCTCGATCTGGTGGCGGTGACCAAAGACAACCTGTGCGAGTTCGTGGAAAAGATCGCGCCCAAGGGCTGGGTCGATCCCGCGGCCGTCGTCGCCGGGAGCGACGTGAAATGCGAGTGAGCGCGGTCCCCGAGGCCGCGCCCTCTCTCCCGGCCCCGGGCGGGGAGCTGGTTCGCGCGACGGGCATCGGAAAGTCCTGGGGCGGCACGCGGGCGCTCGATGGCGTCGACATCGAGGTCCGGGGCGGCGAGATCCTCGCCCTGGTGGGCGAGAACGGCGCCGGCAAGTCGACGCTCATGAACATCCTGTCCGGGATCATCGGGCATGGCGGCTACGAGGGCACGCTGGCGGTCGATGGGCGCCCGGGCCATTTCGCCAATCCCCATGAGAGCGAGAAGGCCGGGATCGTTCTCGTTCCCCAAGAGCTGCGGATCGCGCCGGGCATCTCGGTGGGAGAGAACATGTTCATGGGTCATCTCCCGCGCAATCGCTTGGGAATGGTCGATTTCGACCGGATCTCGCGTGACGCCCGCCGGTGGTTGCGGATCTTCGACATGCCCTGCGCGCCGGAGGATCTCGCCGGCCTCTATTCCACCGCGGAACAGCGGATGATGATGATCGCGGGGCGCTCTCAAAGGACGCGCGCGTCCTCCTGCTCGACGAGCCCACGGCCGCGCTCACCGCGGCCGAGACGGACAAGCTCTTCGCCCAGGTGCTCGGCCTCAAGGCCCACAACCTCGGGATCGTGCTGATCACCCATCGCCTGGACGAGGTCGAGGCGATCGCGGACCGCGTCGTCGTGATGCGAAACGGCCGGGTCGTGCACCGGATGGACAGCCCAAAGGGCCGGCGCGGCGAGATCGTGCGCAACATGATCGGGCGCGATCTTTCCACGGTTCCCCGCCGCGCGCCGGAGACGACCAAGCCGCCCGGCGAGGTGGTCCTCGACATACGGAATCTGACGGTCGAGGATCCGGACGTGCCGGGCAAGATGGTGGTGGACGGGCTCAACCTGACGCTGCGCGCGGGCGAGATTCATGGCCTCTACGGACTTGTCGGGGCGGGCCGGACCGAAGCCGCCCGGGCGATCTTCGGCGACTGGCGGGGCGAGGTCCGGGGCGAGGTTCGCCTGCTCGGGCGGGATCACCGGCCCCGCGATCCCCGCGAGGCGATCCGCATGGGCGTCACCCTCCTGACCGAGGATCGCAAGGCGACGGGCATCCTGCCCGGCCACAGCCTGGGCACCAACCTGAGCGCGGCGAGCCTTGGCGCCGTGTCGCGCCGGGGGTTGATCTCCGACGGTGAGGAGCACGAGCGCAACATCGCGATGATGCGCAAGCTCGATGTCCGGCCCTGCGACACGACCTATCGAATAGAGAACCTCAACGGTGGCAATCAACAGAAGGTCCTGTTCGGCGCTGGCTGAACGCCGAGCCGCGCATCACCATTCTGGACGAACCGACCTTGGGCGTCGATGTCGGCGCGCGCCACCATATCTATGAAACCATCGGACGCATGGCCGACGAGGGTCTGGCCGTCCTGCTGATTTCCAGCGACGTGGACGAGGTGGCGCTCGAATGCGACCGCGTCTCCGTCATGTACAAGGGCAAAATCACCCGGGAATTCGGGGCCACGCGCGGCCGCGCCGATCTGATCGCCGCCGCGACGGGAGGACAATAAATGGAATCGAGAACAATGAAGATCGGGATGGCCCCCATTCCGTTCGCCCGTCGCGTCAACTGGCAGATGATCATCGTGCCCCTGTTGGTGCTGGTGATAGCGCTGATCTTCAACGCCTATTCCGAGGGTGTCTTCCTGTCGGGACGGAACCTTTCGATCCTGCTGCGCCATACCGCGCTGCTCGCCATCATGGCCTCGGGCGTGGCGCTGCTGATGATCATGTCGGAAATCGACCTGTCGATCGGTTCGGCGGTCTATCTCGTCGGCGTGACGATCGCGACGGTCGAGACCTCCTGGGGCTTCGGCCTTGGCCCCGCCATCGTCGCCGGCCTCGCGGTCGGGCTCATGCTCGGCCTCTGGCAGGGCTTCTGGGTGGCCTATGTCGGCGTGCCCTCGTTCATCGTGACGCTGGCGGGTCTCCTGTCGTTTCGCGGAGTCGGGCTCTACTGGACGAATGCCCGCACCGTCTCGCCGATGAGCGAAAGCCATGTCGTGCTGAGCGAGGCGTTCATTCCCCCGACGCTGACGCTCGTTCTCGGGACCGCGATCTTCGTCCTGGCGGCGGCGCTGATCATGGTGGCGGCCCTGCGCGGACAAGGGCGCGGCGACCAGGCGGCCTTCCGCCGCGGCCTTCTGCGCACGGCTTTCCTCGGCGCCCTCGTCCTCGCCTGCCTCTGGGTGACGGTCAGCTACCGGGGCGCTCCCACGGCCTTCCTCTGGGCCTTCGTCGTCAGCGCGGCGATGTGGGTGCTGCTGGAGCGCTCGGTCTTTGGCCGGAACGCCTACATGATCGGCGCGAACCGCGCGGCCGCGCGTCTTTCCGGCATCAACGTGCCTCTCAACATCTTTCTCGGCTTCGCGCTGATGGGCTTTCTCTACGGCGTCGGCGGCCTGCTCTACACCGCCCGGCTGAACGCCTCGACAGCGAACGACGCGCTCTTTCTCGAGCTCGACGCCATCGCCGCCTGCGTCATCGGCGGTGTCGCGCTCAGCGGCGGCAAGGGCCGGATCCTCGCGGTGCTTGGGGGCGCGCTGCTCCTGATGTCGATCGACAACGGCATGAGCGTCATGGGCGTCTCCTCCTTCGTCCAGCAGATCGTGAAGGGTCTCATCCTGCTGATCGCCGTGACCGTCGACATCCGGCTCCGCCGCAAGGCTGCGTGAGGAATGGTCGCGGCTCCGCCGGGCCGCGCGCCTCTCTCCCTCTTCCTGGAAAGAAACATCATGAAAGCTCTTCGTTTCCACGCCGCGAAGGATCTGCGCCTCGACGCCGTGCCCGCTCCGTCCTCGCCCGGCCCCGGGCAGGTGCTGGTCCGGGTGCTGCAATGCGGGATCTGCGGGTCCGACCTGCACGAATACACCGATGGCCCACAGCTGATCCCGATCGAGCCGCATCCCTTCACGGGTGCGACGGCGCCGCAGATCCTGGGCCATGAGTTTTCGGCCCGGGTCGAGGCGGTCGGACCCGGTGTCCGGCGCCTCAAGGTTGGCGATCGGGTTTCGGCGGTGCCGCATCTGAACGTGCCGGGCGAGTATTTCTCACGCCGCAATCTCGGCCATGTGTCCTCCGAGACCGCGCTGGTCGGCTTCAGCTGGGAGTGGGGCGGAATGGGCGAGCTCGCGCTTCTTCCCGAGGAGAACTGCGTGCCGCTCCCCGACAGCGTCGATGACACGCAAGGGGCTCTGGTCGAGCCGGCCTCCGTCGCCCTGAACGCGGTCGACCTCGCCGAGCTGCGGGCCGGGAGCGCCGTCCTCGTCACCGGGGCGGGTCCGATCGGCGCTCTGGTGGCGCTCTGCGCGCTGGCGAGCGGGGCGACCTCGGTGGTGCTGGCGGAGCCCAATGCGTTTCGCCGCGAGCTTCTCGCGGGCCTTCCCGGCATCACCGTCTGCGACGGCGGCCCGGACGCGCTCGCCGATCTCGTCGCCACGCTGACCGATGACGGGCGCGGCTTCGACGCGCCCTTCGAGTGCGCCGGGCACGAGCGGGCGCTCGACAGCTGCGTCGAGACGGTCAAGCCCACCGGCGCCGTGATCCAGGTCGGACTGTTCGTTTCAGCGCCGCGAGTGAACGTCTTCCGGATCTCGGAGAAGGCGCTGCGATACCAGGGAAGCTGGGGCTTTCCGATCACGATCGGGCAGCGCGTCGTAGCCCTGATCGAGGCCTGCCGCTGGAGCGGATCGTGACCCGTTCCGCCCCCCTCGACCGGGCCCTATGGGACGGGTTCGACGAGCTCATCCGCCCCGGCAACGAAAATCTGAAGATTCTGATCGAGGTTTCCAAATGAAGATCGACTCCGAAGTGGCGTGTGACACGCGAGACCTGTTCGGCCCCTTCCAGCTGGGCAGGCGGACTCTGAAAAATCGGGTGGTGATGGCGCCGCTCACGCGCGCGCGCTGCCGGGATCTGGTGCCCGGACCGCTGCAGGCGGAATACTATGGCCAGCGGGCCTCGGCCGGGCTGATCGTCAGCGAGGGCACGCCGATCTCCGAGGAAGGTCAGGGCTATATCAACGTTCCCGGGATCTGGAGCGACGCGCAGGAGGCGGGGTGGCGCCTCGTCACCGACGCCGTCCACGCGGGCGGAGGAGTCATCTTCTCGCAGCTCTGGCACGTGGGGCGCGTCTCCCATGCCTCGCTTCAACCCGACGGCGGACAGCCGGTGAGTTCGACCAACCGGCCCGCCGTGGACAAGCGGGGGCAGTGCTACATCCTCGACGAAAACGGAAACGAGGCTTTCGCGCTTCCCGACACGCCGCGCGCGCTCGGGACGGACGAGATGCCCAGGATCGTCGAGGATTTCGCGAACGCGGCGCGCAGGGCGGACCGGGCGGGCTTCGACGGCATCGAGCTTCACGGCGCGAATGGCTACCTGTTCGAGCAGTTTCTCAATCCGGTGCTGAACGACAGGACCGATGCCTATGGCGGTTCGCTGGAGAACCGGATGCGTCTGCTGATGGACGTGGTCGACGCGGTCACGGCAGTTCTCGGAAGAGACCGCGTGGGCGTGCGCCTCGCGCCGTTCAACCGGCAGCACGACATGGCGGAATATGCCGGGAACGCCGAGACCTATCTCGCGGTGGCCCGGGCGCTGTCCGAGCGCGGCATCGTCTACCTGCACATGAACGACAACTGGTCGACCGGAAAGTCGGTGATCCCCGAGCGGTTTCTCGCCGACATGCGCGCGGCCTTCTCGGGGGCGATCATTCTCGCCGGCGGGAACACGCGGGAAAGGGCGGAGCGGCTCATCGGCGCGGGGCTGATCGATCTCGCGGCCTTCGGGCAGCACTTCATCTCCAACCCCGACCTCGTGGAGCGGATGCGCAACGACTGGCCGCTGACCCCGGCCGATCGCGCGACCTTCTACGGCGGAGGCGCCGAGGGCTATACCGACTATCCGACGCATACCGCTTGAGGCCGATAGGGTCGCGGGGGTCAGTAGCGCCCCGCGGCCCGCATCAACGCGTCGACGCGGTTCTGCGACTGGATCAAGGCCTCGTCATCCGTGATCTCGCCGCGCATCGCGGCGTGGATCCGATCGCCGAGGATCGCCTCTATCCGGGTGTATTCGGGGATCGCCGGCCGCTGCGAGGCGCAGACCATCCCCCGCTTTGCCAGGGTTTCAGCGAAGGTGAAGACATGCGTGCTTTGCGCCACCTCGGGATCGGCCGCCGTGCTGAAGCGGGGCGCGACCGGAAACCCGCTGCCTCGGCGCTCGTCCGACTGCGCGAGCCAGGCGATGGCCTCGAACGCCAGCCGCGCCTTCGCGTCGCCGACGTTGCACGGAATCGTCAGGTGGAACCCGCCAATCGGATTGGCACTGACGCCCCCGGGCCCCTTGGGCTGCGTGAGATAGGTCACCTTCCGCTTCACCTGCGAGGCGATGTCGTATTCGAAGCGAGCCGCGCGCATCGACCAGCAGTATGTCATCGCCAGCCGTCCCGCCATGAAGGCGCCGAGCCGGCCATTCCAGTCCAGCTCAAGGATATTGGGCGGGGAATAGGGGATCAGCCGATGCATGTAGTCGAGGACGATCCGCGCTTGATCGGACAGGATGTTCGGACGAAACTGGTCGCCCTCGAGCTCGCTCCACTGATAGCCGCGGCGGCCGAGCGGATAGCGCAGCAAGGGCGCCCCGCAGCATCCGAGCAGGATCATGAACGTCGAGGCGATCGGCAAGCCCGGCGCACAGTTCCAGCCGATGCCGTATACGTCGCGCGCGGGGCGATGAAGCCGCGCGGCGGCTTCGACCGTCTGATCGAAGGTGCGCGGATAGGTGATGCCGGCCTGGCTGAAAAGGTCCGTGCGCGCGGCCAGCACCTCGATGGTAGTGTAGATCGGGATGCCGTACTGCCGCCCCTTCCAGTTTCCCGTGGACCAGACGTCGGTGTTGAATGCGCCGGCCTCCACCGAGCTGTCCGCGATCAGGTCATCCAGAGGTCGGAGCAATCCATCGGTGACAAATTCTCCCAGCCAGGGATTGTCGATCGCCAAGACGTCATAGCGGCCCACGGACCTCTTGGCTTCCGCGCGGACGCTGCCATGCAGTTCATAGAGCGAAACCACGTTAAAATCGCTCACCGCGCCCAGATGGGTCCGGTAATCCGACCAGAGATTTCGCATCGAAACGAAGAAATTGTCATCATTCACCATGAAACGCAGCCCGGACCGCGCGTCGGACACATGGACGCTCAGGGAGGGGGGTACGATGATCTAAGATGATATAAGTTTCCAAGAACGTCTGAAAAACGCTTCAATAAACCAGGATACTACGGGATGGCACGTTAATTCTATCCATTCTCATTACAACCGCGATGCCGGATCTTCGCACCCCATCCATGACACCGAGAGGACCATGATCAAGCATATCGTAATGTGGGACGTCCGCGGCGAAAACGCCGAGGCAAGGCTGGACGCCGCCGCCGACCTGAAGCGGCGCTTCGAAAGCCTTCTGGGCCGGATCCCAAGTCTGATGCACATCGAGGTCGGAATCGATGTCAGCCACGTCTCCTATGCGTGCGACGTGGTGCTCTATTCGGAATTCGCCGATCGGGCAGCCCTGAGCGCCTACGCGGATCACCCCGCTCACCTGGCGGTGCGTGACGCTCTGAAGGACGTGCGGATAGCCCGTCATCAGGTCGATTACGCGCCCGAGGAGTAAGACCGTCCGAGCGCCCGACATCCGGACGGGCAATGCTGTGAACCGCCCTGCCCTCGCCCAAGGCCTCCAGCCACCGAGCAGAAGGCCATCCCGCGTCGCGGCCAGGCTGTCGTGGCGCATCGCGCCTACGGAAGGATTTTGAAATGCGCTACGTCGTTCACTGCCTCGACATGCCGGGCGCCGCGGCTCTCCGGCTCCGGCATTACGAAGCCCATAAGGCCTATCTCGCGACCGGCACTGTCGCGACCGTCATCTCCGGGCCGCTGCTCGCAGAGGACGGCGAGACGATGATCGGCTCGCTCTTCATCTTCGAGGCGGAGAGCCGCGAGGAGGTTGAGGCCTTCAATCAGGCCGACCCGTTCTGCCAGGCTGGGGTCTGGGAGAGCGTCGACATCCACCCCTTCCTGATGCGCGTCGACAATCGCGACCAATAAGAGGCATTCATGCGACCCTTCCAGTACAACGGCCATCCGGCCCGGGTGATCTTCGGTTCCGGCACCCTCTCGCAGTTGCCCGATGAGGTCGCCCGGCTCGGGCTGCGGAAGGCCTTGGTCCTGGCCACCCCGCCGCAGGAAGCCGAGGCGCAGCGGATCGCGACGCTCCTCGGCGACTCATCGGCCGGCGTCTTCGCCGGGGCGGTCATGCATACGCCCGTCGACGTGACCGAAAAGGCCATGGCCGTCGTCGCCGAAACGGAGGCAGATGGAGTTGTGGCGATCGGCGGCGGATCGACGACCGGGCTTGCCAAGGCGATCGCCTTTCGCACCGACTTGCCGCAGATCATCGTGCCGACCACCTACGCCGGTTCGGAGATGACGCCGATCCTCGGGGAGACGAAGGACGACACCAAAACGACCCAGAGCAGTTCGAGGATCCTGCCGGAAGTCGTCATCTACGACGTCGATCTGACGATGACGCTGCCGGCCGGACTCTCCGGCACCAGCGGCCTCAACGCGATCGCCCACGCCGTCGAGGCGCTCTATTCCCGCGACGCCAACCCGATCATCGACCTGATGGCGCTCGAGGCGATCGGCGCGCTCTATCGGGCGCTCTCCCGGATCGCGAAGGATCCCACCGACCGGGAGGCCCGGTCGGACGCGCTCTATGGCGCCTGGCTTTGCGGCATGTGCCTTGGCGCCGTCGGCATGTCGCTGCATCACAAGCTCTGCCACACGCTCGGCGGAACCTTCGACCTGCCCCATGCCGAGGCGCACACCGCCGTCCTGCCGCACGCGCTGGCCTACAACGCCCCTGCTATTCCCGCCGTCATCGAGTGCCTGCGGGCCACGCTCGGCACCGAGGATCCAGCGCGCGCCCTCTTCGATCTCGCTGGCGCGGTCGGGGCGGAGCGTTCCTTGCGCGCTTGGGATGCCCGAGAATGGCATCGATCTCGCGACCGAACGCGCCTTTGCCAATCCCTACTGGAACCCGCGCCCGCTCGAGCGCAACGCGGTGCGCGCCCTGCTCCAGCGCGCTTGGGAGGGAGCCGAACCCCGGCCCTGACAAAGGACGATCGCAAAGGCCCGAAGGCCCGAAGGCCCGAAGGCCCGAAGGCCCGAAGGCCCGAGAGACAAACGCCGGACCGCCGGCCGTGGAGGAAGCCATGAATGCCTATTTTACCGAGGAAGGCTCGGTCGAAACCGTCAACGCCCGCGTAGGGCCGAATGTGAACCCGCGCCTCGCCTCTGTCATGGCCGCGCTCGTGAAGCATCTCCACGCCTTCGCGAAGGAGGTGCAGCTCACGCAGGAGGAATGGGAAATCGGTATCGACTTCCTGACAGAAACCGGCCAGATCTGCTCGCCGGAGCGGCAGGAGTTCATCCTCCTCAGCGATACGCTCGGGTTCTCGATGCTGGTCGACGCGATCAACAACCGCCGCCCCGAGGGCGCGACCGAGAACACCGTCTTCGGCCCGTTCCATGTCGATGGCGCGCCCGAGCGGCCGATGGGCGCCAATATCACGCTCGACGGCAAAGGCGAGAGCTGTCTCTTCGAGGGCCGCGTGATCGACCTCGACGGAAACCCGGTCGAGGGCGCCCGGGTCGATGTCTGGTCCGACAACGCGGACGGCTTCTATGACGTGCAGCAGCCGGGCATTCAGCCCAAGTGGAATAATCGCGGCATCTTCGTGACCGGGCCGGATGGTCGCTACAGCTTCGTAGGCATAAAGCCTGTGAGCTATCCGATCCCCGACGACGGTCCGGTAGGACAGATGCTCGGCCATCTGGGCCGCCATCCGTTCCGACCAGCCCACATGCACTATCTCGTCACCGCGCCCGGCTTCCAGAAAGTCGTCACCCACACCTTCGTCGGCGACGATTCCTACCTCGACTCCGATACCGTCTTCGGTGTGAAGCGCACGCTCGTCGCGCCGTTCGATCGGGTCAAGGGAGGGGCGACCCGGTGGCGCTCACCCTTCGATTTCATACTGGTGCCAGACGAAGGAGCCCAGTAATGTCAAAGCCCTGCGTCATCTGCGTCGCCATCACCGGCTCGCTGCCGCGCAAGGAGAACAATCCCGCCGTCCCGATCACCGTCGCGGAGCAGATCGAGAGCACGCAGGAGGCTTTCGAGGCCGGCGCCACCATCGCGCATTGCCATGTCAGGAACGACGACCAG
>NZ_VFRP01000053.1 GCF_006385685.1 Amaricoccus solimangrovi | reverse complement strand
CGTATACCGACCAGGCCCGATCATGGATACAAGGGCCAATCGGCGGCCACGCCCTCTTGTCCCACGCCGTGCCCGCGTGGCAAGCGGGCCGAAGGGATCCTCGTCGGGCGCGAGCGCCAGGCTGGTGAACGCCGTCGCGTAGGTTCGGCTTCCGTCAGGGC
This sequence comes from Amaricoccus solimangrovi, assembly GCF_006385685.1. Classification (GTDB taxonomy): domain Bacteria; phylum Pseudomonadota; class Alphaproteobacteria; order Rhodobacterales; family Rhodobacteraceae; genus Amaricoccus; species Amaricoccus solimangrovi. The sequence continues at coordinate 12,264 of NZ_VFRP01000053.1, read as the reverse complement.
CGATCCAGTAACGCAGCGGCGCCGGCGGATTGTGAATCAGCCACTCCTCCACGACGACGCCTCGCTCGACGCAAACACACGGTCGCGCTCATAGGCGCTGGCGAAGCCGGCGTGGACATAGCCGATCCCGCCTTCGGCGGCCCCTGATCCGGGAGGAAGGCCTCATCGGAGGCTCAGACAAGGCCTCAGGCATTCGCCTCGGACAGGCGCGCGGGCGACTCGAACGCGCCGACCTGGTCCGGATCAAGCAGAACGACGGATTCGACGCCGACGAACGCAAGGCCGATGCTGACCAGCTTCCGCTTCCGCGCATGGGGGTCGAGTTCCGACCCTGGGGCCACCGTCGCGCCCCCGCGGCGCCCGCGCCGTGAGGCTAGCCGCGCGCGTCCTCGGCGAAGGACGCGGCGTGGCGAGGAGAGAGATCGAATTCGGCGAGGGCGGCGGACCGGGCCGCGGGCGACATCTTGCGCGCCGTCCTGGCGACGATGCGCCCGATATCCTCGTCGGCGTGCTTGACGGCGAAGTCGGCGAAATACCAGCGCAGGAACACGAAGCAGATCACGTCCTCGAGCATCTGCGTCTCGGGGTTGAGCTTGATCCCTTCCTTGCGCAGCAGCCGCGCCACGCGGAGGCGGTCCTCCGGTTCATAGCCGGCGTCGGCCATCATTCCGGCCACCCGCTCGGCATGGGCCTGGGCTTGGTCGGTCCGCCATCGCAGATAGCCGGCGCGCCCCTCGGGGTAGTCGGTACGCGCGATCTTCCACCGCTCGATGTGCTGGCCGCGAGCGGCGATCCGCAGATGCTCGGAAGCGTCGGGGCAGCGGCGCGCCAGCTCCTCCGACATCCGACTGCCATAAACCAGCGCCGCCGGGGTCCCGTCCGGTTCCAGATGCGGGTCGGCGGCGTTGGCGGCGTCTATGGCGACGAGCACCGCCAACAAGGCTTGCTTCGGCATCGCAGGTCTCCGACGGTCCTCACGCGCCAGTCAGCCAACATTCACGGTGGTCCGCAAGCCTCGAGTGACCGCGCGGCGCCGGTCTCCGGCGAGCCCGCGTCACACACCGCGCTTCGCGCGGAAAGCCCGCCATTCCGCCATCGACGGCCGCACCGCCACGAGGGCTATGCCCTCTCGCAGCGCCGCCGGGAGAAAATCGAGGAGCCGTTCGGCTGGGCGAAGACCGTGGGCGGCATGGCCCAGACCGTATGCCGCGGCGTCGAACCCCTCCGCGCCCGCTTCACCCTCACAATGGCTGCCTGCAACCTCGCAAGGCTCCCGAAGTTGCTCGCCGCATGACCAAGGGGCGGCCGAACCGGGCCCGGCGCCGAACCATCAAGCCCCGAAAGCACAGAGCCCCGGGAAGCCATTCCCGCCGAGCAGCTATTTCAGCGCCCTGGGGGAAATGACGGCCGGTCCGGGTGCCGCGCTCTGGTCGGCCGCCTCCGACCGGCCGCCGCCAGGGAACCCGATCCGCCATGGCGCACCCTTCCCTCCCGGGGCATGCTGGGAAACAGGCAGGCGCGGGAGGCCTCGGGCGTGGAGCCATTTCTCTCTCTGATGCGGTTTTTCGACCCGGCCACGCTCGCGCGGGGCGTGAGCTACGCGAAGCAGGGCCGCGTCGTCGCGCTCTCGACTCATGAGGCCCGGGGCATCCTGGAGGCGCGCGTCTCCGGCTCCGGCCGGCGGGTCTACGATCTGCGGCTGCGCCTGAGCCTTGCCCGCGACGGGCGGTTCACCGGGATCGACGGCCAGTGCTCCTGCCCCGTCGGGATCCGCTGCAAGCACATGGTGGCGGCGCTGGTCACCGCGCGGTCGCGCGGCGCGGACGAGGAGGCCGGGCGGCGAGACACCGCGCGCGAAGCGGCCGCTTCCCTGCCCGCGCCCGTGCCGCGCTGGCTCGACGCGGGGGCGACCTCCGCGCGCGCTCCGGAAGGCCCGACGGAGGATTATCCGCCGACCGTGCGCGACCGGCTCTTCTATGTGCTCGCTCCGGGACGCCACGGGGCGGAGGTGACCACGGTGAAGGGCGGCGTCCAGGCCGATGGAACGGCGCGCATCCAGGGTGGCCGCTATGACATCGAGCGGGTCAAGCGGATCGAGAACCGGCCCCGCTTCGTCACCGGCGAGGATCTCGAGATCCTGCGCGATCTGGAAGCCTCCGGGATCCCGATCAACGGCGGCCACGGCCATCGTGACGCTCATGTGTTCTACAGCCCCCCGCCCCCTGCGACCTGCCGCCGCCGCTGCGCCGGATCGCCGCCACCGGGCGCGGGCGCTGGGGCGAAAGCACCGGTCCGGCCCTGCGCGAGGCAGGCCCGCGCGCCGCGCGCTTCGCCTGGCGGGCCGGGGCCGAGGGCGCGCAGGATCTCGCGCTCCTCGACGCGGAGAGCGGCGGGCCGCTCGTCGGCCTGCCGGCGGCCCGCCCTGTCTGGGTCGAGCCGGAAACCGGAGCCTTCGGCGAGATCCTCGCGCCGTTGTCGCCGAGCGGATCCGCCTTCTGCTCGGCGCGCCCAGCCTTCCGGCGGAATTCACGGCCGAGGTCGCGGCCCGTCTCACGGCTATCGAGGGAGAGCCCGTCCCGGCTCCGAAGCCGATGGGCCTCGAAACGCGGCGCGGGCGCGATCCGGTGCCGGTGCTCCGTCTGTTCGGCCTCCCCGGCGAGCGCCATGTGATCGACGGCTGGAGCCGGCGCTCCGAGCCGGTACGCGCCGCCGCGCTGCGGCTCGCCTTCGACTATGGCGGCCATCTCGCCCCCGCCACCCGGCTTCACCCCGGCGAGGCGGGCCAGAGCGCCGAATGCGCCGAGGTGCTGGCGGGATCGGGCATCGCCTTCGCCGGCGGCGCCGAGCTCCTCGAACTCGGACGCCGCCTCAACGCGCTGACCTCGGGCATCCCCCTTCCCATGCCCGCCGCCCTCAAGGCGGTCCCCCGCCCCTATCAGGCCATCGGCTACGGCTGGCTCGCCGCCCTCACCGAGACCGGCTTCGGCGGGCTGCTCGCCGATGACATGGGGCTCGGCAAGACGCTCCAGGCCCTCGCCCTGCTCGCGAAGCGCCATATCGAGGAGCGGGCTTCGCGGCCGAGCCTGCTGATCGTGCCGACGAATCTTGCCCGGGCCTGGGCGCGGCAGGCGGCGGGGTTCGTGCCCGGGTTGAAGGTGCTGGTCCTCCAGGGTCCCGCGCGCAAGGCGCTGTTCGCCGAGATCGACGCCGCCCATCTCGTCGTCACCACCTATCCCCTGCTCCACCGCGATCACGCGCTCCTCGAGCGCGACTGGGAACTCGCCATTCTCGACGAGGCGCAGGCGGTGAAGAACCCGGCCTCGACCGCGGCCAAACGCATCTGCTCGATCCGCGCGCGCACCCGGCTCGCGCTCACCGGGACGCCGATGGAAAACTCGCTCCTCGATCTTTGGGCCTTGTTCGACTGGCTCGTCCCGGGCCTGCTTGGCGACCGCAAGATCTTCCGCGCCGGGATCGCCCTGCCGATCGAGCGGGGCGACGCGCTGGCCCAGGCCCGGCTGAACCGTCGCCTGCGCCCCTTCCTGCTGCGCCGGACCAAGGACGAGGTGGCGCGCGACCTGCCCGCGAAGACCGAGATCACCGAACTGGTGCCGCTCGGGCCGAAACAGCGCCCGCTCTACGAGAGCGTGCGCATGGCGATGGACACGCGGGTGCGCGCGGCCTCGCCGGTTCCCAGATCACCATCCTCGACGCGCTGCTCCGGATGCGGCAGGCCTGCTGCGATCCGGCGCTCCTGAAGGACGGGTCCGGTCCCGGCGAAAGCGCCAAGCGGGAGCGCCTGCTCGAGATGCTGGAGGCGCTGACCCGGGAGGGCCGCAAGGTGCTCGTCTTCTCGCAATTCGTCGAGATGCTGCGCCTGATCGAGACGGATGTGCGCGCGCGGGGCTGGCGCTACGCCTGGCTGACCGGCGAGACTGTGGATCGCGAAGCGGCGGTGCGAAGCTTCCAGGAGGGCGAGGCCCGGATCTTCCTGATCAGCCTGAAGGCCGGGGGCGTCGGCCTGACGCTGACCGCCGCCGATACGGTAGATCCTCTACGATCCCTGGTGGAACCCGGCGGTCGAGCGCCAGGCGATGGACCGCGCGCACCGGATCGGCCAGACCAAGCCGATCTTCGTCTATCGCCTCGTCGCCGAGGGCACCGTCGAGGAAGTCATCCTCGCGCTTCAGGCCCGAAAGCAGGCGCTCGCCGATGCGCTCTTCACCGGAGAGCCGGGCGAACGCCTCGCATTCGACAGGGATGCGATCGGCGCGCTTTTCGCGCCGCAGGAAGGCGGGATGTGATCCGGCGGAGTGACACCTCGGAACGCGCGGCGCTTTGGGACGGCGGAACGCATGCTTTGCGCCGACGCGAGCGGCGGGAAATAATGCCCGATAAGTCCGGATTATCGGGCATGAGGAAAACGGCTCCGTTCTGCCCCCCGCACGCGCGCCGTGAACGCGGAGGATGTCAGCCGACCGGAAATCGTGAGCCTGGGCGCGGCTGTCGACTCGGTTTTCGTGAGACAGCTCTGCGCGAACCGCGTCCCCGATCCCGGTGCGCCCTGGTTTACAAGCCTTCACGGGTGCCCGGCCCTTGGCGTCCATTGCCACGCAGTCTCGCGAAATCCGATTCAGACGGGCATCGGCGGGTGGGCCCAGGGCGGCCAGGGCTCCACCAGTTCGTCCGCCGCCAGGAGCTCCGGTGCGATGCCCTGCTCGTTCGGCCGCGGCGGCCGATCAGCGAGGCGTCGACCACGAGCGTCACGGCCAGCCCTCATCCCACACCGCCAGGACGTTGCCGAACCCGAGCGTGCCTCCCACGCGGGCACGGAGCGCCCCGAGCCGCGCAATGCGGCCCGATCGAGTTCCTTGGTGCTCATCCGCCGCGTCCCTGTGCCCGGTTTCTTACGCGGCGTGCCTGACGAGGGTTCGACCACCCATGATCGGGCCCGCCCCTGCCCTACCCCACTATCCCGACGGCCTCCTGACCCGCCGCGACCCTGAGCGCCGTGTCGTGCGTGCCGAGCCGCGCGCCGGAACGCAAGGCAAGTTCAAGATAGAGCGCGTCGTAGATCGTCAGCCGATGACGTCTCGCGAGTTGCAGCACGCTCGCCTCGGCGGGGCGCGTGTCGAGCCCGATGCCAAGCGCTTTCACCGCGTCGAGCATCTGCTCGGCCAGGCCCGGGGCCAGCCGCCCGCGTCGCTCGTTGACGATCAGGATGTTGCGCAGTTCGGCCCAGAGCAGCCAGGGCGCCACCAGTTCGTCCGCCGCCAGGAGTTCCGGGGCGATGCCCTGCTCGTCGGGCAGCAGCAATCCCGCGATCAGCGAGGCGTCGACGACGAGCGTCACCGCCGGCCCTCGTCCCGCGCCGACAGGATGTCTTCGATACCGAGCCCGCCGTCCACGCGGGCGCGAAGCGCCCTGAGCCGCGCAATGGCGGCGGCCCGGTCCGGCGCGGCGGGCTCGGGCACCAGCCGCGCGACCGGACGCCCGCGCCGGGTTATGATCACGGTTTCACCCTGCTCGACCGCCGCCAGCAGTTCGGAAAGATGGGTCTTCGCCTCGAAGGCTCCGACGGCGCGCATGCGGCCTCCTTTAAACCAGATTGAAAACTAGATGTATGGCCGGACTTGGTCGGGTTCAAGTCGTCGGCCTACCGTCGCTTCGAGAGTTTGCCATATCGAGCATCGGCGGATCGTGTCCGTCAGCCGCTTGGCCGGCGGCGCACGCGCGCTCCGATTTCATCGCGCAAGGCGGCCAGGCACATTGGAGGCGGCTGGCCGTCCTGGCCGCTCAGCAACGGGCGGCCGAGATCCTTCCTCGTAGACCCGCCGGTGACATCGCGGGGCCCAAGCACGCCGGCGCGATCGAGACCTTTGGCGTCCATGCGTCGCGTCCCGCGCCCGGTGCGCCCCAGGTTGTTCTTCTCCGCTGCCAGGCACCCCCTTCCCTTCGATCATTCGGACCTTGCATTATCGAACAGAAAGAGCAGTGGCCGGGCAAACGTTCCGTTGAAACATACCTTCGCACTCGCTAGATGATGCGTGATGTCTGATGCGCCAACCTGGAGCGATGCCATGCGCACGACGCTTTCCATCGACGAGGATGTGCTGAACGCCGCCCGCGCGCTCGCCGCGCAGCAGCGCCGGAGCATTGGCGAGGTCATCTCCGATCTCGCGCGGCGCTCTCTCCATCCTCCCCTGCCCCAGGGTGAGCGCAACGGGATCCCGCTGCTCTCGCCACGTTCCGATTCACCACCCATCACTCTGGAGCTGGTCAATCGGCTGCGCGACGAGACGCCGTGACCTTCCTGCTCGACGTTAATGTGCTGATCGCCCTGGTCGATCCGGGCCATGTCGCGCATGACGATGCCCACGCCTGGTTCGCGGAGACCGGCCGGCGCGCATGGGCGACCTGCCCGATGACGGAGAACGGCGTGCTGCGCATTCTCGGCAATCCGAAGTATCCGAACTCCCCGGGCGCTCCGGCGCGGGTCGCCGGGATCCTGGAGAGCCTGCGGGCCCTGCCCGGTCATGAGTTCTGGAGCGAGGATTTCAGCGTCGTCGCGGCCGCGCATATCGATGCCGGCAAGATCCTGACCTCGGCGCAAGTTACGGATGCGTATCTTCTCGCGCTGGCGCGGCTTCGCGGCGGACAGCTCGCGACCTTCGACCGCAAGCTCTCGACCGAGGCCGTCACGGAAGGCAAATCGGCGCTTTTCCTGATCCCGGTGAAACGGGGCTGAGCAACGGCGCGGAGGCCCCTGTCCCGCTATCGCGCAGCCCAAGGCCGCGCCCGCCTGGGCACATCAAGCGGCCCGCTGCCCCACGCCGTCTTCCGGTCTCGCCGCGAAGTGGGATGGTGCGGCGCGACCCCGGTCGGCTCGAAAGGTCGCGGCTCTCCGGTCGCGACCGTCCACTCTCGGGGGAGCACGATAGCGGCGATGAGCAAGCGTCCCGAGTTTGGCGATCGCGCCGCCTCGGTCCCGGCGCGACGGGCTGGACGCGAACCGCGACAACGCCCCCGGATGGTGCCGGCGGGTTGGTAGTCGAGGCGCGGGCGCCCCACTCGACCTGCGCGGCAAGAGCGGCTGGCGTGAGATCAGGGGCGCTTTAGGATCGTGTGACTGGACTGCCGTTGCCTGGTTCGGGTACTGGAGGACTGGTAGGGGTCGACGAGATTGAACGCGATTCGTCGTTTCAGGCACATCCTACAATGAGAAGCGTATCCAGGACGGTGTGCATTCGATGTGCTTCGCTCCGGGTAGCGGGTCCTTGACTGTCCACGGACAAGTATGGCGCGAACTCTCGGCATGTGTTTCGTGTTCAAAGCCCCGCTGCGTTCCAAGCATCTATTGTGGGGTTCTGAGCAGATCGGCCGCAGAACGGTGCGATATGCGAGCCAGATAAAGCATGCGATGCCGCGTTTGACACTGTTGCGCGTGTGCATGGTTCAATCACGCCGGTGGAACGGTTTTCCAACACGGCAATTTCTCTGTTTGACCGCGGTCAAATCGGTAACCCTCTCGGCGAAGCCAGATGTGTTGGATGCCGGTGTCTCGTCGATCGTTCGATGCGCAACCGTAGGAGGTGGCGGACATAGGCTTGGGGATTCTGGATGCGGTCGACTCTGGTCGCGAGATCGTCCAGCATGCGGAGCACACCTTCCATGCCAAGCTGTGCGATTGCATCTTCGATCATGGGCGGTGCACCTCGCGCTCGACGCGGTTGAGGAAGCGGATGAACTCCTGATGGCGGTGGCGCTGCATGTTCTGTCCGATCACCGTGCCGTCGAGCACGTTGAGGGCGGCAAACAGCGTCGTCGTGCCGTGGCGTTTGTAGTCATGGGTCATGGTGCCGGCGCGGCCTTTCTTCATCGGCAGGCCGGGCTGGGTGCGGTCGAGCGCCTGGATCTGCGACTTCTCGTCGACCGACAGCACCACGGCATGGGCTGGCGGATCGACGTACAAGCCGACGATATCGGTGAGCTTCTCCGCGAAGGCCGGGTCGTTGGAGAGCTTGAAGTGCCGCCAGCGGTGCGGGCTGAGGCCATGGGCTTTCCAGATCGCCTGCACCGTCGAGGCTGCGACGCCCGCGACCTTCGCCATCGCACGCAGCGTCCAGTGGGTCGCCTCGTGCGGCGGCGGCTCGAGCGTCAGGCGGACGATCTCGGCGACGCGCGCCGGCGGGACCGGCGCCTTGCCCGGCGGACGCGACCCGTCGCGAAGCAATCCGTCGACGCCCGCGTGCATGAACCGCTCCTGCCAGCGCCACACGCAGGTCTTGGACTTGCCGGTCCGATCCATGATCGCCGACGTGCCGAGACCTTCGCCGCTCAGAAGGATGATACCCGCCCGCCAGACGTGCTTCTGCGGGCTCTTGGGGGCCGCGACGATCGCCTGCAATCGCTGACGGTCGCCGACGCATACGGTGAATGAGATGCCACTGCGCATCCCGCCACACTCGCACGACATCAACCAACCGGGAATCCCAATCCGGACTCTTTCGTTCCGGTCAATCCACTAGATTGGGGGTACCAAAAAGGTGTTCTAAGCCTAGGGACCCTCTGGAGTGCTAACCGCCTTCGGGGGGTTTCTTTTTGCCTTTGGTGTCTGCCTCCTCGTTGATGAACTCTCTCCGCGGGCTGGTATCGACCATGGTCTTTTTTTGTCGTTGACCATGGTCAACTCTTATAAATCAATTACTTGGATTGTCGCCTTGGGTCTCCCCGCTCCATTCTGTGTAGAGCGCTTCCAAGCGCGCCTCGAGGTAGACGAGAAACGCCCTGTCCTGCTTTCTGCCGGCCTTGAGGACCAGGTTCCCCAAGCCGGCTCGGGCACTTACCGAGCCGATCGCGGGCGCCTTCTGTTGCCCTGACTTTTTGGAGACGGACTCGGGAGCTTGGCGATGCTCCCTCGCGGGAGCGCCAAGCCACTTGATAAGGCTTTCCAGTCTCTGAGCGGGAGAACCTGTATCCTGGATCTGTGAATGGAGCTGGGCCGCGGTTTCCGGTCCAGCCTTGTTCACTAGTTCACGAAGCTCCATCCACGGCCTGCGTCCTACTCCAGGGGCCGCTCCGATCTTGAAGATCACGTCGGATGGAATATCCCGAATGACCGTCCGTAACCTGCTGAGAGTGGTCGCGTCGATCGCCAACGCCTGGCAGACTTGATCTCCGGGAAAACCAGCACTCTCGAGCTTCGATGCGAAGACGGCCTGCTCAATGAAGCTTCGCTCGAGGCGGGCCGAGTTCTCCAGTGCCTGGGACATCAGCGCGTCATTGAGGGACATATCGCGCACATAGGCGACGACCCTGCGGCCGAGAGCGCGACATGCCGCGATCCGTCGGCGCCCGTAGACGACCTCGTATCGAGGGCCATCCCCACGACGATGCCGCAGGAGCACCGGCAGACGCTGACCGGAAGTGCTGATCGATGCGACGAGTTCCGCCAACCCATCCTGAACATCGAAGCGGTCGGCTATCTCGGATTCCGCGATCTCGGAAACATCCACTTCGATCGGTGCCTGCTCGGCGGCATTCGACAGAATGTCGGACATGGTCCGGAGAGAAGAGGGCGTCGAATGCGACGCCGGGGGCGGGGCAGGGGAGTCGCCTCCGGATTCCTCTTCGCGTGCCTTCCCGCGATCAAGGCTCTGCTGAAGGCTCTTGGCCAGAATGCTATTTCTCATCGCCCACCTCGCGTCCCCACGCCCGTTGAATGAGCACCTCTATGTCGTCCGAGAAGCCGACAGCGGATTCCAAGGCGCGATCGAACGTCTTGCGGTTCTTTACCCCTGCGAGTTCAACCTCGAAGATCGTTCGCTGAGAGAGGCCCGCCTCGCTTACGGCAGACGATTTGACGAATGGCGTCCGGATCACACTCCCTCCGAGAAGCTGGCGCATCCATTCCGCCAGATCCTGCTGCGCGCTGATGGAGGTATCGAAGCGGGTGAGCAGGTAGGCGAAGTTGTCGAAGGCTCCGGCCGCGCCGTTGCTGTGCAGGACCTCCATGACGCCAGCCGCCATCGTGAGGAACTGACTGGCCGAGGCAAGGTCCACGCGCTCCGGTGTGATTGTCATCAGGAGCGACGTAGACGCGCAGACGGCCGACATCGTCAGGTAGCCAAGCTGGGGCGGACAGTCGATAAGGACCAGATCGTAATTGTCTTCGATCTGACGAAGGGCATCACGGATCCGATTGAAGAACACCGGTTGCTCTCCGCGACTCAGCGCGGTCGGCGTCTCCGTCTCGAACTCAGAAAGCAGAAGTCCGGCCGGCACCAGATCGAGTCCAGGAAAATATGTCTTCTTCAAGACCTTGGTGATGGACACGCGCGAGACGTCGGCGTCATTGTACCGAATCGCATCATAGAGCGTGCCGCCCTGACGAAAGTCGATTTCCGGCTGATAGCCAAAAAAGGTTGTCAGCGATGCCTGGGGGTCGGCATCGACGACCAGGACCCGGTATCCGCGCAGCGCCAGGCGCATGCCCAGCGTCACGGTCGTGGTCGTCTTGCTCGAGCCACCCTTGAAATTGACGGTCGACCAGATCTGCAGGCGGTCGCCCTCGCGGCGACCAGGGAGGAAGTGAAGGGGGTCCTTCGCGGTCTGGGAAAGGATCGCGCGGATTTCGAGGATATTTTCAGCGCTGTAGAGCCGTTTCTTTCGCGGTCCCTGCTCGACGCTCGGGATCTTTCCGTCGAAGTGCATTTTACGAAGGTAGCCGTCGCTAACCCGCAGGAGTTCAGTCACCTCGGCGGAGGTAAATGTGCGCAACGACTTCTGCTCTTTCGGCGCGAGGAAAAGTTTCGACATGCGCTCAAGCGCTTCGGACAACCGGTCAGCGTCCGCCTTCAGCTGATCGTGAAGAACAGGTAGGGTCATCGTCCGCTCGTTTCATGGCCGCTCATCCGCGTTACCCCCCGGTCTATTTCGAGTCCCGGTCAGAAACGCACTTCGTGGCATCTTTTGTCTTTTCGCGTTACAGATATGACGCCGTAGCGCCCGTCGCTCAAGCAAAAAAATGAACGTCGACCGTAGCTTGGCTCTCGTCCTGCTCATCAGCCCGTCGCTGACCACGCCTAAAGCATGGCTCACGCAGTAAGGTAAGTATCTGATTATAAATTGATTTTCTGGCCGTGCGCGACGTGCGCTCAGACTCATTCGCCGCCGAGGGTACGGGATCCCGATTTCCCGGAGGCTTGAACAGTAACGCCGTAAGGGGGTGAGGAGATTACGGTGCGCTCCTTCTTCTAACCTGGAGGCTTTCAATCGGCGCGCTTCTCCCATCGAATCGGTGAAGCCAAACACAGCGGATGCGTTACCAGTTCGGTCAGCGCCATCGGCCGCTTGGATCGTGCGTTCGCCCTATGGGGCCATGCAGGCGCTGGCAGGTGAGGGCGCGCGCTATCGGTAATTCCCTCCGCCCGTACCACGGCTGGGCCAACGTTCGCATGGACTGGGGCCGCCCCGTCCCGCCGTCGACGTCGAGACGACGATCGCGCCTTGGCAACAGGGCCTCGAGAATGCCACCGGCCGCCACGCCGATGGCGCGAATGTTCAGGCGCCATCGGGATGCCGGGGCTCCGGCGGGATCCGGGGCGGCGGCATGCGCCATGCGACGATGGCCGCCGTCGCGGCGAGGAGCGCGTTGGCCGTCATCGCCGCGATCCAGCCATTCGCGAAGGCTTCCGCGACCGCCGCGGCGGAAGGGTCGCCGGCCGGCGGAAAGACGCCGAAGCCGCCAGCCGCCCCGCCGCTGGCGGCGAAGACCGAGGCGGCGATCGCGGTGACCAGGACGATGGCGAAGAGACCGGCGAAGCGGCTCGCCGTGTTGCTGATGCCCGAGGCGGCGCCGGCGGCGCTGTCGGGCGCGGCGTTCATCACCGCCGTCGTCACGGGCGCGACGACGAGCGCCATGCCGATCCCGAGGATCGCGATCGGCGCGAGCACGCCCGCGACGAGGCCGGGCGGGTTCACCACCAGCCAGGCCGCCGACAGCGCGACCAGCATCGAGCCAGCCGCGAGGAAGCCGCGGACGCCATGGCGGTCGGCGAGATCCCCCGCCGGCCGCGCGCCGATGCCGATGATGAGCCCGAGCGGCAGCAGCGCGAGGCCGACCTCGCCCGGGGAGAGCCCGCGCCGGCCGATCAGCTCGAAGGGCAGCAGGAAGAGGATCCCCGAAAGCGCGCCGTAGAGCGCGAGCGTCAGCAGGTTGGCGCCGGCGAAGGCGCGGTCGGCGAAAAGCTCGAGCGGAACGAG
>NZ_VFRP01000052.1 GCF_006385685.1 Amaricoccus solimangrovi | reverse complement strand
GCACGGATCCCGGCGGACGGGCGCTACCTGATCGAGCACCCGACCGGCGCGGCCGAGGTGCTGCTCGACATCGCCCCGGACGGCGCGCTCCGGAGCGCCGGCACCGTCCGGACCGCGCGCAAGCTCTTCGACGGGCGCGTGTTTCCCACCGACAACGATTGCTCCGGCAACCGGGATTGATATCAGTCTCTGGAGGATCCGCGGCTCGAGTCAGGACATCCGAGAGGTTCGACCGATCAGAAACACCGACGTGCCGCCCCGGAGTCGTCTGAGCCGAAGGCTGGAAGGTTTCCTCGCGATATTGATTGATCGGCGAGGTCTTCATGTCGCCGGCTCGGGCTGTCGGGCTATCCGATGTTCCGCACGGGAACACCGCCGGTTTATCGGGAAGGCCGGCGGCCATTCCGCCGCCCGTCGCACATTCGGCTGCTCCGCTTCGGCCTCCACGACGGCGATCGCCGTCAGATTGACCAGACCTCGCACCCTCTCGACTGCGAGGTGGTATGGTCGCCCGTGCGCGACGCCGGGCGTATGTGTGGCCGTGAGTTCGCGGCGAGACAGGCTCGCGGTCGTGGCTGTTCGTCCTGACCGTGACGATGAGACCGTGCAGGATGCCCGGCGCTAACCTCCGCGACCCGAGCCCTGGAAGAGCCATGCCTTTGGACCCGGAGCGACGCCGCGCAAGGCGCGCTCCGGAGCCAGCATCCGCGCGGACTGGTATCAGCGGGCCTCCGCCATTGCCTTGCGGTACATGATCCGCCGCGCCATCAGCCCGGGACGGTCCGGTGCGAAGCTCATGTCGAACTGCTGCTCCTCGTCTTTCGTCACCACATCCATGATCCACTCCAGGGCTTCGACGTCCTCGTAGTAGGCCTTGGACGAGGCTTCCCGCAGGAAAGTGTCGATCTCCGGGTTCCCCGGCTTGAAGTCTCGGGAGGTGAACCACCAATAGTGGATCGAGGTGTTGCTCTCCGGCGTGAAGACGTGGGTGATGTAGTAGCTGTAACGCTCCGGCTGATCCCCTTCGGGGGCCGGGTCGATGATCTCGGCATATGCGCGGTGCATGGCCGGGCTCACGAACCGCGCCTCCGAGGTGCGCGTGACGCGCTTGTGCATGATCCCGGCCGGCTTGCCGTAGACGGCGGGTGGCGGGGCATTGTCGAGGCGCCGCCGGATTATGACCTGGTCCCCCTCGATCTCGGCCACGAGTTTCGAGCGGGCGTATTCCGGCGTGCCGACGGTGTCGGGGTGAAGGAAGGGAAAGTGGGTCTGATCGATCAGATTCTCGTGCATCCCGACATAGTCGGCCTTGATGTGGAAGTCTCCGGTGACCGTCCCCCAGGCCGGATCCTCGAGCCAGGGCGTCGCCGGGATCAGCGCCTCGTCGGCGAGGTGCGTCGGCCCCATCCAGATCCAGGTGAGCGGCCCCCGGTCGGCGGTCGGGAAGGTGCGAACGGCCGCCGAGGCCGGCGCGCTGTTCAGGGCCGGCATGTGGACGCACATGCCGTCGGCGTCGAAGGCCATGCCGTGATAGCCGCAAACCAGCGTGTCGCCGACGAGCTTGCCCTTCGCCAGCGGGAAGGAGCGATGCGGGCAGCGATTGCGCATGGCGACGGGCCGCCCGTCCTGGGTGCGGTACAGCACGACGTCGATGCCCAGCAGCCGGCGGGCGAGCGGCGTCCGTCCGATCTCGGTGGAGCGGCCGGCGGCGTACCAGCAGTCGCGGATCAGCGGAGTCGCGTAATTGGCGAAATCGTCGTCGCCCCGCGGCGCCATCGCTTCGAAGATGGCATTCTCTTCCTGGATTTTCTGGTCGATCGTTCCCATGGAGCTTGGTCCTGTCAAATGGCAAGTTTCAGTTTCGAGGCGTTCGCGACGCGCGAGCAGCAGACGCACATCTGCCGGCCTTCGGCCCGCTCGGCCTCGCTCAGAAAGCTGTCGCGGTGGTCGATCACGGCGTCGCCGGGGACGACGTCGGTGAGGCAGAGGCCGCATTCACCCCGTCGGCAATCGGAAAGGGTATCGACGCCGGCCTGCTCGAGGGCGTCGAGAATGGTCGTTCCCGCGCCCACCTCGATCAGCCGGCCATCCCGAAGCTCCACGGTCAGGCCGTGGTCATCGGGCCGGTGAGCGGCGTTGAAGACCTCGTAGCGAACCCGCCCGTGGTCCCATCCCAACCCGGCGGCGGCGGTTGTCAGGGCGTCGATCATCGGTCCCGGCCCGCAGACGTAGACGACTGTGCCCTCGGGCTGCCCCGCGAGGAGCGCGCGCAGGTCGGGGAAACCCGAGCGGTCGGCCTCGAGGATCGTCGCATGGTCGCCCCCGATCGCCTCGACCTCGTCGGCGTAGGCCATCTCCTCGCGCCGCCGGCCGGCGTAGACCATGTGGAACGGGCGGTTCCTGAAGCTCAGTGAGCGCATCATCGGCAGGATCGGCGTGATGCCGACGCCGCCCGCGACGAGAAGCGCGTGCGGCACGTTCCGGCCGAGACGGAAGGTGCCGATCGGACGAGAGACCCGCAGCCGCGTGCCTTCGCGAAATGTCGCGTGGATGAACGCCGAACCCCGGAAACGGTCCTCGCGCTGGACAGCGATCCGCCAGAAGGGTTCAGGTGATTTCTCCGGCGAGAGCGGGCCGATCAGCGAATAGTGCCGGAGAAACCGGCCGGCGGGACCCCCGAAGCGCAGCTCGATGTGGCTGCCGGCATCGCCGGGCGGCAAGGCCGCGCCGTCCGCGCCACCAATCAGGAATTCCGAGATGCGCTCGGTCAGGTCGCGGCGACCGACGATGCGAGCGTCGAGGTACTTGCTGGCTGCTGGCCATTGCTTGGCTGTCAATTCGATGCTCCTCCCTTTCGCGGAAGAGCATACCGGGCGCGGCGCCCCTTGGCTTATGCGCCATGTCGATATGGCTTGCCGAATCTGCTATAATAGGTTTCGTCATCCAGGCAGCTTGGAGCGGGGTTCGTCCGACGCGCGGCTCCCAGAGGAGCACAGCAACTTCGGCGGAGGCTCCCGGAAAACGACATGACACCCGCGGCGCGCCCCGAACTGGAACTGCGCGAGGTCCTCGCGATAGACGCGGTCGCCCGGACGCGAAGCTTCAGGATCGCCGCGGGCCTGGTGAACACGACGCAACCGACGCTGTCCCGGCTGATCGCATCGGCCGAGCGAACACTCGATACGCCGCTGTTCCGTCGCGGCTGGTCCGGCACGGAAACCACGCCGGCCGGAGACGTGGCCGCGCGCGTGTGCCGGGCTGCGATCATGGCCATTGACAGCACCGAGCGCGCGATCTTCGCCGGTCGCACGGGCGTACCGTCGCTGCCGCGCAATCTCCGCTCCGCGCATCTGCGCGCCATCGAGGCGGTGACCCGGGAGCGCAACGTGACGCTCGCGGCGAAGCGACTCGGTCGCAGCCAGCCCGAGCTCAGCCGCACCCTTTCCGACTTCTCGAAGCGCTTCGCCGTCAAGCTCTTCGAGCGGACTGGAAGCGGTATGATCCCGCTCGAGCCGGCGAAAGAGCTCACGGCGCTCAGCGGCGCGATCACGTATCTCCTCGACCGACTCCCCGAGCAGCTTCGCCAACTCGAGGGAGATGTCGTCGGCCGGGTCTCGATCGGGATGCTGCCGTTCTCCGGGCAGGACCTGATCTCGCGCGCCTTCGCCCGGCTCTCGAACATGCATCCCAACATCCGCCTCGCCTGTGTTCCGGGGAGCTACAACGGTCTCGTCGAAGCGTTGCGGCGCCGGGAGATCGACCGCATCATCGGGGTCCTTCGCGGACCCGCCTGTCCGGAGGGCCTGGAGGAAGCGCGCCTCTACGACGAACGCTTCGCGGTCATAGCGGCTCGGGACCATCCGCTGCGGGCGAACGGAGAGAACCTCGCCGAACTCGCGGCGACGAAATGGGTGGTCGCGCCACATGGCACGCCCGTGCGTGCCCATTTCGAGGAGGTCTTCGCGGCGCTCGACCTGACGCCACCGACGCAGACCTGTGAAATGCTCTCGTTCGGCGCGGCCGAGCAAATGCTGATCGAATGCCATTCGGTCGCGATGCTCACCTACGGCGAGCGTCGCCTCGGTGCCCTCCGACCGGAGCTTCGCGAAGTGCGGACACCGTTTCCCGCGACGCCCGCCCCCATCGGCGTCACGCGGCTGCGAGACGCTCCCGAGGATCAGGCTCTCACGGCGTTCGAGACGGCGCTCACGGCGCTGGTCGCGGAGGAGGCGTGAGGAGCTGGAAGCCGCCGCGCCGAGAGGGCTTTCACCCGCTGGGCTGTGAGCGAAGGCCAGGACCTCGCCGCGCCACTGGGTTACGTCCCGCTGCCCGCGAACATGCGCGAACGCGTCGCCCCCGCGCTCGCACTGGCGCTCTGAGGCGCGATCAGACGCGTTCAGCGGCCCGTGCGGACCATCGGGAGGCGGCGAGCCACGACAGCCTCAGGACGGCCGCGACGTTCAGCGCTGCCAAGGCTGCGAGCAGGCCGAGCAGCGCCTCTCCCCTGAGGCGCGCGAGGACCGCCGCTTCAAGTATCGGCGCGGCGGCCTGGGCCGCGAGGCTCGGCGCTGCGAGCCGGCCCATCAGCCCCGGGTAACCGTCGGGCCCGAACAGCGCCAGCGGCAGGGCCCCGCGCGCGATCGACCAGATGCCGTCGGACCGCGGTTCCCCGTCACACCTCTCCTTCGCCACCAGCGTGGTCCTCCGCGCAAAGCGCGTGATCCCCCAGGGTCTCGATCACACGGCATTCGGCGATGGTGCCGCGCGAGCACATTTCCAGCATCCGTTCGAGTTCATCGCGGAGCGCGATCAGGCGCGCGATCCGGGCCTTGACCGCCCTCAGCTGGCGCCGCGCAATGTCATCGGCCGCGACGCAGGACCGCTCGGGATCGTCGGACATGCGCAACAGTTCGCGGATCGACTCGAGCGGAAAGCCCAGATCGCGCGCATGGCGCACGAAGGCCAGCCGTTTCCGCGTCGCCTCTCCGTACAATCGGCGGTTGCCGCCGGTCCGGTCCGGTTCGGGCAGCAGGCCGATCTGTTCATAGTAGCGGATGGTCGGGACCTTGACCCCGGTCGCCTCCGACAGCTGGCCGATGGAGAGCACCGCGAAAAACCCTCTTGCTCCTCTAGTGGCTAGAGGAAGTAGTAGGCCGAATCGAGGGTTCAAGTCGCCGGCACATCCCGGCGCGGAAGGAGCGCGACCATGGTAAGCCAGAGCCATCGCCGGGAATGGACGGTCACCGGCATGGATTGCGCCGCTTGCACGGCGAAGGTGACACGCGCGGTCGAGCGCCTGCCCGGCGTCAGCGGTGTAAGGGTGGCGCTGATGACGGAGCGGCTGACGCTCGACCTCGCCCCGGGGGAAACCGCGACCGAAACGATCGAGGAAACGGTGCGCAAGCTCGGCTTCGGCATCGCGGCGAAGGGACAACCCGCGCCCCGGAAGAGGACCTTCGTTCTCCCCGACACGCCGGGCGTGCCCACGGAGAAGCATCCCGCGGGAGCGGTCCCGTCCCTGGCCGGCGCGGGTCGAGGCGCCGACCACGGGCAAACCCATACGCACGTCAACCCGGCCGAGCGGGACAGGCGGTGGTACGATACGGCGAAGGGCCGGCTCGTCATCCTGACCGGCGGGCTCCTGGCGGTGGCCTGGGCCGTCGACCTGCTGACCCCGGCCGAAACCGGATCCTGGGCGTTCCTGCTCGCATGCCTCATCGGCGTCGCGCCGGTCGCCGCGCGCGCCTGGGCGGCGCTGCGCATGGGCCAGCCCTTCACGATCGAGAGCCTGATGACCATCGCGGCGCTCGGCGCGCTCCTCATCGGGGCGGCGGAGGAAGCCGCGCTGGTGGTCTTCCTCTTCGCCGTGGGCGAGGTGCTGGAAGGCGTCGCGGCCAACAGGGCGCGTGACGGCATCCGGGCCCTCGCCGCGCTCGTTCCGAAGACGGCGCTGCTCGAAACGCCCGGCGGGACGCGGGAGGTTCCGGCGGACGGGCTCGTGATCGGCCAGACCGTTCTGGTGCGGCCCGGCGACCGGGTGCCGGTGGATGGCGAGATCGTCGAGGGCGTGGGCGGCATCGACGAGAGCCCGGTGACGGGAGAAAGCCTGCCGCGCACGAAGGGTCCGGGCGATCCGGTCTTCGCCGGCTCGATCAACACCGAGGCCGCCCTGCGGCTCCGCGTGACGAAGACGCCCGCCGACAATACGATCGCGCGGATCATCCGTCTCGTCGAGGAGGCCGAGGAGGCCCGCGCCCCGACCGAGCGCTTCATCGACCGCTTCTCGCGCGGGTACATGCCCGCGGTCGTCGCGATCGCGGCGCTGGTCATCATCGTTCCGCCGCTCGCCTTCGGCGCGGATTGGTCGACCTGGACCTACCGCGGCCTCGCGCTGCTGCTGATCGGCTGCCCCTGCGCGCTGGTGATCTCGGTCCCGGCCTCGATCGCCTCGGCGCTGTCCTCGGGGGCGAAACGCGGCCTCCTGATGAAGGGCGGCGCCGTGATCGAGGCGGCGGCGAAGGTGACGCGGATCGCCTTCGACAAGACCGGCACCCTGACCCACGGCCGGCCGGCCGTGACCGATCTCGTGCCCGCGCCGGGCGTGGCCGAGGCGGAACTGCTCGCGATCGCCGGCGGCGTCGAGGCGGGCTCGAGCCACCCGCTCGCCCAGGCGATCCTGCGCCGTGCCTCGGAGGCGGGCGTGACCCCGGCCATCGCGACCGACATCCGCGCGCTGCCCGGAAAGGGGGCTGAGGCCGGTATTGGCGGGGATCGGATCCAAGTCATGTCTCCCCGCGCCGCGGCGGAGTGGGGCGCGCTCGACGCGGCCGCCATCGACCGCGCGGCCGCGCTGGAAGCGGAGGGCAAGACCGTTGTCGCTGTCTTCCGGCCGCGCGGGACGCTAGGCCTCGTCGCCATGCGCGACGAACCCCGCGCCGACGCGGCGGAGGCGATCCGCCAGCTTCGCTCGCTCGGCATCGAGGCGACGATGCTGACGGGCGACAACGCCCGCGCCGCCGCCGTGATCGCCACCGGGCTCGGCCTTGACGTCCGGGCGGAAATGCTGCCCGAGGACAAGCTCGCGGCGATCGGCGAGATGCGGGCCGATGCCACGCGGACTGGTGGGCGCGTCATGATGATCGGCGACGGCATCAACGACGCCCCGGCGCTCCGGCGGGCGGATGTCGGCGTCGCCATGGGATCAGGCACCGACGTGGCGCTGGAGACGGCGGACGCGGCGATCCTGCGCGACCGCGTCGCCGACGTGCCCGCGCTGATCCGGCTCGCGCGTGCGACGATGGGCAACATCCGCCAGAACGTCGCGCTCGCGCTCGGGCTGAAGGCGGTCTTTCTCGTGACGTCGGTCCTGGGGATTACCGGTCTCTGGATCGCAATCCTCGCCGATACCGGCGCGACCGTCCTCGTCACTCTGAACGCGCTGCGCTTGCTCGGCTACGACCCGGCAAGGGAGCGCTGAGGTCCCCGGAACAGCGTTCGATGCCCGGGAGACCGGGCGGAACGGACCTGATCCGAGCATCGTCGGTCCGATGCGGCCGTAACTCTCACCTTTCCGGTGGCCTCGTAGTGTCCGTGGGCGTGCCGGGGTTCGTCGGGGCCGGGCGCCCCGCGCGCTCCGCGGGAACTGGTGCGCGATCGCCCGGAGGATCCGGCGACGGCCGAGGCGATCCGGGCGTTCACGGACTGGGCCGTGAGCGAGGGCCAGGACCTCGCCGCGCCGCTCGGCTATGTCCCGCTGCCCCAGACCCTGCGCGAACGCGTCGCCCCCGCGCTCGCGCCGGCGCTCTGACGCGCGATCAGACGCGTTCGGCGGCCCGTCCGGACCATCGGGCGGCGGTGAGCCACGACAGTCCCAGGACGGCTGCGAGGTTAAGCAGGGCCAGGGCCGCGAGCAGGCCAAGCAGCGCCTCTCCCCCGAGGCGCGCGAGGACCGCCGCCCCAAGTATCGGCGCGGCGGCCTGGGCCGCGAGGCTCGGCGCTGCGAGCCGGCCCATCAGCGCCGGGTAACCGTCGGGCCCGAACAGCGCCAGCGGCAGGGCCCCGCGTGCGATCGACCAGATGCCGTTGCCCGCGCCAACGGCGATCAGCGCCCCCGGCGACGAGCCCGGCGCCCGACCAGAGCAGCGTGAGCCCGGCGGCGATCAGCGCCGCCGCCGCGCCCAGCGTCCAGATCGGATGATGCCGGCCGCCCGCTGCCATCTCGATGACGCGCGCGCCGACCTGCGCCGGTCCCACCAGCGCGCCAAGCCCGACGGCGGCCGCCAGCGACAGACCCCGGGCTTCGAGGAGCGTGATCAGATGCACGGACCAGATCGCGGCGATCGTGGCGCCCGTCGTCAGGATCGCCGCGAGCAGCCAGAAGACCGCACCGCGCACCGCGATGGCGGCGGACGCCGTGACTTCCGGTGTCTCGGCACGGACATGTTTCGGGAGAGCGAGGAGGATGAGTGGCAGCGTCACGCCGAGATGGAGACCGGCGTAGGCGAGGCAGGTACCCCGCCAGCCGACGACTTCGAGCAGCCAGGCGGACAACGGCCAGCAGATCGTGCTGGCGAAGCCACCCCAGAGCGTCAGCGTCGTGATCGCCCGCCGCGCCGATGTGCCATAGAGCCCGCCGAGCGTCGCGAAGGCCGCGTCGTAGAGACCCGCGCCCATTCCTGCCCCGATCAGCAGCCAGGCCGCGAGATAGAACGGGAGCGTTGGCGCGGCCGCCATCGCCGTCAGGCCCGCCGCGAGCAGCACCGCGCCCATGCCCAACACGCCGCGCCCACCCCGGGCGCCGATCCTTCGCCCGACGTGGACCGACACAAGCCCGGCCGCCAGCAGCCCGAGCGACACCCCGCCGACCACCCAGGCATAGCGCCAGCCGGTGTCGCGGGAAATCGGATCGGCGAGCACCGCGAGCAGGTAATAGGACGAGCCCCAAGCGAGGATCTGCGCGATGCCGAGCGCGGCGATCACCCGCCCTCGGCCACTGACCGCGACATCGGGCGTCACGCGGCACCCACCACGACCGCTGAGCCGGACGCGCCACAGCCGCATCCGTCGCGCCCCGCCGTCTTCGCTTCCGCGTCGAGCGCGCAGCAGGCCGCCGCCTCGGCCGGCGCCGGCCCGCCGCAGCAGCCCGCCTCCGTGGCGATCGGCCCCGCCGCGCAGACACCGGTTTCGGGGAGGACCAGACGCACCTCGCGCGCGGCGGCACGATCACCGGCGATCTCGGCGACCACCGAGCGGACCTGCTCGTAGCCGGTCGCCATCAGGAAGGTCGGCGCCCGCCCGTAGGATTTCGCGCCGACGACGTAGACCCCCGGCTCCGGATGCGCGGGTTCGGCCACCCCGTGCGGCGGCACGGTGCCGCGGGAATGCAGGTTCGGGTCGATCAGTGAGCCCGTCGCCTCGAGCAACGTCCGCGCGGCGGCGTCGATGTCGTACCTCCAGGGCGAGAACATCCGGACGTGACCCCAGGCCTGGATCGCGGTGCCCGCGCCCGGGCCGCGCTCGAGCACCAGCGGCCGGAGCCCGCGCTCGACAAGCCGCGCGGCGGCGGCGAGGCCGACGGGGCCCGCGCCGATCACGGCGACCGGAAGATCTTCGAAACCGGCGCTTTCCATCTGATTCGATCCTCCCGGACATTTCGAAATTTAAGAAAAAGAAAAGGCTGTCAGGCGGCCGAGTCCTCGCCGTCCCGCGCGCACCCCGCGTCGGCGCAGCACTCATCGGCGAGGAAGCCGATCAGCGCGTTCATCGTCGGATAGTGCGCCCGGCAGAGGAGCGTCGTCGCCTGGCGCTCCCGCGTGACCAGTCCCGCCTCCACCAGACGCTTCAGGTGGTGCGACAGGGTGGAGGCGGCGATGCCGATCCTTGCCTGAAGCCGCCCGACCGGCAGTCCGTCGGCGCCGGCCCGGACCAGCGCGCGGTAAACGCGAAGGCGGGTCGGATTGCCGAGGGCTTCGAGTTGGCGAGCGGCTATTTCGAGTTTCATGGAAAGATCGTAGCTGGCGCGCCGACACGCCGTCAAGTTTATTTCGACATGAATCGAAATATGCGTGGTGCCGCGCGGGTCGTCCCGCTGGCGAGCGCGGGTAGCGGCTCGAAGCCACATTCCGCCCGTTTGCGGAATCGATGGCCGAGGCGTATATGCATGATCGCGCATATGCGTATGAGGTGGAACGATGCCCCTTCAGGTACTCTCGGCGCTCGCCGAACCGACCCGCCTGGGGGCGATCCGGATCCTCTCCGACGGCGACGAACACTGCGTCTGCGAACTCATGCGTCGGCTCCTGGCATCACAAAGCCGGATGTCGCGCCACATGCGGGTCCTGAAACAGGCGGGGCTGGTGACGGACCGCCGGGACGCGCAATGGGTGCGCTACCGGCTGAACCCCGATCTCGCTCCGGAAATCCGCGCCATCGTGCTGGCCGTTCTCGCCGCGCACGCCCTCGAGGAAAGTCAGGCCGCGTGAGCGCTCCCGCCTCCGTTCCCGCGCATCCGTCCCGGCCCGACTGGGTCTGGCATCTCGGCCTCGCCGGCTATGGCGTGATGAGCACCCCCGCCGTGGTGGTTGACGGCAAGGTCACGCACAAGGGTTCGGTTCCGGGGCGCGAGCAGGTCCAGGCCTGGCTTGCCTGATCGAAGCGTCGTGTAGCGGCCGATGCTTGGCGCGGAGCCGACCGGGCATCTCGGCCACGAGTACGGCGACGTGGCCCCGCCCCTGGCGTCTCATGAGCAGTGCCCCCCGAGGGAGCCCACGGAAGAACCGCGCCGCCCTCAGGGCCGCTCCGCGGACCTGGGGCGATGGCGCCCGCGGCGATGCTTACGACCACCGACCGGCCGCGGCCTGAGGATGCGACGAAACGCGGCGCCGACGTCGATGGCGCGAGAACGGGCCTCGTATCGATGCGCGGCCTCGGCGCCCAGCCCGCGCCGTCCGGTGTCACCACCAGCTTCCGTCCCCCGCGCTCGCGGAGCGTCCGCGGTGATCGGCTCTCCGTCCGTCGAGACCGTCACTCCGCGTCAGGCCACCGCCCTCCCGCTGCCTCGCGCACCACCTCAGTCAGCTCGTTCGACCTTCACGGGACCTCCACGCGATGCATCCGCGCATCGACCCGCTCGACCAGCAGCTGCGCAATGCGCGCCCACTCCGGCCGATCGCGTTGGCTATTCGCCGCGAATACCCTATGGTCGACGCGGAGGCCGCCGGGCGGCGAGGAGGGGCGCATTGCGACTTCGCATCGGCTACGAGGTTGACTTCGAATTCCCGCGGCCGACGCCGGTGCTCTCGGTGCTGAACGTGCATTTCTCGCGCGCATCCGACCTTGAGGCGCCAGACCTCATTCGTCTCGATCCCCCGGCGCCGCTCACCAGCTACCGGGACGGCTTCGGCAACTGGTGCGGCCGTTTCACCGCCCCCGCCGGCAAGGTTCGCATCGGCGCCGATACTGTCATCCGCGACAGCGGTCTGCCCGACCCGGTCGTCGCCGATGCCCGCCAGCACCCGATCGAGGAACTGCCCGATGAAGCCCTCGTGTTCCTCCTCGCCAGCCGCTTCTGCGAGAGCGATCGCATGCTCGACCTCGCCTGGAGCCTTTTTGGCGCCACCCCGCCCGGTTGGCCGCGCGTCCAGGCCATCTGCGACTTCGTCCACAACCATATTCGCTTCGATTACCAGCAGGCTCGCCCCACCCGCTCGGCCTTCGAGGGCTACGCCGAGGGCGTCGGCGTCTGCCGCGACTACGCCCACCTCGCCATTTCCTTCTGTCGCGCGATGAACATTCCCGCGCGGTACTGCACCGGATATCTCGGCGACGTGGGCACGCCGCCGCCGTACCCGCCCGGCGATTTCGCAGCGTGGTTCGAGGCCTACCTCGGCGGTGGCTGGCGTATCTTCGATCCGCGCAACAACGTGCCGCGCCAGAGCCGCGTACTCATGGCTCGCGGCCGCGACGCCGCCGACGTCGCCCTCACCACCACCTTTGGCCCGGGCGTCATGCTGGGTTTCCGCGTCTGGACCGACGAGATCCCCACCTGACCAGGGGAGAGGCTTCGTGACGCGAGACCTGATGCGCGGTGTTCGGTTTCCGTCGAGATGCCGCCGACGCTGAACAGCCCCGCGACGCCGCCCCATCGAGGTCGTGGTGTTGAAGCTCTGCGTGAGCGAGACGAAGATGACGCCGGCGCGATCGAAGATGTCGAGCAGCTTCGAGAAGTCCATCAGCGAGCGCGACCGGCGGTCGATCTTGTAGACCACGACGACGTCGATCAGACCCTCCTCGACGTCGGCCAGCCGCCGCCGCGGGGCAGGGCGCTCCAGCGTGCGCTGGCCGCGCAGCTCGCGAAACTCGGATGCGCCATCGCTCGATGTGCTAAAGTGGCATGGCCGGTCCCACGACCTTCGGGCGTCGCCAAGCCGGCATTTCGAGGGAGGCTTTGTCTGGAATGACGACGCTCACCGAAGATCGGATATGGCTGGCCTGGACAGGCATGGAGACGGACCTGATCTTCAACCAGGGTGTGGATCTGCCCGGCTTCGCGGCATTCCCCATGGTCGATAGTTCCGACGGGCGCGCGCGGCTTCGGGAC
>NZ_VFRP01000051.1 GCF_006385685.1 Amaricoccus solimangrovi | reverse complement strand
CTACCAGGAGATCGTGAAGGGCCTCATCATCGTCGCCGCCGTCGTCGTCGACGTCCAGCGCCAGAAGAAGCGCTCCAAGAAGAGCTGAGCTCAGATCGACCCGCGCGGGACGAACCGGCCGGGAAGCTGAACACTGCCGGCCGCCTGCCCGAGATCATCTCGACGAGGATACGGATCGTCTCCTCGACCGGCTGGTGGATGGTGGTGAGATCGAACGAGGGCGGAGCGGCACGCCCGCCGCCCGGAAACAAGTCCTTACGGGCAGGGCAGACATGAGGCCGAGGGGTGCCGCGCGGATGACAGCCAGCTTCTCAGGAACGCCCACCGGACGCATCCGTCGGCGAGCGAACCGCTCCGTCAGGTCTTCGCACGGTTCCAGTCGCGGATCTCCCGCTTCCAGCGGTCGAGCCGCTGGCGGTAGCGATGGCGGTGCTCCTCGTAGTGGTTCGGCCGCAGATGGGCGCCGTCGTCGGCGCCGGAGCGGTAGAAGTTCGGCACCATCCTGTGGTCGGTCATCGGCAGATGGAACACCGGGCAGGCCGAACTCGCCTGGGGCGGAACGATCCAGCTCCATTGCGCCGAGGGCGGCCGGCCGGCGGCTCTTTCGCGCTGGTTGAATTCCATGAACTGCGCACTCGCCATGTGATGGTCGATCATCGTCACGCCGTCCCGCGAGAAGGAGTGGAGCACCGCCCGGTTGAGTTCCAGCAGCGCCCGGTCCTTCCAGAGCGGCGGCTCCGCGCCCGTGTCCTCGCCGAGCGCGCGGGCGACCGGCTCGAGCAGGTCGTAGCGGTTCTCGTCCGCCAGATCGCGCGAGGCGATTTCGGTCGACATGTAGTAGCCGTTGAACGGCGCGCAGGGATAGTCGATCCCGCCGATCGTCAGGATCATGCCGCTGACCACCGGCACGGCGTACCAGCGCAGCCCGAGCGCGTCGAGCGCCGGACCGTCGGGGTGGCTGATCCGGACCTCGGGCCGCGCCGTCGCGGGGATCTCGTAGACGAGCCGCCGCCCCGCGCGGTCGCGCAGCAGGACCGGCAGCATGTCGAACATGCCCGGCACCTCCGGCGGTTCCCAGCCGAGCGCCGCGATCGTGCGGGTGAGCTCGATATTGAGCGGATCGCCGATCGTCCGCCCCTCCGCGTCGATGTAGCCGGCGTAGCGCAGCAGTTGCTCGCTCTCGACGTAGCAGGGCGTCTCGGCGCCCCGGACAGGGGCGAAGATCGAGATGATCGAGCGGATCCGGCCGCCGCCATGGGCATCCGCGAGATGGTCGAGAAGAAAGGCCGCCATCTCGTCCGGATCCTCGATCGCGCGCAGGTCGCGCACCTCGAGCGATTTCCAGTGCAACCGGCCGATGCAGCGTGCGTGATCGCGCCAGGCGACCCGCGCGCCGAAGGCGAGCTCCTCGGGCGTGTGCTCGTACCAGCCGTCGCGGCGCAGGGCGCGCCGGACCTCGGCCTCGCGCCGCCGGCAGGCCTTCGCCCCGAGCTCGTTCTCCCGATGGAAACGCCGGACGAAGGCAACCGCCTCCTCGCGCCGTTCGAGCGGCCCGAGTCGCCGGAGCCGCCGGCGCAGCGGGTCCGAGGCGGCCCGGGTGTCGATCCGGCTCACATCAACCCGTCGAACGCCTGCGCCGCCCGCCTCACGGGCCGGCGGTTGATCGAATGGACGATGTCGAGAATGCGCGCGTTCACCTTGCGGTAGGCGCGGTCGGTGATCGCCTCGTTCCAGTAGAGCGCCCGGCCGTTGCGATGATCGTAGCTTCGCACCCGGAGCCGGGGGTAGGCCTCCGCGTTCTCGGCCACGCGCGTATAGATCGGCGTGTCCTCGTGGATAGAGAAGTCGTTGTAGCGCACGCGGTCGAGGTAGGGCGCGTGCTCGCGCAGGAACTTCTCGGTCAGCTCGAGGTCCTCGACCGTCTCGCCGGGGTAGCCCTTGAACATCGTCGCCCTGACGCTCAGCCCCGCCTCATGCGCGTGACGGAGGAAGCGGGAGTTCTCCTCGACCTGGCAGCCCTTGTCCATCGCGTCGAGCAGCCGCTGGCTGCCGCTCTCGAGCCCGAAGCTGATCCGGCGCATGCCCGCGGCGACCGCCGCCCGGAGCTCCGGACGGCTGAGCCCGTTGTCCGGACGATGGTCGACATGGACCGTGCCCACCCACTCCGCGCCCTGAACGTAGCGCTGGATCTCCTCGATGATGCCGCGGAACATCGCGGGGTTGGAGTTGAGCTTGAGGTCGATGAAGAGGAAGTTCTTCGTGTTGTGACGCAGCGACTGCTCCCGGAGCTCGTTCAGCACCGCGGCGATGGGCCGGGTCCGGAACGTGCGGCCGCTCGCCGAGACGATGTCGCTGCAGAAGGCGCAGCGGTTCCACTGGCAGCCGCGGCCGGTCATTACCGGCACGACGCGGAACTTGTAGAGATGCCACGGGAAGTCGGTGAAGTCCGGGATCGGAATGCGCTCGAGCCCCCGGAGCGGCGCCGCGGGGCGGGAGCGCCGCCCGTCGGGCAGCAGCACGCCGTCGAAGGCCAGCAGATCCCCGCCGTCGCAGACCGCCTCGACCACCCGGGCGACGGTGAGATCGGACTCGCCTCCCACGATCGCGGTCAGCCCGGGAATGTTCCGCCACGCCTCCGCCGTGCCCGCGACGTTGAAATACGGCCCCCCCAGCACCACGGGGATGCCGCGCGCCTGGGCCATGCGGCAGATCTCGATCACGGTGTTGTAGTGCTGCAGATAGGCCGAGAGCAGGACCACGTCGGGGCGATCGTCGAGCGCGCGCGCGGTCTCGCGCAGGACGCGCGGATCAGCGCGTCCCTTCCACCACTGCCGCAGATCGCGCGCGGCGTCCCGTGTCGCGCGGAGCGGCGTCCAGGTCGCGTGATGCAGGCGCCGGGCGGCGTGATCGAGGATCGTCTCCCGGCGCTCCCGCGTGGCGGCGACCACCCCGTAGGCGAGCGGACAGAGCACGCGCGCCTCGAAGCCGCTGTTCCTGAGCGTCGCGACGAGCAGACCGATCGCAAGCGTCGGGAAGACCGAGAAATTGTTGAGGTCGACGATCAGCGTGCGCCGGCGCGCGCTGTTGAGCGGACGGATCGCCGCCGCGGCCATGTCGGATTTCCGTTCGTAACGCATGGCCGAGCGTGGCCGGCGGCGTTCGCGACGCGCCGCCTCCGCGGTGATGTCGATCATAATTCCCCCAATTCACCCGACGGCAAGTCGCCGTCGCGCACCCCCGGCTCTTCAATACGATTCCTCGGCCACCCGCCGATCGATTCTCAAAATCTTCGCGAAGCGAGCATTCTGCGATCGCTCCAGGATCATGCGCGACTCGCCTGCCCTGCAAGAATATAACCGCCTCGATGGATATCAGCGCAAGCATTGTATGTTAATTGGCGGCCGAATCGTTGATTCAATACGTCCACTGGGGACGAGATGGCGGATCTCGCGGCGGCGGCGGGCGGCGCGTGTTCGAGTCCGGCAATGCGACGTTGGTTCCGGGAGGCCTCATGCGTCTGATCTTCGTCTCCTCGCTCGTACCGGGTACGGCGCCGGAAGATGGCTACGAAATTGCCAATCACGCCATCGTCGAGGGGCTTCGCCGCGCGGGAGCGCGCGTCACCGCGCTCGGCTTCATATCGCCGGGGGCGACGCCCTCCGATCCCGAGGAAACGGCGCTGCTCGGCGAAGTGATCATTCGGACGAGCGATGCGACGGCGGGCATGAAGCTGCGCTGGCTCGCGACCGCGGCGCTGCGCGGCACCACGGTCTCCTCGGCGAAGCTTCGGGTCGTCACCCGGGAGACCATCCGGCGCGAACTTGCCAGGCTCGAACCCTATGACGGCCTGATCCTGAACGGCGTCTGGCTGGCCGGGGCCTTCGAGGAGGTATTCACCGCGAGGCCCTATGTCTTCATCGCCCATAACGCGGAACACGTCTCGGCGCGCCAGAACGCCGCTCGGGTCGAAAGCCGGGTCGAGCGGATCCTGTTCAGGCGGGAAGCGCGCTACCTCGCGGAACTGGAGGAGCGTCTCTGCGCGAACGCCGCGTTTGTCCTTACGCTGTCCGACGATGACCGGCATTCGCTGAACGTCGCCCGCGACGATCGCGCGCTCTCGCTGCCGCTGGTCATGCCGGTGGCGGCGGACATGCCCGGCCGGTCGGCGCGGACATTCGATGTCGGGCTGATCGGCTCCTGGATCCAGGTGCCGAACCGTATCGGTCTCGAATGGTTCCTCAGAGAGGTCGTGCCCAGGCTCGACGCGGAGGTCTCGATCGCGGTGGCGGGCAGGACGCCGCGCGAGCTTTCCAGCGATGATCCCCGCGTGGCAATGCTCGGTCGCGTGGAGAACGCGCGGGCGTTCATGCGGGACTGTCGTGTGATCGCGCTTGCGTCCCGTGTGGGCACGGGCGTGCAGCTGAAAACGATCGAGACCTTTGAGCTCGGCCTGCCCGCGGTGGCCACGCGGTCGTCCCTGCGCGGGATCTCCTCGGTCCCAGCGAATGTCGAGAAGGCCGACGATGCCATGGCCTTCGCCGCGGCGCTGACCCGGCAGATCCAGGGCCAGCGCGCGGGTCGTGTGGCGGATCTCGATGGCACCGGCTTCCGCGCCGCCCAGCTGAGGCGTATGGACGATGTTCTGCGGATCGCCATGGACCGCCTCGAGGCGGCGACGCGTGACCGGGAGGTACCTTCGGGCCCGCGCGCCGGACAGGCCACCCTCCGCGGTCCGTGAGGCCGCGCCGCTCCATCAACCTCGGCATTGCTCCGGCCCTTGGTTCCACGCCGGTTCCGGTCCCGCGTCGATTATGGGATGGCCCGCTCCTCGCCGGCGTCGGGATAGACGCTCGGCGGCGAAGCCGATCATCTCGCGCAACAGGTCGGCATCGGCGCTCTTTTCCACCAGAGCGCGCAGATCCATCATGGGTTTGGTCGTCGGGGGCATGCCTCGGTTCAGGTTGGCTCAGCAACCCGACCCTACCGGGAAACCTGATGACCGCCTCGGCGACACCATCCCGCGGGGCACGATCCGGGCGCCGACCTCGAAGGGCAGCTGGACGCCTCCAAAAACCGTGCGTTTCCGCCGGGATCATGATTCAATCGACGCGGGATGGCGGCGAGGTGGACGATGGCGCGACAGCCGGGATTGTTCGACATCGAGGAGCGGCTTCGGGATCTCTCGGCGAAGGGCGACGACCTCGATCGGGTGAACGCGCTGGTCGATTTCGAGATGTTCCGAGCCGAACTGGAGCGCGCGGTGCCGCGCTCTGATCGCGCGAAGGGTGGCCGGCCGCCCTACGATCATGTGCTGATGTTTCGGATCCTGATCCTGCAGGCGAGCCATTCGCTGTCGGATGAGCGGACGGAATACCTGATCAAGGACCGGCTGTCGTTCATGCGCTTCCTCGGACTGTCGCTCGCGGACCGGGTACCGGACGCGAATTCGATCTGGAATTTCCGGGAAGCGCTGACGCGGGCGACGCTGGACGGCGTCCCGGCGATAGAGGCGCTGTTCCGGCGCTTCGACGCGCGCCTCCGGTCCGCGGGTTTCATCGCCATGGGCGGGCAGATCATCGATGCCGAGCCATTGGAACGCCATCGGTCCGAGAGACAATGGCGAGGGTGGTGGCGGCGCCGAAGCAACGCAACACCGAGGACGAGAAGCGGGCGCTGCGCGAGGGGCGTGTTCCCGAGGACTGGGCGAAAAGGCCCGCGAAACTGCGCAAGAAGGACCGCGATGCCCGCTGGACGGTGAAATACACCAAAGCCAAACCGGCGGCGGACGGCACGAAGCGCGTGGATCTCGCCGTGCCGATGTTCGGCTATAAGAACCATATCGGCATCGATCGTCGCCACGGGCTGATCCGGACCTGGACCGCCACGCACGCCGCGCGTCACGATGGCGCGGAATTGCCCGCGCTTCTTGATCGCTCGAACACGGCGAGCGGGGTCTGGGCCGACACCGCCTATCGGTCGGCGAAGAACGAGGCGCATCTCGGGGAGGCCGGCTTCACGAGCCGGATCCATCGCAAGAAGCCGAAGGGCAAGCCGATGCCGAAGCGCACCTCCCGCGCCAACTCCGCGAAGTCCGAGATCCGCTCCCGCGTCGAGCATGTCTTCGCCCGGCAGAAGGGACCGATGGCTCTGGTCATCCGAACCATCGGCCTCGCCCGGGCCAGGGTGAAGATCGGGCTCGCCAACCTCGCCTACAATATGCGCCGCATGGTCTGGCTCGCGGGAGCCGCCTCGGCCTGAGCGGCCTCGCGGCCTACCCCGGGGAAGGCCGCGCGCCGCGCGCGGGTAATCGGTGCGGCGATGACCATGCTGTCCGGCGCGGACACCGAAGGCGACTCCCTACACGCGGGCCACATTTGGGGCCGTGTCACGCTCCTCGCGAATCCGATCCAACCGACAAAAAGGGGTATCTGGAGGTCTCCAGCTCCTCTGCCGCCGCCGCCCGGGTCGCGACATTGGCGAGGCCGCGCTCCCGGGCATCCCGCGCCACGGCCGCGAGCATCTCCGCGGAGAGATCGACCGCCGTCACGGCGGTGGCGTGGCGCGCGAGACGGTAGGCGACGTGACCGCCGCCACATCCGAGGTCGAGCGCGTGGCGGGGCGCGCGCTCCGCCGCGAGGCGATCGAGCGCGTCGAGATCCTCGCCCTCGGCGTGGACGGCGCTGCGCGCATAGGCTTCGGCGCGCGGGCCGAACTGGTCCTGAACGACGGTGTCATGGGGTCGGGTCATGGGATCCTCCTTCCCGACGCGACCTGCCCGTTTCATTAACCCGGTACAATGGACAAGTTTATCCTATTATAATCGGCCTCATGCAGGGGAAGGCACAGCGGAGACCGCTCGGGCGCTTCGTCCGGTCCACCGGGAGCGGTTGCGTATCCGCAATCGACTGGCACCATCCCCCGCGCGCGCTCCTTCGGGCGATCATCGAGAAGGTCGGGTCCGCCGATCCCGTCGAGGCGCTGGAGCGCCGGCGAACTCGGTCTTCGCACGATGCGACGATTCAATCGGCGCCGTCAGGCTGTGATCGGGCCGCTACGGGTTTCCCAAGGGACAGGTGGGTGGAGCAGGGAGCCTTTCGACGATGTCGCGGCTTCCTCGCTTCGGCTTTCGCCGTGACGGGCGTCACCGCGCGCATCCATTTGCGTGGCTGCTGGTCGGGCGGCCCTCAGCGGCGCGGCGCCGCGCTCGCCAGAACTGAACCCTGTGGAGAACATCTGGCAGTTTCTCCGCGAGAACTGGCTCTCGAACCGGGTCTTCAAGGGCTACGACGACATCGTCGCCCATTGCTGCGATGCTTGGAACGAACTGATCGGCCAACCATGGCGCATTCGATCCATAGGACGGCGCGCCTAGGCCGAAGGATTCTGATCAATGCGCGTTGGTATAAGACAGGCTGGAATACCGTTTTCCCCGACCGGACAATGACCAATCGACACGCTGGTCCACCACGCCACCATCTTGGTTTTGGGAATCCCAAGCGTGCGTCTGCCTCAGCGGGGGTTGGTATGACTCGCCACCGACGATGTCGCTGACAATTCACCCGCAAAGTCGCGCCACATTCGCCGGACTTGGTACGGAGGTTACGGAACGAACTCCTCTCTTTCGCCTTGCCTTGCTGCTTCGCTCAGCTCGCGTTCAGTCGGCGAGGTTGCCGCCTGCCCGTCCTTATGGTCTGCGGAACATGACTACGTTCCCGAGCCCCGCGAGGACGACGCCGAGGATCGATATGGGGGTCCACTCATAGCCCTCGAAAAGCGTCGAGGCGGTAAGGGCAACGATGGGAAAAAGCACGGTAGCGTAGCCCGCTCTTGCCGATCCGATGCGATCGACAAGCATGAGATAGGTTGTGAACCCGATGACTGAACCGATAACGGAAAGGTATATCAGTGCTATCCAGTAGCTACCACTTTCGGGCAGGACAAGTGGCTGCTCCTTCGCAACCAGAATTGCGAAAAGACACAGCGCACCGATCCCCATACCCCAGGCGTTCGCAGTCACGGGCGTAATGCCGAGCCGTGTATTCCGCCGCGAGGCCATGTTGCCACACGAAAAGAAGACTGTCCCGAGCACGGCCCAGCCGATGCCGTGCAAGGTTGATGCGCCGCCAGCCATATCTATGTCCGGCCAGAAGAGGCACACGACGCCAGCAACGCCAAGTGTACCTGCCAAAACCGTCTGCCGACTGATCTTGTCCCCAAAGAATATCCGCGCGTTCACCGCGTTGAAAATCGAGGCGAGCGAGAAAATGACTGAGACAAGTCCAGAAGGGACCAGTGAGGTGGCAGTGTAGAGGCTCACGAAGTTTAGACAGAAGAGACAGAGAGCCTGCGCCACGACGAACCGCCATACAGCCGGTCGGGGCAATCGGCCAATCGCCCCGAGACCCGCCAGCATCAGCACGCCCGCCAAGGCGAAACGATAAAAAACCGAGACCGTGACGGGAACCTCTCCGACCTGGGCAGCGATGGCGATCCAGGTAGTTCCCCAGATAAGGACAGTGGCGACAAAGAGAAAGGGCGTGGTCATGGGCGGCTCCGCTCCCGCGCTACCTGAACTGACTTGACACCTCATGCCCAAAATTCTGGGGCGCTGAAAGGGCATCTCCCGTGGTCGGCGTGGCGTCGTCCGCTTTTGCCTTGTCACGGCTCGTCGCTGTTTTGGCCGAGAGTGACTGCTTCGAGTGAGAATGCGCCGCGTGCGAGGCGTGCAACCGGCGCGAGTGGCAACCGCGTACCATGCCCCAGGACGCTCCAAGCCATCCGCGCCAGCTTGTCGGCGAGCGCGACGGCGAGCTCGATGCATGCGCTCCGCCGCCCGCGCAAGCCAGGCGCCGAAGCTGAAATCCGCCCATCGGTGCGGCCGCATCATGATCACCTTGGCCGCCTGGACGAAAAGCATCCGCAGGTACCGGCTGCCGCGCTTCGATATGCGCCCAAGCACAGTGCGGCCGCCGGCACATCCCATTAGCGGCCGTCAGCCAAGAAACCCGCGCGGCATGCTTCAGGGTTCGGAAGCGTCGCTGATCGACCGCGCCATGCGCTCCGCCAAGGCTTCGTTTCCCGCCGCGCGCAACCCTTCGATCACGCCGGCGTAGTCGCGGGGGTCCCGGTTCTGGCTCAGCTTCGATTTGGCCAGCACCCGATGGATCGCGATCCGGAAGCCCACGATATTCGCGAGCATACCGGCCATGTAGTCGGCCGGAGCATCGGCCATCCTCCACGGTCTCGCGGCGCCTAGCCGCCGTTCGTGCGCGCGCGTCAGCAGGCCGACGATGGCGCGCTTGTCGCGCTCCCCGTGCTGGAAGGTGATGTCGCCGTGGACATGGACCACCTGATAGTTCCAGGTCGGCACATGGCGATGGTGCTCGGCCTTGCTCGGATAGAAATTCGGCGAGACGTAGCCCTGCTCACCCCTGAAGATGACGAGCACCTCCTGTCCGTCGGCGATGAGCCGGTGCATGTCGTTCGCCAGCGCGACATGGCCGATGAGCGCGCCGTCGCCTCCGGCCAGAACCGGGATATGGTTGGCGATCAGCCCGGCGTCGGTATTCGCCACGACGCAAGCGAGCGGCGCGGCATCGATCACGGCGGCGATCTCGGCCGCGTCGATCTCCCTGAAGTGCTCGGGCAGATACATTCCGCTCTCCTTTCGCCGGCGGGTCAGGCGGCGACGATCCTGAGGGCGATCGACCACATGACGAGTGCCATCATGCCTTCCAGCGCCCGCCAGGCCAATGGTTGCGCGAACAGCGGCCGGAGCCGGATGGCGCCGTAGCCCAGGCCGAAGAAGAACAGGAACGATGCCGAGATCGCGCCGGCGGCGAAGGTCAGCTTCGAGCCCTCGAACCGGGCCGAGACGGAGCCGAGCAGCACGACGGTATCGAGGTAGACGTGCGGATTGAGAAAGGTGATCGCAAGGCACGCCATCAGGGTCTTCGACAGCGCCCGCTTCTCCATCGCGCCGTCCGCGACGAGCGCGCCGGTCGAACGCAGCGCCGAGCGCAGGCTCTTCGCGCCGTAGCAGAACAGGAAGGCGGCGCCCCCGAAGCGCATCGCCGGGCCGAGCCAGGGCAGCAGCTCCGCGACCTTCGCGAAGCTCGTGACGCCGAGCGTGATCAGCAGCGCGTCCGAGAGCGCGCAGGTCAGGCAGACCGCGAACAGGTGCTGATCGCGCAGGCCCTGCCGCAGCACGAAGGCATTTTGCGCGCCGATGGCGGCGATCAGGCTGAGCGACATCATCATGCCGGCGATAAAGACTGGACCGCTCATTTCATTCGCACCCGTGTTGGCTGACGGGCTTGCGATACGGGGCCGGGGAGGATTAAGCAAATTAAACTCCCTGTACCAGGATTAGCTGGGCTTATGATGCTCGACTACAATGCCGCGCGCGCCGTCGCGATGATCGTCCAGACCGGCAGTTTCGAAGGCGCCGCGCGCGCGTTGAACGTGACCGCCTCAGCGATCTCGCAGCGGGTCAAGCAACTGGAGGAGCGGCTCGGCGCGGTCCTGATCGAGCGCGGCGTGCCCTGCGTCGCCACCGAGAAGGGCGCGTGGCTCTGCCGGCATGTCGAGCATGTCGGCATGCTCGAGAGGGGATTGATCGACCATCTGCCGGGTCTGCTCGATCCCGCCTCGCCGACTCCGAGGGTCACCCTCAACGTCGCGACCAACGCCGACAGTCTGGCGACCTGGTTCCTCGCGGCGGTCTCGGCCTTCACGCGCGAGACGGACTATCTGCTCAACATCGCCATCGACGACGAGGAGCACACCGCCGACTGGCTGCGAAAAGGCCGGGTGCTCGCGGCCGTGACCGCGCATGCGAAGCCCGTCACCGGCTGCCGGGTCACACCGCTCGGCAATCTGCGCTACCTCGCGACCGCGAGCCCGGATTATGTGGCGCGACACTTCCCGGATGGCGTTACCGCCGAGGCGATCGCAGTGGCCCCGGGCCTCACCTTCGACCGCAAGGACCGCCTGCAGCATCTCTGGATCCTCGAGGCGCTCGGCCGGAGCGTCTCCTATCCCTCGCACTGGCTGCCCTCGACGCAGAGCTTCGTCGAAGCCAGCCTCGCCGGGGTGGGCTGGGCGCTGAATCCCGCGCAACTCGTCAGGGACCACCTCGAAGCGGGGCGGCTGATGGAACTCGTTCCGGGAGTGGAGCTGGAGAGGCCGCTTTACTGGCAGGCGAACCGACTCGTCTCCGACAGCCTGTCCGCTCTGACCCGGGCCGTTGTCTCCGCTGCGACAGACGCGTTGGTGTAGGCATTCGCCACCCGCCCGGACGACCGCTCCTGGCGCTCATGAGGTGCGGCGCGCGTAAACGCCGCCTGTTCAAGCTCGCCTACGTCGCGGCCCTCAGGACGCGCGATCTGGGCCGATACGATCGCGCGCCGGGACATCATAAGTCCCGATCGGCGCCGCACTGCCGGTCACTACCGCACCGCGGCTCGCCATTCCTGCCATTCGCCGCGTCAGCATCCGTCCAGATCAGGCGAAAGGGGAACGATCATTCGCCCGCGCACCTTGCCTTCGAGGAAGAGCGGCGCGGTCTCCGGTACCCGCTCGAAGGGCACCTCGGTCACCATCGACTCCAGCAGCCCCATGTCGAGTTCGGCCGCGAGCCGCCGCCAGGCGACTTCGCGCTCGGGCTTCGGGCACATCACGCTGTCGACGCCGCGAAGCGTCACGCCGCGCAGGATGAACGGTGCCACCGAGGTCGGCAGGTCCATGCCGCCGGCGAGGCCGCAGGCGGCGACCACTCCGCGATACTTCATCATCGAGAGCACGTTGGCGAGCACCGCTCCGCCGGCGACGTCGACCGCGCCCGCCCAGCGTTCCTTGGCGAGCGGCCGCGCCCTGCCGGAGAGTTCGGCCCGGTCGACGATCGTCGCCGCCCCGAGCCGCCCGAGGTAGTCCGCTTCCTCGCGTCGCCCCGTCACCGCCGCGACACCGTAGCCGCGCGCCGCGAGCAACGCCGTCGCGACGCTGCCGACCCCGCCCGAGGCGCCGGTCACCACCACCTCGCCCGCCTCGGGGGTCAGGCCCTGCGCCTCGAGCGCCATCAGGCAGAGCATCGCCGTGTAGCCGGCTGTCCCGATCGCCATTGCCCGCCGGAGCGAGATGCCGGCCGGCAGCGGCACCAGCCAATCGCCCCTCACCTGCGCCCGCCGGGCGAGGCCGCCCCAGTGTTTCTCGCCGACGCCCCAGCCATTCAGCACCACGCGGTCTCCCGGCGAGTAGTCCGGGTGGCGGCTCTCGGCGACCACGCCGGCGAAGTCGATGCCCGGAACCATCGGAAAGCTCCGCACCACCGGCGAGCTGCCGGTGATCGCCAGCGCGTCCTTATAGTTCAGCGTCGTCCAGGCCACGTCGACGGCGACATCGCCGTCGCCAAGCTCCGGGAAGGCAACCGGCTTCAGCGTCACCCGCTGGCCGTCGTCGTGCTTGTCGATCACGATCGCGTCGAACACTTCTTGCTCCTCTCTTGGGCTTGAGGGGGCGGCCGCGACGCGACCGCCCCGGGTTTCATTCGGCGGTGTCGGGAGCGAGGCGCGCGTTCTCAGACTTCGAGCCGAAGTCCTCCCTCAGCCATCGCATCAGTGAAAGTGTCAGGACGACGAGGACGGGGATCAGCGGCAGCGCCACCACGATCGTCGAGGTTTGCACGGGCTTCAGTCCGCCGAGCTGGATCAGTGCGATACCCACGCCTGCGAGGATGAGCGCCCAGGTCACGCGGATCGATCGCTTCGGCTCCTGATACCCGGAGAGTTCGCGGGTGGTGACGGAGGCGAGGACATAGGCCGCGCTGTCGAGCGTCGTGGCGAGAAAGACGAAGCAGAGCAGGATGAACAGCGGGATGACGAGCCAGGGCATCGGCAGTGTGCCGAGG
>NZ_VFRP01000050.1 GCF_006385685.1 Amaricoccus solimangrovi | reverse complement strand
ATGCGTCCGGGACTGTTCGTTCACATCGGCCGAGGCGGCGTCGCTCTCGACGACGGCGATGGTGCTCTCCATCGCCCTGTGGCCCCGCGCCCGTCGCCGGGGACGGTTCTTCCTCATATCGATGCTGGGCGCGGTCGCGGCCGGAGGATCGTTCCTGCGCGTAATGATGGGACGCCATTTCCTGAGCGACCTCGTCTTCTCGATCCTGCTCTGCGCTCTCGTCGTGCTCGGACTGCGGAGCCTGATCGGCCGCGTCCCGGACGGTCCGACGCGGGTGAGCGGCGCCGCGGGCCGCGATCGCGACGCCCCTCCGTAGCGTGTCCGTGCGTTGCCGACCGCCCTTGGACACCAGCGCGGGTCCACGCCGAACGGCCCGCGCCCGCGTCGACCAACTGCCCGCGGCGGCTTGCAAGGGTTCACGACCGTGTGGACAGGCGTGCCTCGCCGGGTAGAACAGCGGGGGAGGCTATTGGTACGAACGTGCGCGCCAAGGGAACCCGGAACGCGGAATACGACGCTCGGCGCCAGCGGCTGCTCGAGCACCTCGGGCGCGCGCTGAAGGCGGGCGGGACGCGCCGGCCGACGCTGCGGGAACTCGCGAAGGCCTGCGGCTGCGGGGTGTCGACGCTGAACCATTACTTCGGGCGCCGCGAGGATATCGTCGCGGCCGTATTCGAGGAGTCGCACCAGGGCGCCGCCCGACAGATCGCGAACATCCGGCGCGGAGATCCGCCGTTCGAGGAATCGATCCGCGAAGTCGCCGGCAAGGCCTGGATGGCGCTGGCCGATCGCGGCGTCGCGCGGACCCTCGCGCTCGGGCTGGCCGAGGGGCTTGGCAGCCCGCGGCTGGGCGAGGCCTATATCAGCGAGATGTTCGATCCGTTCATCCTCGCACTGGCGGAGCGCTTGGCCTCGCACATCGCGCGGGGCGAGATGCGCGAGGTGGATCCCCGCATGGCCGCGCTCGCGCTGGCGTCGCCGCTCCTTCTCGCCGCGCTTCACCAGAGGGAGCTTCAGGGGGAGAGAGTCCTCCCCCTCGCGAGCGACGACTTCGTGGAGCACCTCGCCGCCGCCTTCATCCGCGCCTATCGCGCGGAGCCGGCGGGGTCGGAGGCCAAGAACCGGGAGGGGTGAGGGAAGGGCTGGAAGCTTGCCGGCCGATGGCATATCCTGTGACGGGTGAACCAGAATTGGACTCCGATGACCGAAGGGCCGCGCCGACGCCCCCATTCGCTGGTCAGCGGCCTGCTGGCCGGGTCGGTCGTGCTCTGCTGGCTGACGCTGCATGTGGCGGCGGTCTGGCATCTCGACGCGGCCGCGCGGCCCGGACTGGCGCTCGCGGCGCTTCTCGGGCTGACCTGGCTCTCCGTCGGGCTCTTCATCATCGCCCATGACGCGATGCACGGCTCGCTCGCGCCGGGGAGGCCCGGGCTGAACGCCGCCGCGGGCCGGCTCGCGCTGACGCTTTACGCCGGGTTCTCCTGGCGCAAGCTGGTCGTGAAGCACATGGCCCACCACCGTCACGCCGGGACCGAGCGCGATCCCGACTTCGGCCACGGGCGGCGGGGCCCGGTCGCGTGGTACGCGGACTTCGTGCGCACCTACTTCGGCTGGCGCGAGTTCTTCGTGCTCGGCGGCGCGACGATCCTCTACGCGCTGCTGCTCGGCCCGCGCTGGCCCTATGTCGGCTTCTGGGTGGCGCCCTCGCTGCTCGCCTCGATCCAGCTTTTCGTCTTCGGCACGTTTCTTCCGCATCGGCGGGGCGACGACGGTTTCCCCGACCGGCACAACGCCCGCTCGACCCGGATGGGCGCGCCGCTGTCGCTTCTCACCTGCTTCCACTTCGGCGGCTATCACCACGAGCACCATCTCGATCCCTCGGTGCCGTGGTGGCGCCTGCCGGCGCCCCGGGCGCGCGCGTGATGATCGGACCGGTTCTCATCATGCTCGCGACCGCCGCGGCCATGGAGGGGGTCGCCTACGCGGTCCACCGCTGGATCATGCACGGGGCCCTCGGCTGGAGCTGGCACCGCTCCCACCACGAGCACCACCACGAGGGCCTGCTCGAGAAGAACGACCTCTACGCGGTCGTCTTCACCGTGCTCTCCATCGGCCTCTTCGCGCTCGGCGGCCGCTGGTGGCCGGCGCTCTGGTGGGTCGCGGCCGGCATGAGCCTCTATGGCATCATCTATTTCGCTGTGCACGACGGCCTCGTGCATCAGCGCTGGCCGTTCCGCGTCGTGCCGCGGCGCGGCTACCTGCGCCGGCTCTACCAGGCGCACCGGCTGCACCACGCGGTGGAGGGGCGCGACGGCTGCGTCAGCTTCGGCTTCGTCTACGCGCCGAAGGTCGAGATCCTGAAGGCGCGCCTCGCGCGCACCGGCGCGCTGGAGCGCCGCGCCTCGCACCACCGCGACGCCTGGCGGCCCGATCCGGGGGAGATCTGAGCCGGTGGCCCGGATCGTCCTCTGCCTCCCGGCCCTGTCGAGCCACGCCGCCGTTCACGGCGTGCTCGCGCGCGAACTCGCCCGCCGCGGCCACGACTGCCGCTTCGTCGGCGCCGGCGGGCTGACGGAATACGCCCGGCGCGAGGATGTCGCGCTCGAGACGCTTGGCTTCGACGAGATGGACATGCGGAGCGCCGGGCTCTGGCGCGTGTTGCGGGCCACGGCGCGGGCGACGCGCGACTGGATCGAACGCGGGCCCGACGCGCTCGCGCGGCTCGCGCCCGACCTCGTCGTTGCCGACCAGGCCGAACCCGGCGCCTCGCTCGCGGCCGAGGCGGCGGGGCTGCCGCGGGTGACGATGGCGGTCGCGCTGCCGCTGGACCGCGACGAGGCGATCCCGCCGCCCTTCGTCGGCTGGCCGATGCTGGAGGGGGACCGCGGCCGGCGGCGCAACCGGGGCGGCTGGCGGGTGGCGGACGCGCTGATGACGCCGCAGTCCCGCGCGCTCGCGGCCGGATGCCGGGCGCACGGGCTCCCGGTGCGCGCGCGGCTGTCGGACTGGATCTCGCCGGAGCTCGACCTGCGCCAGTGGGTGCCGGCGCTCGACTTTCCCCACGATCCGGGCGCCGGCGCGCGCCCGGTCGGACCGCTGCGCGACGGCGAGGCGGGGGGCGTCGACCTGCCCGATGACCTGTCCGAGACCCTGTCCGACGACGGGCGGCCGCTGGTCTTCGCCTCGCTGGGGACGCTTCAGGGCGGACGCGCCGGGCTCTTTCGGGCGATCGCCGGGGCGGCCGAGGATCTCGGCGTCCGCCTCCTGCTCGCGCACGCGGGCGGCCTCGACCCGGCACGGGTCGCGGCGCTACCGGGGCGGCCGCTGGTCCGGGCGTTCTGGCCGCAGCGCGCGCTCCTCGCGCGGGTTTCGGCCTGCGTGACGCACGCCGGGCTGAACACCGTGCTCGACTGCGTGGCCCATCGCGTGCCGATGGTGGCGGTCCCGCTCGCCTTCGAGCAGCCGGCGATCGCCGCGCGGCTCGCCCATCACGGCGTCGCCCGCGTGGTGCCCGGCCGTCGCGCCACCCGGGCCGGCATCCGCGAGGCGCTGGCCTCCGTGCTGGGCAATGCCGCGTACTCCGCCGCCCTCCGGGGCCTGTCGGCGGAGATGGCCAGCGCCGGCGGAGCCGCGCGCGCCGCCGACTACCTCGAGGGGTTCCTCGCCGCCCGGGGCGTCCTCCGCCCGGCCCCGCGATCCGCCGCCGGCCTGTCGTGAGGATCGACCTGCTCCTCGCCGGCGCGGGCCTCGCGAGCGCGCTGATCGCTTTACGAGTGGCCGAGGCGCGCCCCGGCGCGCGCATCCGCCTGGTGGAACAGGCCGAACGTCCGCCCGACGCGCACACCTGGTGCTTCCATGCGACCGATCTCACCCCCGCGTGGCATCGCCGGCTCGCGTCTGGCCTGCGCGCGCGCTGGGAGGGCCAGGAGGTGCGCTTCGCCGATCATCGCCGCGCGCTTCGCGCGGGCTACGCCTCGCTCGACGACGCGGGGCTGGCGCGGCTGCTCGCCGCCGCGGAGGGGATCGAGGTCGTCCGGGGCGCGCCCGTCGCCGCGCTCGACGCCGGGGGCGCGACGCTGCGCGATGGGACGCGGATGGACGCGGCCTGCGTCATCGACGGCCGGGGCGCGGCGCCGTCGCGGCATCTCGTCACCGCGTGGCAGAAGTTCCTCGGGATCGAATTCGAGACCGAGGCGCCGCACGGCCTGGCCCGGCCGGTAATCATGGACGCGACGGTGCCGCAGATCGACGGCTACCGCTTCGTCTATCTGCTGCCGTTCTCGCCCACGCGCCTGCTCGTCGAGGATACGCGCTACAGCGACGGACCGGCGCTCGACGACGCCGCGGCCGCGGACGAGGTCCGCGCCTACGCGGAGGCGCGCGGCTGGCGCGGGACCGAGGCGCGGCGCGAGCGCGGCGTGCTGCCGATCGCGCTGGCGCATGACGCCGCGGGGCTCTGGCAGGAGGCGGCGGGTGGCGCGGTGCCGGTCGGGCTGCGCGCCGGGCTCTTCCACCCGGTCACCGGCTATTCGCTGCCCGTCGCCGCGCGGGTCGCCGACGTGGTCGCGGAGAGCCCGCTTGCCACCGGCGCGGTCTTCGCCGCCGTCCGCGACTTCGCGCTCCCCAGGGCGCGGGAGGACCGGTTCCTTCGCCTGCTCAACCGGATGCTGTTTCGCGGCTGCCCGCCCGAGGCGCGCCACCGCGTGCTGTCGCGCTTCTACCGGCTGCCCGAGCCGCTGATCGAGCGCTTCTACGCCGGCCGGCTGACCGCGCTCGACCGGCTGCGCATCGTCGCGGGCAAGCCGCCGATCCCGGTCAGCGCCGCCCTGCCCTGCCTGCGCGAGGCGCCGCTCCTGGCGACGGCGCGATGAGCACGGCGATCGTCATCGGCGCGGGGTTCGGCGGACTGGCGCTCGCGATCCGGCTGCAGTCGGCCGGCATCCGGACCACGCTGATCGAGGGGCGCGACAAGCCGGGCGGCCGCGCCTATGTCTGGCGCGAGCAGGGCCATGTCTTCGACGCCGGGCCGACGGTGATCACCGATCCCGACAGCCTGCGCGAGCTCTGGGGCTTGAGCGGACAGGACATGGCGCGCGACGTCACGCTGCTGCCGGTGTCGCCGTTCTACCGCCTGCTCTGGGACGACGGGCGGCGCTTCGACTACCTCGGCGACGCCGAGGGGCTCGAAGCCCAGATCGCCGCCTTCGACCCCGCCGACGTCGCAGGCTACCGCCGCTTTCACGCCTACGCGGAGGAGGTCTACCGTGAGGGCTA
The DNA here is from genome assembly GCF_006385685.1 of Amaricoccus solimangrovi. Lineage (GTDB taxonomy): Bacteria > Pseudomonadota > Alphaproteobacteria > Rhodobacterales > Rhodobacteraceae > Amaricoccus > Amaricoccus solimangrovi. The sequence goes on along the minus strand of NZ_VFRP01000050.1, from coordinate 8,219 downwards.
CCTCCGCCTCGGCGCCGTGCCCTTCCTCCGCTTCCGGCAGATGCTGAGCGCCGCGCCCGTGCTCGTCCGGCTCGAGGCGTATCGCTCGGTGCACAGCCTCGTCGCCCGCTTCATCCGCGATCCGCATCTGCGCCAGGCCTTCTCGTTCCACACGCTGCTCGTCGGCGGCAATCCCTTCTCGACCTCGGCGATCTACGCGCTCATCCACGCGCTCGAGCGCCGCGGCGGGGTCTGGTTCGCAAAGGGCGGGACCAACGCGCTCGTCGCCGGCATGCTCGCGCTGTTCGAGCGGCTCGGGGGCCGGCTCCTCCTCGACGCGCCGGTCGCGCGGATCGAGACCGAGGGATCGCGCGCGACCGCGGTGATCCTCGCGAGCGGCGAGCGGCTGGCGGCGGACATGATCGCGAGCAACGCCGACGTGATGCACACTTACCGCGATCTGCTCGCCGGCACCCGGCGGGGGCGCGTCAAGGCCGCGATCCTCGGCCGCCAGCGCTGGTCGATGTCGCTCTTCGTGCTGCATTTCGGGCTCGACAAGGCGCCCGAGGGGCTGGCGCATCACACCATCCTGTTCGGCCCGCGCTACCGCGAGCTCGTCTCGGAAATCTTCCGCGGGCCTGGGCTGCCGGAGGATTTCTCGCTCTACCTCCATTCGCCTTGCGTCACCGACCCGTCGCTCGCCCCGCCGGGCATGTCGACGCATTACGTGCTCGCCCCGGTGCCGCACCTCGGGCGCGCGCGCGTGGACTGGGCGCGCGAGAGCGAAGCCTATTCCGAGCGCATCCTGGCCGCGCTCGAAGCCCGGGTGATCCCGGGGCTGCGCGCCCATCTCCGGGTGAAGCGCGCCTTCACCCCCGCCGATTTCGCCGGCGCGCTCAACGCCCACCACGGCAGCGCCTTCTCGGTCGAGCCGATCCTCGCGCAGTCAGCCTGGTTCCGGCCGCACAACCGCGACCGGACGCTGCGCAACCTCTATCTCGTCGGCGCCGGCACCCATCCCGGCGCGGGCATCCCGGGCGTCGTCGGCTCGGCCAAGGCGACGGCGGCCGTGATGCTGTCCGACGCGGCGCGCGCATGAGCGTGCAAGAGGCGGAAGCGGCGATCGCCGCCGGCTCGCAGAGCTTCGCCGCCGCCGCGCGGCTACTGCCCCGCGCGATCCGCGACGACGTGGTCCAGCTCTACGCCTGGTGCCGGCACGCGGACGACGTGATCGACGGTCAGGCCCTCGGAAGCGCGCCGGCCTCCGTCGCCGACGCCGCGGACCGCCTCGCCGGGCTGCGGGCCGAGACGCTGGCGGCGCTGCGCGGCGATGGTCCGGTCTCGGCGCCCTTCGCGTCGCTCCGGACGGTGGCGCGGCGCCACGGCTTCCCCGAAAGCTGGCCGCTCGATCTCATCGACGGTCTGGCGATGGATGTGGAGGGGCGGAGCTATGTCCGCTTCGAGGATACGCTCGACTACGCCTATCACGTCGCGGGCGTTGTCGGCGTCATGATGGCGCGGATCATGGGCGTGCGCGACGAGGCCGTGCTCGACCGCGCCTGCGACCTCGGGATCGCCTTCCAGTTGACCAACATCGCCCGCGACGTGCGCGACGACCACAACCTCGGCCGCGTCTACCTGCCACGGGACTGGCTCGCGGCGGCGCGCGCGGAGGTGGGCGACGCCCTGCCCTCGCCGGAACTCTACTCGGTGATCCTGCGCCTCCTGGACGCGGCCGAGCCCTACTACGCCTCGGCGCGCGCGGGCCTGCCCGCGCTGCCGCCGCGGGCCGCCTGGTCGATCGCGGCGGCGCTGCGCATCTACCGTGCGATCGGGGGACGCATCCGCGCCGGCGGCCCGGGCGTCTACCGCGCGCGCGTCGGCACCGGCGCGGCGACCAAGGCGCGCCTCGCGCTCGCGGCGCTGTCCGACGCCGGGCTGTCGCGGGTGTGGCCCGCGCGCGCCGACCGCTCCGCGTTGTGGACGCGCGCTCAGGCCGCGCGGGGCGCGACGTCGGGCAGGACGGTCGCCGTGTACCAGGCGAGCGGCGCGGCGTCGAACGGGCAGTCCGACAGGGCGGAATAGAGCTGCTCCCGCAGGCGGTTGTAATGCGCGGCCGCGCGGGACGCGGTGTTGGCCGCGAGGAGCCCGCGCCGCGGCCGCGCCGCCGCCGCGTCTCCGTCCTCCATCACGTCCAGCAGATCGTCGTAGGACTGGAACACGCGTCCGAGGAGCAGCCCGAGCTCGATCAGCGCCGCGGTCTGCCCGGCCGGCAGGCCTCTGAACACGGCGAACATCTCGAAGCCGGCGGCGAACAGGGCTCCGGTCTTGAGATCATGCTCCCGGACGACTCCGTCCGGGGACTTCGGGGCGTGCAGGTCCAGGTCCTGCCCGGCGCAGAGCCCGGCGGGTCCGAGCGCGCCGGCGAGGATCGCCACGAGCCGGGCCCGCGTGGCCGGTTCGGCGCCCGGCGTGACGGCCAGCAGGTTGAGCGACTCGGTCACGAGGGCGATGCCCGCCAGGATCGCCCGGGCCTCGCCATGGGCGACGTGCGTCGTGGCCTGGCCGCGCCGGGTCGAGGCGTTGTCCATGCAGGGCAGGTCGTCGAAGACCAGCGAGGCGGTGTGCGCGAGCTCGAGCGCGCAGGCGATATCGACGAGCGTGGGACAGACCTCGCCCGTGGCCGCGCCCGCGAGCAGGATGAGCGTCCCCCGGAACCGCTTGCCCCGCGCGAGCGCCGCCTCGGCCATCGCCGCGCCCAGAGGGCCGGATCGCGCGCCGAACCCGCCGCTGATCGCCGTCAGGGTCTGGTCGATGGTGCCGCGCCAACGCGCCACGTCCTCACAACCGTTCTGATGCGTCGTCATCTCTCGCGCCCGGTTTAGTGTGGTACACCTGTCCAAGACTATGGACTACATTCGATGACGGCGAAAGAGCGGTAAATGGATGACTTAGCAGCCGCCAAAGCCAATCTTCCCCGGGCGCGCATCAACGTTCACCAGCGGGAAGTCACGGGCGGCGTTCGGTCGCGGCGCAGGCCACGTTCAGGACGGCGGGCGGCGCTCGACAGATTCCGGGATGACTTCGGGCGCGGTTGATGGCCGATGCCAAGGGCCATCCGGGTCAGGTGGGGCGACGAGGCCGTCGGGTACGTGTCCGGAACACCCTCTCCGCGAACAAGCAACGTCCGCTCCCCGCGAGCCTGTTCCCTCCGATGCGTCCGGGGTACCGGAGCCGGCCGCGTCGGGGCACTTCCTTCGATCCGCCCGGGATCAGTCAGCCAGAATCGCGGCGAGCGCACGGACCGCGATCGGATAGCCCGGCGCGCCGAGACCGGCGATGACGCCCTTCGCGAGCGCGGAGACCAGCGAATGGCGGTGCGGCTCGTCGCGCGTGGATGTTCGAGAGATGGACCTCGATGACGGGCGCTGTCACCATGCGCGGGGCGTCGACGAGCGGGATGGAGCGGAAGCTCGGTCCGGCCGGGTTGATCACGATGCCGGCGTCCGCGTCGATCGCCTCATGGATCCAGCCGACGAGCTCACCCTCGAAGTTCGTCTGCCGGAAGACCAGCGGGCGCGCGCCCGCCGCCTCGCGGCACATCGTCTCGACCTCCGCGAGCGTGGCGCGTCCGTGGATCTCGGGCTCGCGCGGACCGAACCGGCTCTATCGGCGCCGCCGAGGCGATCCGACACTCCTCCGCCGCGGCGCGGAGTCGGTCACATGTTCGGGTAGTTCGGCCCGTCGCCGCCCTGCGGGGTCGTCCAGTCGATGTTCTGCGACGGATCCTTGATGTCGCAGGTCTTGCAGTGGACGCAGTTCTGGAAGTTGATCTGGAAGCGCGGATCGCCGCCGTCCGCGTCGCGCAGCACCTCGTAGACTCCCGCCGGGCAGTAGCGTTGCGCCGGCTCGGCATAGGCCGGCAGGTTGGTCTGGATGGGGACCGACGGATCCCTCAGCCGCAGATGGCAGGGCTGATCCTCGGCGTGGTTGGTGAAGGAGAAGGCGACGTTGGTCAGCCGGTCGAAGCTGAGCACCCCGTCGGGCTTCGGATAGTCGATCGGCGCGAAGCTGGCGGCCTCGCCCGTCGCGGCGGCGTCGGTCTTGCCGTGCCGGAGCGTGCCGAAGGGCGACCAGCCGGTCAGGCTCGACACCCACATGTCGAGGCCGCCGAGGGCGAGCGACGGGTACATGCCCCATTTCGACCACATCGGCTTGACGTTGCGGACCGGCTTCAGGTCCTTCGCGATCGGGCCCGCGGCGACCGCCTCGGCATAGGCGGCGAGTTCGTCCCCCTCCCGCCCGGCGGCGATCGCCGCGTGGGCGGCCTCGGCCGCGGCCTTGCCCGACAGCATGGCGTTGTGGTTGCCCTTGATCCGGGGCACGTTGACGAAGCCCGCCGAGTCGCCGATCAGCGCCCCGCCGGGGAAAGTGAGCTTCGGCACCGACTGCCAGCCGCCCTCGGAGATCGCCCGCGCCCCATAGGCGATGCGCTTGCCCCCCTTCAGCACCTCGGCGATCAGCGGATGGTGCTTGAAGCGCTGGGATTCCATGTAGGGGAAGAGGTGCGGGTTCTCGTAGTTCAGGTGGACGACGAAGCCGACATAGACCTGGTTGTTGTCGAGATGGTACATGAAGGACCCGCCGCCGGCGTTGCCGCCGAGGGGCCAGCCCATCGTGTGCGTCACCTGCCCGGGCTTGTGGACCTCGGGACGGACCTCCCAGAGTTCCTTCATGCCGAGGCCGTACTTCTGCGGCTCCCGCCCCTCGGCGAGCCCATATCTCGCGATGAGCTGCTTCGCGAGGCTGCCGCGCACGCCCTCGCCGATCAGCACGTACTTGCCGCGCAGCTCCATGCCGGGCTCGTAGGACGGGCCGGGGGCGCCGTCCGCCTCCAGCCCGAACTCGCCGGCGACGACGCCCGCCACGCGGTCGCCGTCCATCACGAGGGCCGAGGCGGCCATGCCGGGGAAGATCTCGACGCCAAGCGCCTCGGCCTGCTCCGCCATCCAGCGGCAGACGTTGCCCATCGAGACGATGTAGTTGCCGTGGTTCGACATCAGCTTCGGCATGGGCCAGTTCGGGACGCGGATCTGGCCGGACTCGCCGAGGACGAAGAACCGATCCTCGGTGACGGGCACGGTGAGCGGCGCCCCCGCCTCCTTCCAGTCCGGCAGCAGAGCGTCGAGGCCCGAGGGGTCGAGCACCGCGCCGGACAGGATGTGCGCCCCGACCTCGGAGCCCTTCTCGAGGACAACGACGGAAAGCTCTGGGTCGAGCTGTCTCAGCCGGATCGCGGCGGAGAGGCCCGCGGGGCCGGCGCCGACGATGACGACGTCGAACTCCATCGACTCGCGTGTGGTTTTGGCCATGGTGGCTCTCCCCGATGCTGTCCGGTTTACTTCGCGAAGACCACGGTGCGGTGGTCGGAAAGGAGCACGCGGCGCTCCAGGTGGCTCTTGACCGCGCGGGCGAGGACGCGGGACTCGGTGTCCCGGCCGATCGCGACCAGATCCTCGCCGGTGTCGGCGTGGCTGATGCGCGCAACGTCCTGCTCGATGATCGGGCCTTCGTCGAGGTCGGCGGTCACGTAGTGGCTGGTGGCGCCGATCAGCTTCACGCCGCGCTGGTAGGCCTGCTTGTAGGGGTTCGCGCCCTTGAAGGCGGGCAGGAACGAGTGGTGGATGTTGATCGCCCGCCCCGACAGCTTGCGCGTCAGGTCGTCGGACAGCACCTGCATGTAGCGGGCGAGGATGACGAGCTCCGCCCCCGTCTCCTCGACGAGATCGAGCAGCGCGGCCTCCTGCTTCGGCTTGGTCTCGGGCGTCACCGGCAGGTGGACGAAGCGGATGCCCTCGTGCTCGGCGATCCGGCGGGCGTCCTCGTGGTTCGAGACGACCGCCGCCACCTCCGCCCGCAGCCAGCCGACGCGGATCTGGTAGAGCAGGTGCAGAAGCGCGTGGTCGAACTTCGAGACCATGGCGATGATCTTCGGCGGCCGCGCGGCATCGACGACCTTGAGATCGAGGCCGAGCTTGTCGACCGTCGGCGCCAGCGCCTCCTCGACATCCTCGACGGTCAGGCCCTCCGGCCCGACGAAGGCGACGCGGAGGAAGAAGCGGTTGGCCGGGCGGTCCCAATGCTGGTTCGTCTCGGTGATGTTGCCGCCGAGATCGACGATGGCAGTGGAGACGGCGGCGATGATGCCGGGGAGCGGATCGCTGGTGATGGTCAGGATGAAGGACATTTCCGACATTTCGATACTCCGGAAGATTGGCGGCGCTCCTGTCGGCTGCGATCCGACAGGGATGCGGGCGCGTACGAGGCAGCGAAGGGCTTCACATTGGGCCGTCGTGAAAGAAACTTGCTAAGCGGTTGCCAACACGTTGGAAATTTCCATTTCTTGGGGAAATCTGTTGCGACGGTCCCGGTGGGGCTCCGTTGTCGGCCAACCTATCCGTCGCGGACGCGCGGCCATAGAATGTTTGCGACGGGTCGGCTGATGCTTCGAGACAGGTCCGCCACGCGGACCGAAGCTGTGCGCGCGGGCCTGCGACCTCGGCGCTGCGGCGGATCGACGGCGAGGCCGCCGGTCGAGGTTTCCCTGGACTTCACGCTCACGTCGCGCCCGGTCTGGCGCCTGCGTCTCGACGCGGGCGTCGGGCGGCACGACATGGGAACCGTCGCCCCGGAGCGCGATCTCGGCGGCGTTCCCGATCTGGACGTCGCGCGGCCACTCGCGCCGACCGGAGCCGCGCGGCGCGGCTCCGGTCGGATCATGAATTGCGCCCCCGGGACCGGGGGCCGAGGTTCAGTCGGCGTAGACCGGATGGGCGGCGCAGAGGCGGCGCACCTCGGCCTGGACCTCGGCCTCGACCGCGGCGTCGCCCTCGGGGCCGCTCGCGGCGAGCGCGTCGATCACCTTCAGCACGAGCTCGCCCACGCGGGCGAACTCCGCCTCGCCGAAGCCGCGCGTCGTGCCGGCGGAGGTGCCGAGCCGGACGCCCGAGGTGACGAAGGGCTTCTCCGGGTCGAACGGGATCGCGTTCTTGTTGCAGGTGAGCCCGGCGCGCTCGAGCGCGCGCTCGGCGTCCCGGCCCTTCACCCCCTTCGGCCGCAGGTCGACCAGAACCATGTGGCAGTCGGTGCCGGCCGAGACAATGTCGAGCCCGCCGGCCTTGAGCGTCTCCGAGAGCTTGCGGGCGTTCGCGATCACCCGGGCGGCGTAGTCCTTGAACCCGGGCTGGAGCGCCTCGCCGAAAGCGACGGCCTTCGCGGCGATCACGTGCATCAGCGGCCCGCCCTGGTTGCCCGGGAAGACGGCCGAGTTGAGCTTCTTGGCGAGCGCCTCGTCGTTCGTCAGGATGATGCCGCCGCGCGGGCCGCGCAGCGTCTTGTGCGTGGTCGAGGTGACGACATGGGCGTGCGGCACCGGGTTCGGGTAGAGCCCCGCGGCGATCAGCCCGGCGTAATGCGCCATGTCGACCATCAGATACGCGCCGACCTCGTCCGCGATCGCGCGGAAGCCAGCGAAGTCGATCTCGCGCGGATAGGCGGAGGCGCCGGCGATGATGAGCTTGGGCTTCGTCTCGAGCGCGCGGGCGCGGACCGCCTCCATGTCGATCAGCTGGTCGCTCTCGCGCACCTCGTAGTCGACGACGTCGAACCACTTGCCCGACATGGTGACGGGCGAGCCGTGGGTGAGGTGGCCGCCGTGGGCCAGCGACATGCCCATGATCCGGTCGCCCGGCTGGAGCAGCGCGAGGAAGACGGCCTGGTTCGCCTGCGCGCCCGAATGCGGCTGGACGTTGGCGAAACCCGCGCCGAAGAGTTCCTTCACCCGGTCGAGCGCGATCGTCTCGACCTCGTCGACGAATTCGCAGCCGCCGTAGTAGCGCTTGCCGGGATAGCCTTCGGCGTACTTGTTGGTCAGGACCGAGCCCTGCGCGATCAGCACGTCGCGCGAGACGATGTTCTCGGAGGCGATCAGTTCGATCTGGTCGCGCTGGCGGCCGAGTTCGCGGGTGATGGCGGCGGCGACGGCGTCGTCGGAGAGGCGGGGGGCGGCGGTGTCGAGCATGAGGGATTCCTTGGTGTCAGAGCCCGGCGGCGATTTCGCGGTTGGCGAGGCTGATGAGCGCCTCGACATGGGGGAGGAAGGAGCGCCAGACGGTGAGGTGGAAGCGGTCGTCGGCCTCGCGGGTCAGCACGATCTGGACGGTGTCGAAGATCGTGCGCGC
>NZ_VFRP01000005.1 GCF_006385685.1 Amaricoccus solimangrovi | reverse complement strand
CTCCGCCACCGCGTCGAACCCCTCGCGCAGCGAGGCGAGATCGGCCTTCTCCTCGGAGACGAAGCTCACGCGCATGAAGAACCGGCCGGTCTCCGAGTCGTCGAACTGCGATGAGTCGGTGATGTTGCAGCCGGTGTCGGCCAGATGGCCGGCGATGGCGGCGACGATGCCGCGGCGCGAGACGCAGGCGACGGTCAGGCAGTACCGGGTCATGCCTCGGGTCCGGTCGCGAGCGGGTCGGCATGCGTCGGCGCCGCGAGCGGCGCGCGCGCCCGGGGAGCGTCGGTCGGCCGCGGCGTCATCCCAGCTTCTCCGCCATTTCCGGCACGAGGGTGAAGAGGTCGCCGACGAGGCCGTAGTCGGCGACCTGGAAGATCGGGGCTTCCTCGTCCTTGTTGATGGCGACGATGACCTTGGAGTCCTTCATGCCGGCGAGGTGCTGGATGGCGCCGGAGATGCCGAGGGCGATGTAGAGGTCGGGGGCGACGACCTTGCCGGTCTGGCCGACCTGCCAGTCGTTCGGGGCGTAGCCTGAGTCGACCGCCGCGCGGGAGGCGCCGACGGCGGCGCCGAGCTTGTCGGCGAGCGCGGCGACGATGGCGAAGTTCTCCTCCGAGCCAACGCCGCGCCCGCCCGAGACGACGATCTTCGCGGAGGCGAGTTCGGGCCGGTCGGAAACCTGCGTCTTGTCCTCGACCCAGGACGAGAGCCCCGGATCGGCCGGGCCGGTCGCGGTCTCGATCGGCGCCGGCGCCTGCTCGCCGGGGGCGGCGAAGGAGGCGCCGCGCACGGTGATCACCTTCTTCGGATCGCTCGATTTCACCGTCTGGATCGCGTTGCCGGCATAGATCGGCCGCTCGAACGTGTCGGGCGCCACCACGCCGGTGATCTCCGAGATCACCATCACGTCGAGGAGCGCCGCGAGGCGCGGTGCGACGTTCCTGCCGCTCGTGGTGCCCGGGAAGACGATGTGCTCGTAGTCCTCCGCGAAGGCTTTCACGAGGTCGGTCAGCGGCTCGGCGAGCCGGTGCGCGTATTCCGCGCCCTCGACATGGATGACCTTCGTCACACCGCCGAGCTTCGCGGCGGCCTCGGCGACCGCGCCGCAGTTCTCGCCCGCGACCAGCAGGGTGACGTCGCCGCCCATGGCGGTCGCGGCGGTGACGGCCTTGCCGGTCGCCTCGTTGAGATGGGCGTTGTCGTGCTTCGCCAGAATGAGAACCGCCATCAGAGCACCCCCGCCTCGTCCTTCAGTTTCGCGATCAGCTCGTCGACCGAGCCGACCTTGACGCCCGCCTTGCGCACGCTCGGCTCCGTCGTCTTCACCACGGTGAGCCGGGGCGTCACATCGACCCCGTAGTCGGCGGCGGTCTTCTCCTCGAGCGGCTTCTTCTTCGCCTTCATGATGTTCGGAAGGCTCGCATAGCGCGGCTCGTTGAGCCGCAGGTCGGCGGTGACGATCGCGGGCAGCTTCACCTCGATCGTCTGCAGCCCGCCGTCGACCTCGCGCGTGACCTTCGCCTTGTCGCCCTCGATCGCAAGTTCGGAGGCGAAGGTCGCCTGCGGCCAGCCCAGGAGCGCCGCGAGCATCTGGCCGGTCGCGTTCATGTCGTTGTCGATCGCCTGCTTGCCCGCGATCACGAGCTTCGCGCCCTCGGCCTCGGCGACCTTCGCGAGGATCTTCGCCACCGCGAGCGGCTCGATGTCGGTCGCGACATCCTCCGCGGCGACCACGAGGATCGCGCGATCGGCTCCCATCGCGAGCGCCGTCCGCAGCGTCTCCTGCGCCTGCTTCACCCCGATGGAGACCGCGATCACTTCCTCCGCGACGCCCTTCTCCTTCAGGCGGATCGCCTCCTCGACGGCGATCTCGTCGAACGGGTTCATGCTCATCTTGACGTTCGCGAGATCCACTCCCGACCCGTCCGCCTTCACCCGAACCTTCACGTTGTAGTCGATCACCCGCTTCACGGGCACCAGGATCTTCATCGTCATTCCTTCCTGATGATGCCGGGCGCTCAGCCGGCCGTTGCCAGCACCGCGGTCACCGCGCGCTCGAGGCGGTCGACCATCCCGTCGAGCTCGGCCTCGGTGGCGATGAACGGCGGCGCGAGCAGGACGTGGTCGCCGTTGCGTCCGTCGCGGGTGCCCGGCATGGGATAGCAGATCAGCCCCTCGGCGAAGGCGGCCTTCTTCAGCCTGCCCGCGAGCCCCGTCGTCGGCGCGAAGGGCCGCCTCGTCTCGCGGTCGGCCACGAACTCGATGCCCCGGAACAGGCCCCGGCCGCGAATGTCGCCGACATGCGGGTTCTGCCCGAAACGGTCGCGCAGCGCGGCCTCGAGATAGGCGCCGCGCGCCCGGACCTGGGGGACGAGGTCGCGCTCGAGGATCTCGCTCACGACGGCGAGGCCGGCGGCGGTCGCGACGGGATGGCCGACATAGGTGTGGCCGTGCTGGAAGAAACCGCTCCCGGCCGCGATCGTGTCATGGATCCGGCCCGCGCAGAGCATCGCGCCGATCGGCTGGTAACCCGCGCCGAGGCCCTTGGCGACGCAGAGGATGTCCGGGGCGATGCCCTCGGCCTCGCAGGCGAAGAGATGCCCGACGCGGCCCATGCCGCACATCACCTCGTCGAGGATCAGCAGCACGCCGTGGGTGTCGCAGATCTCGCGCACCCGGGCGAAATAGCCCGGCACCGCCGGCACCGCGCCCAGCGTCGCGCCCACCACCGGCTCGGCGATGAAGGCCATCACGGTCTCGGGGCCGAGCCGCAGGATCTCGGCCTCGAGCTCGTTCGCGACGCGCTGGCCATAGGCCTCGGGCGTCTCGTCCTCGGCCCGCTCGGCATATTCGTAGCAGGGCGCGATATGGCTCATCCCGACCAGCAGGGGCGCGAACTGCGCGCGGCGGAACTCGTTACCGCCGGCCGAGAGCGCGCCCAGAGTGTTGCCGTGGTAGCTCTGGCGCCGCGCGATCAGGTGGCGCCGCTCCGGCTCCCCGTTCTCCAGATGGAACTGGCGCGCGAGCTTGATCGCCGCCTCGACCGCCTCGGACCCGCCCGAGACGAAATAGACCCGGTCGAGATCGCCCGGCGCGTTGGCGATGAGGAGGTCGGCCAGCGCCTCGGCCGGCTCCGAGGTGAAGAAGCCGGTGTGGGCGAAGGCGATCCTGTCGAGCTGCGCCTTGATCGCCTCGGTGACGCGGGCGTTGGAATGGCCGAGGCAGGAGACGGCGGCCCCGCCCGAGCCGTCGAAATAGCGCTTGCCGTCGGCGTCGATCAGCCAGCAGCCGTCACCGCCGACGGCGGTCGGCAGCGCGGCGTGGCTGTGGCGCGGGAAGACGTGGCTCATTGGCATTGCCCTTCGATGAGGCTCAGGAGGTCGGCGACGGAGGCGGCGTTGTCGCGATGGGGCGCGCCGTCGGAGCGGGTCAGGCTGTTCTCGAAGCCCACCCTGAGCTTGCCGCCGAGCCGCGCCGCGCGCGCGAGGCAGGCGTGCTCGGCCGGGCCGAAGGCGCAGACCATCCAGTCGTCGCGGTCCGGATCGGCCGCGAGGAAGGGATCGAGATCGCCGGGGTCCGAGACCTGCCCCGTCGCGTAGCGTCCGAGGACATAGAGCACGCTGTCCTGCTTCGGGCGCACGATGCCTTCCGCCCGCCAGCGGGCCAAGAGCGCGACGTCGCCGGTGTCGTAGAGGATATGCTGCGTCTCAATGCCCATGTCGGCGCAGAGCGCGTAGACGCGCGGCGCGAGGTCCGGGTCGCGGGCGATCTCGCGCGCCGCGATCGAGGCCCAGGCCGGGCGTACCCGCTCGAGGCAGGCGAGCTGCGCCGGCACGTCGAAGATCCCGGCCGCCTCGGTGGTGATCTGAAGACGCAGGTCGGGCGCGGCGCGGCTGATTTCGGCCAGCGTCTCGCGGTAGAGGCCGGCGTCGAGCGAATGCCGTCCCTCCGCGTCGCGCACATGCAGGTGCAGCGCGTCGGCCCCGGCCGCGTGACATGTGGCGGCGGTCTCGACGATCCGCCGAAGGGTGACCGGCAGGGCGGGGTGATCGGCCCGCCCGCGCCGGGCGCCGTTCGGGGCGACCATGATCAGCGGGCGGGCCATCGGGGTCAGCCCTTCATCCGCGCGCCGGTCGGATCATAGGCAGGGCCCACGATCACCGTCGCGTCGAAGAGGGCGCGGGCGATGTCGACCTTCACCCGTGTCCCGTCGGCGACCGGCGTCTTGCAGAAGGCCAGCGCCACCGGCTTGCCGACCCGGTAGCCGAAGGCGGCGGAGGTGGTCTTGGCCACGATCTCGTCGCCCAGATAGACCGGCTCGTGGCCCAGCGGCACCGCCGCGACGTCGTCGAGCACAAGCGACACCATCAGCGAGCCCGCGCCCCTGGCACGCTCGGCGTCCAGCGCGTCGGCCCCGATGAAGCCGCCCGACTTGCGCGCCGCGAAGTCGAGGCCCGCCGCGACCGGCGTCACGTCGCCGTCCAGCTCGTGGCCCATCGCGCAGAAGCCCTTTTCGACCCGCATCGAGGTCTGGGCGAAAATGCCCGCGGGCACGGCGCCGGCCGCGGTCAGCGCGGCATAGATCGCGGGCGCGTTCTCGGCGCGGCAGGTCAGCTCCCATCCCGCCTCGCCGACGTAGGACATGCGCGCGGCGCGGACATGCTTGCCGGCGATATGGGCACCGGCCTGCCTGTAGTATCCGATGTCCACCAGCTCCGGCGCGCCGCAGTCCGCAGCGACGCGCGCGGCCTCGGGGCCCATCAGTCCCAGCACGGCATAGGTTTCGGTCGTGTCGGTCAGGGTGACGGCGAAGCCCTCGGAGTGGTTCCTCAGCCACGACAGGTCGCGCTTGATCGCCGTCGCGCCGACGAAGAGGCGGTAGTGATCGGCCGCGATGCGCTGCGCCGTCAGGTCGCTTTCGAAGGTGCCGCGGTCGTTGAGCATGGCGGTGTAGATCACCGCGCCCGGGGCCCGGTCCATCCGGCCCGAGCAGACCTTCATCAGGTAGGCCTCGGCATCCGGTCCCTCGACGTCGATCTTGCCGAAGGGCGAGGCGTCGAAGATCGCGGCCTTCTCATGCGCGGCCGTCACCTCGGCGCGGACGTTCTCGAACCAGTCGGGGCGGTCGAAACGCGGCGCCGGTTCGGCGGTCTTGCCGAAGAACAGCGGGCGTTCCCAGCCGTAGAACTGGCCCATGTGGGCCTTCGCGGCCCGGTATTCGGCATCGAGCGGCAGGGCGCGCAGGTCGCGCGCGGTCTTCAGCTGCTTCCCGGGAAAGGCGATGTCGTAGTGCGTCCCGAGGATCTCGGGGGCGCGCGCCATCAGGTGCTCGACCGAGTTGAAGACCGGCGCGAAGCGCTTGGCATCGGCCTCGCTCAGGTCATAGGCGGCGCGGCCATGGATGATCGCGTGTGCGAGGTTCATGCCGGCGCCGCCGCCCGAGGCGATGCCGACCGAGTTCATGCCGCAGCCCAGGAACAGCCCGCGCGTCTCGGCGGTCTCGCCGAGCATGAAGGTGCCGTCCGGCGTGAAGCTCTCGGGGCCGTTCAGCAGCATCTTCACCTCCGCCGTCTCGAGCGCGGGCAGGCGGCGCAGCGCCAGCTCCATCATCGGCTCGAAATGGTCCCAGTCCTCGGGCAGCAGGCCGAACGAGAAGCTCTCGTTCAGCACGCCCGGGGCGATCGGCTTGCCCATCGGCTCGAAGCAGCCGACCAGAAGCCCGCCGCTGTCGTCGCGGATGTAGAGGTGGCTGTCGTGGTCCGAGAGCGTGGGGGTGTTGCCGACGATGCCCTCGATCGGCTTGGTCAGCAGGTAGAAATGCTCGCAGGCCAGCGCCGGCACGTCGGCCCCCGCCATCGCGCCCACCTCGCGCGACCAGAGGCCGGCGCAGAGCGCGATCGCGTCGCACATCACGGTCCCCCGCGCGGTCTCCACCCCCCTGACCCGGCCGTTCTCGGTCAGGATGCCGGTGACGCCCGTGTCCTCGAAGATCCTCGCGCCGAGGCCCCTGGCCCCCTTCACCAGCGCCGCGCAGACGTCCGAGGGCGAGACGCGGCCGTCGTCGGGCGACCAGACCGCGCCCAGCACGTCCTCCGCGTTCATCAGCGGCCAGCGCTCCTTCGCCTCGCCCGCCGAGATCGAGCGCGCGTCGATCCCGTAGGCATGGGCCAGCGCCTCCTGCCGCCTGATGTGGGTGAGACGGTCCTGATTGGTCGCGATCGAGAGCGACCCCTTCTGGATCCAGCCCACAGACTGGCCGGTCTCTTTCTCGAGCTGCGAATAGAGTTGCACCGAATACTGGATCATGCGGGTCAGGTTGCGCGAGTGGCGCAGCGCGCGCACCTGCGCCGCTGAATGCCAGGTCGTGCCCGAGGTGAGCTTGTTGCGCTCGATCAGGATCGCGTCCGTCACGCCCATCTTTGCGAGGTGGTAGAGGGTCGAGCACCCCATGATGCCGCCGCCGATTACGACGACGGAGGCGTGGGAGGGCAAGGTCTGGGCCATGGTTGTCCTGGGGCTGGTCGGCGGGGGCCGGAGCGCTTCGATGCCGAAATCTCTTGCGCTAAAAACATTTCCCGTCAACAATCAATAAAAATCACAAACGTTCTGCCTTGCCTCGGAGAAGCCGATCCATGGATCCAACGCTGAAAACCCGGGTGCTGACGGATCTCAAGGCGATGCTGCCGGATCTGCCGCGCGGCCTGCGCGCCGTGGCGAAGCACGTCGTCGACAACCCTTCGGACTTCGGACTCGACTCCATCCGCGAGACGGCGCGCAAGGCCGGCGTCAGCACCAACTCATTGGTGCGCATGGCCGAAAGGCTGGGCTTCGCCAGCTACGAGGAGATGCGCGAGCCGTTCCGGCATGCCCTGGTCTCGGCGCCGGCGGCCGGTGAAGACGACGCGTGGCTCCGGAATCTCAGGGCAAGCGGTCCCCTGGGCGAGGCGCAGGCCGAGGCCGCGCTGAACGCGATGGCGATCGTGCGCCGGACCCTCGACCGCCAGACCCCGGAGAAGATCGGTCGCGTGGTCTCGCTGTTGCTCGAGGCGCGCACGGTCTACCTGACGGCGGTGCGCGCGAGCTACGCCATGGCCTATTACTTCCACTATGTCGGGCGCATGGCGTTGCCGAGCCTCCAGCTGATCCCGCGTCATGTGAGCTCGGCCATCGACGAACTGAATTCGGCGGGTGAAGGCGACGTGATGATCGCGATCACCTTCACACCCTATTCGCGCGAGACGATCGAAGCCTGCGCCTTCGCGCGCCGGCGGGGCGTGAAGCTGGTGCTGATCTCGGACAGCGAGATCGTCGCGCCCGAGTTCAGCGCCGACGAGACGCTGATCGCGTCGGTGCTGTCGACGCATCATTTCGGGTGCTACGCGGGCGCGACCGCCCTCATTGAAACGCTGATCGCACTGCTGGTCGCGCAGGGAGGCGCGGACGCGCGCGAGCGAATCGCATCGTATGAGCTCCTGCGGCGGGAAAGCCACGCCTACTGGAGCGCGCAAAAAAACGTTCGTAGCGAAGGTCCGACCGGAAGGACAACTCGGGTCGGAAGATTGCGAGATGAAGGTATGCTTGGCGCCTGGCAAACATGAGCCCGCCAGCATCCCCATTGCGAGGTGAGGACGTCTGCTGTTGCAACCAAGTTGGAATGTCCGCAGGCCCGCAAAGTAGAAATGTCACTCTGGCGGTGGCGGAGCGGGGCCGGCCAGGCCGGAGACCTCAAGTATCGGAGGGCTGGCCGGCCCCGCGCGGGCCGCGTCTGCGGCCGCGTTGGGTCGTTGCGCGGCGATCTGGTCGACAAAGGTCTTTCGGCCCGGGGACTTCCTGCCAGTCGGGGTATAGCTGGTACGCTGCTTGCCGACGGCCGGGAGCGGTGCCGGCGGCGCCTTTTCCTGCTGCTCCTTGATGTAGGCAAGGACGGCGCCGAGATGCTTGCTCTCGACGATGGCGGCGTGGGTGACGCGCTGGTGCTTATCGAAGACGGTGCAGGGCAGGGCGAGGCCAGTCGAGGCCGAGGCGGCCGTCCGGGAAGACGTAGGTATCGACATACTGACCGGCCAGGCTGCGGGTCACGTCGTTGACCTCGAGCAGTTGACCTCGAGCATGACCTTGCGCCGTTCGTAATTGAAGCTCAGCTGCTGGCTGACATGGCGCTGGTCGCGCTAGCACAGGATCTCGCGCAGCCGGTCGGGTTCCACGTTCAGGGACCGGTGCAGGTTGTCCGGCCGGACCGGGGCGTGGCGAACTGCCGGTTGAACCGCTCGGTGAAGGCCGGGAGGAAGGCGTTGCCCGAAGCGATGTCGGAGACGCCGGCGAGACGCAGCTCCTTGACCAGGCGGTCCCGCAGCGTGCGGTTCGCCCGTTCGACACGGCCCTTGGCCTGGCTCGACGCCGCGCACAGGATCTCAATGTTGAGCTCGTTCAACGCGCGGCCGAATTGCGTCATGCCGTGACCGCTTCTGGCCTCCTCGGCCGCCACACGGAAGACCGAGTGCCGGTCGGAGTAGAACGCCACCGGTCGGCCATGCGCCCGCAGATAGTGTTCGAGCGCCTCGAAATAGGCGAAGGTGCTCTCCGCCGGCACGAAACGCAGCTGCATCAGCGCGCTCGTCGCGTCGTCGATGAAGACGAGCAGCGTGCAGGCCGGACCGCGGTCCTCGAACCAGCGGTGAGCGGAGCCGTCGATCTGGATCAGCTCGCACACGGCCTCGCGGCGCAGCCGCGGCCGATGCAGCCGCCGCCGCTCAGCTCTCGGAAGCCAGAGGCCGGCGGTCGTCATCCAGCCGCGCACGGTCTCGCGGGAAACCCCCAGGCCGTGATGCCGGCCCAGCATCTCCGCGGCAAGCGTCGGTCCGAAGTCGGCATACTGCTCCCGGATCAGCGCCAGGGCGTAGTCGCGCACGCCATCGCGGATCCGGTGGTTCGAGCGTCGATCCCGGGCCTTGTGCCGAACCGACAACGCGCCGTCCTGCCGGAACGCGCGCATCAACCGGTGCACCTGTCGCGGGCTCAACGCCAGCAGCGTCGCCGCCCCGGCCACCGACAGGCTGCCGTCGGCAATCCGCGAAAGCACCTCGATCCGGTTCAACTCGCGCTCGCTCATCAGCACCAGCACCATGTCCAGCCCCCAATTCCTCGATTCCGGAAGGGAAGCCTGACATTCTACTTTGCTCAGGTGCGACATTCTAACTTTGCGCCTACATCTGCCAGGGCGCTGATTGAGCGCTATGTTGCCACCACGCGGTCGGTCGCGATCCCGGCCTTGACGGCTTCGATGCCGGACTTCACCCGCCAAGCACCCGCGCGGACGGCCGCCAGGAGCCGACGAACCGGTCGGATCGCGCGCTCGATCGGCGGCCGGGTGTTCGGGTCGCACCCCCGGGGACAGCGGGGGGAGGCCGCGCGCAGGCGAGTTTCCCTTGCGCCGGCCATCTTCTTTCAGCGCGATCCCGCCGGTCGGCGCTGGTGACGGTCGCAAGCTACCCGGCCTCGGGCGCCGGCTCCGAGGTGGAGCTCGGGGAAGGGATCGCGGGCGGCGCGGCGCGGCGCGGGCGCGCCGGGTCGTAAAGGTGAGCGACATGAGCCGGCTCCGCCGTTTCGGCGCGGCGATCCGCGAGCAGCCGCCCGGCGCGGCGGAGATACCGCCGCCGGGACTCGCGGACGCGCAGAGTCAGATCGGCGTGCCGATGCTCGCGCGGAGCGAACTCGTCGGGGCGATCTTCGCCGCGCCGGGCGGCTCGCCTTCGGGGGGCGGCGCGGCGGAAGCGTTCGGACTTCTCGCGGCGCAGATGGGCGCGCTCCTCCTCGCGCTCGATCGCGAGGCGGACGAGGGGGCGCGGTTTCCGGCGCCGGTGTTCCGGCCGGCGGGCCGGTCCTTCGCGTGACGCATCACGCCTTCGACGACAGCGTCTTCATCGACGGCGCCTATGTGATCAAGGGCATGGCGGGGTGGATCCTCGTCTACACCCATATGCCGGACGAGATGGCCCTGGTCGATCATGGCGACAAGCTCCCCCCGCGGAAACGCTCGGGGAGCTCCGGGCCGAGTTCGCCGAACTCAGGGCGGACCTCGCGAAGCGCCGCCTGTTCCGCCCCTGACCGCTCGGCGCCACCGCGCCGGCGGAGCTCACCGTGCCGATCCTACGGGCATCCCGTAATTCTTGCGTTGTATCATATGCGGAATTCCCGTACAATCCGAGGCATGGCAGACAGGTTCGACCCCAAGAAGGACGCCATCAACCGGAAACGGCACGGCCTCCCGCTGATCTTCGGCGACCGGATCTTCGAGGATAAGGACCACCTGATCTCCCGTCGATCCGCGAGATGGACGGCGAGGAGAGGTTCAAGGTCGTGGGCATCGTGGACGAGAAGCTGTTTACCGCCCTGTTCGTCTGGTGGGACGACCTGCCCCGCTTCATTTCGGTGAGAAGGAGCAACAGAGGTGAGGAGAGATCATATCATGATGCCCGCTGACCCGACCGATCCCGAAGATTTCGACGTGACCGGGGAAGGGATGGAGCGCGGCCAGCGCGCCCGGCTGATCCGCCGGACGCGCACCGCCCTCGGCCTGTCGCAGGTCGAGTTCGCGAAGCGGTTCCGGGTTCCGGTCGGCACCCTGCGCGACTGGGAGCAGGCGCGCGCGACCGCGCCGGACTTCGCGGTGGCCTATGTCCGGGTGATCGCGCGCCACCCCGAGATGGTGGCGGAGGCGCTGGCCTAGCCGGCGAGCTCGGCCGTCACCGCTTCGACGAAGGCCTGCGCGGTCGCGGCGTCGAGGGCGTTGCCGTAGGCGCGCAGGCGTCCCAGGCGGCCGGGATACGCATGAGCCAGCGGGAAAGCTCCGGGCTCAGCCGGCCGGACGCAGCCGTCCTCTCCGGCAAGCCGCTGGTGATCACCGCCACCGAGGCCAGATCCCGCGGCGCGCCCTTCCGGGCGATCTCCCGGAGCGCGCCCTCGCGGGTCCGGACGTTCTTCGCGCCGTCGCTCGCCCGGGGCGTCGGCCAGCTCCGCGGCGGCCAGAGCCCGGACACGCCTGGCGTCCCCGGAATCGCCCCGCCTGGCGCGGCCGCACCAGTAGAGCCGGCTCCGGGCGTGAGCGCCGCCCACCACGAGGTTCCGGTCAGCCCAATCGGCAAAATCGCGCAGGTCCCAGGCGACCATGGGATCGGGACAAGTGCGAAGCGCGGCCCGGAGGACTTGCGCGTCGCTCCCCTCCCCCCATGCCGGGCCGAAGCCCGCAGCGCACAGATCGAGCGCCCCGACGGCGTAGCCCGCTCCCTCCAGGTCAGCCGAAACAAGATCGAGCCAGCGGAGCCCGGCCGCGCTCGCAACCTGCTCGCCAAGGACGAGGTCAGGGCGGAGGGTGTCGACGAGATGGAAGACGGCGGGCCAGAGATGCCGCTCGTCATCAAACCCGAGGCCGCCGCCTGTCGCGCTGAAAGGCTGGCAATTGTGGACGGCGATTCCATCGGCTGTGTAGCTTTCATCTTCATGGACTGCGAGGTTGTAGACGCGGGCGCGGCCCGCCGGCGTGACCGAGCGCACCAGCCCGATCCCGTGCAGGGCGTCGAAGGCGAAGGATCTCGCGCTACTCCAGGCGGTGACGCGATAATACGGCGCTGGTTGACCACCCGCCCCTCGATCATCTGCTTAGCATCATGAACAGGGGTCAGTTCTTCGGCGCGGCAACGGGGTCAAATCCCCAGTTCGTTTGACAACCGGAGAGCCCCCGGGCGCCGCTCCTGGGTAAGGCTGACGCTCGCGCGCTCCGTCGGGCGCCTGGGGGAATTTCCGCTGGCGTGGAGCTTGCGGCGTTCCGCCGATGGGGGACGTCGGCGCGGCCGTGAATTTTTCGATCGAGCCGGCGCGCTCGTGTATATTCGAGCGGCGGCCGGTCCGAGGTTTGAAGGCGCGCATGGACTTACCAGATATTAGAGAAAGGCGGACCGGACAGCGGTTTGTGGCACCCAGTGGCCAGAAAGCGCCGCGGCGCCGAGGAGGCGGTCCGCCCCTGCTACCTCGGTCGCGCCGGGAGGTTCGCCATGGAACCGAATGCCCCTCACTCCGTGAGCGGCTCGCCCTTGAGGTCGCGGATCCTCCGGTCGAGGCGCTCGCGGTTCGGCCGGAGCGGGCCGACGCGGTCTTTGAAGCGGGTGGAGATGATCTCCTCGGTGGCGGGGGACAGGGCGAGATAGAGCTCGACGAAGAGACGGCGCGCGGCGGAGCCGGGCCAGTCGGCTGGCAGCAGCCCGGGCGGCAGGTGGGGGTCGCGCAGCGCGATTTCCCGGAAAGCGTGAGTCAGCGCGAGCCGCAGGCCCAAGGCTTGGTCCGGCGTGGCGGCGCGGGCTTCGAGACCCGCGAAGAAGTCGATGAAACGCCGTGTCCGCTCCGCCAGGGCGTCGAGCTGCCAGGCCCTGGCGAGGGCGAAATCGTCGGCCGTGGTGGCGCGAAAATGCGTCCCGGGCAGGGGCGGGAGCGGCTCCCCCCGGTCGGGCAGCACCGCGAGCTGGGGGAGGGCGAAGCCGAAGCGCGCGCGGGCGAGCGCCGGGGCGTGGGTCTCTCGCTCGCCGTCGGGTAGCAGCACGAGATGCCAGCCGCGTTGGGGCGGCGGCTCGACGGGCGCGTAGATGAGTCGCGCGGCAAGGGCGAACTCCCGCTCCGCCGCCGGCGTCAGGCGATAGTAGCTGCGCCTGCCCACTTTCGCACCCTCGAGCTGACCGGCGGCGACGAGCCGGCTCAGCGCGGTCCGCACACGCGTCTCGGTGATCCCGGCCATCGCCAGCGTCTCTATGATGTTCCCGGTCCAGAGCTCGCCGCCCCGAGGCGCGACCACGTCCCCATAGAGCGTGACGACGACGGCGGCCGCGCTGATCCGCGCCGCCTCGTAGCGCCAGGCGGTGAGAACGGCCGCCGGTTCGGCCGTCGCCGCGTCGATCATGATCCCTCCCTCGGCCAGGCAACCCAAGCTTTTCAAAAGCGTCACATGATGTCCACGGTTTCGACGATCAGTGTGACATTTTTCGCTATACATTGACCGAACGGTCGGCTAATGTCGTGACAACCAAACAGACGACTCACCCGGGGAGGGAAACGGATGGCGGAAGCCTTTATCTGCGACGCGGTCAGGACCCCGATCGGACGCTACGCGGGAGCTCTCGCGAGTGTGCGCGCCGACGATCTGGCGGCGATACCGCTCAAGGCGCTGATGGAGCGCAATCCCGGCGTTCGCTGGGAAGAGGTGGACGATCTGATCTACGGCTGCGCCAATCAGGCGGGCGAGGACAACCGCAATGTCGGCCGGATGGCCGTGCTGCTGGCGGGGCTGCCGGTCGCGGTCCCGGGCACGACGATCAACCGGCTCTGCGGCTCGGGCATGGACGCGGTCGGACAGGCGGCGCGGGCGATCCGGGCGGGCGACGCCGATCTCATGCTCGCCGGCGGCGTCGAGAGCATGACGCGCGCCCCCTTCGTGATGCCGAAGGCCGAGAGCGCCTTCTCGCGCGCCAACGCGGTCTATGACACGACGATCGGCTGGCGTTTCGTCAATCCGAGGATGAGACAGGAATTCGGCGTCGACTCGATGCCACAGACCGCCGACAACGTGGCGGCCGATTACAATGTTTCCCGCGCCGATCAGGACGCCTTCGCCGCGCGCAGCCAGGCGCGCTGGGAGGCGGCCCAGAAGGCGGGCAAGTTCCGCGACGAGATCGCGCCGGTGACGATCACGCCCCGGAAGGGCGATCCGATCGTGGTCGATACCGACGAACATCCGCGCCCCGGCACCACGGTCGAGACGCTGGCGAAGCTCCGGGGCGTCAACGGACCCGACCTGAGCGTGACGGCGGGCAATGCCTCGGGCGTCAATGACGGCGCCGCGGCGCTCGTCGTCGCCTCCGAGGCGGCGGCGAAGTCGCATAGGCTGACGCCGAAGGCGCGGGTGGTCGCGATGGCGGCGGCGGGCGTCGAGCCCCGGATCATGGGCATCGGCCCGGCACCGGCGGCGAAGCGCGTGCTGGCGCGCGCCGGCCTCACGATCGGCCAGATGGACGTGGTCGAACTCAACGAAGCCTTCGCGGCGCAGGGGCTCGCCACGCTGAGGGAGCTTGGCCTGCCCGACGACGCGGAGCATGTTAACCCCAATGGCGGCGCGATCGCGATGGGCCACCCGCTCGGCATGTCGGGAGCGCGGCTGGTCACCACCGCCATGTACGAGCTGCACCGCCGCGGCGGCCGCTACGCGCTCTGCACCATGTGCATCGGCGTGGGGCAGGGGATCGCCGCGATCATCGAGCGCGTCTGAGGAGGAAAGCCCATGTATGCCCAGCTGGTCCAGACCGACGGCCTGAAGAAGCCCGAGGAGATGAGCCCCGAGGAACGCGCCTTTCAGGAGCGCATCGACCGGGGCGAGAAGATCGAGCCCAAGGAGTGGATGCCGGAGGGCTATCGCAAGACGCTGATCCGCCAGATCGGTCAGCACGCGCATTCCGAGATCGTGGGCCAGCTCCCGGAGGGCAACTGGATCACCCGCGCGCCGACGCTGGAGCGCAAGGCGATCCTGCTCGCCAAGGTCCAGGACGAGGCGGGGCACGGGCTCTATCTCTACTGCGCGGCGGAGACGCTGGGCGTGAGCCGCGACGAGCTGATGGAGCTCCTGCACAGGGGCAAGATGAAATACTCGTCCATCTTCAACTATCCGACGCTGACCTGGGCCGACATGGGCGCGGTCGGCTGGCTGGTCGATGGCGCGGCGATCATGAATCAGGTGCCGCTGCAGCGGACCTCCTTCGGGCCGTATTCCCGGGCGATGATCCGGATCTGCAAGGAGGAGAGCTTCCACCAGCGGCAGGGCTACGCCGTGATGATGAAGATGTGCGCGGGGACGCCCCAGCAGAAGGCGATGGCGCAGGATGCGTTGAACCGGCTCTGGTATCCGTCGCTGATGATGTTCGGTCCGTCCGACAAGGACTCGGTGCATTCGGCGCAGTCGATGGCCTGGAAGATCAAGATGAACACCAATGACGAGCTTCGGCAGAAGTTCGTCGACCAGACCGTGCCGCAGGCCGAGTATCTCGGGCTGACCATCCCCGATCCGGAGCTGAAGTGGAACGAGGAGAAGGGCGGCTATGACTTCTCCGAGCCGGACTGGTCGGAATTCTTCGACGTGATCGCGGGCAACGGCCCCTGCAACAAGGACCGGCTCGGCGCCCGGGTGAAGGCCTGGGACGACGGCGCCTGGTTCCGCGAGGGGCTTGTCGCCCACGCCGAGAAGGCGGCCGCCCGCAAGGCGCCGCTCGCCGCCGAATAAAAGCCAGGAAAGCGCCGCCCGAAGGCGCGGCCCGAGTTTAGGGAGATTGCAATGTCCAAGGAATGGCCGCTCTGGGAAGTCTTCATCCGGGGCCAGCACGGGCTGAACCACCGCCATGTGGGCAGCCTGCACGCGCCGGACGCCGAGATGGCGATCAACAATGCCCGCGACGTCTACACCCGCCGCAACGAGGGCGTGTCGATCTGGGTGGTGCCCTCGGCCGCGATCACCGCGTCGAGCCCGTCGGATAAGGGTCCGCTGTTCGAGCCGGCGAATTCGAAGGTCTACCGTCACCCGACCTTCTACGACATCCCCGAAGAAGTGGGGCATATGTGAGATGCCCTCGCTTCCCGACATGAACACGCCCGATGTGGCGGAGCTCGCGCGCGAGGCGGCGGCTCACTCCCATCACACCGAGATCCCGACCCCGGATGTGGATCAGGACGCCTTCCTCGAATTCCTGCTCCGGCTCGGCGATACCACGCTGATCCTCGGGCACCGCGTCTCCGAATGGTGCGGGCATTCGCCGGCGCTCGAGGAGGACATCGCGCTCGCCAATGTCGCGCTCGACCTGATCGGCCAGACCCAGATGTGGCTCGGCCTCGCGGCCGAGGTCGAGGGCAAGGGGCGCACGGCGGACGATCTCGCCTATCTGCGCGACGCCTGGGACTTCCGCAACCTGCTGCTCGTCGAGCGGCCCAACGGTGATTTCGGCCATACGCTCATGCGCCAGTTCCTGTTCGACGCCTGGCATTTCGAGTTGCTGAACGCGCTCGCGGCCTCGACCGACGCCCGGGTCGGCGAGATCGCGGCCAAGGCGCTGAAGGAAGTGGCCTATCATCTCGAACGCTCGTCGGATCTCGTGATCCGGCTCGGCGACGGGACCGAGGAGAGCAACCGGCGGATGCGCGAGGCGCTCGAGGCGCTCTGGGCCTATACCGGCGAGATGTTCACCGCCGACGAGAAGGATCGCGCCGTGGCGGAGGCCGGGATCGCCCCGGATCCGGAGAGCCTGCGCGCGGCCTGGGAAGCGACGGTGCGCGACGTGCTGGAACAGGCGACGCTCGCGGTGCCCGCCTCGACCTTCGCCCACAAGGGCGGCAAGCGCGGCGTCCATACCGAGCACCTCGGCTACATCCTCGCCGAGATGCAGTTCCTGCAGCGCGCCTATCCCGGCAGCTCCTGGTAGGACGGGATCCGATGATGACAGCGACCCAACCCAGCACCGCCGAGGTCTGGGACTGGCTGAGCCATGTCCCGGATCCGGAGATCCCGGTGATCTCGCTCACCGATCTCGGCATCATCCGCGATGTCGCCTGGGACGACGACACGCTCGTCGTCACAGTGACGCCGACCTATACCGGCTGCCCCGCCACCTCGATCATCAATCTCGATATCGAGACGGCGCTCAGGGGCAAGGGGATCGGGAAGCTGCGCCTGAAGCGCCAGATCTCGCCGCCCTGGACCACCGACTGGATCAGCGCGGAGGGCCGCGAGAAGCTGCGCGCCTACGGGATCGCGCCGCCGATCGATGGCACGGCGGCGGACGGGCGGCTGATGGGGCGGATCGACCGCCTCGCAGGCGGCAACCGCGTGGTGGCCTGCCCGCGCTGCGGCTCGTCGCATACGAGCAAGGTCAGTCAGTTCGGCTCGACCCCCTGCAAGGCGAGCTATCGCTGCGACGACTGCCTCGAACCCTTCGACTACTTCAAGTGCATCTGAGCGGACCGGAGACAAAGAAATGGCACGCTTCCATTCCCTCGATGTCGTCGACGTCCGCAAGGAAACGCGCGACGCCGTCGTCGTCACCCTCAAGCCGCGCGACGAGGACGCCGCGCTGTTCGATTTCACCCAAGGCCAGTACCTGACCTTCCGCCGCAGGTTCGACGAGGACGAGCTCCGCCGCAGCTATTCGATCTGCGCGGGCAAGGACGACGGTTTCCTTCAGGTCGGCATCAAGCGCGTCGATGGCGGCGCCTTCTCGACCTGGGCGAACGAGGAGCTCCGGGCCGGCGCCACGATCGAGGCCATGCCGCCGATGGGCCGGTTCTTCACCGCGCTCGATCCCGACGCGGCGCGGAACTATCTCGGCTTCGCCGGCGGCTCGGGCATCACGCCGGTGCTCTCGATCATCAAGACGGTGCTCGCGGCGGAGCCCGCCTCGACCTTCACCCTAGTCTATGCGAACCGGCAGATCAGCTCGATCATGTTCCGCGAGGAACTCGACGATCTGAAGAACCGCTATCTCGGGCGGCTCTCGATCATCCATGTGCTCGAATCCGAGGCGCAGGACATCGACCTTTTCACGGGTCGGGTGGACGCGGCCAAATGCGGGGCGCTGTTCAAGTCCTGGATCGACCTGCCCAGCATCGACACCGCCTTCATCTGCGGGCCGGAGCCGATGATGCTCGCGATCGCCGGTGCCCTGAAGGAGCACGGGCTCTCGGAAGAGCAGATCAAGTTCGAGCTCTTCGCCTCCGGCCAGCCGGGGCGGGCGAAGAAGCGCGTGGTCTCGGCCGAGGTCTCGACCTCGAATTCGACCGAGGCGACGGTGACGCTCGACGGCGCGACCCGGAGCTTCCGGATGCCGAAGGCGGGGGTGAGCCTGCTCGACGCGGCGCTCGAGGCCAATATCGACGCGCCCTATGCCTGCAAGGCCGGCGTCTGCTCGACCTGCCGCGCCAAGGTGCTGGAAGGCGAGACCGAGATGGCCATCAACCACGCGCTCGAGGATTACGAAGTGAAGCAGGGCTATGTGCTGACCTGCCAGTGCTTCCCTCTGAGCGACAAGGTCGTCGTCAGCTACGACCAGTGAGGGAGGGAGAGATGACCGATACGACCGAACCGGCCGCGATGCCGATCGAGGACTATCTCGCGCGGGGCGGCCAGCTCACCTCGCCCGCGAACGTGCCCCCCCGTTACCGGGGCGAGCTGCTGCGGCTGATGGCGAGCTTCGTCGACAGCGAGCTCGCGGCCTCGGCGGGCTTCGCCGACACGGTGAACGCGGCGCCGGGGATCACGGCGCGGATCGCGGCGAGCCGGATCACGCTCGAAAAGGCCGATCACGCGGGCCGGGTGCTCGATCTGATGGGCGATTTCGGCGCCGACGAGGGGCGTTACGCCGCGCATCACCCCTGGGCCGACCGGCTGCCGCGCGACGCGGAGCTCGGCCGGGCGCGCCATGGCGACGACCTCCGTCTCGCCGTCTTTCACTACCCGATCTCGGGCTGGGTGGACGCGGTGGTGATGAACGTGCTCCAGGGCCTCGCCGCCGCCGTGACGCTCGAGGAGATGGGCAAGGTCTCCTACGCGCCGCTCGCCGAGGTGCTCCGCGAGATCGCCCCGCGCGAGAAGCGCCACACCGAGCTTGGCCTGACCGGCCTCGCCGAGATCGCCGCGACCGAGGAAGGCCGCGCGGCCGCGAAGGCCTCGATCGCCTACTGGCGCCCGAGGGTCGCCGACAGTTTCGGCGCGCAGAATTCCGCCCGGTACGAGACGCTGCGGCGCTTCGGCCTTCGCCACCGCCCGAACGAGGCGCTGCTCGCCGACTGGACCACTTCGGTTCAGCGCGCGCTCGCGCCGCTCGGCCTCGACTGAGGAAGAGGACCATGACCGTTGACGTGACAACGAAGCCCCGCGAACTCCGGAGCTATCTCGGCGGCGAATGGGTGAAGGGCGCGGGCAAGGCCCAGACGCTCCTCAACGCCGCGACCGGCGCGCCCGTCGCCACGATCGATTCCTCCGGCGCCGATTTCGCCGCCGCGCTGGCTTATGGCCGCGAGGTGGTGAGCCCGAAGCTGCGCAAGCTCTCCTTCCACGAGCGGGCGCTGATGCTGAAGGCGCTCGGCCTGAAGCTCATGGAGCTCAAGGAGGAGTTCTACGCCGAGAGCCTCGCCACCGGCGCGACGCGGGCTGACGGCTGGATCGACATCGAGGGGGGCGCGGGCACGCTGCTCTCCTATGCCTCGAAGGCCCGGCGGGAACTGCCGAACACGCGCGTTCTCATCGATGGCGACGTCGAGCCGCTGTCGCGCGACAATTCCTTCTCGGCGCAGCATATCCTGACGGCGCTCGAAGGCGTGGCGGTGCACATCAACGCCTTCAACTTCCCGGTCTGGGGGATGCTGGAGAAGGTGGCACCCACCTTCATCGCCGGCATGCCCTCGATCGTGAAGCCGGCGAGCCAGACCGCCTATCTGACCGAACTGGTGGTCCGCCGGATCGTCGAGTCCGGCATCCTGCCAGAGGGCGCGATCCAGCTCATCGCGGGCTCCACGGGGGATCTGCTCGACCATGTGGCCGAGCAGGACGTCGTGACCTTCACCGGATCGGCCTGGACCGGGCGGAAGCTCAAGACCAGCCCCGCGATCGTGGAGAACTCCGTCCGCTTCACGATGGAGGCGGACAGCCTGAACGCCGCGATCCTCGGCCCCGACGCGGGGCCGGGCACGCCGGAATTCGACCTCTTCGTGAAGGAAGTCGCGCGCGAGATGACGGCGAAGGCGGGGCAGAAATGCACCGCGATCCGCCGCGTGATCGCGCCGCGCGCCTTCACAGAGGCGCTGGTGGCGGCGCTCGGCGACCGGCTCGGCAAGACCGCGCTCGGCGATCCGGCCAACGAGGCGACCCGGATGGGACCGCTCGCGAGCCTCGACCAGCGGCGCGAGGTGCGCGAGCGCATCCGCGAATTGCAGCGGGAGGCCGAGATCGTCGCGGGCAATCCCGACGAGGTGCGAGTGAACTCGGGTGACGTCGAGAAAGGCGCCTTCCTCCATCCGGTGGTGCTCTACGCCGAGAACCCGCTCTCCAAGAGCGCGATCCACGACGTCGAAGCCTTCGGCCCGGTCTCGACCGTGATGCCCTATGACGATCTCGACGAGGCCGTGGCGCTCGCCAAGCGCGGCCGGGGCTCGTTGGTCGCCTCGGTCTTCACCGACGACAAGGCGGTTGCCGAGGAAGTCGTGCTCGGGCTCGCGCCGTTCCATGGGCGGGTGCTGATCGGCAACCGGCTGAGCGCGAAATCCTCGACCGGCCACGGCTCGCCGCTTCCGGTCCTCGTCCACGGCGGCCCGGGCCGCGCGGGCGGCGGCGAGGAAATGGGCGGCATGCGGGGCGTGAAGCACTACATGCAGCGCACCGCCGTCCAGGGCGCGCCGCGCCTGCTCTCGGCCGTCACCGGCCGCTGGATCGAGGGCGCGGACGCGGAGACTGGCGGCGCGCATCCGTTCCGCAAGTCACTCGCGGAGCTTCGGATCGGCGACCAGCTCGTGACCGCGACCCGGGAAGTGACGCTCGAAGACATCGAGCATTTCGCCGAATTCACCGGCGACACCTTCTACGCGCATATGGACGAGGCGGCTGCCCGGGCCAATCCGTTCTTCGACGGCCGGGTGGCGCATGGTTACCTGATCGTCTCCTTCGCCGCCGGGCTCTTCGTCGATCCGGCGCCAGGTCCGGTGCTCGCGAACTACGGCGTGGACAACCTGCGGTTCCTGACGCCGGTCTATCCCGGCGACACGCTCGGCGTCCGGCTGACCGCGAAGGAGATCAACCCCCGCGCCAGCGCCGATCATGGCGAGGTGCGCTGGGATTGTCAGGTGACGAACCAGAAGGGCGAGACCGTCGCGCAATACGACGTGCTCACGATGGTCGCGAAGACCTGGCCTCCGGAGGCGTGAGCCGGCGGGGGCGAGGCGGAAGGGTTGCCCCTTCGCCCCGCCCCTCCGCCCCCGAGGCTGAGAGGGAGATGAACGCATGGGCATCTGGTCGTGGGACGGGATCATCCCCGTGGTCGATCCTTCCGCCTTTGTCCATCCGGACGCGACGGTGATCGGCGATGTCATCATCGGCCCCGGCGTCTATGTCGGCCCGCAGTGCGTGCTGCGCGGCGACTTCGGCCGGATCGAGATCGGGGCGGGGGCCAATGTGCAGGAGACATGCGTGGTGCATGCCTTCCCGAACCTCGGGGTGGTGGTCGAGCCTTCCGGCCATATCGGCCATGGCACGGTGCTGCACGGCTGCCGGATCGGGCGGAACGCGATGGTGGGGATGAACGCGGTGGTGATGGACGAGGCCGAGGTCGGCGCCGAGGCGATCGTCGGGGCGATGGCCTTCGTGAAGGCCGGGGCGCGGATCCCGCCGCGCGCCCTCGCGCTCGGCTCGCCCGCGAAGGTCGTGCGCCAGCTTTCGGACGAGGAGGTTGCCTGGAAGACCAGGGGCACGGGCGTCTACCAGCGCCTCGCGCTCGAGGCGCGGGACAAGCTCGCGCGGGCCGAGCCGCTCGCCGCGCCGGAGCCGGACCGCCGCCGCGCACGCGCTCCCGCGCATGAGCCGCTGAGCGTCGAGCGGCGCAAGCTCGGGGACTGAGCCTCGCGCAGTTAGCGCACCTCGCGGATGCCGCGCAGGATCAGCGTCGTGGCGACGCCGGCGTAATCGGCGCGGCTGATGGCGCCGCCGTCGCGGAACCACATGTAGACCCAGTTCATCATTCCGAAGAGCGACATCGTGACCGGCATCAGCAGCGGACGATCGGGCCGGTCGAGCGCGGGGTTGATCGCGCGGATCACGGTCGAGAAATGGCGCACGATCTTGCGCTCCACCGCCTGGATCTCGGCCCGCTGCTCCTCCGAGAGCGTGCCGGCGCCGATGAGCTGGACGCGGTGCGCGTCGTCGGCGCCGCGATATTTCTCCAGCACGACGCCGACCATCTGGCCGAGCAGTTCCTCTGGTGGCAGCGCGGGATCGACCGACAGCGCGACCGCTGCTTCGAGTTCCACCAGATGGCCGTGGATGATCGCGAAGATGAGTTGGTCCTTGCTCGGATAGTAGTGGTAGAGCAGGGCCTTTGAGACGTGGCAATGGCTCGCGATCTGCGCCATCGAGGCCTTGTCCATGCCCTGCTCGGCGAAGACGGCGGCGGCGCCCTCCAGAATGCCCTGCTGCTTTTCCTCGAAATCGCTGGCGCGGGTCCGTGCCATGGTGGGTATCGTCCTTACGCGGGGGCGCGGAAACGCCCAAAAGGGAGAGGCCCGCGCGGGCCCCTCCCGAGAATTAGTTGTCCGTCTGGCCGGTCAACTCATCATGCTTTGGCGCGGTTGTCCAGAACCCGCTTCGCCTTGCCCTCGGAGCGGGCCACGCCGTCGGGCGCGCAGACGTCGATCTTCGTCGAGACCCCGACGACGCTCTTGATGTGATGGGCGAGTTCCTTCGCCGAGGCGGCGCGGGCTTCCGGCGCGGCGGCCGCCGCGTTGGCTTCGACATGGACGATCATGCCGTCCATCCGCCCTTCGCGGACCAGCTCGATCTGGAAATGCGGCGCGAGACCGGCGCATTTCAGGATCTGCTCCTCGATCTGGGTCGGAAAGACGTTGACGCCGCGCAGGATGATCATGTCGTCGGAGCGGCCGGTGACCTTCTCCATCCGCCGCATCGAGCGCGCCGTGCCCGGCAGGAGCCGGGTGAGGTCGCGGGTGCGGTAGCGGATCATCGGCAGCCCCTCCTTGGTGAGGGTCGTGAAGACGAGCTCGCCCATCTCGCCGTCCGGCAGCACCGCGCCGGTCTCGGGGTCGATGATCTCCGGGTAGAAGTGGTCCTCCCAGATGTGCAGCCCGTCCTTGGTCTCGACGCATTCGTTGGCGACGCCGGGGCCCATGATCTCGGAGAGGCCGTAGATGTCGACCGCGTCCATGGCGAATGCGTGTTCGATCTCCTGGCGCATCGCGTTCGTCCAGGGCTCGGCGCCGAAGATGCCGACCTCGAGCGAGCTCTCGCGCGGGTCGAGGCCCTGACGGCGGAACTCGTCCTGGATAGAGAGCATGTAGGAGGGCGTGACCATGATGATCCGGGGCTTGAAGTCCTGGATCAGCGTGACCTGCCGTTCGGTCATGCCGCCCGAGATCGGCACCACTGTGCAGCCGAGGCGTTCCGCGCCGTAATGCGCCCCGAGGCCGCCGGTGAAGAGGCCGTAGCCGTAGGCGATATGGGCGATGTCGCCGGGGCGGCCGCCGGAGGCGTAGATCGAGCGGGCGATGAGATCGGCCCAGGTGTCGATGTCCTTCTTCGTGTAGCCGACCACGGTCGGCTTGCCGGTCGTGCCCGAGGAGCCGTGGATGCGGGAGAGCCGCTCGCGGGGCACGGCGAACATGCCGAACGGATAGGTGTCGCGCAGATCCTGCTTCACGGTGAAAGGGAATTTCGCGAGATCGGCGAGGGTCACGAGGTCGTCCGGATGCACGCCGTGCTCGTCGAACCGCTTCCGGTAGAAGGCGGAGTTCTCGTAGGCGTGGCGGACGGACCATTTCATCCGCTCGAGCTGGAGCCCCGCGATCTCGTCGCGGGAGGCGTTCTCGATCGCATGCAGGCCCCCGGGGCGGCTGAGGACGGTGGTCATTCGGTTTTCCTCCCAGAACGTTGCTGGCACCGGATCATTCCGGCAGATGGGTTCCCTTGACGGTGCGCGAGTGGCCGCGAAATTCCGCGATCCGCTCGCCCCGCTGATTGGTGACAGTGATGTCGTAGATGCCGCCGCGTCCCGCGCGATGGATCTCGCGGGCGGTCGCGGTCAGCCGGTCGCCGAGATGGCCCGGCGCCACGTAGGTGATCGAGGCCTGATGCCCGACCGTGCGCTGGTTGTAGCCATTGCAGGCATAGGCGAAGGCCGTGTCGGCCAGCGTGAAGACATAGCCGCCATGGGCGAGGTCGTGGCCGTTCAGCATCGCCTCGGTGATCGTCATCGAGAGCACCGCCTCGCCGGGCGCGACATGGTCGCGGACCATGCCGAGCCGCTGGGCGGCGAAGTCGCCCGTCCACATCGCATCGGCGCAGGCCTCCGCGAGCGCCTGGGGCGAGAGCTTGGTCGCGGTGCTCATTCTCCGCTGAACTCCGCCGGGCGCTTCTCGAGGAAGGCGGTCACGCCCTCGGCGTAGTCGCGCGTCCGGCCCGCTTCGCGCTGCAGGTCGCGTTCGAGGTCGAGCTGCGCGTCGAGGCTGTTCGTCGCCGCCGCCTGGATCGCCCGCTTGGTGAGGCCGAGGCCCCGCGTCGGGCCGGCGGCGAGGCGGGTCGCGGTCGCCGTCGCCTCGGCGAGCAGATCGGCGTCGTCCACCGCCTTCCAGATCAGTCCCCAGTCGGCGGCCTGTTCGGCCATCAGCGGTTCGGCGAGGAGCGCGAGCGCCTTGGCGCGCGGCTCGCCGAGGATCCGGGCGAGCGACCAGCTGCCGCCCGCGTCCGGCACGAGGCCGATCTTCGCGAAGGCCTGGATGAACTTCGCGGAATGCGCGGCGAAGACGATGTCGCAGGCGAAGGCGATGTTGGCGCCAGCGCCGGCGGCGACGCCGTTCACGGCGCAGACCACCGGCTTCTCCAGGGCGCGGATCAGGCGGAGCGTCGGGTTGTAGAACGTGTCCAGCGTATGCCCGAGATCCGGCGCGCCGCCGCCCTTGCGCGGG
This sequence comes from Amaricoccus solimangrovi, assembly GCF_006385685.1. GTDB lineage: Bacteria > Pseudomonadota > Alphaproteobacteria > Rhodobacterales > Rhodobacteraceae > Amaricoccus > Amaricoccus solimangrovi. The sequence continues at coordinate 26,858 of NZ_VFRP01000005.1, read as the reverse complement.
TCGCGGTCGCCGAGATCCTGCCCGGCCGAGAAGCCCCGGCCCGCGCCGGTCAGCAACACGGCGCGGACCTCCCGGTCGGCGGCGGCGCGCTCGAAACCGGCGCGCAGCGCGCGGTGCATGTCCTCGTTGAAGGAATTGAGCTTGTCAGGCCGGTTCAGGGTCAGTCGCAGCACCCCCGCCTCGAGCGAGACAAGCACGGTTTCCGACAGGGTATCGGTGTCAGCCATTCGGTTCCTCCCGCCGCGATTCTGTCTCGGGAGCGCGTCCCGGGCGGCTTCCAAAAAACAGTTGCATAAACCGACCGTCCGGTCAATTATAAATCCAACGAACGGGAGGACAAGAATTGAACACGCTCTTCGCCCGGCACCGGGATCTGATCGAGCGCGCCGTGCAGGCGCTCGGGATGCGCGGATTCTGGACGCCTTTCCCGGAGGTTCCGAGCGGAAAGATCTATGGCGCCACAGCGCGGGAGGACGGGCGGCTGGCGCATGAGGCGCGCCTCGGCCAGCCCTTCGCGCTCGAAGGCCATCCCGAATCGCACCGGCTCGGCGCCGAGGTCTCGCCCTGGGGGCCGGCGCTCGGCATCACCTATCCCGCGGCCGAGCCCGCGACGCTCGTCGCCGCCGCCGAGGCCGCCGCGCCCGTCTGGGCCGCGCTCGCGCCGGAGGCGCGCGTCGGCATTCTGGCGGAGGCGCTGGTCCGCCTCAACGCGATGAGCTTCGAGATGGCGGAGGCCGTCGTCCACACCACGGGGCAGGCCTTCCCGATGGCGTTCCAGGCAGGCGGGCCGCATGCGCAGGACCGCGGGCTCGAGGCGGTCGCCGCCGCCTGGGCGGAGATGGGCCGCGCGCCCGCCCGCGCGCTCTGGGAGAAGCCCGCGAAGGGCGCGCCGATCCTGATCGAGAAGCACTGGCGGGTCGTGCCCCGCGGCATCGGCCTCGTGATCGGCTGCCAGACCTTCCCGACCTGGAACAGCTATCCGGGGCTGTTCGCGAGCCTCGCCACCGGCAATCCGGTGATCGTGAAGCCGCATCCGGGCGCGATCCTGCCGCTCGCGCTGAGCGTCGCCGTGCTGCGCGATCTGCTGGCCGAACAGGGGCTGCCGCGCGACGTGGTTCTGCTCGCGGTCGATTCCGCCGAGGCGCCGGTCGCGAAGGATCTCGTCCGGCACGCGGCGATCATCGACTATACCGGCTCGAACGCCTTCGGCGCCTGGGTACGGGCGAACGCGGGCGCGGCGCGGGTCTATACCGAGGAAGCCGGGGTCAATTCGATCGTGATCGCGAGTACCGACGCCTTCGGGCCGATGTGCGCCAATATCGCCTTCTCGCTCGCGCTCTATTCCGGGCAGATGTGCACCGCGCCTCAGGACATCTTCATCCCGCGCGGCGGGATCGAGACCGACGAGGGCCACAAGAGTTTCGACGACGTCGCGAAAGGCATCGCCGGGGCGATCGACGCGCTCCTCGCCGATCCGGCCCGCGCGACGGCGGTCTGCGGGGCGATCGCCAATCCCGCGACGCTCGACCGGATCGCCGCCGCGCGCGGCCTCGGCCGGGTGATCCGCGACAGCGCGCCGCTGGCGGAGGGCCGGAGTGCCACGCCGCTCGTCGTCGCGGTCGAGGCCTCGGAGGCGGAAGCCTATGGCACTGAGCGCTTCGGCCCGATCGCGTTCCTCGTCGCCGTCGGGGATGCCGAGGAGGGCGTCGCCCGCGCCGCCGGCCTCGCGCGGGAGAAGGGGGCGATCACCGCGGCGCTCTATGACCGCGACGAGGCGCGCATCATCCGCGCGGCCGACGCCTTCGCCCGGGCGGGGGTCAATCTCTCGGTCAACCTGACCGGCGAGATCTTCGTCAACCAGAGCGCCGCTTTCAGCGACTTCCACGTGACCGGCCTCAACCCGGCCGGGAACGCCTGCCTGACGGACACGGCCTTCGTCGCCGGGCGCTTCGTTCGCGCGATGTGGCGCAGGCCGGCCCCGCGGCCGGCCGCCTGATCCGAAGACCCAGAACCAGATAACAATCAACCGGAGGAAACACCCATGAAGACCCTGACCGCGCTTGCCACGCTCGCGGCCCTCGGCGCCGCCTCGGCCGCCTCGGCCGAGATCCGGATCGGCGCCACGATCTCCGAGACCGGCCCGGCCGCCTTCCTCGGCGATCCCGAGGCGAAGACGCTCGAGATGATGGTCGAGAAGCTCAACGCCGCGGGCGGGATCAACGGCGAGCAGGTCGAGCTCGTCCTCTACGACGATGGCGGCGATCCGAACAAGGCGCGCACCTTCGCGACCCGGCTCGTCGAGGACGACGAGGTGGTGGCGATCATCGGCGGAACCACGACCGGCGCCACGATGTCGATCATCCCGGTCGCCGAGGACGCGGAGGTGCCGTTCATCTCGCTCGCCGGCGCGATCGAGATCATCGATCCGGTCAAGGACTGGGTGTTCAAGACGCCGCATACCGACCGGATGGCCTGCGCCAAGATCTTCGAGGACATGAAGGCCCGGGGCATCACCAGGATCGGCATGATCTCCGGCACCGACGGTTTCGGCGCCTCGATGCGCAAGCAGTGTCTGGAGATCGCCCCCGAGGCGGGGATCGAGGTCATCGCCGACGAGAGCTACGGCCCGACCGACGCGGACATGACGCCGCAGCTCACCAACATCAAGAACAGGGCCGGCGTTCAGGCGGTGCTGAACGCGGGCTTCGGCCAGGGTCCCTCGGTCGTGACGCGCAACTACCAGCAGCTCGCCGTCGGCCTGCCGCTCTACCAGAGCCATGGCGTGGCCTCGAAGGGGTTCATCGACCTCGCCGGTTCCGGCGCGGCCGAGGGGGTGCGCCTGCCTGGCACCGCGCTGCTGGTCGGGGACCTGCTGGCGGACGACGATCCGCAGAAGCCCGTGGTCGCGGCCTATGTCGCGGAATACCAGGCGGAATACGGCGAGGCGCCCTCGACCTTCGGCGGCTACGCGCATGACGCCTTCGCGATCCTGACCGACGCGATCACGCGGGCGGGCTCGGCCGATCCGGAGGAGATCCGCGACGCGATCGAGACGACCGCGGGCCTCGCGGGCACCACGGGCGTCGTGACGATGACGCCGGAGGATCACCTCGGCTTCGACCTTTCCGCCTTCCGGATGCTGGAGATCAGGGACGGCGGCTGGACGCTCGTCGACTGAGCGCCGCCGACTGACCCCGTCCCGCCCGGGCCTCGCGCCCCGGGCGGTCCATCCATCGCCCGGATGCCTTCGCGGAGCCAGCAAGCCCATGTCAGAACTCATGCAATTCCTGATGTCCGGGGTGACGGTCGGCGCGGTCTACGCGCTCGTCGCCCTCGGCTTCACCATCATCTACAACGCCTCCGACGTCGTGAACTTCGCCCAGGGCGAATTCGTGATGCTCGGCGGCATGATCACCACCTTCGCCCATCTCGCAGGCCTGCCGCTGCCGCTCGCCGCGCTGATCGCGATCGCGGCCACGGCGGCGGTCGGCGTCGCGCTCGACAAGCTCGCGATCGAGCCCGCGCGCGGCGCGCCGGTCGTCTCGCTCATCATCATCACGATCGGCGCCTCGATCTTCATCCGGGGCGTGGCGCAGCTCGTGTTCGACAAGCAGCTCCACCGCTTCCCGGCCTTCACCGGCGACGCGCCGATCGCGCTCCTTGGCGCGACGATCCTGCCGCAGTCGCTCTGGATGCTGGCGGGCGCCATCGCGGTCTTCATCGGCCTCTGGGCCTTCTTCACCCGCACGCTGACCGGCCGCGCGGTGCTCGCCACCTCGAACAACCGGCTGGCGGCGCAGCTCGTGGGGATCAACGTCAAATGGGTGATGACGCTCTCCTTCGCGCTCTCGGCCGCGATCGGCGCGCTCGCGGGCGTGCTCGCGACGCCGGTCACCAACACGAGCTACGACATCGGCATCGCGCTGGCGCTCAAGGGCTTCGCGGCGGCGATGCTGGGCGGCATGGGCAACCCGAAGGGCGCGCTGGTCGGCGGCATCCTGCTCGGGCTGATCGAGGCGCTGACGGCGGGATACGTGAGTTCGGTCTACAAGGACGCGGCCGCCTTCGTCGTGATCCTCGTCGTGCTCTTCGCCATGCCCCAGGGCCTCTTCGGCTCCAAGACGACGGACCGGGTGTGACGATGACGACGAAACGCGCCACCCTCCTCATCCTCGCGGCGATCGTGATCGTCTCGCCGTTCTTCTTCCCGTCGAACTACTACTACCGCGTGGGCTCGCTCATCTTCGTCAACGCCCTCGCGGTGACGGGGATCGTGATCCTGACCGGCTACGCGGGTCAGGTCAGCCTCGGCCACGCGGGGTTCGCCGGGATCGGCGGCTATGCCTGCGCGCTCGCCCCGGTCCATCTCGGGCTGCATCCGGGCCTCGCCGCGCTGTTCGGCGCGGCGCTCTCGGGCGGGGTCGCCTGGCTCGTCGGGCGGCCGATCCTGCGGCTCCGGGGCTATTACCTCGCCGTCGCGAGCCTCGGCCTCGGCATCCTCGTCGCCATGGTGCTCGCGAACGAGGCCTGGCTCACGCGCGGCCCGGACGGGATCGAGGTTCCTGATCTCGGGCTCAACGACGCGCTGGAGGCGATCGGGATCGACATCAGGAACACCCAGTTCTGGTATTTCTTCTCCGGCCTCGTGATGGTCGTCGGCGCCTGGATCGCGCTCAACCTGCACGACAGCCCGACCGGCCGGGCGCTCCGCGCGCTGCACGGGTCGGAGATCGCGGCGCGGGTGGTCGGGATCGACGTGGCGCGGCTGAAGCTGCGGGCCTTCGTGATCTCGGCGGTCTATGCCTCGCTCGCGGGCTCGCTGCTCGCGCTCCAGAACAAGTTCATCACGCCCGACGTGGCGGGGTTCATGCATTCGATCGAGATGGTGACGATGGCCGTGCTTGGCGGCGCGGGCTCGGTGCTCGGCGCCTTCCTCGGCGCGGCGATCCTGACCACGCTGCCGCAGGTGCTGACCGTGTTCCAGGAATACGAGCAGATCCTGCTCGGCCTCGTCATGATGCTGGTGATGATCTTCATGCGCGAAGGGCTGTTGCCCAGCCTCGCGCGCCGCGTGCGGGGGAGGGAGAAATGAGCGCGCTCCTCGAAATCCGGAACCTCGGTATCAGCTTCGGCGGGTTGCGCGCGGTCCATGACGTGAGCTTCGCGGCCAACCCGGGCGAGATCGTCTCGGTGATCGGGCCGAACGGCGCGGGCAAGACCACGCTCTTCAACATGATCTCGGGCGTCTACCGCCCGGGCGCGGGCGCGGTCGTGCTCGACGGCCGGGATGTGACGGGGATGGACCCGTTCCTGCTCGCCCGTCTCGGGCTCAGCCGGACGTTCCAGAACCTCCAGATCTTCCAGAACATGACCGTGCTCGAGAACGCGGTGGCGGGCTTCCATCTCCGCGAGAGCGGCCCGCTCCTCGCCGACCTGCTGAACCTGCCCTCGACTCGGCGGCGGGCGCGGGCGGCGGAGGCGGGGGCGCGGGCGCTGCTCGAGCGTGTCGGCCTCGCCAACGCGGCGGAGCGCGAGGCGGGCGCGCTGTCCTACGGCGCGCTGAAGCGGCTCGAGATCGCCCGCGCGCTGGCGCTGGAGCCCCGCGTGCTGCTGCTGGACGAGCCCGCGGCCGGCTGCAACGCGGTCGAGACCGAGGAGATCGATCACCTGATCGCCGAGGTCGCGGCCTCGGGCGTCGCGATCCTGCTGGTGGAGCACGACATGAAGATGGTCATGCGCATCTCGAACCATATCGTCGTGCTCGACCACGGCGAGAAGATCGCGGAGGGCAAGCCCGAGGCGGTGAGCCGTGATCCGAAGGTGATCGCAGCCTATCTCGGGCCCGACGCGGCGGCGCTCCACGAAGGCGAGGTGGCCCATGCTTGAGGTCGAGGGACTGCGCTCGCGCTACGGCCGGATCGAGGTGCTGCACGGCATCGACCTCTCGGTCGCCTCGGGCGAGATCGTGACCGTTGTGGGTGCGAACGGCGCGGGCAAGACCACGCTCCTGCGCTGCCTTTCCGGCGTCCAGCCGGTCTCGGGCGGGAGCGTCACCTTCCGGGGCGAGAATTTCGTCAGCGTTCCCGCCTGGAAGCGGCTCGGCCACGGGCTCGCCCAGTCGCCCGAGGGGCGGCAGATCTTCACCAATCTCACGGTCGAGGAAAACCTGCGCCTTGGCGCCTTCCTCTACGCCGACGACCGGGTGGAGAAGGACATGGGCGACGCCTTCGCCATGTTCCCGATCCTGAAGGAGAAGCGCAACCTCGCGGCGGGCGGGCTCTCCGGCGGGCAGCAGCAGATGCTCGCCATCGCCCGCGCGCTGATGGGGCGGCCCGCCTGCCTCCTGCTCGACGAGCCGTCGATGGGGCTCGCCCCGATCATCGTCGCGCAGATCTTCGATGTCGTGCGGGGCCTGCGCGACCTCGCGATCACCGTGCTCCTCGTCGAACAGAACGCCTTCGGCGCGCTCCGCGTCGCCGATCGGGGCTATGTGCTCGAGACCGGGCGCGTCACCATGAGCGGCGCGGCCGAGGAACTCATCGCCGATCCGCGGATCCGCGAAGCCTATCTGGGGATATGACCATGACACTCACCGTCGAGCAGCCGCTCGCCATCGACATCCAGGACCGGGTCGCGGTCGTCACCATCGACAATCCGCCGGTGAACGCGCTCGGGCTGGCGCTGCGCCAGGCGCTTCTGGAGACCGTCGCGCGGCTCGACGCCGATGCGCGCGTCGACTCCGTCGTGCTGCTCTGCGCCGGCCGCACCTTCATCGCCGGGGCCGATGTGAACGAATTCGGCAAGCCGCCCGCCCCGCCGCATCTGCCCGACGTCGTCGCGGCGATCGAGGCGGCGCGCAAGCCCTGGGTCGCGGCGATCCATGGCTCCGCGCTCGGCGGCGGGTTCGAGATCGCGCTCGGCTGCGCCTTCCGCGTCGCGCTCGCCTCCGCCTCGGTGGGGCTGCCCGAAGTGACGCTCGGCCTCGTGCCGGGCGCGGGCGGCACCGTCCGGCTGCCGCGCCTCGTGCCGCCCGCGGTCGCGGTCGAGATCGTCACGGGGGGCAAGCCGGTGAAGGCGCCGAAGGCGCTGGAGTTGGGGCTGATCGACGCGGTGATCGAGGGCGACCTGCGCGACGGCGCGCTCGCCTTCGCCGCCGGGAAGCGCCCCGTGCCGGCCCCGCTCAGTGCGCGGGCGCCGCTCCCGGCCGAGCCGGGCTTCTGGGAGGCGGCGGAGAAATCCGTCGCCCGCGCCGCGCGCGGCGCGGCGGCGCCCGGCCGCGCGCTCGTCTGTCTCAAGCGGGCGGTGGAAGGTGACTTCGCCGACGCGATGGCCTTCGAGCGCGAGACGTTTCTGGAGCTGCGCGCCAGTCCCGAAGCGGCGGCGCTGCGGCACGTCTTTTTCGCGGAACGCGCCGCGGCGCGCCCGGCCTCGCTCAAGAATGTCGCCCCGCGCGAGATCCGGCGCGCGGCCGTGGTCGGCGGCGGCACGATGGGGGCGGGCATCGCCGCGGCGCTGCGCGACGCGGGCATCCCGGTGACGCTGGTCGAGCGGGACGGCGAGGCGCTCGACCGGGGGCTCGCCAATCTGCGCGGCATCTTCGACGGCGCGGTCCGGCGCGGCCGGCTGAGCGAGGCGGCGGCGGCCGAGCGCACGGCGGGGGTCGCGGGCGCCACCGACTATGCCGCGCTCGCCGAGGTCGATCTCGTGATCGAGGCGGTGTTCGAGGAGATCTCGGTCAAACGCGCGGTCTTTTCGGCGCTCGCCGCCGCCTGCCGGCCCGACGCGATCCTCGCGACCAACACCTCCTATCTCGACCCGCGCGCGATCGCTGAAGGCATCGCCGGGCCGGAGCGCTTCATCGGCCTCCACTTCTTCAGCCCGGCCAATGTGATGAAGCTCCTCGAGATCGTGCCGACGCCCGCGACCAGCGCGGAGACGCTCGCGACCGGCTTCGCCCTCGCCGCCAGGCTGCGCAAGGTGCCGGTCCGGGCGGGGATCTGCGACGGGTTCATCGGGAACCGGATCCTGAAGCGCTACCGGGCCGCGGCCGAGGATCTGCTGCGCCGGGGCGCGACCATCGAGGGCATCGACGCGGCGATGCGCGGCTTCGGCTTCGCGATGGGGCCGTTCGAGGCGCAGGATCTGGGCGGGCTCGACATCGCCTTCCTTCAGCGCGAGGGCGCCCGCGCGCGCGGCGAGGACGTACCCGCGACGCTCGGCGACATTCTGGTGCGCGCCGGGCGCAAGGGGCAGAAGACCGGCGGCGGCTGGTACGACTACGCCCCCGGCGACCGGAAGCCGCGGCCCTCGGAGACGGTCGCGGGGCTGCTCGCGGGCGAGATCGGGGGCGGGGAGCTGCCGGCCGACATCGCGGGGCATCTCGTCGGCGAGATGGCGGCGGAGGGCGGGGCCATCCTCGCCGAGGGGATCGCCGGGCAGGCGGCGGATATCGACCTCGTCGAGATCCACGGCTACGGCTTCCCGCGCCACCGCGGCGGGCCGATGTTCCAGACCGGCGGGAAGGGCTGAAGGCGACTCCGCGCTCGCCGCGCCGGCACGGCGGGTGTAGCGTCTTGGGTCAATGAGCGCCGGGAGGGCCTCGGGAATGGAGCATCCTGCCATGTCGGCCGATCCGCCTCGGCTGCCCGAGCCGGGAGTGGGGAGGGCTTGGGGCGTCCCGCTCCCGGAGACCCTGTCTCCGAAGTCGGTCGACCTGTTGCAGGACGACCTGCGCGCGGTCTGCGGGCTCTTCTCGATCGAGCCGGGCCCGACCAGGCGCGACGTCGTCGTGGGCGACGTCGGGCCGCGCAGCCTCGGCGGGGTCGAGACCGCGGTGGTGTCGTTCGAGGCGACGCGCGTGGTACGCGACGCGCGCCTCGCGCGGCAGCAGCCGGGCGAGCACCTGTTCCTGCTGATCCAGGCGGCCGGCGCGGCGCGCATCACCCAGGGCGAGCGAAGCGCCGATCTCCTGCCCGGCGACATGTACCTCGTCGATTCCACGCTACCTTCGGACTTCGCCTATGACGGCGCCTCCACCCAGATCTCGATGCACCTGCCCCGCCGGGAGATGCTCGGCCGGTTCGGCGCCATCTGCGCCGGCGGCCAGCGTATCCGGCGCGACGATCCGCTGCTCGAGGCGATGCGCGCCGTGGTGACCAAGATGGCGAGCGAGCCGGAGGCGGCGAACTCCGTGCTCGGCGAGGCCTTTCTCGGCCTGCTCGGCGCCTATTTCCAGTGCCTTTCGACGCAGGTCTCGCTGCGGGAGCGGGCGGAGAAGGCCGTGCTGTCGCGCGCGCTCCGGCTGATCGACCGCCATGCGCCGGATCCCGAATTCGGGCCGGTGGCGCTGGCGGAACGGCTGAACGTCTCGGAGCGCACCCTGCAGCGGCATTTCCGGACGCTGGGCGAAACCGCGAGCCGCCGCATCCTCGCCGCGCGGCTCCGGACCGCGCATGCGAGACTGGTCGGGGCGCGCGCCAGGCCCGCCTCGGCCAGTATCGCGGCGATCGCGATGGAGAGCGGCTTCAACGACCTGTCCTACTTCTATCGCGAGTTCCGGACGCGTTACGGCGTGCCGCCGGGCGCGATCAGCAGGGCCGTGTCGGAAGACTCCAATCCGATTGGCGGTCTCGTCCAAGATCCGCCCCTGTTGAACGGCTAGATTCCCTCGCAACCAGGCTGCCCGGAATGAGGCGCCAACCGGAGGAAATCACATGACCGACTACCGCCTCGTCATCGACGGGACGTCCGTCACCACCCCTGAAACCTTCGCGGTCGCGAACCCATCGACCGGCGGCGAGGCCGGACGGGCGCCCAATGGCGACGCGGCGACGCTCGAAGCCGCGGTCGCCGCCGCGAAGCGGGCGTTTCCGGCGTGGTCCGCCCAGGACGACGCGACCCTGCGCGAGGCCTGCGAGGCCGTCGCCGCGAAGCTTCGGGAGCACGCCGAGGAACTGTCGCGCATCCTGACGCTCGAGCAGGGCAAGCCCTTGAACGGCCTCGGCTCGCGCTGGGAACTCGGCGGCGCCGCCGCCTGGGCCGACCATACCGCGAGCCTCTCGCTCCCCATGGAGACCCTGCAGGACACGAACGAGGGCCGGGTCGAGCTCTACCGCAAGCCGCTTGGCGTGGTCGGCTCGATCACGCCCTGGAACTTCCCGGTGATGATCGCGGTCTGGCATGTCCTGCCCGCGCTCCGGACCGGCAATACCGTGGTGATCAAACCCTCGCCCTATACGCCGCTCGCGACGCTGCGCATGGTCGAGATCCTGAACGAGGTTCTGCCCGCGGGCGTGCTGAATTCGGTCTCGGGCGATGACCGCGAGTTCAACATCGGCGCCGCGATGTCGGCGCATCCGGACATCGCCAAGATCGTCTTCACAGGCTCGACCGTGACCGGACGCCACGTGATGCGCTCCGCCGCTGATACCCTGAAGCGTCTAACGCTCGAACTCGGCGGCAACGACGCGGGCATCGTGCTGCCCGACGCCGATCCGGCGAAGATCGCCGAGGGTCTGTTCTGGGGCGCGTTCCTCAACAACGGCCAGACCTGCGCCGCGATGAAACGCCTCTACGTCCACGACTCGATCCACGACGCGGTCTGCGACGCGCTGGTCGCCTACGCCGCGAAGATCCCGGTCGGCGACGGGCTCGACGAGGCCTCGGTCCTCGGTCCGGTGCAGAACCGCATGCAGCATGACAAGCTCTCCCGCCTCGTCGCCGACGCGGCGGGCCGGGGCGAGGTTCTGCTCGGCGGCGCGCCCGGCGAGGGGCTGTTCTTCCCGCCCACGATCATCGCCGGCCTAACCAACGGCCACGCCCTCGTCGACCAGGAGCAGTTCGGCCCGGCGCTGCCCGTCATCCGCTACACCGATGTCGAAGAGGCGATCGCCGCGGCGAACGACAGCCCGAACGGCCTCGGCGGCTCGGTCTGGTCCTCCGACATCGAGGCCGCCAGGGCGGTGGCGAAGCGGATGGAATGCGGCTCGGTCTGGATCAACAAGCACGGCGCGATCCAGCCGAACGCCCCCTTCGGCGGCGTGAAGCAATCCGGGCTCGGCGTCGAATTCGCCGAGGACGGGCTGAGGGAATACACCTCGGCCCAGGTCGTCTTCAGCTGAGCGGCGGCGGCGGGGCCGGATAACCGGCACCCACCGCCCGCATCCGGAAGGCCAGCCGCCACGGGCGATGCTGGCCCCGGCGCCATGCCGCCTCGCCTCCCCCCTGCCAGAACCGAAACAGGTTTGCCATGAAACGTCATCTCGCCATCGCCCTTTCGGTCCTCGCCGCCACCGCGGCGGGCGCCTTCGCCCAGGACGCGGGCATCGAGCCCGAGACGCTGAGCGTGCTGGAGCGCATTCCCGAAGGGCCGCATCTCTACGTGATGGACTTCGGCATGAACGGCTCGAGCCCGATCTACGTGCTGAACGCCGACGACCTGTCGCTGGTCGGTTCGATCGGGACCGGCACCTTCGGCACCATGATGATGAGCCCCGACCATGCGACGCTCATCTCGGCCTCGGCCTACCTGCGCCGCTATACCTACGGCGATGTCGAGGCCGTCATCCACGAATGGGACTCCCAGACGCTGAAGGCGAAGAAGGAGTTCATGGTCTCGCCGAAGCTCGCCCAGGCGCTCAGCCAGCGTGGCACGCTGAACCTCTCGGCGGACGGCAAGTACCTGCTCGCGCAGAACGCCACCCCGGCCACCTCGGTCACGATCGCCGACCTCGCCGAGGGCAAGGATCTCGGCGAAGTGCCCACTCCCGGCTGCTGGACCGCCTATCCCTCGGTCGAGGGAACCGCCTTCACCACGCTTTGCGGCGACGGCACGATCACGAAGCACACTTACGACGCCAGCGGCAAGGCCAGCGCGCCGGCCAAGTCCGACAGGATCTTCGACGTCGACAAGGACCCGCTCTACGGCGATGCGACGCGGGTGGACGGCAAGCTCGTCTATCTCTCCTACGGCGGGACGCTCTACATCGTGGACGACGCCGGCGAGAAGCCGGTGCTCGACAGGACGGTGCCCTTCGCGGAAGCCGGCTGGGCGCCCGGCGGCTACAATCTGATGGCCTACAGCAAGCCCGCGAACACGCTCTTCGTGTTGATGCATTCCAACCCCTACGACGGGTCGCACAAGAACCCGGCCGAGGAGATCTGGGCGATCGACATGGCGAGCATGAAGGTCGTGGGCCGGTCGCCGGCGCATGGCGAGACCAGCATCTCGGTCAGCGGCGGCGAGAAGCCGGTGCTCGTCGGGATCGACCACATGGGCGGCGTGCACCGCTACGACGTCGCCACGGACGGGCAGGTGAGTCTGACCGAGACCGCCTCGCGCGAGGGCGTCGCGATCTTCCCCACCATGGTGCTGACGGACTTCTGAGATGGCGGAACCCGGGATCCTCGCATCGCTGACGATCACCGCGTTTCTCGTGATCGTGCTGGCGCGCGCGCTCTGGCACAAGCTCGACCGGCATCTCGAGACCGTCGGTTTCGCCCAGGGCTACGGGCTCGTGCCAGCCACCTGGACCGGGCCGATCGTCCGCGCGCTGAGCGTGGCCGAGGGCGTGATCATCCTCTCCCTCTTCATCCCCGCCACGCGGCGGGAGGGCGGGGCGATGGCGGCCGCGCTCTTCGCCGGCTACGGCCTGCTCATGGCCGCCGCGCTCCTCGGGGGCAGGCGGCGCATCGACTGCGGCTGCGGGGGCGCCCCGCAGATCGTCTCGGCTTTCACGCTCGGGCGGAACGCGGTCCTGACGGCGCTCGGCCTCGCGGTCGCCATTCTTCCCGCGACATCGGCGCCGCCAACGGGCGCCTTCGTCGCCATCACCGGGGCGCTGGTTCTCGCCGCCATTCACGGCGTCATCGAGAAGCTCGCCTCCCACCTGCCGTACAGCCGGAGAGAGGAGGGTTGAGATGAGCTTTCTCGCATATTCCGTCGTGATCCTGTGGATCGCGGTGATCCTGCAGACCGCCGTGATCTTCGCGCTCGCGCGCCAGATCGGCATTCTCTTCGAGCGGGTCTCGCCGGTCGGGGCGATGGTGTCCTCGAGCGGCCCCGAGCTCGGCGCGGCGGCGCCCGAGCTGACGCTCGCCAACCTCAACGGCGCGCCGCTCGACTTCGGCGCGGCGCGCGGCCGAGCCCGGCTGGTCTTCTTCCTCTCGACCAGCTGCCCGATCTGCAAGGCGCTCCTGCCGGCGCTGAAGTCGATCCGCGCCGACGAGGCGGGCTGGCTCGACATCGTGCTCGCCTCCGACGGGCGCGAGGCGCCGCACCGCCGGCTGATCGAGACCGAGGGGCTCGAGTCCTTCCCCTATGTGCTGTCTCCCGAACTCGGGATGCGCTTCCGGGTCGCGAAACTGCCCTTCGCAGTGCTGATCGACCAGAGCGGCAAGGTCGCGGCCAAGGGGCTCGTGAACAGCCGCGAGCAGCTCGAAAGCCTCTTCACCGCCTCGGAGACCGGCATTCCTTCCTATCAGGCCGCGATCGCCGGCATGACCTCGTAACCAAGGGAACCCCATCATGTCCCGGATCATCGAAACCCTGCTGAGCCGACTCGACCGGAGCGTCGAGTCCAACGTCAGGTCCTCGGCGCGCGTCTTCGGCCGCCGCTCCTTCATCGCCGCGACCGGCACCGCGCTCCTCGGCGCCGCGGCCGGCCTGCCGGTCCTGCCGTTCGACCGGCGCGCCAACGCGGCCGAACCCGCCGAGGGTGACGACCCCTGCGCCTACTGGCGGCACTGCGCGATCGACGGCGTGCTCTGCGAGCAGTCCGGCGGGTCGCTCACCGCCTGTCCGCCGGGTTCCTCGGCCTCGGCGGTCGCCTGGGTCGGAACCTGCTCCAATCCCGAGGACGGCAAGGACTATCTGGTGAGCTACAACGACTGCTGCGGCAAGCCGATGGTGCCGACCGCGACCTTCTGCAACAACAACAAGGGCGAGCGGCCCGGCTATCGGATGGGTCTCTACAACGACGTCAACTGGTGCATGGCCAACGCCGACAAAGGCTACCACTGCACGGTCTCGATCGTGATGGGGCTGGCGGAATGACGCGCGCGCCGCTTCTCACCGGCCTCGCGGTCGCGATGGCACTCGCCTCGGCCCCGGGCGGGGCCGCCGATCTCGACGGCGCCGCCCTGTTCGAGACGCATTGCGCCGCCTGTCACGGCGCGGGGGGTGTCGGCACTCCGGGCCTCGCCCCGCCGCTCGACCGCCCGGACTTCTGGCAGGCCCTGGGCGAGAACGCGCCGGAATACATCGGCGGCGTCGTCACCAAGGGGCTCAACATGCGCATCGCGGTGCGCGGCGAGCAGTACATGGGCACGATGATGCCGCCCGTGGCGGGCGCCTCGGACGAGGAACTCGCCGCCGTCGCGACCTGGGTGCTCGACACGCTGGGCGGGACGCAGCTCGCGGTCGCGCCCGCCGATATCGCCGCGGCTCGGGACACGATGACGATGGGTGCCCTGAAGAACCTGCGGCCGGAAACGCAATAGGGCCTCGGGGAAACGCGATGCGAGGCATTTCCATCGGCCTGGGTCTGGCGCTCTCGTGCATGGCGCTCTCCGGCGCGGGACCGATCTCGCCCCATGCCAGCTATGCGCTGCACTGCTCGGGCTGCCACACGATGAGCGGCGGCGGGGCTCCGGAGGCCGGCATTCCCGACTTCCGGAACTCGGTCGGCAACATCGCGGGCTCCGAGGCGGGCCGGACCTACATGATGCATGTTCCGGGCGTGGTTTCCGCCGGCCTGACCGACGCGGAGATCGCGGAGGTCATGAACTACGTCCTCGATGCCTGGGGCGCCGGCGCGTCCCCCTTCACGGCGGCGGAGGTGACGCGGCGCCGCGCGGTGGCCGTCGGGGACGTGGTCGCCGAACGCCGCCGGGTCGCGGCCGAGCTTTCCGGCGCGGGAATCCCGACCGCGCAGTACCCCTGGCCGTGAGGGTGGGAAACCTGCGGCGGTGGCCCAAGCGGATGCTCGCAGACTTCGCTTGCAGGCCGATGTCATCGCCCCGGATGATCGCCTCTCGGCGCGGTCGCGGGCCGTCTGGCCGGCCGCGAAGAGAAGCGCGAGATTCCTGGGCGCTGACATCAGATCCGGTCGACCCCGGTCGGCTTTTCAGGTCTCGCTGGGGCGGTCGTCGAACGTCACCGACCCGTAGGCCTGCTCGACCTTCTCCTCGAATTCGTCGCTGTCGAGCCAGTCTGCCATCTTGTCCATCGTGGCGATGAAGGCCGAGACCTCGGCCGGATCGAGCTTTTCGAAAACGAGCTTCAGCCCGATCTCGGTGAGCCTGTCCGCCCGCGACCGCGCCACCTGCCCGGCCTCGGTGATGTAGAGGCCGAAGCGGCGGGCGTCGGACTCGAAGTTGCGCCGTTCGATCTGGCCGCCACGGACGAGGTTCTGGATCAGCCGCGAGGCGAGGCTGCGCTCCAGCGCGGCCCTGACGGTGATGTCCGCGAAGGTGATGCCGGGATTGTCGCCGACCAGGCGGAGAACCCGGACCGTTCTGACATCCAGCCCCACGTGCTCCACGAAGCGATCCTCGACCGAATCGACCGTGACGCTCGCCAGCATGTTCAGCTGGTAGATGGGGTTTCCCCGGTGAAAGGTCTCTGACCAGTTTCTGACCATGGTTCGCCTCATTCCCTAAAATTTCAACGACCTGTCGCCGCGCTTGCCCGCGCGTAGCAAAGGGCAAAAAATCTCTTGGTACAATTGTCTTAAAATGATATTGTCTTGAAAAAAGATATACAACAGGAGGAACCCGAGATGAGCGTTCTCGAGGATATCGCCGCGCGCAAGCACGAGTTCGTCGCCTGGCGCCACGCGCTGCACGAAAACCCCGGGCTCGGCTTCGAGGAGACGTTCGCGGCCGAACTGGTGGCCCGCAAGCTGAACGAGTTCGGCTTCGACGAGGTGCATACCGGCATTGGCGGCACCGGCGTCGTGGGCGTGCTGCGTGGCGCGCGCCCGTCGAACCGGGTGATCGGCCTGCGCGCCGACATGGACGCGCTGCCGATCGCCGAGGAGACCGGGAAGCCCTATGCCTCCAGGGTGCCGGGCGTGATGCATGCCTGCGGGCACGACGGGCATACCGCGACGCTGCTGGCGACCGCCTGGCAGCTCGCCCGCGACCGGGATTTCGCGGGCCAGGTCGTCTTCATCTTCCAGCCCGCGGAAGAGGGGCTCGGCGGGGCGCTCGCCATGCTGGAGGACGGCCTGCTGCGGCGCTTCCCCTGCGACCGGATCTACGCCTATCACAACATGCCCGGCTGGGAGGTCGGCCACATGCTCACCCGGCCCGGCCGGCTGATGGCGGGCAGCATGTTCTTCACCATCCGCGTTCAGGGCCGGGGCGGGCACGCGGCCATGCCGCAGTCCACGATCGACGCCACGCAGATCGCCTCGAACATCGTGACGACGGCGCAAAGCATCGTCGCCCGCAACGTCGACCCGATCGAGACCGGCATCGTCTCGTTCACCGACGTCTATGCCGGGACGAACAGCTTCAACGTCATCCCCGACAAGGCGTCGCTGAGGGGCTGCCTGCGCTACTTCGACAAGAAGGTCGGCACCGAGATGGCCGAGCGGCTGGAAGCGGTCGCGAAGGGAGTCGCCGCGACCTACGGCGGCGCGGTCGAGATCGAGTTCGAGGAGATCTTCGTCCCTCTCGTCAACGATCCGGACGCGACCGCGATGGCCCTCGCGGCCGCGATCGACACGGTCGGCGCGGACAAGGTCGATGGCGACGCGCGGCCGATCCCCGGCAGCGAGGATTTCGCCTATATGGTCGAGGATCTTCCGGGCAACTACATCTGGGTCGGCGCCGGCCCCGGTGCGATGCCGCACAATCCCGGCTATGATTTCAACGACGAGATCATCCCGGTCGTCGCCAGCTATTTCTGCCGGCTGGTCCAGCTCGAACTCGCCTGACGCAAGCCCGACGCAGCTCCAACCGAGAGAAACAGCATGGATCAGGTCCTCCGGATCGCCAACAGCCCGGTACTGTGGCTCCTGGCGACACTCATCGTCGGCGTCGTCGTCGCGCAGGCGCTGCTCTACCTGCGCATGACCCTGTCGTTCTCCGACCGCTTCCGGATCCTCACCGGGGAAGAGCGGCGGATCGTCTTCAAGACCGCCACGATCAACTCGATCGGGCCGGCGATCGCCGTGTTCTTCGTCGCGGTGTCTCTGGTCGCGATGGTCGGCAGCCCAGTCACGCTGATGCGGGTCGGCGTCATAGGCTCGGCGATCTTCGAGTTCGTCGCCGCCGACCAGGGCGCGCGGGCCGCCGGCGCGCAGCTCGGCACCGACAGCTTCACGCTGCAAGCCTTCACCGCCGCCGTCTGGGTGATGACGCTCGGCGGAATGGGCTGGCTGCTCTCGACATTCTTCATGACGAAGACGCTCGACCGCGCGCAGGAGAAGCTGAGCGTCAGCAACCCCGCGCTGATCCGGGCCATGGGCACCGCGACCCCGGTTGCGATCTTCTTCATCCTCGGCGCCAACGCCGCCGTCGACAAGCAGTGGCTCAGCGACATCACCGTCGCGATGGACGATCTCGCCGCGGTCGCGGTCAGCGCGCTCTGCATGGTCGCGCTTCACTTCGCCGGCCGCGGCCGCCCGTGGCTCCGCGAATGGAGCGTCGGCCTCAGCCTCGTCGCGGGCCTCGCGGCCGGCTATCTCGTCAGCCAGTCCCTGGCCTGATCGCCCCATCATCCCGGAGACCGTCCCAATGACCGACCAGACCCTCGAAGGGTTCTACCGGACCCGCTTCATCCCCCGCGCGCACCGTATCGGCCGGCTCACCCTGCTCGTCGCCATGGTGTTCTGCCTGCTGCCGGCGCTCTACCTGTCCTTCGTGCTCGGCGCCTTTCCCGGCGTCGGGGTGATCCTGACCGGCTTTCTCGCGATCGCCGCCTTCGTCGGCATCATGTGGGTGGTCGAGCCGATCTCCTACTTCCCCGTTCTCGGCGTCTGCGGCACCTACATGAGCTTCCTGTCGGGCAATATCGGCAACATGCGCATGCCCGTGGTGGTCTCCTGCCAGAACGCCATCGAGGCCGAGGCCGGCAGCCGCAAGGCCGAGGTCGCCGCGGTGATCGGCATCGCTGTCTCGGTGCTGGTGAACCTTGTCTTCCTGATCGCCCTGGTGGTGATCGGCAAGGCCCTGATCGACATCCTGCCCGCTCCGGTCGCTCAGGCGGTCAAGGATTACACCCTGCCCGCCCTCTACGGCGCGGTCCTGGTGATGTTCATGAGCGGCGCCACCCGGCGCGACGCGCTCACCGGCATCCTCGCCGGCCTCGTAGTCTTCCTGTCGCCGGTCCCAGAGATCTTCGGCGCGGCCGGCGCCGGCATCCTCGCCATCGCCGCCGTCGTGCTGACCAATGTCGGAAGGTTCCGTCCGGCCGGGCAGCGCCGGGTCAACTGAACCGCGGCGTCCGCTGGCGCGAAAGGACAAGACGATGACCGTGCTCACCAAGACAAGGACCGGGACCGGTAACCCGCCCGGCCAGCTCCCGCCGGAACCCGTTGCCTGGGACGCCCTGACGCTGTCGCGGGCGATCCACGCCCGGGAGATCTCCTGCCGCGAGGTCATGGCCGCCTACCTCGCCCACATAGAGCGGCACAATCCCGCGGTGAACGCCATTGTCTCGCTCCGCGACGGCGACGCGCTTCTGCGCGAGGCGGACGTCCGTGACCGGCAGCTCGCCCAGGGCGAGTCCATGGGCTGGCTGCACGGCATTCCGCAGGCGATCAAGGATCTCTCCGCCACCGCCGGCCACCGGACGACGCTCGGCTCGCCGCTCTTCGCCGATCACGTTCCGGGCTCGGACAGCATCATGGTGGAGCGGATCCGGCGCGACGGCGCGATCATCATCGGCAGGACCAACGTGCCCGAGTTCGGCCTCGGCTCGCACACGTACAACCCGGTCTTCGGCGCGACCCGCAATGCCTATGATCCGGGCCGGAGCGCCGGCGGATCGAGCGGCGGCGCCGCGGCGGCGTTGGCCATGCGCCTGCTGCCGGTCGCCGACGGCAGCGACATGATGGGCTCGCTCCGCAATCCCGCCGCCTTCAACAACGTCTACGGCCTGCGGCCATCCTTCGGTCGCGTGCCCTTCGGCCCGACGCCCGAGGTCTTCGGACAGCAGCTCGCGACCGAGGGACCGATGGCGCGCACCGTCGCGGATCTCGCCCGGATGCTCGCCACGCAGGCCGGGCCGGACCCGCGGGCGCCGCTCTCCATCAACGAGGATCCCGCCGTCTTCGCCGGGAGCCTCGACCGGGACCTGAAGGGAGTCCGCGTCGGCTGGATCGGCGACTGGCGGGGATACCTGCCGATGGAACCGGGCATCCTGTCGCTCTGCGAGAACGCCCTCGGCACCTTTCGGGATCTCGGCTGCGAGGTCGACGAGCTGGTGCCGGACTTCGACCCGGCGCGGCTCTGGCAGTGCTGGCTGACGTTGCGCCATTGGGGCGTCGCGGGCCTGCTCGGGGCGCTCCACGCCGATCCGGCCAAGCGCCGGCACCTCAAGCCCGAGGCGCGCTGGGAGGTCGAGGGCGGTCTCGCGCTGTCGGGGGCCGACGTCCACGGGGCGAACACGATCCGCAGTGCCTGGTACGCCGCCCTGCTGAAGCTGTTCGAGCGCTACGATTTCCTCGCCCTCCCATCCGCGCAGGTCTTTCCATTCCCGGTGGAAGAGGCTTGGCCGAGAGAGATCGCGGGCCGTCCGATGGACAGCTATCATCGCTGGATGGAAGTCGTCGTGCCCGGCTCCCTCTCCGGTTGCCCGACGATCAGCCTGCCGGCGGGCTTCTCGCCATCGGGCTTGCCAATGGGGATCCAGATCATCGGCCCGCGCCAGGCCGATCTCTCGGTGCTGCGACTCGCTCGGGGATACGAACGCGCGGCGGGCGGGGAACCGGATCGGCTTCCGAACGCCCTCAAGGCCTCAACCGCTCCATGACGTCCGGCCAGGGGCGGCGAGGATATCCGCCAGCGGATGGCCGTCGCGCGTGTCCCGCGAAAGCCGCCGCGTTGTCCTCGAGCCATTTCCGTCGGCGCGCCTCAGCGACGGCCTGTTTCAGCGCGACCTCGGCGACGGCCGACACGTTCACACCGAACTCCCGCGGCGCGTCGAGCGCGGATGCGTCGAGGGAGACCGAAGTTTTTGTCTTCAGGGGCGCGGCCATCCCGTACCTCCGGCCCATACCGCGAAATTATCCCTCCTGACGGCCCCGATCGAGCCGCTCCGGCGCCGTCATCGCCTGGTCGGCGGCCGCGCGGGCGGGGCAGGGCTCACACCTTTCCGATACCGGCGGGGGTGAATTCCCACCCGGGCGGCGCCTGCGCGGCGAACGGACCGGGGGTCGTGCTTCCGGTGCGGCTCGTGACATGGACAAATCCATGATCGGCGCCGGGGATCTGATCCCGCGCGCGAGGGACAAGCCGTCCCCGCGGCCGCCGCTGGTCCCGCTGGCGCTGATAGGCATGCGGGTCGCCAGGTTTGGCCCTCCCCTCCGAGGAGCGGCCCAGGACTTTGGACAGGGCCGCGGAGGCGCGGCGGAAATAGCTGGCCGCCGTGGGGATGATCTCGTGGGTGAAGGGGTCCTTCCGGCGTGGCGCCCGCGCCCGCGGCGACGTCGTTGTCGGGTGCCCGCGGCGGATTCCGTGTTACGATCCGCGGGCCATGGCGATTCACCCGCGGGTTCGGAGGTTCTGATCTTCATCCCATACCCGAGATCCCAACTTGTCTGCCGAAAGGTCGGATCATGACGCGACGCTTAGCTCTTCTCGCCCTTTCCTCCACATTCCTCGCCAGTCCGCTCGCGGCGCAGGTCAATACCGACGCGGGCACGATCAATCCCGCCATGGTTGAGCGTTTCTTCAACCAGCCGGGCTATTCCCCCTATGCCGGGCGAAACTTCGCGACCCAGCCGCTCTGGGGCGAGATACACCTGCACACCAGCTGGTCGCCGGACGCGTTCGCCGGCGGGACGCGCGTCGGACCGGACGAGGCGCTGCGCTATGCCGAGGGGGAGGAGATCACCTCGAGCACCGGCCAGCCGGTGCGGCTCTCGCGTCCCTATGATTTCCTGATGGTCGCCGACCATTCCGACGCCCTGGGCGTCGTCGCCAGCATCTACGAGGGTGACGCGACGATGATGGCCGACCCGACGCTCAAGCGCTGGCATGACGAGATGCAGAAGGGCGGCGCGGCGGCCGGCGCGGTCGTGATGGAGATGATCACCCTGCAGGGCGAGGGCAAGGTTCCCGAGCCGATGACCGACCCGAATACCCAGATGGATATCTGGCACAAGATGACCGAGATCGTCGAAAGCCACAACGATCCCGGAAAATTCACCGCGCTGATCGGGTACGAATGGACGTCGAACTATGGCGGGGGCAACAACCTGCACCGCAACGTGG
The DNA here is from genome assembly GCF_006385685.1 of Amaricoccus solimangrovi. Lineage (GTDB taxonomy): Bacteria > Pseudomonadota > Alphaproteobacteria > Rhodobacterales > Rhodobacteraceae > Amaricoccus > Amaricoccus solimangrovi. Next base: position 5,411 of record NZ_VFRP01000005.1, on the reverse strand, counting down.
TCTACCGCGACGGAAAGGACAAGGCCGACATGGTCCGGCCGATGACGACCTTCGACAGCGACATCCCCAACAAGTTCTGGGACTGGATGCAGGCCTACGAGGACAAGACCGGCGGTCAGGTCCTGGCCGTGCCGCATAACGGCAACCTTTCGAACGGGCTGATGTTCGCGACGGAGACCCCGGACGGCAAGCCGATCGACGCGAAATGGGCCGAGACCCGCGCCCGCTGGGAGCCGCTCTACGAGGTCACCCAGAGCAAGGGCACTTCGGAACAGCACCCCTCACTGGCCCCGAGCGACGAGTTCGCCGATTTCGAGATCTGGGACAAGGGCAACCTGAACGTCGTGCCGAAAGAGCCGGGCATGATCGATTATGAATATGCCCGCGAGGCGCTGAAGCGTGGGTTGAAGCTGCAGGAGGAATTCGGCACCAACCCGTTCAAGTTCGGGCTGATCGGCTCGACCGACGACCATACCGGCGTCTCCTCCACCGAGGAGAACAACTTCTGGGGCAAGTTCCCGGCCAGCGAGCCGGGGCCGGAGCGCTCGACCGGCAATGCTTTCGACTTCGACGGCCGCACGGTGAAGGACTGGAAGCTGGGGGCCTCGGGTCTGACCGCCGTCTGGGCGCCCGAGAACACCCGGGCCTCGATCTGGGACGCGATGAAGCGCAAGGAGGTCTACGGCACCACCGGCACGCGGATCACGCTGCGCTTCTTCGGCGGCTGGGACTTCGTGCCGGATGATGCCCTCGGCCGGACCCCGGCCAATATCGGCTATGGCAAGGGCGTGCCGATGGGGGGCGACCTGATGCCCGCCCCCGAGGGCGCGAGCGGCCCGAACTTCCTCGTCGCCGCGATGAAGGATCCCTTCTCCGGCAACCTCGACCGGATCCAGATCATCAAGGGCTGGCTGGACGCGGAGGGCGGGATGCGGGAAAAGATCTACGACGTTGCCTGGTCGGGCGACCGCGAACCGGATGCCGACGGCAAGCTGCCCCCCGTCGGCAATACCGTGGATGTCGAGCATGCGACCTTCACCAACACGATCGGGGCGCCCGAGCTGATCACCGTCTGGACCGATCCCGACTTCGATCCGGCGCTCAAGGCCTTCTACTATGCCCGGGTGCTCGAGATCCCGACGCCGCGCTGGACGGCCTACGACGCTGCCTATTTCAAGGACTCGAAATTCACCGATGACGTGCCGATGACCGTGAACGAACGCGCCTACAGCTCGCCCATCTGGTACACCCCGGCCGAGTGAGACATGAGCGCGCTTGGTTCCACCGTGACCCTCGACCTCCCCTTCGACGGGGCGGTCGAGGCCGTCACCGCCGCGCTCGCCGCCGAGGGCTTCGGCGTGATCTCGCGGATCGATCTGGACAAGGCCTTCGCCGAGAAGCTGGGCCGGGACTTCCATAGATACACCATCCTCGGCGCCTGCAATCCCGGGCTCGCCCACAAGGCCGTCACCGCCCGGCCGGAGGTCGGGCTGCTGCTTCCCTGCAATGTGACCATCGAGGACACCCCCGGGGGCCGCGTCGTCCGGATCATCGACGCGGCCTCGATGATGAGCATCGGGGATCTGGGGCGGACGCCCGAAATCGTCGAACTCGGCGCCGATGCCTCGGCCCGGCTGGGCCGGGTCGCCCTCGCCTTGCGGGGCGGGGCCAAGGGCTGAGGACACGATGCCGGTGACCCGGATCCGCGCGGTGCTCGCCTCGCCGCTGCTGCGTTTCTTCGTTCTCGGGGGCTTGGTCTTCTTCGCCTACGATCTGACGAACCCCGCTTCGAAACAGCCGCCGCGCGACGACGTGCTGCGGCTGTCCGAAACCGATGCCCAGCGGCTGGTGATGGATTTCATCGCCGCCCGGCATCGCACCCCCGATCCCGAGGAGGTTCGCGGCCTGATCCGCGACTGGGCGGTCGAGGAGGCTTCGGTGCGCGAGGCGCTGGCGCTCGGGCTGGACCAGGGCGACGCGATGATCCGAAACCGGTTGCGGAGCAAGGTCGAGTTCCTGGCCGAGGCCCCGGCGGCCGCGCTGATCCCGGACGACGCCACGCTCGAAGCCTACTACCAGGCGAACGCCGCGCGCTTCGCACGCGATGGCGCGTTGAGCTTCGAGCAGGTCCTGCTTCCCGCCGACGCGGGCCCCGACGAGGTCGAGGCGGTGAAGGCGAAGCTCGAACAAGGCGCCGATCCCGGCGACCTCAGCGCCTCCACCATGCTGCCGCCGCTCGTCGAGGCCATGGCGACCCCGGCGGTCGAGCGCGTCTTCGGGGCGGGCTTCGGTGGCGAGGTGGCGGCGCTGCCGCTCGACCATTGGTCCGGTCCGGTGACGAGCGGCTACGGCAGGCATCTGGTGCGACTCGAGAGCCGCCGGGCCGGCGCGCCGCCGCCGCTCGCGAAGGTGCGCGATCGCGTCCTGGCCGACTGGCGGGCCGCGAAGGCCCGCGAGATGCGCGAGAGCTATCTGCGGAGCCTGCTCGGGCGCTACACCCTCGAATTGCCGACGATCGCGGACGGGGATCCGAAATGATGCTTCGCGCGGCGCTTCTGGTGCTCGTGCTGGCGATCCCCTGGCCGGTCGCGGTCCTCGCCCATGCGCTGGATCCCGGCTATCTGGAACTGTCGGCGATGGACGGGGATCGCTGGCGGGTCACCTGGCGGATGCCTGATGTCGGCGGAAGCCCGATGCCGATCGCCCCCCGGCTGCCCGGGAATTGCGCCAGCGACGATCCACCGGCCCCGCGTTTCGACGGGCGCGGCTGGAGCACGGCCTATGTCGCGACCTGCCCCGGCGGCCTCGCGGGCGGAGAGATCCGCGTCGAGGGGCTGGAGAATACCCGCACCGACACGCTGGTGCGCTACGAAACCAGACCGGGCAAGGCCGTGACGCAACGCCTGACGCCCGGCGCCCCCGGGTTCATCGTGCCCAAGGATCCCGGTCGCCTCCAGGTATTCGCGAGCTACGTCTCGCTCGGGGTGACGCATATTCTCGAAGGCGCCGATCACCTGCTCTTCGTGCTCGCGCTGCTCCTGCTTGTCCGCGATCCCCGCCGCCTGCTCTTGGCGGTGACCGCCTTCACGCTGGCCCACAGCATCACGCTGGTCGCGGCGACGCTGGGCTGGTTGGCCTTGCCCTCGGCCCCGGTCGAGGTGGTGATCGCATTGTCCATCGTCTTTCTCGCCCACGAACTCGCTCTGCCCCCGGAACGCCGCGACCCGGTGGCCGAGCGCTTCCCGGCGCTGGTCGCCTTCGGCTTCGGCCTGATCCACGGCCTGGGCTTCGCCGGCGCGCTGCGCGACATTGGCCTGCCGCCGGATGACATCCCGATGGCGCTCCTCGCCTTCAACCTCGGCGTGGAACTGGGGCAACTTCTGTTCATCGCGGCGATCCTCGCGGTCGGCGCCGCGTTCCGCCGGATTTTCGTCTTTCCGCGCCGGGCGTCCGCCGTCGCGGCCTATGCCATCGGCACCATCGCGGCGTTCTGGTGTATCGCGCGGCTCGACGCCATGTTTCTTTGAGGGAAGCCGACGGATGACGCAACATCGCGACCAGAAGGCGCGCGCCTCCGCGCCGCTTCTCACGAAGCGCGCGGCGTCTTGAGCACCGCGGCCCTGCCTGGCTTCGCCGGCGCGTTCCGCGGCGCATGAACGCGTCGGCGCCGGGGAGTGGTGTCGAACACCTGTCTCGCAGTGGTACGCAGCCCCTTGTGGTCGGCGGCGATCATCACACCGCGCAGGCCGCGATCCGCCAGGCCGCGGCGGAACTCGGTCCAGAAGGTCTGGACCTCCGGAGGCGAAGGAAGGGAGGTCGCCGATGTGGCAGCCGGCGGAGAGCGCGCGCATCCCCGACAGGTTGAAGTTCCTCCTCCAGGAAAACGCCGACCGCATCGCCGAGGCGATCTCCGCAGAGCACGGCAAGACCCATGACGACGCGCTCGGCGAGGTCACCCGCCGCCGTCGCCGCGTCGATCACGTCAGGACAAAGTTCAGCGTGTCGGAGAGGCTGGCGTGCCGCGTGCTGGGGCAGCATCGCTCGACACAAGGAAAGACGCCGAGAGGCCGGGCCGATGACGCGGCGCTCACTGCGGACATCGTCGCGCTGGCGACAGAGTGCGGCCGTTATGGCTACCGCCATCGCCTTGGCCAATCGCATGGCCAGGATCGTCTGGGCCCTGCTCAGGAATGGCCGTGCCGCTGACTCCTGTTCGTCCGTGGTCGGCGCGAGGCCGCCAACATGATGTCGGTGAGATCGGTTCCCGGGCGCCCATCTTGAAAACGTGCTCGAACGCATGTTCGGCGACAGGGACATATCCGGCGTCTCCAGGAACCACGTCCCGGTGGGGACATCGTCACGGCGCGATCGCAGCGCCGAGAGTTGAAAAGCCTCGTTGTTGCTCTGGCCAGTTGATCCTCAGACCGCGACTGTTTCCGTGTCTCGGGTCATGCGGAAGTCCGTGCCGTCCATCCACATGCGGTGAAGAGCCACCCGATGCGGCGCGCCACCGCGACCGTCGCGCGCTTTTGCCCACGCCGGCCGGCCACCCGCGACCCCCAGGCTTTGAGCCAGCAGGGGCGAGCCCGATGCATCATCACCGTCGCCGCGTTGAAACAGGACGGTTCGCAGCATCGCGTCTCCCGCCTTGGTGATGTGCCCGACGAGATCGCGTTCACCGGACTGATCGCGTCGGGGCGTCAGCCCGACCCAAGGACCGACATCGCGGGACGAACGGAATGTTTAGTCCCAGCATGTCTTGGCTTGGCTGACGAACGAACAGTTCCGGCCTTTCCACGGCGATCCGCTGAATTGCTTCGAGGGGCGTCCTGAAGCGGAGCGCCTGGAGTTGCTTGGCGTAGTTGTAAGCGAGCAGCCAGTCGCGGACATGACGCCGAAGGTGAAGCGCGCCGGGTTTGCCGGAGGCGTTTTGGTTTGAGTCCTACGCCGCCACGGCGGGTGTCTCCAGTTCGGCGTAGTAGTTCGTTTCGGCCTCGGCAGGCGGGATGTTTCCAATTGGCTCGAGGAGGCGGCGCTCGTTGAACCAGTGGACCCATTCGAGGGTGGCGAACTCCACGGCCTCGAAGGATCGCCAGGGCCCTCGGCGGTGGATGACCTCGGTCTTGAAGAGGCCGATCACCGTTTCGGCGAGCGCGTTGTCGTAGCTGTCGCCGACGCCGCCCACGGAGGGCTCGATCCCGGCCTCGGCGAGACGCTCGGTGTAGCGAATGCTGACATATTGCGACCCTCGGTCTGAGTGGCAGATGAGCCGGCCACCCTCGAAAGGATGGCGTTGGTGCAACGCCTGATCGAGGGCATCGAGCACGAATTCCGCCTTGGCGACGCGCGACACGCGCCAGCCGACGATGCGTCGGGCGAAGGCGTCGATGACGAACGCGACGTAGACGAAG
>NZ_VFRP01000049.1 GCF_006385685.1 Amaricoccus solimangrovi | reverse complement strand
GATTGGGTTGCCATTGGGGTATCCCTTGCATGCGACGCTCCGGCCGGCCCCGGGGGCGGCCACGATCGCTTCGCGCGGAGGTTGGTCCGGGCCGCCCCGGTGGGCGGTCCGGACGACGATCTTCCGGGGCTCAGCGGGCGCCCTGCTTCAGCCCCGCCATCGTCTGCTCGACATTCGAGGAGTCGACGATCGCCGGGCCGGTGAGGATCGGGTTGGTCGGCACCTGGGTGCCGAAGGCCGCGTGCGAGAACAGCACCGACGTGGCAAGGAAGCCCTGGAGATAAGGCTGCTGGTCGATCGCGAACATCTGGTCGCCGTGCGCGATGCGGTCGAGGATGGTCTGGTTCATGTCGAACCCGCCGAGTTTCACCCGGCCGGTCGCGCCCGCCTGCATGATGCCGTTCGCCGCCGCGTCGGCGTCGGCCTGGCTGACCGTCACGATGCCGTCCACGGCCGGATCCTTCAGCAGCGCCGCCTTGATCGCCTCGGCGACCGCCGTCGGGTTGCCGAAGGAGGTCGCGGGCAGCGGCAGCTGCTTCGCCGCGCCGCCGCCGTCGCTCATGCCCTTGATCACCCCCGCGCAGCGCGCCTCGAGATTGGCCGCGCCCGGAACCGTGTTCACGCAGATCACGTTCGTTGCACCGTGCTCGGCGAGATACTTGCCGCCCGCCTGGCCGGCGAGGCTCTCGTCGCTGCCGATGTAGTTGATCGCGCCGAGCTCGTTTGCCTTGTCGACGCCGCCCGAGTTGTAGAGCATGACCGGTATGCCCGCCGAGACAGCGGCCTTGATCGCCTCGTCCTCGGATTCCGGAACCCAGTTCGGAACCGCGATGCCGTTGGCGCCCTGGCTGATCGCCGTGCGCACGAGATTGCCCGCGTCCGCGCCGATGTTGTCGTAGGTCTGCAGCTGCAGGAAGCTGACCGAGCCGCCGTTCTGGCTCACCGCGAGCCCGGCGTCGTCCACGCCCTTCTTGATCACGGCGAAGAACGGATCGTCCGCCTTGCCGCCCACGACGAAGATCTTCGCCCCTTCCGCCGCCATGGCGGCCGTGGCCGCGCCCAGCGCGGCGGTGGTCATCAGCGCGGCGGCGATGCGCTTTGTCAGTGTCATTCCCGGTCTCCTCCATGTTGCTCGCCCGTCGTCCGCGGTTACCGCGGCGACGGCTTGTCATGCGCGCCGGTCGCCCGCGCCGATCCGGTCGCGAGCAGGCGCCTTCCTGTCGGGATGTTGTCTGCCGATGCCCGGCACCGCGGCCTCGGCCGCTTCTCCGGAACATCTTCCCCCCCGATCATTGCGTCGTCGATTCTGTTGGTGAGTTGATATGTATCATGGTGTGTGCCACGATCATATCTGACAGAAAGCTTCTAAAGCAAAATGTATCATTCATCTTATGATACATGAGACGAAGCGGAACGGAGGCGCGGATGGAACGACCAACGATCGCGGGACTGGCTCAGGCGGCGGGCGTGAGCGTGGCGACCGTGAACCGGGTTCTCGCCGGTTCCGCCTCGGTCCGGCCGGCGACGCTCCAGCGCGTACGGGACGCCGCCCAGGAGATCGGCTATCACGGCCTCGGTGCGATCGAGGACCGGCGGCGGAAGACCCTGCCCCGCTATCGCCTCGGCTTTCTGCTCCAGCAGTCCAGCCGGGAGCTCTACAGGCTCTTCGGCCGCGAGATCGAGGCGGCGGCGGCGGCGCGGCGGGACGCCGAGATCGAGGCGGAGCTGGAATTCGTCGACGATCTCGGCCCGGAGAACATCGCGGCCCGGCTGCTGGCCATGGGCGGCCGCTGCGACGCCACCGCCGTGATCGCCGGGGACCATCCGCTGATCGGCCAGGCGATCCAGGCGCTGAAGGCGCGCGGCAGCCCCGTGATCGCCTATATCACCGATCAGTCCGCGCCCGAGCGGGCGGGATACGTCGGCACCGACAACTGGAAGCTCGGCCGCGCCGCCGCCTGGTTCATCGCCCAGACCACATGCCGCCCGGGCCGGGTCCAGGTCTTCATCGGCAACCACCGCTACCAGTGCCAGGACATCTCGGAAGCGAGCTTCCGCTCCTACATGCGCGAGCATGCGCGCCACCTCGTCGTCGACGAGACGCTGCCGACGCACGAGGAACCGCGCGAGGCCTACCTGCTGGTCTCGCGGCTGCTCGCGGAGGCGGAGGATCTGGTCGGGATCTACGTGGCCGGCGGCGGGATCTCCGGCGTGCTCCAGGCGCTGCGCGAGGCGCCCGAACGCGCCCCGGTCCGGATCGTCTGCCGCGACATCGGCCCGGAGACGCGCCGTGGCCTCGCCGAGGGGCTGATCACGGCCGCCCTCTGCCACCCGCTCGGCCGCACCTCCGACCAGCTCGTCCAGACCATGATCGAGGCCATCCGCCAAGGCGAGACGAATGTCGTCCTTCAACGCTCGATCCCCTTCGAGATCGTGATCCCCGAAACCCTGTGACCCCCCGGCGTCCCCGGCGATCGCAGTGGAAGGCGTTGGATCTCGCGGGGATGGACCTCGCACCGCCGAGTTTCGCCGTACGTCGCTATGAATTTTTCGCCAGCAGAGTGCCGCCCGAGCCGAGTTTGCTGAACTCCTTCTTTCTGGAGGATCTGGCGCGGGCGCGAGAGTTGGCGCGGACCGGTCAGTTGCCACAGATGGGGTGATTGGGGCCGCTCTCATCACCGGCGTGGTGGCTGCTCCAAGCTTGATGATGGAACGTGGTCCGCGGTGACGGCCACAGGCATCGAGACGGAGCAGCCATGAAGTATTATGCCGGGATGGACGTTTCCCTGGAAGAGACGGCGATCCGCATCGTCGACGAGACGGGCGCGATCATGAAGGGGATGCGGGCTGCCAGCGAGCCCGAGACGCTGGCGGACGCCCTGTCCGCCGCGGGGCTGCTCGCTGACGCCGTGGCTCCATGACAGCCCGCGCGCGGCCGGTTAGCCGGCGCCGTGCATCGAGACGCGGCAGGCGAACGCGGCGATGAAGACCATGCCAGACAAGACTGATCGCAACGACGCCCGCGCGCTGGCGCGGATCATGCGGACCGGCTGGTTTCGCCAGGTCCACGTGAAGTCGCACCAGTCCCGGCTGTGGCGGTCGCTGCTCGTGGCGCGGCGCACGATCCTCAATGAAATGCGCAGCATCGAGAACGTGGCGCGGGCGGTGCTGCGCCAGGCGGGCCTGAAACTCGGTCGGCCCGCCCGGGCCCGGTTCGAAGGACGCGTGCATGACCTAGCTGGCGATGACGAGGCCGTCATGGCCATCGTCGCGCCCCTGCTGGCGGTGCCGCGCACGATGCGGACGCAGCTGGACGCCTTGACGCGCCAGGTTCTGGCCGTCGTCCGCGACGAGGCGACCTGCCGCCGGCTGATGACCGTTCCGGGCGTCGGGCCGATCACCGCGCTCGCCTTCCGTGCCACCGTCGACGAGCCGAGCCGCTTCGCGAAGTCCCGCGCCATCGGCGCCCACCTGGGGCTGACGCCGGCGCGATACCAGTCGGGTGAGACTGACATCCAGGGCAGGATCAGCCGCCGCGGCGACGAGCTCGCGCACCGCGCTTTACGAAGCGGCCCACACCCCGCTGGTGCGCAGCACGAAATGGTCCAGCCTGCGCGCCTGGGGGGATGGAAGTGGCCGGCCGCCGTGGCATGGCCCGCGCCCGCGTCGCCGTGGCTCGAAAGCTCGGCGTCATTCCGCATCGCATGTGGTGCGACGACGCTGACTTCCGCTTCGGCCACGACCTCGCCGCCGCATGAGGCTGACAAGAAGGAGACCGAAGGAAAACTCCGACAGGCGCGTCCGACCACGCGACCGAGATCGTTCCCATGGGGACGATGGGCGCGGCGATCTCGTTGAGAGTCTCGACCGCGGCGACCCATGTCGCCGACGCCGTGACACAGTTTGGGACGCCGTGCTCTCCTGACTCATCATGCGTCGGCCCCGCGCCGACCGCGAAGAGAAGCGCGAGACCCATGGGCGCGATGACCGAAGAAGGACAGAGAAGAGAAGTCCGGAGCAGCTTGACCCCACCAACCCCAATCCGAGAGGCTCTCGGTTTTTGCCGTGCCTGGACGGAAGGCGAGATCAGCTCCACTCATGAAAAGGGCTACCTAGCCCCCGAGGGCGGCGGCGCCCCGATCCGCTCGCCCTCCCCCGCCCGACAGGCGCCGCTCCACCCTTGCGGCTGGCCGAAGGGCCAGTCTATAAGGGCGCGGCGCGGGTGTAGCTCAATGGTAGAGCAGCAGCCTTCCAAGCTGAATACGTGGGTTCGATTCCCATCACCCGCTCCACCATTGTTTTTACAAGAGAAAACGAGGATCGGGGCTCCGGGACCAGGCGCCGCCCGAGTCGGAGCCCCGTCCGTGGTCCAAGTCCGTTATGTCGAGCGGCGCGGCGACGCCTTCGTGTGGCGTCGCCGCCCGACCGTTAGCAGGTCGCTGAAATAGTCGGCCTCGACCTCGGATGCGGAACATGATTCACCCCTCGCCACGGCGAGAGGGGGATCACGATGCGGGGCACGGACGAGACGAGCGGGTCGCTTTTCAGCTATGTCGACCTTGAAGACCGCATCCCGACCAAGCATCCCCTGCGCAAGATCCGGCAGGTGGTCAACGAAGCCCTCACCAGCCTCGATACCGATTTCGAGGGGCTTTACGTCAACTTCGGCCGCCCCTCGATCGCGCCGGAACGGCTGATCCGGGCCAGCCTTTTGCAGATTCTGTTCTCGATCCGCTCGGAACGCCAGTTGATGGAGCAGATGGATTACAACCTGCTGTTTCGCTGGTTCGTCGGGCTGGGCATCGATGACGCCGTCTGGGAGCCGACAGTCTTCACGAAGAACCGCGACCGGCTGATGAGCACCGAGATGTCGCGCAAGATCATGGCCGCGATCTTGGCGCATCGCGAGGTCGCGCCGCTGCTCTCGGACGACCATTTCTCGGTCGATGGCACCCTGGTCAAGGCCTGGGCCTCGATGAAGAGCTTCCGACCAAAGGTCGCACCGCCCGAGGCCGATGGTCCCGATGACGGACCGGGCGACGAGGACCCCGGCGCTCCGCCGCCGCCAAACCCCGCCCCCGATGCGGCGACCGAAGCCGAGAATGATCCGATGCCCTGCGCCACCCACCAGAACCGCAATGCCGAAGTTGACTTCCGGGGCGTGAGGCGCTCGAACGCGACGCATGCCTCGATCACCGACCCCGAGGCGCGACTTTACAAGAAATCCCCCGGCACCGGCGCCATGCTGTGCTTCATCGGTCATGCGCTGATGGAAAACCGGTCCGGCCTGATCGTGCAGGGCGAGCTGACCCGGGCCGATGGCCATGCCGAACGGCAAGCCGCGCTCGACATGATCCACCGCCATTCGCCGGGTTCGACACGGCGCCTGACGCTGGGCGCCGACAAGGGCTATGACGCCGCCGAATTCGTCCGCTATCTGCGCGGGGCCTGCGTCACGCCCCATGTCGCGCAAAAAGCCCGACATTCTGCCATCGACCGCCGCACCACCCGCCACGACGGCTACGCCCTCTCGCTGAAACATCGTAAACGGATCGAGGAGGCTTTCGGTTGGGCCAAGACGGTCGGGGGGATGGCGCAGACGATGTATCGCGGCCTTGATCGGGAGCGGTCGCGGTTCATCCTGACGATGGCCGCCAACAACCTGGCACGACTGCCGAGGCTGCTCGCCGCCTGAGGCCGAAGAGCGACGGCCCGAAAGAGCACGCCACCGCAGAAATCCTCGCAAACGCAAGATCCTCCCCTCGGCCGACTATTTCAGCGGCCTTCTAAGAGGCCACCTTAATGGGCCAGCATGGACCAGTCCCCATGCAAGCCTTTGTAATAAAATGATTTTATAGGCAGGAGATCGTGGCGGTGAATCTAAACTTGCTTGCAGAGACCCTCACGACACTGAGCTATGGGACTCGGATGCAAAACCCCGGAACCATGTCTATGGAATGGCCCATATCGGACAGCGGACATGGTTCCGGCAATCTTCGCCGGCTAAGCCCGGGCCCCCTCATGACGGATCTTTGACACGATATCCTCGGCACGCAGATGGGTATACCGGAAGAGCATCCTAGGGTCTCGGTGACCACTTATCAAAGCAACCTCAGGAACGCTCAGACCCATTTCAAAGAACCGGCTTACCGCCTCGTGGCGTAGGTCGTGGAACCGGAGGTCTTGTATTTCTGGGATATTCTTTGATGCCGCCGACTTGCACCGTTCCCAGCATAGACGGAATGCATTCGCTGAGATCGGGAATACCAAGGCATCCACGGTTTGCTCCTCCCGGTCAGCAAGCAGTTCAACAGCCTTGGCCGTCAATGGAATGCGCCTGGGATGACCGTTCTTCGTTTCGCGTATGAGCAGCGTTCCCGTGGCGAAGCTGATATCACGCCATAGCAGGCTCAGGAGCTCTCCCCTTCGCATGCCGGTCTCGACCGCGAGCAGGATGCCGGTTCTCAGCCACTGGTTCCGGTTCGCCTCGCATGCCTTCATCAGCGCGTCCAGTTCGCCCGGCATCAACCGACGCTCTCGCGCGTCCGGTGCTCTCGGCTTCCGGACTTTTGCCACCGGGTTCTCAGCCATGGGCATGTCCCACTCCAACCGAGCCGTTTCGAAAATGGTTCTGAGCAAGCCGAGGTCTCGTATCACAGTGCCTGCGCGGACCGTGCGCAGCCGCTCATCACGGTATCGGCTGAAGATCTGTGGCGTCGCCTTGGACAGCGGTGCATCGGCCCATGGCTGGCGAAGGAAGCCGTCAAGCCGCTTGTTCTCCGAGGCATGGCCGCGCTTCGATCCCGTGACCTCCCCGCGGTACCGTTCCAGCACCTCCCGCATCGTGGTGCGTTCCAGTATGCGAGGATCGAACGCGATCACCGTGGCGTCCAGTTCCGCCTCGACTTGCCGCGCCCACTTCTCCGCGTCTCGCTTGGTCAGGAACGATCTGGACCGTGGCGCATGACCGTTCCGGCGCACCTGCGCCTGCCACTTCCCGTTGCGATTCCGAATGGTTGCCACGCCGAAAACTCCCTCACTGTGACCAGGGTGTGACAAGCTGGTTTGAGGGAGCTTTTCGGAGCCGTGTCGATCCAAGTTAAACCCTTGTGGATCAACAGTTTTCTAGTGGCGCACCTCGAAGGAGAAAGTTCGAACACTCTTTTCGAGGTGCTGGATGAGTGGGAGCGCCATCTCGCGCAGTTAGACCCTAAGGGTCTGCGGTGCGGCCATGACGACCCTTCGCCATGAATTCAATGAGATAGCGGCGAGGAAGTCCGGGAAGGACCGCTATCCCGCGCCGTTCTCCCTGCGCCTGTCGCATGAAGAGCGCGCGCGGCTTGTGGCCGAAGCGGGCCGGAAGTCGCTGGGCGAACATATCCGCTATCGCCTGTTCGGTCAGAATGCCGAACGGCGCAAACGCCCGGGCAACAGCCCCGTCAAGGATCAGGAAGCCCTTGGCCGGGTGCTTGGCGCTCTCGGCAAGTCCCGCCTGTCGTCGAACCTGAACCAGCTCGCGAAGGCCGTGAACACAGGCTCGCTTCCGGTCACGCCGGAAACCGAAGCCGATCTCCGGCAAGCCTGCCGCGACGTTGCAGCGATCCGCGCTGACCTTCTGCGCGCGCTCGGCAGTTCGCCGGAGGACGGGCCGTGATCCTGAAAGCCGCAGAACGCGGGGACGCGCCGCAGCTTGCCCGCTATCTGCTCTCGATGCGCGATAACGAGCATGTCGAGCTGCATGAGGTGCGCGGCTTTTCCAGCGACGATCTGCACGGCGCGTTCAGCGAGGCGGACGCCATCGCCAAGGGAACGCGCTGCGAGAAGTATCTCTTCTCGATCAGCCTGAACCCGCCCCAGGGCGAAAACGTCGGTATCGACGCTTTCGAGCTGGCGATTGCCGACATCGAGCGCAAGCTCGGCCTGGATCAGCAGCCGCGCGCCATTGTCTTCCACGAGAAGGACGGGCGGCGTCATGCCCATGTCGTCTGGTCCCGGATCGACTCGGAACGAATGCGGGCGATCAACCTGCCTCACTTCAAGATCAAGCTGCGGGACGTGTCCCGCCAGCTCTACCTGCAGTATGGCTGGGACATGCCACGCGGGTTGCAGGATCGCAGCCTGCGCGATCCGCTGAACTTCACGCGCGAGGAATGGCAGCAGGCCAAGCGGGCCGGGCTGGACCCTCGCGAGATCAAGACCGTCATCCAGCAATGCTGGAAGACTTCGGACAACAAGGCTTCATTCAAACGGGCGCTCAGGGAGCGCGGCTTCTGGCTCGCCAGGGGCGACCGGAGGGGCTTCGTCGCCGTCGATTACCGGGGGGAGGTCTATTCCCTCTCCCGCTATGCGGCGGCGAAGTCCAAGGACATCGAAGCAAGGCTCGGCGATCCGGCGACGCTGCGCAGCGTCGATGAGATCAAGGCCGAGATTGCTGGCGGCATGACGCGCAAGCTCGAATCCTACATTCAGGAAGTCGAGCGCGACGCGAAACAGCGGCTTGCCGTTGCCGCCTTCCGGAAAACCGAGATCACTGCCCGCCATCAGGATGAGCGAAAGACGCTGGCGGCGGCGCAGGAGCGCCGCTGGCAGACGGAGAGCAAAGAACGGGCGCAGCGCCTGCCGAAGGGTTTTTCCGGCATCTGGCATCGCCTGACTGGGCGCTATGCCAAGATCAAAGAACAGAACGAACTGGAAACCCTGCAAGCGTGGCGGCGCGACCGCGCCGAGAAGGATTCGCTGATCTTCAACCAGCTCGAAGAGCGGCAAGGCTTCCAGCAAGAAATTCGCGCACAGCGCGCGATGGCGCAGGAAGACCTGCTCCAGCTCCGCAGCGATATCGAACGCTATCGCGGGTTCGGTGCGGAAGACGAAAAGCCTGAAAGAGCGCGCGAGCGCGACAAGGAAGCAGAATCCCAGTCGCGCAAGCGTTCCGAGCGGCAGCGCCGCAGACGCAGCTTCGATCCGTGAATAAGAAAAGCGGTGCTGCACGAAACCTAAGCTGAGTGTGCAATTACTGCTTTAACAGATGGTGTTGCTCCATCTTTGCGATCACTTCTTCTTTGTATTCGGCGTTCTGCTCTTCCGTGCCTTCATTGTACAGCGCGATAGCGTCAGCTAAATTCCAGGAATTCATCAAATTTTCACGCAAAAGCCAGCCTGTTACGCCTATGTTAGTGCACGCATCATCGCGCACCCATTCCCATGCTGTACTTCCACTAACTTCCCATTCATTTGCCAGCTCTGGCACTCGTGATGAATTTATCTTCATGAGCCCTAGCTCATAAGTACCGTTGGCCTGTGGCCCGTATTCTCCCCCAATCTCCCCCCTCTTCGTTTCATAGATTCCATACAGAACGGCTGGAGGCAGGCCATAGGTGTCACCAACCATGAAAATGCACGCAGCCAATATCTTGTCGGAGGGTTGAGATTCAAGCGACACTTCCCCTGAAAGGTGTGGTGAATCGGTGCGCCCACTGTTCATATCTGCGGACTCATCTATGCACCCTGATATAATAATCATAGTGATAATCTGTAGAATAACTCTCACCATAAAGGTTCCCTCAACGGGGATTCTTCTGACGCATTTGCATCAAGATATCCAAACCGCTTCATGGTCCTTATCTCTTCTATGCGCTCACTTTCCGACATCTTCTTTTGAATTGCTCTTGCCTGATTTAGAATTTGCTCCAACAGCGCTAAGGATTCCGGATTGTTCGGAATAGCAAACTCGCCCCTGGGGCAGGCGAATAAAAGGGCCACTTCACCGACATGAATGGTGGCCTCCTCAAAGGCCTTTCCTCGCCTAAAAGTGCTTGATGTGGTCCTCAGCCAATGATTGGGGCACTCCAAAATATTCCACCGCAACCTCCAATAGCCGTCCGCTAGTTCGCTGAAGCTTGTCCAGCTCGGAAATTTCTCGCCTATTTGGGTCATGGGGTACAAACACCACCGTAGTGCGCACACTGTCCCATCGCGGTGAAATGGAAGCATTGCTGATAGGCATTGATCGCAGGATTGAAGACACACGGGGTCGAGTTCATGGGCGGCGGCGGCAAAGGCTGAGCCTGCGCTGAAAGCATTTGCATCCCAAATTGTCTATAAGCTGCCGCCTGCTCTGGCGTCTGGGCGCACGATGCCAAGCAAAGTCCAACCAACGCCGCCAACAAACTCCAAATAGCAAGACGCCTCATGTAATACTCCTATATAAATGTCGTATTCAAAATCATCGTAGCAGTTGTGAATTTATATTATGGCTTTGCGTGCCAAACAACTCAAAATACATTTCGGAAATATGTAATATATTTTTACGTACTAAGTCACTTCACTCCAGATAAATCTGGCCAATACAATTGAAAGAAGTCGCAGCACCTCTTTGATGTGTGCTGCGAGCAGCAGAAAAATTCGCGGCTGGCCGGACCATCCGCATTCGGCTGACAACGCGCGCGTCGCCAGCTCCTTCCGGCGATATTCCGTTTCTGGATCACCCTGCGCTGCTCTTCCGGCGCTCGGGGGCGGGAACGGCCCGTCCTGCGTCCCTGCCGATTAATCCCGTTTCAATCCATCTGTGCTGTCTGCGATGACCGCCGCGAACCGCTGCGCGTTTCCCTTGCGCCCTTCCTTTCGCGGATCAAGCCGACGCCTGAACCATCAGCGCCTTTGCTGGGCCGATGATGTGTGTGCGGGGCCGAAAGGCCCTGAATGGTTCGGGGCCTCCTTGAAGCAAAAGGAGGACACGATGAAACTCGTTTCACGCTTCGAAGCGGCATCTTGCAGCACCGCTGAATTGCACGGTCTGCTCGGCGAGGCGCTGCGCGCCTTTGCCGTCGCCCCGCGCGGCTCGCAGGAGAGGCGCGATGTGCTGGAGTCGATCCGCAATATCGAGAACGAGCTGGCGATCCGCCCGCCTTGTTTCTAAGCCTTCACGCGGGTGGCCGGACGGCCAGCCGCGAATTTTTCTGCCTGGAGAACGGCAAAGGATCGAGGCCCGCCGACTAGCGGGCCTCCCGAACCTTCACCAAAAGACTTTCGAATTCGTCCCGGTCGATCAGGCGCGCGCCTGATCCCGCCCAGAAATCGGGGGTGACGTCATCGCGCAGCAGGAAGCTGTCGCTCTTGCGGTCGTAGAGTTCGCACCGCTCCGGCAGCTTTTCCTCGTCGAGGTAAAGCTTGCCGGGCGTTCCCGCAAAATCGAAATAGGCGAGCGGCATTTTTCAGCTCTTCGGCATTCAGTCTAACAGCCGCAGGCCGTGCGGCCTATGGGAATCGCCGCTTACGCGGCGGCTCCTTTTGTCGCCTCGGTCTGGAAGCCGTGCAGGTAGTCGGCGGCGCGCTGTGCATGCGCGGCGGCGCTGAAGATCGCCCGCCTGTCCTGCTTCAGCACTTTCAGCCAGCTCTGGATATAGGCCGCATGCTCCGCTCTCGGCTCCGGGGTCAGAGCAAGGTCGGCGCAAAGGAACGCCGCGCCAATCTCGGCGACCAGCTCTTCCCTCGCATAGCCTTCATCGCCCCATTGCCTGCGCCCGAAGTCACGGTCGAGCCTTTTCGGGTGCTTCGTCCAGTGGGTCAGCTCGTGCGCCAAGGTCGCATAGTAAGCTTTCGGGCTGCGGAAACACTCGAAAACAGGCATCTGAACATGGTCGGTTCCGCCGCTGTAGTAAGCCTGATTTCCACCATGCCGGATTTCCGCTCCGGTCGCAGCAAAGAAGTCCTCGGCGTAGCCGATCCGCGTTGCCGGGTCGATGACTGGCTCGGGCTTGACGTAGTAGTGCGCGGGTAGCCCGTCGATCTGCTCGACATTGAAGACGGTGTAGGCCTTCATGAACGGGATCGCGTGTTCTTCCTCGGTCCCGTCCTCCAGCTCTTCCGTTCGGGTGATGGTGTTCGCATAGACGACCGGGTTGCCGCGCTCGCCCTTGCGGACAAATGCGCCAAGCTCTTTCGCCTGCTTGAACGTCATCCAGTACGGGGAGCAAAACCCGCCTTCCAGCGCCGCGCCCCACAACATCAGGACGTTGATCCCGCTATAGGCCATGCCGTTATGGCGCAGCGGCTTGACGATCCGCCCGTCCATGTTTCCGGCGGACCACGGCTTGAGCCATGTCAGCTCGCCCTGCTCCAGGTCTGCGATTATCTTGTCGGTGACTTTCTGATAGATGTCGGTTTTCATTGGCTTTCTTCCTTCCTAGTTTGCCGGTTGCGCATGCAACCGGGACTAGGCCCGCGCCAATGAGCGGGGGGAGGCCGTCAAGATCGTGGGCCTCGGAGGTGGTGCGGGCGCAGCCCCGGACTTGATCCGGGGCGAGCCACGGCTCCGAGGTTCACGCCCGAAGGGCTTGGTCTTGACGGGTGATGGGACCGCAGGTCCCCAGAAAAAGAGAAGAAGGTGTCAGCCCGCCAGGGCTGCCAAAGGATTAGCGCAAGGGATGGAAGCCGGATGGCCGCGACCGCCGCAGGCGGGCGCGGTTCACGACAGCCCGATCCGGCCAAATGGCCGGATGCGCACAGATAAAGACGTGAGCTTGGATTACTGCTGGGGCCAGGAAGCGCGTGAGCGACCTAGGCGGCGAATGATGGCCTGGGTGCTCCCCTCTTCGAATCTCGCAGTGAGAACGCTTGGTGCACGGTCAAGCATTGTACGCCGGAGCATGAGAACTGGCTCGAAATCCGGGGTCAGAACCCTGACGGAGCTATCCACGTCGTCAACCTCCACCCTGTGGGGCCGCCCTGGAACCGGATCGATCCGCTTCGTCACCGGATCGACATTGCGCCGCCACTCCTGTGCCGTCCAAAGCTGGCTGACGCGATTGAGCATCTCAGCACGAAACGCGGCCCAGATCGCAGCGGTCTCCGGAGTCGGCCAGGCTCGGGAGTCCGTCAGCGCGGCGACCTCATTGCCTTCCAGCCAAGAAGACAGATCGTCTGTATCGAGAATGACAGGATTCTGGTCATTGACGGCGGCTATCGCTGCTGCTCGTGATGGAAGCCCCGCCCGCACAAGCATCGCCATCGTGTACCGGGGCAGACCTGTCTCGAGACAGGCGGCGGCGGTTCCGGCGATGATCTCCGGCTGCCAGCCGAGCGCCACCCGCCGTGTGCGAAGGGCTTCAAGCGCCCAGACCAGCCGGTAGGTGAACACGTCCTCAATGAAGCGCATGTTGTCCGGCCCGATCTCGCGCACCGGCATACCGGAAAGCCACGCGGCGAGAATTCCGCGCCAGTCAGGCGGAAGCGGATCGTCCGGCACGAAGGGCCGAATGGCGAGCAGCCGCTCCGCGAGCGCGGTGAGGGACGCGAGGAGCACCTCGGCGTTGCCTGGCAGCGCTGCCTCGTCGGCCTGATCGAGCAGAACCGCAAGTTCGTCCGCCATCGCGTCGAGCGTCAGCCCGGCCTCAAGGCCAACTCCCATGGCGAAGTGTCCGCGCCGTTGATTGGCGGTAGTCTGAGAGCCGGACCCGAAATGAGTTGAGCGATATCATAGGGTTGTGATTCACGTCGGTTTGCGAAGACTGACGGAGATCCGATGCCCTGGACTGAT
>NZ_VFRP01000048.1 GCF_006385685.1 Amaricoccus solimangrovi | reverse complement strand
CAAGACCTGCGACATCAAGGATCCCGCGCAGAACATCAACTGGACCACGCCCCAGGGCGGAGACGGGCCGAATTACCCCAACATGTGATGGCGGAGCGGCGCCCTGGGGCTACAGCGCGCGGAGCGCCTCCCCGATCTGGGCGCGGACTCTCTCGGCGCGGGCGGGAAGCTGACGGTTCCTCCGCTGGATCAGCCATAGGTCGTGCCGCACCGGGCGTGGTAGCGGAACGATGCAAAGCCGGTCGCGCTCGGGATACGTGTCGACGCCGCTGCGCGGTAGAATCGTATAGCCGATCCCCCGCGCCACCGGCGCCGGAATCTGGCCGATCTGATTGATGAAGCTGCGCCAAGCGAGCCGCTCCGCCCCCGGGTAGTCGTCCGGGAAGTTCGCGCCGAGGAGTTCGTCGGCATGGGCGAATCCATCCGGATGGGCGACGAAGCCGAGCGCCTCGAGTTCGGCGAGACTCACGGGAGCCGCGGCGCCGCGTGGCAGGATCAGGCAGAGCTCGTCCTGCCCGACGCTCTCGCCTTCGAGCCGCGGATGCGCCGGCGGGTGGGAGATGATGCCGAGATCGAAGCGCCCCTCGGCGACGCCCTCCACGACCCGCGCCTCGGGCGCCGCCTCCAGCATGAGCAGGAGAGCCGGCGCGTCGGCCATCAGGGCCAGGAACCGCGGGTAAAGCAGCAGGGCTATCGAACCGGAGCAGGCGACGGAGACCTGCCCGGCGTCGGGATCGTCGTGACGGAGCGTCCGGCGCAACTCCCGGTCCTCGTCCCGACGGCGCTTTCCGATGGCCAGCACGGCCTCGCCCGCGGGCGTCGGCGTGAAGCTCTTCCCGTCCCGCGACAGAAGGGCTTCCCCCACTTGGGCCTCGAGCTTTCTTATGTGCTGGCTCACCCCGGGCTGGGTCATGTTCAAGGCGGCTGCGGCCCGGGTGAAATGCGCGGTCTCGCAGAGGGTGACGAAGGTTTCGAGCCAGAGCGCGTTCAGCACCGCGTCATGCCGTTCCGTTATCAAGATAAGGACAAACGATAATTGGATGATTGCGCTCTGTCACCCCATCTCGGGGGCGGATGACCCAGAGAGGCAGACATGAACCCGACAACTCCGCGAACGTTTTCCCACATCGGGCTTTCGGTGCCCGATCTTGATCGCGCGGTGGCCTTCTACCGCGACGTGATGGGCTTCTATGTGATCATGGACCCGACCGAGATCCACGAGGACGACAGCGCGATCGGCGTGATGTGCGACGACGTGTTCGGTTCCGGTTGGGGCAGCTTCCGCATCGCCCACCTCGCCACCGGGGACAGGATCGGCTTCGAACTCTTCGAATTTCCCGGCAATCACGCGCCCGAGGACAACCTTCCCCACCGGCAGGTCGGCCTGTTCCACTTCGCGATCCAGGATCCTGACCTCGAGGGCCTGCTCGCGCGGATCGTCGCGGCGGGCGGAAAGCAGCGGATGCCGGTGCGCGAGTACTTCCCCAGCGAAAAACCTTACCGGATGGTCTATGTCGAGGACCCCTTCGGCATCGTCTTCGAACTCTACTCGCACAGCTATGAGCTGACCTATTCGGCCGGAGCGTACAACTGATCATGAGCAAGACCGTTTTCGATCCTGTGGAACTGGGCGGCCTGCTCCTGAAGAACCGCGTCGCGATGGCGCCGATGACCCGCGCGCGGAGCCCGCGCAACGTCCCGAACGAAGAGACCGCGCGCTACTACGCGCAACGCGCGGGCGCCGGGCTCGTCATCACCGAAGGGACCGTCGTCTCGGCCGAGGGGTCGGGCTTCGTCGATTGTCCCGGGCTCTGGTCGCGCGAACAGGTCGCGGCATGGCAGCCGGTGACCCGCGCGGTGCACGATCAGGGCGCCGCGATCTTCGCGCAGATCTGGCACGTCGGCCGCGTCAGCCATACCTCGCTCCAGCCGGGCGGCGCGGCTCCCGTCAGCAGCACGGCGCGGCGGGCCGAGAACTCCTCGGCCTTCGGCATCGGGCCCGATGGCGCGCCGGGTTTCGTGGCCGCGTCCAAGCCCGTCGCGCTGGACGCGGCCGGCATTGCCCGCGTGGTCCGGGACTTCGCCGACGCGGCCGAAAACGCCGTCGAGGCCGGATTCGATGGCGTCGAGATCCATGGTGCGAACGGCTACCTGATCGAGCAGTTCCTGAACGGCGCGGTAAACGACCGCCGGGACGCCTACGGCAGCCAGACGGTCGAGAACCGCATCCGCTTCGCGCTCGAGGTCGTGGACGCCTGCGCGGCCCGGATCGGCGTCGCGCGGGTCGGCATCCGGCCGTCGCCCTTCGGCCGGCTGCACGACCTCGGTGATTTCGACGGCGAGGAGGAAACCTTCCTCGCTCTGGCCGCCGCGCTCGGCGCGCGTGGCGTCCGCTTCATCCACATCATGGATCAGGCGAGCCGCGGCGCGCCCGCGATGCCGGCGGATTTCCTCGCGAAGTTCCGCGCCGCCTATGACGGCGTCCTGATCCTCGCGGGAGGCATGAACCGGAGGAAGTCCGACGCGATGATCGCCGAGGGATTGATCGACATCGCAGCCTTCGGCGCGCCATTCACGTCAAACCCCGATCTGGTGGAACGGATGCGCCACGGCTGGCCGCTCCGGGCGCCCGAGTCCGGCACATTCTATGGCGGCGACGCCCGCGGCTACACCGACTGGGCCACATTTTCGCCCCGGGAAGTGGACGCATGAAGCCGGTCCCGCCGACCGGCGGCGACGGCGCGGCGCTGCCCGAGGGGGAGGGCGCGGTGATGATCGCGACGGTATGCCGGGGCTCGATCCCATCCGGCCCGGCGCCTTGCCGCTGCGCCAGATCGCGGGCACGCCGCTGACATCGATGTTCGGCGGCCGGATCTCGGCGCGGCTCCGCCGGCCGACGCTGTTCATGGTCGTCGGCATCGCGCTCGAGGCTCGGGGTATCGGCGGTCTCCGTTTCTTCGCAGTGACCGAGGCGGGGACGCCCTGGTTTCCAGAGCCGGTGAAGCGCCACGAGTCGGACCGGTCGCGCTCGAAGCGAAGTCGTGCCCTGCTCGCATTGGCCACGGGCTAGGTGACGGCGACGCCTCTGGCCTCGACCCGCTCCGCGAGGACAGGATAGAGCCGCTCGGCCGTCTTCGCAAAGATCCAGTCCTGATCGGGTTCGCCGAGGCAGGAGAGCGCGGCCCTCGCTTCCGCGATATGCTCCGCCAGCGTTCCGACGGAGGCGGGGAAGTTCGATCCCCAGGCAAGGCGCTCGGCACCGAAGACGCTGACGAGCCGCGGATAGAAGGTCTCGGGGCGGCCGGCCCCTTCGTAGGACGCGCGGATGCCGTTGGTGATGACCTTCAGGTGAACGTTCGGATAGCGTTCGAGCATGAAGACGTGCTCGGATCCGTGATAGGGGGGACCCTCCTGGTAGTTCGGCTTCAGCGTGTTGTCCACGAGCACCGTCGCCTCGGGGAAGCGGCTGAGCATTTCCAGAAGCTGCGGCAGACCTTCGGGGCGAAGCTGCGTGGTTATGGTCACGCCGAGTTCGATCGCGGCCTCCCAAACCGGAAAGCTGCGCGGGTCGGAAAGCTGCGAGGTCTGAGCGTCGAAATGTGCCCCGGCGGTATAGAGCCGGATACCGGTGAGGCCCCGGCCGACCCAGCGCCGGAACACTACCTCTGCGTCGGGCGCCAGAACGTCCATCGAGAAACACCCGGTGAAACGGCCCGGATTGGCCTCGATAACGTCGGCCAGATAGGACGGATCCGTGCCATAGGTGGTGGAGGAGTGGACGATACACGCCTTGTCCACCCCCGCGTCGTCCATCTCCGCCACCAGTTCCTCGAAGCTCCGGGGCCGGGACGCCGACCAGGGCGAGCGCCGGCCCTGGATCGGGTCGATCGGATACTTCGCGGTGTCCTTCGAGATGATGTGCGGATGAACGTCGATCAGTCTGGCAGCCATTGTGAACCCTTGCATCTGGTGCCGGGGGCGGACCCCCGGTGGCGCGAAGGCGCGCCGTTCAGGCCCTTGTCTTCCGCTCGAGCGCCTCGGCGTCCGCGGCCAGCGACGGGTCCACGATCTGGTCGAACGGCATCACGCCCTTCTGGATCCCGAGCGAGATGTTGAGATCCTGCATCCAGTCCACCCGCGCCTGATCCATCGGCAGGCCCTCTCCGAACACGTTGTTATCCCGGATGTATTTCCACTGCAGGCTCGCGATCTCGGGGGATTCCTTGCCCGAGGTCGCGGTCTTGCGGGCGTCGATCCAGGCCTGTTCGGAATCGCCTTGCTGCATGAAGCGGTAGAGCCGGCGGTAGGCCGCGAGCGTCCGCACCAGGACGTCACGCCGGGAGCCGATGATGTTACCGCTCGTGTAGGAAGCCTGGCCGGTGTATTCGGGCAGCGCCTTCAGCACCTCGGCGACCGCGTGCACCTTCCACTTGTCTGGCTCGTACATGAACATCACCTCGCCGACGCCCGCGTCCACGACGCCGGCCGTCACGGCCCGGAAGATCTCGGTATTGCCGCCGATGTTGACGAAGATGACGTCCTTCTCGTCAAGCCCGACCGTCCGCAGCAGCGCGGTCATGTACATGTTGACGTTCGAGCCGGTCGAGCCCGCGCCGATCGTCTTGCCTTTGAGATCGGCGAGCGTCCTGATGTCGTCCCGGCCGCTGTAGAGCACGGACATCGAGCCCTTGCCCGCCATCGCCACGATCTTGAGGTCGGCGCCCTTCTCGATCGCCGGAAGGATCTGGGGGAAGCCCGAGTAGACGCAGATGTCCGACTCGCCGCTGTAGAGCGAGGCGATCACCTTCGATCCATCCTTCACCGGAATGAAGCTCGGCACGAGATCGAACTCGCCGAGAAACCCTTGGTCCATCATGAGCTGGGTCATGGTGACGACCGTCAGGCCCGCGGTGGTCGCGATGCTGACGTCGTCTCCCGCGGCGCGGGCGCGCCCTGGAAGCGCGATCCCTCCGACAGCCGCCGCCGAGGCCCCCAGCAGGAGCCCGTTGAAATTCCGCCTGTTCAGGCCGTTGTTCATTTACCTTCCTCCCAGAAGAATGGGCTGGCGCGTCCGGCCCCCTCGATCGCGGGGCGCCGGGCGCGCGCGCGGCGCGTCGGATCAGTCGGTGAATCGCCAGGCGGCCAGACGCTTCTCCGCCGCCTTCGCGCCGGACTGGAGCAGGACCCCGAGAAGCATGAGCGTCAGGATCGGCACGAACATCGTCGCGGTGTCGTACATGTTGCCGTACTTGGTGATGAGCGCCCCGAGCCCGCTGATCGCGGTGAAGAATTCGGCCACCACCAGCGCGATCACCGCCTTTCCGACGCTGAGGCGGATGCCCGCGATCATGTAGGGTATCGCGGAGGGCAGGATGATCTTGAGGAAGATATCCCGCTCGCTCGCGGCGAAGGCATCGCCCACGTCGATCAGCTGAGCGGGCACGTTCTTCACCCCGGCTATGGTGTTGATGAGGATCGGGAAGATCACGGTCATGGTGACGAGGAAGATCTTCGTCGGCGCGCCGAGGCCGAGCCAGAGGACGATGAGCGGCAGGATCGCGACCTTCGGCGTCGAATAGAGCGCGCTGATGATCCAGTCCACCGACGCCTCGAACCTGCGGTAGCGTCCGACCAGCAGTCCCAGCACGAGCCCGATCACCGTGCCGAGCACGAAGGAGATCACCAGCGTCTTGAGGCTGGTGATGAGCGCGGCGATCAGTTCGCCGTTCTCGATGAGCGTCACGAAGGATCGCGCGATCGCCGTGGGATAGGACGCGAAGAGGGGGTTCGCCTGCCGGCCGAAATATTCCCATGCTCCAAGGACAAAGATGATCGAGGCGACTCGGATGCACCAGAGTTCCCGGTTGCTCGGTCCGGAGGTGGCGATGTCTTCCACGTCGATCTCCGCGGATTCCTTGAGGTCCGCGCCGCTGAGCGCTGCGTCTCTTGCCGTCATTTGGTCCTCCCCTGTGCTGGCTTACGCCACCGCGGCCGTCTTCTGACTGATGAGTTCCCAGACCTCGTCGCGGATCTGCTGGAACCGGGGTTCGCCGCGAAGCTTCGAGAGCGGCGGGCGAGGGCGCGGGAACGGCACGTCGATGATGGTCTTGACGCGGCTTGGCCTGGCGCCGAGCACCACGATCTGGTCGCTGAGATAGATCGCCTCGTCGAGATCATGCGTGACGAAGAGGACGGTCTTGCCGGTTTTGCTCTGGATGCGCAGCAGTTCGGCCTGAAGCTCCTCGCGTGTCTGGGCATCGAGGGCGCTGAATGGCTCGTCCATGAGCAGGAGCGCGGGATCGATCGCGAGCGCGCGCGCCAGTCCGACACGTTGCTGCATGCCCCCCGACAGCTGGTGCGCGTATTGCTCGCCAGCCGCCCCGAGGCCGACGAGCTTCAGGAGCTCGGCCGCGCGCTGGCGCCGGACATCGGCTGGCACGCGCCGCAGTTCCAGCCCGAATTCGACATTCTCGCGGGCGGAGCGCCAGGGCAGCAGGCTCGCCTGCTGGAAGACGAAGCCGCGATCCTGTCCGGGCGCGCTGACCGGCTTGCCGTCGACCTTGACGTTGCCCGCGTCCCGCGCGACGAGGCCCTGCACGATGCGCAGGAGCGTGGTCTTGCCACAGCCGCTCTCTCCGATGAGCGAGACGATGTCGCCTTCCCGGACCTGAAACGAGATGTTCCTGAGAACCGGCAGGAGACTTGGCGGCGCCCCGCGTCCCGCGCTGACCCTGAAGGTTTTAGACAGGTTCTCAACTGACAGCTTGATGCGTCGCGCCAAAGGCTTTCCTCCCCATGTTCGCCGGAGCCAAGGGCGATGCGTCCGACGTCGCGTTCTTTTCGTGCCGGACATTCTTCCGGCTTCGCCTCCGCGGAGGCCGTCCATCACGGCCCAGCGAGCGCGAGAACCCAGATGCGCCCCTTTGACGATGCGATTTGCGAATCGTCGTTCTCGCTGCTTTTGCAACGCAATGATGCATTCCTTTTTGCATCCAAAACAAGATAAAATTTCCCGTGTAGCGGGGTCGTAGCTCCGGTCCGGCGAGAGAGACCGCCGGACGCCCCGGCGGTCAATTCGCCGGATCGCCGTCAGGCTCGGGCATTTCCGCCGGCCCCGGCTTGCCGAGCCGGGAGAACGCCAGGATCAGCCCGCCGAGGATCAGCATCGTCAGCCCCGCGCCCGCCATTGCCTGACGCACGCCGATCAGCCCGGCCAGCCCGGCCCAGGTCGCGGCCCCCAGCTGCACGAGGCCGCGGTTCAGCAGCATGATGGAGAGGATGCGCCCGCGCATGTGGTCGGGGGCGCGAAGCTGGAGGAGCGTGTTGTTCGAGGCGCTGCAGGCGATGTGCGTCGCGCCGACCGAGAAGAGCAGGGGCAGCGCCAGCCAGAGCGCGGGCGCCAGCGAGAACCCGACCAGAAAGACGCCGAACAGGATCAGGAACACCAGCATGGCCAGCGCCGAGGCGCCCCATCGCGGCGCCGCGGCGAGCAGGAGCGCGCCGCCGACCGCGCCCGCGGCGGCGCAGGAACTCAGGAGCCCCAGCCCCTCGGGACCAATGTCGAAGACATCGTAGGCGAAGACCGCGAGCAGCGTCATGTAAGGCTGGCCGAAGAAGGTCGGCACCAGCGCGACAAGGACGAGGAGCAACATCGTGGTGTCCCGCCAGGTATAGGCCAGACCCTCGGCGATGCTGCGGCTCAATGGCTCCGGGCTGACGACCCGCCGCGCCGTTTCCTCGAAACGCATCGCGTGCAGGGTCCATATGACCACGAGGAAGCTCAGCCCGTTGACGAGGAAGCAGATCCCGGTCCCGAGCGAGGCGATCAGCAGGCCTGCCAGCGCGGGTCCGACGATCTTCGTCACGTTGATGGTCAGCGAGTTGAGCGCGACGGCGTTCGGAAGGACCGCGGCGGGAACGAGTTCCGCGATCAGCGAATGGCGCGCGGGAAGATTGAACGAGATGACGATCCCCCGGCCGGTCGCGATCACGAGCACCGCCCATAGCGGGGCGTGCCCGCTCAGGACCATCGCGGCGAGCGCGAAGGCGAGCAGCATGGCGATCGACTGGGTCACCATCATCATGCGCCGCCGCTCGACGCGGTCGGCGACGGCGCCGCCGATCAGCGTGAAGGCGAGGATCGGTACCGCGCGGCAGAGATTGACCAGCGCGAGTTCGAAGGGCGAGCCGCTCGTCGAGACCACAAGCCAGTTCAGCGCGACCTGATCGAGCCAGTCTCCGGTATTGGAGATGAGGGTCCCGACCCAGAGGAGCCGGTAATTCCGGTGACCCAGCGCCGAGAAGGTCCGGCTCAGCAATCCGGCCGCGCGGGACGCATCCTCGTCGGATGGCGGCGCATCGGTGATTTGAACTCGCTGTCGCATGGCTTGTCGGGTCCCGGAGTGAATCAAGGCGCCGCCGATCCCTGAAACCGAGCCACGCGTTATTTTGGATACAATCTAGCATCTCCTTTTGGCAAGCCAGGTCGGCGGGGAAGCGTTCGCCGACCAATGATCCGCGTCCGAACGTGCAATCACACCCGCCCGTCATCAAAACCCTTGCGTCACCTTTGTAGCATGCTATTTTGCATTCAAAATAAGATACACACATCGGGAGGATTCATGTCGGCGGAGAGACTCTACGCATATGTGGCGCACGGGCCGCGCGATCTCTCGGTCTGGGCGATGTCCGGGACCGGAGACTTCAGCAAGCTCCAGGAATTGCCGATCAACGATCGCGATCTCGCTCCCGGCACACCCATCGGCCGCTTCGCCGCGCTCTGTGTAAGCCCGGACCGCCGGTTTCTCTTCGCATCCGACAGGGCGGCGCCCTATGGCATCCGGAGCTGGGCAATCGATCGCGAGAAGGGCACGCTCACCTATCTCGGCGACAGCCCCGCCGCCGACAGTTCGCCCTACATCATCACCGATCCGCCCGGGAATTTCCTGCTCGCGGCGCATAATCCGGTGGACCCCGATCGGCGCACGGGCTTCGTCAGCGTCGCCGCGATCCGCGAAGGCTTCGTCCAGGCGCCGCACCAGGTCATCCGCACGCCGCCGAAGACCCATGCGATCCAGGTCGACGCATCTGGGCGCTTCGTCCTGTTGCCCTGCTGCGACGCCGACGTCGTCGTGCGGCTGCGGTTCGACTGCCGGACCGGCCTTCTCGACTCCGATACGCTCTCGCCGCTGGTGACCCGCCCCGGCGCCGGCCCCCGCCATTGCGTCTTTCATCCCGGCAACAGGTTCGCCTACGTCAACAACGAGTATGACGGGACGATCTACGCGTATTCCTTCGACCCGCGCGATGGCGCGATGTCGGAGATCCAGGTGGTCCAGACACGCCCGGCGTCGGCGGGACCGGACGAGAACGTCCGCGTCGGCGACCTGCGAATCTCCCCGAACGGAAAATTCCTGTTCACGACCGTGCGAAGCGGATCGACCGTCGTGGGCTTCGCCGTCGATCCCCGGACGGGCCTTCTGACCTCCATCGGGCAGACCCAGGTGGATGGAGAGGCGCGCAGCCTCGCCTTCGATCCGCTCGGCCGGTTCCTCGTCGTGAACGGGCGGCTGACGCATACCGCCCATACCTACCGGCTCGATGGGGAAACCGGCGCGCTGGACAAGGTTTCGGCGTTCCGGGCACCGGACCATCCGGGCTGGATCGAGCTCGTCAACCTGAGCTGACCTGCCGGACCGCCCTTCGGCGGCCCTACCCAAATGCGCGCCCAGCGAGAGGCGCGGCGATCATCCAGGGGGGAATAATGGTTGTCGTCAAACGGCTGGGCTCGGCCTTCGTGACGCTGCTCGCCATCAGCCTGGTCGTCTTCGTGCTGTCCCGCATGTCCGGTGACCCGCGCGAGCTAATGCTCAGCGAATACGCGACCGCCGAGGACTACGAACTGCTGAACGAGAGGCTGGGCCTCGACAAGCCCTATTACGCCCAATACGGCGTCTTCCTCGCGGACGCGGTCCGCGGCGACCTCGGAGAGTCGATCCAGGCGCGCCAGCCGGTGCTGACGCTGATCCTGCAACGTCTCCCTGGAACGCTCGAACTCGCCGGATCCGCCTTCGTCGCCATCATCCTGGCCTCGGTCCTGCTCGGCGTGGCGACGGCGGTCTGGCGAGACACCTGGGTGGAAACCGCGGGGAACATCGTGGCCGTCGTGGGCCAGTCCGTCCCCGCCTTCTGGCTGGGGATCGTGCTCGTCTACGTCTTCGCGCTGACGCTAGGCTGGCTTCCGATGGCGGGGCGGGGCGGCTGGCTCTATCTCGTGCTGCCCACGCTGACGATCGCGGCCAACTCGCTCGCGGCGCTGACGCGGCTCCTGAGTTCGGCGATGACCGAGGCGATGGACGCCGAGTACGTCAAGTTCGCGAACGTCAAGAGCGTGCCGCCGTGGCGAGTGACGATGGTGCACTGCCTGAAGAACGCCATCCTGACCCCCTTCACCTACGCGGGGATCATTCTCGGACAGCTCCTGACCGGTTCCATCATCGTGGAGACCGTCTTCGGCTGGCCGGGGATCGGGCTCCTGGCGCTGCAGGCCGTGCAGACGCGCGACTATCCGCTGCTCCAGGGCGTCGTCCTCGTGTTCGCGATCATCTACGTCGGCATCGCGCTGCTCGTCGACGTCGCCTACGCCTATCTCGATCCCCGTATCCGGCACTGACCGGAAGCCGCAGGGAGGCAAGCAGATGCAGACCACCAAGACCGCCCCGGAGTCCACCGCGCCGGATCTGCCGGCGGCCCCGGCCGTCAGTCTCGCGACCCGCCTGAGGCGGGCGCTCAGGGGAGCGCCGCTTCCCGCCGTCGCCTTTCTCGCGCTGGTGCTCGGCGTGGCGCTCCTCGCCGACCTGATCGTTCCGCATGATCCGCTGACCGGCGACCTGCGCGCCTACAGCCTGCCGCCGGCCTGGAAGGCGGGGGGCAGCGTCAGCTACTTCCTCGGCACCGATCTGCTGGGCCGCGACATTCTTTCGCGCATCATCATGGGCGCGCGGATCTCGCTTATCGTGGCCGCGGCGTCGATCGCGCTCGGTGGCGTGCTCGGAACCGTCCTCGGGCTGCTCGCCGGCCATTTCGGCGGCTGGATCGACGAGGTGATCATGCGTCTGGTCGACACCCAGCTCTCGCTTCCGTCGCTTCTCGTCGCTCTCGTGGCACTGGTGGTCTTCGGGTCGAGCTTCACGGTGCTGGTGATCCTGATCGGCGTCTGGCTCTGGCCCAACTACGCGCGCATCGTGCGAGGCGAGACACTCCGGATCCGCCGCTACGACTACATCTCGCTCGCGCGCATCGCCGGCTGCTCGACCTGGCGCATCCTTTTCGTCCACGAACTGCCCGGGATCTACAACACGCTCATCGTCATGGCGACGCTGCAGGCGGGCTGGGTCATCCTTCTGGAAGGCTCGCTGAGCTACCTCGGGGTCGGCGTCCCACCCCCCACGCCGAGCTGGGGCTCGATGATCGCCGAGGGACGTGGCGACCTGGCGAGCGCATGGTGGATCTCGATGTTCCCGGGCCTTGCGATGCTCGCGACCGTTCTCTCCCTCAACCTGCTCGGAGACTGGCTGCGCAGGACACTCGATCCGAAGCAGGTGAACCAGTGAACGCGCACGGCCCAAGCCCGAGTCCTCACCCCAGCGCCCGCCGGAGCGAGGCACCGCTGCTCGAGGTCAGGGACCTGACGGTGGAATTCAAGACGCGCCACGGCGAGGTTCGCGCGCTCGACCGCGTGAGCTTCGACCTGCGCGCCGGGGAAACGCTGGGGATCGTCGGCGAATCCGGCAGCGGCAAGTCGGTGACGGCGCGCAGCATCATGCGGCTGCTTCCGCGCAACGCGCGGGTCACCGGCGGAGAGATCCGTTACGATGGGCGCGATCTCCTGACGCTCTCGGACCGGGAGTTTCGTGGGATCCGCGGCAAGGCGATCTCGATGGTGCTGCAGGATCCGCTGACCTCGCTCAACCCGGTGTTCAGAATCGGCTGGCAGGTCGGCGAAGCCGTGACCATCCAGCAGGGCCTGCGCGGCGCCGCGCGGGATGCCCGCTCGGTCGACCTGCTGCGCGGCGTCAACATTCCGGCGCCGGAGATCCGTCTCCACAACTACCCGCACGAGATGAGCGGCGGCATGCGTCAGCGCGTCGTCAGCGCCACGGCGCTCGCGGGGAACCCGCGCATCCTCATCTGCGACGAGCCGACCACCGCGCTCGACGCCACGATCCAGGCCCAGTTCCTGAACCTGCTGCGCGGCCTGCAGGAGGCCTATGGGCTGGCGATCATCTTCATCACCCACGACTTCAGCGTCGTCGCCGAGATGTGCGACCGGGTGGCGGTGATGTATTCGGGCCAGATCCGCGAGCGCGGGGACGTCTTCGAGATCTTCGACCACCCGGCGCACCCCTACACGCGCGCGCTGCTCGCCTCGGTTCCGAAGCTCGGCGAGACGGAACGTCTGACCACGATCCCCGGCCAGCCCCCCAGCAGCGCCAACAAGCTGCCCGGCTGCGCCTTTGCCCCGCGCTGTCCGATCGCCGACAGCGTCTGCCACGCCTCCGAGCCGCCGGACATGGCGCTTCGGGATGATCACACGTCGCTATGCTGGAGAGCCCAATGAGCGCGATGACCGCCGACGTGCCTGTTCTCGAGTTCAGGAACGCCAGCAAGCATTTCGCCCTTTCGCGCGACAGGGTGGTCCGCGCGCTCGACGGCATAGACCTTGTGCTGGAGGCCGGTCAGACGATCGGGGTCGTGGGGGAATCGGGCTGTGGCAAGACCACGCTCTCGAAGCTCGCGCTCATGCTGCAGCGGCCGACGGGCGGGGAGGTGCTGTTCCGCGACATGGAGGTCGGCGCCTTCGGGCGCGAGGACTGGAGACGGTTCCGGACCTCGGTCCAGGCGGTGTTCCAGGATCCCTGGAGTTCTCTCAACCCCCGGATGCGCGTCATCGACATCATCGCCGAGCCGCTCGTCGCCAGTTCGTCGATGCCCCGCGTCGAGCGGGAGGCGCGGGCGGCGCGGCTGATGGACGACGTGGGCCTGCCGCGCGCCTTCCTGTCGCGCTTTCCGCACGAACTGAGCGGCGGCCAGCGCCAGCGCGTCGCGATCGCGCGCGCGCTGTCGATCGAACCGCGGCTGATCGTGCTCGACGAGCCGGTCTCGAGCCTCGACGTCTCGATCCGGTCGCAGGTGATCAACCTCCTGAAGGATCTTCAGGAGCAGCGTGGCTACGGCTATCTGTTGATCGGGCACGATCTCGCGACGGTGGCCTACATCAGCCACCGGATCGCGGTGATGTATCTCGGCCGGATCGTGGAGATCAACACGAGCGCGGAGCTCATCTCCGATCCGAAGCACCCCTATACCCAGGGGCTGCTCGCCGCCCATCTGGCGGATCACCCGGCCCAGCGGGGCCGCAACGTGCCGCTCGGCGGCGAGGTGCCCTCGCCGCTGAGCCCGCCGCCGGGCTGCCATTTCCACACGCGCTGCCCGAAGGCGATGGAAATCTGCTCGCGCGTCGAGCCGATGTCGATATCCAGCGGCGCGGGCCTCGTCGCATGCCATCTCTATGGCCAAGCCGGATGACGCCTCGGGACGTCACCGGAACAAGGGAGGATGATCTAGGATGACTGGCGTAATCACGAACTGGGCGGAACTCGGCCGGCGCGACGTCATGCGCCTCGTCGGCGCCGGGGTCTTCGTCGCCGGCCTGGGCGGCGCGGTCGTCTCGCGCGCCCAGGAGGGCGGCACGCTGACGGTGGCGCTCGAGAAGATCGGCAATCCGGTCTACGCGCCCGGCCTGCTCGATACGGTCGCGAAGGACGTCGCCACCGGCACCTTCGCGGAAGGGCTGCTGCGGCGGGGCGAAGGCGGCGCGCTGGAGCCGATGCTGGCCGAGAGCTACGAGGTGAGCCCCGACGGCAGGACGCTGACCTTCCACCTGCGCAAGGGGATCATGTTCCACGACGGAGCGGAATTCACCTCCGCCGACGTGAAATACACGCTCGACACGCTCGTCGTGCCCGACAGCCTTAACTTCGATGCCGGTTTCTGGCGCCGCGCGGTGGAGAGCGTCGAGACGCCCGACGCCTATACCGCCGTCCTGCATCTCAA
>NZ_VFRP01000047.1 GCF_006385685.1 Amaricoccus solimangrovi | reverse complement strand
GCCGAGGCGTGGATATTCATCGCCCATATCCGCGTCCTGACCAGGCGCCTCGCAAGGTATTGGCACGGCGCGTAGAGTTTCGAGTCCGGCTCTGAGACCAGATCAGGCCCGATCTTGCCCTGAACAATTCAAGCTGGCGCTCGCGTAAATCGTCTTCTCGGCGGGCAAGCTGGCGTGCCCAGAGCGACCCGTTCAGGGCTTCGTCGATCAATCGCGGCAGGTCTGCGTCATCAGCGTCCAGTGCTTCGACCAGCCCGAAAATCGCATTGTCAAGCTTTTCGAGAAGCAGCTCGAACGGCTCGTCGCCCTCTTCGTCGACATGGATATTCCAGGCGTCTCGGTTGTTGGCGAGATACTCGAAGGCGTCCTCGCGGTTCAGCGTCCCGCTACGCGCCAGACGGTTGAGGATTTCGCTGGCGATCTGCATAAGCCCGCTTTCAAGCATCCGCGCCCTCGATGCATTTACAAGGTCGCGCCATGCCTGCCTTCGCCAGCGCAGCGGCTCGAACATGACATGGATGACCAGGCCTTCGAGATCGACAAAAGCGCGTCCGGCACGGCCCGCAACGTTAGCGAACTCCTCGCCGGTCAGCGGAGTCCCCGCGCGATACAAGGTCGGGACAAGCAGGACTGCCGCGTTGAGGTTGAGCCCCTGGGCAAGAGTCGGCGATGCGACCGTCACGGTCAGGACGCCCTCATTGAGCAGCCGTTCGACCTCGCGAAGGAACGGGTTGGGGAGGCGCGCGTGGTGAATGGCAACGCCCAAGGCGAGGCACTGGACGGCAGGATGCTCTGGCCCAAGCCACTCGGCCCCGACCGACCTCGCCCGCTCGGTCGCGGCCCCGTCCTGAAGGAGCGGGCGAACGAATCCCCGCCGGGCAAGATCAACAATACGCTCAGCGTAGCTCTCGACATGATCGCGCTGCGTACAGAACACCAGAGTCCGCTTGCCCTCGCCCGCGAATTTCCATGCTGCGGCGATGGTCAGTTCGGGATTGTCTCTCGGGAAGGGCGTCCGCCGGGGTCTGATAGGTGGCTGCTGTTCAACAAAGTTCTGGATGAACGGCCCGTCATCGTCAAGATCGAAGGTCAGGCGCGCGCCCTGTCCGCCCCACGCCAGCGTCCCGAAGCGCTGGCGTGTTGGACGCCAGACCGACTTCACCGCTTCTCCCTCAGCGTCGCTCCGCATCCACGCAGTCAGATCGTCGAGCTGTTCGCCGTCTGGCAGGATAGCGGACAGGCAAACAATGCGCCTCTCACCCGCATCCTCACGGCGCAAAAGCCTCTGAACAAGGATTTCATAGCGAAGTTCGCGCTCGCTCGGCCCGATCAGATGGCCCTCGTCGAGCACGATCAGACCAACGTCATCGATCAATTGCGGGTCGCTTCTTAGTGCAAAGTCCAGCTTCTCCGGTGTCGCAATGACGATGTCACGGGAACGAAGGGCGTCCTGGTCTCCGGGCATTGCACCGCTCGCACCGTAGAGGGAAGAGACCGAGAACCCGAGCGGGCCGAATGTCTTGCGAAACGACCGCTCGGTCTGTGCGGACAGCGCTCTCAGCGGGGTCACGAGCAACACGCGCCTCCCCGCGCTGAGCGACATCAGAGTGCAGATTTCTGCAACGCGGGTCTTTCCGGCGCTTGTCGGCAGGGCAACCACGAGATCGTCGGTCAGGTCGGTTGCGCGGCGCGAGGCACCGATCTGTGACGGCCAAAGCTCGACCTCTGCCGTCTTCCTAGCGTAAAGCGAGGCAAGGAACATTTCACGAAGCGCGGCATAGCCGTCCGCGCCATCAGGCCCGATGTCCGGCAGCACCCGGTGAAGGCTGTTGCTCCAGAGATCATCAATGAGGTTCCGGGCAACGCGAATGATCCACCATAGCGATACCGCGCCGACGGCATTCGCGACGCGCAGCCCGCGGTTGAGAATGGACATCGCCTCTTCATGCAATGCCGCATCACCCGTCAGCAGTGCGAATTCAAAGAAAGAAAAGGCCCGGTAAACAGCCGTTGTGAGAATGATCGAAAACACATCGTCGACGTCGCCCCGATCATCTGCCAAGTCGCCTCGTTCATCGGCCATACCGGCCTGAACCCCATTGTCGCTATGTTCCGGATTGCGAAGCCACGCCTCGGCCTCGCTGCGCAGTGCTCCGAGATCGCTGAGAAGAAGCCGCACGATGGCGCGTTCGGCGGGGGCGAGGTTCGGGTCTTCCTCGGCCTGCGCCATGAGCGAAAACGCCATTGCCGCATATCCTGCCAGATGGTACGAGGCCGCCCCCATCACGCGCCAGAATCCGCGCTGCGGAGTTGCAGGTGAGCCGTTCCGGACGAGCGCCTCGAAGGCATTGCCTGCCGCCAGGAAACCCTCCCGCCAGATCGCCGCATCGCCCTCCCGCCGTTCCCAGAGCGCGAGCGACGCTCTGAGGAGCGAGAAGCCATACTCGGAAAGGTCAGTATCGAGACTTGCCGCAAAAGCCGGAGCACCATCAGGAAGCTGGCCTTCGCGCCTGATGATCGCGCGGGCCTCACCCCGCGCCAGGAGCCGCCCCCGGATATTCGGCTGCGAAACCGCGCCGATGAATTCCTGAAGCTCCTCAATCGTTTCCAAGGTTTTCCGCCTCTTCGTAGACCCAGGCGATGAAAGCCCGGTGATCGTTGATCCGGAGATTTACGGAAACATGGCTATGAGTATCGTCTGCACCGACAAGGTCGGCTTCGAGATCGGCGCGCCGATCGTTGCCTGTCAGAGTGAAGAGGCCATGCGTGACATCCCGCGCCCGTATCGTGCCCCTGCCGACCGCATTCCGGATTTGGCGGCCGAGTGCCTCGTCCTCTGCGCCGCCTTCCAGCAATCTGTCCGCGACAAAAAGGAGGGAGATCGGCGTGGGGCGGCCTTCGTCGTCATTCAGCCTGGTGCGTGCGGTGGTAATCACACCCGCGCTCATCGTCCGACCGCTTTTTGCCTCGCCCTTAAGGTATCGCAGGCGCTCGCCACCTTGCTCGATACCGAGGAAGTCGTCGCCACGAAGCGCCATTTCGCGCCCGTCCTTGTAGCGGAGACGGCGGACGGGAATGCGGAACCCAGTCTGGTGTTCCATAAACTCCGTTGCCAGTATTTCTCCTACTTCCCCAGACCGGGTTTTCAGATTGGTGGGCAGTCTCTCCCTCAGAATGGCCGCAGCGCCGGGAAAGCCCAGCTCGGCGATATCATCCGCAATGTGACGGGGATCGTCGTAGTGCGCGCGAACCCGTTCGATAAGATCGGCCTGAACCGCAACCCGGCCACCATTTATCTCGGAAAGCACAAACAGGCGCTTTAGTTCACCGTACTCCGCTTCTTCGATGTCCAGCCAGTTCTCAATCATAGCTATTACTTCAGCTTTTTTCTTCGTATTTCAATTGCCGATTGGCTTCTGTAGATCGTCTCCCATAACGCAACAACTCCCCGCTCAAAACTCGGCCAGCGGGCCGTAATTGAGTTTCGCACGGACGGGACGCCACTCCGGCATGTTTCGATCCAGAAGTGCGATGAAATGCGCGTTGTGGTTGGGCACCAGGAAATGCGCCATTTCATGAAGGATGACGTAGCGCAGGCATTCAGGTTCGAACCGCGCAAGGTCAAGATTAAGGCGTATTGACTGCTTCGCGGGGTTGCTGCTGCCCCACTTGGTTCGCATGCGCTGAATGAAAACGCGCTCGACCTCCACACCAAGCTGTTGCTCGAACTGCGCTATTACCGGCTTGCTGGCAGCGCGCAGCGCGTCGCGATACAGGCCGAGCAAGAGATCGCGCTTTTGCTCAAAGGTCGCCCCTTTCGGCACATTCAGCTCGATAGTCTTGTGTCCTACAAGAACGTCGGCCCGGTCGTAGTGGTCCTCGATGCGCAGCAAATAACGGGTGCCCCAAAGGTAGTGGCTTTCACGTTCGACAAACTCGCGCGGCGTCTCGCGCTCCTGCGCCCTGATCTTCCTCTGGTTTTTTCTGATCCACCCGATCTTGGACAGGGCAAAGAGGCGCACGGTCTCTAAATTCATGGCGCAGGGCGCGGAGACGCGAACCCGGCCTGTCGGTGGATAAACGCTGAGGTGCACGTTCTTGATGTCTTTGAAAACGACATCAACGATCACATCATCGATGTCCAGTTCCGTTATCATCAGTATTCACGCTGCGCCTTTATGATGACGAAGACGCGCTCAACCTCGTCCTTGTCCTGAAGTTCGTTATAAAGGGCTGCCTTGATGGCGCGCTCCTTGGCTTCAACGCCTCGCCAGTCGTCCGAACGAGAGGTCTTGACGGCGGCATCGATGCGCAGGGCGAGTTCTTCATCCTTGGCGAGGTTGTTGTATAGGGCGCGCTTGCCGGGCGTGTCCAAGCGTGCCGGGGTATCTTCGGTTTTCCCCTCGGCAAGGGTCTTCACAATTTCGGCCATGCGCTTGAGGTAGGCCTCGTAGTCAAGGGCCTTGGCTCGCCGGTCGCGAATGATCTCTTCAAGGAGCGCCGAAATGCGGTCGAAGAAGTCCGGATCGTTGAGGCGCTCTTTTACGATCTTGCTGCGAACGTTGTTCTCAATTGTTTCGGCAATGGATTCGCGATTGCCCCCTAGCCCCGACAACTGGGCAGCGATGGCATCCGCTATTCCGGACTTCACGATCAGGTCGATCAGGCTGATATCGTCAAACGGGGATATCTTTCGGGGCTCGTCGGCCTCAATGTAAGTATCGATGAGGTGCCGCATGTCGGCCTCGTAGGCCTTTAGGTCTAGAATTTCACCGGCAGCGCGGCGCACGGTGTCACGGATGTCTATGCATTCGGCGACACGTGCCCTGATCTGCTTGATGTCCTCAGTTGAGTAGCCCGCTTCCTCCATTTCGTCGGCGATACCGGCATAGGCACGCACTAGGCTGGCCGTCGATTTGTAGAGAGCAGCCCGCTGCGGCTCGCGCTCCTCAAGGTCCGTGGCGATCTCGGTATTTCCGCAGAAATACCGGATATACTGCAGCTCGCCCCTCGGTGGCTCGACCGGCTCGAACAACAGAGCAAGGACTTCGAGCGCTTCGTCCAGCCTCTCTTTGCCTTTTTCGAGTCGATCTTTGACCAGAACCGCCGGATCGGCTCCGCCCGCGTTGATGTCGATCTCGGAGGTGTAGACGGCGATGGCCTTCTCGACCTTTTGCAACAGTCCTTTGTAATCGACGATGTAGCCGAATTCCTTGTCGTCGCCGTCAAGGCGGTTCGTCCGGCAGATTGCCTGGAACAGCCCATGATTTTCCATCGACTTGTCGATGTAGAGATACGTACATGAAGGCGCGTCAAAGCCAGTCAGAAGCTTGCTGACCACGATCAGCAGCTTCATATTCGCCGGTTGCTCGATGAAGAGGGTCTTCGCGTCCTCCTCATAGCTTTCCGTCTTCGTCATGCCGGGCTTGGCGGTGACGTCCTTCAGCAGCTCGGTATAGGTGTTGTAGATTAGCTGTTTGTCGGACTCGGTGTTCGCGCCCGTATCTTCGCGAGTAACGTCCTGCGTGACGGGGTTGTAGGAGGTGACGAGGCCGCAGCGGCCCTTGAACTGCGTCTTCTGAAAAAGCTCAAAGTACTTGCACGCATCGTAGATGCTGGCCGCTACAAGGATAGCGTTCCCGCGTTCGCTTGAAAGGCGCGGCTTCACGCTGAAATCGAAGATGATGTCCTGGACGACGCGCTCTTTGCGGGAGCGCGAACTCAGCACATGCTGCATCGTCCCCCATTTCTTTTTCAGCTCATCCCTCTGCCAGTCGTTCAGTCCCTTGGTCTTGGCGGCAAACCAGGCTTCGATCTTGTCCTCGGAGCCAAGACGCTGGTCGATATCGCGGGCTTCATAGATCAGGTCGAGCACAACCTCGTCTTCGACGGCCTCGCCGAATTTGTACGTGTGGATATAGCGCCCGAACACTTCGAGGCTGCTCTGGGCATCCTTCTTGAGAAGCGGGGTCCCTGTGAAGCCGATGAATACGGCATTGGGCATCAGGGCCTTCATTGCCTTGTGAAGCTTGCCGCTCTGCGTCCGGTGGCATTCGTCCACAAAGACGAAAACCTCGCCGACCGTCTGGCTCGGCTGCGCCTGAAGCTCCTTGATGAAGGCATCAAAATCGTCGACGCCGCGCTGGCCGAACTTATGAACGAGGGAGCACAGCAGACGCGGCGTCGCCTTGGAAAGCGCGGTCATTAGCCCGCGACCGCTCTTGGTGCGGAACATGTCTTCGCCAATGTTTCTGAAGACCTTCTCGATCTGCTTATCCAGCTCATCGCGGTCGGTGATTATGGCGACACGGGCATTGGGGTTGCTCTCCAAAATCCACTTTGCGAGCAGCACCATGACGATGCTCTTGCCTGACCCTTGCGTATGCCAGATGATTCCGCCCTCGCGGCGTCGGACATGCTCTTGGGCGAGCTTGATCCCGAAATACTGGTGGACGCGGGGAAGCTTCTTCACCCCGGCGTCGAAGAGCACGAAATCGTGCAGCAGCTCGATCAGACGATCCTTGATACAGATTTTGAGGAAATATTTATCGATCTTATAACAGCTGTCGTCCGCCTCGTCCTCTTTCCACTTGAGGAAGTACTTCTCGGGAGTTCCAATTGTTCCGTATTGCAGCCCTTCGGTATCGTTCCCGGCAAAGACGATCTGCACTGTCGAAAAGAAAGCGGCGTTGAACTCCGGGCGCTGATTGGAAAGAAGCTGGCGGATGCCGTCGCCGATGGTGACCCGGCTGTTCTTCAGCTCGATGACCCCAATCGCGATGCCGTTGATGTAGAGAACCAGATCGGGGCGGCGCTCGAAGCCGCCGCGCAGTGTCACCTCCTCGGCGATAGCAAAGTCGTTGGCGGCAGGATTTTCCCAGTTGATGAGCTTGACGGTCTCGGAAGGTCGCCCGGCCTCGACTTGCACGGAAACGCCGTAGCGCAGCAGCCCGTAGACAGCCTGATTGTTGTCATAGAGGCTGCGGGCCGTATTGCTGGCCTCGATCTGAAGTTTGCGGGTAGCGGCACTGATCTGTGCATCCTTGTAGCCAGCGCGCCTCAGATAGGCGGCAAGTAAGCCCTCTTCGACGTTGCTGTTGTGATCCCGGTCGGTCCAGTCGCCCAGATAGTGGTAGCCAAGTTCGTCGCGGAACAGCTCGATGACTCGGCGCTGCGTCGCGCGCTCCGGCTTGCCGACGACATTCATGCCGCCAATTCCTCGGCGAGGATTTCAGATTTGACGTAGCGGCGCAGTTCATCGGCGGAGACGAAGCACCGGAACCCTGCCTGGCTCGCAATCGCGAGAACGTCGCTGCCTTCGTTCAAGAGAAGCGCCACTGGCTGGCTTAGCTCTTCCTGTATACCGTTCGGCCATGCGAGATCGAACACGGCGCGCTGCTGCCCGGTCTCCGGATCGGCGAAATCGAACGCGATCTCGCCCTGCGGCAGGCCACTTTCTTCCATCCACGCATTGATAGCTTCCAGCTCCTGCTCTTCGTCCTCGCTAGTGATGCCGCCCGGGACGGGTGCCGGCGCGAGGGCGGGAGCGGGAGGACCCGCGAGCCATCGTGTGTCGCCATGCAGAAGCTCTTCCATGCGCTTGTTGACCTCCGCCGCCAGCAGCGCCTTCCGGGCCTCTAGGAAGCTGGGGAAATTCTCGATCTTCCACAGCTCGCGATCCATCGGCACCCACTGAGATGCCAGTGCGCCAGGGTGCGCCGTTTCAACTTCTGCGAAATATTCTTCGGGCAGGCGGTCACTGATATTGAGGTTAGTGTCCTTTGTCAGGAAACAGAAATTGGCGAGCGCATTAACCTCGGCGCGTTTGAAGCCGTGGTTGTAGAGCTGTGCTTTGGGGAAGATGTGATGCACTTCCAGCTTGCTCATCTTGCCGAGCAGACCAGCCTTTAGCGCCAAGCCGGTCCCCCAGTCGCGACTCTCACCCATGCGGGTAAGAAGATAGAGGACGGGATAGAAGCGCGCGCCCAGGCTCCATCCGGTAAAATGCTCCGGTTCGACCCGCAGCCCGCCGTGCCAGAGCCGCAAAGTCTCGAGCAGCTTGTCGAGCCCGCCGTCTTCGCCGTTCAGCGCCTCCAGGTCCTTGTCGATGGTCGACTCAGTCGATGCGGAATATCGGCCCCACATGCCCGACTGGGCGAACCAGAAGAGCAGTTTATCGCGCTCCTTCTCGTTCAGCGATCCGTTGTGCTGATCAAGGAACCGCACAATCACCGGCACGCTAAAGCGCCCGAAGATCACGCGGTCGTGGTCAAGGCCCAGCCGCCCGCCGATCATGTTGAGCGAGGTATCGATGTGCTTGATCGCGCGCTTCAAAGCGCCCTGGATTTCCTCGGCGCTGCGGTCGTGCAGGTACAGGAATTTCGCTTCGCCCGTGAGGACGGTGTTCACGGATCGCAGCAGCCAGTCGAGATTGAAGTCGTAACCTGCGCTGTTCCATTCCTTGAGCTTCGCCTTCATCGCATCGCGCGCATCGGGCCAGTCGGCGCAGATTTTAGCGAGCGCGAGGTCGCCCTTTGAAAGCTTGGTGCCGCCACTGTTCACGCGGTTGAAGATATCGACGACGATATCAAGTGTCTTATCCGCACCCGTAACTTCCTCGATATGCAGGTCGATCTCCGTCACGCCGAGCAGGCGGCTCAGGCGCGCCACGTAGTCGCCTACTCCGGCGGCAGTTGCTGGGTTGCTGCTAAGGCGCGAGACAAACCCGCCAAGCCCGGCATTGCCCGCCTTCATCAGCTCGCTGACGTCCACCCAGAGCGGATCGTCCTTCATCTTCATCGGCTGGTAGAAGGCGAAGGTTTCGGTTTCGAGATTGAATTGCAGCCCGCTGAAAGCCAGCGCATTGCCATCAAAGAACTTCGGAGCTTTCCCCCGCACAACGCCGTAGAGCGAGGTCATGCGTTGCTGACCGTCGAGCAACAGCTTGACTATGCCGGGCGCGAGCGGCCCGTCGCCGCGATGCGAGGCGGTCGTAGATTCCGTCGCCCAGACAAGAAGCCCGCCGACGGGATGACGGCGATAGAGAGAGTCGAACAACCCCCGCACCTGATCGCGATTCCAGACATAGCCGCGCTGAAACTCGGGCAGCGCCATGTGGCCGTTGTCGATATGGTCAAGGATTGTCGAGATTTTCATACCAGCCGTACCCTCCCGGTCAGCAATTCCTGCATCATGCCCTGCTTAATCTGACGGGCCTTCGCGAGCTTCGCCTCAAGCGCAAAGATTTCATCTTTCATGCAGGTTAGGACATCCGAAATTGCCAATTGTTCGCTGCGCGGTGGAACTAGGAATCTCAACGCCTTTATTTTTGCCAACGTCAGACGAGTTATCGCATTGCCGCTCATCATGTCCCTAATTTGCTTTTGCCCTTCTTCGGCTAAGATTTGTTGCAGGAAGAAATCCGCTGAATGCTTTGCTTCGTCGAGGCGAAGCATAGCTACACTTGACAGAAGGCTGATTTGTTCGTCGATCATATTTATTGCTGCATTGCCGGTGCTAGCTCCGTCCTTAGTTAGAAGGATATCGCCCTTCCGAGTATCACATCGACCATAAATCTTCTGGTGCTCTGCGAGCGAGACCGTCTCAACGTCACGTAAGTCCAGAAAGCCACGTGCGATATTTCGGGACGTAACGTAAAGGAAATCCCCACCTCCGGTCTTTGGCGAAAAGTGGGTTCCGTCCTGTATCTTCGTACAAATACTGGACAGTGGCAGCGTTTCCCAATTTGCGCTGAATCCTGGTAGTCGTTTGCGACCTGAGAGCAGGTCTTGCATCGCGCCTTGCATAATCGCGCGCTTTTTGACGATGAGGGTTTCTAGCGCCTCGATCAGCGCATCCGCATCCGACAACGCCCCGGCGATTCTGCGCACCTCTCGCTCGGTTGATGGAACCGCAATCAAGAAAGAATTTAGACTTTTGTTCGTGATTTGATTTATCGTCGCACCAAGATGCTCGCGGATTTGACGCTGCACATAGTAAGATTGAAACGCAAAGAAGACTAGGTCATTGATCGATGATCTGAACACCCCCATGAAAGCGCCGAACGCCATACCATTTGCGTTCTGATCAATCCTTGCACATTTCCCGATTAATTCACGGCTACCATTTCGTACACAGATTAGGATATCTCCTTCGCGGACCAATACCCGCCCAGGAATCTCCATCTGCACAAAGACATTGTCGACATAAGAAAGGCGGCCCTCTTGAACGTTCGAGGAACGAAGAACAAGGGTGCCGCTCTCGCGCACGTCAGAAGGGGAATAAGTGAGGCCAGCCAGCGACTGACCAAGATTGGCCATCGGTTCCAATCGCCAGTCTGCTGGAATCGGGCCTATGTCCGACTGCTTGTAGGCACACAAGACAGTCTCATCATTGGCTAGCGCAACATTCACCATGCGAACCCCATACTCTTGAGGTGCTGCTCGACCGTGGTTTCGAGATTGGCGACGCGTAGGGCGAGGTCGGGCATCCGCATTTCATAGCGCTCGGCGAGTATGCGGACGCGGCCCGCCAGGGCCTGGCTTACCCGGTCCATCTCGGCCGCAATGTCATCGTTAATTTTCCTAAGCCATTTGTCATCGACTGCCAGCATTTTGACATCTGCCTCGGTTAGCTTCGGATATTGCGCTAGCGCCTTCGCGTCGAGGGCGGTCTCGGCGCCCTTTATCCGCTTCTTAATTGCAGTCTCCGTTTCCGACGCTTCAAGCCATGCCTTGAGTGCGGCGGCTTCATCGGCAGCGTCCTTGTCGCCTTTGATCTCCTTTAAGCGCGCGGTGACGTTCGCCTTATTAACCTTATCAAGTTCGGCGAACGCCCCTTCATCGCCGCCATGTTCTTCCTCCAGTTCGGCAAGCCTGGCGCTCGCGGTTTCCAGCTTCCCGATCAGCCCGTCGATCTCCGCCTGTTCCTTCGCAAAGAATCGC
Source organism: Amaricoccus solimangrovi (assembly GCF_006385685.1). Taxonomy (GTDB): domain Bacteria; phylum Pseudomonadota; class Alphaproteobacteria; order Rhodobacterales; family Rhodobacteraceae; genus Amaricoccus; species Amaricoccus solimangrovi. Next base: position 3,304 of record NZ_VFRP01000047.1, on the reverse strand, counting down.
GCGACGATCAGCTCCTTCCCGATGAGGTCACAGGTCCAGCCCTTGTCCTTTTCCTTACCCTTCTTGTCCTTCTCGATAATGCGGTAGGTCTCCGCCCTCCAGCCATCAGCGGAAATTAGATAGGCGTCGTCCTGCATCGTCTCGGCCCAGTAGTCCATGAGGTGCTGATACACGTCGTATTTGTCGATAAGCGGCTTGCCCGTGTAGTGGGCGAGCAGGTCCTCCGAAATCTCGAAGACAACGTCCTTGGGGTGGAAGCCAGGTGTCAGTGCTTTCAGCTTCTCCGCCGTGCGCTTCCGCCACGCCTCGAAATGCGCCGCCATCCCGGACGTGAACGCGGTGAATTCCGGATGGTCGAATATGGTTTGCTTGATCGCGGCCTTGTCCACTGCAAGATCGACGTAGCCGGGACGGCACTCGCGGAAGAGCGCGGCATTCAGCTTCGGACAGACCGCCCAATACGCGCTGAGTGCGTCGATATCGGCCTGCGGGATGCCACCGCGAAGATGGCCATCGATGTCTTGTCGGTCTTCGGCCTTCTGGCTGTCGATGTAGCGCGGGAGGTTGAGATTAAACTCGTTCTTCTCGATCTCCTCGACCGGCACCATGCGGGAGAAACCGGGAATGGTCGCGGTCTTCGCAACTGCATCGACTATCTTGTGAATGTCCTGGCTGCGCAGCCGGTTCTTCGGCCCATCCTTTATAAAGCCCTGGCTGGCGTCGATCATGAAGATGCCCTTGCGGGCAGTGGCGTCCTTCTTGTCCACGACGACGATGCAGGCCGGGATGCCGGTTCCGTAAAACAGGTTCGCAGGCAGGCCGATGATCGCTTTGATGTAGCCCTTGCGGATCAGCGACTTCCTAATCTCTGCCTCTGCATTTCCCCGGAACAGGACGCCGTGCGGAAGGATGCACGCCCCGCTACCCGTGCTCTTCAACGAACGTACGATATGCAGAAGGTAGGCGTAGTCGCCCTGTTTCGCGGGCGGGACGCCGAAGGACTTGAAGCGGTCGTAAGGATCGTTGAGCGGATCGAGGCCGGTGCTCCAGCGCTTGTCGCTGAACGGCGGATTGGCGACAACAAAATCGAACTGCTTCAGCCGGTCGCCGTCCTTGAACTTGGGATCGGTGAGCGTGTTGCCCTGCATGACGATGGCGAGAGGGTTGTCGTGTAGGATCATGTTCATACGGGCGAGACCGCTCGTAGCGGAGTCCTTCTCCTGCCCGTAGAGCGAGACCTTCGTCCCGGCCTCATCGCCGACTTTTAGCAGCAGCGAGCCGGAGCCGCAGGTCGGGTCGTAAACCGTGGTGTCGTGGGTTGCCTTCACCTGCTTGATGCCCACGATCTGAGCCATGATGCGGCTTACTTCGGCGGGCGTGTAAAACTGCCCCTTGCTCTTGCCGCTCTCGGTGGCGAAGTGGCGCATCAGATACTCGTAGGCGTCGCCGAGAATGTCGTCGCCGTCCGCGCGGTTTTTCGAAAAGTCGAGTGCTTTGTCTTCGAAGATGGCGATAAGATTCGTTAGTCGCTCGACCTTTTCCTTGCCGTCTCCGAGTTTCGAGCTTTCGTTGAAGTCAGGAAAGTCGGCCTGGTTAAGTGCTTGGTTCGCGGCGGCGAGCGGTGCGATGATCTTCTTGTTGATCTGGTCGCCAATGTCGCTCTTGCCTTTGAGCGCCACCATGTCCTTGAAGCCCGCTCCATCCGGCACGCTGATCGGGGCGAAGGGCTGGCCCGCGTACTTGTCGCTGACGTATTTGATGAAGAGCAGAGTGAGGATGTAGTCCTTGTACTGGCTCGCATCCATGCCACCGCGAAGTTCGTCACAGCTCGCCCAGAGGGACGCGTAAATCTCAGACTTCTTGCGGGCCATTATCGTTCGTCTTTCTGCTCTGTTGTTTTTTGGGCGATCCAGCGCTCGATGTCCTGCCGTTTGAACCGCCATGATCCCCCGACTTTGAAGCCGGGTATCTCTCCTTCCGCTGCTAAACGGTAGGCGGTCTTCTCATTGAGTTTGAGATACTCCGCCACCTCGCGGATGGTCATAATCTCGGATGACATGGCGTTCCATGACTCGCGCGAATCCCGCGTTGAAAATACGGGAAAATTGCGGAAGGAACAACGATGAATTGTGCTGACCTTGGGGCGCGTCTACCCGGCCCGGGGAAGTCGCGCCGTTCAATCGGGCGTACGGTTGTGCATGGTCCGGTGCAGGTGGAGAGGCATATCTCCAGGCCCTGCGAGTGGGTTCAGGGCGGCGCGATAGCCCCCTGATCGGGTTCAGCGCCGACGCGCTGACGGCATCCAATCCGCGCAGGGTTGGTCAGGGTCCCACAGGGGCTCGAAGGCCCCTTGGTCGATGGGATGGGTCCTGGGCAAGGGAGCGCGAAAGCTCCCTTCCACGGTCCTGCCGAAGGCATCTCCATGAAATGGTCAGGGGTCACGGGGGCAGGAACGCCCCCTGTGTCGATGGGTGCAGGGAGAGTGAAATCTCCCGCTCGTGGTCAAGCGGCGAAACGCTTGATGGCTCCGGAATGGGCTCAATGCCCTGACGGAGCCACAGGCCGGGGGGATGCAACGGGGGCGCGCAGCGGGCCCCCTTGACAAGATGGTTTTGTATTACAAAACACATCTTGCTGCTCCGGCTTTCGCCGCAGGAAATGCTTGTAGTACAAAGGAATTGTGCGACGCAGCAAGCTGCCCCGCTCCACTTCTTACACTTGGAACGGTCGGGCTGTCGCCCTCGTTTTAGGACTGTTATCCTGCCCGCAGGCGCGGCCTGAGGTGGTCCCCATTTCCCGGACAGGTTTGCGGCGCTGCTAAGCTTGCCTGTTGATCATGCTGCCGCCTGAAGGTCAGGGCCCTGATGGGCCTTGACCGGTGTTCTGCCTCCGAGTGCCGAATGCGGGCGCTCTGTGTTGTAGAAGGTCATCCATTTGCCGATGCCTGCCCGGGCCGCGGACCCGGTTTCGAAGGCCTGCATATACACGCACTCATACTTCAAGGATCGCCATAGCCGTTCGATCATGACGTTGTCCATCCAGCGTCCTCGGCCGTCCATGGAGACCTTCACCGTCGCGTCCAGCAAGGGCTTCGTGAAGCGCGGGCTGGTGAACTGGCTGCCCTGATCCGTGTTGAAGATCTCGGGCCGTCCGTGAAGCCGAAAGGCATCCTCCAGCGCCTCAATGCAGAGCTCGGTGTCCATCGTGTTTGAGAGCCGGACCCGAAATGAGTTGAGCGATATCATAGGGTTGTGATTCACGTCGGTTTGCGAAGACTGACGGAGATCCGATGCCCTGGACTGAT
>NZ_VFRP01000046.1 GCF_006385685.1 Amaricoccus solimangrovi | reverse complement strand
GATGTTGTTGATCGGCCGCCCCGCCAGCAGGATCTCCCCGTGCGTCGCCGTCTCGAACCCCGCCAGCATCATCAGGCAGGTCGTCTTGCCCGAGCCCGACGGCCCCAGCATCGTCAGGAACTCCCCCTTGCCGATGGCGAGGTTCAGGTCCTTCACGACCAGAGAGACCCCGTCATAGCTCTTCTGGACATGCTCAAAGGCCACGAAGGCCCGTTCCCCACCTTGGGCGTTCATCGATGACTTCCCCGTCGTGTGTGCCAGCCACGCTCCCGCTCGTGCTGTCGGGAGCAAAACACATCGGCGGAAGTGACGCAAATGCTACCGGAACCGCCAGGGAAATGCTCGCCGTCGGTGGTTAACATGGGGCCTCTTCGGGTAAAGCGCCGATTTCGAAAGCAATAAGGCAGACCCTGCGCAACGCATGCGCAGTTTGCGACACCGGATCGCCCGATCGCGTCGCCCGATCACGTCCCCGACGACCTTCCGGCGTGTCCCGCGGGGCCGGCCAAAGCCGCTTGCCTTTTCGGGAACGGTCGAATTTAGATGGGTCAGACGAGCATGGAGACGTACCATAGCATTCTTCAACGAAATGTACGACGGAGAGCGGATCAGGCCCGCCTATGAGCAGGTGATGGACTGGGTTCGCCGTACGCCGGCCGAGCAGCTGGCGTTGAAGAAGGCCGAGGCCGAGGCTCTGTTCCGGCGCATCGGCATCACCTTCGCGGTCTACGGGGAAGGCGGCGACACCGAGCGGCTCATCCCGTTCGACATGATGCCGAGGGTCTTCACCGAGGCCGAATGGCGCAGGCTGGAGCGCGGCGTGAAACAGCGCTCCCGCGCCCTCAACGCCTTCCTCTACGATGTCTACCACCGCTCCGAGATCGTGCGGGCGGGCAAGATCCCCGCCGATCTCGTCTATCGCAACGAGGCCTACGAGGCGGCGGTGGTCGGCATCTCGCCGCCCGGCGGGGTCTACAGCCACATCGTGGGCATCGACCTGGTGCGCACCGGCCCGGACGAGTTCTTCGTGCTCGAGGACAACTGCCGCACGCCCTCGGGCGTCAGCTACATGCTCGAGAACCGCGAGATCATGATGCGGATGTTCCCGGAGCTCTTCCGGACCAGCCGCATCGCGCCGGTGGACGACTATCCCGACCGGCTGCGCCGCACGCTCGCGAGCGTGGCGCCGGGCAAGTGCGAGGGCGAGCCGGTCACCGTCCTGCTCTCGCCCGGATCCTTCAACAGCGCCTATTACGAGCATTCCTTCCTGGCCGACCAGATGGGGATCGAGATCGTCGAGGGGCAGGATCTCTTCGTGCAGGGCGATTTCGTCTACATGCGCACGACCGAGGGGCCGAAGCGGGTCGACGTGATCTACCGCCGGATCGACGACAGCTTCCTCGATCCGCTGTGCTTCCGGCCCGATTCGATGCTGGGCGTGCCGGGGCTGATGAACGTCTACCGCTCCGGCGGCGTCACGATCTGCTCGGCGCCGGGCGCGGGGGTGGCCGACGACAAGGCGGTCTATACCTACGTCCCCGACATGATCCGCTTCTACCTCGGCGAGGAGCCGATCCTGAAGAACGTCCAGACGTGGAAATGCTCCGACCCGGGGGATCTCAAATACGTGCTGGAGAACCTCGGGGAGCTCGTCGTCAAGGAGGTGCACGGCTCCGGCGGCTACGGGATGCTGGTCGGGCCGAAGTCGACCCGGGAGCAGATCGCGGCCTATGCCGAGCGGATCAAGGCCGATCCCGCCGATTTCATCGCCCAGCCGACGCTGGCGCTCTCGACCTGCCCGACCTTCGTGGACGACGGGCTCGCGCCCCGGCATGTCGACCTGCGGCCCTTCTGCCTCGTCGGCAAGGAGGTCCATCTCTGTCCCGGCGGCCTCACGCGCGTCGCGATGCGCGAGGGCAGTCTCGTCGTCAACTCGTCGCAGGGCGGCGGGGTGAAGGACACCTGGGTTCTGGCGGATTAAGGAACGCGCATGCTCAGCCGCACGGCGGAAAATCTCTACTGGCTCGCGAGATACATGGAGCGGGCCGACACCATGGCGCGCCTGCTCGAGGTCGGCTACCGGATGGCGCTGATGCCCTCGGCGGGCGCGGGATACCGCAACGAATGGGCCTCGCTCATCGCCGCCGCCGGCTCCTCCGAAGGGTTCGAGGCGAAGTTCGGCGACGAGTTCCGGCAGCGCGACGTCGAGACCTGGCTCTTCTACGACCGCGAGAACTCGTCGAGCGTGCTGAGCTGCGTCGAGACCGCGCGCCAGAACGGCCGGGCGGTGCGCACGGCGCTGACCTCGGAAATGTGGGACGCGCTCAACGGCGCCTATCTCGAACTGAGGGAACTCGAGCGACAGCCCCGGACCGACGACCTGCTGCCCCAGCTCTGCGACTGGACCAAGCGGCAGAGCGCGCTGCTGCGCGGCTCGACCGAGGGGACGCATCTGCAGAACGACGGCTACGACTTCCTCAACCTCGGCTATCACATCGAGCGGGCGGACAATACGGCGCGGCTGCTCGACGTGAAGTACTACGTGCTGCTGCCGACGCTCGACATGGTGGGCGGGACGGTCGACACCTATCAGTGGACCACGCTGCTGCGCGCGCTCTCGGCCTTCCGCTCGTTCCACTGGGCCTACGGGAGCGAGTATTCGCCGCGCAAGATCTCGCATTTCCTGATCCTGAACCGGGCCTGTCCGCGCTCGCTCCTGCATTGCCACGACAAGGTGTCCTTCCACCTCAACCGGCTCGCCAACGCCTATGGCCGCACCACCTGCGCCCATGAGCGGATGCGCGGCGCGCTGGCGGAACTGACCGACATGGATCTCGACGCGATCATCGACGCCGGGCTGCACGAATTCCTGACGCGGTTCATCCATCAGAACGCGGCGCTCGGCCAGGACGTCGCCGACGGCTATCTCTTCGGAGTGCAGTGAATGCTCCTGAACGTCCGCCACACGACCGTCTACGGTTTCGACGCGCCGATGCGCTTCGTCACCCAGAGCCACCGGCTCAATCCCGTCGACACCGCGGGCCAGAAGATCCGCTCCTGGTCCGTCGCGGCCGAGGGCGCGGCCTTCGGCGCCGCCTTCACCGACGGGGCGGGGGACCGGATCACGACGATGACCGTCCAGGGTCCGGTCGAGCGGATCGAGATCGTGGTCGAGGGCGAGGTGGAGACCTTCGACACGACCGGCGTGCTGCGCGGCCATCGCGAGCTCATCTCGCCGGTCTGCTACCTGCAGCCGACCTCGGCCACCGTGCCGACCGGCGCGCTGCTCGAACTCGTGCGGGCGACGGTGGACGCGGCGCGCGGCACCGAACTCGCGCGGGCGCACCGCTTCAGCGCGGCGGTGACGGAGGCGATCGCCTACGCGCCCGGCACCACCCATGCCCATACCACCGCCGCCGAGGCGGTGGAACTCGGGCAGGGGGTCTGCCAGGACCACGCCCACGCGCTGATCGCGATGGCGCAGGCGACGGGCCTGCCGGCGCGCTATGCCTCCGGCTATCTGCTCTCGGGCGAGGAGGCGGCGGAGGACGACGCGAGCCACGCCTGGGCGGAGATCCGGATCGAGGGGCTCGGCTGGGTCGGGTTCGATCCCGCGAATGCGTGTTGCCCCGACGAACGTTATATCCGATTGGGGTCCGGTCGCGACGCGCGGGAGGCCGCGCCGATTCGCGGCGTCTCGCGCGGCGGCGGGGCCGAGGCGCTGGACGTCCGGGTCGAGGTCGCGCAGCGGCAACAATAATCGCGGCCGGGGGACCGCCGTCCAAAATGACCTATTGCGTGGGCCTGCTGCTCGACGCCGGGCTCGTGATGCTGTCGGACACGCGCACCAACGCGGGGCTCGACCACATCTCGATCTATCGCAAGATGTTCGTCTTCGAGAATCCGGGCGACCGGGTGATCGCGATCATGACCGCCGGCAGCCTGTCGATCACCCAGACGGTGATCGCCAAGCTCCAGCACGAGATCGACAATCCCGATGCGACGCCCGCGAGTTCGATCATGCTCGCCGAGACGATGCTCGACGTGGCCGAGATCATCGGCCAGACGCTCTCCGACGTCAGCGTGTCGATCGGCGAGAAGATGGCGCGGATGGAGAGCCGCCAGCCGCATGCCTCGATGATCGTCGGCGGGCAGCGGCGCGGGGGCGAGGCGCGCCTGTTCCTCGTCTATTCCGAGGGCAATTTCATCGAGGCCACCGAGGACACGCCCTATTTCCAGATCGGCGAGCACAAGTACGGCAAGCCGATCCTCGACCGGGTCGTGCATCTCAACACCTCGATCGAGGAGGGGCGCAAGGTGGTGCTGCTCTCGATGGATTCGACGATGCGCTCGAATCTCTCGGTCGGCATGCCGCTCGACCTGCTGACGGTGCGCCGCGACGCCTATCGCGTCGCGAGCCGGGAGCGGATCGAGCCGGGCGATCCGACCTTCAGCGCCATGTCCGATGCCTGGAGCCGCGCGCTGCGCGACGCCTTCCACGACATGCCGGGCTGAGGAGGCCGGCGCGTTCCGCCGGCCCCGCCCGTCCTACATCAGCCGCGCGCGCAGGCGCGAGTACTCGGCCTCGGTGATCGTGCCGTCGGCCTTCAGCTTCGCAAGCTTCTCGAGCTCGTCCGCGGTCGAGTAGCCGACGAATTTCCGCATCTCCTCGCGCGCCTCCATCGTGCGCGCCTGCTGCCGCTCGGCCATGCCGCCGCCCTGGGTCAGCAGGTAGATGAAGGCGCCGAGGAACGGCAGCAGCAGCAGCAGGATGACCCAGACCACCTTGCCGAAGCCCGAGACGTCGTGGCGGCGGAAGAGGTCGGCGTAGATGGTGATGAGCAGCCAGATCCACATCACGAAGAGAAATATCGTGAGAAGATCGAGCAGGAAATGCCAGAAGGTGAAGCCCGCGCTCATGATCAATTTCAGTCCCCCGAATGATACCCGCCGCTCCGGCGTGGCCGTCCCTTGTTACGACATGATCGGGGGACGTGTCTTGATCCGCGTCATGCCGCCGCGCCCGCCGGCATCGCCGTCTCGACGAGCTTCGCCCAGTAGGAACAGCCGTAGGGGATCAGCTCGTCGTTGAAGTCATAGGCCGGGTGATGGACCTTCGCGGTGTCGCCGTTGCCGATGAAGATGAAGGCGCCGGGGCGCGCGTTCAGCATGAAGGAGAAATCCTCCGCCCCCATCATCGGATCGGCCTCGGTCTCGACGCGGGCTTCCCCGGAGATCTCCGCGGCGACGCGCGCGGCGAAGGCGGTCTCGGCCTCGGAATTCGCGGTGACCGGGTAGTTGCGCAGATAGTCGATCTCCGCCGTCGCGCCGAGCGCGGCCGCCGTCCCGGTGACGAGCGCGCCGAGGCGCGTCTCGATCATGTCCTGGACCGCGGGATCGAGCGTGCGGACCGTGCCGCGCAGCTCGACCCGCTCCGGGATCACGTTGAAGGTCCGGCCGTCGGTCTGGAAGCTCGTGACCGAGACGACCGCCGAGCGGAGCGGATTGGTGGCGCGCGAGACGAGCGATTGCAGCGCCACGACGATCTGGCTCGCGACCACGACCGGGTCGACGCCGTTGTGGGGCTGGGCCGCGTGGCTGCCCCTGCCGGTGACGTGGATCGTGAAATTGTCGGCCGCCGCCATCATCGGCCCGGGCCGGATGTGGAAATCGCCGACGGGGATGCCCGGCATGTTGTGCATGCCGTAGACCTGCTGGATGCCGAAGCGCTCCATCATCCCGTCCCTGACCATCTCGCGCCCGCCGCCGCCGCCTTCCTCGGCGGGCTGGAAGATCACCACCGCCGCGCCGTCGAAATTGCGCGTCTCCGCGAGATAGCGCGCGGCGCCGAGCAGCATCGCTGTATGGCCGTCATGGCCGCAGGCATGCATCGCGCCCGGCGTGCGCGAGGCCCAGGGCAGGCCGGTGATCTCGGTCATCGGCAGCGCGTCCATGTCGGCGCGAAGCCCGATCACCCGGCCCGAGCCGGTCTCGCGCCCCCGGATCACGCCGACGACGCCGGTGCGCCCGATCCCCTCGACCACCTCGTCGCAGCCGAATTCGCGGAGCTTCGCGGCGACGAGCGCGCTGGTGCGGTGGGTGTCGAACAGGATCTCGGGATGTTCGTGGATGTCGCGCCGCCAGGCGATGATGTCGGGCGCGAGATCGGCGAAGCGGTTCAGGACGGGCATGGAAGGGGGCCTCTCTCGTTGGGATGCGCGGGTGCCGGTCAGTCGCCGGAGGCCGCGGGTTCCGGCATCGGATCCGGGGATCGCGGCGCGGTCGCCGGCCCCGCGCGGGACGCTCGGGAAGGCCGCCGGCCGGGCCGGCATCTCTCGGGGCTGAAGGCGTCGGTCATCGGCGGTTCCGGCTCTCGACGCCCAGTCTGGGGGCGGCCGCGCGGGCCGTCAAGGCGGGACGAAATCCATGTTGTCGGATCGCCGGTTCCGGGGTTAACCTCATCCCCGGTTCGCCGGTCCGCCCCGCCTTCCCGCGGGCGGCCCGGCGGGTGCCCCGGGGGGAACGCATGCATGCTTGACGGGACCGAGCCGGTCCTCGACGTCGCCGATCTCAGGACCGTGTTCCGCACACGCGACGGGGGCGTCTACGCGGTCAATGGCGTGAGCTTCTCGATCGCGCCGGGCGAGGTGCTGGGCGTCGTGGGCGAGAGCGGTTCGGGCAAGTCGGTGACGATGATGTCGCTGATGGGCCTGCTGCCGAGCCCGCCGGCGGAGGTCACCGGCGGGCGCGTGCTCTACCAGGGCCGCGACGTGCGGACGATGCGGAAGGCGGAGCTGCGCCGGATCCGGGGCGGCGAGATCGGCTTCGTCTTTCAGGATCCGATGACGAGCCTCAACCCGGTCTTCACCGTCGGCTTCCAGCTCATGGAGCCGCTGCGCGCGCATCTGCGCCTGTCGAAGGCGAAGGCGCGGGCGCGGGCGGCGGAACTGCTGCGCCTCGTCGGCATTCCCGACCCGGAGGCGCGGCTCGACGACTATCCGCACCAGTTCTCGGGCGGCATGCGCCAGCGGGTGATGATCGCGATGGCGCTCTCCTGCGATCCGAAGGTGCTGATCGCGGACGAGCCGACCACCGCGCTCGACGTGACGATCCAGGCGCAGATCGTCGAGCTGATGCGCGATCTGCGCGCCAAGCTCGGGACCGGGATCATCTGGATCACCCACGATCTCGACCTGGTGGCGGAGATCGCGGACCGGGTGATGGTGATGTACGCGGGGCAGGTGGTCGAGCACGGGCCGGTCGGCGCGCTCTTCGCCGATCCCCAGCATCCCTATACGCGGGCCCTGCTCGCGACCCGGCCGGGGGTGGGGGGGCCGCGGCGCCGGCGGCTCCGCGTGATCGAGGGCCAGCCGCCCCGGCTCGGCGCGCCGCCGGCCGCCTGTCCCTTCGCGCCGCGCTGCCGGCATGTGTTCAACCGCTGCCGCGTCGAGAACCCGCCCCGGATGCCGGTGGGCGAGGGGCACGACGTCGCCTGCTGGTGGGATCCGGAGACGGATTTCCCGCGGCGGGAGCCGGCCGATGCTTAGCGCCGCCCGCGCCGCGCGCCAGCCGCTCCTGAGCGTCAGCGGGCTCCGGATGCATTTCCCGATCTTCAAGGGCCTCCTCCGCCGTCAGGTCGGCACGGTGAAGGCGGTGGACGACGTGGGCTTCGACATCGCGCGCGGCGAGGTGCTCGGCCTCGTCGGCGAGAGCGGCTGCGGCAAGTCGACGACCGGCCGGGCGATCCTGCGCCTCTACGACATCACCTCCGGCCGGATCGAACTCGAAGGCGAGGACATCGCGCCGCTCTCGGGCGCGGCGCTCCGCGCGGTCCGGCCCCGGATGCAGATGATCTTCCAGGACCCGCAGGCGAGCCTCAACCCGCGGATGACGGTCGGCTCGATCATCGCCGAACCGCTCGACGAGCATCTGCGGCCGAGCCGGGCGGAGCGCCGGGCACGGGTCTTCGAACTCATGGACGCGGTCGGCCTCGCGCGCGGTTTCGCGAACCGCTATCCGCACGAATTCTCCGGCGGGCAGCGGCAGCGGATCGGCATCGCCCGCGCCCTCGCGCTCAATCCCGCCTTCATCGTCTGCGACGAGCCGATCGCAGCCCTCGACGTCTCGATCCAGGCGCAGGTCGTGAACCTGCTCGAGGATCTGCGCGCCGCCTTCGGCCTCACCTATCTCTTCATCAGCCACGACCTCTCGATGGTGCGCCATCTCGCGGACCGGGTGGCGGTCATGTATCTCGGCAAGATCGTCGAGATCGCCCCGCGCGAGGCGCTCTACCGCTTTCCGCTGCACCCCTATACCGAGGCGCTGATCTCCGCCGTGCCCGAGGCCGGCGGCCGGCGGCGCGCGCGGATCGTGCTCCGGGGCGACGTGCCGAGCCCGCTCCGGCCGCCCTCGGGCTGCGCCTTCCGCACCCGCTGCCCGAAGGTCTTCGACCGCTGCCATGTCGAGACCCCGCCGCTCACCGATCTCGGCCGCGGCCGGCGCGCGGCCTGCCATCTGGTCGGGCGGCCCCCCGCCTGACCGCGACGCGACAGAACCCAGGGAACGAGGAACACGCGATGAGACTGCGACACATCCTGACCGGTGCCAGCGCCGCGGCGCTCATGGCCTCCGCCGCCCATGCCGAGCGTGGCGCGGACGGCCAGGTCAACGTGCTCTACTACCAGGCGATCTCGATCATGACGCCGTATCTGTCGAGCGGGACGAAGGACATCGACGGCGCCGCGCTGGTGCTCGAACCCTTCGCCCGCTTCGATCCGGACGGCCATCTCGTGCCCTATATCGCCCAGGAGATCCCGACGCTCGAAAACGGCGGGATCTCGGAGGATCTGAAGTCGATCACCTGGAAGATCAAGCCGGACATCCTGTGGTCGGACGGCACGCCGGTGACCGCGGCCGATGCGATCTTCTCGTGGAAATACTGCACCGACCCCGAGGGCGGCTGCGCGCAGGCGCCCTATTACGACGACGTGACCGATGTCGAGGCGATCGACGACAAGACGGTGAAGGTCACCTTCTCGGTCCCGAAACCCTATCCCTACACCGCCTTCGTCGGCGCGCAGTCCCCGATCATCCAGGCGAAGCAGTTCGCCGACTGCCTCGGCGCCAACGCGCCCTCCTGCACCGAGGCGAACACGATGCCGATCGGCACCGGCCCGTTCCGCGTGACCGATTTCAAGGCGAACGACGTGGTGACGCTGGAGGCCAACCCGAACTACCGCGACCCGGCCAAGCCCGCCTTCGCGACGCTGGTCCTGAAGGGCGGCGGCGACGCGGCCTCGGCGGCGCGCGCGGTGCTCGAGACCGGCGAGTTCGACTATGCCTGGAACGCGCAGGTGGAGCCCGAGATCCTCGCGCAGATGGCCGCGGCCGGGAAGGGCGAGATCATCTCCGCCTTCGGCACGCTCCTGGAGCGGCTGCACGTGAACCAGACCGATCCGGCCCCGGCCCTCGGGGAGGAGCGCTCGACGGTGAAGCATCCGCATCCGTTCCTGACCGATCCGGACGTGACGAAGGCGCTCAGCCTCGCGATCGACCGCGAGATCCTGGTCGAGACCGGCTATGGCGAGGCGGGCAGGCCCACCTGCAACCTCGTGCCCGCGCCGGAATACCAGAACTCGCCCAACAACGACTGGTGCCTGAAGCAGGATCTCGACCAGGCGAACAAGCTTCTCGACGACGCGGGCTGGGCGATGGGCGCCGACGGCGTGCGCGCGAAGGACGGCCAGCGGCTCTCGATCCTCTACCAGACCTCGGTGAACTCGGTCCGCCAGGCGGCGCAGGCGCTGATCAAGCAATGGTGGAACGAGATCGGCGTGGAGGTGGAACTGCGCCAGATCGACCCGGCGGTCTTCTTCGGCGGCGACCCCGGCTCGCCCGACACGCTGCAGAAGTTCTACGCCGACGTCGAGATGTACGCCGACAATTTCGAGGGGACCGACGCCGAACGCTACCTCGGCCAGTGGGTCTGCGGCGAGATCCCGAGCCCCGAGACCGCCTGGCAGGGCGGCAACACCTCGCGCTTCTGCGACCCCGCCTATGACGCGGCGCGCGCCGAGATGTCGACGACGACGGGCGATGAGGACCGCGCGAAGATGACGATCCGGCTCAACGACATGATCGTCAATTCCGCCGCCATCATCCCGCTCATCCACCGGGGCCGCGTCTCGACGAAGTCGAAGACCCTCGGCGGCGTCGAGATGAACGCCTTCGACAGCGAACTCTGGAACGTCGCCGACTGGTACCGGATCAAGTAGGCGCGGGGGGCGGGGCGCCGCCCCCGAAGCCGCCGGCCGGGCAGGCGGATGCCCGGCCGCGAGACAGGGCCAGTCCCGGCCGGCGGGACCAGCGCAAAGGAATACCGGGAAATGCTCGCCTATGCCGTCCGGCGTCTTCTCTTCGCGATCCCGACCCTGCTCGTGATCAGCTTCATCATCTTCCTGATCCTCGATCTCGCGCCTTCCGATCCGACCGCGAACCTGCCGCTCACGATCCCGCAGGACGTGCGCCAGCAGATCCGCCTCAGCCTCGGCCTCGGCGAGCCCATGCACGTGCGCTACCTGAAGTGGCTCTACCAGTTCGCCGTGAACGAACCGATGCACGCGCTCGAACAGCTGACCGGGCACCATTTCTCCGCCACGCCCCGCGTGCGCGTGCTGAGCTGGCAGACCCGCTCGCCGGTGGTCGACCTCATCCTCCAGCGGCTGCCGCAGACGCTCTGGGTGGTCGGCCTCTCCTATGTCGTCGGCATCCTGATCGCGATCCCGATCGGCATCGTCTCGGCGGTGAGGCAGTATTCCTGGTTCGACCAGATCGGCACCTTCGTCTCGATGGTCGGCTATTCGGTGCCGACCTTCTTCACCGGCCTCCTGATGATCATGCTCTTCTCGGTCCACCTCGGCTGGCTGCCGTCGATCTACGACACCAACCTGCGCGTGACCGACGTGGCGAGCTTCTGGGCGCAGGTGAAACAGATGATCATGCCGGTCATGGTGCTCGCGCTCTTCAACGCGGCGCAGATCAGCCGCTACATGCGCGCCTCGATGCTCGAGAACCTGACGCAGGACTACGTGCGCACCGCGCGGGCCAAGGGGATGCGCGAATGGGTCGTGGTCATGGTCCATGTGCTCAGGAACAGCCTGATCCCGGTCGTCACCGTGATCGCGCTCGGCGTGCCGCAGATCTTCGGCGGCGCGATCATCACCGAGCAGATCTTCCGGGTGAACGGCCTCGGCCAGCTGCTGATCACCGGCATCCAGGGCGCGGACATCCCGCTGGTGCAGACGCTGACCTTCCTCTTCGCGGCGCTGATCGTGCTCTTCAACCTGATCGCCGACCTTCTTTACGGGATGCTCGACCCGAGGATCCGCTATGACTGAGCGCGCCGAACCCGCCCCCGGTACGGTCCCGGGCGAGATCGAGACGCCGGAGCGCGGCCTCTGGAACGATGTCTGGTACCAGTTCCGCCACCACAGGGGGGCGATGCTCGGCACCATCGTCTTCACGCTGATCGTGCTCGCGGTGATCCTCGGCCCGGTGCTCCATCCGGTCGATCCGACCCATATCGACGTGAAGGCGCGCAACGCGCTGCCCTCGCTCGCCCATCCGATGGGAACCGACAACCTCGGCCGCGACACTTTCGCGGGCATCATCGAGGGCGGGCGCATCTCGCTCGCGGTCGGCGTCACCGCGATGGCGCTCGCGCTCTTCCTCGGCACGCTCGTCGGCGTGCTCGCGGGCTACTACCGCCGGCTCGACGGGATGCTGATGCGCGTGACCGACCTCTTCCTCGCGCTGCCGATCCTGCCGCTGCTCCTCGTCGTGATCCTGCTCTTCCGCGACGCGCTGCGCGCCGCCTTCGGGCCGGAGACCGGGATCTTCCTGCTCATCGTCTTCATCATCGGCGTCACCTCCTGGATGCAGACCGCGCGGATCGTGCGCGGCGACGTGCTGGCGCTGAAAGAACGCGAATTCGTGCTCGCGGCGCGCTCGGTCGGCACGCCCGACCGGCGGATCATCCTGCGCCACATCCTGCCGAACGTGCTCTCGCCGATCATGGTCTCGGCGACGCTCGGCATCGCCAATGCGATCATCACCGAGAGCGCGCTCTCCTTCCTCGGCCTCGGCTTTCCCTCCGACTTTCCGACCTGGGGCCGGCTGCTCTTCGACGGCGCGAACTTCATGGCGCTGAGCCCGAGCCGGGTGATCTGGCCGGGCCTCGCGATCTCGCTGACCGTGCTCAGCGTCAACTTCATCGGCGACGGGCTGCGCGACGCGCTCGACCCCCGCGCGCGCGGCCGCTGAACCGGCGCGGGTCCGGCCCTCCGGGCGGTGGCGCCGCGTCCGGCGCCGCGCCTCTGGAGGGGCCGCGCCCGCGGCGCGTTTCGGGACCTTCGCCCGTTTCACCCGCCAGCGCTTCGCCGGGGCGGGATCGCCTCGTTCCGTTTCGCCCCCGCGCTATCTCTCCGGGAAACCGGGGAGGGCGGGGCCATGGTCGGGCGCATCATCGAGACGGAGGCGGACGTGGCCGAGGGGGCGGCCTGGCTCGCGGCGCGCGAGCCGCGCTTCGCCGCGGCGCTCGACCTGACCGGGGCGCTTCCGCTCCGTCGCCGCGCGGACGGGTTCGCGACGCTCTTCTCCGCGATCGTGAGCCAGCAGGTCTCCACCGCCTCGGCGAGCGCGATCTGGGCGCGGGTCGAGGCGCTCGGAGGCCACGACCCGCTCCGCCTCGCCACGCTCACCGACGAGGCGCTGCGCGGCGCGGGCCTGTCGCGCCAGAAGATCTCCTACGCGCGCGCGATCATCGAGAGCGGGGTCGACTTCGCCGCGCTCCGGGCGATGCCCGACGAGGACGTCGTCGCGGAACTGGTGCGGATCAAGGGGATCGGCGTCTGGACCGCCGAGATCTACGCGATGTTCTCGCTCGGCCGCGCCGATGTCTTCGCGCCGGGCGATCTCGCGCTCCGCGACGCGGCGCGGCTGCTCTTCGAGCTCGAGACGCGGCCGAGCGAGCCCGCGCTTCGGGCGATGAGCCTCGGCTGGTCGCCCTGGCGCGCGGTTGCGGCCCGGCTGCTCTGGGCCTATTACCGCGTGGTCAACAACCGCGAGGGGGTGCGATGAGCGACAGGATCGCCGGACTGACGACGAAGCGGCGCGCGGCCCGGGCGGGCGCGGCGGACAGCCTCGTCATCCTCCTGCACGGCTATGGCGCCGACGCCGAGGATCTGATCGGCCTCGCCGACCCGCTCGGCCCGCATCTGCCCGCGACGATGTTCCTCGCCCCCGACGCGCCGGAGCGCTGCCAGAACAATCCGATGGGCTTCCAGTGGTTTCCGATCCCCTGGCTCGACGGCACGCCCGAATCCGTCGCCGAGACCGCCGCGCGGGGCGCCTTCGCGGCGCTCGACGCCTGGCTCGACGCGGTGGCGCTCGAGACCGGGATCCCGGCCGAGCGCACGATCCTGCTCGGCTTCAGCCAGGGCACGATGATGGCGCTCCAGGTCGGGCTCCGCCGAGCGGCGCCGCTCGCGGGGATCGTCGGCTTCTCGGGCCGGCTGCTCCATCCCGAGGCGCTCGCCGCCGAAGCGCGGAGCCGGACGCCCGTGCTGCTCGTCCATGGCGACGCCGATCCCGTCGTTCCCTTCGCGAGCCTCAAGGAGGCCGCCGACGCGCTGGTCGCCGCGGGGGTGGAGACCTACGCCCACGTTTCTCGCGGCACCGCACACGGGATCGCGCCCGACGGGCTCGGCGTCGCGCTCTCCTTCATCCGCGACCGCCTCGGCCTGGCCCCCGGCGCGGCGTCATAAATTCGTCGATCCCGCGCGATATGTTGCGCCCGGCCCCGAAAGGGGTCGGTATCTTGAGGCTTGCCAGCTTTCGCGGGCGAGATATAGTTCGAGAAGGGCTTGGCGGCGCGCCATCCATCCGGCGTGGCGGGTCAAGCCCGCGCAAGGGATGTATTCATGCTGCAGAGCACACATACGCCCAGCTTCATCCGCAATCCCGCGGGGTTGCGCGATCATCCCGCGCTGGTGCTGAACGCCGACTTCCGGCCGCTTTCCTATCTGCCGCTCTCGTTATGGCCCTGGCAGGAAGCGATCAAGGCGGCGATCCTGGACCGCGTGGTGGTGCTGGCGGAATACGACGCGGTGGTCCATTCTCCCACCACCGAGATCCGGATACCCTCGGTGGTGGTGCTGAGGGACTATGTGAAACCCGCCCGCACCTCCGCCTTCACCCGGTTCAATCTGTTCCTGCGCGACGAGTTCACCTGCCAGTATTGCGGCGCGAAAGACCACCTCACCTTCGACCACGTCATTCCCCGCTCCCGGGGCGGGCGCACGACCTGGGAGAACGTCGTCGCCTCCTGCGGCCCCTGCAATCTGCACAAGGGCTCCAAGACGCTGCGCCAGGCCGGCATGAGCCTGCGCCGCCCGCCCGCGCGGCCGAGCCCGGAGCAGCTGCGCAACGTCGGCCGCAAGTTCCCGCCGAACCACCTGCACGAGAGCTGGATGGACTACCTCTACTGGGACGCCGAGCTCGACGCCTGAGCGCCCGCCCGCCCCGCGGCGAGCCAGAGAAGCGCGAGCAGGGCCGAGAGGATCGCGTTCCACCCCGCCATCGACACGCCCCAGAGGCTCCAGGCGATCTGGTCGCAGAGCACGACCGGGGTGTTCAGGATCTGGTTCATCAGATCCCCCGCCGACATCGCGCCCGGGTCCGGCGCGACGCAGCTCGTCGGCCCCGGCCACCAGGCCTGTTCGACGCCGACGTGATAGACCGCGATGCCGGCCCCGATGGCCACCACGAGCGCGGCGATCCGGGCGAGCCAGCGATTGGGCGCGACGAGAAAGACCAGCGCGGCGATCACCGCGACGCCATGCGGCCAGCGCTGCAAGAGGCAGAGGTGGCAGGGCGCGAGCCCGCCGATGTACTGGAAGGCGAAGGCCCCGACGAGCAGCGCCGCCGACCCCGCGCCCGCCACCGCCGCGAGCCATTGCTGGCGCTCCATCGCCATCGCCGCCTGTCCGCTCCCGACGCTCATCTCTCTCTCCCGCCCGAGGGCGCCAGAGCGATCACAACGGGCGGGCGGGGTCAAGGTAGGGGGTGGGGCGGCGCGCGGGGTCGTGACGGGGGTATTCTCGGTTGTGGCTCACTCTGAGCCCTTTGCGGGTGCCGGTATGCTTGGGAGATACGCATTGCGGAGGGTAACCCACCCGTATAGATTAATAATATTTCCAATGGAGGCATGTGTTGCCAGTAGAAGACCACCCGAGCTTTGATAGGCCAGTGATTACAACATCGCTCTGGCGGTATACCGATTTTCCGAAATTTATGGATTTATTGACGTCAAGACGCCTCTGGCTTACGAACGCGGAAAGCTTGGCTATGGACGACCCCTATGAGGGATTGCCATGGGCGATGCAGTTTCCTCATAGATATTGGAAGAGTATTACGGACGTGCCTGAATCCTTACGAAATCAGTTGCTAGCAGATAGCCGCGCGCAGGTTTCTCCCGATGCGGCCTTTCGATCTTGGTTCAAGCTCGAAGAGGAGAAGTGGGTGATGATGCGCTCCGGACGGCGTGAATTTTATCTAAGAGCCGGACTCGAAACTCTACGCGCCGTGCCAATACCTTGCGAGGCGCCTGGTCAGGACGCGGATATGGGCGATGAATATCCACGCCTCGGC
>NZ_VFRP01000045.1 GCF_006385685.1 Amaricoccus solimangrovi | reverse complement strand
GCAGATCTCCCCCACCATCCTCGCCGTCGCAACCGTCCTCATCGCCATCTCCGTCCTCCTCCTCGTCACCCTCGAACTCCTCCGGAGACGCTCCGAGAAGATCCGCGGAATGAGCCCGGGCTGAGGCTTTTCCCGGCCGGGCCGACCGCCTAGATGCAGGGGATGAGCTCCTCCGATCTCCCCCCCGCCTCCGGGCCGGCGCGCGCCGAGGCCGCGCCCGCGGTCGAACTGATCGCCTGTCCGGTCTGCGACCTGCTGCAGCGGCAGGCCGACCC
Source organism: Amaricoccus solimangrovi (assembly GCF_006385685.1). Classification (GTDB taxonomy): domain Bacteria; phylum Pseudomonadota; class Alphaproteobacteria; order Rhodobacterales; family Rhodobacteraceae; genus Amaricoccus; species Amaricoccus solimangrovi. Next base: position 16,140 of record NZ_VFRP01000045.1, on the reverse strand, counting down.
GCCGGTCAACGGCCGGGTCAGCTGCGCGCGCTGCGGCGAGGTGCTGATGACGAACCGCCGGGGCGCGCTGGAGCGCACCCTGGTCGCCTCGATCTCCAGCGTGATCCTGATGGTGGCGGCGATCGTCTTTCCCTTCCTCGAACTCTCGGTCGCGGGGCTCTCGAGCAGCGCCTCGGTGCTCGAGGTCGCGCTCGCCTTCCGCGGCACGATCGTCGCCGCGCTCTCGATCGCGACGCTGCTGCTCATCGTCGTGATCCCGCTGATCCGGGCGGCGGCGCTCACCTACACGCTGCTGCCGCTCATCCTCGGCCGGCGGCCCGCGCCCCGCGCCGAACGGGCCTTCCGCCTCGCACGCGAGCTGAAGCCCTGGGCGATGGCGGAGGTCTTCGTGGTCGGCGTCGCCGTCGCGCTCGTGAAGATCGCGGGCATGGCCTCGATCTCGCTCGGGCCCGCCTTCTGGGCGCTCGCCGGCGTCGTCGTGCTGGTGATCTCCGAAGGGGCGAGCCTGTGCGAATGGACCGTCTGGCGCGAGATCGAGCGCGCCCGGAAGGCGCCCCCGGCGGGCACGCGGCGGGTGGCCGCGTGAGCCGGCATCCCGCCCCGGCGGGCGCCGCGCCGGGAAGGACCGCGCGCGCGGCCGGCCTCGTCGGCTGCCGCGTCTGCGGCCTCGCCTCGCCCCGCGATCTCGCCACCTGCCCGCGCTGCGGCGCGCATCTCGCGAGCCGCGCGCCGCGCAGCCTGCAGCGGGTCTGGGCGCTCTGGCTCGTCGGGCTGATGTGCTACGTTCCGGCGAACCTGCTCCCGATGCTGATCACCGACTCGGTCGGCCAGCACTATGCCTCGACCATCGTCGGCGGCGCGGTCGAGATCGCCGCGCACGACCTGCCGGTCGCGCTCATCATCCTGCTTGCGAGCGTCGCGATCCCGATCGCGAAATTCATCGCCATCGCCTTCCTCGCGCTCTCGATCCGCCGCCGCGGGCGGGTACCGCCGGCCGCGCGCGTCCATCTCTACGAATTCGTCGAATTCATCGGCCGCTGGTCGATGATCGACGTCTTCGTCGTCGCGATCCTGACCGCGCTCGTGCACATGGGCTTCTTCGCCTCGATCGCGCCAGGACCGGCGGCGGCCTTCTTCGCGTTCTCGGTCATCTTTACCATGCTCTCGGCGCAGGCTATGGATCCGAGACTGATCTGGGACAGCGCGGAGCCGGACGCGAAGCATGGCTGACACCGAGGCGCCGGAACCGGTCGTGGAAGGGCCGAGCGAGGTCGGACCGCGCCGCAGGCTCTCCGCGGTCTGGCTCATCCCGCTGCTCGCGCTCCTCGTCTCGCTCGGCGTCGCCTGGCGCAACTACGAATCCCGCGGACCGCTGATCGAGATCGTCTTCGACAACGCCGCCGGCATCGAGGCCGGCAAGACCGCCGTGCGCTTCCGCGACGTGACGGTGGGCGAGGTCGAGGGCGTGAAGCTCTCGCCCGATCTGTCGCAGGTCATCGTCTCGGTCCGGATCGACAAGGACGCGGCCGACTATCTCGATTCGGACGCGCAGTTCTGGGTGGTGCGCCCCAGCGTGACCTCGCAGGGGATCTCCGGCCTCGATACCGTGATCTCGGGCGCCTATATCGACGCCTACTGGGACAACACCAAGGGCGAGCGGGTGGAGCGTTTCACCGCCCTGCCCGCGCCGCCGCTGACGCCCGCCGGGCAGCCCGGCACCCGCGTGCGCCTGCGCGCGCCCGAGGGCGGCTCGATGGTGGTCGGCGCCCCGGTGCTCTTCAAGCGCATCCAGGTCGGCCGGATCGAGAACATCCAGCTCACCCCCGCGGGCGACGTGATGATCGACCTCTTCGTCAACGCCCCCAACAACGCGCGGCTGACCGAGGGCACGCGGTTCTGGAACGCGAGCGGCGTCAGCATCAGCCTCGGGCCGCAGGGGGCGGAGCTCAACATCGCGAGCCTGCTCTCGATCGTGCAGGGCGGCGTCGCCTTCGACACGGTCGGGCCCCAGGGCGAACCGGTGAAATCCGGCCATGTCTACCAGCTCTACGATACCGAGCGCGCCGCGCGGAGCGACGTCCTCGACCTGGAGGCCGGCTTCCAGCAGAAGCTCACGGCCTATTTCGAGGGTTCGGTCCGCGGCCTCGAGCCCGGGGCGCCGGTCCAGTATCGCGGCGTCGTCGTCGGACAGGTCAGCGCGGTGGAGGCGGCGATCGACGACAGCGAGCGCGGGCCGCACGTGACGCTGCGGACCACGCTCTCGGTCGCCCCGTCGCGGATGGGGATCCCGGAGGGGTCGGACGCCGACATGGCGCGGGGGCTGATCGCGCTCCTCGACTCGGAGGTCCAGCGCGGGATGCGGGCGCGGCTCGCCGCCTCCGGCCTGCTGAGCCAGAATCTCTTCGTCGACCTCGCGATGGTCGGCAATCCGGCGCCGGACGCGTTCAACGCCGATGCCAAGCCCTATCCGATCCTGCCGACCGCCCCGGCCGACACCAAGGCGCTGAACGCCTCCGCCCAGGGGCTGATGGAGCGGATCTCGAGCCTGCCGATCGAGGATCTGATGCGGACGGCGGAGACGCTGCTTGCCAATGTGAACGCGGTCGTCAGCGACCCGAAGGTGCGCTCCGCGCCCGAGAATCTCGGGCTGCTCATCTCCGACATCCGTCAGGTCGTCGCCGATCCCGGCATCCAGGAGGCGCCCCGGCGCCTCGCCGCGATCCTCTCCGCCGCCGAGGGCGTGGTCGCCCAGGTCGAGGAGCAGCGGCTGGTCGAACGGCTCGGCACCGCGCTCGACGCGACCAGCGCCGCGGTCGCGCAGGTGGGCGCCGCCGCCTCCGACAGCGTGCCGAAGGTGGTGGAGCGGATCAACGCGCTCGCCGCCCGGCTCGAGGAACTGCCGCTCGAGGATCTCGTGACTTCGGGCGAGCAGCTGGTGAAATCGGTCGACGCGCTGGTGACGAGCCCGGGCGTGACCGAGATCCCCGCCAATCTCAACGCCTCGCTCGACGAGGTGAAGGGCATCCTCGCGGAACTGCGCCAGGGCGGCGCGGTCGCCGACGCGACCGCCTCGATGGCCTCGCTGCGCGCGATCACCGGACAGATCGCGGCCTCCGACCTGACGAAGCGGATCGACGCCGTGGCCGCGCAGGCCGAGGCCGCGATCGGCAACGTCAATACCGCGAGCGCCGAACTGCCGCCGCTGATCCGGAGCCTCACCGCGCTCTCGGACCAGGCGCGCGGGCTGCCGCTCGACGAGCTGGCGGACCGGGCCTCGGCGATCCTCGCGACGACGGACGAGTTGCTCGGGACCGAGGGCGCGCGCCAGCTTCCCGCCTCGCTCGCCGGCGCGCTCGACGAATTGCGCGCGACGCTGTCCGAACTGCGGGCCGGCGGCGCGGTCCGGAGCGTCAACACGACGCTCGCCTCCGCCGGCGAGGCGGCGGATGCGATCACCCGCGCCACCGAGGACCTGCCCGCGCTGATCGGCCGGCTCGACGAACTGGCGAGACGCGCCGATGCGACGCTCGCGAGCGTCGGGCCGAACAGCCAGGTCAACCGCGAGACGCTCCAGCTGCTGCGCCAGGTCAGCCAGACGGCGAAGTCGATCGACGACCTCGTCACCGCGCTGGAGCGCAAGCCCAATTCCGTGATCTTCGGGAGATGAGAGTGAGAGCCGCGCTGACCCTGCCGCTTCTGGCCTTCCTCTGCGCCTGCGGGGCGTCGGACTACTACCTGCTGCCGCCCGAGGCCGCGACCGCGCCCGCGCGGGCGGGCCGGGTCAGCCTCGCGGTCGCCGACATCGACCTGCCGGCCTATGCCGGCGCGCTCGAGGTCGCGACGCTCGGCCAGGGCGGCGCGGTCCGGCTCGACCCGGACGTGCTCTGGGCCGACACGCCGCAGCGCGCGCTCACGCGCCATCTCGTCGCCGCGCTGCAGACCCGGCTCGGCGGGCAGGTCATGGCCGAGCCCTGGCCGGCCTTCGACCCGCCGGCGCTCCAGCTCCGCGTGATCGTCGACCGGATGATCGGCGCGCCCGACACCGCGCTCGACTTCGCGGGCCAGTACATCCTCGTCTCCTCCTCGGGCGCGATCGTCGCCTCCGAGCGGTTCCGCTTCACCGTGCCGCCGCAGGGGCCGGGCTACCCCGGGCTGCTCGCCGATCATGCGCGGGCGGTCGAGCTTCTCGCCGACCGGATCGCCGCGCGCATCGCCGGCCGCCCCGCCGCGTAGGGCGGACCCCCGGTCCGCCTCGCCCTCACATCAGCACATGCCCGACCGGCTTCGGCGCCTCGGGCAGCACCGCCTGGCCCATCGCCTCGCGCAGGTTGATCTCCAGCGTGTCGGCCAGCGCCTGGATCGGCAGCGCGTTCGGCTCCGCGTCGAAGGGCCGTTCCAGCTCGTCGCCGAGCGCGTCGAGGCCGAAGACCGCGTAGGCGACCAGCGTGCCGACGAGCGGCGTCACATAGCCGAGCGCGTCGACGAAGCCGAAGGGCAGCAGCACGCAGAAGAGGAAGGCGATCCGGTGCAGCAGCACGGTATAGGCGAAGGGAACCGGCGTCGTCCGGATCCGCTCGCAGGCGGCCTGGGCCTCGCCGAGCGCGCGGGCATGGGCGTCGAGCACCTGCCATTCGATATCGGTGATCCGCCCGGCCCGCCGCTCCTCCGCGAGGATCTCCGCGATGGCGCGCAGGATCGCGTCGGGCGGATTGCGGCTCGCGCGGTAGGTGGCGTGAAGCTCCCCGGGCAGCAGCGCGAGCACCCGGTCATGGCCCGCGCTCCGGCGCAGATGCGGCACCATCGCCTGAGCGAAGGCGATGGTGAGCGAGAGCAGGCGCCGGCGCGCCGGCGCCTCGGGTCCGAGGATCAGCGTGGCGCGGGCGAAGTCGCGCGCGGCGGCGATCATCGCGCCCCAGACCTTGCGCCCCTCCCACCACCGTTCGTAGCAGGCGGCGTTGCGCGAGCCGAGAAAGACCGAGAGCGCGATCCCGACCAGCGCGAAGGGCGCGCCGTCGATGGCGCCGATCCGGCCCGGGAAGGCCCGGTGCCCCCAGACGATCGCGAGCGAGAGCAGGAAGACGAGGACGAGCCGGGGCAGCACGCGGGGCAGGATCGAGCCGCGCACGAGGAAGAAGAGCTTCCAGATCGAGGGGCGCGGCCGGACGATCATCCCCGCGTCACATCGCGCGCCGCGCGAGCAGCGCCGCGCCGATCGTGCCGTCGTCGAGATAGTCGAGCTCGCCCCCGACCGGCACCCCCTTCGCGAGCGTCGAGACGGTGAGGTCGAGCGGCGCGAGCTCGCCCGCGATGTAATGCGCGGTGGTCTGGCCGTCGACCGTCGCGTTGAGCGCGAGGATCACCTCGCGCGCGCCCTCGGCCTTCGCGCGGGCGACGAGATCGGGGATGCGCAGCGCCTCCGGTCCCACCCCGTCGAGCGCGGAGAGCACGCCGCCGAGCACGTGGTAATGGCCCCGGAACGCCCCGGCCCGCTCCATCGCCCAGAGATCGGCGACGCTCTCGACCACGCAGATCTCTCCCGTGGCCCGGCGCGGATCGGCGCAGACCGCGCAGAGCGGGCCGGTCGCGATATTGCCGCAGCGCTCGCATTCGCGCACCGTCTCCGCGACCTCGCTCAGCGCCGCGACGAGCGGGTCGAGCAGCAGCGCGCGGCGGCGGATCATCTGGAGCGCCGCGCGCCGCGCCGAACGGGGCCCGAGCCCCGGCAGCCGCGCCATCAGCGCGATCAGCCGCTCCACCGGTTCATCCGCGCCGCCTGCCATGCCCCTCTCCACCGGACGCCCCGCCTCGGGACCCGTAGGGCGGACCTCGGTCCGCCGCCCCCGCCTCGGGACCGACCCCGCGCCGCCGTGGGGCGGACCTCGGTCCGCCGCCCCCGCCTCGGGACCAGCCCCGCGCCGCCGTGGGGCGGACCTCGGTCCGCCGCCCCCGCGCCGCGCCCGCGCGGGCCGGGCAATTCACCCGCCCCGGCGCGCGCGCCGCCTTTGCTCAGAACGGCAGCTTCATCCCCGGGGGCAGGTCGAGCCCCTCGGTCACCTTCGCCATCTCCGTCTGGGCGGCGGCGGCGGCGCGGGCCTGGGCGTCCTGGATCGCCGCGACGATCAGATCCTCGACCACTTCCTTCTCGTCGGCGGTGAAGAGGCTCGGGTCGATCGCGACGCCCTTGACCTGGCCGGTCGCGGTGGCGGTCACCCGGACGAGTCCGGCGCCCGCCTCGCCCGTCACCTCGATGTCGCCGAGCCGGGCCTGGGCCTCGCCCATCCGGTTCTGCATCTCCTGCGCCTGTTTCATGATCTTGGCCATGTCGCCAAGCTGACCCAGTCCTTTCAGCATGTCCTATTCCTCCGCGAAGGGATCCCAATCATCGTCGTCCTCGGCCAAAGCTCCGGCCTCGGCCTCCGGTTCCACCAGCGGCGCCTCGGGCGGCCGCACGTCCTTGATCTCCGCGCCCGGGAAGGCCGCGAGCAGCGCCTGGACCAGCGGATGCGCGGCGGCCTCCGCGCGCAGGCTCCGCTTCGTCGCGTCGCGCTGCTCGGCGAGCGTCGCGCCCCCGCCCGAGCCCACGACCGAGACGCCCCAGCGCGCGCCGGTCCAGTCCCGGAGCCGCTGCGAGAGCCGCGCGGCGAGGTCGGGCTCGGCCTCCTCCGCCGGCTCGAACTCGATCCGGCCCGGCGCGTAATGGACGAGCCGCAGGCCGTTCTCGACCTCGATCAGCAGCCGCAGGTCGCGGCGGGCGCGGATGAGCGCGATCACGTCGGAGAATTCGGCGTAGCGCGCGAGCGGCCCCGCCTCGGCCTCCGCGACCGGCGCCTGGACCGGCGCGGGTGCCCGAAGGGGCGCGGGCGCCGCCACCCCCGGCCGGGCCAGGGCGGCGGGCGCCCCGGCCGCCCGGCCTCCGCCGCCGCCCGGTCCCGCCGGCGGCGCGGGCGCGGGCGCCGGCGCGTCGGAGAGGCGGCGCACCAGTTCCTCGGGGCTCGGCAGGTCGGCGACATGGGTGAGGCGGATGATCGCCATCTCGGCCGCCATCATCGCATTGGGCGCCGCGCCCACTTCCTCCAGCGCCTTCAGGAGCATCTGCCAGGTGCGCGTCAGCGCCCGCATGCCGAGGCGCCCGGCGAAATCCAGCCCGCGGGCGCGCTCGTCCGGCCCGATCGTCGGATCCTCCGCCGCCTCGGGCGTGAGGCGGACCATCGAGACCCAGTGCGTGATCTCCGCGAGGTCGCGCATCACCGCCATGGGATCGGCGCCCTCGGCGTATTGCGCGCCGAATTCGGCGAGCGCGGCGCGCGCGTCGCCCCGCATGATCGCCTCGAAGAGATCGAGCACCCTGCCCCGGTCGGCGATCCCGAGCATCGCGCGCACCTCGGCGGCGCCCGTCTCGCCCGCGCCATGCGCGATCGCCTGGTCGAGCAGCGACAGCGCGTCGCGCGCCGAGCCCTCGGCCGCGCGCACGATCAGCGCCAGCGCGTCGGGCGCGACCCCCACCCCCTCGGTCGCGAGGATGCCCGAGAGCAGGCCCATCATCGTCTCCGGCTCGATCCGGCGCAGGTCGAAGCGCTGGCAGCGCGAGAGCACGGTGACCGGCACCTTGCGGATCTCGGTCGTGGCGAAGATGAACTTCACATGCGCCGGCGGCTCCTCCAGCGTCTTGAGGAGCGCGTTGAAGGCCGAGGTGCTCAGCATGTGCACCTCGTCGATGATGTAGACCTTGTAGCGCGCCGAGGCCGCGCGATAGGCGACGGAATCAATGATCTCGCGGATGTCGCCGACGCCGGTGCGGCTCGCCGCGTCCATCTCCAGCACGTCCACGTGCCGCCCCTCGGCGATCGCGCGGCAGGCGTCGCAGACGCCGCAGGGCTCGATCGTCGGCCCGCCCGTCCCGTCCGCGCCGACGCAGTTCAGCCCCTTGGCGATGATGCGCGCGGTCGTCGTCTTGCCGACGCCGCGCACGCCGGTGAGGATGAAGGCATGCGCGATCCGGTCGGAGTCGAAGGCGTTGCGCAGGGTACGCACCATCGCCTCCTGGCCGACGAGGTCGGCGAAGGTCAGGGGGCGGTACTTGCGCGCCAGAACGCGGTAGGCGCTGTCGGCGGGAGCGTCGGTCAAGGGCGGTCCTGTGGCTGGTCGCCCGCCAACCTATGCGCGCGCCGCGGCGGGGGCAAGCGCGCCTCAGCCGTCGAGCGCGGCGAGCTCGTCCGAAAGCGCCCGCATCTCCGCGATCGAGCGGCGGAGCGCGGTCACCTGGTCGTCCTCGGACGCGTCCGGCGGCGCGATGGCACCCGCGGCCTCGGACCGGGCCGCGATGTCGGGCGGCAGCGCGACGCCCCGGGCGCGCAGCCCGGATTCCTGCGCGGCGATCCGGCGGCGCAGCGCCGCGTGTTCCGATTCGAGCCGCGCCAGTTCGCCCGAGAGCGCCGCGCCCTCGGCCTCCGACTCCGCCACCGCCTGTTCGCGCGCGTCGATCCGCGCGTCGTAGCCCCCGCCGACGAGCCCGGCGATCCCGTTGAAGAAACCGCCCTGCGCGGGATCGTCCGAGGTGGCGCAGGCGGCGAGCGCGAGCACCGCGAGAAGGGAAAGCGGCCGGGTCATAGCTGGCTCGCGAGCTGGGCGGCGATCGCGCGCATGTCGGCGATGTGCTGGCCGAGCGTGGCGATCCGGGGATCGACGCCGGTTTCCTCGCCCGGTCCCAGCCGGAGCGCGCGCGTCGCCTCGAATTCGGCGCGCCGCCCCTCGGCCCCGTCGATCGCGCGGTTCATCGCCGCGAGGCTCGAGCGCGCGGTCGGATCCACCGTGCCCGCCGCCCGCGCCGCCGCGAGCCGCGCGCTCTCGCGGGCGAGCACGCTCCGCATCGTCGCGATCGCCGCCGCCGTCTCGGCGTTGGTCGCGTCGAGATCGGCGCGCAGCCGGTCGAGCCGCGCCTCGTTCGTCGCGTATTGCTGCTGGAGATAGCCGACATAGGTGCCCGTCGCGACGCCGATCGGGATGCCGCCGAAAAGGCCGAGCGCCGTCGCCGGACCCTTGCCGCCGAAAAGATAGACGCCCCCCGCCCCGGCCGTGGCGCCGGCGACGGCGGCCTCCTGCACCGTGCGCTGGAGGGCTTGCGCCTGCGCGTCGAGCGCGGCCTCGGGGGTGTCGGGCGGCGCGGGATCCGCGCCGATGCCGACGCAGGCGGCGAGCGCCAACGCCAGGAGAAGCGGGGCCGGGTTCAGCCCCCGGGCAGGAAATCGGTCAGCCATCGCATGCTCCCTTCCGGGCGCGCGGTCCCATCCTCGGACGCGTGCCTCACGAACAGTTGCGCGTCGCCGATCGTCCGGCTCTCGGACCCGGGCAGGGTCCGCGACGCGTCGACGAGCCCCGCCAGCGAGCGCCGCAGATAGGGGCGAAGCTCGTGGCCGCCGCTGGCGACGAGATCGGCGTAGAAGCCGCGGCTCTGGTCGAGCCGCGCCTGGACCTCCGCCTCATGCGCACGGATGGCGGCGAGATCGGCGTCGGCGGCGGACAGCGCGGCCCCGGCCTCCGCGTTGCCGGCGGAGGCGAGCGCGGCGAGTTCGGCCCGGGCGCCCTCGGCGCTCGCCAGCGTCTTCCGGATCGCGGCGAGCGTCGCGAGCTCGCCGCGCAACCGCTGCGCGGTGCCGGTCGCGAGCATCACCGTCGTCTGCGCCGCGTCGAGATAGAGCCCGTCGAGGCTCGGCGCGGACCCGCCCATCTCGGCCGCGTAGCTCTCGAAGGCGGCGGCGAGCTGCGCCGGCTCGACCGATCCCTCGGTCCGCGGCAGGAAGCCGAGCCGCGCCAGCGCGTCGGCGGCGGAGGCGGGATCGGCGGCGGCGAGGATGCGCGACGCATCCGCCGGCGCCGGCCGCGCGGCGGGCGCGGCCAGGCGTTCCTCGGCGAAGGCGCGGAAGAGCCCGTCGGGCCGCGCGTCGAGATAGCGCCGATAGGCGGCCGCGCCGCCCGCGGCCGTCGCCTCGCGCCATGCGGCCAGGTCGGCCTCGACCGCGTCCACCGGCGCGGCCGAGGCGGGCGCCGGATTGAGCTCGTGCTCGCCCAGCACCGATTCCTCGACCCAGGGCACCTGCCGGCCCCTGGTGGCGAGCAGCACCGCCTGCCGGACCCGGCCGAACATCAGCCGCACGTCGAGCCCCGGCGTCGCGATATTGTCGAGAAGCGCCGTCGTGAACACGCTGTCGGGTCCGGCGCCATCATAGGCGACATTGCCGGGATCGGTCGCATAGGCGATGAGCAGCCCCGAGCCGCCCCGCGCGCGGGCGAGGCCCCGCGCCGCGCGGGGATCAGCGCTGAGCGGATTGTCGCGGCAGGCGTCGAGCACGATGACCCCGAGCTCCGGCGCGGCCGCGGCCAGCGTCGCCTGGACCGTGTCGAGCGAGAGCGAGGCGCGCCGCAGCGCCTCGGCGGCGCCCGCGCCGAGATCCGCGGTCAGGAGCCGGTTCTCGCCCGCGATCTGCACGCCATGCCCGGCGAAGAAGAAGAAGGCGATCTCCGCCCCCGCCGCCGCGCGGCCGAAATCCTCGAGCGCGGCCTCCGCCCCGGCCCGGTCGGCGTCGATCACCACCCGCGTCCGGAAGCCGAGCCCCCTCAGCGCCGCGGCGAGCGCGGTGGCGTCGTTGGCGGGATTGGCGAGATCGTAGGCCGGCTCCGCGTAGCTCGCGTTGCCGATCAGCAGCGCCACCCGCTCGCCCGCCCGCGCCATGCCGAGCGACAGCAACAGCAACAACCCGCCCAGGACGCGCCACATCGATCCCGGCCCCCCTCGGACGGGATTATACATCAGGCGGAGGGGTTTCGCACAGGGCGGAGGTGCGCGGATCCCGGGGCGCCTCCCGGGAGGGAGGACCGCGCGCCGGTTCGCGGGTGAGAGGCTGGACAGCGACCCAAGCGGGTCCCGTTACGGCTGCTTCCTTCCGGACCTGACCGGGTTGGCGGGGCGCCTGCCCGCGCCAACCTCTCGGGAGGCGATATAGCCCCGGGCGCCGCCGGGTTCAAGACGGCTTTCGCCGGTCCGTCGGACCCGATCGCGGCGTTGCCCGCGGCGCCGGGCCGCGGCATGGTCCGCCCGCGCCGATGAGGGAGTGCCGAAAGATGAGAGACGCGGAATCAGTGACCTTCGCCGGCGGGTCGATCGACCGGGCGGCGCATCTGCGCGGCGACGCGGCCGGGCTCGCCGCCCTCGCCGCCGGCGCCTCCGCGCGCGTCCTGCCGCTCTCCCGCGGCCGGCCGCTCGTCAGCGGCGCGGCGGAGGCCGACCTCGCCTGGCTTCCCGCCGATCACCCGCTCTTCGCGACGCCCGCGCCGATGATCTTCCTCGGGCTGGAGGAGGACGCGCCGCGCTTCGCGCGCGAGATCCCCGACTGGCCGGCGCTCGCGGGGGAGGAATACGCCTTCACCGATCAGGAGGGCGAGGCGCATCCCGACCTGCCGCCGAGCCTGCGCTTTCACGAACTGCGCTCGCTGATGGCGCGGCTCACGCCCGCCGAGGCGGGCAACGCGGCGGCGGCGAAGGGCATTCTCGCCTGGCACGAGGGCCACCGCTTCTGCGCCCGCTGCGGCCAGCCCTCCGAGATCGCCGACGCGGGCTGGAAGCGGATCTGCCCCGCCTGCGGCGCGCAGCATTTCCCGCGCACCGACCCCGTCGTCATCATGCTGATCACGCACGGTAATTCCGTGCTGCTCGGCCGTTCCGCCGCCTGGCCGCCGGGGATGTATTCGCTGCTCGCGGGCTTCATGGAGCCCGGCGAATCGATCGAGGCCGCGGTGCGGCGCGAAACCTGGGAGGAGACCGGGATCCGCGTGGGCGAGGTCGGCTATCTCGCGAGCCAGCCCTGGCCCTTCCCGTCGAGCCTGATGCTCGGCTGCCGCGGCGAGGCGCTCGGCCGCGAGATCCGGCGCGATCCGAACGAGATCGAGGATGCGCGCTGGCTCACGCGGGAGGAGGCGATGCGGGCCGCGGCCGGGCTCGACCCCGACATCCGGCCGGCGCGCAAGGGGTCGATCGCGCGCTTCCTGATCGACCGCTGGCTCGCCGACACGCTGGACTGACGCCCGGCGCGCCGGCGAAGGCGCCTCAGGCCGCCCGGCGCGGGCGGCGGGGGCCCCGGCCGCGCGGACGCGCCGGCGCGTCCTGCGCCTCGGCCATCGCCGGCTTCGGACCGCGGCCGCGGCCCTGGCCCGCGCCGTGGTGGCCCACGCCGTGGCCGTTGCCGCCGCCGCGGCGGGGCTGCTTGCGCTCCGGCACGCCCTCGACCGAGGCCGGGAGCAGCCGGGTGCGGGTGATCTTCTCGACCGCGCGGAGCTTCTTCACCTCGTCCGGCGCGCAGAGCGTGATCGCGATCCCCTCCGCCCCGTTCCGGCCGGTGCGGCCGATCCGGTGCACGTAGCTCTCGGGCTCGTCGGGCAGGTCGTAGTTCACGACATGGCTCACGCCCGGCACGTCGATGCCGCGGGCGACGATGTCGGTCGCGACCAGAACGCGCACGCGGCCGTCGCGGAAGGCGCCCAGCGCGCGCTGCCGCGCGTTCTGCGCCTTGTTGCCGTGGATCGCCTCGGCCGGGATGCCGTCCTTCGCGAGATTCTCCGCCACCCGGTCCGCGCCGCGCTTGGTGCGGGCGAAGACGATGACCCGCGAGACGTCGGGATCGCCGACGATGGTCGCGAGCCGGGCGCGCTTCAGCGGCCCGTCGACCAGTTCGACGCTCTGGTCGATCCGCTCGACAGTGGTGGATTCCGGCGTGACCGAGACGGTGACCGGATCCTTCAGGAAGCTCTCCGCGAGGCCCCGGACCTCGTCGGGCATCGTGGCCGAGAAGAGCGCCGACTGCCGCCTGGGGTGCAGCGCGGCGACGATCCGGCGCACCGGCTGGATGAAGCCCATGTCGAGCATCCGGTCCGCCTCGTCGAGCACGACGAAGCGCGTCTGGTCGAGCACGCAGGAGCCGTCGGCGATCAGGTCGGTGAGCCGGCCGGGCGTCGCGATCACGATGTCGACGCCGCGCGAGAGCGCGCGGACCTGGCCGCCGCGCGACAGGCCGCCGAGCACGAGCAGGGTCGAGATCCGGGCGCCGCCCGCGAAGGCCCGCAGGCTCTGCTCGATCTGCACCGCGAGTTCGCGCGTCGGCGCGAGGATCAGCGCGCGGCAGGTGCGCGGCGCCGGCCGCCCCTTGAGCGCGAGCAGCTGGTGCAGGATCGGCAGGCCGAAGGCCGCGGTCTTGCCCGTGCCGGTCTGCGCGACGCCGAGGATGTCGCGGCCTTCGAGCTGCGGGCCGATGGCCTGGGCCTGGATCGGGGTGGGCGTGGTGAAACCTGCCTTCTGGAGGCCGTGAACAAGGGGTTCCGCGAGGCCGAAGGCCGCGAAAGTGGTATCAGTCAACGTCATGTCCTTTCCGCGCGGGGAACCCCCGCGGCGGTTGCCGCCCCCGTCAGGCGCACATGACGAAAACAGATGGAACGCGGTGATGGGCCGATCGCCCGGTTGCGCCACCGCTGCCCGTGACAGACGGGCTCGCGTTGCACATAGGCGACCGGCCCGCGCGGGGCAAGGCCAATCGGCTCAGAACCTGAACCGGGCGCCGCCGAAGATCGCCTGGCCGTCCTCGTAGCTCGCGGCGTTGTCCGAATAATCGTAGTCGCGCGCGGTGAGCCAGAGCTCGGTATTGGCGCGGTCGATGGTCTGCACCAGCGCGAGGCCCCAGGACTTGCTGTCCGAACTGGTCGCATCGCCGGCGATGTAGAAGTCGTCGCCCTTGTAGTAGTCGAGCGAGACGGCGGTGGCGCCCCAGGCGATGTACTGGCGCAGCAGGCCGAGCTTGGCATAGTACCACTGCCCGTCCGGCCCGTCCTCGGGCGAGCCGGTGCCGAAACCGAGCGTGAGGTTCAGCCCCGTCGGCCTGTGCAGCCCGGAGGCGGAGCCGCCCCAGGTGGTGATGTTGTCCTCCTGCCAGTAGTAGCCGAGCCCCGCCTCCGCGTCGAAATCGGCGTATTCCCTCTCGTAGGTGAGCGCGGCGTCGAAGATGTTCTGGTCGCGGATGTCGGAATCGTCGGAGAGCAGGTCGCGGCCGAAGGCGGCGGCGAAGGTCATGTTGGCGAAGCTCGGCGTGTCGTAGCGGACGCGCACGCGCCGGGGACCGTCGTAGTTGGTGAAGGCGTCGCCGATCGTGACGCCGCTGAGGCTCTCGTCGAAGGAGAGGCCGGGATCGGAGAAGCGCAGGATCTGCCCGGCGGCGGAATCCGCGACGCTCGAATAGGCGATCACGTCGGTGCCGGAGAGGTCGATCTCCTGGATGCCGTCCGTCGCCATGCTGCCCTGGCCGAGCGAGACCTGGCCGAGCCGGTCGTTCGAGAAGGCGAAGTCGATCTTGCGGATATTGGCATTGGTGAATTCGTAGTCGGAGGAATCAGGCGAGTCATGCGTGATCGACGCGTTGCCCGAGGAATAGGGCGCGTAGCCGATCTCGTTGGTGTTCTCGAGCGTCCAGTCGCCGAAGCTACGCGTATAGACCAGTCCGACGCGCGATTCCGAATTGGCGTTGTCGATCAGCCCGTAACTCTCGGTGTCGATTCCGTCGTCGTAGGAGAGCACGCCCATGTTGATCTGGCCGTAGAAGAGCAGCGTCCCGCCCGACGGGTCGCCCCATTCGATCGGCGGCAGGCCCTCGGCCCGGGCGGTGAGCGCGCAGGCGCTCGCCGCCCCGGCGAGAAGCAGGGCCCTGAGGCACGATGGTCGGCCGTTCTTCGTCATGTCGGGATCCTCCGCGCTGGGGTTGCATTCGCGATCCGAGCATGCCCGATCCGGACACGCTTTTGTGACTTTCGCCGCCGCCCGCCGCCGGGTTCCCGGCCGGGCGCGGCGATTGCGCAACACTCGCCCCGGCGGTTGAACGGCGCGCGGGCCGGGGCTAGGTGAGGGAGGAAACGGCACGGGGGGAGCGCCGATGTGCGGACGCGTCATCGTCAAGACCACGATCGCCGGGCTCGTCCAGGCCTTCGCCGGCGTCGCGCCGCCCGCGCCGGAGGAAGGGCTGGCGGCGAAGCCGCCGAGCTGGAACGGCGCGCCGCGCCAGACCTAT
Source organism: Amaricoccus solimangrovi (assembly GCF_006385685.1). Lineage (GTDB taxonomy): Bacteria > Pseudomonadota > Alphaproteobacteria > Rhodobacterales > Rhodobacteraceae > Amaricoccus > Amaricoccus solimangrovi. Next base: position 1,045 of record NZ_VFRP01000045.1, on the reverse strand, counting down.
CCGCTCATCCTCTGGCAGCGTGACTCGCGGGGTCCCGCCTTCGTCGCCGGGAACTGGGGCTTCGTGCCCGCCTGGCAGCGCGACGAGACCGGCGGACGGCGGCCGATCAACGCGCGCTCCGAAACCGTCGCCACGGCGCCGATGTTCCGCGAGGCTTGGCGCGCGCGCCGCGCGCTGATGCCGGTGGACGGCTTCTTCGAATGGCGCGCGATCGGGGGCGCGAAACAGCCCTACGCGGTCGCGATGGCCTCGGGCGAACCCTTCGCGCTCGCCGCGATCTGGGAGGAATGGCACGATCCCCGGCTCGGCGCGCGGATCCGGACCTTCGCGGTGCTGACCTGCCCGGCGAACGCGCTGATGGCGGAGATCCATCACCGGATGCCGGTGATCCTCGCGCCCGCCGATTACGACCGCTGGCTCTCGGACGCGCCCGATCCCCGCGACCTGCTCCGGCCCTATCCGTCGGAGGCGATGCGGATCTGGCCGGTCTCCCGGCGGGTCAACGCGCCGCGCAACGACGGCGCCGACCTCCTCGACCCGGTGCCCGACCCGCGCGAGGCGCCCGCCGGAGAGGAGGCGCCCGCGCAGGGCCGGCTGTTCTGAGGCCCGCGCGCCGGGGCTTACTGGACCTTCAGCACCATGTCGCGGCCGCCGCCGGAGAGCCGCACCGAATCCGTCCCCACCGCGGCGACGCGCGCGCCCGCGACCGTGTCGCCCGCGCGCACCCGCTGCACCGCGCCGGAGGGCAGCCGGATCAGCGCGTGGCGCGCCGTCTTCGTGCCGAAGACGCCAAGCAGCGACAGGCCGCCGCGATTGACGCCGCTCGTCTGCACCGCCCGGTTCGCCCCGGCGGCGCCGAGGTTGCGCGTCGTGCGCGGCGCGCTGGCCACCGGCGCCGGGGCGAGCGCGACGCGGGGCCGCGTGGCGGCCGGGCGCTCGATGTCGCCGCGCGGCGAGACCCGGACCGGCTGCGTCGCGACCAGCGGCGCGGCGGGCGCGGCGGCCGGGACCGGGAGACGGGCCGGCGTCGCGCGCGCCGCCCGCG
>NZ_VFRP01000044.1 GCF_006385685.1 Amaricoccus solimangrovi | reverse complement strand
GGGCATGAAGGATTCGAAGGTCATCGTCGCGATCAACAAGGACGAGGAGGCGCCGATCTTCCAGGTCGCCGACTACGGCCTCGTCGGCGACCTGTTCGAGATCGTTCCGGAACTCGAGAAGAAGCTCGGCTGAGGCCGAGCTTCCGCGGGGGTCAGCCCTTGATCTCCCTCACGCGGACTTCCGGGTCCGCGTAGGGCATCCTGGGCGCCTCGCCATCCGGCTGCTCGACCACCTTCTCCAGCGTGTTGATGCTGACATGGGGCCATTTGATCCGCCCGGGGGCGCCGTCGAAACGGTCGAAGAAGTCCAGGTTCACGATCTGCAGGTATTGCAGCCTGAGCTTGGGCGTACCGTCCGCGTTCTTCTCCCTCAGGCGCTGGATCCAGAACGTGGCCTTCATGTCGGAGGCGTTCGCCTGCTTCACGATGAAGGGGATGTTGTGGATCCCGCCGGTGTCGATGGTGGTATCGACGGTCAGCACCACCGTTTCCTCGATATCCACCCCCTCGTTGGCCGCCGCGAGCAGCGCGCTCGGGTCGGTCGGGTCGAACAGGCCCCGGAACAGGTTCTCGTGGAAGTGCCGGTAGGCCTCCAGATAGCCCAGCGTCAGGTCATGCGGCACCCCGACCGGCAGCCCGTTGACCTTCGGGATCACCGGCGGACCGGCGATGGTCTCGCTGTCGCCCAGTGCCAGCACCGAATCACCATGCGGGATCGTCGCCAGCCGCGCCAAGTCGTGGCCGTCGCCGACCTCCTTCGGCATGTGCATCCAGAGACCCGGCTCGTGATGGATCGGAAGCTCGGGCGGCCCGGCGAGGTCCGTGGGCGGAAAGTCCTCGGCCACGACCTGGGCGATCATCTGCTCATAGTCGAGCGCGACGACGAACTGGTCGGCATTCTCCGCCCCGCCGGCCGTCCTGACGATGCCGCGGTTCGGAATGTCGTCGTCGATCAGGTTGAACTTCAGCACCTCGTCGAACTGATTCAGGAGCAGGCGGAAATTGCGCCGGTCGCCCTCCTTCGCGAAGGGCAGCGCGATCATGTTCCAGCCGCGTCCCGGCAGGTTCGGCTGGTTCTTCCAGGTTCCCGGGAGATCCTTCAGCGGGCCAAGCCTCGGATCGTCGGGCGCGGCGATGCCGACATACCGCTGCGCCGGGCGGCCCGGCGCGTCGATGGGTGTGTTCATCGGTGTGATGTCCTCAATGAGACGGTTCTGAAAAACCCGCCCCGGACAGAAATCATGGCGTCCGGCGCGCGGAGCAGGCACTCAATGAGGATATTGTAACACGGCGCCCGCCGGTCACGAAACGGCGGCGATCCGGCGTCAGTCGCAGCGCACCTGACCCTCGGCGTCGGTCCGGCACCCGTAGCCGTCCTCGCCCCGCGGCGGGCCGGACGGATCGCCGTAGAGATCCCGCTCCGCCTGGGCCGCGCTGTCGCGGATGATCTTCGCCGGATCGGGCAGCGCCTCGGTCCGGCCGCTCGCCGGGGCGGGGGCCGCGCGGTCCGCGTGGACGGTCACGCCGAACTGGCCGCCGGGGAGGTTCGCGCCGTCCGAGCAGCGCAGGGCGCCGAAGGCGTCGCGCGAGCAGCCCACGCCCTGCACCGCCGGCGCGGCCGGCTGCCGGGCGACGGACCGGGCCGCGGTCCGGGCGGTGGTCTCGGCATGGCGCGGGGCCGGGGAGCCCTGGTTCTGCGCGAAGGACGGCGCCGTGATGGTCGTGGCCACCACGGCCAGCGCGGCGGTGAATACGAAGACAGGTTTCATGGTCTCGCCGGATCTGTTTCCCGGGCCCGAGTGAAGGCCAGGATCCTCCGGGAGACAAATCGCAATCCGGTGAGACCCCGGCCCGGACGGATGCCGGGCCGGGAAAGCGGTCAGCCGCCGCGATGCCAGATGCTGGGCTCGACGCCCTTGAGCTCCGGCATCTCGGAGAGATCGAACACCGGCTCCTGCCCGAGCGCGCGCTTCGCGAAATAGTCGCGCGTGAGCTTCACGACGGTCCCCGAGAGCGCCACGATCGCGACGAGGTTCACCGTCGCCATCAGGCCCATGCTCGCATCCGCGGTGTTGAACACGGTCGCGACCGCCTGCAGCGCGCCCCAGACCACCATCAGCAGCACCGCGCCCCGGAGCACGAGCAGCCCCGTGTCGCCCGCGACCCCGAGAAAGGACATCGCCATCTCCGAATAGGAGTAGTTCCCGATGATCGAGGTGAAGGCGAAGAAGAAGATCGCGATGGCGACGAAATAGGGGCCGATGGCGCCGACATGATCGCCCAGCGCCGCCTGAGTCAGCTGCGTTCCCGTCAGCTCGCCCCCCGGCACGTAGGAATCCGAGAGCAGGATCATGAGCGCGGTGCAGGAGCAGATCAGCAGCGTGTCGATGAAGACGCCGAGCGCCTGCACGAAGCCCTGGCTCGAAGGATGATGCGGCACCGGGGTCGCCGCGGCGGCGATGTTGGGCGCCGAGCCCATGCCGGCCTCGTTCGAGAAGAGGCCGCGCTTCACGCCGTTCAGCATGGCCGCCGCCACGCCGCCCGCGACGCCGCCCGCCGCCTCCTGGAAGCCGAAGGCGCTGCCGACGATATGGCCGAGCATGCCCGGCACCAGCGTCAGATTGGTCAGCAGCACGTAGAGCGCCATCAGCAGATAGGCGCCGGCCATGAAGGGCACGACATATTCGGCGACGGTCGCGATCTTCCGGATGCCGCCGAAGATCACCACCGCCGTCAGCCCGGCGAGCACGATGCCCGTCGCGAGTTTCGGGACGCCGAAGGCGCCGACCATCGCATCGGCGATGGAATTGGCCTGCACCGCGTTGAACACGAGGCCGAAGGACAGGATCAGGCAGACCGAGAACACGCCGCCGAGCCAGGGCATTCCGAGGCCCCGCGCGATGTAGAAGGCCGGGCCGCCGCGATAGATGCCGGAATGCTCCCCGGGCTTCTCGTGGACCTTGTAGAGCTGGGCGAGCGTGGATTCGGAATAGGCGGTCGCCATGCCGACGAGGGCCACCATCCACATCCAGAAGATCGCCCCGGGCCCGCCGAGATTGAGCGCCACCGCGACGCCGGCGATGTTGCCGGTGCCGACGCGGCTCGCGAGCGAGGTGCAGAGCGCCTGGAAGGGCGAGATGCCTTCCTTGTCCGTGTCGGGCGCCGTCAGGATGACCCGGAACATCTCGCCGAAGCGCAGGATCTGCTGGAAGCGGAGCCGGATGGTGAAGAAGACGCCGACCGCGAGCAGGCCGTAGATGAGCACGTAGCCCCAGAAGATCGTGTTCAGAAAGTCGATGATCGCATTCACGTCCTGTCCCCCTGTCCCGATGCGACATGAACGCACGCGAACGTGATCCTGTCCACTCCCGAACGGCGCCGGGGGCGGCCGCCTCCGCTATCCCTTGCGCCGCGCGGCGGCGCTGGCCTAATGTCCGGCTGATCACGGGATCGAGGTAGGCGGAGCATGGAAATCAAGCGGGTGGGCGTCATCGGCGCGGGCCAGATGGGGAATGGCATCGCCCATGTCTTCGCGCTGGCCGGTTACGAGGTTCTGCTGAACGACGTCTCGAAGACGGCGCTGGAGGCGGCGCCGGGCATCATCGGCGGCAACCTGGACCGCCAGGTCGCCCGCGGCCGGATCACCGAGGAGGAGCGCGACAGGGCGCTCGGCCAGATCGAGATCGCCCCCGAGATCGCGACGATCGGCGCGGCCGATCTGGTGATCGAGGCCGCGACCGAGCGCGAGGAGCTGAAGCACAAGATCTTCGCGAGCCTCGCGCCGCATCTCGCCGAGCACACGATCCTGACCTCGAACACCTCGTCGATCTCGATCACCCGGCTCGCGAGCCAGACCGACCGGCCCGAGCGATTCATGGGGCTGCACTTCATGAACCCGGTCCCGGTGATGCAGCTCGTCGAGCTCATCCGCGGCATCGCGACGGACGAGCCGACCTACAAGACGATGGCCGCGGTCGTGACGAAGCTCGGCAAGACCTATTCGAGCGCCGAGGACTTCCCGGCCTTCATCGTGAACCGGATCCTCGTCCCGATGATCAACGAGGCGGTCTACACGCTCTACGAGGGCGTGGGCACCGTCTCGAGCATCGACACCTCGATGAAGCTCGGCGCGAACCATCCGATGGGGCCGCTCGAACTCGGCGACTTCATCGGGCTCGACACCTGCCTCGCAATCATGAACGTGCTGCACGAGGGGCTGGCGGATACCAAGTACCGCCCCTGCCCGCTGCTGGTGAAATACGTCGAGGCGGGCTGGCTCGGCCGCAAGACCCAGCGCGGCTTCTACGACTACCGGAGCGGGACGCCGGTTCCGACGCGCTGAGAGAAGGCTCAGGCGGAAACCGTCAGCATCTGTCCGAAGCCGAGGCGCGTCTCCCAGCCGGCATGCGCGCCGAGCAGGCCGCAGACCGCGCGGACGACGCCGCCATGCGTGACCCAGAGGGCGGGTCCGGGAGCGTCGCGCGCCTCCGCCAGCGCGGCGGCGACCCGGGCCCGGAGTTCCGTCACGGTCTCGCCGCCATGGGGGCGGGCATTCTCGAAATCCGCCGCCCAGGCATCGACCTCGCTCCGGGCGATCTCGTGCCAGCGCCGCAGTTCCCAGCGGCCGAAATCCATCTCGGCGAGCCGGGGATCGACCGTCACCGCCACGCCGCGCTCGGCGCCCAGCCGCTCGGCGAGCCGTCGGCAGCGGCGCAGCGGGCTGGTGGCGAGGCTCGCGAAGGGCGGCGGCGGCTCCGGCAGGCGCCGGGGATCCTCGAGCCCGGGCTGGAGCGTGAGATCGGCGCGGCCGTAGCAGATGTCCGCGTCGATCGCCGGGGCGGGATGGCGGAGCAGGATCAGCTCCAACCGAGCAACCCCAGATAGAAGGCGAGTTCGCCGGTCTGCTGGACCGCGCCGAGGCAATCGCCGGTGTAGCCGCCGAGCCGCCGGCCATACCAGAGCCGGGTCGCGAGATGGGCGAGCGCGAGCGCCGCCACCCCCGCGAGCGCGGCCACGGGGGCGAGGATGAGCAGCGCCAGGACGGGCGCGGCGGCGATCAGCGCGGCCACCGCGACGCTCCGCCAGCCGACGCCGCCCGCGACGCTCGCCGCCGCCCCGGCCGCGCGGGCATAGGTGCCCCCCGCCATCGCGGCGACGCAGGAGGCGCGGCTCGCGGCGTGGCCGGCGAGAAGGGCGAGCGGGATCAGGGCGGGCCGCAGCTCGGCCAGCGCCTGCCACCGCGCGAGCAGCATGAGCGCGAGCCCGGCGACGCCATAGGTTCCGAGGCGGCTGTCGCGCATGATCTCGAGCGCGCGTTCCCGGCTCGCCCCGCCGCCGATCCCGTCGCAGACATCGGCGAAACCGTCCTCGTGCAGACAGCCGGTGACGAGCATCCCGGCCCCGAGCGCGGCCAGCGCCGCCAGACCGGATCCGAAGCGGAGCGCCGCCAGCCCGTAGGCGGCGGCGGCGAGCGCGCCGACGACGAGGCCGGCGGCGGGATACCAGCGCGGCGCCGCGGCCATCCGGCCGGCGTCCCAGCGCGCGGGGATCGGCAGGCGGGTCAGGAACTGGCAGGCGAGCAGGAAGGAGGCCCATTCCGCCGCCAGGCGTCCGCGCATGGGGATCAGAGGCGCGCGCTGACGCCGGCGCTCTCGAAGCTCGCCATGTCGCGCAGGACCGCCGCGGCGGCCTTGACGATCGGCCAGGCGAGCAGCGCGCCGGTGCCTTCGCCGAGGCGCATGTCGAGCGAGAGGATCGGGCGCGCCGCCATGCGTTCGAGCAGCGCGCGGTGGCCCGCCTCCGCCGAGACATGGGAGAAGATCATCGCGCGCCGCGCCTCCGGCGCGATCCGCTCGGCGACGAGCGCCGCCGAGGTGGCGATGAAACCGTCGACGAGGACGAGCTTCCCCGCCTCCGCGGCGCCGAGCATCGCGCCCGCCATCATCGCGATCTCGAAACCGCCGAATTCGCGCAGCGCCTCCTCGGGCGTCGCGAGCGCGCCGACGCGCGCGTCGGCCTCGGCGAGGACCGCGGCCTTGCGCGCCAGCCCCGCGGCGTCGAGCCCCGTGCCCCGCCCCACCAGCGCCTCGAGCGACAGCCCGGTCAGCCGGTGCGCGAGCATCGTCGCGGCGGAGGTATTGCCGATCCCCATCTCGCCGAAGGCCAGCGCGTCGGCGCGCGCGCGCGCGGCGAGTTCCCGTCCGCTTGCGAGCGCGGCGGCGCATTCCTCCGCCGTCATCGCCGCCTCGCGCAGGAAGGAGCGGGTGCCGGCGCCGATCCGGCGGGAGACGAGCTTCGGATCGGTCATCGGCTCGCCGGCGACGCCCGCGTCGACCACCTCGACGGCGACGCCGAGGCTCGCCGCGATCACGGTCGCCGCCGCGCCACCGGCGAGGAAATTCGCCACCATCTGCCGCGTGACCGCCCGCGGAAAGGCCGAGACACCCTCGGCGGCGATGCCGTGATCCGCGGCGAAGATCGTCAGCGCGCAGGTCTCGACCCGGGGCGCGAGCGTGCCGAGCGTCATGCCGATCTGGGCCGCGATTTCCTCGACCCGGCCGAGCGAGCCGATCGGCTTGGTCTTGCCGTCGATCGCGCGCCAGACCTCGGATTCGAGATCGGCGATCACCGCGCCGGCGGGGGGTTCCTCAGGCAGCATATGGTTTCCCTTCCGCGCCCTCCGGAGGCGCGCTGGTGGATCCTCGGCGGCGGCGCGGATCCGGCGAGTGACGGAGCCGCCCCGGATGGGCGCGTGGCGGGCGGGCGGGGGCGCGCCGCCCGCGCGTGATCAGGCGTTGATCACGTCCTTGAGCTGCTTGGCGATCGTGACCTTGGCCACGCGATCGGCCGGCTTCTGCATCTGCTCGCCGGTCGAGGGGTTGCGCACGGTGCGCTCCGGCCGGGCCCGGCAGGCGAACTTGCCGAGGCCGGGCAGGCTGACGGCGCCGCCGGCGGCGACTTCCTTGGTGACGATCTCGGTCAGGGCGTCGAGCGCGCGGTTCGCGCTGGCCTTGTCCAGATCAGCCGTTTCCGCGAGGGCGGCGACCAGCTGAGTCTTTGTCATGGGTTTCTGGGTCATGCGGTCGTTCCTGTCGAGCCTCGTGTTTCGCGTCCGGTTTCTCCGGGTGCCGGCCACTTAAGCGCGCGGCCGCGCGAAACTCAATCATGGATTGACCGATTTGTTCCCCGCCGCCGCCAGTGGCGACGGGGCGCGCATCGGTCAGAGAAAGGCGGTCTCGTCGAAGCTGCGGAGTTTGCGCGAATGCATCTTCTCGAGCGGCATCTCGCGCAGCGCCTCCATCGCGCGCACGCCGATGTCGAGATGCTGCGCCACCTGGCGCTTGTAGAAGGCCGTGGCCATGCCGGGCAGCTTCAGCTCGCCATGGAGCGGCTTGTCGGAGACGCAGAGCAGCGTGCCGTAGGGCACGCGGAAGCGGAAGCCGTTCGCCGCGATCGTCGCGCTCTCCATGTCGAGCGCGACGGCCCGCGCCTGGCTCAGCCGCGCCACCGGGCCGGACTGGTCGCGCAGCTCCCAGTTGCGGTTGTCGATCGTGGCGACCGTTCCGGTGCGCATGATCTTCTTGAGCTCGTAGCCGGAGAGGCCGGTGACGCGCGCCACCGCCTCCTCGAGCGCGACCTGCACCTCGGCCAGCGCCGGGATCGGCACCCAGATCGGCAGGTCGTCGTCGAGCACATGGTCCTCGCGCATGTAGGCATGGGCCAGCACATAATCGCCAAGCGATTGGGAGTTGCGCAGGCCCGCGCAGTGGCCGAGCATCAGCCAGACATGCGGGCGCAGCACCGCGATATGGTCGGTGATCGTCTTCGCATTCGACGGGCCGACGCCGATGTTGACGAGCGTGATGCCCGACTGGTTCTCCCGCGTCAGGTGATAGCAGGGCATCTGCGGCGTCTTCGCGGGCATCGCCGGCGGCCGCTCGCCCACGCGGGTCACGACATTGCCGGGGCCGACGAAACCGTCGTAGCCGGAGGCCGGATCGGCCAGCATCCTGGCGCCGAACTCGACGAATTCGTCGACGTAGAACTGGTAGTTGGTGAAGAGCACGTGGTTCTGGAAATGCTCGGGCGAGGTCGCGGTGTAATGCGCGAGCCGCGCGAGCGAATAGTCCACGCGCTGCGCGGTGAAGGGGGCGAGCGGCCGCGCCCCCTCGACCGAGACGCGGCCCGCGCCGTTGACGATCCGGTCGTCGGTGACGCCGAGGTCCGGCACGTCGAAGAGATCGCGCAGCGGCCGGTGCAGCGCGTCGGCGATCGAGCCTTCGACATAGGCGTTCTCGCCCATCGCGAAATGCAGCGGGATCGCCGTGTCGGAGGAGCCGACGCGCACCGGCATGCCGTGGTTCTGGATCAGAAGGCCGATCTGCTGGGTCAGGTAGCCCTTGAAGAGATCGGGCCGGGTGATCGTGGTCGCATAGGTGCCGGGCTCGGTCACATGGCCGAAGCTCAGCCGGCTGTCGACCTTGGCGAAACTCCCCGTCGTCACGCTGACCCGCGGATAGAAGGCGCGGTAGCGTCCCTTCGGCGGCTCGCCGGCCATGATGGCGGCGAAGCGGGCGCGCAGGAAATCCGTCGCGGCCTCGTAGCGGCGGGTGAGGTCGGCGACCGCCTCGGCGGCGTCGTTGAAGAGCCGGTCCTCCTCGGTCTCGGGTGAGATGACCGGCAGTTCCGACAGGGGTCCCTGATGCCGCAAGTCGCGTCCCTTTCGTGATGGCCCGGGCCTCGCGCGCCCTCGGGCAGGTTCGGCCGGCGGAGCCGGTTCGGCAAGGAAAAACGGCGCGGCCCCGACCGGAGCGCGCCCAAACAGAAGGCCCGGATCTCGCGATCCGGGCCCAGGTGCCGGGTGTGCCCGTCTCGGCACGAACCCCGGGGGGATTGCTTCCGACCGGCCCTTCGCGGCTCAGTAGGAGTAGGCGCGCTCGCCGTGCTCGGCGAGGTCGAGGCCTTCGCGCTCCACTTCCGGCGCGACACGCAGGCCGACGATCATGTCGACGATCTTGAGCAGGATGAAGGAGACGACGCCGCTCCAGACGACCGTGACGCCGACCGCCTTGAACTGGGTGACGAGCTGGCCCGCCATCGTCACGCCGTCCGCGTAGCCCGCGCCGCCAAGGGCGGGGGCGGCGAAGACGCCCGTCAGCATCGCGCCCACGATGCCGCCGACGCCGTGGACGCCGAAGACGTCGAGGCTGTCGTCATAGCCGAAGTGCTCCTTCACGACCTGCACGAAGAAGTAGCAGCAGGCCGAGGCGATGAGGCCGAGCAGGATGGCGCCGACCGGGCCGACGAAGCCGGCCGCCGGGGTGACGGCGACGAGGCCCGCGATCATGCCCGAGGCCGCGCCGAGCATCGAGGCCTTGCCGCGCAGCATCGCCTCGAGCACCGACCAGCCGACGATGGCGCCCGCGGTCGCGGTGAAGGTGTTCATCATCGCGAGGCCGGCGGTGCCGTTCGCCGCGAGCGCGGAGCCGGCGTTGAAGCCGAACCAGCCGACCCAGAGGATCCCGGCGCCGACCAGGGTGAGCGTCATGGAATGCGGCGCCATGATCTCCTTCCTGTAGCCGATCCGCGGCCCGATCACGAACGAGGCGACCAGCGCGGCGATACCCGCGTTGATGTGCACCACGGTGCCGCCCGCGAAGTCCATCGCGCCCCAGTTGAAGTAGAGGCCGGCGGCGTCCCAGGCCATGTGGGCGACCGGGAAGTAGACGATGGTGACCCAGAGGATCGCGAAGAGCACCACGGCGGAGAACTTCATGCGCTCCGCGAAGCCGCCGACGAACAGCGCCGGCGTGATCGCGGCGAAGGTCATCTGGAAGGCGACGAAGACGAGCTCGGGGATGGTGCCCGATTCCGCGTCGGGCGTGACGCCCGCGAGGAAGGTCTTGCCGAGGCCGCCCCAGAACGGGCTCTCGGAACCGCCGAAGGACAGGGAATAGCCGTAGAGCGGATAGATCACGATCACGATCGCGCCGATCAGCGTGCACTGCATCAGCACCGAGAGCATGTTCTTCGAGCGCACGAGGCCGCCGTAGAAGAGGCCGAGGCCCGGCAGCAGCATGAACAGCACGAGCAGCGAGGAGGTCAGCATCCAGGCCGTGTCGCCGGAATCGATGTTGGAGACCGCCTCGGCGACGGTTTCCGCGAGTTGTGGTTCGGCATCCTGCGCCAGGGCCATGCCGGCGGTCATCAGCAGCGCGAGTGGCGTGAGCTTCAGCACGTTTCTCATCATATCCCTCATAGAATGGCGCCGCCGCTCAGAGCGCGTCATCGCCGATTTCGCCGGTGCGCACCCGGTGCGCCTGCAGCACGTCGAGCACGAAGATCTTGCCGTCGCCGATCTTCCCGGTCTTCGCCGTCATCGCGAGGGTCTCGACCACCTGGGCGACGGCGGCGTCGGGAACGACCAGCTCGAGCTTGATCTTCGGCACGAAGTTCACGACGTATTCGGCGCCGCGGTAGATCTCCGTGTGACCGGACTGGCGGCCGTAGCCCTTCACTTCCGAGACCATGAGCCCCTGAACACCGATACCGGTCAGCGCCTCCCGCACCTCCTCCAGCTTGAAAGGTTTGATGACCGCTATGATCAGTTTCATCGAGTCCCTCGCTTCTGATTGCGGCGACGCATCCAACGCCTTCGTGCAAGGCACGAGCGTGCCAATGCCGCGGCCATAGGCCATATCCGGAAGGTCTAGTAGAGAATTCGCGCCACCCGGACGGGCCGGTGCGAGACATTGCGGTGCCAATGGGCAGAATCCCGAAGCGGGCGCGAAGTTGCCTATTTTCGCGGCATTCCGCGTCTGACCCCGGCGCCGCGCCCCGGCCGGCGCGGCGCGGCGGCAAAGCGCTGGCGCCTCCGGCGCTTTGCCTGTAGCCTCGGCCAAAACATCGAGCAGTCAGGGCGAGGCACCCCCGATGGGGAAGAAGAGAAGCGGGGCGAAACCCCGGCTTGGCCGGACGGAGCGTGTCCTGCGCGGCACGATCAGGGGCGTGATCGGCTGGACCTGGTGGATCGGGCTGCGGCTCGGCGTGCTCGGGGCCATCGTTCTCGCGGCCGGCGTCGCCTATTACGTGAACCGGCTGCCACCGCTCGACGAGATGCTCGACGGGCGCGACCGCGGTTCCGTCACGCTGCTCGACGCGGATGACACGGTCTTCGCCTGGCGCGGCCAGCAGCTCGGCCTGCTGCGCGCCGAGGACGCCTCGCCCTATCTCGTCGATGCGATCGTCGCGACCGAGGACAAGCGCTTCTACTCGCATTTCGGCGTCGACATCAGAGGCACGCTGCGCGCGCTCGTCGTGAACGCGCGCGCCGGCACGACCGTGCAGGGCGGCTCCTCGATCACGCAGCAGGTGGCGAAGCTGCTCTTCTTCGACAACAGCCGGACGCTCGAACGCAAGATCAAGGAAGTTCCGGCGGCGATCGCGCTCGACTGGAAGTTCTCGAAGGACGACATCCTGTCGATCTATCTCAACCGCGCCTATCTCGGCGCGGGCGCCACCGGTTTCGAGGCGGCGGCGCAGCGGTATTTCGGCAAGTCCGCCCGTGAGGTCGGACCGGCCGAGGCGGCGATGCTGGCGGGCCTGCTGCGCGCGCCCTCGCGCTTCGCGCCGACGCACGACCTGAACGCGGCGCAGGAACGCGCGAACGTGATCGTGGGGCTGATGGAGGACCAGGGCTATCTGAGCAAGGCTCAGGCGACGGAGGCGCGCAAGCACCCCGCCCGGCTCTCGCACGCCGCGGCGGCCCGGGCGGGGGGAGAATACGCCGACTGGATCATGCAGAGCGGCCCCGACTTCCTGACCCGGCGGACCACCGAGGACATCGAGGTGCTCACGACCTTCGACCCGCGCATCCAGGCCGCGGCCGAGGCGGCGCTGAGGTCGGTCTTCGAGAACAAGGTGCGTAACGGATCGAACGCCCAGGCCGCGATCGTCGTGATGTCCCCCGACGGGGCGGTGCGCGCCATGGTCGGCGGCCGCGACCTCGGCGGCAGCGACGGCCAGTTCAACCGCGCGACCCAGGCGCTGCGCCAGACGGGCTCGCTCTTCAAGACCTTCGTCTACGCCGCCGCGCTGCAGGCGGGCGACAGCCCCTACGACACGGTCCTCGACGCGCCGCTGACGATCGACGTGCCCGGCTCCGGCCCGTGGTCGCCGAAGAACTACACCCGCGACTACAAGGGCGAGATGACGCTCGCCGACGCCTATGCCCATTCGATCAACACCGCGACGATCCGGCTCGCCGAGGAGACCGGCCGGGCGCGGGTGCGCGCGATGGCGCGGGATCTCGGGGTGGACTCGCCCATCGCCGAGGGGCCGGCGCTCGCGCTCGGCACGTCCGAGGCGACGCTGCTCGAGATGACGGGCGCCTACGCGGGGATCCTGAACAAGGGGGTGCGCGCCACCCCCTACGGCATCCGCGAGCTGCGGCTGAAGTCGGACCATGCCCGGCTCATGGGCGCGGATTCCGGCACGCCGACGCGGGTGATGGACGAGCGGTCGGCGGGCGAGATGGTCTGGATGATGCGGCGCGTGGTCGAGGAGGGCACGGGCGCGCGCGCGCGGCTCGGCGACCGGCCGGCGGCTGGCAAGACCGGCACGACCCAGGCCGCCCGCGACGCCTGGTTCATCGGCTTCACCCGGGACTACGTGACCGGCGTCTGGATGGGCTATGACAACAACACACCGCTCAAGGGCGTCTCGGGCGGCGGCCTGCCCACCGAGATCTGGCGCGAGACCATGCTGCGCGTCGAGGACGGGCTGCCCGTCCGCCCGCTGCCCGAGGTCGAACCCCGCGCGCCCAGCGCCGTCGCCAGCCTGCCGAGCCCGTCCGAAGTGGTGGAGAACGTGGGGGAAACCGTGCAGTCGGTCGTCCGGAACGTTCTGGGCGGGCTCTTCGGCAGCAACTGACGGGAAGAACTCCCTTCGCCCCGGGAGAACCGCGCTTGAAGCGGTCCCTCCCATCCCATAAACCACGGATGACATTACCAGGGGGGCCGAGAATGCCGGACGGACTCATGCGCGGGAAACGGGGCCTGATCATGGGGCTCGCGAACGACAAGTCCATCGCCTGGGGCATCGCGCAGGCCTGCCACGGCGCGGGCGCGGAACTCGCCTTCACCTACCAGGGCGAGGCGCTCGGCAAGCGCGTGCGCCCGCTCGCCGCCGATCTCGGCTCGGACATCGTCATCCCCTGCGACGTCTCCGACGAAGCCTCGATCGACGCCGCCTTCGCCACGCTCGGCGAGAGCTGGGACGGGCTCGACTTCATCGTCCATGCGATCGGCTTCTCCGACAAGAACGAGCTCCGCGGCTCCTATACCGAGATGACGACGGCGGCGAACTTCACCCAGACCATGCTGATCTCGGTCTATTCCTTCACCGCCGTGACGCGGCGGGCGGCGGCGATGATGAAGGACGGCGGCTCCTGCCTGACGCTCACCTATTACGGCGCCGAGAAGGTGATGCCGCATTACAACGTGATGGGCGTCGCCAAGGCCGCGCTCGAGGCGAGCGTGAAGTACATGGCGATGGACCTCGGCCCGCGCGGCATCCGCGTGAACGCGCTCTCGGCCGGACCGATCAAGACGCTGGCCGCCTCCGGCATCGGCGACTTCCGCTACATCATGAAGTGGAACGAACTGAACTCACCGCTGCGGCGCAACGTGACCCAGACGGAGGTCGGCAAGTCGGCGCTCTACCTGCTGTCGGATCTTTCCTCCGGCGTGACGGGAGAGAACCTGCACGTGGACGCCGGCTACCACGTCGTCGGCATGAAGGCCGAGGACGCGCCTGACATCGACGTCGTCTCGGGCCGCAAGGAGGCCTAGGCCATGAGTTCGGACCGGCTGCCGCACGAGAAGGGGTTCCATGTCAGCTGGGACCAGATCCACCGCGACAGCCGCGCGCTCGCCTGGCGGCTCGACAAGCAGGGCCCGGGCGAGGGCGGCGAGTGGCGCGCCATCGTCGCGATCACCCGGGGCGGCATGGCCCCGGCGATGATCATCGCGCGCGAACTCGACATCCGCACGATCGACACGATCAGCATCCGCTCCTACGAATGGCAGAAGCAGACGGGGGAGCTCACGGTGCTGAAGGCGCCCGACGCGGAGCTGATGGGCGACGGGACCGGGATCCTCGTGATCGACGATCTGGTGGACAGCGGCCGCACGCTGGAACTGGCGCGCAAGATGTATCCGAAGGCGCATTTCGCCACGGTCTACGCCAAGCCGCACGGGCGCGCGATGGTCGACACCTACATCACCGAGGTGAGCCAGGACACCTGGATCTTCTTCCCCTGGGACATGGCGCTCCAGTATGTCGAGCCCTACCGCGGCCAGTAGCGCGGTTCCCGGCGACGCGCGGAAGCGCCACGACACGGCCGGGGGCTCCCGCGGCCGCGGATAGATCCTCGATCCGGACCTGACCGTCGCGCTTCTTGCGCCGGGCGGGGTGCTCCGCCTATCATTCACGACAAGTGGGAGAATGCGATGTCGCGACAGCGCATATCGTCGAACCGCATCGACGACGCCGCGCGCGCCGGCTGGCTCTATTACATCGCCGGAAAGACCCAGGACGAAATCGCCGCGCATATGGGCATCTCGCGCCAGGCGGCGCAGCGGCTCGTCTCCCTCGCCATGTCCGAACGCCTGGTCCGGGTCTGGATGGAGCATCCGATCGCCCGTTGCCTCGATCTCGCGGCGCAACTCCGGGAGCGGTTCGGCCTCGCCCAGGCGGAGGTGGTGCCGACCGATCCGGGGTCGGAGGGCGGAACGGTCGGCCTCGCCGAGGCGGGCGCCGCCGAGATCACCCGCTGGCTGAGGCAGGAGCGGCCGATCGTGATGGCGGTCGGCACCGGCCGCACGCTGAAGGCCGCGATCGACCATCTGCCGCCGATCGCCTGCCCGGCCCACCGGATCGTCTCGCTGACCGGCAACATCGGGCCCGACGGCTCCGCCGCCTATTACAACGTGATCTTCTCGATGGCCGAGGCGGTCGAGGCGCGGCATTTCCCGATGCCCCTGCCCGTCTTTCTGGCGAGCGACGCGGAGCGGGCGCTGATGCACGGACTCGGCATGATCCGCAGGACCATGGATCTCGCGGCCTCCGCCGACGTGGCCTTCGTCGGCGTGGGCGAGATGGACGAGCGCGCGCCGCTGCTGCTCGACGGCTTCCTGACCGAGGAGAAGGTCGCCGAGATGCGCGCCGCCGGCGCGCGGGGCGAGATCTGCGGATGGATCTATGACGCGGATGGCGCGTTGATGCCCGGAGGACCCGGCGCGGCGACCGCGAGCGCGCCGATACCCGACCGGAACCGCGCGCGCGTGATCGCGCTCGCCAAGGGACCGCGGAAGGTCGGCCCGCTCGCGGCGGCGATACGGGGAAGGCTGATCAACGGGGTGATCACCGACGAAGCGACGGCCGAGGCGCTGCTGCGCGGCGCCTGACCGGTCGGTCGCGGCTTTCAAATATTTGCCCACCCACCGGGCGAATGCCCGATTTTGATTGACAGAAGCATGTATCGGCGCGACATTCGACCAAACGGCAACAGGGGCGTGTAGGCCCCGGGCTTTTGGGAGGAGAAATGCGGTATTCAACGCTTCTGATGGGGGCGGCCTCGACGCTCGCCCTGACGACGGCCTCCGCCGCGTTCGCGGGCGCGATCACCATCGCGACGGTGAACAATGGCCAGATGATCCAGATGCAGGGTCTGACCGACGAGTTCACCAAGGCGCATCCCGACATCACCGTGAACTGGGTCACGCTCGAGGAGAACACGCTGCGCGAGCGGGTCACCACCGACATCGCCACCGGCGGCGGCCAGTACGACATCCTGACGATCGGCAACTACGAGGTGCCGATCTGGGGCAAGCAGGGCTGGCTCACGCCACTCGAATTCTCCGCCGACTACGATGTCGACGACCTGCTGC
Source organism: Amaricoccus solimangrovi (assembly GCF_006385685.1). Taxonomy (GTDB): domain Bacteria; phylum Pseudomonadota; class Alphaproteobacteria; order Rhodobacterales; family Rhodobacteraceae; genus Amaricoccus; species Amaricoccus solimangrovi. The sequence goes on along the minus strand of NZ_VFRP01000044.1, from coordinate 1,554 downwards.
CCGCGATCCGGGGCGGCCTGACCGTCGAGGACAAGCTCTACGGCGCGCCGTTCTACGGCGAGAGCGCGTTCCTGATGTATCGCACCGACCTGTTCGAGAAGGCCGGACTGACGATGCCCGATGACCCGACCTGGGAGTTCATCGGCGAGGCGGCGCGCAAGCTCACCGACCGCTCGGCCGGCGTCAACGGCATCTGCCTGCGCGGCAAGGCGGGCTGGGGCGAGAACATGGCGCTGATCAGCTCGATGGCGAATTCCTTCGGCGCTCGCTGGTTCGACGAGGAGTGGGCCCCGCAGTTCGACCAGCCCGGGTGGAAGGAGACGCTGACCTTCTACGCCGAGCTGATGAAGGACGCCGGCCCGTCCGGCGCCTCGTCGAACGGCTTCAACGAGAACCTCACGCTGTTCCAGCAGGGCAAGTGCGCGATGTGGATCGACGCCACCTCCGCCGGGCAGTTCGTGTCGGATCCGAAGCAGTCGACGGTCGCCGACAACGTCGGCTTCAAGATCTATCCGCACAAGGACGGCGTCGACAACCACGGCAACTGGCTCTGGTCGTGGAACCTGGCGATCCCGGCCTCCTCGAAGAACCAGGAGGATGCCAGGACCTTCATCGAATGGGCGACCTCGAAGGACTACACCGAGCTCGTCGCCTCGAAGGAGGGCTGGGTCAACGCACCCCCGGGCACGCGGACCTCGCTCTACGAGAACCAGAACTATCTCGACGCCGCCCCCTTCGCCGACGAGACCAAGGCCGCGATGAACGCCGCCGACATCACCAAGCCGACGGTCGATCCGGTGCCCTATACCGGCGGACAGTTCGTCGCGATCCCCGAGTTCCAGTCGATCGGCACCACGGTCGGCCAGCTCTTTTCGGCGGTTGTCGCGGGCCAGTCCTCGGTCGACGACGCGCTGGCGCAGGCGCAATCCACGACCCAGCGCGAGATGCGGCGCGCCGGCTACTGAACTCCCCCCAAGGAGTGACACCTGACCGCCCGGGAATTCTCCCGGGCGGCCCTTTCCCCACCGCAGCCGTCGCAGGGAGTCCGCCATGGCCACCCGGCAGACCGAATCCATCGCCCGCTTCATGCGTTTGCCGGCGATCGTCCTCCTGTTCATCTGGATGATCATCCCGCTCGCGATGACGGTCTATTTCTCGTTCCGCTACTACAACCTGCTGAACCCGGCCGCCGGAGGCTGGGCGGGTTTCGAGAACTACCAGTACTTCCTGACCGACCCGGCCTTCTGGCAGGCGATCCGCAACACGCTCGCGATCGTGCTCGGCGTGCTGGCGATCACCGTGATCGGCGGCATCGGCGTGGCGCTCCTGATCGACCAGCCGATCTTCGGCCAGGGGATCGCGCGGATCCTGGTGATCTCGCCCTTCTTCGTGATGCCGCCGGTGGCCGCGCTCATCTGGAAGAACATGATCTTCCATCCAGGCTATGGCGTCTTCGCCGATATCGCGCAGAGCGTCGGGCTGCGGCCGGTGGACTGGTTCGGCGCCTATCCGCTGTTCTCGATCATCGTCATCGTCGCCTGGCAGTGGCTGCCC
>NZ_VFRP01000043.1 GCF_006385685.1 Amaricoccus solimangrovi | reverse complement strand
ATGCGTCCGGGACTGTTCGTTCACATCGGCCGAGGCGGCGTCGCTCTCGACGACGGCGATGGTGCTCTCCATCGCCCTGTGGCCCCGCGCCCGCCGGTGGGGAAGGGTCTTCCTCGTCTCGGGTCTGGGCACGGTCGCGGCCGGAGGGTCGTTCCTGCGCGTGGCGATGGGACGCCATTTCCTGAGCGACGTCGCCTTCTCGATTCTGCTCTGCGCCCTCGTCGTGCTCGGACTGCGGAGCCTGATCGGCCGCGTCCCGGACGGTCCGACGCAGGTGAACGACCCGCGGCCGGATGCCCGTGAGGGGCGCGCCCCTCCGACGGAGTGAGTTCCGCGGGCCCGCGGGAAAGCGCGGGCGCCTCTCCCCGCACTGTCAATTCCGACCGGGATGGCGGCGTGAATTTCCGACGCACTGGGAGTGGAGAGAGGGTGTCCTCGGTGTCGGGCGAGACATCGAGGTCTGGCATGCCCTCGAGGTGGCGCGTCGGCGAGCCGCCCGGCGCCGGCCGCTGGATATTCCCGGCATCGGCCTGGGCAAGAACGGCCGCGGCAGTCGGCCTTGACACGAATGGGGCGGTGAAGGCCGGCGGTTGCGCCGTGACGGGATGGTCGTCTTCATGTCGAAGCTGCCACCCCGCGCGATGGCAATGGAAGCGTGCCGCGGCGCCCATCACGTGGGGCGGCCGCTGGCGGCGCCGGGTCACGAGGTCCGGCTCATGTCGCCGGAATAGGTCGGGCGCCATGTCGCTCGGATCCGATCGAGAGCAGGATTCGCATCGGCGTTTTGTGGCGGGCCTTGCGCGCCTTACCCCGCGAGGTCGATCTCGAGACCCACCCCCTCCGCGCGGGCCCGCGCAAGAAGCAGGGCGCCGATGGCGACGTCCTGCATCGCGATCCCGACCGAGTTGTAGAGGGTGATCTCCGCGGGGGAGGTCCGGCCGGGGGCCACGCCGGTGATGACATCGCCGATCTCGGGTCCCACGTCGGCCGCGGCGAGCGCCCCCTCGGCGAGCGCCCCCTCGGCGACGGCGAGCAGCAGGTCGCCCGATTCATGCATCGCGGTCTCCCGGCTGTCGAGAAAGACCCGCGCGGGCCATCCCGGCGGCGTCGATCTCGCGATGATCGGGTCTCGGCGGCGCGCCGACGGCGTTCACGTGCTGGCCCGGCCGGAACCAGGCGCCCTCGACCACCTGCGAGCGGGAGAGGATCAGGGTCTTGTTCATCGGCTGTTTCCTGGGACGGCGACGCGGTGGGTTTCGAGCGGCGTGTGCCGGCTCAGGTTCTCGAATCCGTCGGCGGTGACGAGATAGAGGTCGCCGATGTCGCAGCCCGCCGACATCGGCTCGAGCCACTGGGTGTGCGGCACGAAGATCATCCCCTCCTCCAGCCGGTCGTAGTTGTGCGAGGAGATGTTATCGGCGTTCTGCCCGCCCGCCATCCCCACAGCGTGACCGAGGTTCGGATTGCGCGGCCCGAAGGTCGCCGGATAGACGTGCGTCAGCCGCCGCCCCTGCGCCTCGTAATCGGCGTCCGGCACATACTGGACCGGCGGTTCGCGCCGATCCGCGAATGGCGAAACCGGGGCGGGGAAAGGGGAACAGGTCGCTGCCACCCGGATCGCGTCGACGCACGCGGCACAAGTCGTTCCCGTGACGGAGGCTTCCGGCGTGGCGCCGCGACGAGCGGGCCGCCGAGGAAGTCGGCCCTCGGCGCCACCAAGAGAGCATGACCACGTTCCGCGGGTCATCGGGGACAATCTTCACGGATCTGATGAGACGAGCAGATCGCTGTTCAGCTATGTCGATCTTGAGGAGCGCGTTCTCCCCAAGCATCCGCCGCGCACGCCTCCGGTCCCGCAACAAGGGACTGGGCGCCGGAGGGGCGCGCGGATTATCCTTCCGGCCAGGAGACGCGGGAGCGCAGCATGTCCGAGAAGATTTCCCCGATCCACCTCGCGGAACCGTCGCTGTGGTTCGAGAAGGCCGCCGGGCGCCCCGCGATGGCGGGGGAGGTTTCGGCCGATGTCGCCATCGTAGGCGCGGGTTACACGGGGCTCTGGACCGCCTATTACCTGCTGAAAGCCGACCCCGCGCTCAAGGTCGTGCTGATCGACCGGGAGCACGTGGGTTTCGGCGCCTCGGGGCGCAACGGCGGCTGGGCCTCGGCGATCTTCCCGATCTCGCTCGGCCAGCTGGCGAAGTTCTCGAGCCATGCCGACGCCCTCAGGACGCAGGCGGCGATGAACGACACGGTGGACGAGATCGGCCGGGTTCTGGCGGCGGAGGGCATCGCGGCGGACTACGCCAGGCAGGGCTTCGTCTCGCTCGCCCGGACGCCGGCGCAGCTCCGGCGCGCGGCGGAGACCGTGCGGGCGAGCGCCGATTTCGGCCTGCCGGAGCAATGGCGCGTCCTCGACGCCGCGGAGGCGCGGACGATGGTCGGCGCCGAAGGGGTCGTCGGAGGGCTCTTCACCGAGCATTGCGCGCTAATCCATCCGGGCAAGCTGGTGCGCGGGCTGGCGGCGCTCGTTGAATCGATGGGCGCCGTGATCCACGAGCGCACGCCGGCGCTCTCGATCGCGCCCCGCGCCGTCACCACGCCCCGCGGACGGCTGAGCGCGCCCGTGGTGGTGCGCGCGACCGAGGCCTTCACCTGCGAGCAGCCGGGGCAGAGGCGGTCGGTAATCCCGCTGTTCTCTCTGGTGCTGGCGACCGAGCCGCTGCCCAGGGAGACGCGGGCGGCGCTCGGCCTCGACCACCGCCGGGCGTTCAACGACATGCGCCACCTGCGGGTTTATGCGCAGGTCACGTCGGACGGGCGGCTGGTCTTCGGCGGGCGCGGCGCGCCCTACCGCTTCGGTTCCAACCTCGCCGCGTCGGGCGCGGCGGCGGCGTCGATGCACGAGAAGATCCGCGCGGCGATGATCGGGTTCTTCCCCGCGCTCCGCGACGTGAAGGTGACGCACCGCTGGGGCGGGGCGCTCGGCGTGGCGCGCGACTGGTGCCCCTCGGTCGGGCTCGACAAGGCGACCGGGCTCGCCTGGGCCGGGCGCTATGTCGGCGACGGCGTGGCGACGAGCAACCTCGCCGGGCGGCTCCTGCGCAACCTGATCCTGCGGCGCGACGAAGAGATCAACACGCTGCCCCTCGTCAACCACCGCTCGCCGGACTGGGAGCGCGAGCCCTTCCGCTGGATGGGCGTGAACTTCGGGCTGACCGCCGCCTCGATGGCCGACGCGGAGGAGCGGCTCACCGGGCGCCCGTCGCATGTCGCCCATATCCTCGAGGCGCTGACCGGCGCCCATTGACCGACCCTCTGGAACGGAGACTTTCGAAATGACGTCCATGACCATCGTGACGGCGGCCGAGCTCGCCTCGGCCACGCTCGCGCCCTCCGGCCGGCGCGCGGGCGCCGACAGCGGCGATCCCCAGCTCGGGGTGACGACGCTCGCGCCGGAGGCGACGGGCAACCTCGGGATCTGGGAATGCCAGCCCGGCGGCTGGCCGGTGGTGAACCGCCCCGACACCGAGTTCACCTATATCCTCTCGGGCCGCGCCCGCCTGACCGACGGTGCGACGGGGGCCGTCACCGAGATCGGCGGCGGCGACCTCGTGATCCTGCCCCCGGGCTGGAGCGGGCGCTGGGACGTGATCGAGACCGTTCGCAAGGTCTATGCGATCTACTGAAGTGGCTGGGCGACCCGGGGGCTATTCGCTGGCCGGAAGGCGCGACGAAGGTGAAAAAGCCGCGGCTTCGGCGAACCCGCCCCCTTGGGGCGTTCTTAGAAGTCTGAGAGCCGTGGCGCATTGGAACGGTGCCCGCGGCGGTCAGGAGCCGACGCCCCTGCGCGCGGCCCTGTCAGCGCATTCGGCTACGTGATGCCCGCCCGGATCAGGACGGCGATCGCGCTGTCGAAATGCTCGGACATGGCCGCTTCGGCGCGGGGACTGTCCTGCATCATGATGGCCTTCGCGATCCGCTCGTGGCAGCGGATGTTCTCGAGCCGGTTCTCGTGATTGCCGCGCGCGCGCCAGCCGATGGCCCAGGTCTGGCGGGTGATGACGGCGTAGCTGTCGATCAGGATGGCATAGAGCGCGTTTCCGGAGGCGCGCGCGATCAGCGAATGGAAGTGGATGTCCAGTTCCATGATGTCGGACGGGTTCTCTTCCAGGGCGGTGAACATCCGGTCGACGACCTCGAGCATCGCACGGGCCTGATCGTCGGAGCGCCGGAGCGCCGCGAGCGACGCCGTGCGCAGTTCCAGCGTGCGGCGCACGTCGAGCACCTGCTGGATCGAGAGCTGTCCGGTGTAGACGGTATGGTCCATCAGGACCGACAGCGCGTCGGCGTTCGCCGCCGATACCCGTGCGCGCCGGCCATTGCCGATCTCGAGCACGCGAAGCGTGGCAAGCGCCCGCAGGGCTTCGCGCGCGACCGTGCGGGAAACTCCCAGGCTAGCCGAAAGCGCGCCCTCGCTGGGCAGCGCATCCCCGACCTTGAGCCCCTCGCGGCGGATGAGCGCCTGGATATCGGAAATGGTCCGCTCGACCAGGCCGATCTCCTCGCGCTGCGTCGCAGCTCCGTTCTGTACGATAGGTTCACGCATATTGTAACACTAAAATATGGATTATGGTTGACACAATGCTATCACCTGTACTAAGAGCAGCCAAACACAATCTGACCGCGGCGGTCCCTACCCCATCGCATCCGCCGCGCGCGGGTGTCCGGCGGGAGGTCGCGTCCGCCGCGCGGAAGAACGATCGGCCTCGCCGCCGACGATGGAGGAACGATGAAGATCACCGCCCTCAGGACATTCCGTGTCGAGGAATTCGCCAATGTCCTCTGGATCCATGTCGAGACCGACGCGGGCGTGACCGGTCTCGGTGAGACCTTCTACGGCGCCGAGGCCTGCGAGGCGCATATCCACAACACGCTCGCGGTCAGGCTGCTCGGGCAGAACCCTCTCAACATAGAGGCCCTGCACAAGGAGATGGTTTCCCTGCCGAACGCCCAAGCCTCGACGGGGGTCGAGTATCGCGCGGCATCCGCGGTCGACATCGCGCTCTGGGATCTGTTCGGCAAAGTCGCGGGCCAGCCCGTGCATACCATGCTCGGCGGGCAGAGCTGGGAGAAGATGCGGGTCTACAACACCTGCGCCGGCACGCGCTACGTGCGGACCAACAAGATCAAGCCGGTGGACACCTGGAACCTGGGCGAGGAAGAGAGTCCCTACGAGGATCTCGACGGTTTCATGAACCGCGCCGGCGAACTGGCCGAGGATCTGCTCTCGAACGGCATCACCGCGATGAAGATCTGGCCCTTCGATCCGCCGGCGATCGAGAACAAGGGCCTCTTCATCACGACGGAGCAGATGAAGACGGCGATCCGGCCGTTCGAGCTGATCCGGAAGGCCGTCGGCGACCGGATGGAAATCATGGTCGAGATGCATTCGCTCTGGAACCTGCCGATGGCCAAGGACATCGCCCGGGCGCTCGAACCCTTCGCGCCGCGCTGGTACGAGGATCCGATCCGGATGAACTCGCCCCAGGCACTCGCAGAATTCGCGCGCTCGACCAGCGTCTGGACCTGCGCCTCCGAGACGCTGGGCTCGCGCTTCGCCTACAAGGACTACATGGACCGCGACGCGACGAGCGTGGTGATGGCTGATCTCTGCTGGACCGGCGGGCTGACCGAGGGCCGCAAGATCGCGGCGATGGCGGACACCTATCACAGGCCGTTCGCACCGCATGACTGCATCGGTCCGGTCGGCTTCGTGGCCGCGATCCACATGAGCTTCAGCCAGCCCAACACGCTGATCCAGGAATCGGTGCGCGCCTTCTACAAGGGCTGGTATCGCGAGCTCGTGACCGAGGTGCCGCGGATCGAGGGCGGCTACGTCTATCCGATGGAGGGACCGGGGCTCGGCACCGAACTCGTGCCGGGGTTCTTCGAACGCTCCGACCTCACCAGCCGCGTCTCGGAGCTGTCGTGATGAGCCTCGGACTGTTCGATCTCACCGGACGCACCGCGCTGATCACCGGTTCCTCGCGCGGCCTTGGCCGCGCCTTCGCCGAGGGGCTGGCGGGCGCCGGAGCCCGGGTGATCCTCAACGGCGTGAACGCCGAACGGCTCGAAACGGCCGCGTCCGAGATGCGCGCCGGAGGCTTCGACGCGCTGATCTCCGCCTTCGACGTGGCCGACGAGACCGCCATCGTCGCCGCGTTCCAGCGGCTGGACGCCGAGGGGGTCGCGGTCGACATCCTCGTCAACAACGCGGGCATCCAGTTCCGCAAGCCGATGCTGGAACTCGACACAGACGACTGGCGCAGGGTGATCGAGATCAACCTCACCGCCGCCTTCGTCATCGGCCGCGAGGCGGCGCGGCGGATGGCTGCGCGCGGGCGCGGCAAGATCATCAACATCGGATCGCTGACCTCGGAACTCGCCCGCGCGACGGTGGCGCCCTATACCGTGGCCAAAGGGGGCATCAAGATGCTGACGAAGGCGATGGCGGCGGAATGGGGCGAGAAGGGCATCCAGGCCAATGCGATCGGCCCGGGTTACATGGTGACCGACATGAACGAGGCGCTGCTCGCCAATCCGGATTTCGACGCCTGGGTGAAGGGCCGCGTGCCGATGCGCCGCTGGGGCCTTCCGGAAGAACTGGCGGGAACGGCCATCTACCTCGCCTCCGACGCGTCGAACTACGTCTCGGGACAGATCATCTACGCCGATGGCGGCATGATCTCGGTGCTCTGATGAAGGCGATCGTCATCCACGCCCCGCATGATCTGCGCGTCGACGAGATCGCGCCCGCCGCGGCGCCCGCCGAGGGCGAGGTCCGCGTCGCGATCTCGCACGGCGGCATCTGCGGCTCCGACCTGCACTACTACCACCACGGCGGTTTCGGGGCGGTCCGGATCCGCGAGCCGATGGCGCTCGGCCACGAGGTCTCGGGCATCGTCGCCGCCCTGGGCGCCGGGGTCACCGGCCTCGCCCCGGGCGACAAGGTGGCGGTCAACCCGTCGCGCCCCTGCGGTGTCTGTGACTACTGCCGCCGGGGCCAGGCGAACCAGTGCCTCGACATGCGCTTCAACGGCTCGGCGATGCGCGTGCCGCATGAACAGGGGCTGTTCCGCGCCGAGGTCACCCTGCCGGCGCGGCAGGCGATCCGGCTCTCGCCCGGCGCCGATCTCGCGCTCACCGCGATGTCGGAACCGCTCGCCGTCTGCCTGCACGCGGTGCGCCGGGCAGGGGGGCTCGTCGGCAAGCGCGTGCTCGTCTCGGGCTGCGGCCCGATCGGCTGCCTGACGGTCGCCGCCGCGCGGTTCGCGGGCGCCGAGGAAATCATCGCGACCGATATCACCGCCTCCGCGCTCGCCATCGCCAGGCGGATAGGGGCGGACCGTGCCATCGACCTCGCGGTCGATCCGGCGGCGCTGACGCCACTCGAGGCGGAGAAGGGCCAGATCGACGTCGTGTTCGAATGCTCCGGCGCTCCGCCGGCGCTGCTCGCGGGACTGCGGGTGCTCCGCGCCGGCGGAACGCTCGTCACCGTCGGCCTCGGCCCGGAGGTCGCGGTGCCGGTCACGCAGATCGTCACCCGCGAACTCAACGTCATCGGCAGCTTCCGCTTCGACCCGGAATTCGCCACCGCCGCCCGCCTGATTGACGCCGGGCGGATCGATGTCGGCCCGATGCTGACCGGCGTCCTGCCGGCCGATGAGGCCCGCGCCGCCTTCGACCTCGCTTCGGACAAGGGAAAGGCGATGAAGGTGCAGATCGCTTTCGCCACCTGACAACGAGACACCACAAAAAAGACAGAGGAGGAAACCCATGACATTCCTGAGAACCGCCGCCGCCCTGCTGGGGACGGTCGCCTTCTGCGCCGCGGCGCAGGCGCAGGACTACAGCTTCCGCTTCCAGTCGTCCGATCCGGCCGGCAATCCGAACTTCATCTTCCAGCAGGGCTGGACCGAGACGCTGAAACAGATGTCCGGCGGCAAGGTCGTGGTCGAGCTGCTGCCCGTCGGCAGCATCGTCGACTACAAGGAGACCCAGGACGCGATCGCCGCCGGACTGATCGACGGCCATATCACCGACACCTCCTATTTCGCCGGCCGCGACCCGGCCTTCGGCCTCATCGCCAATCCGGTCGGCGCTTGGGCGGACCCCGCGCAGATGATCGACTTCGTCGAGAACGGCGGCGGCGCGGAGCTGATGAACGAGCTCAACAATCCCTATGGGCTCGAGTTCATCGGCGTCTCGACTCCGGGACTCGAAGCCTTCGTCTCCAAGGTGCCGCTCGACGGCGTGGCCGATCTCAAGGGTGTGAAGGTGCGTTCGCCCGAGGGGCTCATCGCCAATGTCTTCGCCGCCGCCGGCGCCAATCCGGTGAACCTGCCCGCTTCCGAGGTCTATACCTCGCTCGACAAGGGCGTGATCGACGCCGCCGACTACTCGGTGTTCTCGGTGAACCAGGACACCGGCCTGAACAAGATCGCGCCCAACCCGGTCTACCCCGGCTTCCACTCGCTGCCCCTCGTCGAGGTTTCGATGAACAAGGAGAAGTGGGACGCGCTGCCGCCCGACGTCCAGAAGATGTTCAAGGACTCGGTGAAGGAATTCCAGCAGACCCAGGTCAACACGCTGAAGGAGCGCGATCTCGAGGCCGTGAAGCAGGCCGAGGCAGAAGGCATCACGGTTCACAACTGGTCCGACGAGGAACGCGCCAAGTTCCGGACGATCGCACGGGGCGAATGGGAGAAGGTCGCGGCCCAGTCGCCGATGGCCCAGAAGGTCTATGACGCGCTGACCGCCTACCTGACCAGCAAGGGCCTCATGCAATAAGAGCCCACGCGCCGGGGGCGTGCCCCCCGGCGACCAGACCCCGGGGGAGGAACCACCGTGACAGAGACCGATCCGTTCCGCGACCCGCCGCCCGGCGAGATCGCGCCGCATTCCGAAGTCAGGGCCGGCGTCCCGGTCGAAGCCGGCGTGCTCGGCCGGGTCGTCGAGAAGGGCGCGCTCCCCGTGGCGCTTGGCATCGTCGCCGCCGCGCTCATCCTGCTGATGGAGGTGTTCCTGCGCTACGTGCTGAACGCGCCGACCATCTGGGCGCATGAGACCGGCACCTTCCTCTGCGCGGCCGCCTTCCTCTACGGCGGGCTGCTCTGCGTCTCGCGCGACAGCCATATCCGGGTCATTCTCGTCTACCAGACGATGCCCCCCGCGATCCAGCGGGTGCTGGACGTGCTGATCTCCATCGCCTCCGCCGCCGCCTCCGGCTTCTTCGCCTGGGCGGCCTGGATGATGGTCGCGAAGGCGGTCTGGATGCCGGCGGGCGGGGTGCGCCTCGAACGCTCGGGCAGCGCCTGGGATCCGCCGCTGCCCGCCTATCTCAAGATCCTGCTGTTCCTCACCCTCATCGCCATGACCGTCCAGTTCGCGATCTACGCCGTGAACCAGGTCCGGAAGCTCGGGAGCCAGTGATGCACGCGCTCGTCGACATGGCCGCCCTCGGGATCGGGCCGGCCACCCTCATCATGTTCGGCGTGATGGTGGCGCTCCTGCTCACCGGGATGCCGCTCGCCTTCGTGACGCTGCTCGTGGCGCTCATCTTCGCCGTGCTCGGCTATGGCGGGATGGCGGTCACGATCATCACCAGCCGCATCTACACCTTCGTCAACAGCTTCATCTTCGTCTCCGTGCCGATGTTCGTGCTGATGGCGGCGATGCTCGACCGCTCCGGCGTGGCGCGCGATCTCTTCGACGCGCTCCGGCTTCTCGGGGGCCGGATCCGGGGCGGCGTCGCGGTGCAGACCATCTTCGTCTCGATCATCCTCGCGGCGATGTCGGGGATCATCGGCGGCGAGATCGTCCTGCTCGGCCTGATCGCCCTGCCGCAGATGCTCCGCCAGGGCTACGACCGCAAGCTCGCGATCGGCGTGGTCTGCGCCGGCGGCTCGCTCGGCGCGATGATCCCGCCCTCGATCGTGCTCATCATGTACGGGCTGACCGCCAACGTCTCGATCGGCGACCTCTTCACCGCCGCCTTCGTTCCCGGCTTCATGCTGGCGATGTTCTACGTCGCCTATGTCCTCGTCTGTTCGTATCTCGTCCCCGGCATGGCGCCGGCGCCGGTGGCCGAGCGCACCTCGACCGCCGAGAAGCTGCGCCTCGCCAAGGGCCTGATTCTCCCGATCATGGTGGTCGTCTTCGTGCTCGGTTCGATCTACGCCGGCATCGCCTCGGTGACGGAGGCCTCCGCGGTCGGCGTCGCGGGCGTCGCACTGTCGGCTCTGATCCGGGGCGAGTTCAGCTGGCCCTTCGTGCGTGACAGCGCGATCCAGACGCTTGCGACATGCGGCATGATCGTCTGGATCGGCATCGGCGCCACCGCGCTGGTCGGGATCTACAACCTCATGGGCGGGATCCATTTCGTCGGCGGGCTTCTCACCGGCCTCTCCGAGAGCCCGACGGTGATCGTTCTCGTGATGATGGCGATCCTCTTCGTGCTCGGCGCCTTTCTCGACTGGGTCGGGATCGCGCTGCTGACGATGCCGATCTTCGTGCCGATCGTGAAGCAGCTCGGCCTCGACCCGGTCTGGTTCGGCGTGCTGTTCTGCATGAACATGCAGGTGAGCTTCCTGTCGCCGCCCTTCGGGCCGGCCGCCTTCTACCTGAAGTCGGTCGCTCCCGCGGACATCTCGCTCGGCGACATCTTCGGCTCGCTCCTCCCCTTCATCGCGCTTCAGATCCTCGCGCTCGCCGTGATGATCCTCTTCCCCGGCATCGCCATGTATTGATGGCCGCGACGGCGCCTCGCCGAGGAGTTGGCGAGGATCCTCGCCTCGAGCCGGGCGATCTCGGGCGCGCCGTGCCGGCGGGGCCGCGGCAGGGGAATCGCGAGATCGAGCGCGATCCGCCCCATGTCGAGCACCACGACCCGGTCGGCGAGGACGACGGCTTCGGCCACGTCGTGCGTCACCAGCACGGCGGTGAAACGCTGGTCGCGCCAGATCCGTTCGAGCAGCGCCTGCATCTCGATCCGCGTCAGCGCGTCGAGCGCGCCGAGCGGCTCGTCGAGCGCGAGGATGCTCGGCTCGCCGACCAGCGCCCGGGCGAGCGCGACCCGCTGCCGCTGGCCGCCCGAAAGGACCGAGGGCTAGTCCCCGCCGCGCTCCGCGAGCCCGACCTCGGCGAGCCGCGCGCCGGCGCGCTCCCGCGCCGCGGCGCCTGTCGCGATCCCGGTCAGCCCGACGGCGACGTTGTCGGCGATCCGCGCCCAGGGCAGCAGCCGCGGCTCCTGGAACATGATCCGCGTATCCGCCGCGCCCGCCCCGGGCCGGGAATGGACGACCTCGCCCGCGCAGGGCTTCTCGAGTCCCGCGAGCAGGCGCAGCAGCGTGGACTTGCCGCAGCCGCTCTTGCCGATGATCGCGACGAACTGGCCCCGCGGCACCGTGAGGTCGACGCCGTCGAGCACGGTCTTGCCCCCGAAGCGTTTCACGAGGCCGCGGAGCTCGAAGGCGGGCGGCGGCGCGTGGGGTTCCGCGAAGGCGGTCGCCGCCTCGAAGGTGATCTGTCGGTCGAGCATCGAAACACCTCAAACCTTCTGGAACGCGGGATGCCAGGCGAGCGTCTGGCGCTCGGCGAGGCGGGCGAGACTGTCGGCGAGCTTGCCGAGCAGCGCGTACATCAGGATCGAGAGCACGACCACGTCGATCATCAGGAGTTCGCGCGCCCGCATCGCCATGTAGCCGAGCCCCGACGAGGCCGAGATCGTCTCGACGACGATCAGCGTCAGCCACATGATGCCGAGCGCGTAGCGCAGCCCGGTGAAGGTCGAGGGCAGCGCGCCGGGCAGGCTCACCTTCCGGAACAGGTCGCCCGGCCCCATCCCGTAGGTCCGCCCCATCTCGATCAGCCCCTGATCGACGCCCTGGATGCCGAGCAGTGTGTTGACGTAGATCGGGAAGAACACGCCGAGCGCGACGAGGAAGAGCTTCGCCTCCTCGTCGATGCCGAACCACAGGGCGTAGCGCTCGTCATGCGACAGGAACACCCCTCTCCCGCGAGCTCGGTCGGATCGCCGGCGCCCACGACGTTGAGCAGCAATCGTCCGTTGGTCAGCCGGTCGAGCGCCGCCGTCTGCCGCGCCGCGTAGGCCGGGCTGACGACGCCGGGACGCAGCGCCACGAGGAACTTCAGCCGCTCGGTCGCCGGCGCGAGCCCGGCCGCGGCGATCCAGCTGTCGTCGCAGCTCCGCCCGGTGGGGAGGAGCACGCCGGGGAAACCAAGCCGGTCCGCCGCCTCGGCGACGGCGCGGTGGGCGATGTAGAAGGAATTGCTCCCGAGCGCGGGATCCGTCGCGCTGCTTCCGAGCAGCCGCGCGCCATCGCGCTGTTCGCCGAGGGCGAGATAGGGATCCCACACCGTCCAGGCATCGACCGCGCCCGTCGCGAAGGCCGCGGCGGCGTGGGCGGGCGCGAGGTAGCGCGGTTCGATCGCATCGAAGCCGAGCCCCGCGAGCTTCAGCGCTTGAACGGTGAAGTTGTGCGAGCTCGATCCCTTGGCGAGCGCGACACGCTTGCCCTTCAGATCGGCGAGGCTGGTGAGCTTTGAATCGGCTGGGACGAGGATGCCCCCGAGAAGACCGAGGGCGTCCTCGCCGCGTAGACGAGGTTCGCCCCGGCCGCCTGCGCGAAGATCGGCGCCGTGTCGCCCAAGAAGCCGATGTCGACCGCGCCCGCGCCGAGCGCCTCGAGGAGCGGCGGGCCGAACTGGAACTCGACCCATTCGACCCTGGGCACGCCGAGCGCCGCGAGCCGCTTCTCGAGCAGCCCCTGCTGCCGCGCGACCACGAGGACCGAGGCGCTCTTCTGGTAGCCGACCCTGAAGCTCTCCGGCGCCTCGGCCCGCGGGGCGCCGCCCGAGAGGGCGAGCGTCGCCCCGACCGTCAGCGCGAGCAGCGTGGATCTGCGTGTGATCATGTCATTCACTCCCGGGAAGCGGCGCGCTCAGGAGGCGGCCCGGAGATTCCCGCCATGGCTGCCGCCCGCGAAGACGCGCTTCTCGCCGAAGGCCTCGAACCCATCCCGCGCCGCGCCGATGCCGAGCGCGGGGAACAGGAGTTCGGCCACGCGGAAGCTCTCCTCCAGATGCGGGTAGCCGGAGCCGATCACGGTATCGATGCCGAGCGCCTGGTACTCGCGCAGCCGCGCCGCCACCGTCTCCCGCGAGCCGACCAGCGCCGTGCCCGCGCCCGCCCGCGCGAGGCCGATCCCGGCCCAGAGGTTCGGGCTTACCTCGAGCCGGTCGCGCCGGCCGCCTTGATATGCGCGCCGTCGAGCGTCGCCTCGCCCTTCGCGAGCAGATCCTCAAAGATCGTGAAGAACTCCTCGGCATGGGTGCAGCGCGCGTCATGCGGCAGGAAGACGCCGTCGCCCGCGAGTTCCTTCGGATCGCCGCCCACGGCGACGTTGAGCAACAGCCGGCCATTCGACACCCGGTCGAGGGTCGCCGCGAGCCGCGCGTAATAGGCGGGCGAGGCGACGCCGGGCCGGACCGCGACGAGAAACATCAGCCGCTCCGTCACCGGCGCCAGCGCCGCCGCCATCACGAAGCTCTCCTCGCAGCCGACCCCCGTCGGGAGCAGCACGCCGGAATAGCCGAGCCGGTCGGCCGCCACGGCGATCTGGCTCAGGTAGGAATAATCCGGCGCGCGGCTGAGATCGGGGGCCCCGAGATAGCTGCCGTCGCCGGAGGTCGGGATGAACCAGAAGAAATCGATCGGGTCTGACACTTGCGTTTCCTTTTGGCGATCAGGCGCGCGGGCGCGGCCAGACCGCGTCGGCGACGGTGATCGGTTTCGGGATGAGACCGAGCTTCAGAAAGCGGTCGGCGGTCTCCTGCTGGTGGGCGACGATCTCCGGCGTGATGTCGTAGATGCCGAAGGTCGCGCGGTCGGTCGCGAGCGTCTGCGCGTCGAGCGGAACACCGGTCACCTCCGCCACCGCCGCGGCGACCTCGGGCCGGTGCGCGTCGGCCCAGGCGGCGGCCGACCTCAGCCCGTCGAGCACCCTGGCGACGGTCTCCGGATGCTCGGCGACGAAGCCGCGGTTGCCGAGGAAATAGGTATTCACGCTCAGGATGTCGGCCGAGCGGACCAGAGCCCGGGGCGCGTGGCGCGTCTCCGCGATCGCGAGGAACGGATTCCAGACCGCCCAGGCGTCGATTCCGCCGCTGGCGAAGGCGGCGGCGCCATCGGCGGGCGAGAGATAGGCTGGTGTAATCTCGTCATATCCGACGCCCGCCTTCCCGAGCGCCGCGACGAGCAGGTTGTGCGCGCTCGTGCCCTTGCCGACGCCCACGGTCTTGCCCCTGAGATCCGCGAGCGTCGCGGCATCTCCGTCCGCCCTGGTGATGATCGCCTCGCCCTGGCCATTCGAGGGCAGGGCCGCGACATAGCTGATCGCCGCGCCCGAGGACTGGCCCAAGATCGGCGGGCCGTCGCCGGTCCAGCCGAGGTCGATCGCGCCGACCTTCAGCGCTTCGACGAGTGGCGGGCCGGCGGTGAACTCGACCTATTTCACTGTCGCGTCCGGCCCGAGCGCCGCCTCGATCGTGCCTTCGCGGCGCGCGATGACCGGCAGGTTGGTTTTCTGGTAGCCGATCCGGACCTCCCGGGCCGCTTCGCCGGCGTTGGCCCCGCCCCCGAGGACGGCGGCCGCGCCGAGCGCGACCAGCGCGCCGCCGAACTTCATGTACTGCTCCCGAAGCCGGTTCTTCCGGCGCATTTCACTGTTTCCAGAGGCTCAGCCGGGTCTCGCGGCGCGAGCGCGTCGCCTCCGGCGTCTCAAGGCTGGTCAGCCGCTGCGCGAGCAGCCCCGCCAGCCGTTCGGCATGGCGCGCCACCTCGGGCACACCCATCAGCTCCCCAACGTCGCCCCGCGCAAGCGGTCCGGCCACGTAGAGCGTCTCCGACGCGGTCCCGTCGCGGGCGACGGCCCGGCACCGGCCCGCGACGCGAAGTCCGAGACCGAGCGGATCAGGCTCGATCAGCCCGCCCGCCGCGAGAGCGCGGAGCACGGGACTGCTGGGGATCGCCTCCGCGTGATCGGGCCCGGTCGCGATCACGACCGTGTCGAACCGCGCCGAAAGCGTCTCCGTCGCGTGGCGGGGGCGGTAGCGCGCCAGCACGCCCTCCTGTTCCTCCGTCGCGTCGATCAGCCGCGCGGCGGCGAAATCGAGCCGGCCCGCGGCGTTCAGCCGCGCCAGCACGGCCTCGACCTGCGGCGCGACCCGGAAGCGGTGCACGTCCCAGAACCGGCGCAGATGCCGGGCCAGCCGGGAGCGCTCCACCGGATCCAGCGCGGACCAGATCGCATCGCCCTGCTCGCGGACCCGGTCGAGCGCCGCGTGCCAGCTCTGGCCGCGCATCGCATCGGCCGCCACCGCGGCGCGCACCCGGCCGAGGATGCCGACCGCCGTCCGCTCCGGCGGCCGCGCGAAATCCGCCGGGCTCGGCGCCACGACCGTCCCGTGGCCCCGCGACCGCAGGCCGTGGCGCGACAGCACGGTGACATGCCCGTGGAAGCCCCGCCGGTCGAGGCTCGCGACCGCGTCGGCGGAGGCGAGCCCGGAGCCCACGACGAGCACCCGGTCCGAGCGCGCGATCGCGGCGACGCGGGCGTTGTCGTAGGGATCGGCGATCAGGCGGCGCGATCCGGTTAGGCCGCGCAGCGCCCAGGGAACCCTCGGCGCCGGGTGCGACATCGCAAGCACGACCAGATCCGCCGCGAACGTCGCCCCGTTGGAAAGGTCGATGTCATAGCCATCGTCACGCCGCGCCACCCTGATCGCCGCGGCGCGCCGGTGCCGGATCACCCCGCTCGCGACGAAACGGCCGAGCTGCGCGGCGACATACTGGCCGAAGATCCTGCGCTCGGGGAAGCAGTCCCCGCTCAGCGTGAGCGTGCCGGGCGACATGCGGATCCCCTCGGCGGTCAGCCAGGAGACGAAATGGCCCGGCTCGTCCGGGATCAGCGACATCTTCGCCGCGGGCACGTTGATCCGGTGCGCCGGATCGTCGGAGCCGTAGGCGAGCCCGCGTCCGAGCACGGGCCTCGGCTCCACGACGACGATCCGCGCCTCCCGCGACGGCAGAGCGCGCGCGAGATGATAGGCGGTCGCCGCTCCGGCGAAGCCGCCGCCGAGTACGGCGACGACGGGACCTCCGGAAGTCTGCTTGTCGATCATCATGGCTCGGTCCTCGGTTCGTTGCGGATCAACCGGGCGCGCGGGATGCCGACGCCGTCGGTCGGGATTGCCTTCTCTTTTTGGGCGCGGGGGCGTCAGGCGCTCCAGACGCCGATCTCGGCCTCGTCGCGGCTCCGGACGAGCGCGTCGCCGAGGAACGGGGCGAACTGCCCGACCGCCCGGTCGAGCCGGTCCAGCAGGCGCTCCGAAGCGATTCCGCCGTCGCGGAAATCGGCGTCGCAGGCATAGATGCCGGTCGCGAGCGTCTGCGCCTCGAAGAAGCCCAGCAGCGGCCGAAGCTGATGCTCGATCACCAGCGCATGCCGTGCCCCACCCCCGGTGGCGGCGAGCAGGACGGGCTTCCCGACCAATGCCAGCGGATCGAGTAGGTCGAGCAGGTGCTTGAAGAGCCCGGCGTAGCCGCCCTTGTAGACCGGGCTCGCGAGCACCAGCGCGTCCGCCCCGAGCATGCGCTCAACCGCCGCCAGGGCCGGCGCGTCGAGATCGCGAAGCCGCGCGGCGGCGCCGAGCGAACTCGCCATGTCGCCCAGCTCCAGAACGACCGGCCGCCGGCCATAGCGCTCCGCCGGGCGCCCCACGGCGATCTCGACCAGCGCGCGTGTGCGCGACGGCCTGCTGATGCTGCCCGAGAGGCCAACGATCTCCGCTACCATGCTCACCTCGAATCACGACTTCATTGGTAGATATTATAGTTCATTGCGGCGCGGGCAACCCTTGAGGCCGGGAGCGCGAAAGCAAGCGCATGCGACGAGGATGCGCGGGAGAGACGCTGCTCGTGGCGCGCGACCGGGCGATCCGCCGGCACGGCGCGCTCGCGCATGTGGTCGGACTCGGTCGTGTTTGTGGCTTCGATGACGCGGCCTTCACGCGCCGCGGCCGGCTCGGCGGCTACCATCCCTACCCGAGGGCCTGCCTGCGATCTTCGCGCGCAATGACGAGGCGATCGCGATGAAGAACCTCCGCGTCCGGCGCCCGATGCCCCTGCCCTCGGGCTGGCACCCCGGGGAGGTGGTCCGCGAGGCGCGCGCGCTCGCCGTCATCTGAACTCCGCCGGCCCGGCGAACGCTTGGCTCGCGACGGCAACAGGAGCGGGAGGCCGCAATGATCGGTCTGAACCTCAGCCGGCGCGGCATCCTGACGGGCGGCGCGAGCCTCGCGCCGCCGCCGCCCTCCGCGCGAACCGCGCGCCGGCGGCGACATCCGCGTGGTCTGGTGGGGCTCCGATGGTCGCGCGTGGCGCACCAGCGAGGCCCTCGCCGCGATGACCATGGCCGACAGGATCGTGGTGCTGGGCGGCGGCGAGGTGACGCGGGCGGGCTCGCCGCTGGACCTCCACAGGGGCATCCGTATGTCGCGGGCGGGATTCATCCGGATGTTCAGCCCCATGGGAGTAATCTTGATCGCGGTGATACCGCGCGGCGAAGTGGCGCGTCATGGCGCCCGCAGGGATGACCTGACCCCCTTCGACCACTCCGTCGGCCTCCTGCCGCCTTCGGTACCGAAAGTGGAGATCGGCTCGCCGGAGAAGGCGACGGAACAAGCCTGAGCCCCTCCGGAGACCGATGGCCCCGTTCCACCGGCCGGACGGTCAGGCCCAGGTGTCGCCGACGGTGAAGCCCTCGGGAAACGGGTCGTCGTGGTCGAGCACGATCGTGTTGAGGCCGTGGATCCAGCTCGTGCCGGAGATCTCCGGGACCACCGCCGGGCGGCCGCCGATG
>NZ_VFRP01000042.1 GCF_006385685.1 Amaricoccus solimangrovi | reverse complement strand
CATCGCAAAATACGCCGACGCCTTCTTCAGGATCTCGTTCGCCTGGCGCAGTTCACGGACCTCGCGGCGGAGCCGGGCAAGCTCCTCCTTCTCAGCGCTTGTGACGCCAGAGCGAGCGCCGTCATCGCGCTCGGTCTGTCGCACCCAATTGCGCAGCGTTTCGCCGGAACAACCGATCCTCGACGCGATCGATTGGATCGCGGCCCATTGTGAGCCGTGCTCATCCTGATGGTCCAGAACCATCCGGACGGCGCGGGCGCGCACCTCGGGACTATAGGGCGGGATTCTCTTCGTCATGGCTCCAGTCTCTCAAGAGTTGGAGCCTCCGGCAAACCCGGCGCGCTTCAGTCAGGATTGGTCCTCCGAGTACAGGCAGCATTTTGCTCTGAGTCCGACCATCTCGACGCGAGACCGCGACGGGGTTCAGAAGACATTTTCTGGCTTGTTGAAGCTTCTTTTCCCCGGTGGAGGTGCGAGCCGCGATGAGGTCGAAGAATTGCTCACGCTGGCTGTCGAGGGGCGCAAGCGGGTGAAGGATCAGCTCATGCGGATCGACAGCACGTATCCCGACGTGAAGTTCGCATTTGCCGATCAGAACGGCCGCGAGGTTCAGGTCAAGACCCTTGAGGAACGAGAACATCCGAGATGGTACCATCGCCGCGCCGCGGAGGAGTCTCGGGAGCAGACCATCGCGAACCCTGGCGCGCCTTCGGTTTCTCCGCGGGCCGCTGCCGAACAGTTGCCGATGACAACGGAACCAGCGCATTCCAACGGGACCTCCGGGAGTGGCCCAAAGGAGGATCACATCACCTTCCCGGAGAATCAGAAGGGTGTCAGCTTCGACGGACTCTTCGGCCCCTGGCTCGACGGAGCCAGCGAGATCACACTCACAGATCCGTACATCCGGGTTTATCACCAGATGAGAAATCTGATGGAACTGCTCGAGGTGATCGCGCTCCGCAAGCCCGACGGAGAGGAAGTCAGCTTCAAGTTGATAACCGCGCCGGACCCGGAAGATTTGGCTCGCCAAGAAGGCTATCTGGAGCAGATCCACGACGGGATCGCGCCGCTGGGGGTCAATTTCGTTTGGGAATTTGATGAGGCGAATATAATACATGCTCGCCACATTGTAACTGACACGGGCTGGAAGATTCTTTTGGATCGAGGGATAGATGTATTCCAGCGTGTTGAGTTAAATAACGGATTCAGTCCTGCCAGTCGCCATCAGCGATTTCGACGTGTCAAGGCATTCGAACTCACCTATCTGAAGAACGCTTAAGTCCGGGAGGGCGCAGTCGGTCACTAGCCTGCCCCTGATATGAGCACGGTTCGCCGCCGCCGCTGCATCGATCATGTCATGGCGAAGCTGGACGTATCGGAGAGGTGGGTCGGGAGATTTGAACGAGGGCCATGAGTGGATTGTCCGCGCGACATCGGCATGATGCCGAGAGCGAGGAGAGACCATGACCCGACGACCACGGCGGATCACAGTGATGCTTCGCGACGCGGGTCCACGAAGGGCGAAGTGGGGAGTTCTGCCGCTACACCCCTAGCCCGCATTTCTCACCTGGGATAGGTGCATCGGGGGCCTGAACGTGGGAAAGTACTTCTGCGACAAAGACTTCGGTCCACGCAGGAGATCTCCCCGATGCCGACAGAGTGTAGCGCGAAGCCGATGGGATTCGCACGGGTCAATGGCCGCGCGGTGGTGGCGGATTTCGATGGCGGCGAGATTACCTCGAACGCGGGCGGGCTCCTGCTCGGAGCGACCGACCGGGCGATCGGGCTCGTCGAGCGCTTCGCGGCCTGCTTCGCGGATAGCCGGGCGGCGGAGCGGGTGGTCCACGAGGTGGCGACGCTGGTCGGGCAGCGGGTGTTCGGCATCGCGCTCGGCTACGAGGACCTGCTCGATCACGACCGGCTGCGCCACGACCCGGTGCTCGGGGTGATGCTCGGCCGGCTGGAGGCGCGGCACGGCCGCTGCGCGCCGCTCGCCGGCAAGAGCACGCTGAACCGGCTGGAGCATGGCGCGGCGGAAGCCGACCGCTACCGCCGGATCGCCCACGACGGCGTGGCGATCGAGGCGCTGTTCGTGGACCTGTTCCTCGACGCCCACGAGCGCGCGCCGAAGGAGATCGTGCTCGATCTCGACGCCACCGACGACCCGCTGCGCGGTCATCAGGAGGGGCGGTTCTTCCACGGCCATTACGACTGCCACTGCTACCTGCCGCTCTACGTCTTTTGCGGCCGCCACCTCTTGGCGGCGAAGCTGAGGCGCTCGAACATCGACGCCTCGGCCGGGGCCGCCGAGGAGGTGGCCCGGATTGTCGGCCGGATTCGCGCGCGCTGGCCTCGGGTGCGGATCGTGCTGCGCGGCGACGGCGGCTTCGCACGGGAGGCGCTGATGGCCTGGTGCGAGGAGAACCGCGTCGACTACCTGTTCGGCCTGGCACGCACCCCCCGGCTGGTCGAGCACATCCACATCCCGCTCGCCTGGGCCGAGCACGACGCCGAGACCACCGGCGGTCCCGCCCGCCGCTTCGCCGACTTCCGCTGGACGACGAGGCTGAGCTGGAGCCGCCGCCGGCGCGTCGTCGCCAAGGCCGAGTGGATGCCGGGCCGCGGCGCGAGGGGCGCCAATCCCCGCTTCGTCGTCACCTCGCTGAAGCCCGCCCGGGCGGACGCCCGCACGCTCTACGAGCAGCTGTACTGCGCCCGGGGCGAGATGGAGAACCGCATCAAGGAGTGCCAGCTCGACCTCTTCGCCGATCGCACCAGCGCTGCGACCATGCGCGCCAACCAGCTGCGGCTGTGGTTCGCCTCGATGGCCTACGTGCTCGTCACGGCGCTGCGCCGCATCGGCCTCGCCGGAACCGAGCTCGCCGCCGCCACCTGTGGCACGATCCGCCTGAAGCTTCTGAAGATCGGCGCCCTGGTCACTCGCAGCGTCCGTCGCATCCGCGTCGCCATGGCGTCGAGCTGTCCCGACGCCGCCGCTTTCCGCCTCGCCCACGCCCGATTACGCGGCTGATCCGCGATCGCCCCGCCCACCCGCAGCGCCACCGACCAACCCTACCTTCGATCGCGCCGGGACGCAGTGCCAAGCCGTG
The DNA here is from genome assembly GCF_006385685.1 of Amaricoccus solimangrovi. GTDB lineage: Bacteria > Pseudomonadota > Alphaproteobacteria > Rhodobacterales > Rhodobacteraceae > Amaricoccus > Amaricoccus solimangrovi. The sequence goes on along the minus strand of NZ_VFRP01000042.1, from coordinate 16,397 downwards.
CCTGATCGCCCAAGCCGTCCGCGCACGCAGGCATGATCCCCGTCCGCGATGCCCTCTACGAAGATCCAGGTGAGAAATCCGGGCTAGGAAACAACGAGAAATTTCGACTATGCAGGGAACCGGAGAATGAGTTGTATCTGGAGGTTGGCGGAGCGGACAGGACCGGGATTCAAAGTTCTCCACTGACGAAGTCGTTGCTACAGTGGATACAAATCTTTGATTCGAACGGACAAACGGTACAATCAGCAGTGTTGACGCAACTTATGAATTTGGCCGTTTCCCGGGTAGTGTTTCAGAAGGTGGCGCAACGCTTACGGCGTGTTCGGATGCCAAGTGAAAGATCGCACGATCTCAAGACTCATGTCTCTGCGACTCTAGGGACGAGGTAGCGCCATGCCGATGGAGTTCGCTGCTGCGATCGAGGACGAGATCGACGGTCGGCCTCTGCATCTCTACCGGCTTTCGGAGCGCCGCTTCGACGAACTTGAGATCGGACTCCGCAGCAGCCTCGGACGATCGAGGGACGGTGAAACCGCTGCGGCCTTCGTCCTATGGGCAGCAGAGCATTATCGACGGTATTTCGCCGGCGGATCCTTCTCCTGGGCTTTCCTTACGGATGCGCTCGGCCTCAGGCTCGACCAGGCCGCCCTGCGTGATCTGACAGCCCGCGGGCTGCGGAAACTGCGCCGCCCGCCGCCCCGGAGTAGCGATGCGGGCGTGCAGTACCTGCGTACGCTCGCCGCCGAGGGCGGGCTTCCGGTGCGGCTTCTGGCACATGAGGGCGGCTATCGTGCGGCACTCGTCGGCCTCGTTTCCGATCTGGAGCGCCTCGGCGCAGGCTGTCCAGAGGAACAGGCGCTGGCCTTCGCCCGGCGGCGCGCGGAACGTCTGCCGATGGGCTACCGCACCGAGGAGTTCCACGCGCTCTTCGTGCAGTTCGCCCGCGAGCTTGTCGACTTGCGCGGCCGGGCACCCCGCGATCTGGCCGCCGCCGACGTCGAGATCTGGCTCGACCGCGCGGAGCCGGGCTGGCGCGAGCGACTTACATTGCGCTTCGACGGGGATGCCGCCCGCGCGCTCTTCGCCGAGGCGATGGCGGTGCGGGCCGGTGGCGAGGTCGAGGAGCCATTGGGCCGCCAGCTGGTGCGTGAGCAGGACGGCTCATGGCGCGCCTTCGTCGATGTAGCCCCAGCGACCCGCCTGCCCACGCGTCTGATGGACGGGATCGACGCAGCGTACCGGCGCGTGCGACTCGCCCCGACTGGCGCGCTGGCGGCGGCCTGCCCGGACCTGATACTCGCCCTTGACCGCGAGCAGGGCGGCTGGAGCGCGACCCGGATCAGCGGACGGCGGACGGCCCGCTTCCCCTTCCCCCTGTCTGCGCCGATCGAGCTGGTGGCGATGGCCGACGGCCGGCTGCTGCAACCGGTCTCCCTGCCCGGTGGCGGCAACGTCGACCCAGCCGAGGGCTTGACGCTCTGGACTCTGGCCGAAAGCAGTGACACCGGCGCGGCGCGGCGGCTGGCATGGGCCGGGAGCGCGTCGCTGCGGACCCGCGACCCGCTCGTCTGGGCGCTCGTCGGGGTGGACGCGCTGGTAACCTGCAGCGAGGGTCTGGTCGCCCAGCCGGACGGCGAGAGCACGGAGGGCCGGCTGCTGCGGCTTGAGGGCAAAGGGCGGATCGGCGTGCGCGACTGGTCGCTTGCGGTCGAGACGGGCGCGGACCGGACCGAGCGTGACGAGATCGCCGCCTTCGGTGCGCAGGACGGCACGGTGCGCGACGGGCGCGGGGCGCCGGTGTTCCGGGGTCTGCCCGACATCGCTTTTCGCCGGGCGGGACAAGGGTTCGTCGACCTTCCGACGCGGCGCCGTCTCTACCGTCCCGGCGGCCGCGGTGCCTGGCGGCGTGCCTCGCCGGCGGAGGGCTTTCTCGGCACGCTCGACGTCGCCGCCGACGAAGGCGGGAACGTGGGTGCGCGGCTCCGGCTCCGGATCGTACCGCCGGCGGCGCGCTTCGCGTTGGATGCTGGGGGCGAGGCGCTGAGCGTCTCCGGCTTGCCTGCCGGCTGGACCCTGCGGGTGGAGGACGCCACGCCGGCGGTGATCGACGAGGCCGGGTCTGCGCGGGTTCCGCTGCCCGCGGGCGGGATCCGTAAGGCGCGGCTCCGCCTGCGCGCTGCCGCGCCCGACGGGGTGGAGACGCTGGACTGGCAACTCGCGCTCCCGGCCACGCGGGCCCATCTGGCAGGGCCAGACGGGGCGATCCTTGAGACGCAGCGCGAGATCACGCTGCACGATCTGCGCGACTGGCGGGTGCTGCCGGCCCTCGTCGGCCAGACCGACCTCAGCCTGCGGCTGGTCGCGCCCGGTCTAGGCGGCATCACGTCGCCGCTGGCCGTCCGCGTCCACGGCGAGGCGCCCCTGTCGAGCGTTCGCGACCTTGTGAACGACTTGCTCTCCCACGGCGGGCCGGACGCGGAGTTGCGGCTTCGAGCGCTCGCCGACGGGCACGAGTCGCCCCGACTCCTGGTGCGGCGGTTCCTTGGCGAGACCCATTTGACCGAGGATGGAGTGTTCCTGCGAACGCAAGGCGCACCGGGCGATGAACTGACACTGCCCGACCTCGCAGCGATAAACTTCGACGCGCCTGGGCCGGCGGTCGCGGTGCAGAACGCGCCTCCGGAGGCGATGTGCGCCGTGCTCGGGCCGGGGCGCTGGTTCTTCCTTCCCTCCCTTCACGGACAGCCCCTTCGCCCGCCCCGCCCGCTCGTGGTCGAGCCGGTTGCCGGACACGAGGCGACGATCGATCAAGACGATCGTATGCACGCCGCCGGCGCCGGACGCACCCGCGCGGCGCGAGTCGCAGCCTATGCGGCGATCTTCCGCGACGGGGATGATGAATCGCACATCATGGCGCTCGAGCGGGCCATAGAGGCCCTGACGGCTCATGGCGCGAGTCCCTCCGCCCTGGACCAAGTTCTGGCGCTGGGATGGGTGCCCGCCGTCGCCGTGCGTCTGCTCATGAAGGCCGACGTCTCGGACCTGTCAGACCGGCTGGAGCTCGAGCGTCACGGCGCACGCCGCTGGGCGTTCGTCGCGCCGCGGGACTGGGGCGCGGCCGTGGCGGCGGAACTCGCGAGCCAGGCCGCCAGCCTCGCCGCGATCCCCGCGCTGGCGGAGCGGGCCAAGACGCTCGCGCGCGAGCAGATGGCGCGACGCGTACGGGAGATCCTGACGCTCCGCCCCGATCTGGACGGGCATCTCGCGCTCGGCCTCATGGAGGCGAGGCTCGCGGCGCCCCCCGATCTCATGCACTGGCTCGGGCGTATGCCGTCGGCGTTCGGTGATCCAGAAAGGACCCTCGTGCGGCTTGCAGCCGCGGCTGCGCGGCGCCACGGCGAGAGCGACCTCTCCTTTCCCGACCTGCGCGCGGCGGCGCAGCCTGCGGCCTTCGTCCGTTTTGCCGATCATGTGAATGGCCTGATCGAGGCGCCGCTCTTCGTGTCCGAGGTCGCCTTCGGCCTGCGCGCAGCGCCGCAGGGCCGCACCGGGGTGCAGCTGTTGCGCTGCATCCACCTAGACCCGAGCCATTTTGACTTGGCGCTCCCGGCCGCGATGGCCTGGCAGGCAATGCGCCTTTCGCGGAAATGAGGGAAGACGGCAGAATGAGGGACGGTATCGACACCCCCCGCTCGGGCTACGCCGAGGTCCTAGATCGGGTGGCGGACCGCGCCGCGTCGGCGGTGGTGGCCAAAGGGCGCGTCCGCTCGGTCGCACTGCGCGCTGCGCTTTCCGCGCGCCTGCGGGCTGAGCCGGGACAGGCGGACGCGTTCCTTGCCGACCCGGTGTTCGAGGCTGCGCTGGTCTGGAAACGCGCGGACCGCACGCTGGACGATCTGGCAGGCAGTCTTTTGGAAGAGGATCTGGTGGCCGCACTCGACGGGGCGCCGAACCGCCGATGGCCGCGGCACGGCGCGGAGCACGCGCCTTATCTCCACCAGATGCGCGCCTGGACCGCCGCGGCGGAGGGGCGGAGCTTCCTCGTCACCAGCGGCACCGGCTCGGGCAAGACCGAGTGCTTCATGGTGCCGATGCTGAACGACCTCCTGCGGCGGTCGCCGGCCGGGCGGCGGCGGGGCGTGCAGGCCATCGTCCTCTACCCGCTGAACGCTCTGATCGACAGCCAGCGCGAGCGGCTCGGCGAGTGGATTGCGCCCCTGTCGGGTAGGATAACCTACGCGCTCTACAACAGACATCTCAAAGAGACGCTGCCACCCCATGAATGGCCCGGCGGCGGGATGGTGCCGGACCGCAAGCGGCTGCGGGAGGATCCACCCTCGATTCTCGTCACTAACACCACGATGCTCGAATACATGCTGATGCGGGCTCAGGACGGACCGATCCTCGAGCGTTCGCAGGGCACGCTGCGCTGGATCGTGCTGGACGAGGCGCACAGCTACGTCGGCGCGCAGGCGGCAGAGATGGCGCTGCTGCTGCGCCGGGTGCGGGAGGCGTTCGGGGTCGCCCCGGAAGACGTTCGTCTCGCTGCGACCTCCGCCACCATCGGCGAAGGACAGGAAACGGCGGCGGCGCTGCGCCGCTTCGTGGCGGACCTGGGCGGCGTGCCGGAGGATCGCGTTGAGATCATCGCCGGCGAGGAGCGGGAGCCCGATCTGCCGCCCGAAGGCGCCCAAGCGGCGCTCGACCGAGAGGCGCTGGCGGTCCCAGACGAGAGCCTCTGGCAGGTGCTCGCGCCCGATCCGCGGATCCGTGCCGCCCGCGCCCGAATGCGCGACGGAGGCCTGACGCTCGGCGCGGCGACGGGGATCCTCGGGCTGGGCGATCCGGGCGATCGAGGGGTCCGGCATCAGGCCTTCTCGGTGCTGGAGGCTGCGGCACGGGCGCGTGCTCCCGGCTCCGATCTCCGCCTCGCCCCATGGCGGCTCCACGTCTTTCACCGGGCGCAGGCCGGACTCTGGGCCTGCATCGACCCAGCATGCCCGGATCGCCACCCGGCGCTGTCCACCAAAGGCTCGGACTGGCCGTACGGCCAGGTGCATCTTGATGAACGCGAGCGTTGCACGTGCAGCGCTCCGGTCTTCGAGGTCGGCGCCTGCGACGAGTGCGGAACCCCTTGGCTCCTCGCCGAACGCTTCGCGCAAGGGGCCCACGAGTACCTGACGCAGGCCCGAAGGGGCGACGACGAGGACGAGTACGTGCTCGATGTCGAGCCCGACCCAAGCCCTGAAAACGGCGCCGCGGCGACGCCGTCACGCGAGGTTCTGCTCGGCCCCGCGCGCGATAGTGGGGACGACATCGCCGTTCGGCTCACGGATGGCGCGCTGCTAAACCGGCCTGAGCCAGAGGACCGGTTCGCGACGCTCCGGATCGTCGAGGAGCGTGCCGATCGGGCCTGTTGCGCGCGGGCCCACGAGCCACGCACCGCCGTCCGGCCGCAGACCTTCGGCGCACCGTTCCTCATGGGTAACGCGATGCCCGTGCTCCTTGAGGCCGTGCCGCGCGCCGAGGGCGCAGGGGCGGCGCCCTTCGGCGGACGGAGGCTCTTGTCCTTTACTGACAGCCGGCAGGGCACCGCGCGGTTTTCGGCCAAGCTCCAGCAGGAGGCCGAGCGCAACTTGACCCGCGCCGTGATCACCCACGCCGTGCAAGAGGCCGGCGGGGACGATCCGGCTAGGGCCGCCGCGCTGCAGGCCGAGATCGAAGGGCTGGAACAAGCGGTCGCCACCGTGCCGTCGCTGCGCGGCCTTCTCGAGGAGAGGCAGGAGGTGCTCGCCGCGCTGATCAACGGCGCCGGCCGGATCTCCTGGACCGATCTGCGCGGTACCCTCGCCGCCAACCCCGAACTGTCGAACTTCGCCGCCGAGGTCTGGCGCGGCCGCCCGCTCGGGGGTGCGCATCTGGCCGACACGCCCGCCGACCTCGCCGAATTGTTCCTGTTCCGCGAACTCTTCCGCCGGCCACGGCTCCAAAACAACGTCGAGACCATGGGCCTCGCCCGGCTCGTCTTCCCGGCGCTTGAGGAGCATGCGCGCCTCAAGGTGCCGGCGCAACTCGCCGAGGCCGGGCACGATGCGGGCGTCTGGGCGGACGTCCTCCATGCCGCGGTGGACATCGTGTTCCGCGCCACCCTCGCAATCGACCTGCCACAGGATCCGGTGGACATGCGTCACTGGATCTCGCTCCGCAGCGCGCTTTCGGCTGTCATGGAGCCTGGTGCGCCGCCTGACGCAGAGAGCCCGGTACGCAGCCCGGCCCGCTTTCCCACTGCCGCAGCGACGCGTGGCAGCCTAGTGCGCCTGCTCTACCGCCTGACAGGCGGCGCCCCCGACAACGCGCGAGACGCGGAGCGGGTCGACGCCGTCCTCGCAGCGATCTGGACGGCCTTTCGCAGCGCGCGCCTGTTGAAGGCGGCCGGCCCCTATGCATGGCGGCTCGACCTGCGGCAAGCGGAGGTCGCGCGGCTCGACCGCGCCTGGCAATGCCCGCAGACTTGGCGGCTTCTGCCCTTCGCGCCCGCCGGCGTCTCGCTCAACGCAATCGAGGCCGAGGCCCTTGCCACGCACGTCGACATGCCCCGCCTGCCAGGGGCAGCGCCGACGGGGCTGACGGCCGAGGCGCGCGCGGAGGTCCGGCGCTGGCTGGAAGAGGACGGGAGGGTGGCTGCGCTCCGCACGCGGGGCCACTGGACCGACATCCACGACCGGATCGCGGAGTTCGCGCCCTTCCTGCGCGCGCAGGAGCATTCCGCCCAGATCGACCGGGCCAGCCTTCAGACGTATGAAGAGGCGTTCAGGAAAGGGCGGATCAACATCCTCAACTGCTCCACCACCATGGAGATGGGCGTCGACATTCCCGACGTGGGCCTCGTGGTGAACACGAACGTGCCGCCGGCGCCCGCCAACTACCGCCAGCGGGTCGGCCGAGCCGGACGCCGGGGCGAGCCATGGGCCCTGGCGTTCACCTTTTGCAAGGACCTACCGCTCGACCGGATGGTGTTTCGTGAACCCGCGCGCCTATTGAAGGGCGCCGTACGCGCGCCGGCGGTGCGGCTCGACGGGCCGGTCCTGGTGCAGCGCCATGTCAACGCGCTCCTTCTCGGGATGTACCTGCGCGGCGAAGGCGGTATCAGGGCGACTACGGGCATCGGCACCTTCTTTGGCGCGACCCCCGATCCGGCCGCGCCGTGGCTCCCCGACAGCCCGGCTGAAGGGTTTCTCGTCGCGCTGCAGGGAGAGTGGGCCGACAGCCCAGCCGTGGCCGAGGCCCTGCAGAACCTCGTTCGTGGAACCGTGCTCAAAGGCAACGCCGCGGTGACCCTGTGTGCGGCGGACACGTTCGAGCGCATGCGCGAGCGCTGGATGGCAGAGTATGGGCAGCTCCTGACCGCGCAGGCCGCCCATCCGGAGCGTGACCCGGCGCATGGCTTCTACATGCGGCGTGCGAAGCGGATGCGGGAAGAGTTCATGATCTCCGAACTCGCCCGCCGTGGCTTCACCCCGGCCTATGGCTTTCCCGTCGATGTGGTCGCCTTCGACCATGTCGGGCGGACAGGCGGCGAAGGCGGTCCCTCGCGCCCGCTCGACATGGCGATCCGGGACTACTCGCCCGGGGCTGAGGTGGTCATCGACGGACTCGTGCACCGTTCCGACGGTATCCTGCCGACTTGGGGCAACCGGAGCGAGCCGGGATCGGTCGAGGACCTGCGCACGCTCTGGCGCTGTCCGTCCTGCAACGCCTTCGGCCTCTCGCGCCTCCCGGTCGAGACCTGCCCCGACTGTGGCAGCGGGACCCGGCGGGGGGAGTTGCTGCGCCCGTCCGGCTTTCTCGGCACCAGCAAGCCACACGCGGCTTACGAGACCCTCGCCTTCGTGCCGCCCGACCGCGCCCGCGTCTCGGCGGCCGGCGCGCCATGGGTCTCGCTCAGCGATCCCGCCACCGGCGCGCTGCGGACCAGCCGAGAGGGCAAGGTGCTTGTGACCTCCTCGGGGCCTGGCGGTGCGGGCTACGCGGTATGCATCGCCTGCGGCCGGGCCGAGGCGGAGACCGGCGGAGATGGCGAGGCGCTGCCGGCGGGGATGCGCGATCACCTGCCCTTGCAGAAACTCCGTGACAATCCGCGCAACGACAGGCTCTGCCCGGGCAACGACCCGGGCTCGCGCCGGATTCGGCGCAACGTACGGCTTGGCAACGAGGTTTCCACCGACGTGTTCGAGCTGCGGCTCGACGCGCTTCAGGCGACCGAGGCGGACCAGGGCCGCGCGCTCGCGATCGGCGCGGCGGTCCGAGAAGCGCTGGCGGAGCGGTTGGGGATCGACGCCGAACTCATGGGAGTAAGCGTCGCGCCGAGCGTCCGCGCCGATGCCGGGCGGCGGTCGTCGTTCCTCCTTTACGACAAGGCGTCCGGCGGCTCCGGCTTCGCCAACACCGCCGAGGCGGATCTGCCCGCTCTGCTGACAGCTGCAGCCGGGCGGCTCGACTGTCCCTCGCGCTGCGCCCATGGCTGCCCCGACTGCATCCTGCGCCGCGATTTGCAGTTCGACCTCGGCCCGGTCGACCGGCCCGGTGGGCTCGAGGCGCTGCGCCGCGAGGTCCTGCCGCGCCTGTCCCTCCCCGAGGATTTGCAGGTCTTCGGCCCGGCGACGCGGGCGCTCACCGAGCCGGTCCCCGACTGGATCCGCCGCGCCCTCGCCCAGAGCGGTCTGACCCGCCTCACGCTCTTCCTGCACGGCGACGCGACCGCTTGGGACGTCATGGACTGGGCTGGCCCCGACCTGCTCGCGGCGGCGCAGCGGGGCGGCGCCGAGGTCGCGCTGGCGCTGCCTGCCGGAGAAGTGCCAAAGCTTGCCTTCGCGCAGAAGCTCGACTTGGTGCGCGCTATCGCCCGCTCCGGTGGGGCGCTGCGCTCCTGCGCAAACCTGCCGATGGCGGGCGGCTTTCCCATCATCGCCGAGATTGAGGAAGGCGGACGCCATCAGCAGATCGCGACCCCGTCACCGTCCGCTGCAACAGTCGGACCCACATGGGGCGATGTCAGCGTGGCGCCAGCCCTCCTTGGCGCGCACGCTCCGGCCGAGATGGGCCCGGCGCTCTCCCTGGCGAAGCTCGCGGCCTTCGGCGAAGGTAACAGCACCCGTTTGGACATCTGGCACCAGTTTGACGGCCCGGTCGCCGGCTTCGGCATGGCGTTCTGGAAAGCTGTGGTGCCCCTTCGCCCGCAGGCCTTCGCGGGCAAGTACCCCGTGGCGCGCGTCATGTACAGCGACCGCTACCTGCGCACGCCCCTTTCCGCGCGTCTTCTCGCGGGGATACTCCGTGCCATGCCAGGCCGGAACGGGGCGACAGCGGTCGAGATCGTCACTGAACAGGGCTCCGGGGCCGACCGGGAGCCGCCGCGGGCCCTGCACCATGCCTGGCCGGAAGACGTAACGCGTGGCGCCGTTCTGCGCGCGCTGTTGCCCGGCGCCTCTGTGTCGCTCCGTCCCAAGGACGCCTGTCCTCACGCCCGGAGCCTCCGGCTCGACTTCGCCGACAGCACGGCGGTCACGATCCATCTCGACCAAGGGCTGGGGGCATGGCGCACTCCGGGACGCCCGGTTCGCTTCAATGGCAACGCCGAGCCGGCGCGACAGGCTGCGGAGTTGATGCGGATCCAGACCGATGTCGAGATCCAGGGAGAAGGCCAACACCCCTCTCCGCTCTGGGTCACGTGGTAGGGGCGTGACAGGCGGCGACACGGGACGACTACATGGCGCAGACCTTCTTCGACCAGCCGAACCTCAACTCGCCGCATCGGGCGTGCTGCCGACAATGGGTAGTCGACGGTGACAGTCCGTCGACCGAACGAATCCTGAAGACGTGGAGCCGCTCCGAACTCATCTCGGCCATGCCGGATGCGAAGCGATGGCGGGCGCACAGACGCAGGGATCTCGACGGGCCGGGCCCGAGCCTGTTAGACGATACCCTAAAGACCGGTACGCATTGGAAAGCCCTGTTGCAGAAGTTGATTGTCGGAAGCCACAATACGTCGAACGCCAAGCGGCTGCCACACCATCGCTTTCTGACAGCCGAACTAGCTGACGGGCGACCTCTGACGATCCCGGTCTACCAAGGGTTTGGCAGGATCGAGGGTTCTTTCACCCAACGATTGCGCTGCGAACCCCTCCTGCCAGTTGAGCCGAATGAAAACCGCACACTTTCGCATTGTCGAGAGCCGGGTCTCTCGCGCTCCCAATGCAAAAGACTCGACTGAGGCGAGGCTCCAATGGACGACAACATCCTACCCGATCCGATGGCCGCCCTGAACGCAGAACTCGCACAGGAGATATTTCCCATCGCGAGGAGCGACAGGCGCAAGCACAAGGATCTGTTCCGCGACATAATCCCGGAGGAGCGACTAAGGAGCGACTCTGACTTCTACAATGGCCTCCTGCAAATCATTGCCTCGGGAGATCATGCGCGTCTGCGTCGCTATGACGACCGTATGAGGCGGTCCGGGGATACGACCAAGACCTTCGGCTTTCGCGCGCTACGCTGGTTAGTCACCCGATCAGCAGGGGAACTGACTTCTGATGAGATTCACGGCATTCCGGAGGACCGCTTCCCCCTTGGAACACCAGAGCGAGCAGTGCACCGGATCTACCTCGGTCTCGTAGAGGCAGAGTTATCCGAGACGCCGGTCTCGCCTGCAGAGACTGCAGCGAAGGACGCACCGGTGGCCCGCGAATGGACGGCTCTCGCTCAAGGACTTGCCGAGGGTGCGCAAAGATTGGATCGGCCCAACGTCGAAGCGGCCGAGCAATTGGCTGCCCTGGCCGAGAGGTTGGTCGAGGCCTGCCGCGCCGCTGCTGAGGCTGACGCTGCGCACCGCTCATCGAGGCGCTCGCCGGCCTCGGCTACGATGTGCGGCTGTCGACCGGAGTCCTTGCCGAACTTGCCGGAACTCGACCGCCGTCGGCGGAACCGGCCATGCGCAAGCGCCTTGAGGGGTGGCTGGCTGAAGCACGCCACCGCAAGACGGTGCATCAGCCGACCTACGCCCTATTCCACAGGGAGCTTCACCACGAGGGTGAGATTGGACGTGTCGCCGAGGCTGTGCTGGCCGGGGCCGAGAACGCAGAGGCGCTTGCGAAGGATCTGATCGACAGACTTGCCCATGATAGGAGCGCGCAGGAGGCTTTCGTTTCGGAAGCCGAACGGCGCAGCGGCCGCCCAAGGCGGGACCGGATCGACGGCATGGCCCTCGATTGGTTTTGTCGAGGGATTCAGGAGGCCTGCGATCAACTCTCCGACTGGCTTGAAGCGCGGCGCCAGGATGCTCGGCAGACGCAGGATCACAGCCGAGGGCGGCTGCTGCGCGCACTTGGCCCCGTACGCAAGGCCCTAAGCACTGGCGTCGACGGGCCGACAGAAGGCGAAGGCAGACTTGCCGAAGCTGCTGGTATCGTTCTGACCGAGAAGCTTGACGATTTGCGGAAACTCATCGGCGGTCGGGTGGCACTTTCGGCCACGCCGCGCATGCAGGACCTGCTCGAAGCCCCGCTACTGCGACTGCCCGGCGGCTGTCAGGACTGGACCGAGAATGACGGTCCTGCCTTTGATGCCGAGCGGGAGTTGCGCGATCGTCGCCTTGCAGCCGCTCTCGCTCGGCCTGAGTTTATCTCACCGGATGCGACCCTCGCGTTCGATGCGCGGCTCAAGGAGACAGCGGTGCTCGCTGCGCAGCGCCTTCTTGACCGACTGAACGAGAGCGACCAACCTAAAGATCAATACGACGCCCGACGGCAGCAGCTCGACGAGGTACTCGAAGCCGCCCGTCGAATGGCGCGCGAGCGTGTGGCGCGTCTTCGGCAATCCTTGACGACGATCGGCTACCTTGATCTGGACGCCGCCACGGCGCTGCCCGGCGATCTGTCGCGACTCGCCCTCATCGATTCTGCCTTGGTCGCCCCGGACAAGGGTAACGACGTGATGTTGCCGGCATTGAACAGAATTCGCCGACCTGATGTGGAGCCAGATTTTCCGGAACTCGATTCCCTCCTTGCCGAGATGGAAGCTCGCCGGGACGAGTTGCAGGCGCAGATTGCCGAGCGTCAGCGGTTGGAACTGGAGCGGCTGATGGCTTTGCCACAGGGGGAGTCGGCGCGGGAGCTTCTGGCGGTTTTCGACCGCCTAGATCTAGTTACTGCAGACGACGCGATCGCCGAGATCAAGGCGGGCCGTGCGGTCCCGATGCCAGAAATCGCGGATCCCGACGTTTTTGCCCGGTTCTTTCCCGGCTGTGTCGCGAACATCGCAGCAGAACCTGAAGAGACCAAGCGAGGGCGAATTCTGGCGGCCTTAGAAGCGCGTGGCTCGGCTGGGCGAATCAACTTGGCAAGCATCGAAGAGCGGCGCGCCCACAGGCTCAAGCAGCTTTTGGAATCTTGGGGTCAGGGAGAGAACTCCCTGCGGCAGAGCCAGCCTGTGCGGCTGCGCGAGGCTTTGGCTAAGCTATTCGAGTTGATCGGATTCAGTGGAGTGCGGCTTGTCGACGGGCGCGAAGCCTTGCCCGCACGGCTTCGGCTGCTGACGATGAACTGCGATGTGCCCCGCAGGTCAGACGGCTTCCTTCCCCCCGCGTTCGGCAGTGCCGCGGGCGGACGCTATCAGGTGCTAGCGGCGCGAGCGGATGTGCCCATCGACCAACTCCTGCGCCAAATCGGAAGCGAAGCCCCCGATGCGCCTTGGATCGTTGTGCTGTTCAGCAGACTCGACGTTAAGGATCGGCAACGCCTTGCACGCCAGATGAGGACCGAGGCGCGATCAGCTGTCGTTCTCGACGAAGCACTTCTGCTCTTCGCGGGTCTTGAAAGCGACGACACGCTCGCAACTCTTCTCGATTGTGCGATGCCCTTCGCATGGGTGCAGCCGTATACGATCAGCCCGGGCCAGATTCCGCCCGAGATCTTTTTCGGACGCGAGGCCGAGATCGATCGGATCGTCTCTCGCAACGCTGAGGGTTGCTTGATCTACGGCGGTCGGCAGTTGGGCAAGTCGGTTCTTCTCAACCACATTCGCGGAGAGCGGCATCGGCCCGAGCGCGGCGAACTGGCGCTCTATCTCGACATCAGGTCGATCGGAGGGCCAGGTGTGCCGGCCGAGGGCATCTGGCGATCACTTGCTCATGACTTGCGCCGGTTCGCGGAGTTTCAGGAGATCGAGCCCGACCCCAATGAAATGGTTGCTGCAATCGAGACTTGGCTCGGCCGCGACCCGGCACGACGGCTGCTTGCAATGTTCGACGAGGCCGACAACTTCCTGCGCACCGAACATGCCGCTGGGTATCCCAATCTCCTGCCGCTCAAGGGACTCATGGAGAGGACCGGACGGCGTTTCAAGGCCGTATTCGCGGGCCTGCACAATGTCCGACGGATGGCGCGGGCGCCAAACTCACCGCTGCCGCATCTGGGCGAGCCTATCTGCATTGGACCTATGAACCAGAGCCCCGCAAACCGTGCCGCCCTGCGGCGGCTCGCGGTTGAGCCGATGCGCGCTGCCGGTCTTGACTATTCTGAGCCGGAACTCGTTTCGGACATGCTTGCGCGAATGAACTACTATCCGTCCCTTGTGCAGGTCTTTGGCCGGCAGATAGTGGAAAGCTTCGGTAGGCGCCCGCGCGCAGGCAACGTTGGACCGCGCTGGAAATTAGACCGAGAAAGTCTTTTCGAAGGTGCTGCTGCGGAGCGCATCGCCGACCAGATCCGCGATCGCTTTCAGCTGACGCTGAACCTTGATGTCCGTTACGACTGCATTGCCCGCTCGATCGCGCTGCACCGGCTCGAAGCTACAGGTGGGGACAGCAAGGTTCTGGCACAGGGGCTGACTGCAAGCGAAATTCGCCGGATCACACATTGGCCGAAGGTGCTCGCTCAGCCAGCGATGACTGATTTCGAGGAACTCCTTGAGGAACTGGTAGATCTTGGCATCCTCAGCCGATTTCCCGACAAGCGCTACGGGTTGCGAAATGCCCAAGTGGCACAGATGTTGGGACGGCAAGAGGAGCTGGAGGACGCTCTTCTTCGACTCGACGAACGTGAGGACGACCCGGCATACGACGCGGCGCTGTTTTTCCGGTTGCTCGGGCCCGAGTTGCCCAGTGCGCGTGCCCCTCTCTCTGACCGAGACCTCGACCGACTGTTTAACCAGCGCGTTCCCGGTATACGCTTGGTCCGATCTTGCGCTGCGATTGTCGGCGGTGATGTCGCCGGCCGTATTCTTGCTGCAGCACGTCTCTGGCTGCCCGGATGCAACCACGTCCGCATCAACAGCGACGACCTAGACGACATACAGGTGCGGCGCGCGCTTGACAGGGTCAAGACGGGGCCTGCGGCTCTTGTGATTGAAGGAGATTGGTCGCCTTCTTCTGCGGCGCAGCTCGCCCGCCAACTGAAGGTCGAGCGGGGAGACGTGCTGCCGATCTGGTGCGGGTCTCATGTCACTTCACCTGCCGATGGGATGATCCTCTTCGATGCCGGTGCGTGGTCCGAGGCGATGCTGCGGCACTGGCTGGCCGACGAGGGATTCGTTCCGGCTCTGGACGATGCGGCAACGCGAGGGGCGCTCATGGCTGCAGCGGGCGGAGCGCCGGCCCGTCTGGAGGCGCTTCGCCAACTCCTCCCCGATTTGGCGGTTCGACCGGTCGCTGGCCGTGTCGAGGATCTGGAAGCCTGGGCGGCGAAGATGCCGCTTTCAGCGGAAGCCTTGGGTCTTGATCAAGCTGATTTGAATTGTCTGAATACGCTTCGCGAACTCGAGGACCTCGATCCGTCGCTCGAGGATTTCGTGGGCGAGTGTCCCGACGCGACTGAGCAAAGGCTGGAACGCCTCGCCACCCTCGGAACTCTCCGCCAAGGCCGAACACCCGCCGCTGCACCGATTCTTACCCCGCTCGGCAGGCTGATCGGTGCATGACTCCAAACCCGGATCCGTGGGGCCTACCAGGCCTCGGAAGGTGGCTTGACGACTTGGTACGGCGGCTCGACCATGGAGTCGCCGTACTTCTTTCGGACCCTAGCCGCCCTCCGGGCGTTCAGGAGGCTCTTCGAGCTCATCTACGGATTCACCCTGTCGAGTTCCGCGCGGACACTGGTCAGTCACCCGCCGCTGCCGTGGCTGAAGCCTTCGGCACCGCACCAACGCTGGAGGCGCTGCTCAATCCGGTTCTGGACGAGGAGCTAGCAATCATATCACTCTCAGCAATCGGACCAAGTGACTTGGCGCCTTGGTCCGTATTCGTTGAGCGTTTTGCGGCTGCTCGTGCTTCGGGACGGGCCGGCCCTGCGTTGCTCGTGACCGACCTACCGGCGGATCTGGCTATTCCGGCCGAGGCAATGCCTCAGAACTGGCAGACAGGGCTGCGCCGGGGAGACCGAGTGATATGGGCGGAGGAACATCTTCCCGCAACGCGCGACGGCTTGGCGGGAGACTTGGCCGTAGTGCTCGCCGTGGAACTGTGTGCTTGGCGGCTGGACCTCGCGGCGTCGCTGGTGCAGGCTAGTCTCGATGACTTGGCCGATCCGGTAGCCTGGCTTTCGCGCCGCGCCGAGGCACCGATCCTTGGACAAGAGACCCCGTGCCCGCTAGCCATTCTCGCCGGTCAGCGAAAGAGCGAAATACAGCAACGCGTCTGGAAAGCGCAGTTGACAGCGTTGTTTCCTGAGATCGAAAGCAGGCGACTTGAGATTGTGGCAATGCATCGGGGCCGGTTACGCCTCGATGATCACCTGCGCGGCCTCGGTGTCGCCTCGATCGAAGAAATTGAACTGGGTGCGCTCCGTTTCCAGTTACGCGGGAATCTGACCCGACCCGAGGCCGAACGGCTTGATGTGCTTGTGCGGGCACGCAATGCACTCGCCCACCGCCAACCTGTGCATCCTGAGGATGCCCTCCAGCTCCTTCGCACTTGAAATCTGGCGACGCCTCGATCCTTTTCGGTTGCGGCCTCGGCTAACAAGCTCTGCTTTTTTGTGTAAGGCTCCCGGGAGGGCCGTCTGAACCGCGCCGGGTTGCCCGGAGGCCCCAACTCTTGAGAGAGTGGAGCCATGACGAAGAGAATCCCACCCTATAGTCCCGAGGTGCGCGCCCGCGCCGTCCGGATGGTCATGGACCATCAGGAGGAACACGGCTCGCAATGGGCCGCGATCCAATCGATCGCGTCGAAGATCGGTTGTTCCGGCGAAACGCTGCGCAATTGGGTGCGACAGACCGAGCGCGATGACGGCGCTCGCTCTGGCGTCACAAGCGCTGAGAAGGAGGAGCTTGCCCGGCTCCGCCGCGAGGTCCGTGAACTGCGCCAGGCGAACGAGATCCTGAAGAAGGCGTCGGCGTATTTTGCGATG
>NZ_VFRP01000041.1 GCF_006385685.1 Amaricoccus solimangrovi | reverse complement strand
GCGTCCGGCCATTGCGGCGTCCAGTTCTTCTGGCCCGTCAGCGCGCCCCTGACGACCTGGGCGAAGGAAAAATGCGTCATGGGCCGGGCCTCCCGAGATGTTTTGGCCTCTCTACACCCGGTTCGCCCTGGTCGAGATGTATCCCTGCGTCAGTTTGGCGGTATCGGAACGACGGGCCAGACAAGTCGGCCGCCGGGAAACCGGTCTGATCCTCGCGCGGGGTCCGCGCCCTCACCGCGCCGGACTGACGAGACGACTTGTCGCGCCTGTGTCAGCTGGTCATGCCGGGACGTCTTTCTCGCCCGCCTCGAGCGTGCCGAAGCCCGGCGGAGAGTCGAGGAACCCTGACGGCTTTGCGTCAAGAAGTGTCGCGGCGACGGCATTATCGCGTCTCACGCCGTGCTACGTGGCTCTCGCTTTCGGACATCAACGCCACAAGTCGACGGGGCGTCTGGCCAGTGGAGCGAGCGGAATTGTTCCGCGTCATCAGTGAAGAACCCGCGGCGGTGGCGCACCGTCGCGCATCGATCGATCGCAGCCCAGAGGTAGCGGGATTCCGTGAGACATGGCGCGTCGCGTGCGATCCCGTAGGAGACGGCCATGACCACACATACCGAAATGCTGGAGCTGATCCGTTCCCGGACCCCCGGATACGCCTTGCCCCGGCCGTTCTACACCGATCCGGAGATCTTCGATGTCGACATGGAGACGATCTGGTATCGCGACTGGCTCTTCGCGATCCCGGCCTGCGAGATCCCCCAGTCCGGCAACTACGTGACGATGCAGGTCGGCGCCTACGCCATCGTCATCGTGCGCGGCGCGGACGGCAGGATCCGCGCGTTCCACAACGCCTGCCGCCATCGCGGCAGCCGGGTCTGCGCCGCGCGGAAGGGATCGGCGCCGAAGCTCGTCTGCCCCTATCACCAGTGGACCTACGAACTCGACGGGCGCCTCCTCTATGCCCGGGACATGGGGCCGGACTTCAAGGCGGCCGACCACGGGCTCAAGGCTGTCGCCTGCGAGGAGGCCGGTGGTGTCGTCTACATCTGTCTCGCCGACGAGCCGGCGCCGTTCGCGCCCTTCGCCGAGCAGGCCGCCCGTTACCTCGCGCCGCACCGGCTGAACGAGGCGAAGGTCGCCTTCGAATCGACGATCGTCGAGAAGGGCAACTGGAAGCTCGTCATCGAGAACAACCGCGAATGCTACCACTGCGCTGGCTCGCACCCCGAGCTCTGCCGCACCTATCCCGATCGTCCGGGCTTCACCTCCATGGACGAGAGCGGCGCGATGGAGCCGGCGGTGACCGCGCACTGGCAGAAATGCGAGGCGGCGGGGATGCCGTCGAAATTCGTCATCGCGCCCGACCACCAGTGGCGCTTCGCCCGCATCCCGCTACTCGGGGCCGGCGAGAGCTACACGATGGACGGCAAGGCGGCGGTGCCGAACAAGCGGCTCGCGAACGCGCCCTTCGCCGATGCCGGATCGCTGCTCAGCTTCCACTACCCGAACACCTGGAACCACTTCCTCGCCGACCACTCGATCGTGTTCCGCGTGCTGCCGATCAGCGCGACCGAGACCGAGGTCACGACCAAGTGGCTCGTCCACAAGGACGCGGTCGAGGGGGTCGACTATGACGTCAACAATCTGAGCCGGGTCTGGGTCGCGACCAACGACGAGGACCGCCAGGTCGTCGAGGAGAACCAGCGCGGCATCAATTCGCCGGCGTTCGTCCCCGGGCCTTATTCGGAGATCCAGGAGGACGGCGTGATCCAGTTCGTCGACTGGTACCTCAGGACGCTCGAGCCGCGCCTGACCGGCAAGAAGTCGCTCCGGGAAGTCGCCTGAGCCTAGTACCCGAGCACCGTCCGGACGGCGCTCAAACCGCTGCGAGCGGCGCTTCCGCCGGAAGCGCCGCTCGCGTTTCGGTGGGAGTGCATCCGTAGCGTTGCCGGAACATACGGCTGAGGTGGGACGAGTCGCAGAAGCCGCATTCCACGGCGATCGCGGAGATCGACTTGTCGGTCGCCTCCAGCAGGTGGCGGGCGAAGGCGAGACGGATCTCGAGGAAGGCCGCCTGCGGCGAGGTGTCGAGCGCCGCGCGGAAGTGGCGCTCCAGCTGGCGCTTGTTGTTCCCCATCTGGCGGGCGAGCTCGGCGACCGAGAACGGCGTGTCGATCCGCTGCTGCATGAGCAGCAGCGCGCGCCGCACCAACGGGTCGTCGGTCTTGAGCTCCAGCGGAATCCCGGGCTGCGGCTTTTCGGGGCGCAGGGCGTCGTCGATGATCATGATGTGCAGGCTCTTGCTCGCCTGCGCCCGGCCGATGTGCCTCTCGACGAGAAAGGCCGCGAGATGGGCCGAACTGGCGCCGCCGGCGCAGGTCAGCCGGTCGCGGTCGACGACGAAGATCTGGTCGGAGATCGGCTCGAGCCCGTCGAACTGTTCCAGGAAATCGGCGTGGCAGAACCAGCTGACGCAGGCGCGGTAGCCCCGCATCAGCCCGGCGCGGTGCAGGATGAAGGCGCCGGTGCAGAGGCCGACGAGGGGCACGCGCGCCTCCGCCGCGCGCCTGAGGAACTGGGTATAGGCCAGGCTGATGTTGGGCGTCTCCTCGAGCAGGCCGCCCACGACGACGATGTAGTCGAACCGGGCCGGATCGCCGAGACGCTCGCCGGGCTGGACGGTGACGCCGCAGCTCGAAGGGACGGGCTCCATCGTATCGGAGAGGACCGACCAGCCGCACAGGATCGGGCGCGACCGGTCGCCCTCGTCCGCGGCGAGGCGCAGCACGTCGACGAAATTGGCGAAGGCGCAGAGCGTGAAGCGCCGGGCGAGGATGAAGCCGACCGAGAGGCGGCGCGGCCCCGCGGTTCGCGCGGCGTGGACCGACGCCCGCGGCGGCGGTTTCCGCCCGATCCCGCTGGTCGGTCTCTCCATCGCTCCGCCCCCCTTCGCGACCCGCGTCCGGAAGAATGTCGTAGCGTTAATCCTGCTTTGACGCAAACATCCTGTCCCGCGACGCGGGGCAGGCGCATAGTTCCCCCGCAAGCACCCCGCTTCCTGCCCGGGCTCCTTCGGACACGAGCGAACCGGGTGCCGGCGCCTCTCATCCGACACGAGGAAAGGTTGGTCATGAAAGTCCTGGTCCCCGTGAAGCGGGTAGTCGACTTCAACGTCAAGATCCGGGTGAAGCCCGACGGTTCGGGCGTCGATCTCGCCAACGTCAAGATGAGCATGAATCCGTTCGACGAGATCGCCGTCGAGGAGGCGATCCGGCTGAAAGAGGCCGGCAAGGCCACCGAGGTGATCGTCGTCTCGATTGGCCCGGCGCAGGCTCAGGAGACGCTGAGAACGGCGCTGGCGATGGGTGCCGACCGCGCGATCCTCGTCAAGGTCGAGGAGGCGGTCGAGCCGCTCGCCGTCGCGAAACTCCTGAAGGGTGTCGCCGAGGCGGAGGGGCCGGAGCTGGTCATCCTCGGCAAGCAGGCGATCGACGACGACGCGAACCAGACCGGGCAGATGCTCGCGGCGCTCATGGGCTGGGGTCAGGCGACCTTCGCCTCGAAGCTGGAACTCGGCGAGGGGCGGGCGAAGGTGACGCGCGAGGTCGATGGCGGGCTGCAGGCGATCGAGGTCAGCCTGCCGGCGATCGTGACCGCGGACCTGCGGCTGAACGAGCCGCGCTACGCGAGCCTGCCCAACATCATGAAGGCGAAGAAGAAGCCGCTCGCGGAGACGGCGCCGGCCGACTACGGCGTCGACGTCGCCCCGCGGCTCGAAGTGCTCGCGACCGAGGAGCCGGCTGTCCGCGCGGCCGGGGTGAAGGTGGCGAGCGTGGCCGAGCTGGTGTCGCGGCTGCGCGCCGAAGCCGGCGTGCTCTGACAGGAGATCTGACATCATGGCCATCCTTCTCTTCGCCGAACACGACAACGAGAGCCTTTCCGAGCAGACCGCCCGGGCGCTGACCGCGGCGGCCCGGATCGGCGGCGAGGTCGACATCCTGATCGCGGGGCAGGGCGCGGGCGCGGCCGCCGCCGCCGCGGCGCGGCTCGCGGGCGCGCGTCGCGTGCTGCTCGCCGAGGGAGACGCGCTCGCCGAGCGGCTCGCCGAGCCGACCGCGGCGCTGATCGTGGCGCTCGCACCCGGCTACGAGGCGATCGTCGCGCCGGCGACCGCGACCGGCAAGAACGTCCTGCCCCGGGTGGCCGCGCTCCTCGACGTGATGCAGGTCTCCGAGGTGGTCGAGGTCGTCTCCGCCGACACGTTCAAGCGGCCGATCTACGCCGGCAACGCGATCCAGACCGTACGGGCGGCCGATGCGAAGAAGGTGCTGACGGTGCGCACCGCGGGCTTCCCGGCGGCGGCCACGCGCGACATGGCCGCGCCGGTCGAGGCGGTGGAGGCGGGGACCGACGCCGGGCTTTCGGCCTTCGTCGAGAACATGCTCTCGACCAGCGAGCGCCCGGATCTCGCCGGCGCCCGGATCGTCGTCTCCGGCGGCCGCGCGCTCGGGTCGGAGGAGAAGTTCCGCGCGGTGATCCTGCCCGTCGCCGACAGGCTCGGCGCGGCGGTCGGCGCGTCGCGCGCGGCGGTCGACGCCGGCTACGCGCCGAACGACTGGCAGGTCGGCCAGACCGGCAAGATCGTCGCGCCCGACCTCTACATCGCCTGCGGCATCTCCGGTGCGATCCAGCACCTCGCCGGCATGAAGGACTCGAAGGTGATCGTCGCGATCAACAAGGACGAGGAGGCGCCGATCTTCCAGGTCGCCGACTACGGCCTCGTCGGCGACCTGTTCGAACTGCTGCCGGAACTCGGCCGCGCGCTCTGAGACGATGTGACAGGGAGGATCCGCCAATGTCGACCGCGATCGCCGCGCCGGAGGAGAACGTCCGCGTGACTGCCAGCATCATTGACGGCAAGGCCCACGCCGCCGGCCTCGGCGAGCGGATCGCCGCCTCGGTCGCGGCGCTGGCCGGGACCGCGGGCACGCCTCCGGGCCTCGCCGTCGTCCTGGTCGGCGAGGATCCGGCGAGCGCGGTCTACGTCCGCAACAAGGGCCGGACCGCGCGCGGGGTCGGGATGGCGAGCTTCGAGCACGTCCTGCCCGCGGACACGACGCAGGACGCGCTGATGAAGCTCATCGCCGAGCTGAACGCCGACGACGCCGTGGACGGCATCCTCGTGCAGCTGCCGCTGCCGGCGCATCTCGACTCGCTCGCGGTGATCGACGCGATCGACCCTGCCAAGGACGTCGACGGCCTGCATCCGCTCAACGCGGGGCGCCTCGCCTCCGGCCTGCCCGGCCTCGTCTCCTGCACGCCCCTCGGCTGCCTGATGCTGCTCAGGGCGACGCGCGGCGACCTCTCGGGCCTCGACGCGATCGTCGTCGGGCGCTCGATCCTGGTCGGCAAGCCGGTGGCGCAGCTCCTGCTCGCCGAGAACTGCACCGTCACCCTCGCGCATTCCCGCACCCGCGACCTCGCGAGGAAGGTCGCCGCCGCCGACATCGTCGTCGCCGCCGTCGGCCAGCCGGAGATGGTTAAGGGCGCCTGGATCAAGCCGGGCGCCACCGTGATCGACGTCGGCATCAACCGGGTGGAGCGCGACGGCGAGAGCGTGCTGGTCGGCGACGTGGAGTTCGGCGTAGCCTCCCGCACGGCCGGCGCGATCACGCCTGTGCCGGGCGGGGTCGGGCCGATGACGATCATGTGCCTGATCCACAACACCCTGGTCGCCGCCTACCGGCGCCGCGGACTGTCCGTGCCGCGGCTCTGGTGAGCCGGGCCGCTGAGAAGGAGAGAAGGAATGTCTGCGTTTCCCGAAAAGGCGAAGGTGGTCATCATCGGGCTCGGCGGCATCGTCGGCGCCTCGATCGCGCATCATCTGATCGAGCGTGGCTGGGATGACATCGTCGGCATCGACAAGTCGGGCATCCCGACCGACATCGGCTCGACCGCGCATGCCTCGGACTTCTGCTACGCGACGAGCCACGACGCGCTGACCTGCTGGACCACGCTCTACTCGGTCGATTTCTACGAGAAGATGGGCCATTACGCCCGGATCGGCGGCATCGAGGTGGCGCGCGTCGGCGATGACGAGCGGATGAACGAGCTCCGCCGCCGGACCGACAGCGGCAAGGCCTTCGGCACCCGCGTGCGGCTGATGGAGCCCGCCGAGATCAAGGAGAAGTTCCCGCTGATCGAGGAGGACCTCGTCCAGGGCGGGATGTGGGACCCGGACGCCGGCCTCGTCATCCCGCGCTCGCAGACCGTCGCGGGCAAGCTGGTCGACCAGGCCGAGGCGGCGGGCAAGCTCAAGGTGTTTGCCAACACGCCGGCGAAGTCGCTGATCATCGAGGACGGGCGGATCAAGGGGGTCGTGACCTCGCGCGGCACGATCATGGCGGATCACGTCATTGTCTGCGCCGGGCTCTGGGGACGGCTGATCGCCGAGATGGCGGGCGAGGACCTGCCGGTGATGCCGGTCGACCATCCGCTGACCTTCTTCGGGCCGTATGACGAATTCGCCGGCACCGGCAAGGAGATCGGCTTCCCGCTGCTGCGCGACCAGGGCAATTCGGCCTACATGCGCGACACCGGCGATCCGAAGACCGCCGAGGGCGGGCAGATCGAATGGGGCTACTATGAGGAGAACGAGCCGCGCCTCGTCCATCCGCGCGAACTGCTGGAGAAGGACCAGGCCCGGCTCTCGCCCTCGCAGCGCGACCTCGAGATGGAGCAGGTGATCGAGCCGCTCGAGCGGGCGATGGAGCTGACGCCGATCCTGGGCGAGCTCGGCTACAACGAGGGGCATTCGTTCAACGGCCTCCTGCAGACCACCACCGACGGCGGCCCCTCGATGGGCGAGAGCCAGAAGGTGCGCGGCCTCTGGTACTGCGTCGGCATCTGGGTCAAGGACGGCCCCGGCATGGGCAAGCTCATCGCCGACTGGATGACCGACGGGCGCACCGCGATCGACCATGCCCGCGTCGACTATGCCCGGTTCAACCCGTTCCAGCTCACCGAGCAGTTCATCCACGACCGCTGCGTCGAGACGGCGAAGAAGATCTACAACCCCCCGGTCCACCCGCGCGAGCCCTTCGACGGCGGCCGCGGCATCCGCCGCTCGCCGTTCTGGGAGCGCGAGAAGGAGCTCGGCGGCTATTTCATGGAACTCGGCGGCTGGGAGCGCGCGCATGGCTACGCCGCGAACGAGCACCTGCTGGAAAAGTACGGCGACAAGGTTCCCGAGCGGAAGGCCGAGTGGGACGCCCGGCACTTCTGGCGCGTGTCGAACGCTGAGCAGCTGGCGATGAGCGAGGATTGCGGGCTCATCAACCTGTCGCATTTCCACATGACCGACATCGAGGGGCCGGATCATGTCGCGATGATGGAATGGCTCTGCGCGGCGAAGATCGGCGGCGACGCCAACATCGGCAAGGGGATCTACACCCATTTCCTCGA
This sequence comes from Amaricoccus solimangrovi, assembly GCF_006385685.1. Lineage (GTDB taxonomy): Bacteria > Pseudomonadota > Alphaproteobacteria > Rhodobacterales > Rhodobacteraceae > Amaricoccus > Amaricoccus solimangrovi. The sequence continues at coordinate 12,285 of NZ_VFRP01000041.1, read as the reverse complement.
TGACGAGGGCAACGTCCGGGCGGACTTCACGCTGTTCCGGATGGCTGACCGGATCCGGATGGTAAACGGCGCCGACGCGGGCCCGCGCGACTTCCACTACATGCGCCGCGTCGCCGAGGACAAGGGCTTCGACGTGACGATCACCGACGTCGCGGAGAAATACGTGACGATCGGCATCTGGGGGCCGAACGCGCGCGAGAACCTCTCGAAGGTGGTCGAGGATCCCGACGCGCTCTCGAAGGAGAACTTCCCCTTCGCGGCGATCCGGCCCGTGCGGATCGCGGGAAGGGACGTCTCGGCCTTCCGCATCTCCTATGTCGGCGAGCAGGGCTGGGAGCTGCACATGGCCTACGAGGACGGGCTCGCGGTCTGGGACGCGCTGCGCGCCACGGGCGTGATGGCCGTCGGCGTCGAGACCTATGCCAATTCGCGCCGGCTCGAGAAGAGCCTCAGGCTGCAGAACGCCGACCTGCTGACCGAGTACAACCTCCTGGAAGCCGATCTCCAGCGGCCGAAGGTCAAGGAGGCCGATTTCCGCGGCAAGGCGAAGCATCTCGAGCACCGCGCGCGCGACCACCAGCCGGCGATGCTCTGCACGCTGGTGATGACCGACAACGTCGATTCCTCGGGCGTGGCGCGCTTCCCGGTCGGGACGCTGCCGGTGATGGACCCGGAGACCGGCGAGACGCTGGTCGACGAACTCGGTCGGCGCTCCTTCACCACCTCGATCGCCTTCGGTCCGAGCATCGGGCGCAACATCGCGCTCGCCTACCTGCCCTGGGACTACTGCCAGCAGGGCCGCGCGCTCAGCGTGCAGTATTTCGGCGAGACCTATCCGGTCGAGGTCGCGGGCATCGGCTACAAGCCGCTCTACGATCCCGAGAACGCGAAGCCGAGGAGCTGAGGCGATGAACTCCGATCCGATGCCCCGCCTGGTCGGCGCGCGCACCTGGAAGGACGACGAGCCGCTCGAATGCGTCTCGGTCGTCCCCGACGGCCCCGGCGTGGTCTCCTTCTCGTTCCGCTCCCCTTCGGGGGCGTGGTTCGACTACCAGCCCGGCCAGTTCCTGACCCTGGAGCTGCCGCTGCCGGGCGGGAAGGCCTATCGCACCTATACGATCTCCTCGAGCCCGTCGCGTCCGCTGTCGATCACGCTGACGGTCAAGGCCGCGGGTGCGAGCGTCGGCACGCGCTGGATGCTCGACCACATCACCGAGGGGACCAAGGTCAAGGCGATCGGTCCGGGAGGCATCTTCGTCCCGGATGTGCCGTTCGACCGCAAGCTCCTGCTGATCTCGGCGGGTTCGGGCGTCACGCCGATGATGTCGATCACGACCTATCGCTGGGATCTCGGCGGCGCGCCGGACATCTGCTTCGTGCAGTGCGCGCGGCGTCCGTCGGAACTGGTATTCCGGCGGCACCTCGAGCACATGGCAAGCCGCGTGCCGTCGATCCAGCTGCATTACGTCGTCCGCGAGGACGATCCGCACGGCGCCTGGAGCGGCTATCGTGGCCAGTTCAACCAGCTGATGCTCGGCCTGATGGCGCCGGACTACCTGGAGCGGGAAATCTATTGCTGCGGGCCGGAGTCGTTCATGCAGGCGGTCCGCGACATGCTGATCGGCTTCGGCTATGACATGGACCATTATCACCAGGAGACGTTCACCGCCCCGGTGCTGACGGAGGCCGACGCCCCCGTTCTCGACGACGTGGTGCCCGACCCCGAGTCAAGCTCCGAGGTCATCTTCAGCCGCGGCGGCGCGTCGGTGATCTGCGCCGAGACCGACACGATCCTCACCGCCTCGCGCGGCGCGGGGCTCAACATCCCGTCGGGCTGCAACTTCGGCATCTGCGGCACCTGCAAGGTGCGCAAGCTCGCCGGCGAGGTCCACATGGTCCACAACGGCGGCATCTCCGAGGAGGATATCGAGGCCGGCTACATCCTCGCCTGCTGCTCGCACCCCATGGGCAAGGTCGAGATCGACGCCTGAGGCCACGCGCGGGCCAGCGTCGCCGACGGTGTGCCTGCCTCCGGCCGACGGGCGCGGTGGCCGTTCAACTCCGGGCGGGGGGTGAAAAACCCCCTGCCCGCGGAGACGTATTCCGCGGCCCCGCGGTTTCGGCCGACAACGCTCCACACCCAGACAAGGACGATCAACTGACGGGCCCCCTGGAACGACCAGCGGGCATCGCAGCCATAATCACAAGCAAGGGAGGGTCCATGACCGACACGTCCAGCGATTCAGCCATCCGCCCGGCCGACGGTCCCGCGGGAACGATCGTGACCGACTACACGATCGGGCGCGACAATATCGAAGGGTCCCTCGGGCCGTTCGGCTTCGACATTCACAATCCGGTCTTCGGTATCTCCGCGGCGTCGGTCATCGCCTTCGTCGTATTCACCCTGGCCTTGCCGGACACCGCCAGCACCATCTTCACCTGGCTGTTCACGGTCGTGACCACGACCTTCGACTGGCTCTTTCTCGGCGCCGGCGACATCTTCGTGATCGTCTGCCTGTTGCTCATCGTGACACGCCTCGGCAACGTCCGTCTCGGCGGCCGCGATGCGACGCCTGACTTCTCCTACATCGGCTGGTTCTCCATGCTCTTCGCCGCGGGGATGGGCATCGGCCTGATGTTCTATGGCGTGTCCGAGCCGCTCAGCCATTTTTCATCATCCTTCGACGGCGTCGTCGCCGGAGCCGACGGCCTCCGGACCGACTGGGCCCCCCTGGGCGCGGCCGCGGGCGACCAGACGGAGGCGTTCCGTCTCGGGATGGCGGCCACGATCTTCCACTGGGGCCTGCACCCCTGGGCGATCTACGCCGTGGTGGGGCTGTCACTGGCGCTGTTCAGCTACAACAAGGGTCTGCCGCTGACCATCCGCTCCGCCTTCTATCCGATCTTCGGAGAACGGGTCTGGGGCTGGCCGGGTCACGTCATCGACATCCTGGCGGTTTTCGCGACGCTGTTCGGCCTTGCCACCTCGCTCGGCCTCGGGGCCGCGCAGGCCAATGCGGGCCTGCACCAGCTCTACGGCGTCCCGATCGGCCCGATTCCGGAAGTCATCCTCATCATCGGCATCACCGCCATCGCGCTCTTCTCCGTGGTGCGTGGCCTCGAGGCGGGGGTGAAGCTGCTCTCCGAGATCAACATGGGCCTCGCCTTCCTGCTGCTGCTCTTCGTGGTCATCGCGGGTCCGACGGTCCTGCTCCTGACGAGCAGCGCGGACTTCCTGCTGGCCTACCTCGAGTATCTGCCCGGGCTCTCGAACCCGTTCGGGCGCGAGGACGTCAGCTTCATGCAGGGCTGGACGTCGTTCTACTGGGCCTGGTGGATTTCCTGGTCGCCGTTCGTCGGCATGTTCATCGCCCGCGTCAGCCGGGGACGGACGGTCCGCGAGTTCCTGATCTGCGTGCTGCTGATCCCGTCGCTGGTCTGCGTCCTCTGGATGTCGATCTTCGGCGGAACGGCGATCACCCAGGTGGTGCGCGACGGCTACACCGCCGTTCAGGAAGCCGACCTGCCGCTGCAGCTCTTCACGATGCTCGACGTCCTGCCGCTCGCGGGGATCACCTCGGTGATCGGAATCGTGCTGGTGATCGTCTTCTTCGTGACCTCGTCGGACTCCGGCTCGCTTGTGATCGATACGATCACGGCCGGCGGCAAGGTCGACGCGCCGATGCCGCAGCGGGTGTTCTGGTGCGTCTTCGAGGGGATCGTCGCCATCGTGCTCCTGCTCTCGGCCGGCGGCCTGAAATCGCTGCAGTCGATGGTGATCTCGACCGGCCTGCCGTTCACCTTCGTGCTGCTGGTGATGTGCGTCTCGATCTGGCGAGGGCTTCTGTCCGAACCGCGCTAGGAGCGGCCGTCGAGGCGGTCAGGCAGAACGCGGTGAAGACCGCGCCGGCCAGCCCCAGTCGCGGAATATGGAGGATGTGTCCGGCCATCGCGACGTCCGCGCCCTTCACGCGTACGGCGAACGCGAGAACCGCCAGGACGAAGAGGCCTGTCAGTCGCAGCGGCGGTCGCGAAACCCGTTCCGGCGCGCATCTCCTCTTGCGCGCCATCATCGCCAGGCCGGCCAGCACGCTGATGCTGGTCGAGCCCTTCGCCTCCGACCGGATCGAGGAGAACCTGAGCCCCGAGGGACGGATCTTCCACACCGGTTCGACCTGGCTCCGCCGCGCGCATGCGATCTCGGAGGAGGGAACGCATGTGCTCGGCGCCCAGGCCGGCGAGGCGCGGCTCGCGCGGATCCGCCGCGAGGCGGGCTTCGGCCAGGTGCGCCGAGCCACGCAGACGCCGTTCAACCTGATCCTCGAGGCCCGGCGCCGACCAAGCCCCGGCGTCGGTCCTTTGCGAACCACGATGAGGAAACGGGCGCGTGCCGCGGCCCCGCTCAGGGTGTCGCGAAGACCATGGCGGTTCCAGGGCTGTGACCCAGTTCGACGTGATCGCCGGGAACCAGGGCGCAACAGCCGGGCGCGGCGCAACGCAGACGCGTTTCGACGTCGGGCAATCCGGCCTCGATGAAGCTCTCGCGCCCCAGGTTCCGGACACGCAGCACCCGCGCGACGCTGCCCCGGCCCACGCTCCGGCAGGTGTGATCGGTCCTGAGCAGCGTCAGATGTTCCGGCCTGAACACGGCCCGGATCGCGGCGCCGTCCTGGAAACCCGGCGCGGAAACCGGCCCGGCCGGGGTCTCGACGCGGCCGTCCGCGACGCGGCCCTCGAAGATGTTCAGCTCCGAAAGGAACCCCGCCACGGTCAGGTCCCTCGGCTGGCGATAGAGCTCGAGAGGTGTGCCCTCCTGACGGATGCGTCCCTCCCACATGATCGCGACACGGTCAGCCATCATCATCGCCTCGTCCGGGTCATGGGTGACGAGGACCACGGCCGCCCCCGCCTCGCGCAGAAGATCCGCCGCCAGTTCGCGCATCTCCACGCGAAGCCGCTGGTCGAGACTGGAAAAGGGCTCGTCCAGCAGCATCACGCGCGGCCGCGTCGCAAGGGCCCGGATCAGGGCGACGCGCTGCTGCTCGCCGCCCGACAGCTGATGCGGATACCTGTCGGCGTGGTGGAGCAGGCCGACCCGGCCCAGCAGATGGGCGACCTGTTCGGCGCTCCCGCGCGTCCGGGGCAGACCGAAACCCACGTTCTCCGCCACGGTCATGTGCGGGAACAGGGCCAGGTCCTGGAACACCATCCCCACCGGCCGCCGTTCCGGCGGAACCTCGTGGCGGGGATCGGCGACGCGCTGGCCGGCGACGCGGATCTCGCCGGAGTCGAGATGCTCGATGCCGGCGATCATGCGCAGCGTCGTGGACTTGCCACAGCCCGACGGACCGAGGAGACAGGTCACTTCTCCGGGCCAGACCGTCAACGAAACGCCCCGCACGGCCGGTGTGACCGAGAAGCGCCGGGCGACGTCGATGACCTCGAGCATCGGAGCGGCGTTCACGGGCCGCCCGGCCGCCCTGAGCCCCGGAAACTCGACATGCTCCACCGGTCCATCCCCTCCTGGCGTCGCGCTTGGCTTGCCGATCAATCTCTACTAATTCTGTTGGGATAAGGAAAGCATCTCTGACGACCCACGGAGGGGGAATATGCGCGGCAAGCTTCTGGGATGGATCGGGACGGCCCTGCTGGCCCAGTCCGCGGCCCTGTCGGCCATGGCCAACGAACTGAACCTTTATACCACGCGTGAGCCCAAGCTCGTGGAGCCCCTGCTGGAATCCTTCCGGAACGAGACGGGCATCGAGGTCAACACGATCTTCCTCAAGGACGGCCTGCCCGAACGGCTCGAGCAGGAAGGCGCCGCCTCGCCCGCCGACGTGCTGATGACGGTCGACATCGGCAATCTGGTGGATCTCGTCGACCGCGGCCTGACGCGGCCGGTCGAGTCCGAGGCGCTGACAGCCGCCATCCCGGAGAACCTGCGCGACAAGGATGGCAACTGGTTCGCGCTGTCGCTGCGGGCGCGCGCGCTCTACGCGGCGGAGGGTCTCGACCTGACCAGTTTCGAATACGAGGATCTGGCCGATCCGGAATGGAAAGGAAGGGTCTGCATCCGCTCGGGCCAGCATCCCTACAACGTCGCGCTGACGGCGGCCTATGTCACCCATCACGGCGTGGACGCGACGAGGCGCTGGCTCGAGGGCGTCAAGGCCAACCTCGCCCGCAAGCCCGGTGGCGGGGACCGCGACGTGGCGCGCGACATCATGGGCGGCATCTGTGACATCGGCGTCGCCAACACCTATTATGTCGGTCTGATGCGCAGCGGCGCCGGCGGCCCGGAGCAGCGGGAATGGGCCAGCGCGATCAGGCTCATCCTGCCGACCTTCGAGAATGGCGGCACGCAGGTCAACGTCTCGGGGGCGGCCGTCGCGAAGCACGCGCCGAACCGGGCCGAGGCGATCCGGCTGCTGGAATTCCTCGTCTCGGACGAAGCCCAGAAGATCTATGCCGAGGCCAATTTCGAGTATCCGGTCAAGCCGGGCATTCCGGTCAGCCCCCTGGTTGGCGAGTTCGGCGCACTCACGGTCGATCCGACCGACCTGACCGCCATCGCGCGCGAGCGCGCGACGGCCAGCAAGCTCGCCGAAGAGGTCGGTTTTGACAACTGACCGTCTGCCACGCGGCGAGGCCCCGCAGGAGCGTCGTCGACCAAGGCTCCGGGTGTTGCCCGGTTCCGGCGCGGGATGGCAACTCGCCGCGATGCTGATCGCGGCCGGGGCGCTGCTGCCGGTCGTCGTGCTGGCCGGATTCGCCGCACAGGGGAGCATCGGGCTCTGGCCGCATCTCCTTCGCAACGTGCTCGCGAACGCTCTCGGCCAGACCGCGATCCTGCTGGCCGGGGTGGGTGTCATCGTCGCCGTGATCGGCACGGTGACCGCCTGGCTGATCGCCGGGTTCGACTTTCCGGGCCGGCGGATCCTGGGATGGGCGCTGGCGCTGCCCCTCGCGGTACCGACCTATATCGTCGCCTATGCCTATCTGGACATTCTTCACCCGGTCGGACCGGTCCAGTCCCTGCTCCGTGACCTGCTGGGCTATTCCAGCCCGCGCGAATTCCGCCTGCCCGACATCCGCTCGGTGTGGGGCTGCGTCCTGCTGCTGGGTTTCGTGCTCTATCCGTATGTGTACCTGCCGGTCAGGGCATTGTTCGCGACGCAGGCGGCGAATCTGCTCGAGGCGTCGCGCACTCTGGGGGCGGGCCCGGCGCGGGTGTTCTGGCGGGTCGTCCTGCCGCTCGCCCGTCCCGCGATCGCGGTGGGAATGGCCCTCGCCCTGATGGAGGCGCTGAACGATATCGGCGCGGCCGAGTTCCTGGGGGTCCGGACCCTGACGGTTTCCGTCTACGCGACCTGGATCAACCGCGGCGACCTGCCCGGCGCCGCGCAGATCGCGATCGTCATGCTGCTGATCGTCGTCTCGCTGGTCCTGGTCGAGCGCCGGGCCCGCCGGGGCCAGCGATACGCGGGCGGCGCGCACCGCCTGCTGCCCCTGTCGCGGACGCGGCTCCGCGGCGCTTCCGCGGTCTTCGCGGCGCTGGTCTGCGCCTTGCCGGTTCTGGTCGGCTTCGCCGCGCCCGCGGCCTATCTCGCGCATCAGGCCTGGCGGCGTGTCGTCCACGCCGGCATCCCGCCCCGCATCTGGGTCGAGGCGGGCCAGACCGCCGCGCTGGCTCTCGTCGCCACGCTGGTGGCGGTCGGGCTCGGCCTTGTCATCAGCGCGGCGCCCCGGCTCCGGCCCTCGCCCGCGACGCGGGCCGCGGCGCGGATCTCGACGCTCGGCTACGCGGTGCCCGGCACGATCCTCGCCATCGGGCTTCTGCCGGTGATCACCTTCGCCGACCGCCAGATCTCCGGCGTTCTCGGCTGGTTCATGACCAATGCCCCGCAGCTTCTTCTGCTCGGCTCGGGCGCGGCGCTGATCCATGCCTACGTGACGCGCTTTCTCGCCATCGGGACCGGCGGGATCGAGGCCGGGATGACGCGCATCCCGCTGAGCTTCGACCACGCCGCCCGGAGCATGGGCCAGAGCCCCACCGGGGTCTTTCGCCGGATCCACCTGCCGCTGACGCGGGCTTCCATGGCCGCGGCGGGGCTGCTGATCTTCGTCGATTGCGTCAAGGAATTGCCCGCGACGCTGCTGTTGCGTCCGCTGAACGTCGAGACGCTCGCCACCCATCTCTATGGCGAGGCGGCGCGCGGCACCTATGAGGACGGCTCGATCGCGGCGCTTCTGATCGTCGTGATCGGAATGCTGCCCGTCGCGCTCCTGTCGCGCGGCATCCGCGCCTGAGCGCGCCGGCGGACTCCCACCGGGCGGGGCGTCCGGATCGGCGGGAGCCGGCTCAGGGCCCGGGGGCCGATTTCGCCCGGCGTGTCCGCCGCGCGAAGGCGCCGAGGAAGATCACGGTCAGGATCAGGATGATCGTCGGCGCCGGGGCGCTGTCGAGGAAGAAACTCAGATAGACACCGCTCAGCATCGCGACGAGGCAGACGAGGCAGGCGACGGCCAGCATGCGCCCGAAGCTCCGCGCGGACAGGAAGGCGATCGCTCCCGGCGCGATGAGAAGGCCCACGGCGAGGATGAGGCCGGTCGCGGTCAGGGTGGCCACGATGGTGAGCGAGAGGAGCGTTAGGAGCCCGTAGTGCAGCAGCGCGACCGGCAGGCCCGAGGCGCGCGCCTGGGCGGGGTCGAAGGCGTGGAGCATCAGGTCCTTCCATTTCAGGACCAGGGCGGCGCTGACGACGAAGGCGATCGAACCGGCGGTCCAGAGATCCTCGGCGCCGACGCCGAGCATGTTGCCGAAGAGCACGTGATCGAGGTGGATGTCCGAGGTGATCGCGGTGTAGAGCACGATCCCGAACCCGAACATGCCGGAGAAGACCACCCCCATCACCGTGTCCTGCTTCACCCGGCTGTTCGCCGAGAGATAGCCGGTGGCGAGAGCGGTCACCATGCCCGCGCCGAAGGCGCCGAGGATGAGGGGGAAGCCCAGAACATAGGCAAGGACGATGCCGGGCAGCACCGCGTGGCTGACCGCGTCGCCCATCAGCGCCCAGCCCTTGAGCACGAGGAAGCAGGACAGGAGCGCCGTCGGCACCGCGACGATCGCGCTGATCAGGAAGGCGTCGCGCATGAAGTCGAAGGTGAAGGGCAGGACCAGCGTCTCGATCATGGCGCGGCATCCCCGCGCAGCGCCTCGGCGGCCCGGGCGCGCGCGGCGAGGAGCCCGTGCTTCGGCGCCCAGACGAAGGCCGCGAGGAAGACGAGCGTCTGCAGGCAGACGATGATCCCGCCGGTCGCGCCGTCGAGGAAGTAGCTCGCATAGGCGCCGAGGAAGCTTGTCGCGACGCCGATCGCGACCGAGAGCGCGATGAGCCGCGGGAACCGGTCGCAGAGCAGATAGGCGGTCGCGCCCGGCGTCACGACCATCGCGATCACGAGGAAGGCGCCCACCGTCTGCATCGCGGCGACCACGCAGGCCGAGAGCAGGACGAAGAAGACCGCCTTGAGGGCGCCGGGCCTGAGCCCGATCGAACGCGCATGCGCCTCGTCGAAGAAGACCACCATCAGGTCCTTCCATTTCGCGAGCAGGACCGCGAGCGAGACAAGGCCGATGATCGCCAGCTGGAGCGTATCCCCGGGGGTGATCGCGAGGATGTTGCCCATCGTGATCGTCTGCACCGAGATCGCCATCGGATTGATCGAGACCATGAAGAGTCCGAGTCCGAAGAAGGAGGTGAAGATCATCCCGATCACCACGTCGACCTTCAGTCCGGAGCGGTCGGAGAGGAACAGCATCGCCGCCGCCGCGAGCCCGCCGGCGATGAAGGCGCCGAGCGCGAAGGGCAGGCCGAGCATGTAGGCCCCGGCGACCCCCGGGACGACCGAATGCGAGAGCGCGTCTCCGATCAGGGACCAGCCCTTCAGCATCAGATAGGCCGAGAGGAAGGCGCAGACCCCGCCGACAAGCGCCGAGACCCACATCGCATTCGTCATGTAGGCGTAGCCGAAGGGTTCGAGCAGCGCGCTCATCGCCCGTTCTCCGCCTCCGGCGCCTCATGCACCTGGGTTCGGTCGCCGTACTGGACGAGCGGCCGCTCGTCGTCGCTGAGGATCGAAATCCGCCTCGGGTCGTCGTCGTCGTGCAGCGTTTCGCCGCCGAGCGTGAAGTGGCGCAGCACGCCGCCGAAGGCCTGTTCGAGATTGGCGCGGGTGAAGGTGGTGGCGGTCGCGCCATGGGCGAGGACCGTGTTGCGCACGAGCACGACGCGGTCGCAGAACTCGGGCACCGAGCCGAGGTTGTGGGTCGAGACGAGCATCACGCGGCCCTCGGCGCGGAGCTCGCGCAGGAGGGCGACGATCTGTTCCTCGGTCGTGACGTCGACGCCGGTGAAGGGTTCGTCGAGCAGGATGACCCGCCCGTCCTGCGCCAGCGCGCGGGCGAGGAAGACGCGCTTCTTCTGGCCGCCGGAGAGCTCGCCGATCTGCCGCTTGCGAAAGTCACCCATACCGACGCGCGCGAGCGCGGTCTCCACCGCGGCGTGGTCGAGCGGCGCCGGCCGGCGCAGGAAGCCCATGTGACCGTAGCGTCCCATCATGACCACGTCCTCGACCAGCACCGGAAAGCTCCAGTCGACCTCCTCCGCCTGCGGGACATAGGCGACGAGGTTGCGCCGGAGCGCCTCCGGCACGCCCATGCCGAGGAGCCGGATCTCGCCCCGCGCCAGCGGCACGAAGCCCATGATCGCCTTGAAGAGGGTGGACTTGCCAGATCCGTTCACGCCGACGAGGGCCGTCACCGTGCCGCGCGGCAGCGCGAAGGAGGCGTGACGCAGCGCGGTAAGCCCGTCGCGGTAGGTGACGGTCACGTCCCGGGCGAGGATGCCGTCGCCCGGCTCCCCCTCCGAGGCGGGATCGAACGGTGTGAGGATCTCGCGCATTTCGTCGTCTCCGGTTCCCCTGGCCGATGATATTCCACGCCACGTCATCCGAGCGGGCTTCCCGCGTCAGTCCGGCCCGCCGGCGAGGCCGTCCGCAATGGTCTTCGACGTGACCGTCAGCAGGTCGAGATAGGTCGGAACCGGACCCTTCGGTTCCGACAGGCTGTCGACGTAGAGCACGCCGCCGTATTGCGCGCCGGTCTCCCGCGCCACCTGTTGCGCGGGAGCCGTGTTCACGGTGCTCTCGCAGAACACCACCGGAATGTCGTGGTCCCGCACCCCGTCGACGACGGCGCGGACCTGGCGCGGCGTGCCCATCTGGTCGGCGTTCATCGGCCAGAGATAGAGTTCCCTCATGCCGAAGTCGCGCGCGAGATAGCTGAACGCGCCTTCGCAGCTGACAAGCCAGCGGCGCTCCTCCGGGATCTCCATGATCCGCGCGCGAAGCGGTTCGATGGTCGCCCGCAGCTTCGTCTTGTAGGCGCTCGCATTCGCCTGATAGGTCGCGGCGTTCGCCGGATCCCGCGCGGAGAAGGCGGCGGCGATGTTGTCGACGTAGACGATCGCGTTGTCGAGACCCATCCAGGCGTGAGGGTTCGGCTTGCCCTCGTAGGCGCCCGCCGCGATCGGGATCGGATCGATCCCTTCGGTGAGCGTGACGGAAGGGACATCGCCGAGATTGTCGAGGAACTGCGCGAACCAGCGCTCGAGGTTCATGCCGTTCCAGAGGATGAGATCGGCGTCGCGGGTGCGCGCGATATCCTGGGGCGTCGGCTCGTAGCCGTGGATCTCCGCGCCGGGCTTGGTGATCGACACGACCTCGGCCGCGTCGCCCGCGACGTTCCGAGCCATGTCGGCCAGCACCGTGAAGGTGGTCGCCACCTTCATCCGGTCATCGGCGGCGGTGGCCGATCCGGCCAGCAGCAGCGCGAGCGTCGCCGCTCCGAAGAGATCCGCGCGGGATGTGCGCATCCGGTAAGCCCCTCCCCTGCTCTCCACCATCATGTAAATGCGAAGCAGTTGCATAAATCAACCCATCGCGTGCCTTCGGATGCCAACAGCGGCGTGATCGACTCCGGATGCCGGACGGGATCGTTTGGCCGGGCGCCGGCACTGCCATCAGAACGGGTCAAGCAAATATCATCGATTGGCATCGGGCCCGATTGACGCCTCCCCGCGGGCCGTCGAGACTGGCCGCATGGCACAGGCCCCCCTCGCCCCGGATAGATCCCCCGGAGATCCGGTCGACGCGGGCCGCTGCGCGACGGCTTCCCGGCCATGGGTGCTCGCGGCGACCATCCTCGCCTCGGCGATGGCCTTCATC
>NZ_VFRP01000040.1 GCF_006385685.1 Amaricoccus solimangrovi | reverse complement strand
GTCCAAGCACGGCGAATCGAAGCTGCTGCGCGAATGCACGCTGCCGCTGACCGGCACGGGCGTCGTGGACCGGATCATCACCAATCTCGGCGTGTTCGACGTGGTCGAGGGCGGGCTCAAGCTCGTCGAACTCGCCGACGGTGTGACCGAGGACGAGGTCCGCGCCGCGACCGAGGCCACGCTGGTCAGCTGAGGACCTCGATTTACCGGCATTCCAGCCCTCGGGCACGGAATTCGCGGATAGAGGTGGACCATTTCGGCGCTTTGCTTGATGCGCCGCGCCCGTGGCGGCCCGGCCCCGGGGCGCTCTCTGGGTCACGCGAGACCGCGGCGGCGCTCCTGCCAGACCAGGCGGCCGATGTTGTAGACCAGATTGGCCATGCCGATCTTCACCTTCGCCCGGGCGATGCCGATGGTCCTGACGAAGAGGCCCATCCCTCCCTTCTGCCGGGCGAAGACATGCTCGACGGCGGCGCGGACCTTGGAGCGGCCGGCGTTGCCGCGCCGGATCTGCGGCGCCATGGGGCGCCCCTTCGGCTTGCGGTGATGGACCTGGCTCCGGAAGCCGTGCTTCTCGAGGAAACCACCGCCGCCGCGCTGCGCGATGGGGTCATGCATGTGGTTCTCGATCAGGCGCCGGAAGCCCAGGCGCGGCGGGGCGATTGACCTGATGATGAATCGCCTTGGGCTGCTGGATATCGCACCGGACACGGCGCCGATCCAGTTCATCACATTGACCGCGGAAAACGTGCCCCGGGCTTGACGATCCTGACATGCGAAACGCCCGGCCGAGGCCGGGCGCCAAATTCGGTCCTTATGGTCCCGCGTTCAATTTCGGGTTTCGTATTCCGTCATGTTCTCGGGCGTGACGAGTTCGAAAGGGACGTAAGTCTTTTGCTCGACCGGCTCGCCGTCGATCAGCCTTAGCCCCACATCGATCGCGGTATTGCCCTGGCCGAAGACGCGACGGTCGCCCTGACCCAGATCGCCGCGCAGGCGGACGTGCCGCTCGTCTACGTGAACCGGATGCCGGTCAACATCGACGAACTGCCCCCGAACCAGGCCTTCGTCGCTTCGAACGAGGTGGAGTCCGGCACGCTGCAGACGAAGGAAGTGTGTCGTCTTCTTGGCGGAAAGGGCGAGGTCGTCGTCATCATGGGCGAACTCAGCAACCAGGCGGCGCGCCAGCGCACACAGGATATCAAGGATGTCATCGCCACCGAGGAATGTTCCGGCATGACGATCGTTGACGAGCAGACTGCCAACTGGCAGCGGACCCAGGCCTTCGATCTGATGTCGAACTGGATCACGGCGGGCGTTCCGATGGACGCGGTCATCGCCAACGCCGACGAGATGGCGATCGGCGCGATGCAGGCGCTCAAGGCCGCGGGCAAGAACCTCGATGATATCGTTGTCGCTGGCATCGATGGATCGCGAGACGCACGGGCGGCGATGAAGGAAGGCGAGATCGAGGTAACGGTGTTCCAGGACGCGTTCGGGCAGGGCCGCGGCGCGATCGACACGACGATGAAGATCCTCAAGGGCGCCCCCTTCGATCAGAAGACCTTCATCCCATTCGAGCTGATCACTCCGGCCAATGTCGACGCGTATGCCGATCGCAACTGAGGCGGCGTAGCTGACTTCGCCACGCTCGCGCGGCGAAGGGTCGTCCGAGGGGCGCCGGTCAGGAGATGTAGCGCGACTTTGCGGGTGAATTGTCAGCGACATCGTTGATGACGAGTCAGCGGTGACGAGGAGATGTTGCTCCGATGTCGGGCCCAAGATCAGGAGCGATGTCGCTGGCCGACGTTGTCATCCTGCCGCCGGGCTGGACCGGGCGCTGGGACGTGATCGAGACCCTGCGCAAGGTCTATGCGATCTACTGACGGGCCGGGATCCCGATCTGAACGTCAGGCTTTGTTGTCGCTCAGCTCTCGCAGCTCCACGCCGTCGGCCCCGCACAAGGCCGACCACCTTTGCGCCGGAGGAGCAGCGCGTCGCGATCCGCGGGGTCGGGGGGAGATCATGCTTGAGGAAGTAGGCGCCCTTCCACGTACCGCAGCGCATTCAGAGACAGGGAACGCCGCCGAGCACCGGATCAGATCTACTTCAGGCCGTTCTCTGCGAGGCGCGGGCAAATGTCGTGGAGGTCGATCCCGAGTTCGCCGGCGGTGAAGCGCTTGCGCTTCGTCTCCTCGTTGGCGAGCGCGGTCTCGGCCGCCCTGACAACCTCGGCGGCCTCCGCGCGCGTCACGACCACGGCACCGTCGTCATCGGCCACGATCACGTCGCCCGCCTCGACTGCCTGCCCGGAGCAGACGATGGGCACATTGACCGAGCCGAGCGTCTCCTTGACCGCGCCCTGCGCCGAGATCGCCTTCGACCCGAGCTGGCAACCCATTTCGGTCAGGTCGCGGATGTCGCGGCAGCCCACCTCGATCACCATCCTCGCGCCTGCGCCGAGGTGGCGAGCCACCTTGCCGCAGCTCGACGTCCGCGTCAGGCGGATCGAACAGCACTTGCGGACAATCGACGGAGTTGGGGACCCTCGCGGGAAAGCAGGCCCCGAGCCTCGCCGGGCTGGCTCCCATCTCGAGACAGTCAGGAAGGTGGCAAGGCAGGGAGCGCATCCAAGGAGGACGGCCGATCCTACGGCGCGCCACCTACATGCCCGCGAACGTTATCACCCCGACCTGATATTGGCAGTCTCGTCACCTCGACCGCATTCGGTCCGTGGCAGCAACGACGAAGCGCGTGTGTTGGCGGGACACGCGATCCTCCGCCGTAGAGAAGAGCACCAGAGAAGGAGCAGGCCAGACCCTTCTTTCGGTATCCCGCCGACCAGGGATGAGGTATGATCGTCTTGGCAGTAGGAAGCGCATCGTGCCTTGGAGACGAGGATGTTCGCGCGGGCGGCCCTGATGATCACCACCCTGCTCGCCGGCGTTGCGCCGGTTCCCGCGCTTGCGCAGGCCGCCGGCTGCGCGCCGGGTGCCACGTGTCTTTCCGTCTCCCAGACCGGCGCTCCCTCGGCCGGCGGTACATTCACGGCCGAGTGCGGCGGGGCATACCCCGACTTCATAACCCCCGCGGCGCGGCCGGCGGCCGGCGACCCCGGCCCCTGGTTCCGGCTTTCCCAGGACTATCCGGCAACCGCGCCGGCGGCGGACGCGCCGTGGCTGTCGATCGACTACACGACGGCGACCGGCGCGGACGCCTGGCTCTACGCCCTTCGGGACTACGTCTTTCTCGGCATGATCGAAGCGGACTTCCGGCCCGAGGCCAACCCGCTCCGGCGCTGGTACCACATGCCGATGATGAACTTTGGTCCGGCGCGCCGCGAGCACCGCCATGGGCTCACTTCGGAGCGAACCGTCTTTGGGCCCGAACTCGGGCTGAAGCCCGGCATGCGGGCCGAGAACTTCGCCATCGGCTTCTACAACGCCGTCGGCGCCGTGACGATCGGCCGGGTGCTGGGCGGCGATGTCCCCGATCTCACCGACACGCGCTTCGGCCCCGGTACGGTGAGCTTCAAGATCCTCTTCAGCGCCGCGCGACCGGACGACTTCCAGGACGCCGTGGGCGATCTTCTGGCCGGCGCCCCGAGCTGGACCATTGCGACCGACGACGGCCCGCTTGACGTCAGGTTGATGCAGATGGATGTCGCGGCCACCTCCCCGGAGTCCTCGGTCGGCTGGGTTTTCGGCACCTTCGCCTACGACCGCGATGCCGAGGAAAACTCGCCCTGGATGAAGCTGCGCCCGGTCGGCCTCTCGTGGGGGAACGATCCCGGTGTCACGCCCGCCGACGTCGCCTCGGGGACGGCGCTACAGGAAAGCCGGGTCAGCGCCGCGAGCCCGGCCTACGCCGCCGCCCACCTTGGCTGGGCGGGGCGAGTCAACGGCCCGGTGGACAACCCCATGTCGGGCTGCCTCAGCTGCCACGGCACCGCGCAGTACCCGATGGTCCCGCTCTTTCCCGGGGCGGCCTGCGGCACCGACGCGCAGCGCCTGCAGTGGTTCCGTAACTTCGACGGCTCGGTTCCCTTCGGGCGGATCGGGGCGAGCTGCGCGCTCGATCCCGATCCGACGGGCCTCGTGGCGTTGGATTTCTCGCTGCAGATGAAGGTCGTCCTGCAATCGCTCCTGGATTTTCATGACGTCAATCCTTGCGCGCCTCAGGCGATCTCGCCCGCGAACACGGCCGCGCGGCTGCCTGCCGGTCTCGCTCTGCGACCGGCCGACGCTCCGGCGCCTCCGGTCGCGGAGAGGGTGCGGCGCTGAGGCGGAGCTGGGGATCTCCGACCGGTGGGATGGCAACGGCATCCGATCGTCCGCGCAATTCCGCGCGCCACCGCCCCGGCGACCGGGGAACAGCCGCGGCGATAAGTGAGCGGCACGGTGCCCCGGAACTCCTCGGCCAGGAACTCGATCGCCGGATCGGGGTAGCTCTCCGCGGGCTGCCACATTGGCGACCTCCCGTCCCTCGCGTTCTCATCCTGGCGCCCGCGCTCCGGGTTCAGCGCAAGGCCCGATGAAGTCGCTCCGGCGGCGCGACCATCCAGGTGATCTGGCGTCTCATACGGCGGCCTTCCCTACGCGAGATCGGTTCTGGCGAAGTCGTCGCCATTGTAGAACAAGGCGACGCCTCTGGTCCTCGCGCAAGCATCGGCGAAGCAATCGCCAGGATTCAGATCCGCCGGAGGCCTCACGGCGCGGCCATAGGTGCGGGCGGCATTCGAGGCGCCCGTCCCGATATCGTCGCTGATCGCGATGCTCTTGGCGCCGGCTTCCGTGAGCAGCTGGTCGACGGCTTCGGCCGCCGCCGCGATCAGCTCGGCCGAGGCGGAACGAGGCATTTCCGGGCGCGAGCGGGCAAGGCTGACGATCGCCTCGAAGCGGCTCAGCGGCGAGAAGAGCGGCGTCCTGACGTTGGTCCCGGCCTCGATCCGCCTCACGAGCTCGTCCGAGCCGGGCTCACGGTTCAGGATCGCAACGATGGCGCTCCCGTCGAGAAGCACCGGTTCACTCCTCCCAGAGCGCATGCATGTCCCGCCCGTGGTCATAGGCGGGATCGGCGGGGCCGAGCGCGTCGGCGAGCCGGCGCGCGGCCTCGATCCGCTCGCGCAGCGGCGTCCGGCGCCTGGCGTCGAGAATGGTGGTCTTCAGGGCGGCGCGGACGGCTTCGGTCTTGTTCGTCGCGCCAAGAACCCTCACCGCCTCCTCGGCCAGGGCGGCGACCTCCGGATCCCGGATATAGAGTGGCATCGGGATATTTCGGCACGGGTTCAAGTCAGAAGGCTCGCGCCGGGATCGCACCGGCCAGCTTGCGCATCGCCACCCGATCGACGCGAGAGGCCGAACTGGCCGCTGACCGCTATGTTCGTGTAGCAGGCCGCGCGCAGGCAGTCAGCAGGGGTCGGCCACATTAACTTGGCCTTCCGCGTCGGCGGTCCGGCATGGCCTTTACGCCTCGCGCTCGGAGGCGCCTCCGGCGCGACAGGTCCAGTGGTGGACCCCCCAATCCGGATGCCGGGCAACCCAGGTCGCGAGTTCGGCCTGCGCGCCGAGAACGCAGCCGAGGAGTGGCGCGTCGACGAACAGCATCCTCTCCTCGCGGCACGTCTCCGGCGCGCTCTGGAGACAGGCGACGAATATGAGTTCGATCATGGCCATAGCCTCCCGGAGGGCGCCTCATTCGGGTCCGACGATCGCGCGGAAAGCCAGGATCAGCTCGGCGAAACGGTCTGGCCGACGATAGGGGCCGTCGTGCGTCACGTCCTCCATTCGCGTCAGCAACGCATTGCCGGAGCAGCGGGCGAGCTGCTCGGCCTCCATCGCGAAGCTGACGAGCGTGTCGGTCCCGACGACGATCAGCGTCGGTACGCGAAGGGCTCCGAGATCGGCGCAGGAAATCGCGGGACCCGGCTCCATGGCAACAAAGAATGGCAGCGTTCGTCCATTCTCGCGCCAGTAAGCTGGAAAGGGCTCGGGTTCGTTTTCGGCCGCGCCCTCCGGCATCCGGAACACAGCCTCGATGAACCTGAGCGCGGCCTCCTCCGGCCGGTCCGCCTCGAGCGCGGCGATGCCGGGGCCGAGCGTCGACTCCGCCTGGGCGTTCGCCGCCGCCGCGCCCGGCAGCCCGTCGAGCAGCGCGACGACATCGGGCTCGAAATGGACCATCGAGCGGAAGAGATCGGGGCGCCGCAGCGCGGCGTAGGTCGCGATCTCGCCGCTGTAGGACCAGGTGACGAGATCGACCGGGCCCGCGTGAAGCCCTTCGACGAAGGCGATGAGATCCCCGACATGCGTCTCGCGCGAGAACCGCTCGCCCTTGTCGGGCCAGTCGCCGGTACCGAAATAGCGCTGGGTATAGGCCATGAACCGCCCCTGCGCGGCGATCGTTCCGGCGTAGCCGTCCCAGATCCGCGCGTCGGAGAGCGCGCCGTGAACGAACACGACCGGGCGGCCTTCGCCCCGCTCCGAATAGGACAGTTCGGCACCGTCGACTTGCATGGCGCCGTCATCGGCGAGCGACGTCTCCCACGGGGTCAGGACCGCGGTCGTCAGCGAGAACGCGGTCAGAATGGAGCGCATATCCATCAATCCGTCTCCTTTGCCTGATTCGCCTGGATACTCCCCAAGCCGGAGGAATCCTGCGCCCGCCGGCGTCACGCAGGCGTCACGGCCACCGTCACTCCGGGGCCGCATGCCTTGAAAGGGCGCTTTTCAGGCCGGAATCCGCGTGTCCCGTGTTAGGAATGGGGAGAAGGAGTTGGCGACGGCATGCCTGGTCTTCGAATATCGCTCATGGGAGCGCCCCGGTTCGTCGGCCCAGCCGGGCAGGCGATCCGCGATCCGGGGCCGAAGGCGACGGCGCTTCTCGCCTTTCTGGCAACTTGCGCCGGAAACCGCGCGACACGCTCCGAACTCGTCGAACTGATCTGGAGTGACGCGCGTTCCAGCTCGGCGGCGCGGCACGCGCTGCGGCAGTGCCTTGTCCGGCTTCGCTCCCATCTGGGCGCGGCCGGCGACGCGCTCGCCGCCGATGCCGAGGCGGTCTGGCTGGTCTCCGGCGCGGTCGAGAGCGATCTCGACGCGCTCGTCGCGGCCCTGCGCGGAGGTGGCGAGACGGCGATCCTCGAGGCTTCGGCGCGGGTCCGGGGCTCCTTTTGCGCCGGACTGGATGTCCCGGCCCCCGAGTTCGAGACATGGCTGCGCGACAAGCGCGCTGAACTGGACCTCGCTTGCGCCGAGTTGCACCGTCGGGCGGCGCGTGTGCTCGCGGGGCGGAGCGAGCCGGACGCGGCGATCGCCGCCGCCCGCCGGCGCGTGGCGCTCGATCCGTTGGATGAGGAGGCGCAGGCCGAACTCATCGAACTCTGCCTGCGGGTCGGACGCGCGGGCGCGGCGCGCGAGGCCTATGACCGCTGCGCTGCGCGTTTCCGCGAGGATCTCGGTATCGAGCCCGGCCCCCGGGTGGTCGCCGCGCTCGGCCGCCGCTTTCCGCCGATGCGCCGCGCGCCGCGCAGGCCCGCGCCCGCGCCTCGCGCGACCCGAACCATCGGAACATGGATTGGCCGCGCCGCCGTCGCGCTCGCGATCGCATCGCTGTCGGCGCAGGTGCTGGACTGGGCGCGGAGCCGGCCGGCGAGTGTCGGGGACGGCGAGAGGCCGATGGCGCTGTGGGTCACGCCCGCGACCGCCGAGGCTGCGACGCCGTTGGCGCTCGTCCGACGTGAGGGCGGAGACCGACGGGAGGAGGCCAAGGAATATGGGAGAAACGCCGCGTATCACCCACCCGAGGCGACACTCCGGGAACCCCGGCTTTACCCCGCGGGCTGCTGAGGAGGGCGGCACGGTCACTCGTCGGTGGCCGACGGCGGTGATCCTGTCGGTCGTGGCGATGCATGCGGGCCTCGCGGCTCAGGCGCAGTCGGTGGCGGGCGAGGGTTCGTTCGCGGCCAATTTCGTCGGCTACGCGGAGGACAGCGTTCCGCCGGTTGCGATCGGGCCTGCCCGGTTCGCGGGCATCGTGAATTCGACGCTTACGACGATGAACGCTGAGAACGCGCGGTTCCTCGACCATCAGACCGGCCGTTGCCTCGGCATCTGGGAGACCGACGAGGCGGCCGGCACCTTTCAGGAGCATGTGCGCTGCGCCTACACCGACGCCGATGGCGACCAGATCTTCGAACGGGCGGATTTCGACGAACAGCCTCTCGAGGGAGACAACGTCGGAACCGGTCGCTGGGTCGGCGGGACGGGGAAATACGCGGGGCTCAGCGGCGTCTTCGAGATCCGCGTCCGGGTGCTTCGCTCCGCGCGGGAAGGGATCGTGCAGTACGTTGGCACCAAGCAGGGGCGGTTCGGATTGCCCGAAAACGAGACGAGTTCTCGATGACCCGACCAGTGGCGTGCCCGGTGCGGGACAGACGCGGCGGACGCAGTTCGTTTCCTTCGCCCTGGCCAAATCTCCAGCGTCGCGTACACGCCTCGTCGAACGTCTTTCCCGCCGAGGCACGTCGTGACCTCGAGCCCGGTCCGGGCCGCGTCCAGAGCACGGGGTTTCCTGCCAAGCCTTCGGCGCGGAGTTCCCGGGTAGTGATGAGCACGTGGGCAATGGTGGTCAGGATCGTCGCCCTCGCGGCGCGGCGCATCTGGCGCCACGCTTCGGCGACCATCTCCGCCGGCAGCGCAAGCTGAGAGCCGTGGGATCTTCGCGCCACACCCCCGGCGCGAGCCACTCCCCAAGGGCAACATGAGCCCCGATCCGCGCCGCGCGGGATAACAACCCGCGCAACCTCGCGCCCCGGGGCCAGCGGATTGGATCAGCACACCGGGGCCAACGGAGGAGCCGCGACGATCACGGCCATCGCGCGCGACTTCGCGGGCGCCCGATCTCCGTGGCCGCGCGACATATGGCGCGGTCTGCCCCGCGAGGGGGACACGCGCACATACGATGAGAACGATCAGTCCGACTCACCAAGCACCTTTCGCGCGACCCGGAAGCATTCGAGCGCCTGAGGCACGCCGCAGTAGATGCCGATCACATGGAGGATCGCGCGGATCTCCTCCCGCGTCACACCGTTGCTGAGCGCGCCCCGGCAGTGCAGCTCCCATTCGTGCATCTTGCCGAGCGCGCCGATCATCGCGAGGTTCATCATCGAGCGCGTCTTCGGGTCGATCGCATCGTCGCCCCAGCCGAAGCCCCAGCACCAGGCGGTCATCGCCTCCTGAAACGGACGGCTGAAATCATCCGCCGCCGCGAGGTTCTTCTCGACATAGTCCGCCCCGAGCGTCGCCTTGCGCGCCGCGAGACCCTTCTCGAACAGATCGGCGTCCATTTCTCCCCCTTCCGTCATTTCGCGAGCAGCCGCTCCGCGATCGCGCAGGCCTCGCGGATATGGGTCCGGCAGGCGGCGCCCGCCGCCTCCGGGTCGTTCGCGGTGATCGCCTCGCAGATCTCGCGGATGCGCCTCGGCCCCGTCACCCGGCGGTTCTCCGAGCCAAGCGTCAGCACCCTGAGCTGCGCAACCCGCCCGTGCAGGCGGCGCACGATCTCGCCCGCGACCGTATGGCCCCCGGCGGTGAAGATCGCGTCGTAGAAGCGTTCGGTCGCCTCCAGCACCGCCATCCAGTCCCTTTCCGCCGCGCGGCGCTCGATCTCGTCCACCGCCGCGCGCAGCTCGGCCTTCACGCCCGCGTCCGCCACCCGGGCGCAGGCCTCGACGGCGGCCGATTCGAGCGCGGCGCGGATCTCGTAGATCTGGCGCGCGTCGTCCCAGGCCAGCTTGGCCACAACCGGCCCCTGCCCCGTGGTCATCACCAGCCCCTCGGCGTCGAGATGACGGATCACCTCCCGGATCACCGAGCGGCTGACGCCGAGCTGCTCGCAGAGCGTGCGTTCCACCAGCCGCTGACCAGGCTTGAACACGCCCGCGATGATCGCGCGCCGCATCCGCTCCAGCGCGATCGCGCGGAGCGTGGTCGGAGGCGAATCAATCCGCAAATTGCCCATTTCGCACGCATTCTCGTTCATCTGCTCGTCATAACTCCACTCGACCCACGGGACAACGTTGACAGCGCTATATGATGGTATACCATAAGACCGTATGACGAATCGAGTCGGCATATGGGGAGCGAGACCTTGACGTTCGGGATCCGGAAGACGCTGCTGTGGCAGGAGACCACGCTCATCGAGGGCGGACGCGAGGCGCCGAGGCCGCTCCGGCTCTTCGCCGCGATGGCGGTGGTGCGGAACCCTTGGGCCGGGCAGGGATTCGTCGAGGATCTCAAGCCCGCGATCCACGCGGTCGCCCCGGTGCTCGGCGAGACGCTGACGCGGATGATCATCGACGCCGTCGGCTCCGGCGCCGCGGTCGAGGGTTACGGCAAGGCCGCGGTCGTCGGCCTCGACGGCGAGATCGAGCACGCCTCCGCGCTCATCCACACGCTGCGCTTCGGCAACCATTACCGCGAGGCGGTCGGCGCGAAATCCTATCTCGCCTTCTGCAACACCCGCGGGCCGGCGAACGCGCCCGTGATGATTCCGCTCATGGACAAGAACGACGAGGGGCGGCGCTCGCATTACCTCACGATCCAGACCGCGATCCCGGACGCGCCGGCGGCTGACGAGATCGTCGTGGCCCTCGGCGCCTCGGCCGGCGGGCGTCCGCATCACCGGATCGGCGACCGCTATCAGGACCTGAAGGATCTTGGCCATGCCGTTGACAATCCCGCCGCGGTCTGAGACCCGCTCCGGCGCCGCCTACCTGGCCGAGGGCGCGGGCGAACCGCTCGTGCTGGTGCACGGCGTCGGCCTGCGCGCGGAAGCCTGGGCGGCGCAGATCGCCGCGCTTTCGGCGACCAACCGCGTGATCGCGCTCGACCTGCCGGGCCACGGCGGCGCCCGCCCACTGGCCCCCGGCGCTGAGCTGCCCGATTTCGTCACCTGGCTCGCAGCTGTCTTCGATGACCTCGGGATCGAGCGGGCGAGCCTCGCCGGCCATTCGATGGGCGCTCTGATCGCCTCGGGCATGGCCACCGAGCATCCCGAACGGCTCGACCGGGTGGCGCTCCTCTGCGGCGTCCACCGCCGCTCGCCGGAGGCCCGCGCCGCGGTCGTCGCCCGCGCCGAGGCGCTCCGCTCGGGACATCGCGACACGGCAGGCCCGCTCGCACGCTGGTTCGGCACGGAGACCGGCGATCCGGCCTACGCGCTGGTGCGCGGCTGGCTCGAGACCGTGGACGCCGAGGGCTACGCTACCGCCTACCGCGCCTTCGCCACCGGCGACGCGACCTACGCCGATGTCTGGCCCGGCTTCGCCCGCCCCGCGCTGTTCCTGACCGGCGCGCTTGATGCCAATTCCACCGCCGCCATGGCGCGCGCCATGGCCGCCGCCGCGCCGCGCGGGACCGCCGTGGTGATCGAGGGCCATGGCCACATGGCGCCGATGACCGCGCCGGCCGCCGTGAACGCCGCGCTTGCAACCTGGCTCACCGAGGAGGCGGCGCGATGACAGAGACGCTCGATCCCCGCGCGCTGCGTGGAGCCTTCGGCGCCTTCCTGACCGGCGTCACCGTGGTCACCACGACCGACGCGGAGGGAAACCCGATCGGTTTCACCGCCAATTCCTTCACCTCGGTTTCGCTCGACCCGCCGCTGCTGCTCGTCTGCCTCGCGAAGCGGTCGTACAACTACGCCACCGTCACCGGCGCCGGCGGGTTCGCCATCAACATCCTCGCCGAGGATCAGGAGGGGGTCTCGAACACCTTCGCCCGTCCGTCCGACGATCGTTTCGCCGGCATCGACTGGAGCGCGTCGCCGAACGGCGCGCCGATCATCCGCGGCGCGGCCGCCTGGTTCGACTGCGCCACGCACGAGATCGTGGAGGCGGGCGATCACGCCGTTCTGATCGGCCGGGTGCGCGCCTTCGAGGACGCGGGCGCGAACGGGCTCGGCTATGCGCGCGGCGCCTATGTGAAGCCCGGCACGCTCGGCGCGGCGGTCGCGGCGGCGGCCGAGGGCGCGGCCCGCGTCGGCGCCGTGGTCGAGCGCGACGGCGCGATCCTGCTCCTCGGCGGCGAGGACGGCCCGCTCACCCTGCCCGAGGCGCCGATCGAGACCACGAACTCGCCCGCGGCGCTGCGCGCCTTCCTGCTCGCGCGGATCGGCCTGCCGACCCATGTGGGCTTCGTCTACTCCGTCTACGAGGACCGCGCCCGAGGCTGGCAGCATATCGTCTACCGCTGCGACGCGGGCTTCGGCGCGCCGAGCGAGGGCCGTTTCGTGCCGCTGACGGAGATCCCCTACGACCGGATCGCGGACGGGCCGACGCGCGACGTCGTGCGCCGCTTCGCCGCCGAGAGCGCGCTCGGCAATTTCGGCGTCTATTTCGGCAACGAGACCCGGGGGCGCGTCCATCCCCTCGACGGAAAGGCCTGACGATGAAATTCTCCCTCTTCGTCCACATGGAGCGCCTCACGCCCGAACAGAGCCATGCCGAGCTCTACGAGGAATTCGTGGCGCTCGCGGAGATCGCGGACCGGGGCGGCATGTCCTCGATCTGGACCGGCGAGCATCACGGGATGGATTTCACCATCGCGCCGAACCCGTTCCTGAACCTGGCCGACCTCGCCTCGAGGGTGAAGTCCGCGCGGCTTGGCACCGGTACTGTGATCGCGCCCTTCTGGCACCCGATCAAGCTCGCGGGCGAGGCGGCGATGACCGACATCATCACCGGCGGCCGGCTCGAGATCGGCATCGCCCGCGGCGCCTACAATTTCGAATACGAGCGGCTGATGCCCGGGCTCGACGCCTGGAACGCCGGGCAGCGGATGCGCGAGCTCATCCCGGCGGTCAAGAAGCTCTGGGACGGAGACTCCGCGCACGAGGGCGCGTTCTGGCAATTCCCGAAGACCACCTCCGCGCCGAAACCGCTGCAACGGCCGCATCCGCCCATCTGGGTCGCCGCGCGCGATCCGAACAGCCATGAATTCGCGGTCTCGAACGGGTGTAACGTCCAGGTGACGCCGCTCTGGCAGGACGACGGCGAAGTCACCACGCTGATGGAGCGGTTCGACGCCGCCTGCGCGAAATTTCCCGAAACCCCGCGCCCGCGGATCATGCTCCTGCGCCACACCTACGTCGGCTCGGACGAGGCGGACGTCGAACCGGCCGCGCGGGAAATCTCGGTCTACTACAACTACTTCTTCGCCTGGTTCAGGAACGAGCGCGAGATCAGTCAGGGCCTCATGTCGCCGCTGTCGGACGAGGAACTGAAGAACCCGATGATCTCGCCCGAGGTGATGCGGACAAACAACGTCGTCGGCGACGCCGACACCGTGATCGGCCGCCTCAAGGCCTACGAGGCGATGGGCTACGACGAATATTCGTTCTGGATCGACACCGGCATGAGCTTCGCCCGCAAGAAAGCCTCGCTCGAACGCTTCATCTCCAACGTGATGCCGGCCTTCGCATGAGGTTCCAGCACTACATCGACGGCGCCTTCGAGGACGGTTCCGCCCGCTTCCCGAGTCTCGATCCGGCGACGGGGCAGCCCTGGGCGGAAATGCCCGAGGCGCGCGAGCCGGATGTCGACCGCGCCGTGGCCGCCGCCGCCCGCGCCTTCCGCGAGGGACCGTGGCCCGCGATGACCGCGACGGCGCGCGGCAAGCTCCTCTCGCGGCTCGCCGATCTGGTGACGGAGAACGCCGCCCGGCTCGCCGAGATCGAGACGCGCGACACCGGCAAGATCATCCGCGAGACCTCGGCCCAGATCGCCTATGTCGCGGATTACTACCGCTACTACGCGGGGCTCGCCGACAAGATCGAGGGGGCGCATCTGCCGATCGACAAGCCCGACATGGAAGTCTGGCTCCGGCGCGAGCCGGTCGGCGTCGTCGCGGCCGTCGTCCCGTGGAACAGCCAGCTTTTCCTGGCCGCGGTCAAGATCGGCCCGGCGCTGGCGGCCGGCTGCACGCTGGTCGTGAAGGCTTCCGAGGACGGGCCCGGCCCACTCCTCGAATTCGCGCGGCTGATCGACGAGGCGGGCTTCCCGGCGGGCGTCGTCAACGTCATCACCGGCTTCGGACCGACCTGCGGCTCGGCGCTGACGCGCCACCCCGGCGTCGATCACATCGCCTTCACCGGCGGCCCGGACGCGGGCCGGGCGGTGGTGCGCAACTCGGCCGAGAACCTCGCCTCGACCTCGCTGGAACTCGGCGGCAAGTCGCCCTTCGTCGTCTTCGCCGACGCCGATCTCGAGAGCGCCGCCAACGCCCAGGTCGCCGGCATATTCGCCGCGGCGGGGCAAAGCTGCGTGGCAGGGTCGCGGCTGATCGTGGCGCGGAGCGTGAAGGACGCCTTCCTTGACCGCCTGAGGGAGAAGGCCGAGGCGGTCACGATCGGCTCGCCGCTCGACATGGGCACGGAGGTCGGCCCGCTCGCGACCGAGCGGCAACTGCGCCACGTCGCCGACCTCGTCGCCCGCTCCGAGGCGGCGGGGGCGAAGCGGATCACCGGCGGGCCCGTCGAAGGCCCCGGCTGGTACTGGCGCCCGACGATCCTCGATTGCGACGGGACCACCGCCCCCGCGCTCGCGGAGGAATTCTTCGGGCCGGTCCTCTCCGTCGTCTCCTTCGAGACCGAGGCGGAGGCGATCCGGCTTGCCAACGACACGCCCTACGGCCTCGCCTCGGGCGTCTTCACCCGCGACCTCGCGCGCGGGCACCGGATGATCCGCGCACTCCGGGCCGGCGTCGTCTGGGTCAACACCTATCGCGCCGTCTCCCCCATCGCCCCCTTCGGCGGCCATGGCCTGTCGGGGCAGGGACGCGAGGGCGGGCTCGCCGCCGCGCTCGACTACACGCGGACCAAGACGGTCTGGCTCCGCACCTCCGACGACCCGATCCCCGACCCGTTCGTGATGCGCTGATGTATATCGAGATTCGCACCTACAGGCTCAAGAACGGCGCGATCCCCGCCTATCTCGCCGCCGTGGCCGAGGGGATCGCGATCCAGAAGCGGCACCTCGGCACACTCCTCGGCTACTATTCGTCCGAGATCGGGCCGATCAACGAGATCGTCCACATCTGGGCCTTCGCCTCGCTCGACGAGCGCGAGGCGCGCCGGGCGCGGCTCAACGCCGATCCCGAGTGGATCGCCTTCCTGCCCCGCATCCGCGACCTGATCGAGGTCGCCGAGACCAGGATCATGAAACCGGCGGCCTTCTCGCCGGTGCCCGACCTCGCCCGACGCCGAAACCCATTTCACGAAGGATCGACCGATGCGCCTTAGGACCACCCTCGCGAGCCTGCTCGTCAGCGCCGCGCTGCCCGTTTCCGCCGCCGACATGGTCTTCACGAGCTGGGGCGGCACAACGCAGGATGCCCAGACCCAAGCCTGGGCCGAGCCCTTCACCGCCGAGACCGGCGTCGACGTGCTGCAGGACGGTCCGACCGACTACGGCAAGATCAAGGCGATGGTCGAGTCGGGTAGCGTCTCCTGGGACGTGGTGGACGTCGAAGGCGACTACGCCGCGCAGGCCGGTCCGGCCGGCCTTCTGGAGCCGCTCGATTTCATGGTGATCGACCGCTCGAAGCTCGATCCGCGCTTCGTCACCGACTACTCGGTCGGCAGTTTCTATTATGCCTTCGTCATCGGCTGCAACAGGGACGCGGCCGATGACTGCCCGAAGACCTGGGCCGACCTCTTCGACACCGAGAAATTCCCCGGCAAGCGCGCCTTCTACAAATGGTCCGCGCCGGGCGTGATCGAGGCGGCGCTGCTCGCCGATGGCGTGGCGCCGGCGGATCTCTACCCGCTCGATCTCGACCGCGCCTTCGCGAAGCTCGACACGATCAAGGACGACATCATCTGGTGGTCCTCGGGCGCGCAGTCGCAGCAGCTGCTGGCCTCCGCCGAGACGCCCTTCGGCAGCTTCTGGAACGGCCGCCTGACCGCGCTCGCGGAGTCCGGCGTGACCGTCGAGACCTCCTGGGACCAGAACATCACCGCCGCCGACAGCCTCGTGGTGCCCAAGGGCGCGAAGAACAAGGCCGAGGCGATGAAGTTCATCGCGCTCGCGACCTCCGCGAAGCCGCAGGCCGAGTTGGCGGCGGCGACGGGCTACGCGCCGATCAACCTCGACGCGCCTTCCGAGATGGACCCGAAGGTGCGCGCGACGCTACCCGACGCCCAGGACGCGGCGCAGGTCAACGCGGACATGGAATACTGGGCCGCGCATCGCGACGAGATCGGTACGCGCTGGTACGCCTGGCAGGCCGAGTAAGCGCGGCGGCGCGGGTAGTGGCGGACAAATGTCCGCCCTGCGCCGCGCCTTCGTAGGGCGGACAGCTGTCCGCCTTACCCCCCACCGCCTGACCCGTAGGGCGGACATCTGTCCGCCGCGACCCCGCCGCCGTACCCGTCTCACGAAAGGAGCCGCCCATGCCCGCGGTCGCCGTCCCCGTGTCGTCCCGGCCCGCGCCCCTCGGCGCGGCGGAGCCGAGCGGCTTCGCCTATGTCGTGCCGGCGCTCCTGCTCGTCATCGTCTTCTTCGTCTTTCCCGTCGCGGCGCTCCTGCTCCGGAGCGTGACCGAGCCCGCGCCCGGCCTCGGGAACTACGCCGAGCTCTTCGGCTCCACGACCTATCTGAGGATCTTCCTCAACACCTTCCTGGTCTCGGGCCTCGTGACGCTCATCTCGGTCACCGCCGGCTTTCCGGTCGCCTGGATGCTCGCGATCATGCCGCGCCGGCTCGGCCGGATCGTCTTCGCAATCCTGATCCTCTCGATGTGGACCAACCTGCTCGCCCGCACCTATGCCTGGATGGTGCTGCTGCAACGCACCGGCGTGATCAACAAGACGCTGATGGCCATGGGCGTCATCGACAAGCCGCTGGAGCTCGTGAACAACCTGACCGGCGTCACCATCGGCATGACCTACATCATGCTGCCCTTCGTGATCCTGCCGCTCACCGGGGTCATCCGTGCGATCGACCCGGCGATCCTTCAGGCCGCCGCGCTCTGCGGCGCGACAAGGGCGCAGGCGCTGCGCCGCGTGCTCCTGCCGCTCGCGCTGCCGGGGATCCTCTCGGGGGCGCTCATGGTCTTCGTGATGTCGCTCGGCTATTTCGTCACCCCGGCGCTGCTCGGCGGCACGGCGAACATGATGCTGGCCGAACTCATCGCGCAGTTCGTGCAATCGCTCGTCAACTGGGGGATGGGCGCCGCCGCCGCCTTCGCGCTCCTCGTCGTCACCCTCGGGCTCTACGCGCTGCAGCTGCGCTTCTTCGGTCCCGGCCGCGCGGGAGGGCTGTGAGATGCTGCTGAACTTCGACGGGCTCGGCGCCTGGAAATGGCCGCTTGTGATCTTCACCGCGCTGGTCTCGCTCTTCCTGCTCCTGCCGATCCTCTTCATCGTCGCGCTCTCCTTCGGCTCGTCGCAGTGGCTGATCTTCCCGCCGCCGGGCTGGACGACGAAATGGTACGTCGAGCTCTTCGCCGATCCGCGCTGGATCGAAGCCGCCTGGACCTCGCTCAGGATCGGCCTCGTCGTCACCGTGCTCTCGGTGCTGCTCGGGCTGCTCGCCTCTTTCGGCCTGGTGCGCGGCCGCTTCCGGGGCGCGGAGACGCTGCGCGCGCTGTTCCTGACGCCGATGATCCTGCCCGTGGTGGTCTTCGCCGTGGCGCTCTACGCCTTCGCCCTCAGGCTGGGCCTGAATGGCACCTTCGCGGGCTTCGTCCTCGCCCATACGATCGTGGCGCTCCCCTTCTCGATCATTGCGATCTCGGGCGCGCTCCAGGGGTTCGACCAGGCGATCGAGGACGCGGCCGTGCTCTGCGGCGCGACGCCGCTCGAGGCGAAGCTGCGCGTCACCCTGCCCGCGATCAGCCACGGCCTCTTCGCCGCCGCGATCTTCTCGTTCCTGATGTCCTGGGACGAGGTCGTGCTGGCGATCTTCATGTCGAGCCCGACGCTCCAGACCCTGCCCGTCAAGATCTGGACCACGCTCAGGCAGGACCTGACGCCGGTGATCGCCGCCGCCTCGACGCTGCTCGTCGCGCTGACGCTGATCCTGATGCTGCTCGCCGCCCTCTTCCGCAAAGGAGACGCCCGATGACCGCCCCCTATCTCGAGATCAAGGGCCTGCGGATGGAATTCGGCGACATCGTCGCCGTGCACGACGTGACGCTCGACATCCGCCAGGGCGAGTTCCTGACCTTCCTCGGACCTTCGGGCTCGGGCAAGTCGACCACGCTCTACATCCTCGCGGGCTTCCAGCAGCCGACGCGGGGCGACATCCTGCTCAACGGCCGAACCCTGCTCGACCGGCCCTCGTACCAGCGCGAGATCGGGATGGTCTTCCAGCGCTACACGCTCTTCCCGAACATGACGGTCGGCGAGAACATCGCCTTCCCGCTCAGGGTGCGGCGCCGGCCGAAGGCCGAGATCGACGCGAAGGTGCGCGAGATGCTGCGCCTCGTCCGGCTCGAAGGCTTCGAGGACCGGCGCATCGGCAAGCTCTCGGGCGGGCAGCAGCAGCGCGTGGCACTCGCCCGCGCGCTCGCCTACGATCCGCCGGTGCTCCTGATGGACGAGCCCCTGTCGGCGCTCGACAAGAAGCTGCGCGAGGAGATCCAGCACGAGATCCGCCGGATCCACCAGCAGACCGGGGTGACCATCCTCTACGTCACCCACGACCAGGAGGAGGCGCTGCGCCTCTCCGACCGGATCGCGGTCTTCAGCCAGGGCCGGATCGAACAGGTCGGCACCGGCGCCGAGCTTTACGCCCATCCCGCGACCCGCTTCGTCGCCGAGTTCATCGGCGACAGCGACACACTCCCGGCGGAGATCCTCGCCACCCGGGCGAGCTCGCCGACATCCGGGTCGGCGGGTCGGTGATGCGCGGCGTTCCGGTCCACGGCGCCGCCCGGCCCGGCGCCGCGACGCTGCTGCTCCGGCCCGAACGGATCCGCCTCGCGCGCGGGCGCGACGACGGCCTGCCGGCGACCGTCACCGACGTGACCTTCCTCGGCAACAACTTCCACGTCGCGGCCGTGACCCCGCGCGGCGAGGCGCTCTCGATCCGCCTGCCCTTCGGACACGAGGCCGCCCCGGGCCTCAGCCGGGGCGAGACCGTCTCACTCACCTTCGACCCGGCGACCGCGCATCTCTTCTGCTGAACCCAGGGTCCTGGCTCCGGATCCAGGCGAGCTTCGTTGGCGAGATTCAGGGCAACACGAGGATCCCGCGAAAATCGTTGACATTCGTCAATGTCGGGCCGGTGATCACCTGGCCGCCCAGAGCGGCGAAGAAGCCAGGACTGTCACCCCGGCCGGAGGTGGCGAGGAACAGCTGAGGGGCGTCCGCCGCGAGGACGATCGCGACGAGGAAGAGCCGCCACGATCCCCGCGGCAGCCGGCGCGGGTTCAGACCGCCGCGAACATACATCGCCGGGTTCTCCCCCTGGGCACCGGATCAGCATGGCCCGTGGCTCATCCGCGGGGCAACGGCCGGGTCCGGGTTCATCGCCAAAGCGGGATCTCGATCTTCAGGCTGCCGCCGTGGCCTTCGCTGTTGCTCGAAGTGCTCAGGAACGCCTCGGCGCGAACCGTCATGTTGCCGGCGGTCAGCATGTCGAGTCCGGCGCTCGCGTCGAAGACGGTCTCGTCGAGGCTGGTCCGCGCGGTGAAGTCGGGCGTGTTGTCGGGCGCGTTCGCGAAGTTCGCGCCGAGGCTGACGGCCGGGTCGTTCAGATACCGCGTCGCCCCGAGGGTGAGGTGGGGCCGCAGTCTGGTGCCACTTGCTCTCACGATCTCTCCACCGAATTCCACCGCCGGCCGCAGGCTGACGAAGGTCGCCGCGTCGGTGTTCACATCGAGCCGCGCGAAGGTGTCGCCACCCTCGGTGAAGCTCGCCGAGGCGAAATGATCGAAGCCGAGGCCGATGCGAGGCATGGCGCGGTCGCCGCCGAGGATGTACGCGGCGCGGACCTGGCCGGAGGTCGACCACTGGACGCAGTCGGCGGGCACGGGTGTGCCCCTCCAGCTTCGGTCGATCTCGACGTCGCCGTACCCGAAACTGAGCGCGGCGGAAAGCTCGAGCGCGTCGAAGCGCCGTTTCACAGGCTGTCGATCGCCACCTGGTCGGTGGCGCTGAGGTCGGTGGTCGCCTCGGCGATCGGGCCGTCCACCGACTCGACCGCCTTCAGCACGCCCTTGCCGCCGAAGCGCGACGCGTCGCCGTCGCGCAGCTCCACCGCCTCGTGCGCGCCGGTCGAGGCGCCGGAGGGAACCGCCGCGCGCCCCATGGCGCCGTCCTCGAGCAGGACATCGACCTCGACGGGCGGGTTGCTCCGGCTGTCCAGGATTTCACGCGCTACGACGTCGATGATGACCGACATGGTCAGACCCTTTCGGTTTCGAACATATCGGCGCGCGCGGCGTTGCGCGAGCTTTCGTCGACCCCGCCGGCAACTGCTCGATGCGAAGCAGGTTCGTGCTGCCGGGAACGCCGAAAGGCACACCAGCGGCGATGGCGATGATGTCACCCGCGCCTGCGAAGCCGCGGTCGGCGGCGGCCCCGCGGGCCATGGCCACGATGGCGCGGACCCCCTCGGCGGGCGGGGTGACGATCGGGAAGGTGCCCCAGACGAGCGCGAGCTGGCGCGCGACGGCGGGGCTCGGGGTAAGCGCCGCGATCGGCGCGGCCCGGCGGACGCGGGCGGTTCTGAGACTCGTCGCCCCGGAGTCGATGTAGGTGACAAGGGCCTTCACCGGCAGCACGGCGGCGGCCTCCCGCGTCA